>NZ_JBIAOK010000005.1:192840-727463 GCF_042878735.1 Streptomyces sp. NPDC003456
GCGGGGGGGGGGGCGCGGGGGGGGGGGGGGGGGGGGGGGGGGGGGGGGGGGGGGGGGGGCCGCGGGGGGGGCCGGGGGCGGGGGGCGGGGGGGGGGGGGGGGGGGGGGGGGGGGGTGGCGGGGGGGGGGGGGGGGGGGGGGCGCGGCGCGCGGGCGCCGCCGTCCCCTTGCGCGCGCGGAAGCGAACAACCGGGAACGGAAACGCGCGAGGAGCGCGTCAATGCGGCCTTCCGTGGTCAGGATGGAGGCATGGCATACCACGTCCACTCCGAGTCCGGGCGGCTGCGCCGCGTCATCCTGCACCGGCCCGACCTGGAACTCAAAAGGCTCACCCCCAGCAACAAGACCTCGCTGCTCTTCGACGACGTGCTGTGGGTGCGCCGGGCGCGCGCCGAGCACGACGGTTTCGCCGACGTGCTGCGCGACCGCGGTGTCGAGGTGCACCTCTTCGGTGACCTGCTGGCCGAGACGCTCGAGGTCCCGGCGGCCCGGACCCTCGTCCTGGACCGGGTCTTCGACGAGAAGGAGTACGGCCCGCTGGCCACCGACCACCTCAGAGCCGCCTTCGCGGCCCTGCCCGGCCGGGAGCTGGCCGAGATCCTGGTCGGCGGCATGACCAAGCGCGAGTTCCTGGACGCGCACCCGGAGCCGACGTCCGTGCGCTTCCACGTCATGGAACTGGACGACTTCCTCATCGGCCCGCTGCCCAACCACCTGTTCACCCGCGACACCTCCGCCTGGATCTACGACGGCGTGTCCATCAACGCCATGCGCTGGCCCGCCCGGCAGCGCGAGACCGTGCACTTCGAGGCGATCTACCGGCACCACCCGCTCTTCCGCGACGAGTCCTTCCGCGTGTGGTCGGAGGGGCAGAGCGACTACCCGTCCACCATCGAGGGCGGGGACGTGCTCGTCATCGGCAACGGGGCCGTCCTCATCGGCATGAGCGAGCGCACCACTCCGCAGGCCGTCGAGATGCTCGCGCACAAGCTGTTCGCCGCGGGTTCCGCCGAGACGATCGTGGCGCTCGACATGCCGAAGCGGCGGGCGTTCATGCATCTCGACACCGTGATGACCATGGTCGACGGCGACACCTTCACCCAGTACGCGGGCCTGGGCATGCTCCGCTCGTACACCATCGAGCCGGGCGTCGGGGAGAAGGAGCTGAAGGTGACCGACCACCCGCCGGAGCACATGCACCGGGCCATCGCCGCCGCGCTGGGCCTGAGCGAGATCCGGGTGCTCACCGCCACCCAGGACGTCCACGCGGCCGAACGGGAGCAGTGGGACGACGGCTGCAACGTGCTGGCGGTCGAACCGGGGGTCGTCGTCGCCTACGAGCGCAACGCCACCACCAACACGCACCTGCGCAAGCAGGGCATCGAGGTGATAGAGATCCCGGGCAGCGAACTGGGACGGGGCAGGGGCGGGCCGCGCTGCATGAGCTGCCCGGTGGAGCGCGATCCGGTGTAGCCGCGGCGGGGTGCTCCAGGACCGTCTCCGTATAGACATGCTGACACACGTATACTATTTCAATCGTCCGTGTCCCCGCATCCCTGGAGCGCCCCCATGGCGACTGTCCCGACCGCCCTCGCCGGCCGCCACTTCCTCAAGGAGCTGGACTTCACGGGGGAGGAGTTCCGTGCCCTGGTCGAGCTGGCCGCGGAGCTCAAGGCCGCCAAGAGGGCCGGGGAGGAGACCCGGCACCTGCGGGGCCGGAACATCGCCCTGATCTTCGAGAAGACCTCCACGCGCACCCGCTGCGCGTTCGAGGTCGCGGCCGCCGACCAGGGCGCCTCCACCACCTACCTCGACCCCGCCGGCTCCCAGATCGGGCACAAGGAGTCGGTCAAGGACACCGCGCGCGTGCTGGGCCGGATGTACGACGCGATCGAGTACCGGGGCGACAGCCAGCAGAAGGTGGAGGAGCTGGCCGCACACGCCGGGGTGCCCGTCTACAACGGGCTCACCGACGACTGGCACCCCACCCAGATGCTCGCCGACGTGCTGACCATGACCGAGCACTGCGCCAAGCCGCTCACCGGGATCTCCTTCGCCTACCTGGGCGACGCCCGCTTCAACATGGGCAACTCCTACCTCGTCACCGGCGCGCTGCTCGGCATGGACGTCCGCCTGGTCGCGCCCAAGGCCTACTGGCCCGCCGAGGAGGTCGTCGACCGGGCCCGGGAGCTCGCCGAGGTCAGCGGGGCGCGCCTGACGCTCACCGAGACCGTCGACGAGGGCGTGCGCGGCGCCGACTTCGTCGCCACGGACGTCTGGGTCTCCATGGGCGAGCCGAAGGAGGTCTGGGCCGAGCGCATCGCCGCCCTGGCGCCCTACGCCGTGACCATGGACGTGCTGCGCGCCACCGGCAACCCGGACGTGAAGTTCCTGCACTGCCTGCCCGCCTTCCACGACCTGGGCACCCAGGTCGGCCGGGACGTCCACGCCGCGCACGGCCTGGACTACCTGGAGGTCACCGACGAGGTCTTCGAGTCGGCCCACTCGGTCGTCTTCGACGAGGCGGAGAACCGGATGCACACCATCAAGGCGGTCATGGTGGCAACGCTGGCCTGAACAGGCCCTATGCTGACCGGCGGCCCGGAACCACCCCTCCTCCGGGGCCGCCCGCGCGACGCACCCGTCGCACTCCGCACCACCAGAAACGAGCACCACCCGCATGCCCCGCTACAAGTCGCCCCATCTGCTGGTGGCCGAATCCGGCGCCGACCGCGAAGGCCACGGCCTCAAGCGCACGATGGGCCTCTTCCAGCTCGTCTGCTTCGGCGTCGGTGCCATCGTCGGCACCGGCATCTTCGTCGGCCTTTCCGACTCCGTCGCCCAGGCCGGTCCGGCCGTCGTCGTCTCCTTCGTCCTGGCCGCGATCACGTGCGTCTTCACCGCGTTCGCCTTCGCCGAACTGGGCGGCGCGATCCCGGTGTCCGGCTCCTCGTACTCCTTCGCCTACGCCGGGCTCGGCGAGGGCACGGCCTTCCTCGTCGGCTGGTGCCTGCTGCTGGAGTACGGCGTGTCGGTGTCCGCGGTGGCGGTCGGCTGGAGCCAGTACGTCAACGAGCTGCTCGACAGCCTCCTCGGGGTGCAGCTGCCCGCCGCGTTGTCGGCGGGGCCGGCCGAGGGCGGGGCCGTGAACCTGCCGGCCGTCCTCGTCATCGCCATGGCCGCCGTGCTGCTGGTCCGCGGGGTGCGCGAGAGCGCCCGGGCCACGGCCGCGATGGCCGTGCTGAAGCTGGCCGTGCTCGTGGCCTTCGTCGCGATCGGCATGACCGCCTTCGAGGACGGCAACCTCACGCCGTTCTCCCCGGAGGGCCTGGCCGGCATCGGCGCGGGCACCACCGCCGCCTTCTTCTCCTACATCGGCTTCGACGCGATCACCACGGCCGGTGAGGAGGCGAAGAACCCGCGCCGGGACATCCCCGTGGCGATCCTCGTGTGCATCGGCCTGGTGACGCTGCTGTACTGCGCGGTCGCCCTCGTCGCGATCGGCGCCATCGGGGGCGACGCGGTCGGCGGCCGTCCCGCCGCCCTCTCCTACGTCGTCGACCAGGTGACCGGCTCCACCGTCGGCGGCGGGGTGATCGCCTTCGGAGCGGTCGTCGCCATCGCCTCGGTGGTGCTCGCCGTGATGTACGGACAGACGCGGATCCTGCTGTCCATGTCCCGCGACGGACTCGTCCCGCGCGTGTTCGAGAAGGTCTCGCCGCGGACCTCCACGCCGGTCGCCGGCACGCTGATCGTGGCGGTCGTCTTCGCCGTGCCGGCCGCCTTCGCGCCGCTGGACGCCGTCGTGAACCTCTGCACCATCGGCACGCTCGCCGTCATGGCCGCCGTCAACATCGCGGTGCTCGCCCTGCGCCGCCGCGAGCCGGACCTCGCCCGCACCTTCCGGGTGCCGCTGTACCCGGTCACCCCGCTGCTCGGTGTCGGCTTCTGCCTGTATCTGATGTACGAGACGGGCGTGACGACCTGGATCCAGTTCGCGGTGTTCCTGGCGGTCGGGGCCGCCCTGTACCTGCTCTACGGGCGCCGGAACTCCCGGCTCGCCCGCGTCACCGCGGCGGACGCCGAGGAGCGGGTACCGCAGGCAGTCTGAACCAGACCGCCTTGCCCGACTCGGTCGGCCGGTGCCCGCAGGAGGAGCTGAGGGCGCGGATGAGGAGCAGTCCGCGCCCGTGCTCCTGCCAGGGGTCGGGCGGCCCGCCGGCCGGGCGGGTGAGATCGCCGGGCGGGGCCGGGTCGGTGTCGTGCACCTCGACCCGGCAGCCCGACGGCATCAGCTCCACGACCAGCTCTATCGGCTTCTCGCCGGTGGTGTGCTCCACGGCGTTCGCCACCAGCTCGGCCGTGAGCAGCTCCGCGGTGTCGCAGTCCGCCCCGTGCTCCAGCTCGGCCAGCGCCGTGCGGACCAGGGCACGGGCCACGGGCACCGCGGCGGCGGTGTGCGGCAGCGCGACGCGCCAGGAGGCGGGGGCTGAGGGGAGTTCGTACAAGGCGGGTCCGTTCATGGAGCAGGACATCCTGCTTTCAACCTGATGAATGGTACGGCGCCGCTTTCCGGAGACGTCCGAGGGGCACCGCGGGAGGCACCGTCGCCCCCTCGCCGGACGGCTTACCCAGGTGAACGCGTGCTTGCGCACCGTCGCTCCCGCCGTTACGCCGGTGTGGACGATCTGTGACGGATGTAACCGGCCCAGGTCACCTCCGGGCCCCTCACCGGGTGTCTACCCGCACGGCGTATCGCGCACTCATGACGACGGTCACGAATGAGTGATAGCTTCGTGGGGTAGAGCTCAGTGAGGCAGTGCCCGCCCGAGGAGGCCGCACGTCATGAGTCCCTTCACCGGCTCCGCCGCCCGCACCCCGCGCTGGGAGCATCTGCGCGTCGAGGTCTCCGACGGCGTCGCCACCGTCACCCTGGCCCGCCCCGAGAAACTCAACGCGCTCACCTTCGGCGCCTACGCCGACCTGCGCGACCTGCTCGCCGAGCTGTCCCGGGAGCGGTCCGTACGGGCGCTGGTGCTGTCCGGTGAGGGCCGCGGCTTCTGCTCCGGCGGCGACGTCGACGAGATCATCGGCGCCACCCTGGCCATGGACACCGCCGAGCTGCTGGACTTCAACCGGATGACCGGCCAGGTCGTCCGGGCGATCCGCGAGTGCCCGTTCCCGGTGATCGCCGCCCTGCACGGAGTGGCGGCCGGCGCCGGCGCGGTCCTGGCCCTGGCCTGCGACTTCCGGATCGCCGACCCCACCGCCCGCTTCGCCTTCCTCTTCACCCGGGTCGGGCTGTCCGGCGGCGACATGGGCGCGGCCTACCTGCTGCCCCGCGTCGTCGGTCTGGGCCAGGCCACCCGCCTGCTCATGCTCGGCGACCCGGTCCGCGCCACCGAGGCGGAGCGCATCGGCCTGATCAGCGAACTGACGCAGGAGGGCCGGGCCGACGAGGCGGCCGGGCAGCTCGCCCAGCGCCTGGCACAGGGCCCGGCCCTGGCGTACGCCCAGACCAAGGCCCTGCTGACGGCGGAGCTGGACATGCCCCTGGCCGCGTCGGTCGAACTGGACGCCTCCACCCAGGCACTGCTCATGCACGGCGCGGACTACGCCGAGTTCCACGCGGCCTTCACGGAGAAGCGCCCTCCCAAGTGGAGCGGACGATGACCGGCCGGGCCCGGCGCGTCGCGGTCATCGGCGGCGGCCCCGGCGGCCTCTACGCCGCCGCCCTCCTCAAGCGCCTGGACCCCGCCCGCGAGATCACCGTCTGGGAACGCAACCCCCCGGACACCACCTTCGGCTTCGGCGTGGTCCTCTCCGACGAGACCCTCGGCGGCATCGAGCACGCCGACCCGGAGGTCTACGAAGCCCTCCAGCAGGACTTCGTCCGCTGGGACGACATCGACATCGCCCACCGCGGCACCCGGCACACCTCCGGCGGCCACGGGTTCGCCGCACTCGGCCGGCAGCGCCTGCTGGAGATCCTGCACGCCCGCTGCCGCGACCTCGGCGTCGACCTGCGCTTCCGCGCCGAGGCCCCGCCGGACCTCGCGCGGACCCACGACCTGGTCATCGCGGCCGACGGCGTCCACAGCACCACCCGCGAGCGGCACGCGGACGTCTTCCGCCCCCGCGTCACCCCGCACCGCTGCCGCTACATCTGGCTCGCCGCCGACTTCGCCTTCGACTCCTTCCGCTTCGAGATCGCCGAGACCGAGCACGGCGTGATGCAGCTGCACGGCTACCCCTACTCCCCGCACGCCTCGACGGTGATCGTCGAGATGCGCGAGGAGGTCTGGCACGCCGCCGGCCTCGACGAACTCGGCGAGAGCGAGTCCGTCGAACGCTGCGCCAAGATCTTCGCCGACGCCCTGCACGGCCGTCCCCTGCGGTCCGGCAACTCGACGTGGACCACGTTCCGCACGGTGGTCAACGACCGCTGGTCGCACGGCAACGTCGTGCTCCTCGGCGACGCCGCCCACACCGCCCACTTCTCCATCGGCTCCGGCACCAAGCTCGCCGTCGAGGACGCCCTCGCCCTGGCGGCCTGCCTGAGCGAGCACCCCACCGTGCCCGAGGCCCTGGCGGCCTACGAGGCGGAGCGGCGCCCCGTCGTGGCCTCCACGCAGCGCGCCGCCCGGGCCAGCCTGGAGTGGTTCGAGAACCTCGCCCTCTACCTGGGCCAGCCGCCCCGCCAGTTCGCCTTCAACCTGCTCACCCGCAGCCGCCGCGTCACCCACGACAACCTGCGCCTGCGGGACGCCCGGTTCACGGAGGCGGTGGAGCGCGAGTTCGGCTGCCCGCCCGGCACGCCCCCGATGTTCACCCCGTTCCGGCTGCGCGGCCTGACCCTGCGCAACCGGGTCGTCGTCTCCCCGATGGACATGTACTCGGCGACCGACGGCGTCCCCGGCGACTTCCACCTGGTCCACCTGGGCGCCCGGGCGCTGGGCGGGGCCGGGCTGGTGATGACGGAGATGGTGTGCGTCAGCGCGGAGGGCCGGATCACGCCCGGCTGCGCGGGGCTGTACACGGGCCGGCAGGCCGAGGCCTGGAAGCGCGTCACGGACTTCGTGCACGAACAGGCGCCGGGCACCGCGATCGGCGTGCAGCTCGGGCACAGCGGCCGCAAGGGCTCCACGAAGCTGATGTGGGAGGGCATGGACGAGCCGCTGGACGAGGGCAACTGGCCGCTCGTGGCCGCCTCCGCGCTGCCCTACAAGCCGGGCGGACCCACACCGCGCGAGCTGTCGCGGGCCCAGCTGACCGACCTCCGCGAGCAGTTCGCGGCCGCCGCCTGCCGGGCCGCCCGGGCCGGGTTCGACCTGCTCGAACTGCACTGCGCGCACGGCTACCTGCTCTCCGGTTTCCTCTCCCCGCTGACCAACCGCCGCACCGACGCCTACGGCGGCTCCCCGGAGAAGCGGCTGCGCTTCCCGCTGGAGGTCTTCGACGCCGTGCGCGCGGTGTGGCCGGGGGAGCGACCCATGACGGTGCGCATCTCCGCCACCGACTGGGCGGAGGGCGGCACCACGGCCGAGGAGTCCGTCGAGATCGCCCGGGCCTTCGCCGCGCACGGCGCGGACGCCATCGACGTGTCCACGGGGCAGGTGGTGGCCGACGAGCGGCCCGAGTTCGGCCGCTCCTACCAGACGCCGTTCGCCGACCGGATCCGCCACGCCACCGGCGTCCCCGTCATCGCCGTCGGCGCGATCTCCTCCTGGGACGACGTCAACTCCCTCGTCCTGGCGGGCCGCACCGACCTGTGCGCCCTGGCCCGCCCCCACCTGTACGACCCGAACTGGACCCTGCACGCCGCGGCCGAACAGGGCTACACGGGCGGGGGAGCGGTGTGGCCCGCCCCCTACCGCGCGGGCAGCCGCCCCCCGCGGACGGGACGCACGGACGCGCCGAAGCCCCGCCTGAGCCTGTAGAGCGTCCCGGCCCCTAGGAGGCGCCCTCGCCGAAGTCGGTCTCCTCGGCCGTGGTGATCCGGGCGCCCATGTTGAGCTCCATCATCTCCAGGGCGGCGGAGGCCAGATGCGGATGGATGGAGGCGACGGCATCCTTGGGCACCGTGACCTCCAGGTGCCGGATGTGCGCGTCCAGGGCGGAGTACAGCACGCACTGCTCGGTCACCTGGCCGGTCAGCACCACATGGCCGACCCCCAGGCTCCACAGCAGGTAGCCCAGGGGCGTCTCGTAGAAGACGGAGTGGCGGGCCTTCATCACGAAGAGCGACTCGTCGTCGGGCCGGATCGGCTCGATCAGGTCCGCGTGCGGCCGCGCGAGCGCGGTGTCGACCAGCTCCCCGTGGTGCGAGCGCCACCGCCCGAAGTTGTCGTTGGCGTAGATGACCGGCGCGTCGGCCTCCCGGGCCCGGCCGATCAGCTCCGCGATGACCGGCACGACCTTCTCGACGGAGGGCAGCAGCAGTTCCGCGTCCTCGTGGTCGTACGTGTTGATCATGTCGACCACGATCAACGCCGGCCGCTTGGGGCCCGACTGTTCTTCCATGGCCGTGTCTCCCGGTGTGCGGCGTGGGATGCGGGGACGCGCCGGGTACCCGGGGGTCAGGGGAGACTAACGACACCGTACGGGCAGGTCACAGCCCCACGAAACCGGCCCCCGCGTCCCGCAGCCGCTCGTGCAGCCCCCGGAAGACCTCCGCCGAGCGGACCCCCGGCCAGTCCCCGGGCAGCAGCGCCGAGGGCAGGCCCGGGTCGGTGTAGGGCAGGTGCCGCCAGGAGTCCAGGGCGAGGAGGTAGTCGCGGTAGGCCTCCTCCTCGGGGGTGTCGTCGCGCTTCTCCCACGCGCGCAGCACGCGTTCGTGGCGGTCGAGGAACGCCTCGTGCTCCTTGGCGATGGCGGCCAGGTCCCACCAGCGGGCCACGGCCTCCGCGGTCGGCGCGAAGCCCAGGTGGTCGCCGCGGAAGAAGTCGACGTACGCGTCGAGCCGCAGCCGCTCCAGGGTGTGCCGGGTCTCCTCGTACAGCCGCGCGGGCGCGATCCACACGCCCGGGGCCGCCGTGCCGAAGCCGAGGCCGGCCAGCCGGGAGCGCAGCACGTGCCGCTTCTGCCGCTCCGACTCCGGCACCGAGAACACCGCGAGCACCCAGCCCTCGTCCTCGGGCGGGGCGGTCGCGTAGACGCGCCGGTCGCCGTCGTCGAGCAGCTGGCGGGCGTCCGGCGACAGGGCGTACCCGGCGGCGCCCTGCGCGGTGCGGGCCGGCACCAGCAGGCCGCGTCTCTTCAGCCGCGACACCGAGGAGCGCACCGAGGGGGCGTCCACGCCGACCGCGGCCAGGAGCCGGATCAGTTCGGCGACGGGCACGGGGCCCGGCGCGAAGCGCCCGTACGCGCCGTAGAGCGTGACGATGAGAGACCGTGGGGCATGCTGGTCGGACACGTTGATCATCTTAGGTCGTACGGGTCAGTGCCGGTCCTCGTCCGCCGTGCTGCCCCCGCTGCCCGCCGTACGCAGCCGGAAGCGCTGGAGCTTGCCCGTGGCGGTGCGCGGCAGGGCGTCGAGGAAGACGATCTCGCGCGGGCACTTGTAGGGCGCCAGTTCGCTCTTGACGAAGGCGCGCAGCGCCTCGGCGTCCCGGGCGGCGCCCTCCTTCAGGACGGCGAACGCCACGACGACGTGCCCGCGCGCCTCGTCCGGGCGCCCCACGACGGCCGCCTCGACGACGTCCGGGTGGCGCAGCAGCGCCTCCTCCACCTCGGGGCCCGCGATGTTGTACCCGGCCGAGATGATCATGTCGTCGGCGCGGGCGACGTAGCGGAACCAGCCGTCGGGCTCGCGGACGTAGGTGTCGCCGGTGATGTTCCAGCCGCCGCGGACGTACTCCCGCTGCCGCGGGTCGGCCAGGTAGCGGCAGCCGACCGGACCGCGCACGGCGAGCAGTCCGGGCTCCCCGTCGGGGACCGGGTTGCCGTCCGGGTCCTGCACGCGCGCCTGCCAGCCCGGGACGGCCGTCCCGGTGGTGCCGGGCCGGATGCGGTCGTCGGCGGCGGAGATGAAGATGTGCAGCAGTTCGGTGGCGCCGATGCCGTTGATGATGCGCAGGCCCGTCCGCTCCTGCCAGGCCCGCCAGGTGGCCGCGGGCAGGTTCTCGCCGGCCGAGACGCAGCGGCGCAGGGACGACACGTCGTGGCCGTCCAGGTCGTCGAGCATGGCCCGGTAGGCCGTCGGGGCCGTGAACAGCACCGACACCCGGTGCCGGGCGATCGCCGGCAGCAGCTGCTTGGGCCCGGCCTGCTCCAGCAGCAGCGCGCTCGCCCCGGCCCGCAGCGGGAAGACCACCAGGCCGCCGAGGCCGAAGGTGAAGCCCAGCGGGGGGCTGCCGGTGAAGACGTCGTCGGGGCCCGGCCGCAGGACGTGCCGCGAGAAGGTGTCGGCGATCGCCAGCACGTCCCGGTGGAAGTGCATGCAGCCCTTGGGGCGGCCGGTGGTCCCGGAGGTGAAGGCGATCAGCGCCACGTCGTCGGCCGCCGTGCCGGCGGGCTCGTAGGGGGTGCCCGGCGCGGGGCGGGCGAAGAGGTCGTCGGGGCCGTCCCCGCCCCAGGTCGTGATGCGCAGCTCCGGGACTTCGGCCTTGGCGAGGTCGTCGACGGCCCGGATGTCGCACAGCGCGTGCCTGACCCGGGCGATCGCGCACAGGGTGCCCAGCTCGTGCGGCCGCTGCTGCGCGAGCACCGTGACCGCCACGGCCCCCGCCTTCAGCACCGCCAGCCAGCAGGCGGCGAGCCAGGGCGTGGTGGGGCCGCGCAGCAGCACGCGGTTGCCGGGGACGACACCGAGCTCGCCGGTGAGCAGATGGGCGACGTGGTCGACCCGGGCCCGCAGCTCGCCGTAGGTCCACCGCTCGCCCGCCGGGGTGAGGAACGCCGGGCGGTCGTCGGGCGGGCCGCTCAGCAGCTCGGCGGCGCAGTTGAGCCGGTCGGGGTAGTGCAGCTCCGGCAGGTCGAAGAGCAGCTTGGGCCACTGGTCCGGGGGTGGCAGATGGTCGCGCGCGAAGGTGTCGACGTGGGCGGTGCGCCGTGCATCCATACGGTTCGCCCCCTTGGCGTGGGTGGCTCGCTCCTGGAGCGTATCGTGTTGGTGACGACAGTCAACGGTTCGCGATAGCCTCGGAGTGGCCCGGCCGGAACGCAGGGTGGCGGAGAAGGGACCGGCGATGACCGCATTCTCGCTCGAACCGGCACAACTCGCCTGGTGCGCCGAGCTGCGTGCCCTCGCCGCGGAGCGGCTGCGCCCGTACGCCGAGAAGGGCGAGCCGGGCCGGGTGAACCGCGCCCTGGTCGCCGAACTCGGCCGGGCGGGACTGCTCGGCCGGCTGTTCACCTCCGGCGCCCTCGACCTGTGCCTGATGCGCGAGTCCCTCGCCCACGGCTGCACGGAGGCCGAGACGGCCCTGGCCCTCCAGGGCCTCGGCGCCCACCCCGTCCACCTGCACGGCACCCCGGGGCAGCGGGAGCGCTGGCTGCCCGGCGTGGCCGACGGCACCACGATCGCGGCCTTCGCGCTGAGCGAGCCGGGGGCCGGGTCGGACGCCGCCGCCCTCGCGCTCGGCGCCGTCCCCGACGGCCCCGCCCGCTGGCGTCTGACCGGCGAGAAGTGCTGGATCTCCAACGCCCCCGAGGCCGACTTCTACACGGTCTTCGCTCGTACCGGCCCCGACACCGGGGCCCGCGGCGTCACGGCCTTCCTGGTGCCCGCCGACCGCCCGGGGCTGACCGGCCGCGGACTGGACATGCTCTCCCCGCACCCCATCGGCGCGCTCGACTTCGACGCCGTCCCGGTCACCGGAGACGACGTGCTCGGCGAGGTGGGCGCGGGTTTCCGGGTCGCCATGGGCACCCTCACCCTCTTCCGGCCCAGTGTCGGGGCCTTCGCGGTCGGCATGGCCCAGGCGGCCCTCGACGCCACCGTGGCCCACACCGCGGCTCGGGACGCCTTCGGCGGCACCCTGCGCGACCTGCAGGCCGTCTCCCACCAGGTCGCCGAGATGGCCCTGCGCACGGAGGCCGCCCGGCTGATGGTCCACGCGGCGGCCACCGCGTACGACGCCGGCGACCCCGGGGTGATCCGGCGTTCGGCCATGGCGAAGCTGCTCGCCACCGAGACCGCCCAGTACGTCGTCGACGCGGCCGTCCAACTGCACGGCGCCCGGGCGCTGCAACGCGGCCACCTGCTCGAACACCTCTACCGCGAGGTGCGCGCCCCGCGCATCTACGAAGGGGCCAGCGAGGTGCAACGGGGCATCATCGCCAAGGAGTTGTACGCCGACCAGGAGGACCGCCGGTGACCACCGACCGCGTCAACCCGCCCCACCTGGCCCCGCCGGCCGGTTTCTCCCACGCCGTGGTGGCCTCCGGCTCGCGCGTGGTGTTCCTGGCCGGCCAGACCGCGCTCGACGGTGACGGCAAGGTGGTCGGCGCGACCCTGCCGGAGCAGTTCGCGCGGGCCCTCGCCAACCTGCTGGCGGCGCTGGCGGCCGCGGGCGGCTCCCCGTCCGACCTCGCCCGGGTCACCGTCTACACCACCGACGTCGAGGACTACCGCGCCCACGCGCCCCGGCTCGGGGAGATCTGGCGCGAGGCGGCCGGCCGGGACTACCCGGCGATGGCGGTCGTCCAGGTCGTCCGCCTGTGGGACGCGGAGGCCCTGGTGGAACTGGACGGCTTCGCCGTCCTGCCCTAGCGGCCGCGTCCAGTTCCGGCAGCGGCGTCCTGTTCCGGCAGTCCCGTTCCGCCCCGGCCGCCGCGTCCCGCCCGGCCGGCCGCCGTCCGGTCGACTCCCGGCGCCCGCGCGTCAGGCCGCGACGGTCAGGCCCTGCGCGGTGACCCGGTGGGGCTCCACCACCCGGCCGTCCGGCAGGAGTTCGCCGGTGTCGTCGAAGACGATCGCGCCGTCGCACAGCAGGCTCCACCCCTGCTCGGGGTGGGCGGCGACGACGTGCGCGGCGGAGGAGCCGGTCGCGGGGCACTGGGTCCGGTGGGCACACATGGCGCACCTCCACGTCGATAGGGCCGTGTGAAGCATTCCCATACCTCTTACGGACAGACGATCCTCCCGTCTCGACCGCGGCGGAACGGCGTGGCGGCAAGCGTGACGAGTCCAGGACATCGCCGCGACCGTTCCACGACGGCCGGTGCGGACTCGCCACCGAAGGGGTGAGGGTCACGGACCCCGGCCCGGAGGGCCGGTACCAGTGAGGTTCGGACAATTCACCTCATTCGGGAGGTTTCCCCCATGCGTCCACGTTCCCTTCTCGGCGCGGCGGCCGGTGCCGCGCTGCTCCTGCTGACCGGCGCGGGCGCGGCCCCCGCCACCGCGTCCACCGCCGCCGTGGCGGACAGCGTCACCGTCGACGCCGTCGGCCGGATCGCCGCCGACGGCACGGTCACCCTGACCGGCACCTACCGCTGCGCGAGCTCCAGCGGCCCGGTCTTCGTCAGCTCCTCCGTGAGCCAGGGCGTGTCCACCACCCGCCACGGCATCGGCGGCACCCGGGCCGTGTGCGACGGCGCCGAGCACCGCTGGGTGAACACGGGCCGTCCCATGCCCGGCTCCCTCCTGCCCGGCGCGGCCCGGGTCGACGCCACGCTGATGGAGCTGCGCCTCCTCGGCGGCCTGCCGCTGCCCAGCGCCCACGCCACCTCGGCCCAGGCGGTGACCCTGATCCAGGGCTGAGCGGCGGGACACCGGCGGACCGGCGCGCGAGCCGCACACGCGGCCGCCGCCGGTCCGTCGCGCGTCCTGGACCAGCGGCTTCCCCAGGGGGGTGGTGCGCCGCGGCCCTCGTTGACGGTTTAATTGCGAGGTCTGTGCAACAGCCATATGGAAGCAACAAGGGTGTGAGGTCACATGTCGACCCGTCGGATACGAGGAGCCGCCGCAACGGCGGCGCTGGCCGCGGCGGTCACCGCCTGCTCCGCTCCCGGGGGCGGCGCGACCGACGGCGCCGGATCCGCGGCGTCGGTCGTCATCGGCGTGGCCACCGAGCCCGACACCCTCAACCCGCTGCTCGGCTACGGCAAGGACGGCAACTCCAAGATCTTCGACGGGCTCCTGGCCCGCGACGCCGAGATGAAGCTGAAGCCCGCCCTCGCCGCGGCCCTGCCCGAGATCACCGACGGCGGCCGTACGTACACCTACACCCTGCGCGAGGGCGTCGAGTTCAGCGACGGCGAGCCGCTCACCTCCGCCGACGTCGTCCACACGTACCGGACGGCGCTGGACCCGAAGACCAACAACACCTTCAAGAGCGAACTGGACGCCGTGAAGGAGGTCCGGGCCGACGGCGACGACAAGGTCGTCTTCACCCTGAAATACCCCTACGCGCCCTTTGCCGCCCGTACCGTCCTGCCCGTCGTCCCCGAGCACATCGTGGGCGGGCAGGACCCGAACACCGGCTCCTTCAACAGCAGGCCGGTCGGCACCGGCCCCTACGTCCTCGGCACGTGGAGCAAGGGCGAGAAGCTCACCTTCAAGGCCAACCCCCGCTACTGGGGCGGCAAGCCGAAGGTCACCTCGATCACCATGGCCGTCATCGGCGACGACAACGTGCGCGCCACCCGGCTGCGCTCCGGCGACCTCGACGGCGCCGTCCTGCCGCCCAACCTCGCCGCCACCTTCGAGGACGACGACGGCAAGCGCACCCACGAGGCCCGGTCCTACGACTTCCGCGCCGTCACCCTCCCCACCGCGAACGAGGTCACCGGCGACCGCGCGATCCGGCAGGCCCTGGACGCCGCCGTCGACCGCGAGGCCATGGTCGACAAGATCCTCGACGGCGCGGGCCGCCCGGCCTACGGGCCGCTGCCCGTCGACGACCCCGCCTTCACCCCCGCCATCGAGCGCCCCCGCGACCTGGACAAGGCCCGCGGCATCCTCGACGCGGCCGGCTGGAAGCCCGGCAAGGACGGCGTCCGCGCCAAGGACGGGCAGCGCGCCTCCTTCACCCTGCTCTACCCCTCCGGCGACAAGGTCCGCCAGGACCACGCCCTCGCCTACGCCTCCGACGCCAAGGAGGCCGGCATCGAGGTGAAGGCCGAGAGCGCCACCTGGGAGGTCATCGAACCGCGCATGAAGGACACCGCCGTCCTTGCGGGCTTCGGCAGCATCGGCGACCCCGATTTCGGCCTCTACACCCTGCTGCACTCCTCCCTCGCCGGCGACGGCTTCAACAACATGGCCCGCTACGACAACCCGGCCGTGGACCGCGCCCTCGACGACGGCCGCCGCAGCCAGGACCCGGCCGAGCGCAAGAGCGCGTACGACAAGCTCCAGCGCGCCCTGGTGCGGGACCCCGGCTACACCTTCCTCACCCACATCGACCACCTCTACGTGCTGGCCGACCGCTGGGACGGGCTGAGCACCCAGCTGGAGCCGCACGAGCACGGCTTCGCCAGCGGCCCCTGGTGGAACATCGAGGACTGGCAGCCCGCACGGTGACCCGCCTGCCCTGGGCCGCGATGGCGCGGCTGACGGGGCGGCGGGCCCTGTTCGCCGGCCCCGTCCTGCTCGTCGTCACCTTCGGCGTGTTCGCCATCGCCGCCGCCTCCCCGTTCGACCCCGTCAAGGCCTACGCCGGGACCGCCGCGCTCGGCGCCGACCGGCGGACCCTGGAGCGGCTGCGCGAGAACCTCGGGGTGGACGAGCCGTTCGCCGCCCGCTGGTGGCACTGGCTGACCTCCGCCCTCGGCGGCGACCTCGGCCACTCCACCGTCATGCGCCAGCCCGTCACCCAGGTCATCGGCGAACGGCTGGTGTGGTCCGCGCTGCTGTGCGCGGCCGCGTTCGCCGTCGCCGTGCTCGCCGGCACGGTCCTCGGCGTGCTCGCCGCCCGCCGCCCCGGCTCGGCGGTCGACCGCGCCGTCACCTCCCTCGCCTACACCCTGGAGGCGGCCCCGGTCTTCTGGATCGCCCTGCTGGCCGTCTGGCTGTTCGCCCTCCAGTGGGACGTCCTGCCGGCCGGCGGACTGACCGACACCGGCAGCGAACAGGTCACGTTCGGGCAGGTCGCGAGCCATCTCGTCCTGCCCGCCGGGGTGCTGGCGGTGTCCCAGCTGCCCTGGTTCACGCTGTACGTGCGCCAGGGCGTCGGGGACGCCCTGGCCGAGGACCCCGTGCGCGGCGCCCGCGCCCGGGGCCTGAGCGAGCGCACCGTCCTGCTCGGCCACGCCCTGCGCTCCGGGCTGCTGCCGGTGCTCACGCTCATCGGCTCCCGCGTGCCCGAACTCATCACCGGCGCCCTGCTCGTGGAGAGCGTCTTCAGCTGGCCGGGCATCGCCGCGGCCACCGTCGAGGCGGCCACCGCCGTCGACTTCCCGCTGCTCGCCGCCCTGACGACCCTGGCCACCGCCGCCGTCCTCGCCGGGAACCTGCTCGCCGACCTGCTGTACGGACTGTCCGACCCGAGGGTGAAACTCCGTGACATGTGACGCACCCGCGCCCGCCGGCGCCCCGGAGGAGACCGCGTGGCGGTCGCACGGTCCGCGGCGCCGCTCCACCCGCGCCCTGCGCGTGCGCACCTCCGCCGCACTGGTGGGCCTGACCGTCGCGGCCGTGCTGCTCGTCCCGCCGCTGGTCCAGCTCGACCAGCAGGCCGTCGACCTGGCCGCCAAGCTCCAACCGCCCTCCTGGGCCCACCCCTTCGGCACCGACGACGTCGGCCGGGACCTGCTGCTGCGCTGCGTGTACGGGCTGCGCGTCTCCCTGCTCGTCGGAGTGGCGGCGGCCCTGACGGCGACCGTGGTCGGCACGGCCGTCGGCGCCGCCGCCGGGGCGCTGGGCGGCTGGGCCGACCGCGCGCTCATGCGGCTGGTCGACACGTTCTCGTCCGTGCCGCACCTGCTGCTCGGCATCTTCATCGTCGCCATGTTCCGGCCGGGGGTCTGGCCGGTGGTGATCTCCGTGGCCCTGACCCACTGGCTGTCCACGGCACGCATCGTCCGCGCCGAGGTGCTGTCCCTGCGGTCCCGGCCGTACGTCGACGCGGCCGTCTCGGGCGGGGCGTCGCGGTGGCGGGTGACCGTACGGCACCTGCTGCCGGCGGTGCTCCCGCAGGCCGCCCTCGCCGCCGTGCTGATGGTGCCGCACGCCATGTGGCACGAATCGGCCCTGTCGTTCCTCGGGCTCGGTCTGCCGACGCACACCGCGAGCCTCGGCACCCTCGTCCAGACCGCCCGCGGCTCCCTGCTCGCCGGCCAGTGGTGGCCGACCCTCTTCCCGGGCCTGTTCCTCATCGTCCCGACCCTCGCCGTCGCCGGCCTCGCCGGGGCCTGGCGGGAGCGGATCAACCCCCGTCACCGATCGGAGCTGATGCTGTGAGCACCGAGACCGACTCCGGGACCGGCCCCGCCGAGACGGCCGCCGCCGGGCGGAACGCCGAGGCCGGGCGGGCGCCCGTGCTGTCCGTGCGCGGGCTGTCCGTGCGGTTCCTGATGCCGGGTGGGCGCCGGGTCGCCGCCGTGACCGATGCCCGCTTCGACGTGGCGCCGGGGGAGTGCCTCGCCCTCGTCGGGGAGAGCGGCTGCGGCAAGTCCGTGCTGGCCTCCGCCCTGCTCGGGCTGCTCCCCGGCAACGCGCAGACCGCCGGATCGGCCCTGCTCGGCGACCTCGACCTGCTCACGGCCGGCGAGCGCGTCCTGGCCCGGACCGTCCGGGGCCGCCTCATCGGCCTGGTCCCGCAGAGCCCGGCCGCCCACCTCACCCCCGTGCGCACCGTCCGTTCCCAGCTGGAGGAGACGGTCGCCGCCCTGACCGCCACCCGGGGCCGGTCCGCCCTGCGCGCCGCGGCCGAGGCCGCCGCCGAACGGGCCGCCTTCCCCGCCGACCACCTCGACCGCCACCCCCACCAGCTCTCCGGCGGCCTGGCCCAACGGGCCGCCACCGCCCTCGCCCTGGTGGGCGGCGCGCCCCTGCTGCTCGCCGACGAACCCACCACCGGACTCGACCGCGACCTCGTGGACCGCACGGTCGACGAACTGCGCCGGCACGTCGACGACCCCGCCGGGACCGACGGCCGCGGACGCGCCCTGCTGATGATCACGCACGACCTGTCCGCCGCCGAGCGCATCGCCGACCGGGTCGCCGTCATGTACGCGGGCCGCATCGTCGAACTGGCCGGCGCCCGCGACTTCTTCGGATCGCCCGGCCCCCGCCACCCCTACAGCCGCGGCCTCCTCCAGGCCCTGCCCGAGCGGGCCTTCACCCCGATCCCCGGCATGCCGCCCGAGCTCGGCGACCTCCCTGCCGGATGCGCCTTCGCCGCCCGCTGCGACCGGGCCACCGGCACCTGCGTCACGGGCGCCGCGCCGACCGGCACGGTCGCCTGCCACCACCCGTACGTGCCGGAGGACGCCCGTGCTTGAACTGCGTACCGTCACCGCCGGATACGACCGGCACGCCCCCGTGGTCCGCGGTGTCTCCCTGACCGTGGCGGCGGGGGAGTCCGTCGGCCTGCTCGGGCCGAGCGGCTGCGGCAAGTCCACCCTCGCCCGGGTCGCGGCGCTGCTGCACCGTCCCGACTCCGGCACCCTCCTGCTCGACGGCGTGCCCGTACGGCACTGGCGCCACCGCGCCCCGCGCGAGCTGCGCACCGCCTTCGGGGTCGTCTTCCAGCAGGCCAGGCTCTCCGCCGACCCGCGGCTGCCGCTGGCCGACCTGATCGCCGAGCCGCTGCGCGCGACCGGCCGGGGCGGGCAGGCGGCGCGGCGGGTCGCCGAACTGGCCCCGGCCGTCGGCCTCACCGCCGATCTGCTGACCCGCAGGCCGCACGAGGTGAGCGACGGCCAGCTGCAACGGGCCTGCCTGGCACGGGCGCTGGCCCTGCGCCCGCGCCTGCTGGTCTGCGACGAGATGACGGCGATGCTCGACGCCTCCACGGCCGCCGCACTGGTCGCCGCCGTCGAGGACTACCGGGCCGCGACCGGCGCCGCCCTGCTGGCCGTGGGCCACGACCGCACCCTGCTGCGGCGCTGGTGCGACCGCACGGTCCACTGGGCCGACCTGAGCTGAGCGGCGCCGCTCACGCTCCCCGTCCGGGGGGCGCAGGGTCAGTGGTCGTCCCAGTGACCCTCGTGGGCGGCGTGCCGGTGGCCGTCGTGCACGTAGTCGGTGTGGTCGCCGTGCCGTACGGCCTGGTGGCCGCAGTGGTCGCCGTGCTGGTGGTCGTGGTTGTGGTGCACCGCGTGGGCGCCGGCGCCGCACTCGTCGGCGTGACCCTCGTGCATCCGGTGGATGTGGCCGTCGTGGGCGTAGTCGGTGTGGTCGCCGTGGGGGAAGGCGAGGTGACCGCAGTCGTCGCCGTGGGTGTGGGCGTGGTCCTGGTGGGTGAGGTGCTCGGCGGTGGTCATGGCGGGGCTCCTTGCCTGTGTGCCGGGCCGCCCGGCGGACGCGGGGCTGGTGGCGACATCGACCTTTAGCGGCTTCTGTACCGATTGTCCCGGCGGCGGGCCGCCGTGCACCATTCGGCGGGAACGCGGACGGGTGACCGGACCGGGAGCAACCTTCGCGATCGTCCGCGGGTCGTGCCGGGCGGGTGGCCCGTTCAGCGGACCGCCACGATCACGCAGCTGTCGCCGTACTGCCAGACCGGGCCCGCCGTGCCGAAGCCGGCCCGCCGGAGCAGATCCAGGTGGGCGGGCAGGGAGAGCCCCGCGGGACGCCCGGTGGCGGCGGCGCCCTCGCGGCGGGCGCGGTCGGCCAGGAGGTCCGTCAGCTCCGGGTCGCGGGCCGCGGCGGCCCACCAGGAGTGCCAGTCCTCCTGCGCGAACGCCCGCTGCCGGACGGCCCGGCACCGCCCGACGTGCGCGGCGATCGAGGCCGGACCCCCCTCGCCCAGGGGCAGGTGGTCGCCGTTGACCAGGACGCCCCCGGGCCGCAGCACCGCGGCGAGCTGCCGGTACACGGCGGACAGGGTGTCCCGGTCGAGGTAGTGCAGAGCCGTGGTGGAGACGGCCGCGTCCAAGGGCCGGTCCAGCTCCAGGGCCCCCAGCCAGCCGGGCGCGCCGATCTCCGCGTCCACGTACCGGGCCGCGTCCGGGTGGTGGGTGCGGCCCAGTTCCAGCAGCAGCGGATCGCGGTCCACGGCCACCACCTCCGCCTCCGGCAGCCGCCGGACCAGCCGGGCCGCCAGCGAGCCCGGGCCGCAGCCCAAATCCACGACCAGCGGCCGTGCCGCACGGCCCGCCGTCACGTGCTCGACCACGTCGGCGATCACGGTGAACCGCTCCTCGCGGTCGACGGCGTACCGCTGCTGCTGCAGCTCCCAGCGGTCCACCCACCGCTGCGCCGTCGCCAGACTCAGCCCCATCCGCCTCGCGCCACCTAGCCGTCTCGCAGCCGACCTTTGCCCGCCCGAGACTACAGGTGGAAACGGTTCCCATTACGCACTGGTGGCGCCGTCACGCGAGTGAGGCGAGAACGGACAGCAGTCGGTCGATCTCCTCCTCCGTGTTGTACACGTGCAGACTCACCCGGACCGAACCGGTCCGCTCACCGGCGTCGCCCTGGCAGAGATGGTCGGAGCGGACCATGAACCCGTGGCTGAACAGGACGAAGCCCAGGTCTCCCGAGTCGACGGCCCGGTGCCGCAGGGTCACGATGCCCCGCCGCCGCTGCACCGCCGAGTCGGCGGCCAGACTCAGCGGGCAGCCCAGCACCTCGTAGGCGTCGAGACCGCGCAGGCCCTCGGTCAGCCGCGCGGCCAGGTCGACCGTCCAGCGCTCGACCCGCTCCACCCCGGCCGCGTCCAGCCAGTCCAGGGCCGCCTCCAGGGAGGCGACACCCACGGTGTTCGGCGTGCCGCTCCATCCGCCGGGCGTGAACCGCGGCCCGCGTTCCTGCCGCGCCCACACCGCTCCGGAGCCCGGCAGAGCCAGCGCCTTGTGCCCGGAGAACACCACGAAGTCCACGTCCAGGTCGTCCACGGACAGCGGCACATGGCCGACGCCCTGAGCCGCGTCCAGGCAGATCACCGCCTCGGGGCCGACCGCCCGGCGGATGCGGTGCACGTTCATGTCGCCGCCGTACACGTGGTGCACGTGGGTGGCCGCGACGAACCGGGTGCGCGGTCCCGCCCGTTCGGCCAGCGCCCGGTGGTCGTAGTCCCACGAGCCGCTCTGGTACGGCATCTCCACCACGTGGATGCGCACGCCCTCCCGCGCCAGTTGCCGCCGGGTCTCCAGCCACGGTTCGATGTTGGCCCGGTGGTCGGCCCCGGGCACGACGATCTCGTCGCCGTCGCGCAGGAGACCGGGCAGCCAGTCCCGCGCGATCGTGCGCAGCCCCTCGGTCGTGCCGCTGGTGAAGTGCACGGCGGACCGCTCGGCACGGGCGTCCCCGAGGAACCGGGCGACCCGCTCCCGGGTGCGCTCCACCAGATCCGTCGTCCGGTTGGCCCAGGTGTACGTGCCGCGCGCGGCGTTGGCGTTCGACGTGGTCAGATACGCCTGCACCGCGTCCAGCACGGCCCGCGGCTTCTGCGAGGTGGCCGCGCTGTCCAGGTACGCCAGCTCCGGGTGCCCGGTGACGATGGGGAACTGTGCGCGCAGCTCCCGCTGCCACGCGCGCAGGTCCTCGCAGGTGGTGGGTGCCGTCATGGTCAGTCCCGCACCAGGGGCGCGCCCGCGTCCCGCCAGGCGATGATGCCGCCGGCCAGGCTGCGCACGTCCGGGTGGCCCATGCGGGTCAGCAGGGCCGCGTACCGGGCGGACTGCTCGCCGACCGGGCAGGCCAGCAGGACCGGGCGGCTGCGGCTGAACGGCAGCCCGCCGCGGGCGAGTTCGGCGAGCAGCTCGTCGACGATGTTGACCGACCCGTCGATGTGCAGCGCCGCGTAGGCGAAGGGGCTGCGCAGGTCGACCACGAGTGGATCCCCGGTGTCGATCCAGCGCCGGGCCTCGTCCACGGTGACCGTCGGTGCCCCGGCGACCTCGGCCTCGGTCAGGTCCGCCGCCGAGTTCCTCCGGGCCGGCCGGCCCAGCAGATCGGGCCGGCGCTCCCTGACGTAGCCGAGGTAGCTCTCGACGCGGTCGCAGACGATGAAGACCGCGGTCCGCCGCCCGGCCGACTCCTCGTCCAGCGCGCGCAGATGGCGGACGGCGCCGAAGTAGGCCGCGCCGCCGGTGGGCCCGCCCAGGATGCCGCAGCGGCGGTTCAGCGTGAGCATCCCCTCGATGGCCTCGTCCGCCGTCACCGGTTCCATCGTGTCGTACGTCCCCGGGTCGAACAGGCCGACCTCCTGCACCTCGTCGATGGTGCGGATGCCGGGGATGAAGTCGGACTTGGCCGCGACCAGGCCGACCACGCGCACCGACGGGTCCTCCTCGCGCAGCGCCCGGGCGACGCCCGTGGACGAGCCGGCCGTGCCCACGCAGGCGACGAACCAGTCCGGGACCCGGCCGTCCAGGTCCTTGACGATCTCGGGGCCGGTGCCGGTCAGATGCGCCTCGGTGTTGCGCCGGTTGAAGTACTGGTCGGTGTGCAGGTACGAGTCGCCGGAGGCCGACAGGGTCCGGTGGAACAGGGTCAGCGGATCGTCCGTCGCGGTCGGGTCCAGGCACTCGCTCTGCCCCGGCAGTTCCTCGATCTCCGCCCCGAGCAGCAGCAGGAGGTCCTTGATCTCCGGCACCCGCATCCGGTTGGTGACGCTCCGGAAGCCCAGGCCGTGCATGCCCGCGATCACCGCCAGCGCCTTCGCCGTGTTGCCGCTGGACAACTCGACCACCTGGCTGCCCCGTTCGACCGCCTCGGCCAGCAGCGGCTCCGCCATGCTCCACGCGGCCCGGTCCTTCACCGACCCGAAGGGGTTGAGCATCTCCAGCTTGGCGTACAGGTCGATGTGGCGCAGCCCGTGCACGGCCGGGTCGATCCGCACCAGCGGGGTGTTGCCTATCGCCTCGGTGATGCTGTCGTACCTCACTGGACTCCCCCCGAGGGCGTGATCGGCCAGAACTGCTCGTCGAGACACCACCGCCACGCGTCGCCGTCCTGCCAGGCGGCCACCTTCCGTGCCGCGGGCTGCAGTTGGGCACCGGTGGCGTGGAAGTCCATCGCGTACCCGGCGGTGTTGGCGAAGGCCAGCAGGTCGCCCGGCTCCGGGCGGCGCGGCAGGAAGACCGTACGCCGGGTGATCAGGTCCGACTCCAGGCACAGGCTCCCGAAGAGATGGACCGCGACGGGCCCCTCACCTGCCGCGCCGGCGTCCCGGGGGACGACGACCGGGTCCACCAGCACGCCGTGGTCCTCCAGGGCGACGTCGTCCGCCTTCGCGGCCAGCCGTACGAGCAGGGGCCCGCCGCCGTCCGGGGCGCGCACCTCCAGCACGCGCGCCAGCGTCAGTCCGCACTGGTCCAGCAGCGCCCGGCCGGGCTCGGTGTGCAGGTCGTACAGGTGCTCCAGCAGCAGCGACGCCAGCGGGCGGCCGCCCAGCGACGCCGCGGGCCGGCCGAGCAGTTCGTCCAGGTAGGCCGCGCCCGCCACAGGCCGGTAGGCCGGGTACAGCCCGAGCGCGCCGCGCAGGGTGCCGGACTCCGCGCGCAGCCCGTACCCGTGACCGCTCCAGGTCAGCGGCGGCCGGCGGCCCAGGACGGCCGCGGTGAGCTCCGTCGTGTACGCGTCCCACTGCTCCCGCTCGGCGAGGTAGCTCACCCCGAACCCGCCGCCGATGTCGACCGCGCGGGGCCGCAGCCCCCGGCTGCGGAACGCCTCCAGCGCCGCCAGGCACCCCTCCAGGGCGACGGCCTTCTCCGCGACGCTCGT
This sequence comes from Streptomyces sp. NPDC003456, assembly GCF_042878735.1. Lineage (NCBI taxonomy): Bacteria > Bacillati > Actinomycetota > Actinomycetes > Kitasatosporales > Streptomycetaceae > Streptomyces > Streptomyces sp. NPDC003456. The sequence goes on from NZ_JBIAOK010000005.1 coordinate 216,626, forward strand.
GGTGTCCAGATGGAAGGCCACCCCGGCCGGCTCCACCGCGTCACCGTGCCGTTCCACCGCCTCCAGCAGCACCTCCAGCCCCCGCACGGGCGTGCCGAACCGGCTGCGCCGGCTCAGCAGCCGGACCCCGGGCGCCTCGAACCCCGACAGTCTCAGCAGCACCGGCACCGCAGGCAGCGCGTGCTTGCGCACCAGCGCGGCCAACTGCTCCAGCTCCGCCGCGGAATCGGCGCTGACGGTGACGCCCGTGCGGGCCGCCAGCCACAGGAACTCGGGGTTCTTGGGACCGGTGGCCGTGATCCGCCGTGCGTCGAACCCGGCCCCCAGGGCGTGCTGCAGCTCGCCGAGCGAGGCGACGTCCACGCCCGCGTCCGTCGCCGCGAGCCGCCGCAGCAGGGCGCTGGACCGGCTCGCCTTGTGGGCGTAGAAGATCTGCCCGGGCAGCCGGTGCGCCCGGTACACGGACCGGAAGCCCTCCACGTTCTCCGCGATCTGGTCGGGCACCACGACGTGCAGGGGCGAGCCGAGGGCGTCGGCGAGCGCGTGCAGCGTCCCGTGCGCCGCCACGAGCGACCGGAGCCGTGGCTCCAGCCGTGGTGCGAGGTACAAGGGCTCCGGCTGTGGTTCGACGTACAAGGGCCGGCCGTCCATGCGCGCTCCCTCCCCTGAAGCCGCTGGGCCCGATGTCCGGGCACGTCGGACACTCCCCGTGTGTCGCCGTATGACCCCTATCCATTCCCCGGTCGCTTTACGCCCTGCGCGGCCCGGGCCCGTCGCCGCGCCGGTGCGCAGCGGATCACGGGCCGGGGCAGGGCGCGCGCCGGGCGCATGGGGGCGGCCGCCGCGGCGCGGCGCCCCCGCCCGGCCGCGCCCCGGCGCTCCCCGAAGCGCCCGCACGCGCCTGCCGCCCCGGCGCTCCCCGGACCGCACCCCGTGAACGAGCCGTACCGCCGGCCGGCTCAGCTCCCGGCCGGTCCGGTGGGGCCGTCGTACACCAGGAGCCCGTCGTCGCGCAGGCGGGCTCCCGGCGTCGGCCGGTGGGTGTTCAGGCGCCCGTCGTGCATCAGGTGCAGGACCGGCGCGCCCCGGGCGAGCACCGCGAAGTCGGCGATCAGCCGCCGGTGGCAGCGCCACCAGACCGCTTCGCTGCACATCACGGCGGTGCGCACGCCGGCCGCCTCCCGCAGCAGCCGGTCCATCGCGGTGACGAAGACGGGGGAGCGGGTGTGGGCGGCGTAGCCGCGGAAGGACGCGTTGCGCCAGACGACGTCCGGGCTGTCCTGCGGCAGCGGGCGGAATCCCCCGAGGTCGCGCTCCCACCGGTACGCGACACCGGCGTCCGGCAGCCACTCGGCGAGCCGCTCGCGCAGCAGGTCGGGGTCGCGCCGGCTGCCGGGAGCGGTCCGCACGTCCACGAGGCACGCGACACCGGCCCCCCGCAGCAGCTCCAGGATGCGCTCCCGGCCGGCGGTGCTGTGCCCGAAGGTCACCAGAGGTGTGTCCACCATGTCGGACCATCCCCTTCGGGCGGACGCGCGCACCGCCGCCCGACACCGCCGCGCGAGCCGGGCGACATGCCGTCAGATGTCCCGGAACGTCTCGATCTGCGCCCCGATCGAGTTCAGCCGCTCCGCCAGGTCCTCGTACCCCCGGTTGATGACGTACACGTTGCGCAGCACCGACGTGCCCTCGGCCGCCATCATCGCCAGGAGGACGACCACTGCCGGGCGCAGGGCCGGCGGGCACATCATCTCGGCGGCGCGCCAGCGGGTCGGGCCCTCGACCAGGACGCGGTGGGGGTCCAGCAGCTGGAGCCGGCCGCCGAGGCGGTTCAGGTCGGTGAGGTAGATGGCGCGGTTGTCGTAGACCCAGTCGTGGATGAGGGTCTTGCCCTGGGCGACCGCCGCGATGGCCGCGAAGAACGGCACGTTGTCGATGTTCAGGCCGGGGAACGGCATGGGGTGGATCTTGTCGATCGGCGCCTCCAGCTTGGAGGGCCGGACGGTCAGGTCCACCAGCCGGGTGCGGCCGTTGTCGGCGAAGTACTCGGGCGTGCGGTCGTGGTCGAGGCCCATCTCCTCCAGGACCGCCAGCTCGATCTCCAGGAACTCGATGGGCACGCGGCGCACCGTCAGCTCCGACTCCGTCACCACGGCCGCGGCCACCAGGCTCATCGCCTCGACCGGGTCCTCGGAGGGCGAGTAGTCCACGTCCACGTCGATGGTCGGCACGCCGTGCACGGTGAGCGTGGTGGTGCCGATGCCGTCGACCTTGACGCCCAGCGCCTCCAGGAAGAAGCACAGGTCCTGGACCATGTAGTTGGACGAGGCGTTTCGGATGACGGTCGTGCCGTCGTGCCGGGCGGCCGCCAGCAGCGCGTTCTCGGTCACGGTGTCGCCGCGTTCGGTCAGCACGATCGGCCGGTCCGGGACGGTCGAGCGGTCCACCTGGGCGTGGTACTGCCCCTCGGTCGCGGCGATGTCCAGGCCGAACCGGCGCAGCGCGATCATGTGCGGCTCGATCGTGCGCGTGCCGAGGTCGCAGCCGCCGGCGTAGGGCAGCTTGAAGTGGTCCGTGCGGTGCAGCAGCGGGCCGAGGAACATGATGATCGAGCGGGTGCGGCGGGCCGCGTCCGCGTCGATCGAAGCGAGGTTCAGCTCGGCCGGCGGCACGATCTCCAGGTCGACGCCGTCGTTGATCCAGCGGGTGCGCACGCCGATGGACGCCAGTACCTCCAGGAGGCGGTAGACCTCCTCGATGCGGGCGACGCGGCGCAGCACCGTGCGCCCCTGGTTGAGCAGTGAGGCGCACAGCAGCGCCACGCACGCGTTCTTGCTCGTCTTCACGTCGATGGCGCCAGACAGGCGCCGCCCGCCGACGACCCGCAGATGCATCGGACCGGCGTAGCCGAGGGACACGATCTCGCTGTCGAGGGCCTCCCCGATCCGCGCGATCATCTCAAGGCTGATGTTCTGATTGCCGCGCTCGATCCGGTTGACGGCGCTCTGGCTGGTGCCGAGCGCCTCCGCCAGCTGGGACTGGGTCCAGCCCCGGTGCTGCCGGGCGTCACGGATGAGCTTGCCGATGCGTACGAGGTAGTCGTCTGCCATGGGGTTGAGGTTATCTCAGATATGAGATGCCGCCCGCCCGGGGGTCCGTTCGGGTGACGAGCCGTCAACCCCGCCCGGCAGCCTCAGTGTCGGGACGAGCGCGTGGTGCGCCGCCATCCGAAGGGTCCCGGCAGGTCCATCGACGTCGTACGGCGTCCCGTGCTGCTGCGGGTGTAGCGGGGGCCGTTCTTGCCGCCGCCGGTGGTGATGGACCAGGAGCGCTTGTTGATGTTCAGCCGCACCCCCGGAAGAATCCGGAAACTCTTGCGGAACGTGAGGGGCATTCAGGGCCTCCTTCCGGTGTTCACCGGGCCCATCCCGGTCCCGTTCGCTTACCCCGGGTTCCCGGATGGATGGCACCCGGGATCCGGCCCGCCCCGGATCTCCTCGGGTCCGGGCATGACCATCCGGCCCTCGTGTACTAGAGTTATCTCGACATCGAGATATCTGCCGAGAAGCACCGCACGCCGCCACTCGGTAAGGGTTACCTAACTTAGCCTTACCTTAGCGGATCGGTCGAGATGCCGTGGCGGCAGGATCGTGGTGGTACGCGCACATCAATGAAGGAGACTGTCGTGTCGGCGAACAGCTTCGACGCCCGCAGCACGCTGCAGGTGGGCGACGAGTCGTACGAGATCTTCCGGCTGGACAAGGTGGAGGGCTCGGCCCGCCTCCCCTACAGCCTCAAGGTCCTGCTGGAGAACCTGCTCCGCACCGAGGACGGCGCGAACATCACCGCCGACCACATCCGCGCCCTCGGCGGATGGGACTCGCAGGCCCAGCCCAGCCAGGAGATCCAGTTCACGCCGGCCCGCGTGATCATGCAGGACTTCACCGGCGTGCCCTGTGTCGTGGACCTCGCGACCATGCGTGAGGCGGTCAAGGAGCTGGGTGGCGACCCGGCGAAGATCAACCCGCTGGCCCCGGCCGAGCTGGTCATCGACCACTCCGTCATCGCCGACAAGTTCGGCACCAACGACGCCTTCAAGGTGAACGTCGACCTGGAGTACGGCCGCAACAAGGAGCGCTACCAGTTCCTGCGCTGGGGCCAGACCGCCTTCGACGAGTTCAAGGTCGTCCCCCCGGGCACCGGCATCGTCCACCAGGTCAACATCGAGCACCTGGCCCGTGTCGTGATGGTCCGCGACGGCAAGGCCTACCCGGACACCCTGGTCGGCACCGACTCGCACACCACCATGGTCAACGGCCTCGGCGTCCTCGGCTGGGGCGTCGGCGGCATCGAGGCCGAGGCCGCCATGCTCGGCCAGCCGGTCTCCATGCTCATCCCGCGCGTCGTCGGCTTCAAGCTCACCGGTGAGCTCCAGCCCGGCACGACCGCCACGGACCTCGTGCTGACCATCACCGAGATGCTCCGCAAGCACGGCGTCGTCGGCAAGTTCGTCGAGTTCTACGGCGAGGGCGTCGCCGCCACCTCCCTGGCCAACCGCGCCACCATCGGCAACATGTCGCCGGAGTTCGGCTCCACCGCCGCGATCTTCCCGATCGACGACGAGACCCTGAACTACCTCAAGCTGACCGGCCGCTCCGAGCAGCAGGTCGCGCTCGTCGAGGCGTACGCCAAGGAGCAGGGCCTCTGGCTGGACCCGAAGGCCGAGCCGGACTTCTCCGAGAAGCTGGAGCTCGACCTGTCCACGGTCGTGCCCTCCATCGCCGGCCCGAAGCGCCCGCAGGACCGCATCGAGCTGTCCCGCGCCGCCGAGCAGTTCGCCGCCGACGTGCTCAACTACGTCGACGCCGGTGTCACCGGCGGCGCCGACCGCAAGCCGGGCGTCCCGCAGCAGGAGCAGCCGCACGGCGTGCAGTCCCCGGTCGACGAGGCGTCCGCCGAGTCCTTCCCGGCCTCCGACGCCCCGGCCTACGGCCACGACGACAACGGCGCCGGCGCCCCGCAGCACTCCGCCGTCGTGGCGGGCCCCGGCCCGTCCAACCCGGTGCGCGTCACGGCCCCCGACGGCTCGTCCTACGAGCTGGACCACGGCGCGGTGACGGTCGCGGCCATCACCTCCTGCACCAACACCTCCAACCCGTACGTCATGGTCGCCGCCGCCCTGGTGGCCAAGAAGGCGGTGGAGAAGGGCCTGACCCGCAAGCCGTGGGTCAAGACCACCCTCGCCCCGGGCTCCAAGGTCGTCACCGACTACTTCGAGAAGGCGGGCCTGACCCCCTACCTCGACAAGGTCGGCTTCAACCTCGTCGGCTACGGCTGCACCACCTGCATCGGCAACTCCGGCCCGCTGCCGGAGGAGGTCTCCAAGGCCGTCAACGACCACGACCTCGCCGTCACCTCGGTCCTCTCCGGCAACCGCAACTTCGAGGGCCGCATCAACCCCGACGTCAAGATGAACTACCTGGCGTCCCCGCCGCTGGTCGTCGCCTACGCGCTGGCCGGCTCCATGCGGGTGGACATCACCAAGGACGCCCTGGGCACCGACCAGGACGGCAACCCGGTCTTCCTGAAGGACATCTGGCCCTCCGAGGCCGAGGTGAACGACGTCGTCGCCAACGCCATCGGCGAGGACATGTTCGCCAAGTCCTACGCGGACGTCTTCGCGGGCGACGCCCAGTGGCAGGCGCTGCCGATCCCGACCGGCGACACCTTCGAGTGGGACACCGAGTCCACCTACGTGCGCAAGCCCCCGTACTTCGAGGGCATGACGATGGAGACCACCCCGGTCTCCGACATCTCCGGCGCCCGGGTGCTCGCCAAGCTCGGCGACTCGGTCACCACCGACCACATCTCCCCGGCCGGTGCCATCAAGGCCGACACCCCGGCCGGCACGTACCTCACCGAGCACGGTGTGGAGCGTCGTGACTTCAACTCCTACGGCTCGCGCCGAGGCAACCACGAGGTCATGATCCGGGGCACGTTCGCCAACATCCGCCTGCGCAACCAGATCGCGCCGGGCACCGAGGGCGGCTACACCCGCGACTTCACGCAGGCCGACGCGCCGGTGTCGTTCATCTACGACGCCTCGCAGAACTACCAGGCCGCCGGCATCCCGCTGGTCGTCCTGGCCGGCAAGGAGTACGGCTCCGGCTCGTCCCGCGACTGGGCGGCCAAGGGCACCGCGCTCCTCGGCGTCAAGGCCGTCATCGCCGAGTCGTACGAGCGCATCCACCGCTCGAACCTGATCGGCATGGGCGTGCTGCCGCTGCAGTTCCCCGAGGGGCAGAACGCCGAGGCGCTCGGCCTGACCGGCGAGGAGACCTTCTCCATCACCGGCGTCACCGAGCTGAACGACGGCACCACCCCGCGCACGGTGAAGGTCACCACCGACACCGGCGTCGAGTTCGACGCGGTCGTCCGCATCGACACCCCGGGTGAGGCCGACTACTACCGCAACGGCGGCATCATGCAGTACGTGCTGCGCAGCCTGATCCGCAAGTAGGCGGACCGGCACGGCGGTTCAGGACCGTGCGTGGGCCGCGTCCCCGGGTGACCGGGGGCGCGGCCCGCGCCGCGTCCGGGGCCCGGGCGGGTCGTCCTCACTCGCCGCGGTACTTGGCCGCGGCGGCCTGGGCCAGGTCCTGGGACTTGTCCAGGGCCGCGGCCACCGACTGCGTGCCCGCGACGGCCGCCGCGATCTGCTGCGAGACCGCCGTGCCCAGCACCGCGAACTCGGGGATGTCCAGGAAGCCGATGCCGCTGTAGGGGCGGGGGCCGACGCCGGGGTTGCCCGGGTCGGCGGAGTCCGTCGCCGCCGTGTACTCCTGCCGGTACCAGGCTTCGGCCGCCTGCTGGTACTCCGGGTTGGCGTACAGCGACCTGCGGTTGCCGGCGGGCGCGGCGGTCCAGCCCAGTTCCCGGCCGACCTGCTCCTGGTACTCCTTGGACGAGGCCCACGACACGAACTCCCAGGCCGCGTCCTTCCTGGTCGAGGCCTGCTGGACGCCCCAGGCCCAGGTCCACAGCCAGCCGGCCTTCTCCGTCCGCTGGTGCGGGGCCGGGACGTAGCCCACCTTGCCCTTGACGGCGGAGCCGTCGGCCTCGACCGACGACGCCAGCGACGTGGCGTCGTACAGCATCGCGCACTTGCCCGTGACGAACCGGTCCAGGACCTCCAGCACGCCCGTCCGCTCGGCGCCGGGCTGCCCGTGGGAGCGGAGCAGGCCGACGTAGAAGCGGACCGCCTCCTTGAACTCGGGGGAGGTCAGGCGGGCGTTCCAGTCCATGTCGTACCAGTGGCCGCCGAAGGTGTTGACGACCGTGTTGAGCGGGGCGAGGATCTGACCCCAGCCGGGCAGGCCGCGCAGGCAGATGCCGCTCGCCCCCTCCGTGCCGTCGACCCGGGCCGCGAGGTCGGCGACCTGCCGCCAGGTCGGCTCCGCCGGCATCGTCAGCCCGTCCCTGCGGAAGAGGTCCTTGCGGTACATCAGGAAGGAGCCCTCGCCGTAGAAGGGCTCGGCGTAGAGCCTGCCGTCGTCGCCGGTCAGCGACGCCCTGAGGTTGGGGAAGACGTCGTCCTGGTCGAAGTCCGCGTCCGCGGCCACGTACCGGTCCAGCGGGGCCAGCCAGCCGTTGTCCGCGTAGATCGGCACCTCGTACGCGCTGACGCTCGCCACGTCGTAGGTGCCGGCCTGTGTCGCGAAGTCGCGGTGCACCCGGTCCCGGCCCTCGTTCTCCGGCAGCACCGTGTAGTCGACGGTGATGCCGGTCCGCTCCGTGAAGTACTTCTCGGTGAGCCGTTCCAGGGTCCGCGTCTGGGGCACGTCCATCGCGAGCACACGCAGGTCGGCCCGGTCCCGGTCGCCGGGCGGGTCGGTGTCGGCGCAACCGGCGAGGGCCAGGCCCGCGGCGACCGCTGCGGCCACGGCGGCCCGGAGGAGGCGGCTCCGTGTCATGACACTCCGGCCCCTACCCGCCTCCGCCCATTCCAGACATAACGGGTTTTACAGGGCGTATTGGAGCACGTCAGGGGTGGTCGCGGGCCCGGGAGCGCCGGGACAGCGCGTCCACCGCGACGGCGATCAGCAGCACCCCGCCCGTGATCATGAACTGCACCGCGTCCTCGACGCCCAGCAGCGCCATGCCCGAGGCGATCGACTGGATCACCAGCACACCCAGCAGCACCGACCAGGGCGAACCCCGCCCGCCGAACAGGCTCGTCCCGCCGATCACGGCCGCCGCGATCGCGTTGATCAGCAGCATCCCGGAACCGGCGGCACGCGCCGTCGTGGGGCTCGCCGAGGTCAGGCCCGACGCCACGAACAGCCCGCCCACCGCGGCCAGCGTCCCCGACACCATGAACATCGCGACCCGCACCCGGTCCACCCCGATCCCGGCCCGCCGCGCCGCCTCCACACCGCCCCCCAGGGCGTACACCTGGCGGCCCCAGCGGGTGCGGCGCAGCACGTAGTCCGACACGACCAGGACCACCAGGAAGATCAGCAGCGCGAGCGGCAGCCCCTGGAACCGGTTGAGCGTGTGGGCGGCGGCGAAGGACACCACGGCCAGCGCGGCCGTCCGCACCCCGATCTCCCCCCGCGTCCGGTACGGCATCCCGGCGGCCCGGTGCCGGCTGCGCCTGCGGACCGCGGCGAGCGGGTAACCGGCCGTGCCGAGCGCGGCGACCGTGTACGCCGCCAGGTCGTTCCCGAAGTGCCGGCTGGTCAGCGAGGCGACCAGCCCGTCCTCGTCGATGTTGATGGTGCCGCTCGCGCCCAGCAGGTACAGCGTCAGCCCGTTCCACACCAGCAGCCCCGCGAGCGTCACCACGAACGCGGGCACGCCCACCCAGGCGAAGAACGCCCCGTGGAAGGCGCCGACGGCCGTCCCCGCGGCCACCGCCACGATCACCGCCAGCCACTCCGGCATCCCCTGGTTCACGTTCAGCACGGCGAACGCGGCCCCCGCCAGGCCGCTGACCGACCCCACCGACAGGTCGATCTCCCGGATCAGCAGCACGAAGACGATACCCACGGCCACCAGCCCCGTCCCCACGACGTCCACGCCGATGTTGGACAGGTTGCGCGGCGACAGGAAGTTGTCGTCCAGCGCCTGGAACACGGCCCAGATCACGAGCAGCCCGGCGACCACCAGCAGCGGACCGCGCTCACCGTCCGGCACACCGTCCAGCACCCGCCCGGCGTACGCCCGCAGGGCGTCCCGCCGGCCAGGCGCCGCCGGCGGCGGGCCGGCGGGGGACGGACCGGCGGACAGGCCGTCCCGGCGGGGCCCGTCGCGGCTCACGGCCACGCCTCCCCGCCGCCCTTCGTGCGATGGGCGACGGCGTTGTCCGCGGCGCCGGTCACCGAGGAGATGATCTGCTCCTGCGTCACGGTGCTCACGTCGAACAGACCGTTGTTGCGGCCCAGCCGCAGGACGGCCACACGGTCGGCCACGGCCTTGATGTCGCCCATGTTGTGGCTGATCAGGATGATGCCCATCCCGCGGTCCCGGACCTCCTCGATGAGGTCCAGCAGATGGCTCGTCTGCTCCACGCCCAGGGCCGCGGTCGGCTCGTCGAGCAGCAGCACCTTGGGCGAGCCCATCAGCGAGCGGGAGATCGCGACGGCCTGGCGCTGCCCGGCCGACAGCGTCGCCACGGGAGCCCGCACATCGGGGATGCGGATCGACAGCGCGCGCATCAGATCGCGGGCCCGGCGCTCCATCTCCACCTCGTCGAGGATCCCCACCCGGGCGATCTCCCGGCCGAGGAAGAGATTGCCCACCACGTCGAGGTTGTCGCACATGGCCAGGTCCTGGTAAACGGTCGCGATGCCGAGGGCGTGGGCGTCGTGGGGGCGCCTGATCTGCACCGGGCGCCCCTCCCACTCGATGACGCCCCGGTCCGCCGGGCCGACCCCCGACACCACCTTGACCAGCGTGGACTTGCCGGCGCCGTTGTCACCCGCGAGGGCCACCACCTCACCGGCACGCACCCGCAGGTCCACGTCCACCAGCGCCTGCACACCGCCGAACCGCTTGCAGATGCCGCGCAGCGCCAGCACGGGGGGACGAGCCACGGGGACCACCTCACTCACTCGGTGAGCCCGATCCGGGCGCAGGCCGGACGGAGTTCGGGGACGCAGATCTGCTCGACGGTGTAGACACCGCCCCGGACGAGAACGCGGTCGATGTTCTCCCGCGTCACCGGCAGCGGCCTGAGCAGCACGGCCGGGACGTCTTTCGTCGTGGGGCTGTCCACGCTCGTCGTGACCAGGGTGTCCAGGCCGTTGCCGCGCGCCAGGGCCACGGCCATCGCGGCGGCCGCCTCGGCCTCCGCACGGAACGGCTTGTAGACTGTCATGTACTGCTCGCCCCGCACGATGCGCCGCACCGCGTCGAGGTCGGCGTCCTGGCCGGTGACCGGGGGCAGGGGCGAGACACGGGCGCTCTTCAGGGCCGAGACCACCCCGGCGGCGATCGAGTCGTTGGCCGCGAGCACCCCGTCGATCCGGTCCGGGCCCAGGGCGCTGATCGCGGCCGTCATCTGGTCGTGCGCGTTCTCGGTGCGCCAGCCCACGGTGTCGTACGACCTGAGGACCCGGACCCGGTTGCGCAGGACGGACATGGCCCCCGCCTCGTACCACGCGGCGTTGGGGCTGGAGGGGTCGCCGTTCATCATCACGGCACCGCCGCCGATGCCCCGCGCGCCCATGCCCTGCAGCAGCGCCTCGCCCTGGAGCCGGCCGACCGTGCCGCCGTCGAAGCTGACGAACCCGGAGACGGGCCCCTCGGCGAGCCGGTCGTAGGCGACCACGGACACGCCCTCGCGCCGTGCCTGGCGGACCGAGGAGCGCAGGGCGCGGGGGTCGACGACGTCCAGGATCAGCACCGAGGCCCCCCGGGTGATCATGGAGGTCATCTGCTGGCGCTGCCGGGCCGCGTCGTTCTCGGCGTTGGCGTGCATCACCCTGCACTTCGGGCACAGCTCCTTGAGCCGCTTCTCCAGCAACGGCTTGTCGGCGTTCTCCCAGCGCGGCACCGCCCGGCTCGGCAGCAGCACCCCGACGGTGAGGCCCCCGCCGCCGCTCCCGCCGTCCTCGGAGCACCCGGCCAGCGACACCGCCAGCAGCGCCGCGAGGAGGGCGACGGCCGCGCGCCACGCACGCCCCCTCACCACGGCCCCGACTCCCCGGGCCCCGACGCCTCCCGCCCGGACCCGCGCAGCCGCGCACGGCCGGTGTCCCTGCCCCGCCCCCGGTTGCGGGCGCGGCCCATTCCCCAGCTCCGGCCCGGTGCCGGGTCCGTCGTCTCCTCGGGCCCGGACTCCGGCTCCTCGTGCGCACCCGCTGCCGGATCCGTCTCGGCCCGGTCGACCACCAGCTCGCTCCACACCTGCTTGCCGCCGCCGACCGGCACCGATCCCCAGGCCGCCGACACCGCCTCGACGAGGAACAGTCCCCGGCCGCCCGTCGCCTCCCAGTCCACGACGACCGGTTTGGCGGGTGCGCGCGGCGAGGAGTCGCTCACCGTCACCCGCAGCCGGTCCGCCGCCAGGGTCAGGTCCACGCGGACCGCGCCCTGCGTGTGCACCAGCGCGTTGGTCACCAGCTCCGACACCACCAGCAGCACGGTGTCGGCCTCCTCGACCACGCCCCACGAGCGCAGGGTGCGCGCGCTGAACCGGCGGGCGTGCATCACCGCGTCCGGCAGCCGCCACACCACCCAGCCCGCCCGCACCGGCCGCACCCGCATGCCGTCGTAGCGCAGGAGCAGCAGTGCCACGTCGTCCTCGCGGCGGCCCTCCTCGCCGAGCAGCTCGTCCGCCATCCCGCCGGGGTCCGCCGGATCGGCCGCGGCGAGTGACGCGCGCACGAGCCGCATGCCCTCGTCGACGTGCAGATCGGCCGACTCGACCAGACCGTCCGTCACCAGCACGAGCACCGAGCCGGGGGCCAGCGCCCGGGCGGTGAGCGGGAAGTCCGCGTCGGCGAGGACGCCCAGCGGCAGCCCGCCCTCCACCGCGATCTCCTCGGTGCCGCCGTCGGGGTGGCGCACCAGCGGGGCCAAATGCCCGGCCCGCACGAACAGCGCGTCGCCCTCCTCCATGTCCAGCTCGACGTAGCAGCACGTGGCGAACAGATCGGTCTCCATGCCGGTGAGCAGCCGGTTGGCGTGCGCGACGACCACGTCCGGCGGATGGCCCTCGACGGCGTAGGCCCGGACGGCGGTGCGCATCTGGCCCATGATGGTCGCGGCCGCCGCGCTGTGGCCCTGCACGTCCCCGATGACCAGGGCCACCTTCGACTCCGACAGGGCGATCACGTCGTACCAGTCGCCGCCCACCTGCAGCCCGCGCCGGGCCGGAAGGTAGCGGGCGACCGCGATGCCGCCGGGCAGCCGGGGCAGGCGGCGGGGGAGCAGGCTGCGCTGGAGCATCGTCGCCAGCTCCTGCTCGGCGTCGTAGGCGTGGGCGCGCTTGAGGGCCTGCCCCACCAGTCCGGCCGTCGCGGTCAGCAGGGCCCGCTCGTCGGGGGCGAACTCGTGCGGGGCGTCCCAGCCGACCAGGCACACCCCCGCCACCCGGTTCCTCGCGGGCAGCGGCAGCACCGCGAGACCGCCCGGGCCGATGCCCGTGAGCCCCGGCTCCAGCGCCGCACCGGCCGGCCACAGGCTCATCCGCCCGCCGCGCAGCGCCGCCTGGAGCGTGGGCAGGGCGCTGATCGGTGCGTCCGGCCACTCCGAACGCCACTCGGCCCGCCACAGCTCCGGCCATGCCGCGGGCCCCGGCGGATCGAGGACGGTGACCGCGAGCCGGTCCTCCAGCAGTTCGGCGAGCGCGATCCGGTCGGCGCCCAGCGGCTCGCGCAGCGCGGCCACGACGACCCGGCTGACGTCCCGTACGGTCGTCGCGTCGTCGAGCGCGGCCGTCAGCCACTGGAGCCGGGCCACGTCCCCGGAGCCCCGGCGCAGCACGGGCGCCGCGCTCACCACCCCCAGGACCCGCTGCGGAGCGCCCTCGGCCCCCTTGCGCACCCGGCAGTCCAGCCGCAGCCAGCACAGCTCGCCGGTGGGCCGGCGGATACGGAACTCCAGCTCACGGCGGCCCGGCGCCTGCGCCGACGGCTCGATGACCGACAGCAGGGCGGGCACGTCCTCCGGGACGCTGCACGCCAGCAGGGTGTCGGTCTTGCCGTCGAACGCGCCGTCGGGGATGCCGAGCAGTTCGAGCAGGGCCGGGTCCGTCTCGACCAGCCCCGTGCCGGGCGTCAGGGCGAACGACCCGACGCCCATCGCCCGCAGCGCCGGGTCCAGGAGCGGCGAAGGCGCGGACCGGTCGGCCTCGCCCCGCAGCCGCCCGGCGACCGCCTCGGCGTACCGCTCCAGGAACTCCCGCTGTTCCACCCCGAAGCCCTCCCCGGTCTCACCCACGACCAGCAGACACCCCAGCCAACCGCCCGCCGCGCCCAGCGGCAGCGCCCCGAGGGGCGCGGTGGGGACTCCGCCCTCCTCGGCGGCTGCCGCGCCCTCGCGCCACAGGGGCCGGCCCCGCAGGTAGGCGTCGGCCACCAGGGCTTCCGGCGCCCGCGACCGTGCCGCGCCTCCGCCGTCCCGCGCCCGGGCGGTCGCCCCACCGGCCTGCTCGGGAAGCCGCACGTCGGGCGGGAGCGCGTACGGCCCGGCCTCACCGCCGGCCCACTCCACCGCCCGGAGCCCGGCCCCGGTCTCACTCGTCACGTACACCGCCGCGAGGGTCACCCCGGCGAAGGCGAGCACACGTTCCCTGGCCGCGGACGCGGGCGCGGGGCCGGGGCCGGAGGGGCCGGCGGGGTGGTCGGGCGAGGGACCGGACGGGGCGGTGCCACTGGCGTCCGTGGAGTGGGGCCGACCGGTCCGGCCGTCGCCGCCGGTCCCCGGCAGCTGCCCGCCGGGTGGGGCGGAGCGGGATTCGCCGTCGTGGGGCATGTCCGCTTCCACCTCCCGTCCGTGCCGCGGCCACCGGCAGGTGGGAGTCCCCGGGACTCGGGCGACGCCGGCACGGACACGGCACCGGGACCGGGACCAGCGGCGCCGGGCCGTGCCTCCCACGGCGGACACCCGCCGCGCATGAGCGGCAGGGCACCCACACCTCAGAATCGCATACCTGAAGAACACCGACATATGGTGCGGAAGACCGTCGGGCGGCCTCCGCGCCGGGTGCGTACAGCCGCGCAGGTGCGTGCAGCGTGTGCAGGGGGCGGCTGCCGAGCCGACGAGCCCGTGCCGGTGCCGTGACGGCCTGGCCCGGACCGCCGCCGGGGCGTGAGCCTCACTGCTGTCCTCGGGCATCGGGGCGGGCTACGCACGCCGGCTCGCCGCCGATGGCCACGACCTCGTGCTGGGTCATGATGTCCCTCCCCGCATGCGTGGCTCACCGCTGGCGCCCTCGCTCGGACACCACCCGGGTTCCAGTACCGCCGCCGGCTGCACGGAGGGGACGGCGCCGGCTCGCGGGAGGACCCGCGACGCAGCGGGGCCGGGCCGTGCGCGCCGCCTTCCGGCGGTCCCGCACGACCCGGCCCCGAAGGCCGGCCCGACGACGAGCCCGGCTCGTCGGCTCAGCCCAGCAGTTCCACCTCCGCCAGGGTCGCCTCGCCGTCGAGGACCAGGCGGTACTTCGCGTACGTGCCCGGTGTCCGCACCGAGAACGCCCGCGTCTGCCGGTCCCAGGCGAAGGACTCCCCGGAGCGCCGGTCCAGCGTCTGCCACGTCTCGCCGTCCGAGGACCCCTGGAGGGTCCACGCGGCAGGCGCCTTCGTACGGTCCCCGGACGACGTCAGCGTGTACTGCACGGCCTCGGTGCCCTCGCGGGCCGGCAGGTCCGCCGACGTCAGGCTCGCCTCCGTCGCCGACGTGCCGTCGAACAGGGCGCCGTCGCCCTTCAGCAGGTCCGCCCGGGGCTCGGGCACCTCGTCGTCCTCGGTGATCGACACCGGTGCCGCGTCCTTGCCGGTGCCCCAGGACGACGGCCTCGGGCCCATGTCGAACTCCAGGACACCGCCCCTGGCGACCACCGAGTGCGGCAGGGAGGTCTTCGACCAGGTACGGCCGTTGACCTTCAGCCCCTGCACATAGACGTTCCTCGCGCTGTTGCGCGGCGCCTTCACCACCAGTTCGCGCCCGTTCTCCAGGTGCACGGTCGCCTTCTCAAACAGGGGCGAGCCGATGGCGTACTCGCCGCTGCCCATCACCAGCGGGTAGAAGCCGAGCGCGGAGAACAGGTACCAGGCCGACTGCTCGCCGTTGTCCTCGTCGCCGTGGTAGCCCTGCCCGATCTCGCTGCCGGTGTACAGGCGCGACAGCACCTCGCGGACGTTCTTCTGCGTCTTCCAGGGCTGCCCGGCCGCGTCGTACATGTACAGGGCGTGGTGGGCCACCTGGTTGGAGTGGCCGTACATGCCCATCCGCACGTCCCGCGCCTCGGTCATCTCGTGGATGACACCGCCGTAGGAGCCGACGAACTCGGGGGAGGCCGTCTCGGGGGTGGAGAGGTACTCGTCCAGCTTGTCGGCGAGGCCCTTGCGCCCGCCGTACAGGTTGGCCAGGCCCCGGCTGTCCTGCGGGGCGGTGAAGGCGTACCCCCACCCGTTGGTCTCGGTGTAGTCGTGGCCCCAGACACGCGGGTCGTACTTCGACGACTCGACCCGCCAGTCGCCCTCGGCGTCCCGGCCCTGGAAGAACCCGGCCTTCGAGTCGAAGAGTTTCACGTAGTCCTGCGCCCGGTTCAGGAAGTACTCCGACTCCTCCTTGTAGCGCTGCCGACCGGTCTCCTCGTACAGCTTCCGGCCCATCCGGGAGATGCCGTAGTCGTTGAGGTAGCCCTCCAGCGCCCAGGACAGGCCCTCGTGGGTCTCGGTGCTCGTGTAGCCGAGGAACGGGGAGGTGGCCATGCCCTTGCGGCCGACGCCCGGGTTCGGCGGCACGACCGTCGCGTTCTTCACGGCCGCCTCGTACGCCGCCTTCGCGTCGAAGTCCACGCCCTTGACGTAGGCGTCCGCGAACGCCACGTCCGAGGAGGTGCCCGTCATCAGGTCGGCGTAGCCGGGGGAGGACCAGCGGGAGGTCCAGCCGCCGTCCTTGAAGTGCTGCACGAACCCGTCGACCAGCTCACCGGCCTGAGAGGGCGTCAGGAAAGAGTAGGCGGGCCAGGTAGTCCGGTAGGTGTCCCAGAAGCCGTTGTTGACGTACACCTTGCCGTCGACGATCTTCGCGCCGGTGTGGGTCGGCGAGTCCGGCTCGGGCATGCGGGAGAACGGCGAGGCGTACTTGTACTCGCCGCCGACCTTCTCGTGCCCGGAGTTCGGGTACAGGTACAGCCGGTACAGGCTGGAGTACAGGGTCGTCAGCTGGTCGGGCGTGGCGCCCTCGACCTCGACCTTGCCGAGCAGCCGGTCCCACTGGCGCTGTGCGCTCTTCTTGACCGCCTCGAAGGACCGGCCCTGCGGGATCTCCTGGCGCAGGTTGTCCTTCGCCTGGTCGATGCTGATGAGCGAGGTCGCCAGGCGCAGGGTGACGGTCCGGTCGTCGGCGTCGAAGCGCAGGTAGCCCTTGACGCCGCTGGAGTCGCCCCCGGTCACCGGCTTGTCGAACTCGCCGTAGACGAACAGCCGGGTGGCGCCCGTGGACAGGCCGGACTTGACGTCCGAGTAGCCGGTGACGACGCCGTTGTCCTGGTCGAGGGTCAGGCCCGCCTGGTCGGTCACGTTGTCGAAGACGACGCTCGCGTCGTCGCCCGGGTAGGTGAAGCGCAGTGCCGCCGCGTGGTCGGTCGGCGCCATCTCGGCCTTCAGCCCGTTCTCGAACCGCACCCCGTAGTAGTACGGCCGTGCCGTCTCGTTCTCGTGCCGGAAGGCCAGCTCCCGCGCCTCCCGGCCGAGTTCGGGCGTTCCGGCCGCCACGGACGGCATCACCTGGAAGGTCTGCCGGTCGCCCATCCAGGGGCTCGGCTCGTGGCTGGCGCTGAACGCCTGGATCGTCGGCAGGTTGTCCGCGTTGTTCGCCCGCGCGTAGTCGTACAGCCAGCTCAGCGAACCGGCGTTGGTCACCGGCGTCCAGAAGTTGAAGCCGTGCGGGACGGCCGTCGCCGGGAAGTTGTTGCCCCGCGAGAATCCGCCGCTGGAGTTGGTGCCGCGGGTGGTCACCGCGTAGTCCGACAGGTGCGCCTTCGGCCGCTCGGGCGCGACGGAGGCGAGGCTCACGTCGTCCAGCCAGCCGCGGAACTTCGCCGGGCCCTCGGGGGAGTCGTAGGCCACCAGGATGCGGTCCACGGTCTTGCCGGCCGCGACCGAGCCGATCCGCGAGGCCACGTTGTTCCACTGGTTGACGTAGAGGACCTTCGAAGCGCCCTGACCCTGCGGGGTCAGCGGGAAGCCGTGCTGGTCGGTGGCGCGCAGCTCGCTCAGGTGGGTGCCGTCGGTGAAGGCCAGGTCGACCGAGACGTTCGTGGCGTCGTAGTCGAGGTCCCCGTCCGCCATGGACGGGAAGATCCGGTACGACAGCTGCGTGTTCCGGCCGACGGCCACGTTCACGTCGAAGACCTTGTTGTACGAGTACGCCCGCCCCTCGGCGGTGTGCCGGCCGGCGTAGCGCAGCGCCCGCTTGCCCGTGAACCCGGCACCGGCCTTCGCGGTGGGGGAGCCGCTCGGACCGCGGTCGACCAGCGAGAGCATGTCCTGGGGGACCGGCCCGTCGCTGCCGCCCGTGGACAGCTGGAGGTCGGCGAGCTGCAGGATGCCGCCGCCGTTGTTCCGCGTCACCTCCAGCCGGACGTGCGCGTACTCGGCCGCCTCGGCCAGGTCGTACGTCTTGGTCTGGAACCGCTCCGCGAAGGACTCCCCGGAGCGGGTGTCGAGCGTCGTCCACTCCTTGCCGTCGGCCGAGCCCTTCAGGGTCCAGTCCCTGGGGTCGCGCTCGTCGGCGTCATTGGCCGACGTCAGCGCGTAGCGCGCCAGCTTGACCGGTTTGTCCAGGTCGAACTCCACCCAGCCCGTGGGCGCGAAGGCGAGCCACTTGGTGCTCGGTTCGAGGTCGACCAGGTTCTCCTTCACCTCGCCGCCGCCCGCGTTCTCGGCACTGGCCCGGACGTCCGTGACCCGGTCGGTCACATTGCCCGGTATGCCGCTGCTGTAGCCGCCGTCGACGCCCGAGGCGCGCTTGGCGCCGCCGGGACCGGTGTCGACCGTGTTCGTCCAGTCCGGAAGCGGGTCGTCCGCCTCGAAGGAGGACGCGAATCCCCGGTCCGGTTTCGCCGGGGCCTGGGGCAGTGCGACCGCAACGCCCTGCGAACCCAGTGCCATGGCGAAGGCGGTCGCCGACACGACCGCCGAACCCCATCTGTGCCGAGCTTTCCGCTGCTTCAACGGGTACCCTCCCTGCGCAGTGGACAACGTTGTCAGCTTCAATGCGCAAGGACCAGTAGTTGCTCAAGTGCCGGGGTGTGTCAAGGGTGTTGCCTGTGGCATCGGAGGGCGGCGACCGGGATTTTTCCGTCGGGAAACGTACAGGACGCACATACTTCCGCGAGGTCTCAACTCGGATAAGACCCGCGGCGAACCTTGTGTTCGATCTTGATCCGCTGGCGGGAAGTGGACTATACCTGTCGGGCGATTCACACGATCCGCACGTCACCAACCGCACTTTCCTGCACGACCCAGCTTGACCCGATCGCGGTGCCGGCAAGGATCCGGTTCACCGCCTGAGTCCTGGAGAAGGCGAGGACTTGAGCATGGGATCCACTTCCGCCGAGCACCGCGGCACCGAGGGTGTCGGCCGCCGCAGTCTGATCAAGAGGTCCGCCGCACTCGGGCTGATCTCCGTCCCCACCATGAGTTTCCTGTCCGCCTGCGCGAGCAGCGGCGGGGACGACAGCGGGGACAAGGCCAAGGCCGGCAAGAAGACCGCGAAGAACCCGCTCGCCGTCAATGACACGGCAGGCATGGAATTCGTCCTGTTCGACGGTGGTTTCGGCAAGGAGTACGCCGAGGACGCCGTGAAGATCTACGAGAAGAACTTCCCCGAGGCCTCGGTGAAGTTCTCCGCGACCCAGAAGATCCAGTCCACGCTCCAGCCCCGCTTCAACCAGGGCACCCCGCCGGACCTCATCGACAACTCCGGCGCCGAGCAGATGGACATGGGCGTCCTGGTCGGCAAGAACCAGCTCACCGACCTCACCCCCCTGCTGGACGCGCCCTCCTACGACGACCCGGCCAAGAAGGTCCGCGACACGCTGCGCCCCGGCATCGTGGAGATGGGCCAGTTCGACGGCGAGAAGGTCTGGATCCTGTACTACGCCTACACGGTGTACGGCGTCTGGTACTCGCAGAAGGCCCTCGACTCGCTCGACGAGCAGTACCCGGAGACCTGGGACCAGATGCTCGCGGTCTGCGCCAAGGCCAAGAAGAAGGGCATGGCGGGCTGGACGTACGCGGGCAAGTACCCGTACTACATCCCCTTCTCGCTCTACCCGATGATCGGCAAGGTCGGCGGCCGCGAAGTCCTCGACGCCATCGACAACCTGGAGCCGAACGCCTGGAAGCACCCGGCCGTCAAGGCCTGCTTCGAGGCCTACTACGAGCTCTACAAGAAGGGCTACGTCCTCAAGGGCACCCCGGGCCTGGACCACATCCAGTCGCAGACCGCCTGGGCCGAGGGCAAGGCGCTGTTCCTCCCGAACGGCTCCTGGGTGGAGAACGAGTCGGCGAACGTCATCCCGAAGGACTTCGACCTGGCCGTCTCCGCGCCCACCGGCCTGGACTCCTCCGACAAGCTGCCCTTCGGCACCATCTGGGCCTCCGGCGGCGAGCCGTTCATCGTCCCGGCCAAGGCGAAGAACGCCCCCGGCGGCATGGAGCAGCTGCGCATCATGCTCAGCGAGGCGTCCTCCAAGAACTTCACCAGCAAGGTGAAGTCGCTGACCGCCTACAACGGCGGCACCGACGGCATCCCCCTCACCCCCGGCCTCAAGTCCGGCGTCGCGGCGCTGGAGAAGGCCGGCGAGAACGTGGTGAATCCCCGTCTGCAGGACTGGTACGTGCAGTTGCAGAAGGAGAAGATCGGGGTGTCCGGTCTCGGCGAGATGATGGCCGGCCGCCTCACCCCGGCCGAAGCCATCAAGAAGATCCAGGGCTTCGCCGACGAGACGGCCAAGGACGACTCCATCAAGCGCTACAAGCACCAGTAACGGCACCGGAAACCCAATTTCCGCAACGGCACCGGAGTGGCGATGCAGCACGGCAAGTACCGGTTCATCGTGGGCTTCCTCGCGCTGCCCCTGGGACTGTACGCGCTCTTCGTGGTCTGGCCCTTCATCCAGTCCATCTATTACTCGTTCACGGACTGGACCGGCCTGAGCCCCGAATTCAGGATGGTCGGTCTCGACAACTACAGCCGGATGCTCGACGACGACATCTTCTGGAAGTCGTTGCAGCACAGCCTGCTGTTCGCCCTCCTGCTGCCGGTGGTGACGATCGGCCTCGCGCTGTTCTTCGCCTTCATGATCAACGTGGGCGGCAGAAAGAGGAGGAACGGCCCGGTCGTCACCGGTGTCCGCGGCTCCTCCTTCTACAAGATCGTCTACTTCTTCCCGCAGGTCCTCTCGATCGCCATCGTCGCGCTGCTGTTCGCGTTCGCGTACAACCCGGACAGCGGTGCGATCAACTCGGTCCTGCGCGGGGTCGGCCTCGACGGCATCCAGCCGCTCTGGCTGGGCGATCCCGACCTCGCGCTGTGGGCCGTGATGGCGGTCCTCGTCTGGTCCACGGTCGGCTTCTTCGTGGTCCTCTTCTCCGCCGGCATGGCCTCCATCCCGGCGGAGATGTACGAGGCGGCCCTGCTGGACGGGGCGAACCGCGTCACCACGTTCTTCCGCGTCACCCTGCCCCTGCTGTGGGACACCGTGCAGTCCGGCTGGGTCTACATGGGCATCCTCGCCCTGGGCGCCGAGTCGTTCGCGGTCGTGCAGATCATGACGACCGGGCCGGGCGGACCCGACTACTCGACCACCGTCATGGTCCTGTACGTGTACCAGAAGGCGTTCCGGGACGGGCAGGCCGCCTACGCCACCACCATCGGTGTCGCCCTGCTCGTCGTCACGCTGGCCTTCGCCGCCGTGGTGATGCGGCTGGGCCGCCGCGAGCGGCTGGAGTACTGATGAAGACCACCGAAACCCCCGCTCCGCTCCCGGCCGAGTCCGGTGCCGTCCTCACCAAGGAGGACCTGCCGCCGGCCCCGCCGCCCCGGGCGAAGAAGGAGGGCACGGTCCTCAACGTCTTCTCCCACGGCGTCCTGGTCATCTGGGCGATCATGGTGGTCATGCCGCTGCTCTGGGCGGTCATGACGTCCTTCAAGGACGACCGCTCGATCTTCAGCTCGCCCTGGTCCCTGCCGGACTCGCTCCACTTCGACAACTGGTCGAGGGCGTGGACCGAGGCCAACATGAGCGACTACTTCCTCAACACGGTCCTCGTGGTGGGCGGTTCGCTCATCGGCACGCTCGTCCTGGGGTCGATGGCGGCGTACGTCCTCGCCCGCTTCGACTTCCCGGGCAACCGCTTCATCTACTACCTGTTCATCGGCGGCATGAGCTTCCCGATCATGCTCGCCCTGGTCCCGCTGTTCTACGTCGTGAACAACATGGGGCTGCTGAACACCATCCACGGCCTGATCCTGGTCTACATCGCCTACTCGCTGCCGTTCACGGTGTTCTTCCTGACGGCGTTCTTCCGTACGCTGCCGACGTCGATCGCCGAGGCGGCCTTCGTCGACGGCGCCTCCCACAGCCGCACGTTCTTCCAGATCATGCTGCCCATGGCCAAGCCGGGCCTGATCAGCGTGGGCATCTTCAACTTCCTGGGCCAGTGGAACCAGTACATGCTCCCCACGGTCCTCAACACCGACCCCGACAAGCGGGTCCTCACCCAGGGCCTGGTGCAGCTCGCGGTGAGCCAGGGCTACAAGGGCGACTGGTCGGGCCTGTTCGCGGGCCTGGTCATGGCGATGCTGCCGGTCCTCGCCGCGTACATCGTCTTCCAGCGGCAGGTGGTGCAGGGGCTGACGGCGGGGGCGCTGAAGTAGCCGGGGGCCGGGAGCCGGGAGCCGGGAGCTGGGGGCCGGCGGGCCGGGGGCCGCTGGCCCGTGCGGGCCCTTCCCCCTCTCGCTTCCGCCGCCCGCCGCCGCGCGGGTCCGTCCGCGCGGTCAGATCCTGGGGCCGGCATTCCTCGGCTGACCGCCCATCCGGTGGTCGCTCCAGTCGATGCCGTCGTCGTGCTCCTTGCTCGCCGCGAGTCCGAGGAAGCCGAGCAGGGGGAGGGCGACGAGGACGGCTCCGCACAGGCTGCCGATGACGACGTAGGCCGCCGCGGCGGTGAGGGCCCAGAACAGGACGTCGCAGCCGATCCGGATCCACGGCGGAAACGGGGCGCGCCACGCGTGGTAGCGGCGGTACATCCGCACGAGCCTGCCCGACGCCCGCCGGGACCGGCCGGCTCGACTCCGCCCCGTCCTGGCCGTACGGCCGTTGCCGAGCGGACGCCCCTTCCTCTCACTCATGGCCTGCGAGTCCCTTCGCGTGCGCGCCGGCTCTGCGGGTCTGCCCGGCGGTGTCAGCTGTCCAGGACACACACCCGGACCCGGCCGGTTGCGCGGCGAGGTGGCCTACATCTGTTCGAGACACCCCGGCGAAGAGGAGGGACCGGCGTGCGGGCCGTACGCCTGAGGCCTCCCGCAGCGGCGGATGGCGAAGGTGCGGCGCCGGCGCACGCGTGCCGCAGTGCGGCGGCGGTCAGGGGAGTGAGTCGGCGCACAAGCCGCTCGCCGGGGTCCGCGGGCGGACCCCTTCTCGCGCGGGCCCCCGCCCGGCCCGGGTGAGAAGCCGACTCCCCGCCCTGCCAGCGCAGTCGCGCGGGCCGCCGCACGTCGGCGCGACAGAAAGCGCGAACCACCACGTAGCACTGCGCAATCGAGCGCGTACCCCCTGGAATCAGTTCAACCTCTTGACGGGAGGCAACCCGAACGGCTCAGCTTAGAGTTCACTAGTTGGACATAGACGGGGCCTCATCGATGCGGTCCCGCGCGCAGGAGGTCGTCGTGGAGACTCCGGGGTCGCAGTCGTCGCTGCACCGAGCCAACCTGGAGCGTGTCGTACGAGCCGTGCGCCTGGCGGGCTCCCTCACCCAGGCCGAGATCGCCCGGACGACGGGCCTGTCCGCGGCGACGGTCTCCAACATCGTCCGGGAGTTGAAGGACAGCGGCACCGTGGAGGTCACCCCGACCTCCGCCGGCGGCCGCAGGGCCCGCAGCGTGTCCTTGAGCGGCGACGCCGGCATCGTCATCGGCGTCGACTTCGGCCACACCCACCTGCGCGTCGCCATCGGCAACCTCGCCCACCAGGTGCTGGCCGAGGAGTCCGAGCCCCTGGACGTCGACGCCTCGTCGGCCCAGGGCTTCGACCGTGCGGAACAGCTGGTCAGCCGCCTGGTCAAGGCGACCGGCGTCGACCGCTCGAAGATCGCCGGCATCGGCCTCGGCGTGCCCGGCCCCATCGACGTGGAGTCCGGCACGCTCGGCTCCACCGCCATCCTCCCGGGCTGGACCGGCACCAACCCCGCCGAGGAGCTCCGCGGCCGCCTCGGCGTCCCCGTCCACGTGGACAACGACGCCAACCTCGGCGCCCTCGGCGAGATGGTCTGGGGCAGCGGCCGGGGCGTGCGCGACCTGGCGTACATCAAGGTCGCCAGCGGCGTCGGCGCCGGGCTCGTGATCAGCGGGAAGATCTACCGGGGTCCCGGTGGCACCGCGGGAGAAATCGGGCATATTACACTTGATGAATCAGGCCCCGTCTGCCGTTGCGGCAACCGCGGCTGCCTGGAGACCTTCGCGGCCGCCCGCTATGTGCTCCCGCTCCTCCAGTCCAGCCACGGCACCGACTTGACCATGGAGGGCGTCGTGCGGCTGGCGCGGGACGGAGACCCGGGCTGCCGTCGGGTGATCGCCGACGTCGGCCGCCACATCGGCAGCGGGGTGGCCAACCTGTGCAACCTGCTGAACCCGAGCCGCGTCGTGCTCGGCGGTGATCTCGCCGAGGCCGGCGAGCTGGTGCTCGGGCCCATAAGGGAGTCCGTCGGACGCTACGCGATCCCCAGCGCGGCACGGCAGTTGACCGTCCTGCCCGGTGCCCTCGGCGGCCGTGCGGAGGTGCTCGGGGCCCTCGCCCTGGCCCTCAGTGAAATGGGTGATTCGACCCTGCTTGACGGGACTGCCGCGGCACCCCGGCAGGCGGTCACCCCTGCCTTCACTTAGAGAACGGATGGCACCGTTGCCATCTCGTTAAGGATTTACTTCTTGACGTCGCACGCGTGGCCGAGTTGACTTCCAGCCACCTCGGCCGCAATGTCGCGGCCTCGTCAGGGAGGTTTCTGAAGTGAACACGCGTATGCGTCGCGCCGCCGTTGCGATTGCCGCCGGTGCCATGGCTGTTTCGCTTGCTGCTTGTGGCAGCGCCAAGGAGTCCGGCGACAAGGCCGACTCCTCCGGGTCCGCCAAGAAGGGCGACGACATCAAGGTCGGCCTGCTCCTTCCCGAGAACGCGACGGCCCGTTACGAGAAGTTCGACCGTCCGCTCATCGAGAAGAAGGTCAAGGAGCTCACCAACGGCAAGGGCGAGGTCGTCTACGCCAACGCCAAGCAGGACGCCAGCACGCAGAACCAGCAGGTCGACACGATGGTGACCAACAAGGTCGACGTGCTGATCGTGGACGCGGTGGACTCCAAGGCGATCGCCGGCTCGGTGAAGAAGGCCAAGGACGCGGGCATCCCCGTCGTCGCCTACGACCGCCTGGCCGAGGGCCCGATCGACGCCTACACCTCGTTCGACAACGAGACGGTCGGCAAGACCCAGGGCGAGGCCCTGCTGAAGGCGCTGGGCGACAAGGCCAAGGACGGCCAGATCGTCATGATGAACGGTTCCTCCACCGACCCCAACGCCGCCCAGTTCAAGAAGGGCGCGCACTCCGTGCTCGACGGCAAGGTCAAGATCGGCCGCGAGTACGACACCAAGGAGTGGAAGCCGGAGAACGCCAACGCCAACATGGAGGGCGCCATCTCCGCCCTCGGCAAGGACAAGATCGTCGGCGTCTACTCCGCCAACGACGGCATGGCGGGCGGCATCATCACGGCCCTCAAGGCCGCCGGCATCGCCGACATCCCCGTCACCGGCCAGGACGCCGAACTCGCGGGTGTGCAGCGCATCGTCACCGGTGAGCAGTACATGAGCGTCTACAAGCCCTACCCGCAGGAGGCGGACGTCGCCGCCGAGATGGCCGTCCTCCTCGCCCAGGGCAAGTCGCTCGACTCGATCGCCAAGGACAAGGTCGACAGCCCGACCACCAAGGCCGTCCCGTCCGTCCTCGTCCCGGTCGTCTCCCTGACCAAGGACAACATCAAGGACACCGTCATCAAGGACGGCATCTACACCGTGAACGACATCTGCACGGGCAAGTACAAGGCCGCCTGCGACAAGATCGGCCTCAACTAAGCAGCCGCCTCGTCCCCGGGACACGGGAGTCCGCCCGCGGACTCCCGCACCCACCCGGGGACCGGTTGCCCCCGAGTTCCTCCGGCGCCCCGCCACATCAGCCCCGCAAGCTATGCGGGGCGCCGGAGTGATCACTCCTCCCACCCTTCTGCACAACCTCCCGCCGGGTCAGGCGGCGAAGGAGATGGTTCACGTGTCCGCTACGCCCGTGCTGGCGTTGCGCGGGGTCTCCAAGCGGTTCGGTGCCGTTCAGGCGCTCACCGACGTAGAGCTTGAGGTCCACGCCGGTGAAGTGGTCGCCCTGGTGGGCGACAACGGCGCCGGAAAGTCCACGCTGGTCAAGACGATCGCCGGCGTGCACCCCATCGATGAAGGCGTCATCGAGTGGGACGGCAGGTCCGTCCAGATCACCAAGCCGCACGACGCCCAGAACCTGGGCATCGCGACCGTCTACCAGGACCTCGCGCTCTGCGACAACATCGACGTCGTCGGCAACCTCTACCTGGGCCGGGAGATCCGCAAGCGCGGCGTCCTGGACGAGGTGGAGATGGAGCGCCGCTCCCGCGAGCTGCTCGACACGCTGTCGATCCGCATCCCCAGCGTGCGCATCCCGATCGCCTCGCTCTCCGGCGGTCAGCGCCAGACGGTGGCGATCGCCCGTTCCATGCTCGGCGAGCCCAAGCTGGTCATCCTGGACGAGCCCACCGCCGCCCTCGGCGTCGAGCAGACCGCGCAGGTCCTCGACCTCGTCGAGCGGCTGCGCGAGCGCGGCCACGCCGTCATCCTCATCAGCCACAACATGGCCGACGTGAAGGCCGTCGCGGACAAGGTCGCCGTGCTGCGCCTGGGCCGCAACAACGGCGTCTTCGAGGTCAAGTCGACCTCGCAGGAGGAGATCATCTCCGCCATCACCGGCGCCACCGACAACGCCGTGACCCGCCGTGCGGCGCGCACGAACGGGGAGGTTTCCAAGTGAGCATCGACAAGACCTCCGCGGCTCAGGAAGAACACGTCGTGGAGAACCCCGAGGCGGCCAAGGCCGCCGTCACGGTGGTCGACCCCCGGCTGCTGGTGCGCGAGCAGGGACTCAAGGGCTACGTCAGCGAGTTCAAGCGCAAGATGAAGTCCGGCGACCTCGGGTCCATCCCGGTCGTCATCGGCCTGGCGATCATCTGGATCATCTTCGCCAGCCTGAACTCCAACTTCCTCACCGCCGGCAACCTGTCGGACATGTCCGTCGCCATGGTCGGCACCGGCATGATCGCCGTCGGCATCGTGTTCGTGCTGCTGCTCGGCGAGATCGACCTGTCGGTCGGCTCGGTGTCCGGTGTGGCCGGCGCCAGCTTCGCGGTGCTGAACGTCACCAACGGCATGAACGAGTGGCTCGCCTTCGTGCTGGCCATCCTCACCGGCACGGTCGCCGGCGTCCTGCACGGCTTCTTCTTCGCGAAGATCGGCGTCCCCGCGTTCGCCGTCACCCTGGCCGGTCTGCTGTTCTGGAACGGCTTCATGCTCCAGATCCTGGGCGACAACGGCACCATCAACCTCGACCCGGACGGGGTCGTGGCCCAGCTGACCAGCTACTACTTCTCCGACGTGGCCGCCGCGTACGCGCTGGCCGCGGTGGTGACCGCCGGGTACTTCCTCAGCTCCTTCCTGGGCAACCGCCGCCGCGAGGCCGCGGGTGTGCCGTCCCGGCCGCTGAGCGAGACGATCGTGCGGACCGTGCTGCTGGCGGTCCTCGCCTTCGCGGTGGCGATCATCTTCAACCAGTACAAGGGCCTGCCGCTGGCCGTGGTGATCTTCATCGTGGTCCTGCTGGTCACGGACTTCGTCCTGCGCCGCACCGCGTACGGCCGCAAGGTGTTCGCGCTCGGCGGCAGCGTCGAGGCCTCGCGCCGGGCCGGCATCAACGTGGAGATGGTCCGCATCTCCGTGTTCGCCATCTCCGGCACCTTCGCCGCGGTGGGCGGTCTGTTCATCGCCTCGAAGATCGCGGCGGCCAACCAGGGCGCCGGCGGCGGTGACCTGCTGATGAACGCGATCGCCGCCGCGGTGATCGGCGGCACGTCGCTCTTCGGCGGCCGCGGACGCACCTGGAACGCGCTGCTCGGTGTGCTGGTCATCGTGTCGATCCAGTACGGCCTGGCCCTGGAGGGCATCGCCTCCCCGGTCCAGTACATGATCACCGGTGGTGTGCTGCTGGCCACCGTCGTCATCGACGCCGTGACGCGCAAGACGCAGAAGACCGCGGGTCGCGCGTAACCCCGGACCGCACGCCTGTGCCCGGTACCACCCGGTACCGGGCACACGTGCGTCGTGGACGGGGCGCATCATGGGTAGAGCCGAACGCGTGACGTACGTCCCGGAGCCACGGCGCCGCCCGCGAGGGCGGAACATTAGACTCGACAAGCCCGGCAACAGCTCTACTGCAAGGAGGCACGGGTGCCGCTGCTGACCCGTATCAGGGGACCGCGCGATCTGGACCGGCTCAACCTGGAGGAGCTGAACCAGCTGGCGGAGGAGATCCGGACCTTCCTTGTCGAAGCCGTCTCCAAGACCGGCGGTCACCTCGGCCCCAACCTCGGCGTGGTGGAGCTCACCATCGCCCTGCACCGGGTCTTCGACTCGCCCAAGGACAAGGTGCTCTGGGACACCGGCCACCAGTCCTACGTCCACAAGCTGCTCACCGGCCGCCAGGACTTCTCCAAGCTGAAGATGAAGGGCGGCCTGTCCGGCTACCCCTCGCAGGCGGAGTCCGAGCACGACGTGATCGAGAACTCGCACGCCTCGACCGTCCTCGGCTGGGCCGACGGCATCGCCAAGGCCAACCAGCTGCACAAACGCGACAGCCACGTCGTGGCGGTGATCGGCGACGGCGCCCTGACCGGCGGCATGGCCTGGGAGGCGCTGAACAACATCGCCGAGGCCAAGGACCGCCCGCTGGTCATCGTGGTCAACGACAACGAGCGCTCCTACGCGCCCACCATCGGCGGCCTCGCCAACCACCTGGCCACGCTGCGCACCACCGACGGCTACGAGCGCTTCCTCGCCCGCACCAAGGACATCCTGGACCGCACCCCGGTCGTCGGGAAGCCGCTGTTCGACACCCTGCACGGCGCCAAGAAGGGCCTGAAGGACTTCATCGCCCCGCAGGGCATGTTCGAGGACCTGGGCCTGAAGTACGTCGGCCCCATCGACGGGCACGACGTCGAGGCCCTGGAGTCCGCGCTCGCCAAGGCCAAGCGGTTCGGCGGGCCGGTCATCGTGCACTGCCTCACCGAGAAGGGCCGCGGCTACCAGCCCGCCCTCCAGGACGAGGCCGACCGCTTCCACGCCGTCGGCAAGATCCACCCCGACACGGGCCTGCCGATCGCCAGCTCCGGCGCCGACTGGACCTCCGTCTTCGGCGAGGAGATGGTCAAGCTCGGCGAGGAGCGCGAGGACATCGTCGCCATCACGGCCGCGATGCTCCAGCCGGTGGGCCTCGACAAGTTCGCCAAGCGCTTCCCCGAGCGGGTCTACGACGTCGGCATCGCCGAGCAGCACGGCGCGGTGTCCGCGGCCGGCCTGGCCACGGCCGGCGTCCACCCGGTGTTCGCCGTGTACGCCACCTTCCTCAACCGCGCCTTCGACCAGGTGCTGATGGACGTGGCCCTGCACAAGTGCGGCGTCACCTTCGTGCTCGACCGGGCCGGGATCACCGGCACCGACGGCGCCTCCCACAACGGCATGTGGGACATGTCGATCCTGCAGGTCGTCCCCGGCCTGCGGCTGGCCGCCCCGCGCGACGCGGACCAGGTGCGCGCCCAGCTGCGCGAGGCCGTCGCCGTCGAGGACGCGCCGACCGTGGTCCGCTTCTCCAAGGGCGCCGTGGGCCCCGCCGTACCGGCCGTGCGCCGCGTGGGCGGGATGGACGTGCTGCGCGAGCCGGGCGCGGACCGGCCGGACGTGCTCCTGGTCTCCGTCGGCGCGCTCGCCCCGATGTGCCTGGAGATCGCCGCGCTCCTCGACCAGCAGGGCATCTCCACCACCGTCGTCGACCCGCGCTGGGTCAAGCCCGTCGACGAGGCCATGGCCCCGCTCGCCGAGCAGCACCGCGTGGTCGTCACCGTCGAGGACAACAGCCGGGTCGGCGGAGTCGGCTCGGCGATCGCCCAGGCGCTGCGCGACGCGGGCGTGGACGTGCCGCTGCGGGACTTCGGCATCCCGCCCCGCTTCCTCGACCACGCCTCCCGCGCCGAGGTCATGGCCGAGATCGGGCTGACCGCACCGGACATCGCCCGCCAGGTGACCGGGCTGGTCGCCAAGCTGGACGGCCGGTACGAGCGCAGCACGGCGCAGGCCGTGGAGTCCGCGCGCGACTGACCGGCGCGCGCTCGCGCCGACGGACGCGACCGGACAGACCGGAATGGGCCGGTTACCCCGCCGTGAGGGTGGTGTAACCGGCCCGTTGGCGTGAATGCGTCCGTGCCGGGGCACACGGAGGGTGCCACCTCTCGATCATGTCGAGGACGACAAGCGTGGGAGGTACCCCGTGAGCAGTACCCTCTTCCGGACGAAGAAGGTCGAGCAGTCCATCCGCGACACCGAGGAGCCGGAGCACGCGCTCAAGAAGTCCTTGTCCGCGCTGGATCTGACCGTCTTCGGCGTCGGTGTGATCATCGGCACCGGCATCTTCGTCCTCACCGGCACAGTCGCCAAGAACAACGCCGGGCCCGCCGTGGCCCTGGCGTTCGTGGCGGCCGGCATCGCGTGCGCGCTCGCCGCGCTCTGCTACGCCGAGTTCGCCTCCACCGTTCCGGTCGCCGGGTCCGCCTACACGTTCTCGTACGCGTCGCTCGGCGAACTGCCCGCCTGGATCATCGGCTGGGACCTCGTCCTGGAGTTCGCGCTCGGGACGGCGGTGGTGGCCGTCGGCTGGTCGGGCTACATCCAGTCCCTCATGGAGAACGCGGGCTGGACGATGCCCGCGGCCCTGGGCAGCCGCGAGGGCTCCGACGTGTTCGGCTTCGACATCCTCGCCGCCGTGCTCGTGCTCGTCCTCACCGGCATCCTCGTGCTCGGCATGAAGCTGTCCGCGCGCGTCACCTCGGTCGTCGTCGCCATCAAGGTGACGGTCGTCCTGGTCGTGATCATCGCGGGCGCGTTCCTCATCAAGGGCGACAACTACGACCCGTTCATCCCGAAGTCCAAGCCGGTGGAGGCCGGGGCCAGTCTGGACTCCCCGCTGATCCAGCTCATGTTCGGCTGGGCGCCGTCCAACTTCGGCGTGATGGGCATCTTCACCGCCGCGTCGGTCGTGTTCTTCGCGTTCATCGGCTTCGACGTGGTGGCCACGGCGGCCGAGGAGACGCGCAACCCGCAGCGGGACATGCCGCGCGGCATCATCGGCTCCCTGATCATCTGCACCACGCTGTACGTGCTGGTGTCCATCGTCGTCACCGGCATGCAGAACTACACCAGGCTGTCGATCGACGCGCCCCTGGCGGACGCCTTCAAGGCCACCGGGCATCCGTGGTTCGCGGGCTTCATCAGCTTCGGCGCCGCGGTCGGCCTGACGACGGTGTGCATGATCCTGCTGCTCGGGCAGACGCGCGTGTTCTTCGCCATGAGCCGGGACGGCCTGCTGCCGCGGTTCTTCTCGCACGTCCACCCGCGCTTCAAGACCCCGCACCGGCCGACGATCCTGCTGGGCGTGATCATCGCGATCCTCGCCGGCTTCACGCCGCTGACCGAGCTGGCCGCCCTGGTCAACATCGGCACGCTGTTCGCCTTCGTGGTGGTGGCGATCGGCGTGATCATCCTGCGCCGGACGCGTCCGGACCTGCCCCGCTCCTTCCGCACCCCGTGGGTGCCGGTCATCCCGATCCTGTCGGTGTGCGCCTCCCTGTGGCTGATGATCAACCTGCCCGCCGAGACGTGGGTCCGGTTCGGCATCTGGATGGCCGCCGGGTTCCTCCTGTACTTCCTGTACGGCCGTACGCACAGCCGCCTGGCCAAGGGCGAGGAGCCGGCGGCGCCGGTGGACCAGCGCTAGCCCGTGCCGGCGGCGCCAGGGCGGGGTACGCCCCCGTCCGGCCGCCGCGGCGACAGCCGAAGGCCCGGCCACGTCGACGACGTGGCCGGGCCTTCGCCTGCCAGGTCTTCGGCGGCCGGGCCTCCGCCTGGCGGGCCTTCGCAGGTCCGGCCTTGCGCGGCCTGCCTCCACCGGGCCGGTCCGAGCTTCCCCGGCCGGCCCTCGCCGCCCGGAACCGCTACGGGCGGGCCTCCCGCGGACCGAAGCCGACGACTCGGGTCTGCTAGGGCCGGGCCGTCCGGGGGCCCGCCACGTCCGCCCCCAGCTCCCCGACCCGGCCCCGGAGTTCGCGGTCCGCCGTGATCACCAGGACGCGGCGGTCGCCCGCCGCCGCGACGACCTCCACGATGTGGTCGTCGCCGCTGCCCGGTGCCGGCGACACCCGCACACCGGGCACGGACCCGACACCCCGCGCCGCGCCCTCGACCACGAGGACGATCTCGACGGGTTCCGGCACCCCGGCGATCCCGTCCGACGCGAGCCGGTCCCGCAGCCGCTCCGCCGCTCCCTTCCGGTCCCGCCACCACCCGTCCGGCACCGATCCGACGACATTGGCCGCGTCGACGACCACCAGGACAGGCTCAGGCGCGTTCATGTGGCCAGGGTCGCACGGCGCAGGGACCGCTACACGGGGGTGGGCCGCGCGCCGGGCACCGGCACCCGCATAAAGTGAACTGGTGAACGGCGACTGGCTCATCCGCGGCCGCGACGGCCGCCTCACCGTCTACCTGCCCTCCGGCGAAGCCGTCCTGTGCCGCGCGGAACGCGGCCCGGGAGGCCCCTGGGAGGACGTCCCGCGCACCGTCGGCGGCAGCCAGAAGCTGCACCCCGGCGGGGCGGTCGGCCAGGGCACCGACCGCTACGCCCACCTGGCGGCCTGGCGTCCCACCGTGCGGGGGGAGTCCGGCCTCGTGCACACCACGCACTTCCGGCCCCGGCTGGCGCCCCTGGACTGGGTGCCGATCGGCCACCCGGACAAGCAGGGCGAGCGGACGGGCCCGCCGGCCGTGGCCGTCGACGGCCCGGGACGCGGCTACGTCTTCGTGCGCAACGGCGCCGGCCGGGTCAGCCTGCGCAACCAGAAGGTCAGGGGCGGCTGGGGCGGCTGGCACGACCTCGGGGGCGAGGACGTCGGCGAGCAACTGGCGCCCGTGGCGGCCGAGTCGGGCCGGATCGAGCTGTACGCCTCGGCGCCCGGGGCGATCCTGCACTGGGTGCAGGAGGGGGACGGGAAGAAGCCGGTGCCGGCCGAGACCCTGGAGGTCGCCGTCCGGCCGGGGACGCTGCGCGCGCTCGCCACCTCCGCCGAGCACACCACCGTCTTCTTCACGGACGAGTCCGGCGACCTGTGCGCCTGGCGTCCCGGTGAGAAGCCGGTGAGCCTCCTCGCGGCCGCCGGGCCGGGGCCGGTCCGCGCCGTGCGGTGCGTCATCGAGGGGCACGACTGCACGGTGCTCGCCCAGCGGTCGGCGAGCGGCCGGGTCGCCTTCGCCGCCTACCCGACCGAGCAGGAACCTGCCGGGGCCTGGTGGACCGAGTCGGGCCCGCAGCTGCCGTCGGACGCCCTGGTGGCGCTGGCGCTGGACGAGCACGGGGAGGTCGTCGCGGCCACCTTCTCGCCCTCCACCGGCATGCTCCGCCTCGCCCGCCGCAAGGACGAGCCGGGCCTGGCGCTCACCGCGTGGCGCGAACTCTGAGCAGCCGGTCCGCCGGGGCGCCGGACGGCACCCGCACATGACAGGAGGGCCTCCGCACGATCGCGAGAGGCCCTCCTGCCCGTCAGTTCAGCACGGGGCTACGCCGGGACGGACGCCACGCCCTGCGCGAGGAACCGCTTGCCGTTGACCCGCTCGGAGACGCCCTCGCGGTCCAGGTACGGCGTGATGCCGCCCAGGTGGAAGGGCCAGCCGGCGCCCGTGATCAGGCACAGGTCGATGTCCTGCGCCTCGGCGACGACGCCCTCGTCGAGCATGATGCCGATCTCCTGCGCCACCGCGTCGAGCACGCGGTCGCGGACCTGCTCCTCCGTCAGGACGGTGTCGCCCTGCTTCAGCAGTGCGGCGACCTCGGGGTCCAGCTCCGGCTTGCCGGAGTCGTAGACGTAGAAGCCGCGCTTGCCCGCCTCGACGACCGCCTTGAGGTTCGGGGAGACCGTGAAGCGGTCCGGGAACGCCCGGTTGAGCGTCTCCGAGACGTGCAGACCGATCGCCGGGCCGACCAGCTCCAGCAGGACCAGCGGCGACATCGGCAGGCCGAGCGGCTCGACGGCCTTCTCGGCGACCTCGACGGGGGTGCCCTCGTCGATGACGTTCTGGATCTCGCCCATGAAGCGGGTCAGGATGCGGTTCACGACGAACGCCGGGGCGTCCTTGGTGAGGACCGCGGTCTTCTTCAGCTTCTTGGCGACGCCGAACGCGGTGGCCAGGGAGGCGTCGTCGGTCTTCTCGCCGCGGACGATCTCCAGCAGCGGCAGGACCGCGACCGGGTTGAAGAAGTGGAAGCCCACGACCCGCTCGGGGTGCTGCAGCTTCGACGCCATCTCCGACACCGACAGCGAGGAGGTGTTGGTGGCGAGGATCGCGTGCGCCGGGGCGACCGCCTCGACCTCCGCGAACACCTGCTGCTTGACGCCCATCTCCTCGAAGACCGCTTCGATGATGAAGTCGGCGTCCGAGAAGCCCTCGGCCTTGTCCAGCACACCGGACACCAGCGCCTTGAGGCGGTTGGCCTTGTCCTGGTTGACGCGGCCCTTGCCGAGCAGCTTGTCGATCTCGCCGTGGACGTAGGCCACGCCCTTGTCGACGCGCTCCTGGTCGATGTCGGTCAGCACGACCGGCACCTCCAGGCGGCGCAGGAACAGCAGCGCGAGCTGGCTGGCCATCAGACCGGCGCCGACCACACCGACCTTGGTGACCGGGCGGGCCAGCGACTTGTCCGGGGCGCCGGCGGGGCGCTTGCCACGCTTCTGCACCAGGTTGAAGGCGTAGATGCCGGCGCGCAGTTCGCCGCCCATGATGAGGTCGGCCAGGGCCTGGTCCTCGGCGTCGTAGCCCTGCTGCAGGTCGCCGTTCTTGGCGGCGGCGATGATGTCCAGGGCGCGGTAGGCGGCCGGGGCGGCGCCGTGCACCTTGGAGTCGGCGATGAAGCGGCCCTTGGCGACGGCCTGGTCCCAGGCCTCACCGCGGTCGATCACCGGGCGCTCGATCTTCAGCTCGCCCTTGAGGACGGTCGCCGTCCAGATCAGCGACTGCTCCAGGAAGTCCGCGCCCTCGAAGATCGCGTCGGCGATCCCGAGCTCGTAGACCTGCTTGCCCTTGAGCTGCTTGTTCTGGTTGAGGCTGTTCTCGATGATCACCGAGACGGCCTTCTCCGGGCCGATCAGGTTCGGCAGGATCGTGCAGCCGCCCCAGCCGGGGACCAGGCCGAGGAAGACCTCGGGCAGGGAGAACGCCGGCACGGCCGCGGAGACGGTCCGGTAGGTGCAGTGCAGACCGACCTCGACACCGCCGCCCATCGCGGCGCCGTTGTAGTACGCGAAGGTCGGCACGGCCAGCTGCGACAGCCGCTTGAAGACCTCGTGGCCGCCCTTGCCGATGGCGAGGGCGTGCTCGTGCTCCTTGAGGATCTCCACGCCCTTGAGGTCGGCGCCGACCGCGAAGATGAACGGCTTGCCGGTGATGCCGGCGCCGACGATCTCGCCGTCCGCCGCCTCCTTCTCGACCTGGTCGATGGCGGCGTTCAGGTTCGCCAGCGAGGCCGGGCCGAAGGTGGTCGGCTTGGTGTGGTCGTGGCCGTTGTCCAGGGTGATCAGGGCGAAGCGCCCGGCACCCAGGGGGAGGTCGAAGTGGCGTACGTGCGCACTGGTGACGACCTCGTCCGGGAACAGTTCGGAAGCCTGCTGCAGAAGCTCGGCGGTGGTGCTCACTTGTCCCCCTCGAAGTGCGGGTTCTCCCAGATGACCGTCGCGCCCATGCCGAAGCCGACGCACATGGTGGTCAGGCCGTAGCGGACGTGCGGCTGCTCCTCGAACTGGCGGGCCAGCTGCGTCATCAGGCGGACGCCGGAGGAGGCGAGCGGGTGGCCGAAGGCGATGGCGCCGCCGTACTGGTTGACGCGCTCGTCGTCGTCGGCGATGCCGTAGTGGTCGAGGAAGGCCAGGACCTGGACGGCGAAGGCCTCGTTGATCTCGAACAGGCCGATGTCGGAGATCGACAGGCCGGCCTGGGCCAGCGCCTTCTCCGTGGCCGGGATCGGGCCGTAGCCCATGACCTCCGGCTCCACACCCGCGAAGGAGTAGGAGACCAGGCGCATCTTCACCGGGAGGTCGTGCTCCCGGGCGAAGTCCTCGGAGGCGATGAGGGAGGCGGTGGCGCCGTCGTTCAGACCGGCCGCGTTGCCCGCGGTGACCCGGCCGTGGACGCGGAACGGGGTCTTCAGGCCCTGGAGGTTCTCCAGGGTCGTGCCCGGGCGCATCGGCTCGTCGGCGGTGACCAGGCCCCAGCCCGTCTCACCGGCCTCGGCGTTGGTGCGGCGGACCGAGATCGGCACCAGGTCGGCCTGGATCTTGCCGTTGGCGTACGCCTTGGCGGCCTTCTCCTGGGAGCGCACGGCGTACTCGTCGGCGCGCAGCTTGGTGATCTGCGGGTAGCGGTCGTGCAGGTTCTCCGCGGTCATGCCCATGAACAGGGCGGACTCGTCGACCAGCTTCTCGGAGACGAACCGCGGGTTGGGGTCGACGCCCTCGCCCATGGGGTGGCGGCCCATGTGCTCGACACCGCCGGCGATGGCGATGTCGTAGGCGCCGAAGGCGACGGAGCCGGCGACCGTGGTGACGGCGGTCAGCGCGCCGGCGCACATGCGGTCGATGGAGTAGCCGGGCACGGACTGCGGCAGGCCGGCCAGGATGCCCGCGGTGCGGCCGATGGTCAGGCCCTGGTCGCCGATCTGCGTGGTCGCGGCGATGGCGACCTCGTCGATCTTCTTCGGGTCGAGACCGGGGTTGCGGCGCAGCAGCTCCCGGATCGCCTTCACGACGAGGTCGTCGGCACGGGTCTCGTGGTAGATGCCCTTCGGGCCCGCCTTGCCGAACGGGGTGCGGACGCCGTCGACGAAGACGACGTCCCTGACGGTACGAGGCACGATGGCTCTCCTCCAGGGTCAGGATTGCAGTGCTGCTGCGATGCGCTGAGCGCGCGCTCAGTCCCCATGCTACTTATGAGTAACGTAGCTGCACAGCCCTGACAGGCGGAGCGGTGAAGGTCACACCTTCGGCGGTACGGACCGCCCCCGGGTACGCGACGGGGGCGCCGAAGATCTTGGCGTGATCTCGACGCCCCCTCCTCCCCGCAGGGCCACGGCCCCTACGACGGCTGCGCGCTCAGCGCCTCCACCAGCACCGGCGTCACCTGCTCCACCTGCCACGGACGCGCCCCGTGGCCGGCCAGGGCCAGGGCGACCGACTCGGCGGTGACCTCCTTCGGCGGCTCCCAGCACACCCGCCGGACGGTGTCCGGGGTGATCACGTTCTCCTGCGGCATGCCGAGCCGCTCGGCCAGCGCCGACACCCCCGCCCGGGCGGCGGACAGCCGGGCCGCGGCGACGGGGTCCTTGTCGGCCCAGGCGCGCGGCGGCGGGGGCCCGGCGACCGGCTGGCCCGGCTGGGGGAGCTGGGCCTCGCTCAGCGCCTTCGCCCGGTCCACGGCCGCCTGCCACTGCTCCAGCTGGCGCTTGCCCATCCGGTGGCCGAAGCCGGTCAGCGCCGCCAGGGCGTGCACGTTGGCGGGCAGGGCCAGCGCGGCCTCCACGATCGCCGCGTCCCCGAGCACCTTGCCGGGGGAGACGTCCCGCCGCTGCGCGATCCGGTCCCGGGCCTGCCACAGCTCCCGTACGACGGCCAGCTGGCGCCGCCGGCGGACCTTGTGCATGCCCGAGGTGCGCCGCCACGGGTCCTTGCGCGGCTCGGGCGGCGGCGCCGAGGCGATCGCGTCGAACTCCTGGCGGGCCCACTCCAGCTTGCCCTGCCGGTCCAGCTCCTTCTCCAGCGCGTCGCGCAGGTCGACGAGCAGCTCGACGTCCAGCGCCGCGTAGCGCAGCCACGGCTCGGGCAGCGGCCGGGTCGACCAGTCGACGGCGGAGTGGCCCTTCTCCAGTACGAAGCCCAGGACGCTCTCGACCATGGCGCCGAGGCCGACCCGGGGGAACCCGGCGAGCCGTCCGGCCAGCTCCGTGTCGAACAGGCGGGTGGGCACCATGCCTATCTCGCGCAGGCAGGGCAGGTCCTGGGTGGCGGCGTGCAGCACCCACTCGACGCCGGACAGGGCCTCGCCCAGACCGGACAGGTCGGGGCAGGCCACGGGGTCGATCAGGGCCGTGCCGGCGCCCTCGCGGCGCAGCTGCACGAGGTAGGCGCGCTGGCCGTAGCGGTAGCCGGAGGCCCGCTCGGCGTCGACGGCGACGGGCCCGGACCCCGCGGCGAAGGCGGCGATCACCCGGGCCAGGGCGGCCTCGTCCGCGACGACGGGCGGAATGCCCTCACGCGGTTCCAGCAGGGGGATCGGCGCCTCCGTAGCAGAAGATCCGCCGTCGTCCGGAGGGGCGCCTCCGGTGGTTCGCAGTGAGCTGTCTGCTGCGGTGTCGTGGGCGTCGGTCACCTGTCAAGGGTATCCATGTATGGACAGCGCCCGCCGACGGAACGTTCCGTCGGCGGGCGCCGGGGGGTCGCAAACCAGTCATGCCGGGGAAGAGGCGGGTTCGCGAACCGTGGGTGACGCGGCCGGGGTCAGTGGATGATCCCGGTCCGCAGGGCGACAGCGACCATTCCGGCGCGGTCCCCCGTGCCGAGCTTGCGGGCGATGCGGGCGAGGTGGCTCTTGACGGTCAGCGCGGACAGGCCCATGGAGACGCCGATCGCCTTGTTCGACTGGCCCTCCGCGACCAGTCGCAGCACCTCGACCTCGCGGCCGGAGAGCTCGCGGTAGCCGCCCGGGTGGCTCGGGGCACCCGGGGGGCGGCGGTGCAGGCGGGCGGCGGCGGCGCCGATGGGGGCGGCGCCCGGCCGGGTGGGGAGCCCGACGTTGGTGCGGGTGCCGGTGACGACGTACCCCTTCACACCGCCGGCGAGCGCGTTGCGCACGGCGCCGATGTCGTCGGCCGCCGACAGGGCGAGCCCGTTGGGCCAGCCCGCGGCGCGGGTCTCGGACAGGAGGGTGAGGCCGGAGCCATCCGGCAGGTGGACGTCGGCGACGCAGATGTCGCGGGGGTTGCCGATGCGGGGACGAGCCTCCGCGACGGACGAGGCCTCGATGACATCGCGCACACCGAGCGCCCACAGGTGGCGGGTGACGGTGGAGCGGACGCGCGGGTCGGCCACGACCACCATGGCGGTCGGCTTGTTCGGGCGGTAGGCGACCAGGCTTGCGGGCTGCTCGAGGAGAACGGACACCAGGCCTCCTGGGGTGCGGGACGGGGCCGGCTCGTGGGGGTGAAGCCGGGACGAACCGTGCTTTCAAGGTCACAGTCGTCTTCGGCACCGACCCCGTCGGCCTTTAGAGAATGATCACGATTCAGTGATAACAATCCGTGCAATTCGGACACGCGGTCGATCATTCGAAGGCCGGACGGTTTCGGTCTGCGTCGCTACGCGGTCGAAAGTGGCCGTATCGACAAAGTGATTCGGCCAAGAGGGGGACTCAGGTGTGATCGTCGGCAGGGCATGGTTGACCGCCCCGTGCAGGTTCGATCAGCACGGGGTCGGTGCAGGGGGGTCGGTCAGTGCGAGCGGGGCCCGCGCCGCTGGGGCAGCGTCACCACCGACGCGTCGCCCGGCACGGCCGGGGGCAGCCCTCCGACCTGCGCGAGCAGGTCGCACCAGGAGGCCAGGTGCGCGGCCGTGTCCGGCACTCCGCCCAGGCCCTCGCGCGGCGTCCACGACGCGCGGATCTCGATCTGCGAGGCGGCGGGACGGGCGGACAGTCCGCCGAAGTAGTGGGAGCTCGCACGCGTGACCGTGCCGCTGGGCTCCCCGTAGGTCAGCCCGCGGGCCTGCAGCGCGCCGGTCAGCCAGGACCAGCACACCTCGGGCAGCAGCGGGTCCGCCGCCATCTCCGGCTCCAGCTCGGCGCGCACCAGCGTCACCAGGCGGAACGTGCCGCGCCAGGCGTCGTGCCCGGCCGGGTCGTGCAGCAGCACCAGCCGGCCGTCCGCCAGGTCCTGGTCGCCGTCGACGACCGCGGCCTCCAGGGCGTGGGCCCAGGGGGCCAGGCGCTTGGGGGCGGGCGTCGGCTCCACCTCGATCTGGGGCCGCAGACGCGCCGCCCGCAGCGCGTCGACGGCGGCCCGGAAGGGCAGCGGGGCCTCGTCCGTCTCCCGCCGGTCGTTCCCGGTGTCCTTCGCTTCGTCCATACCGCCAGCGCCGTCCGACAGTCGTCCCTGAGCCGCAGCCATGCGGGAAGGTTACGGTGACCGGGGCCCCGCGCGGGGCTAGACACCCCGCGCCCGTCCAGGGGCTGGATCACGCCGTCCGGCAGCGTGCGAAACTTGCCCCGTGAGTGCCAACGACGCCCCCCGGGCCCAGCAGCCGTCCGCCCCGTACGACTCCGCCTTCCTCAGGGCCTGCCGGCGCGAGTCCGTCCCCCACACCCCCGTGTGGTTCATGCGGCAGGCCGGGCGCTCACTGCCGGAGTACCGCAAGGTCCGCGAGGGCGTGCCGATGCTCGAGTCCTGCATGCGGCCCGAGCTGGTCACCGAGATCACCCTCCAGCCGGTGCGCCGGCACGGCGTCGACGCGGCGATCTACTTCAGCGACATCGTCGTCCCGCTCAAGGCCATCGGCATCGACCTCGACATCAAGCCCGGTGTCGGACCCGTCGTCGAGCGCCCGATCCGCACCCGCGCCGACCTCGCGCAGCTGCGCGACCTGACCCCCGAGGACGTCTCCTACGTCACCGAGGCCATCGGCCTGCTCACCCGCGAGCTCGGCGCCACGCCCCTGATCGGCTTCGCCGGGGCCCCCTTCACCCTCGCCAGCTACCTCGTCGAGGGCGGCCCGTCCCGCACGTACGAGAACGCCAAGGCGATGATGTACGGCGACCCCGAGCTGTGGTCCGACCTGCTGGACCGCCTGGCGGACATCACCGCCGCGTTCCTGAAGGTGCAGATCGAGGCGGGCGCCTCGGCCGTCCAGCTCTTCGACTCCTGGGCCGGCGCCCTGGCCCCCGTCGACTACCGGCGTTCCGTGCTGCCCGCCTCCGCGAAGGTCTTCGAGGCGGTGGCCGGCTACGGCGTGCCGCGCATCCACTTCGGCGTCGGCACCGGTGAACTGCTGGGCCTCATGGGCGAGGCCGGCGCGGACGTCGTCGGCGTCGACTGGCGCGTCCCGCTCGACGAGGCCGCCCGCCGGGTCGGCCCCGGCAAGGCGCTCCAGGGCAACCTCGACCCGACGGTCCTGTTCGCCCCCACGGAGGCCGTCGAGGCCAAGACGCGCGAGGTGCTCCAGTCGGCGGCGGGCCTGGAGGGCCACGTGTTCAACCTCGGCCACGGCGTCATGCCGTCCACCGACCCGGACGCCCTGACCCGCCTGGTGGAGTACGTCCACACGCACACCGCCCGCTGACGGGCCGCCCGTTCTACCAGCCCGGCCGCGCGCGCCTGCCGAACAGGACGCCGCGCGGCTCGGGCGGCGCCGGCGTCCCGGGGCGCAGCGGCCAGGCGATCAGCATGCCGGCCACGAAGCCCACGACGTGCGCCGCGTACGCCACCGTGCCGGCGGCGGACACGCCCGCGCCCCAGGAGTACACCGCCTGCAGCACGAACCACAGCCCCAGCACGATCCAGGCGGGCAGCCGCAGCGGCAGGAAGACCAGGAACGGCACGAGGACCCAGACCCGGGCCCTCGGGTACAGCACCAGATAGGCGCCCAGCACTCCGGCGATCGCCCCCGAGGCGCCGATCAGCGGAGCCGTGGAGCCGGTGTCGAGCAGGGCGAAGCCGTAGGCCGCCGCGTAACCGCAGACCAGGTAGAACAGCAGGAAGCGGACGTGGCCCATGCGGTCCTCGATGTTGTTGCCGAAGATCCACAGGAACAGCATGTTGCCCAGCAGGTGGAGCCATCCGCCGTGCAGGAACATCGCCGTCAGCACGCTCAGTTCCGGAGACTTGTCGTAGGACGGCGGGCCGATCACGCAGCCCGCTCCCTGCGGTCCCACGCCGGTCCCGCCGGTGGGCACGACGGACGGCATCCGATGGTGGATCAGTTCCTGCGGCACCGCCGCGTAGTGGTCGAGGAACGCCTCCAGGTGGCACAGCTGCGGCAGGCTCGACTCGCCCGTCAGGGATCCGGCCATGCCGGGGGTGCGCAGGAACACCACGAGGTTCACGGCGAGCAGCGCGTACGTCACCCAGGGGGTGCGCCGCGCGGGGTTGACGTCGTACACGGGGATGACCACCGCCCACGGGTGCCCGGGCGGGCGGCGGTGAATCGGCCGGCCCGGTGAACGCGGCCGCACGCGCGTGCGTATGAACCGTCAACCGCCCGCGGCGCGGGGAAGGCGCATCGCGGGGCCGACGTGAGGAACAGGCGATGAACGACCGAGTGACTCCTCCGATGCACGCCCTGCCCGACGGCGAGGCGGAGCTGACGCTGGTGGTGCGGCTGCCCTGGGAGGACGTGGCCCGGCTCGGCCAGGAGGCCGGCCGGCTGGCGACCCAGATGCGGCGGCCCGTGACGCTGGACGAGGCGGTGAGCC
The DNA here is from genome assembly GCF_042878735.1 of Streptomyces sp. NPDC003456. Classification (NCBI taxonomy): domain Bacteria; kingdom Bacillati; phylum Actinomycetota; class Actinomycetes; order Kitasatosporales; family Streptomycetaceae; genus Streptomyces; species Streptomyces sp. NPDC003456. The sequence continues at coordinate 259,032 of NZ_JBIAOK010000005.1, forward strand.
ACCGCTTGCGGTCGACCCGGGTGGCCGCGCACGCGAAGCCGGCGGGAGAGCAGCCGGCGGCGGTGACGGCCTCCTCGGGGTCGGTGTCGTCCCTGCCGGCCCGGCCGCCGGCGGAGCAGGCGCGCCAGGCCATCGACCGCATCAACGGGACGGCGGGGACGGCGTAGAGCCGCGCCCGTGGGGCCGCGGGTCCGCCGCCGGGCGGGCCCATCGGGGCCGTTCGCGCGGTTCCGCCCGCCCCTCGGGCGCAGGCCCGGGCGTCAGGAGGAACCGCGGACCTTCGCCGCCGCCTTGCGGGCCGCCACCAGGACCGGGTCCCAGACGGGGGAGAACGGCGGGGCGTAGCCCAGGTCCAGGGCGGTCATCTGCTCCACCGTCATCCCGGCGGTGAGGGCCACCGCCGCGATGTCGACGCGCTTGCCCGCGCCCTCCCGGCCGACGATCTGCACCCCGAGGAGGCGGCCGGTGCGCAGTTCCGCGAGCATCTTGACCGTCATGGGGGAGGCGCCGGGGTAGTAGCCGGCGCGGCTGGTCGACTCGACCGTCACCGCCTCGAAGCGCAGCCCGGCCCGGTGCGCGTCCTTCTCCCGCAGGCCCGTGCGGGCGATCTCCAGGTCGCAGACCTTGCTCACCGCCGTGCCGACCACGCCCGGGAACGTGGCGTAGCCGCCGCCGGCGTTGGTGCCGATGACCTGGCCGTGCTTGTTGGCGTGGGTGCCGAGCGGGATGTACCGGTCCTGCCCGGAGACCAGGTCGAAGACCTCGACGCAGTCGCCGCCCGCCCAGATGTCCTCGTGGCCGCGCACCCGCATCGAACGGTCCGTGAGCAGACCGCCGTGCGCGCCGAGCGGCAGCCCGGCCCGCCGTGCCAGGGAGGTCTCGGGGCGCACGCCGATGCCCAGGACGACGACGTCCGCGGGGAACTCGGCGTCCTGGGTGGCCACCGCGCGGACCCGGCCGTCCTCATGGGTGAGGATCTTCGTCACCTCGGCGTTGCCGGCCATCGTGATGCCCAGGCCCTCCATGGCCTCGTGCACCAGGCGGCCCATGTCCGGGTCGAGGGTCGACATGGGCTCGCTGCCGCGGTTGACGACCGTCACCTCGTAGCCGCGGTCGATGAGCGCCTCGGCCATCTCCACACCGATGTAACCGGCCCCGACGACCACCGCCCGGCGGCCGCGGGTGCCCTCCAGCGTGTCGATCAGGGCCTGGCCGTCGTCGAGCGTCTGCACGCCGTGCACACCCTCGGCCTCGGCCCCCGGCATGTCGGGCCGGACGGGCCGGGCGCCGGTCGCGAGCACGAGCTTGTCGTACGCCGTCCAGGACTCGGCGCCCGAGTCGAGGTCGCGGGCGCGCACCCGGCGGCCCTCGACGTCCAGGGCGGTGACCTCGGTGCGCAGCCGCAGGTCGATGCCGCGGGCGCGGTGCTCCTCGGGGGTACGGGCGATGAGCTCGTCCCGGCCGGTGACGGCGCCGCCCACCCAGTAGGGGATGCCGCACGCCGAGTACGAGGCGAAGTGGCCCCGTTCGAACGCCACGATCTCCAGCTCGTCGGGGCCCTTCAGGCGGCGGGCCTGCGACGCCGCGGACATGCCCGCGGCGTCGCCCCCGACGACGACCAGCCGCTCCCTGCGCGTACCGCTGATGCTCATGCGAACACGCTACGGGAGCACGTCACTTCAGTCCCGCCCGCCCGGCCGCCCGGGCTGGGGCGCCGGCACCGGAGGGGCCGCCGGCAGCGGCCCGGGGGTGCCCGCCGCCGCGGGCTGCGGACGGCGGGGCAGCCGCGGGCGTACGACCTTGAGCCAGAGCAGCAGCAGGGCCGCAGCGACCGCGGCGAACGGCAGCACCGCGCCGAGGACGACGGCCAGCCAGCGCAGCATGGTCAGGAACGCCTGCCAGCCGCCCGCGAGCGCGTCGAGGAACCCCGGGTCGTCGTCCTCGGCGGCCCCCGCCACCGGCGTCCGGGACAGCGACAGGGTGATGGTGGCCAGGCTGGTGCGGTCCTTCAGGGACGCCTGCCGGGCGAGCAGCGCCTCCAGGTCGGCCTGGCGGGTGCTCAGTTCGCCCTCCAGCGTGACCACGTCGCTCAGCTTGGTCGCCCGGTCCATCAGCTCCCGGATGCGGGCCACGCTCGCGCGCTGCGTCTTGACGCGGCTCTCGACGTCCACGACCTGGTCGGTGACGTCCTCCGCCTTGGCGCTGCGTTCCAGGAGCCTGCCGGAGCCCTCCAGGTCGGTGAGGACCTCGTCGTACTTCTCGGCGGGCACGCGCAGCACCACGCGGGTGCGCTCGCGGCCCCGTGCGTCGCGGGTGGTGGTCTCGTTGCCGACGTAGCCGCCCGCGTTCTCGGTGCGGGTGCGCGCCCGGTCCAGGGCCTCGGGCACATCCTCGACCTGCACGGTCAGTTCGGCGGTGCGGATGACGGCGCTGCCGGTGAGCTTCGGCGGCGCGGTCGCCCGGGCGCCGTTCGCGGCGCCGCCCGCCCCGGCCTCGCCGCCGGCGGCCCGGTCACCAGGGGCCTTGCCGTCGGACTGGGCTGCGGCTCCGCGGTCGGCGGCCGATTTGCTGCCGGAGTCGTCTCCGGCGCCGCTGCACCCGGTGAGCGCCAGGGCCGCGGCCAGCAGCAGGGCGGCCAGCGGCGGGGCGGAGTGTCGTACGGGTCGTCGTGTGCGCATGCGGGCATCCCCCGGGTTCGATTCGCCTGATGCCTCTTCGACGCCGGTGCGCCGCCCGGCGTTCGCCCGGGACGGTCCCGATGCGGTCACGGCCGGGACTCGGGACGGACACCGGGGCGCGGCGGCACACCCGGCGGGGTCTGAGAGGCTGGGGGCATGCGCGAAGTTCACGCCCGCGAGGGCACGGGTCGGGTCGTCGTCGTCGGGGCGGGCATCGCGGGGCTGGCCGCCGCGCACCGGCTTCTGCAGCAAGGGGCGCGGGTGACCGTGCTGGAGGCGTCCGGCCGGGTCGGCGGCAAGCTGCTGCCCGGGGAGATCGCCGGCGCCCGCGTGGACCTGGGCGCCGAGTCGATGCTGGCCCGCCGCCCCGAGGCGGTGGAGCTCGCCCGCGAGGTCGGCCTCGCGGACCACCTCCAGCCGCCGGCCACCGCGACGGCCTCCCTGTGGACCCGGGGCGCGCTGCGGCCCATGCCCAAGGGGCACGTGATGGGCGTGCCCGGCACCGCGGCGGCCCTGTCCGGCGTGCTGTCCCAGGAGGGCCTGGACCGGATCGGGCGCGACGCCGAGCTGCCCCGCACGGAGGTCGGCGACGACGTGGCCGTCGGCGAGTACGTGGCGGCCCGCCTGGGCCGCGAGGTCGTCGACCGGCTGGTGGAACCCCTGCTGGGCGGCGTCTACGCGGGCGACGCGTACCGCATCTCCCTGCGCTCGGCCGTCCCCCAGCTCTTCCAGGTCGCCCGGACCCACACCTCCCTGACGGAGGGCGTGCGCGCGATCCAGGAGCGGGCGGCCGCGGCCCGGCAGACCGGCCCGGTCTTCACGGGCCTGCGCGGCGGCGTGGGCACCCTGCCGCTCGCCGTCGCCGAGTCGGTCCGCTCCCGCGGCGGCGAGATCCTCACCGGCACGCCGGCGACCCGGCTGCGCCGCACCCCTGAGGGCGGCTGGCTGGTCGCCTCCGGGGACCGCACCTGGCGGGCGGACGCCGTGATCGTCGCCGTCCCCGCCCCGGCCGCCGCACGGCTGCTGCGCGAGGAGAGCCCCGGGGCCGCCGCCGAGCTGGACACCGTCGAGTACGCCTCCATGGCCCTGGTCACCCTCGCCTACCGCCGCGACGAGGCCGCCCTGCCCGAGGGCAGCGGGTTCCTGGTGCCGCCGGTGGACGGACGCACCATCAAGGCGTCCACCTTCGCCTCGCACAAGTGGGGGTGGATCGCCGAGGAGAACCCCGGCCTGCTCCTGGTGCGCACCTCCGTCGGACGCCACGGCGAGACGGAGATCCTCCAGCGCGACGACGCCGAGCTGGTCGACGTCTCCCGCCGCGACCTGAAGGAGGCGACCGGGCTGGACGCCACGCCCGTCGCCAACCGGGTCACCCGCTGGGACGGCGGCCTGCCCCAGTACCCCGTCGGCCACCACGCGCGGGTGGCCCGCATCCGCGCGCACGTCGCCGCGCTGCCCGGCCTGGCGCTGTGCGGAGCCCCGTACGACGGTGTCGGCATCCCGGCCTGCATCGCCGGCGCCCGGGCCGCCGTCGATCAGATCCACGGCGACCCGCGCGGTGTGCAGCAGCTCACCGCACACCCGGTGCAGAGCCTGCACGGCGGAGCGGGAGAATGAGGGACATGAGTGACGACGCCTCCACCACCGAACCCGGCAGGATCCCGAACAAGGGCAAGCTGGCCAAGGACCTCAACGAGGTCATCCGCTACACGCTGTGGTCCGTCTTCAAGCTGAAGGACGTCCTGCCCGACGACCGCGCCGGGTACGCCGACGAGGTCCGGGAGCTGTTCGACCAGCTCGCCGCGAAGGACGTGACCGTCCGCGGCACCTACGACGTCTCGGGCCTGCGCGCCGACGCCGACGTCATGATCTGGTGGCACGCGGAGACCAGCGACGCGCTGCAGGAGGCGTACAACCTCTTCCGCCGCACCGAGCTCGGCCGCGCCCTGGAGCCCGTCTGGTCGAACATGGCGCTGCACCGCCCCGCCGAGTTCAACCGCTCGCACATCCCGGCGTTCCTCGCCGACGAGACGCCCCGCGACTACGTGAGCGTCTACCCCTTCGTGCGCTCCTACGACTGGTACCTGCTGCCCGACGAGGACCGCCGCCGCATGCTCGCCGACCACGGCAAGATGGCCCGCGGCTACCCGGACGTGCGCGCCAACACCGTCGCCTCGTTCTCCCTCGGCGACTACGAGTGGATCCTCGCCTTCGAGGCCGACGAGCTGTACCGCATCGTCGACCTCATGCGCCACCTGCGCGCTTCGGAGGCCCGCCGCCACGTCCGTGAGGAAGTGCCGTTCTACACCGGCCGCCGCAAGGACATCGCCGACCTGGTCGCCGGCCTGGCCTGATCGGCCCCGCCGCACGGCGGTCCCGGCTCGTACGGGACCGCCGCGCGGCTCCGGCTCGGGGTGAGCACACCCCCGAGCGCCCCGCGGCGCGTCAGCCGCGCGCCTGCCGGTGGGTGAAGGCCGCGCGCAGCTCCGGTTCGCCGATCGCCCGGACGCCGCGCACGGCCACGGACGTGAGGTACGTACGGTCGTCGTCGGCGCCGTCCGCGCTGCGGGCCAGGGTGCCGAGCAGCCGCTGACCTGCCGGGGAGGCCCAGCGCGCGTACGGGTGCACCTCGATCCGAGCGAGGGCCAGGCAGCTCAGGGTGAGCGCCAGCGGCAGCCCGAACCACAGCGCGACCAGGTGGCGCGGCAGGTCCGGCGGGAGGGGCAGCAGCAGCGCGAGCAGCCCGAGACCCAGGACGGCGACGGCGGCGCGGCGCACCTGGCGGACCCCCGAAGCGACCGTCGTCCGGGCGCTGTCGGGCACCGCGAGGCCCGCGCGGACCAGCCCGTCGGCGATGCCGCGCACCGCTTCCGCCGCGGCGGCCGTGCTGCGCACCGGGGCGATGCGGCTCTGCCCCTCGGGGCCGATGGCCCCTATCACCGACCGCTCCATCTCGTCCCGTCCGCGCGGGTCGACGACCGTGGCCCAGCCGGTGTGGGCCAGCAGCAGCCGGCGCTGCCGGGCCATCGCCACCAGTGTCACGTCGGCGACCCGCCGGGGCCCGCCGGAGAGGAACGCCGCCTCGTACAGGGTGAGTTCGCGGTCCCGGCCGGTGCCGGTGCCTCCGGCCGCGGCCCGTACGGCCGCCAGGCACAGGCGCGTGCACGCCGTGCCGGCCACGGCCCAGGCCGCCAGGAGGAGAAGGACCCAGAGCATATGTCGTTTGTATGTGACGCCGACGCGGGAACACCATGCCTCGTCCACGATACGGACGCAGCGTTGCCGGGATGTGACGTTCCGTTCCACCCCTGCCGGGGCGTACGCTCGGCCGGGCGTCAGCGCCGCAGCAGCACCCGGCGTGTGGCGCGGGCGAGCCGGTGGGCCGGGCGGCCGGAACGCGGCTTCGGCCCCGACCGGTCCAGCCACCACTCGCGCAGTTCCCGCCGGGCCGCCGGGTCCCCGGGCAGCCCGGCGGCCAGCAGGTGCGCGGCGAAGGCCAGGGCGTCGTGGCGGTAGCCGCCGGTCATCGGCCGGGCCTGGGCGTAGCCGAGGAAGGCCGGGCGGTACTCCGGGCCCAGGATCTCCGGCAGCTCCGGTGCCACCTTGGCCACGACGTCGGCCCGCTTCGCGGCGAGCGCCCGCGCCTGCACGCCGATCCGCACCCGGTCGAACCCCTCGGGCACGGGCGTCCCCGCGACCAGCGCCGACAGCAGCGCGGCCTGCGCGAGCCCCAGCCTCTCCCGCGCCTCCTCCGCCCCCTCGGCCCCCGACACACCGGCCGGACGCCCGCTGGGGAGGGTGCTCGCCGCCGTCCGGTGCGCGGTGGCGCGGACCGTGTGCGTCGCCCGTCCTCCCGCCGCCACCGGGTCCCCGGTCGCGGCGCCGGTGCCGTGCGCACCCCCTGCCCGGGCGGCGCGGACGGGCTCCGGACGGTGGGCGGCGAGGGCATACGCCGTGGCGCGTACCTCGGTCTTCACCCGCTCGACCGCCCCGGCCTCCACGGCCCGGCGGATCGCGGTCAGTTCGCTCTCCAGTTCCGCCGGGGCCGGGAAGTTCTCGTCGCGCTCCAGCAGGACGCCCGGCGGGCGGACGCGGGAGGCCAGGTCGGTCAGGATGTCGAGGACCGGCTGCGGTACGGGGTGGGCGTGGCTGTCGTGCCAGACCCCGTCGCGTGCGAAGCCGCCGGCGACATGGACGTAGGCGACGGCCTCCAGGGGCAGCTCGGCGAGGGCCTCGGCCGGGTCCTCGCCGCGGTTGACGTGGTTGGTGTGCAGGTTGGCCACGTCGATCAGGAGCCGCACCCCGGTGCGGTCCGCGAGCTCGTACAGGAACTGGCCCTCCGTCATCTCCTCACCCGGCCAGGCCAGCAGCGCGGCGATGTTCTCGACGGCCAGCGGCACCGGCAGGGCGTCCTGCGCGATCCGCACGTTCTCGCACAGCACGTCCAGGGCGTCCCGGGTGCGCGGCACGGGCAGCAGGTGACCGGCCTCCAGGTGCGGGGTCGCCGTCAGCGCCCCGCCGGCCCGGACGAACGCGATGTGCTCGGTGACCAGCGGCGAGCCGAGGACCTCGGCCCGCTCGGCCAGCGCGGCCAGCCGGCCCTCGTCGGGCCGGTCCGCGCCGCCGAGACCCAGCGAGACACCGTGCGGCACCACGGTGACGCCCCGCTCGCGCAGCCGCAGCAGCGACGCGGGCAGATGCCCGGGGCAGACGTTCTCGGCCACGGCCTCGACCCAGTCGATGCCCGGCATGCGCTCCACGGCGTCCGCGATCTCCGGGCGCCACCCGATGCCCGTCCCCAGTCGCTCCATCGTTCCCCCTCCTCCACCCGGCCGATGCCCGGACGTGACGGGGGTATGGCCCGGCCGTCCGCGCCCCAACCCCGCACGGCCCGGCTTCAGAGCAACATTTGAGGTTCGGGCAACCCTGCCCGAACGCGGCGAGCACGGGGGAGCGCGGTGGCCGCCGGACGCGAGCGGCGGCCACCGCCTGCCTCGAGCGGGCCTAGACCCCGCGGGGGGAGTGGTAGTTGAACACCGACCACAGGACGAACAGGCCGGTCACGATCATGATGATCGACCAGAACGGCTGGTACGGCAGCCACAGGAAGTTCGCGATCAGCGCCAGGCCGACCACGACCGCGCTGACGGCCCGCGCCCAGGTCGCCCCGGTGAACAGGCCGAACCCGGCGATCATCACCAGCAGGCCGACGATCAGGTGGATCCAGCCCCAGGCGGTCAGGTCGAACTCGAAGACGTAGTCGCCGAAGCTCGTGTACACCTCGTCGTTGGCGATCGCCGCGATGCCCTGGAAGATCGCGAAGAAGCCGTAGACGATCATCAGGGTGGCGCCGAGGGCGAGGCCGCCCGCCGCCCACGAGTCGCCGGAGCCGCCGGAGCCGCCCGGCTTCCGGTCGTCGGCGGGAGGGGCGGGGGGAGGGGTCGCGGCGCTGCTCATGGCTGCCTCCTGGGTCGGGGTTGTCCGGTAACCCCACTGGAGCACCGGGCCGCGTCCGGCGCGCCCGCGGTTGCTCCGAACGGGTGGCGCCCCCCGCCCGCGCCGCCTGCCGCTAGCGGCGCAGCGCCGGGTGGTCGGCGACCACCGTGCACGAGCCGGGCGCGATCTCCGTGAATCCCGCGTCCCGGACCAACGGCAGTCCCGCGGAGGTCAGCCCGGACCAGCGGGCCGGGTCCGCCGTGCGCACGGCGAGCGGGAAGCCGGCGTCCCGCCAGGCGGCCCGCTCGGTCCCGGACAGCTCCCACCAGGCCAGCTGCGCACCGTGGCCGGCCTGGGCCATCGCCTTGCCCGCCGACATGCCGAGTTCGGGGTTCAGCCAGAGCACGACGGCGTCCGGGTCGGCGTCACCCGGCTCCTGCGGGTCCTCCAGGTCGGTGCCGGAGACCTGGAGGCGGGCGAGATCCTTCGGCCAGCCGTCCAGCGGGACCGGCGGGAAGACCCGCACCTCGGCGGACTTGCCGGTCACGGTGATCCCGGGCAGGGCCTCGGCCCGCCGCCACTCGGCGCCCCGGGCCCGGCGCACGACCTTGCGGATCCGGGCGTCCTGCCAGTCCCGCATCACCCGCGCCCACTCGCCCTCGCCCGCCGACCGCTCGTCGGCCAGGATCGTCAGGACGGCCCGGGCGGCCGTCTCCAGCGCGTCGGTGCGGGCCGGGGGGTCCGCCCGCTCGATCCGCACGACCAGCGGCAGCACGAACTGCGGCGCCTCGTCGCGCGCGGAGGGGTCGGACCGGAAGGGACTGTCACTCACAGGCGTCGGATCTGCGCTCACGCCCACCAGTGTGCCAGCCGTGAAGATCGCACGGACGGGCGCTCAGCCCGAGCAGGACGTGCGTTCGGCCTCGCGCCATTCGCAGGTGGGGCAGTAGGTGATGCCCTTGTACGACTCCGGGTACTCCGTCGGCTCCCGGCACAGCACGCACTCCGCGTACGGCGGCCCGTCCGCCCGGGGCGGCCTGGCCGCGTCGATCAGGCAGTAGTCGTTCTCCTCGCTCATGCCTCCAGCGTAGGACGGTCAGCGGCGGTCACCCGCGGTGCGGATCAGGTCGGAGACCTTCACGAACCGGTAGCCCCGGTGCCGCAGCTCGGGCACGAGCGCACGGACCGCCCGCTCGGTGGCGGGGGCGGCGCTGCGCGTGCAGTGCAGGACCACCACCGACCCCGGCCGCACCCCGTCCAGGACCTGCCGGACCACCACGTCCGGGTCCTTCTCGAACGCGTCGCCGCCCACCACGTCCCACTGCACGGCGGTCACCCCGGCCGGGGCCAGCGCCTTCAGGGCCGGCCGGTCGTAGCAGCCACCGGGGAAGCGGAAGTAGGGCAGGGGATCGGGCACGCCCACCGCGCGGAACGCGGCGTACGCCCGTTCCACGTCCCGGCGCATGTGCCGGGCGGCCACCTGGGGCAGTCCGTAGCAGTCGCCGGTGAAGGCGTAGTGGCTGTAGGAGTGGTTGGCGACCTCGAAGAGCGGGTCCCGGCCCAGGGAGCGGGCCTGGTCCGGGTACTCCTCGGCCCACCGCCCGGTCATGAACACGGTGGCCGGCACCTTCAGCGTCCGCAGCGTCGCGATCAGCCGGGGGTGGTCGAAGCGCTCGCCGGCCGCCGCCCGTTCCCCCTGGCCCGCGGTCATGTCGGCGTCGAAGGTGAGCGCGACGCGCCTGCCACGGGTGCGGGAGCCGTGCGCGAAGACGGGGGTCAGGCCGGCGGGGCCGGGTGCGAGGGTCGGCGGCTGCGCCGGCGGCGCCGGAACCTGCACGGCGGTGAAGGCGGGGCGCGGGGGCCGTTCGGCGCCGCAGGCGGCGAGGGCCGAGGCCAGGGCGCACACGGCGGCGGCACGGCGCAGGGGGGCACGGCGCAGAACGGGACGGCGCGGGGCGGCACGGTACGGGGGCACGGTCACCGTATGAAGATGTGACCGGGGGCGTCCCGCCATGCGTGGATGCCCCCGGTGTCACCCGGCCGTCAGATGTCGCGCTTCTCCAGCGGCTTGGTCGCCGGGCCCTGGATGACCTTGCCGTCGGTGTCGAAGCGCGAGCCGTGGCAGGGGCACTCCCAGGCCCGTTCGGCGGCGTTGAAGTCGACCAGGCAGCCCAGGTGGGTGCAGCGCGCGGAGACCGCGTGCAGGGCTCCGTCGTCGTCCCGGTAGACGGCGACCCGGTGACCGTCCGCGCGGACCACGGCGCCCTCGCCGGGCGGCAGGGACTCCACCGGCGGGGACGGCCGCAGCCGGTCGCCGACGAAGTGCCCGGCCACCTTGGCCTGCGTCTTCAGGAACGACGGGGCCTCCCGCACGGCCGGCTTCACCCGGCGCGGGTCGTACAGCCCGCTCCACTCGCACTCCTCGCCGGTGATCTGCGCCGCGAGCAGGCGGCCCGCCATGATGCCGCCGGTCATGCCCCAGCCGCCGAAGCCGGTGGCCACGTAGGAGTGCCGGGCGCCCGGGTGCAGCAGGCCCACCATCGGCACGGTGTCGGTGGGGGTGTTGTCCTGCGTGGCCCAGCGGTGCGTGACCTCCAGGCCGGGGAAGTGCCCGGTGGCCCAGGCGGTGAGGCGTTCGAAGCGCGCCCGGGTGTCGCCCGTGCCCGGGGTGAAGTGCTCGCCGGTGACGATGAGCAGCCGCCGGTCCCCGTCGTACGGGGCCGTGCGCACCGAGCGGGTGTTCTCGTCGGGCGTGATGTACATGCCGTCCGGGTCCTGCCCGGCCGGGACGGTCCCCGCCACGACCAGCTCCCGCTTCGGCGTCAGCCGGGTGAACAGCAGGGCCCGGTCGAACACCGGGTAGTGCGTCGCGACGACGACGTCCCGGGCCCGCACACTCGCCCCGGTCGAGGTCGACAGCCGGCACGGCTCGCCCTCCTCCATGCCGAGGACGGTGGTCTCCTCGAAGATCCGCCCGCCGTTCCCGGCGAGATCGGCGGCGAGGGCCAGCAGGTACTTGCGGGGATGGAACTGCGCCTGCCCGGTGACCTTCACCGCGCCGGCCACCTCGAAGGGCAGGCCGGTCTCCGTGACGAACGAGGCGGGCAGCCCCGCCTCGGCCGCGGCACGCGCCTCGGCCCGCAGTTCGTCCACCCGGCCCGGGTCACTGGCGTAGGTGTAGGCGCTGCGCGCCTCCCAGTCGCAGTCGACGCCCAGTTCGGCGGCCACCCGGGCCGCGTGCTCGATCGCCTCGGACTGCGAGCGGGCGTACAGGCGCGCGCCCTCGGGGCCGCGGGTGCGCCGCAGCTTGTCGTAGACGAGGGAGTGCTGGGCGGTGACCTTGGCGGTCGTGTGCCCGGTGACGCCGGCCGCCACCCGGCCCGCCTCCAGGACCGCCACGCTGCGACCGGCCCGGGCCAGTTCCCACGCCGTGCACAGCCCCGCGATCCCGGCTCCGATCACCGCCACGTCGACGTCCAGGTCCTCCGCCAGTGCCGGATGGCGGCCCTCCGGTGCCGTCTCGAGCCAGTACGAGCCCCTGACCTGCTGCTTCTCGCTCATGTACCAGCGAGTACCCCGGCGGGCCCGCGTCAGTGCCGGCGAGGGCCCCGCTTTGCGGCCCGGACCGGGGTCGGACCCCGGCCCGGGCCGTGCGGACCCGGCCTCGTGAGCGACGTGGTCCCGGCTAGCGCCGCCAGGGCCCCGTCACCGCGAACGTCGTCCCCGGCGTGTAGCAGTTGACGTACATCGTGTCGCCGTCGGGCGAGAAGGTCACGCCCGCGAACTCACCCCACTCCGGCTCCTCGGGAGTGCCGATGTTCTGCCGGTTGCGGGCCATCGCGTAGACCTCGCCGCGCCGGGTCACGCCGAAGACGTGCTGGGCGCCGTCGCCGTCCTCGCAGACCATCAGGCCGCCGCTGGGCGCGAGGCAGATGTTGTCGGGGGACTCGCCCGGCATCTGCACGTCGGTGTCCGGACCGAAGACGATCACCAGGGTCAGCCGGCGGCGCTCCGGGTCGTAGCGCCAGACCTGGCCGTAGTGGTCGGCCGCCGAACCGTCCGAGCGGTGCGCGAAGGAGGACACGAAGTACACCGACCGGCCACCCCAGTAGCAGCCCTCCAGCTTCTGCGCGTGCGTGATGCCCTTGCGGCCGAAGTCCTGGAACCGGATGGGGGTCTGCGCGGCCAGCGGGTCCGGCACGTCCACCCACTCGACGCCGTCGAACTCGGCGCCGATCTCCTGGACGGTCGACAGGTCGGGCACGCCCGGCACCCGCATCGCCTGGAGCCGTCCGCCCGCGCGCAGCGAACCCCGCCCGCCCAGCGGCTTCCTCGGCAGGAAGCGGTAGAACAGCCCGAAGGGCTTGTCGAAGGCGTCCTCGGTCTCGTACACCACGCCCCGGCGCGGGTCGACGGCGATCGCCTCGTGCGGGAAGCGGCCCATCGCCGTCAGCGGCACGGCCCCGGTGCGGTACGGATCGACCGGATCGACCTCGAAGATGAAGCCGTGGTCCTTGGTGTAGCCGTTGGTGCCCGCCTTGTCCTCGGTCTCCTCGCAGGTCAGCCAGGTGCCCCAAGGGGTGGGACCGCCCGCGCAGTTGACGGCCGTGCCGGCGATCCCGACGCGCTCCGACAGGACGTCGTTGCGGGAGTCCAGCGTCAGCGCGGTGCAGCCGCCCTTGCCGGCCGGGTCGTAGGTCAGCCCCTCGACCGCGGGGACGGGGATCTTGCCGTTGGCGCGGTTCTCGTGGTTGCGCACCAGGTGGACGCGGCCGCCCCGGCCCGCGAAGGCCGACATGCCGTCGTGGTTGGAGGGGACGTCGCCCTCACCCGAGCGGAGCGGGTCCCCTTCGCGGGAGAGGATCCGGTAGCGGAAACCTTCCGGCAGATCGAGGACGTCCTTCGGGTCGGGGACGAGCGGGCCGTAGCCGGTGTGGCCCAGGGTCTGCGCGGCGGCGGTACCGGCGAAGAGTTCCGACAGGGCGCCGGAGAACGCGATCCCGACACCCAGGGCGCCCGTCCCGGCGAGCACCTGACGTCGTGTGGCGAAGCGACCGGATTTGGTCATGGGGAAACCTTCCTGCTGGCGGACAGGAACTGTGATCCCGCTGTGTCTACCACCTGGTGCGGGCGGCGGGAACCACGCGGGCGGCGCGGGTCACCGCTCGACGGAGCGCCGCAGCTCCTCCAGGGCCTGACCGGCCTGCTCGGCACGGTCGAGGGTGTCCTGCGCCGCCGTCTGCGGACCACCCTCATGGCCGCCCCTCTCGAGGAACCTCAGCAGCTCCACCGGGATGGGCAGCACCAGGGTGGAGTTCTTCTCCGCCGCCACGGCCATCACCGTCTGCAGCAGCCGCAACTGCAGGGCCGAGGGCGTGTCGGCCATCTGCTGGGCGGCCTGGGACAGCTTCTTGGACGCCTGGTACTCCGCGTCGGCGTTGATCAGCCGGGCCCGCCGCTCGCGGTCGGCCTCGGCCTGGCGGGCCATCGAGCGCTTCATCGTGTCCGGCAGGGAGACGTCCTTGATCTCCACCCGGTCGATGGTCACGCCCCACTCCACGGCGGGGCTGTCGATCATCAGCTCCAGGCCCTGGTTGAGCTTCTCGCGGTTGGACAGCAGATCGTCCAGCTCGCTCTTGCCGATGATCGAACGCAGCGAGGTCTGCGCCATCTGCGACACGGCGAAGCGGTAGTCCTCGACGTTGACGACCGCGGCCGCCGGGTCCACCACCTTGAAGTACACGACCGCGTCGACCCGCACGGTCACGTTGTCGCGGGTGATGCCCTCCTGGGCCGGGACCGGCATGGTCACGATCTGCAGGTTGACCTTGCGCATCCGGTCGACCGCCGGGACGACCATCGTGAAGCCGGGCCGCCGTACGTCGCCGTGCAGCCGGCCGAGCCGGAAGACCACCCCGCGCTCGTACTGCTTGACCACGCGCGCCGCCGACGCCACGTAGACCAGGCAGGCGGCCCCCGCCGCCGCGGCGGCGGCGATCAGCTCTTCGACCATGCCGACCTCCCGTTCGAGGTCCGGTTCTTCGTGCCTTTCTGCAACGATATGCCCGCACCCGGGCGGGAGGCCATGCCCGGGCGGCCGGGGCCGGACACGGGACGGCCCGGGGCACGCGCGGGTGCGCGCCTGCCCCGGACCGGGAGGAAGCGACCGGCTAGGCGGCGGTGACCTCCTGCGCCGGCGGCGCGGTCCGCGTCCCCTCGCCCCGGGTGACCTTCACCGGCTCCGTGCCGGCGGTGCTGTGGCGCGCGGCCCAGCTCTCCAGAGCGGTGCGGCAGGCGTGGTCCAGGTGGTGCAGGCCCGACAGGTCCAGCTCGACGGGCCGGTCCTGCGGGAGGCCCTCCAGGCTGTCCAGGATCTTCGGCAGCCGCAGGAACGTCGCGTTGCCCGACAGGTGCACCTGGATCGGCCCGGCGCCCTTGTCGACGGTCTCCAGCTTGACGTGCGAGGCCTCCCAGGCGGTCTTGACGACCGACAGCGCCAGACCGACGAGCACGCCCTCGAACATGTTCACGGCGACGATCGACACCGCCGTGACCACGAGGATCAGGGCCTCGCCGCGGTGCTCCCGCCACAGCGGCACGATCTTGGCGAACGGGATCAGCTTGAAGCCCGCGTGGACCAGGATGCCGGCGAGCGCGGGCAGCGGGATCAGCGCCAGCGTGGCCGGCAGGAGCGCGGCGAACAGCAGCAGCCACAGGCCGTGCATCACCCGGGACGCCTTGGTCCGGGCGCCCGCCGCGACGTTCGCCGAGCTGCGCACGATGACCGCCGTCATCGGCAGTGCGCCGAGCACGCCGCAGACCGTGTTGCCCGCGCCCTGCGCCATGAGCTCCTTGTCGTACCGGGTGCGCGGGCCGTCGTGCAGCCGGTCCACCGCGGCGGCGCTGAACAGGCTCTCGGCGGAGGCGATCAGCGTGAAGGCGATGATCGTGCCGACGACGCCCGCCCCGAGGCCCGTGAGGACGTCCGGGCCGGGCGGCTGGATCGAGCCGAGCAGCCCTTGCACCTCGACGGTGGCGACCGGCAGGTCGAACAGCGCGGTCGCCCCGATCGCCAGCACCACCGCGGCGAGGGCGCCCGGAACGGCCCGGGCCGGTTCGGGCAGCCGCTTCCACAGCACCATGACCGCGACGGTGGCCGCGCCGAGCGCGAGGGAGGTCAGGGCCGCCGTGCTGCCGGCCGCGTCCACGACGGCACCGGGCAGGCCCAGGATCTTGTCGACGCCGGAGGCGGGAGCCTTCAGCCCGGCTGCCGCGTACAGCTGCCCGGCGATGAGCACCAGGCCGATGCCGGCCAGCATGCCCTCGACGACCGAGAGGGATATGGCGCGGAACCAGCGGCCGAGCTTCAGCGCGCCCATGAGGAGCTGGAGCAGCCCCGCGGCCAGCACGATCACGCCGAGCGCGGGCAGCCCGTACTCCTGGACCGCCTCGAAGACCAGCACGGTCAGACCGGCGGCCGGACCGGACACCTGCAGGCTGCTGCCCGGCAGCAGGCCGGTGACGAGGCCGCCCACGATGCCGGTGACCAGGCCGAGTTCGGCCGGGACACCGGAGGCGACGGCGACACCGACGCACAGCGGCAGGGCGACCAGGAACACGACGAGCGAGGCGGTGAAGTCCTGCCGTAAGTGGGGGAACGTGGCCACGGCGTCCCTCACAGCGTCTCGAAGGTGTCGGTCTGCGCGCGGTGCTGCCGTACGACCCCGGTGTGCACCTCGTAGTACCAGGCGTGCAGACCCAGTCCGCCCCGGGCGAGCCGCCGTTCGACGCACGGGTAGGAGCGCAGCCGCAGCACCTGGGTGAGGACGTGGTTCTGCACGGCCTCGGCGACCGTCGGGTCGGCCGGGTCGGCGCACTCGGGCCGGTCCGCGGCGTGCGCGAGCCAGTCGCGCACCGCCGGCACGGCGTCGAGGTCGTCGCCGCGCACCACGGCGCCCACGGCGCCGCAGTGCGAGTGGCCGCAGACCACGATGTCCTTCACGCCGAGCACGCCGACCGCGTACTCGATCGTGGCGGCCTCGGAGGTGGGGTGGTCGAGGGAGTGGGGGGGAACGACGTTGCCCGCGGTGCGCAGCTCGAACAGCTCGCCGGGGCGGGCGCCCGTGATCAGGGCCGGGACGACCCTGGAGTCGGAGCAGGTGATGAACAGGACGTCGGGGGACTGGCCTTCGGCGAGGCGGGCGAACTCCTCAGTGCGCCGGCCGAACGTGCGGGCGTTGTCGATGAGGGGCTGCATGGCGTGGTGAATCCTCCTGGCGCGCAGTGGGGGCGCGTCGGACGGGCATGACGAAGGGTGGGGGGGGAGTGCGCCGCGGCTCAGCAGCGGAAGACCTGCAGCGTCGCCGGGGTGTGCGTCACGGGGGGTCTGGAGGTGCGCGCGGTGGCGGGGCCGGACGGCTGCGTGGCCGCCCGCGTGAGCAGCCGCGGCAGTGGGCGGCCGGACGCCGAGGGGGCGCGGTCGGCGGGGTGGGACCGGGCGCGGGTGCGCAGGGGACCGGTCGGGTCTCCGGCAGGTGCCGTGCGGCACGAGGCCGTCTCGTCCCGCGGGGCGGGTCCGGCGGGCGTGTTTCCGGGGCCCGGGGAGGTCCCGGGGGAAGTGCTTCCGAGACCCGCCTTGGCCTGAGGTTCACTGCCCGTGTGCGCGGATGCGAACGAAGGTGCGGGTGCGAACAGCTGGAGGGCCAGCAGGGCGGCGGCGAGGACCGTCACCACGATCCGTGCCGTCTCACCTCGGAACATGCGCCCCCCTTCACCGCGTCACCCGTCCGGCGCGGACCAGCAGTTGGTCAACGGCTGGTCAAGAAACAACATTAACCCTGCAAAGTCATTTGCAGGGTTAACTTGATGTTTCCGGCTGAAGAGAGCCCGAAAAACGTGGGTGGGATGGCCTGAAGCGGAGCCCCCGCGCGGCGGTCGGTGCGCGGTCGGGGCGCTGGTCAACCGGACGTGGCCAGGGTGCCCGCGTCGCGGGCGAGGGCGGTGAGCCGGGATATCGCCCGGAAGTACTTCTTGCGGTAGCCGCCCTTCAGCATCTCCTCGCTGAACAGCCGGTCGAACGGCAGCCCCGACGCCAGCACGGGCACCTCGCGGTCGTAGAGGCGGTCCGCGAGGACGACCAGCCTGAGCGCCGTGGACTGGTCGGGGACGGGCTGCACCCCGGTGAGGCACACCGCCCTCAGCCCGTCGGTCAGGGCGCCGTAGCGGCTGGGGTGGACGCGGGCCAGGTGCTCCAGCAGGGCGGGGAACGCGTCGAGGGAGGCGCCTTCGGTGGCGTGCGCCACCGCGGTCACCTGCTCCTCGGAGAACGGCGGCGGCGCCTCGGGCAGACCGCGGTGGCGGTAGTCCTCGCCGTCGATGCGCTGGGCGCGGAAGTGGGCGGACAGGCCTTGGATCTCGCGGAGGAAGTCGGCCGCCGCGAACCGGCCCTCGCCGAGCTTGCCGGGCAGCGTGTTGGACGTGGCGGCGAGCGCGACGCCCGCCTCGACCAGCTTGCCGAGCAGGGTCGACACCAGCACGGTGTCGCCCGGGTCGTCCAGCTCGAACTCGTCGATGCAGAGCAGGCGGTGGCCGGACAGGGTCCGCACCGTCTGCTGGAAGCCGAGCGCGCCGACCAGGTTGGTCAGCTCCACGAACGTCCCGAACGCCTTCAGGGCGGGTTCCGCCGGGGTGGCGTGCCAGAGGGAGGCGAGCAGGTGGGTCTTGCCGACGCCGTAACCGCCGTCGAGGTAGACGCCGCGCGGGCCCGAGGGGGCCTGCCTCGCCGCCCTGCCGAAACCGAACAGGCGCCGCCTGCCCGGCGCGGCGCTCCCGCCGAGCCCGGCCGCGAAGCCCTCCAGGACCGACACGGCCTCGGTCTGGCTGGGCTGGTTCGGGTCCGGGATGTACGTGCTGAAGCGGACGGAGTCGAACCGGGGCGGCGGCACCATCTCGGCGACCAGGCGGTCCGCGGGCACGTGCGGCTCACGGGCGCACAGCGACAGCGGGGCCGGGTCGGTCACGGGGCCGGTTCCGGATGCGGCGGGGGAGGAGGACACGGTTCACCATGCTACGGCGCGTGGAACACTGCACGGCATGCGACGTCTGTTCCCTGTGACCGATGAAACAGCAGCTCCGGCGCCCGCTGGCGCACCCGGCGGGGGAACCGGACGGGAGTGGGGCCCGGCCGAACTGGCCGCCGCCTACGCCTACCCCGAGCCGGGCGCCGGGGAGCCCGTGCCCTGCCTGCGGGCCAACATGGTGTCCACGCTGGACGGCGCCGCCCAGCACGACGGGCGCTCGCAGCCCATCTCCCACCCGGCCGACATGCGGATCTTCGGCACACTGCGGGCGCTGGCGGACGTCGTGGTCGTCGGGGCCGAGACGGTGCGCCGGGAGGGGTACCGGCCCGCACGCGCGCGTGCCGACTTCGCCGCCGCCCGCGAGGCGGCCGGCCAAGGGCCCGCACCGGCGATCGCGGTCGTCACCGCGGGGCTCGACCTGGACTTCTCCCTGCCGCTGTTCACCTCCCCCCTGGTGCCCACGCTCGTCCTCACCGGCGCCGCGGCCCCACCGGACCGGGTGGCCGCCGCGGAGAAGGCGGGCGTCCGGGTGGTCACCGCGGGCGAGGGTGCCGGCGTCGACCCCGCCCGGGTCGTGCCGGCCCTGGCCGGGCTCGGGCACACCCGGCTGCTCACCGAGGGCGGTCCGCGGCTGCTGGGGCAGCTGGTGGCGGCGGAGGTGCTCGACGAACTGTGCCTGACCCTCTCGCCGACGCTCACCGCGGGCGACGCGCAGCGCATCGCCGGGGGGCCGGCCGTCGCCGTCCCGCACCGCTTCGCGCTGCTGTCGGTGCTGGAGGAGGACGGCTTCCTCTTCACGCGGTACGGGCGGCCCGCGGCGCACTGAACCGCCGGGGCCGGGGTAGGAGGTGGCGGCGGCCGGGAGTGCGGCCGCCGGGTCCGGACGCGAGCGAGGGCCGCCGCCGGGCCGAGTATGAGCGGGATGTGTCGTTCTGTTCGGTTTCCGCAGGGCACACTGAATCCGGCAGTACCCGTGCGATCACGGGGCAGGATGGTTTCCGCAGGGCCCGCCACGGCCCACGCAGGAGTGGGGCCCCGAGGCCCCCGGAGCAGAAGGGGCGCCTGGTGTTCACAAGCGTTTTGATGATCGAGAAGGCCCTGACATCCGCCGACGTGGAGTTCGTCACGACCTTGCACGGCGAGGAGGAGGTGTCCTTCCAGGTGCTGCTGCAGCCGCGCGGCGAGCAGGCGGACCGGCTGCTGCGGGCCATCGACGACGTGGCGCTCGGCGAACTGGACGAGGCCGTGCGCGAGGGCGAGACCCCCGAGGGCGAGGAGGCGCTGAGCGTGGGGCAGCGGGCCCTGGAGGTCTCCCTCGCCGCACTGCGCGCCTCCGGGAGCCCGGCCCAGGGCCGGCTGATCGAGGACCACCCGCTGGACGCGCTGAAGTCCCTGGTCGCCGAGGCCGGGGCGGACGAGGTGATCGTGCTCACCGACCCGCACTACGTGGAGGAGTTCTTCCACCGCGACTGGGCCTCGCGCGCCCGGCACAAGGTCGGCGTGCCGGTGCTGAAGCTCTTCTCGCACAGCAAGGCGTAGCCCGCAAGGCGCCGGGTCCCGGGTTGGCGCGGCCCCCGGCGCCGCTGAAATAAGGTGGGGGCGCCCAGACCCGTCACGCCGCACTTGGAGAACCGCATGGCACCCGGCCTTCCCACCGCCATGGACCGACCGCACTTCATCGGCATCGGTGGGGCGGGGATGTCGGGGATCGCCAAGATCCTCGCCCAGCGCGGAGCCGTCGTCGCGGGCAGCGACGCCAAGGAGTCGGCCACGGCCGGGGCGCTGCGGGCGCTCGGCGTGACCGTGCACATCGGGCACGCCGCCGCGCACCTGGCCGACGACGCCAGCTGCGTCGTCGTGTCCTCCGCGATCCGCCAGGACAACCCCGAGCTGGCCCGCGCCGCCGAGCTGGGCATCCCCGTCGTGCACCGCTCCGACGCGCTCGCCGCGCTGATGGAGGGGCTGCGTCCGATCGCCGTCGCCGGCACGCACGGCAAGACCACCACCACCTCGATGCTGGCCGTCTCGCTCGGCGAACTGGGCCTGCGGCCCTCCTACGCGATCGGCGGCGACCTGGACGCGCCCGGCTCCAACGCCCTGCACGGCGAGGGGGACATCTTCGTCGCCGAGGCCGACGAGTCGGACCGCAGCTTCCACACGTACGCGCCCGAGGTCGCGATCGTCCTCAACGTCGAGCTCGACCACCACGCCAACTACGCGTCCATGGAAGAGATCTACGCCTCCTTCGAGACGTTCGTGGGCCGGATCACCGAGGGCGGCACCCTGGTGATCGCCGCCGACCACGAGGGCGCCCGCGAGCTGACCCGGCGGATCGCCGGACGCGGGGTGAAGGTGGTGACCTACGGCGAGTCCGCGGACGCCTCGGTGCGGATCCTGTCCGTCGTGCCGCAGGGCCTCAGGAGCGAGGTCACCGTCGACCTGGACGGCGAGCGGCTGACCTTCGCGGTCTCCGTCCCCGGACGGCACTACGCGCACAACGCGGTCGCGGCCTTGGCGGCGGGCGTGGCGCTCGGGATCCCGGCCGCCGAGCTGGCCGGGGCGATCGCGGCGTACACGGGCGTCAAGCGCCGGCTGCAGCTCAAGGGCGAGGCCGCGGGCGTGCAGGTGATCGACTCCTACGCGCACCACCCCACCGAGATGACGGCCGACCTGGAGGCGATGCGCGCCGCGGCGGGCGACTCCCGGATCCTGGTCGTCTTCCAGCCCCACCTGTTCTCGCGCACCCAGGAGCTCGGCACGGAGATGGGGCAGTCGCTGGCCCTCGCCGACGCCTCCGTGGTGCTCGACATCTACCCGGCCCGCGAGGACCCGATCCCCGGGGTGACCAGCGAGCTGATCATCGAGGCGGCCCGGGCCGCGGGCGCCGACGTCACGCCGGTGCACGACAAGGCCGAGGTCCCCTCGGTCGTCGCGGGAATGGCGAAGCCCGGTGATCTCGTTCTCACCATGGGAGCGGGCGACGTCACCGACCTCGGCCCGCTGATCCTGGACCGTCTGTAGAACCGAGGGGCTGGAGGCTCATGCCGTACGACGTTCAGAAGCCGGACGAGCAGTGGCGCGCGGAACTGTCCCCGGGCGAGTACGCGGTACTGCGGCAGGCGGCGACCGAGCCCGCCTTCACCGGTGAGTACACCGACACCAAGACCCGGGGCGTCTACTCCTGCCGTGCCTGCGGCGCGGAGCTGTTCACCTCGGACACCAAGTTCGAGTCGCACTGCGGCTGGCCGTCCTTCTTCGACCCGAAGGACACCGACGCGGTGGAGCTGATCGAGGACCGCTCGCACGGCATGGTGCGCACCGAGGTGCGGTGCGCGCGGTGCGGCTCGCACCTCGGGCACGTCTTCGAGGGCGAGGGGTACCCCACGCCCACCGACCAGCGGTACTGCATCAACAGCATCGCCCTGCGGCTGGCGCCTCAGGAGGACTGAGCCCGGGGCGCCTCGGGCAGCCGGCACTCCCGCTGCGTGAGGCGCCGGGTGTCCCCGGCGATGCGGCGGCACACCACCACCGTGTCGGCGGTGCCGTCGTCCGCACGGCGCACCGCCTTCAGGACGATGCTGTGCCCGGTGCGGTCGCCGTACAGCGGGGCGCCGGTGAAGTCGATGGTGCCGGTCGCCATGCCCTCGATCTTCACGCTGCGCAGGTTCACCCAGGTCGAGGCGCGGCTCTGCGGCCGGTCGCCCCGGGTGGCCGCCCAGAACAGGGCGCGGGTCGCGTCGTGGGCGAGGGCGGTCTGGCCGCTGGCCAGGGCGGGACTGTCGTGGCGCAGCCGGTGGCCCCGCAGGCCGGGCAGGTGCTCGGCCGCGTCCAGGTAGAAGGCCGTCCTCGTGGCGGCCTTCTCCAGTTCGGCCAGGGCCGCGTGGTACAGCGTGACGTTCGGTGCGACGGACTGGCCGCCGCCCGTGAAGTCCGCCTTGGACAGATCGTCGCCGGTGAGGATCGCCAGCGGCCTGCCCGCGCAGCCCGGCTCGGTGCCCAGCTGCGTCATCAGCGGGTCGACGTCCTCCACCCGGCCCGCGAAGTAGACCACCGACGGCACCCGGCCGCCCCGGCAGATTTCCTGGGCGTGGGAGCGCAGTTCGGGCTTGCCGCCGCTGAGGCGGTAGCGGCGCTCGGGGTGCAGCGTGAAGCCCTGGCGCTGGAGCATCCGCCGGCCGTAGCGCGCCTGCTCGTCGGTGTACAGGTCGTCGGTGCGGGCCGTGTCCCGGGCCAGGACCAGCGCGTACTGCCGCCGGTCCGGCTTGCGCAACTGAGCCGCTATGAGGCCCAGTTGGCGGGTCTGCCACTCGTCGGTGGCGGCCAGGCTGAACCAGTTGGCGAACTCGCGCGGCAGATAGGTCGCGGAGTTGGTGCCGGAGACGACCGGCAGCCCGGCCCGCATCAGGACGTCCGTCGTCGCCCGGCTCGACTTCAGGTCCCGGCCGGTGCCGACCACCCCGACCACCGTCGGGTCGTGCGCGGCGTACGCGGCGATCGACTCGGCCATCTCCTCCTGGTGGCCCAGGTCCACACCGCCGTTGGCGATCAGCACGCGCAGCTTGACGCTGGAGTTCTGGTTCACCACCGCCTGCGCCAGGTACACCCCGGCGAGTTCCTCGGCGCCCTTCACGAGCGAGGACCCGGAGTCGGTGTCGGCACTGAGCGGCCCGGCGTAGACGACCGTGACGTACGTGCCGCCGTGGCGTTCCAGGACACCTGCGTTCTGCCGGGCGATGCGCTCCTCCAGTTCGGTCACCGTCCAGGGGTGGCCGCCGGCGGTGAGGGCCGCGTTCGCGCCCTGCGGGGCGGGGTCCGGCAGCCAGTCGGCGAAACGCACGCCGCCCGTCGCGATCCCGATGCACTCGGTGGCCCCGCCGGGGGTCTGGGCGCGTCTGGTGTCCCGGTTGGCGGTCAGCACGGACGCCGAGCAGTAACGGTCCTGCAAGGCATCGGCCCGCATCACGGTGCCCGCGGCCAGCAGGGCCACCACCAGGACGAGGGTGTGCAGCGCCCACACCAGCCGGGCGAACGTCGGCCGGGCCGAGGCCCGCCGGTGCGGACGGCCCTCCTCGACAGGAGCGAGCTGGTCGTGCGGCAGCGGGATCTTCATCACCCAGGGCAGCACGGACCGCTCCCGGCTGGGCGACTGCTCGGCCCGCAGGTTGTACCCCCACTCGCGGTACCAGGTGCGCAGCCGGTCACCGAACCTGGGCGGCTCGGCGGCCGGCGCAGCCGCCGCGCGGACCACGCTGCGCTCCAGCCGCGCCACGTCGTCCGCGCGCACGGCGGCGACCACCAGCAGCGGGTCCAGCTCACTGCGGCGGCTGCGCACGTCGCTGATCGCGCGGATCAGCTCGATCCCGCCGTTGCGCTCGTCGGCCCGCGGCAGGAACAGCACCGGCGGACGCGGCCGTTTGAAGCCGCGCAGGTCCCAGCTCCACCGGCGGTGGTTGTCGCGCAGGTCCTCCCGCAGCGCCAGCACGCACAGCTGCAGGTGGAAGTCGCCGCCCGCCCTCAGCGCCTCGGCCACGCCGTGGGCCCGCGCCGCGATCGCCTTCCAGGAGCGCACCGGCCGCAGCAGCGAGACCTCGGTGGGCTGGTCCTGGTCCGCCGCCCTGAGGAAGGTCGTCGTCATGAACCAGCGGCTCTCCCGGCGCAGCCACAGGAAGATCGGCGCCCGGCCGGGCAGTACGTAGTTCAGGACGGTCAGCAGCAGCAGGAACACCAGACCGGCGCCCACGGCCACGTACCACTCGCTGCGCGCCAGGAGCGCGGCGAGCACGGTGACCAGGCTGGCCGGGAGGATGTGCGCCATGTCGAACAGCGGCAGGCCCGAGCGCCAGCGCGCCGTGTTCCGCGGCCGCCAGCGCTGCTCGGCCAGCTGGTTCAGCAGCAGCTGCCGCTGGTCCTGACCGGCTCCCGGGCTCCCGTGGGCGGGCGCCGGCCACTGGTCGCCGAGCGCGGCGACCGCGTCGTCGACGGCGTGCACCAGCCGCAGCCGCGGGAAGGCGTAGCGCCGGTAGACCGACCTCGGGCCGCCCCACTTCTTCGGATCGCTCAGCGCCCGCACCATGGCCGCGGCCCGGCGCACCTCCGTGTCGCCGTCGTAGGCGTCCTGCGCGACCGCGCAGCGCGTGCCGTGCGCCCCCTGGCCCGTGTACAGCTGCCGCACCAGCGCGGCCACGGCCTCGTCGTCGGCGCCGTCCTGTGCGTGGACGACGAAGACCGGCATGGGCGGCTCGGTGCTCGTGCGGAAGTCCTGGATCAGGACCTCCAGTTGGTTCTGGAGGTGGACGCCGGCGCCGGTGTCCGGTGTCCCCTCGTGACCCCCGGGGCAGACCGGCGGCGTGCGGTCGCTGTTCACCATGGGCAACCCCCGTTCACCTTCGGTGAGTCAAGAGGTTAACCGCTGCGGATGGGGTCCGAGTGGGTGACGGATCGACTCCGCTTCCGGGGCGGCCGGCGGCCGGCCGGAGGGGCCTCGGGGCCGGAGCCTCGACGTCGGCCGGACCGGGTGCCGGACCCCGGCACCAGCGGTGGTCGACGAGGTGTCAGGCAGCGGCCCCGGCGTCGGACACGGGTGGCTGTGGCGGCCCCGGGCCCGTACCGCAGTATGGGGACGTGGAGAAAGTACGACTTCTCGTCGTCGACGACGACCCGCCGATCGCCGACCTCGTCGCGACCGTCGCCCGCTACGAGGGCTGGGAGGCGGTCACCGCGTACACCGGCGAGGACGCCCTGGAGCGGGCCGCCGACTTCCACCCGGACATCGTGGTGCTCGACCTGATGCTGCCCGGCGTGGACGGCTTCGGCGTCCTGGACCGGCTGCGGGCCTCCGGCACGATGGTGCCGGTGGTGTTCCTCACCGCCCGCGACGGCGTCGCCGACCGGGTCGCGGGCCTGACCCGGGGCGGTGACGACTACCTCGTCAAACCGTTCGCGGTGGAGGAGCTGATGGCCCGGCTGCGGACCGTGCTGCGGCGCAGCGCCGGGCCGTCCTTCCAGCGGTCCGTGCTCCGGGTCGGCGACCTGACGATGGACGAGGACACCCGCGAGGTGCGGCGCGGGCAGCGGCTGCTGTCGCTGACCCCGACCGAGTACGAGGTGCTGCGCTACCTGCTGCGCAGGTCGCCCACCGTGCTCACCAAGGCGCAGATCCTCGACCACGTGTGGGAGTACGGCTTCGGCGGCCGCTCCAACGTCGTCGAACTGGTCGTCAGCCGGCTGCGCCGCAAGCTCGACGAGTCCGGCGACGGCGCAGCCCCGCTGATCCACACCGTGCGGGGCTTCGGCTACGCGCTGCGGCAGGCCGCCGGGTGATCGCACGGCTGCGGGGGACCTACCGCGGGATGCGCCTGGGCACCCGGCTGGCCCTGGGCCTGGGCGCCCTGTCCCTGGTCGTGTTCGCCGTCGTCGGCACGGCCATGACCACCTACATGCGCGACTACCTGTCGGCCCAGCTCGACACCCAGCTCGCCCAGGCGCAGATCGCCCAGTCCAGGAGCATCGCCGACCACGGCACCCTCTCGGGCAAGAAGTACTACAGCTGGTTCTACGCCGTGTACGACGTGACGGCCGGCAGGCCCGAGCTGCGCCGGCCCGAGGACCCGGTCGACCTGCCCGAGGACGTCGACGACTTCACCGCCCTGGCCTCCGCGCAGACCGCCGCGCACACGGAACTGCTGCGCACCGAGCACCTCGAGGGCGCCGGCACCTACCGGCTGCGCGCCTGCGAGGTCGAGCCCGGCGTGGTCCTGGTCAGCGCCGCACCCATGGGGGAGATCCAGGACACGGTCGGACAGCTGATCACCGTCCAGGTCGTCACCTTCGCGCTCGCCCTGCTCGCCCTCGTCGTCTTCGGCCGCCGGATGCTGCGCCGCGGCCTGAAACCGCTCAGCGACATGGCGAGCACCGCGCACGGCATCGCCTCCCACGACCTGACCGAGTCGGCGGCCCGGCTGCCGCTGCGCGCCGACGGCCGTGACGGCGGACCGGAGGTGGACGAACTGCGCACCGCCTTCAACACGATGCTGGAGCACATCGACGACTCCCTCGCCGTGCGCGCCGAGGCCGAGCAGCGGCTGCGCCGGTTCGTCGCCGACGCCTCGCACGAACTGCGCACCCCCCTGATGTCGGTGCGCGGCTACGCCGACCTCTTCCAGTACGCCGCCGCCAACGCCCCCGCCGAACGCGACCGGCACCTGGCCCGGTTGCGCGCCGAGGCCGCCCGCATGGGCGTGCTCCTGGACGACCTGCTGCTGCTCGCCCGGCTGGACGCGGCCGAGGTGGACACGCCCCTGCGGCTGGAGGACACCGACCTGACCGACCTGGTGGGCCAGGCCGCCGAGGCCTTCCGCGCCGGCCACCCCGGCCACCCCCTGACCGTCTCGGCGGGCCCCGGGCCGGTACGGGTGCGGACGGACCCGCTGCGCATCCGTCAGGTCCTGGACAACCTGCTGACCAACGCCGCCGTGCACACCCCGGCCGGGACGCGGGTGTCGGTGGAGGTGCGGGCGGTGCCCGGCGCGGCCGAGGTGCGGGTCGCCGACACCGGCCCGGGCATCCCGCCCGAGGACCGGGCCCGGGTCTTCGACCGCTTCTACCGCGTCGACAAGGCCCGCAGCCGCGACCGCGGCGGCAGCGGACTCGGCCTCGCGGTCGCCCGCTCCCTGGTGCACGCCCACGGCGGCCGGATCGAGGTCACCGGTGCACCGGGGGCGACGGTGTTCACCGTCCGCCTGCCGATGCGGGAAGCGGCCCCCGCGGGCCCGTGACGTGCGCCCTCTAGACTCGCTCCGGACAACAGCCCGCACGATCACGGTCAGCAGCGTCCGCCAACCCGAAGGGCCCCGGCGTCTTGATACGGATGGAATCAGTCACCAAGCGGTACCCCGACGGCACGGTGGCCGTCGACCGGCTGTCCCTGGAGATACCCGACCGCTCGATCACCGTCCTCGTCGGACCGTCGGGCTGCGGCAAGACCACCACCCTGCGCATGATCAACAGGATGGTCGAACCGAGCGAGGGAACGATCCTCCTCGACGGCGAGGACGTCCAGCGGCGCCCCGTCACCGCCCTGCGCCGGTCGATGGGGTACGTCATCCAGAACGCCGGCCTCTTCCAGCACCGCACGATCGTCGACAACATCGCCACCGTGCCCCGCATGCTCGGCTGGGGCAAGCCCAAGGCCCGGGCGCGGGCCGCCGAACTCATGGAGCGCGTCGGGCTCGACCCCGCCCTCGCCCAGCGCTACCCCTACCAGCTCTCCGGGGGCCAGCAGCAGCGCGTCGGCGTGGCCCGGGCGCTCGCCGCCGACCCGCCGGTGCTGCTGATGGACGAGCCGTTCTCCGCCGTCGACCCGGTCGTCCGCAAGGGACTCCAGGACGAACTCCTGCGCATCCAGGACGAGCTGGGCAAGACCATCGTCTTCGTCACCCACGACATCGACGAGGCGATCAAACTCGGCACGACGGTCGCCGTCCTGCGCGAGGGCGGCCGCCTGGCCCAGTACGCCCCGCCCGCCGAGCTGCTGTCGAACCCCGCCGACGCCTTCGTCGAGGACTTCCTCGGCGCCGACCGCGGCATCCGCCGCCTGTCGTTCTTCCCGTCCGCGCGACTCGCGCTGACCACCGGCCCGGTGATCCCCCTCGACGCCACCGCCGCCCAGATCACCGCCCCCGACGTCCCCTGGCTCCTGGTCACCGACGCCGACGGCCGCCCCCTCGGCTGGGGCGAGCGGCACGATCTGACGGCCGGTGACATCCGCGCCGACCGGCTCGTCCCGCCCGGGCGCCCGTTCGTGCCCGGCACCGACTCGCTGCGGGTCGCCCTCGACTGCGCCGTGCTCTCCCCGTCCGGCCACGCCGTCGCCGTGGACGGCACCGGGCGGGTGACCGGGGTGGTCTCGCAGCAGACCATCGGCGAGGCCATCCGCAGCGCCCACGCCGCCGAGGTGGCCGAGGTCGCCTCGTGAACGGCTTCTTCGACATCCCCAGCGACCTCCAGCACAGCTGGCTCGGCCTGGTCGGACTGCACCTGCGCGAGGCGCTGCTGCCGGTCCTGGCCGGTCTGCTCCTGGCCCTGCCGCTCGCCCAGCTCTGCGTGCGCTTCCGCTGGCTGTACCCGCCCGTCCTCGGCCTCACCACCGTCCTGTACGCGGTGCCGTCCCTGGCCTTCTTCGTCGTCCTCATCGACTACACCGGCCAGACCGAACTGACCGTGATGATCCCGCTGGCCGTCTACAGCCTCGTGGTGCTCGTCCCGGCCATCGTCGACGGGGTGCGCTCGGTGCCGCAGGAGACCCTGGCCGCGGCCACCGCCATGGGCTTCGGGCCCGTACGCCGGTACGTCCAGGTGCAGTTGCCGATCGCCGTGCCCGCCATCGTCGCCGGGCTCCGCGTCGCCACCGTCTCCAGCATCTCCCTGGTCAGCGTCGGCACCCTCATCGGCAACCAGGGCGCCCTCGGCAACCTGCTCGCCGACGCGCAGAAGTACGACCGCCCCGAACTCGCCGTCAACTCCGTGCTCACCACGGCCGTCCTGGCCATCCTCTGCGACGCGCTGCTGGTCCTGCTGCGCGTGCTGCTCACCCCCTGGATGCCGAACGCCCGCCGCGACCGCCGCGCCGCGGGCACCCGCGGGCCTGCCCCGGCGGCGCAGGAGGCCGCCCGGTGAACGTCCTCGGCTTCGTCCAGGCCTTCTTCAGCGACAGCGCCCACTGGCACGGCTACGACGGCATCCCCCAACGCCTGCTCGAACACGTCCAGTACTCGCTGCTGGCCCTCGCCCTCGCCGCCGCGATCGGCCTGCCCGTGGGGCTGCTGACCGGGCACACCGGGCGCGGCGGCAACGCGCTGGCCCTCATCGCCACCGCCGCCCGCGCGCTGCCCAGCTTCGGCCTGCTGGTGCTCATCGTCATCGTGATGGGCTTCGGCCTGCTGCCGGTGATGATCCCGCTGGTCGTGCTGGCCGTGCCCCCGATCCTGGTGACCACCTACGAGGCGGTGCGCACCGTCGACCCGTCCCCGGTGGACGCCGCCCGCGGGATGGGCATGCGGGAGTCGCGCATCCTCTTCCAGGTCGAACTGCCCGTCGCCCTGCCGCTGATCCTGAGCGGCCTGCGCTCCGCGGCCATCCAGATCGTCTCCACCGCCACCATCGCCGCGTACGTCAGCCTCGGGGGGCTCGGCCGGTACATCGTCGACGGGCTCTACCAGCGCGACTACGAGAAGGTGGTCGGCGGCGCCACCCTGGTCGCCGTCCTGGCACTCGTCACGCTGGCCTTGTTCTGGGCGGCGGGACGCCTGGCCGTGTCGCCCGGTGTCCGCAGGCGCTGAATTCCCCACCGATTTCGTAGGAAAACCGTGACGTGGGCGACCTTGACTGATCGTGAGGCCGCTGGATTGGATCGACGGATGACTTCCACCGTGCGCAACAGCAGGTCAAGGACGAGGAACACCGGTGCGGCGGCCGTCGCGCTCGCCGCGGCGGCACTGCTCGCGGGCTGTTCGTCCGGTGACACCTCCGACGACCCCCTGGCCGGTGAGAAGGCCGAGAAGGGCACCGTCGTCGTCGGCTCCAACAACTTCGCCGAGTCCACGCTGCTGGCCGACATCTACGGTGAGGCGCTCAAGGCCAAGGGCATCAAGGTCGCCTACAAGCACAACATCGGCAGCCGGGAGACCACGTACGGCCTGATGAAGAACGGCTCCGTCACCGTGCTCCCCGAGTACAACGGCTCGCTGCTCGCCTACCTGGACCCCAAGGCCGAGCAGAAGTCCGCGGACGCCGTCAACGAAGCCGTGAAGGCCAAGCTGGACAAGAAGCTGACGCTGCTGACGTCCTCGCCCGCCGAGGACAAGGACTCGGTCACCGTCAACGCCGAGACGGCCGAGAAGTACAAGCTGACCGCCTCCTCCACCCTGGCCGACCTCAAGGACGCCGCACCCGACCTGGTCATCGGCGGCTCGCCCGAGTTCCAGACCCGGCACCAGGGCCTGAAGGGCCTGAAGTCCGTGTACGGGCTGGAGTTCAAGTCCTTCAAGGCGCTCGACGCGGGCGGCCCGCTCACCCAGGCGGCCCTGACCCGCAACACCGTCCAGGCGGCCGACATCTTCACCACGGACCCGACCATCGTGAAGGAGAAGTTCGTCGTCCTGAAGGACCCGGAGAACCTCTTCGGCTTCGCCAACGTGACGCCGCTGGTGAACAGGAGCGGGCTGCCGAAGGAGGGCGCCGACGCGCTCGACGCGGTCTCCGCGAAGCTGGACACCGAGACGCTCCTGGACCTGGACGCCCAGGTCCAGCTGGAGAAGAAGGACCCGCTCGACGTCGCGAAGGCGTGGCTTAAGTCGGCGGGGCTGAGCTGACCGACCGGACGTGAGCACCCGGCGGCGAGGGCCGCCGGGATGCCCCCGTCCGGCGGCGGGCGGGTCTAGGTTCGGACCGCCGACGCGATCAGCTGGTCGATCAGGGCGATCAGCACGTCACGGCACGACTCCCTCTCGCGCGCGTCGCACAGCAGCACCTGCACGTGCTCGGGCACGGCGAGCGCCTCCCTGATGTCCTCGGGCGGATACGGGTGTTCGCCGTGGAAGCCGTTGACGGCGACGACGAACGGGATGCCCCGGCGCTCGAAGAAGTCGATCGCGGCGAAGCTCGACTCGGGGCGGCGCACGTCGACCAGTACCACGGCGCCGAGCGCGCCGAGGGCCAGGTCGTTCCACATGAACCAGAAGCGCTGCTGGCCCGGCGTGCCGAACAGATACAGCACCAGGTCCTGGCTGATGGTGATGCGGCCGAAGTCCAGGGCCACGGTGGTGGCCCGCTTCTCCTCGATGCCCTCCAGGTCGTCGACCCCGAGACCGGCCATGGTCAGGGGTTCCTCGGTGCGCAGCGGGGCGATCTCGCTGACCGACCCCACCAGGGTGGTCTTGCCGACGCCGAAGCCCCCGGCGATGAGGATCTTGACCGTGTCGGGTGCGGAGGCGTCGGTGACGACGTCAGAGCCGGCCAAGGCCGTCCCTCACTTTCTGCAGCAGGTCCAGGTCCGGTGTGGTGCGGGTGACGAGACGCGGCGGTCGGACCGTGATCCGGCCCGCCTCCAGCAGGTCGCAGAGCAGGATCACGACCACGCTGACCGGCAGGTCCAGCCGCGCCGCCACCTCGGCCACGGCGACCGGCTCGGCGCACACCCGCAGGATCCGCAGGTGCTCGGGCTGGCAGCGGACCGCCGCGGCCGGCGGGGGATCGACCGCGGTGACCGTCGAGATGAGCGTGAAGTCGCCGCGGCTGGGCCGCGTCCGGCCACCGGTCAGGGTGAAGGGTCTGACCAGCCGGCCCGCCGGATCGCCTTCGCCCACCTCACACGCCGGGATCGGTCGCGGGACCGGCCGTGCCGCGCGGTGCCGCGCTGAGGTGCTCGCCGATCTTCTTCACCAGCATGTTCATCTGGTACGCCACCACGCCCACGTCGGCGCCCGGCCCGGTCAGCACCACCAGGTGGGCGCCGGGTCCGGCGGAGGTCAGGATGAGGTAGCTGTTGGCCATCTCGATCAGCGCCTGGCGCACCGGACCGCCCCGGAAGTCCATGCTGACGCCCTTGCTGAGGCTCATCAGCCCGGACGCGGTCGCCGCGAGCCGCTCGGCGTCGTCGCGCAGGAAGCCGGTGGACTTGCTGACCACCAGGCCGTCCTCGGAGAGCACCACGGCCTGGTTCACGTCGGCGACCCGCTCCACGAGTCCGGTCAGCAGCTGGTCGAGCTGGGTGTGCGTGGCGGGGATGGGGCGTGTCATTGCGGTGTCCTTCGTCAGCGGTCGGCGTCAGCGGTCGGCGGGCGGAGTCGAGGGAACGGGGCCGTGGTCGGCCTGCCGGGGCGGTGCGGCCGTCTCCCCGGCGGACGGCGGCTCGGCCTCGCCGTCCCGGGCCCGGAGGGTGCCGCGCTGGAAACCGGCCAGGGAGGAGGCGGCCGCCTCGGCGGTGAAGTCGTCGGGGGAGGCGTCCTCGGGGGCGGGCGCGGCGTCCTCGCGCAGTTCCTCCACCAGGCTGGTCTGGGGCACGCGGCGGGGGAGCGGGGCGAGGCCGTCGGTGCGCGGGACGACGGGGCGGGCGGTGGCCGACGCGACGGACGGGGCCGTGCGGGCCGTGACCAGGGGCCGCGGCTCCCGCGCCCGCGCGGGACCGGCGGGGCGGTCGGCCGTGGGCGCCGCCCCGGCGCTCCGCCGGGCCTCCTGCCGCTCGCCGTCCGTCTCGGCACCTCCGGCCGCGGGGGCGTCCTCGTCCGCCGGGGCGTCCTCCCCGACGTCGGCGCCGGGCCGGTCCGCCGGGTCCGGCGCGCCGTCCGCCCTCCCGGCCGGACCGGCCGCCGGCGTCCCGCCGCCGGGCGTCTCGCGCACCACGACCTCGTGCGGGACCAGCACGATCCCGGTGGTCCCGCCGTAGGGCGACGAGCGCAGGGTGACGGTGATGCCGTGCCGGTGGGCCAGCTGGGCGACGACGAACATGCCCAGGCGCAGGTCGTCGGCGAGCGCGACGACGTCGAACTTGGGTGGCACGGCGAGCTGTTCGTTGAAGGAGGCGTAGTCCTCCTCCGACAGGCCGAGCCCGCGGTCCTCGATCTCCACGGCCAGGCCCTTGGCCACCATGGCGGCCCGTACGGTGACCGGGCTCGGGGCGGGGGAGTAGGCGGTGGCGTTGTCGATGAGCTCGGCCAGCAGGTGGATGACGTCGGCGACCGCGGGCGGCGCCACGAACACCTCCTCCTCGGTGTGCACCTCCACCCGCTGGTACTCGGCGACCTCGCCGATCGCGCTGCGCAGGATGTCGATCAGCGCGACGGGCTCGGTCCAGCTGCGGCCGGGCCGTTCGCCGCTGACGATGACGAGGTTCTCCTCGTAGCGGCGCAACTGGCTCGCGGTGGAGTCCAGTTCGTACAGGCCCTGGAGGATCTCGGGGTCGGTGTGCCGGCGTTCCAGCGTGTCGAGCTTGCTCAGCTGCAGGTTGACCAGGTTCTGGCTCTGCCGGGCGATGCCCAGGATGACCTTCTGGAAGCCGCGCCGGGTGTCGGCGAGTTCGACCGCCGTGTGCACGGCCGTGCGCTGGGCGGTGTTGAACGCCTGGGCCACCTGGCCGAGTTCGTCGTGGCCGTAGTCCAGCGGGGGCGTCGCCGACTCCGCGTCGACCGTCTCCCCCCGCTCCAGCCGGGCGACGACGTCGGGCAGCCGTTCCTGCGCCAGGCTGACGGCGGCCCGGCGCAGCCCGCGCAGCCGCCGCGACAGCGAGCGGGTGATGCGCCAGGACATGCCGACGCACAGCAGCAGCGCGATCAGCCCGCCGGCGCTGAGCAGCGCCGCCTTGAGCAGCAGGGCGTCCGCCCGGTCGGCACTGCGCTGGAGCAAACCCGTCGTCTGCTGGTCGATGAGGGTCGCGTACTGCTTTGACAGCCGGTCCATGGCGGCGTCCCACCGCTGCCGCTCCTCGGGCAGGACGATCCGGTCGCGGTCGGCGGAGGAGCCGCGCGCCGCCAGCACCCGGTCCTCGACCGACTCCAGCGCCCGCCACTGCGGCCCCGCCATGATCCGCTCGGTCTGCGCCTTGGCACTGCCGGTCAGTTGCGGCAGCACCTGGTCCTGCACCAGCCACCGGCGGGTGTGGACCAGCTCCGTGAACTGCGTCCACGCCTTGTCGTCCATGTGCCCGGAGGGCCAGGCGAGGGTCAGCTGCGCGTCCTCCCGCGAGACCAGCTCCGCCGCGTGCTCCAGGCCGACCAGCGGCCCGGCCTGCGAGGTGAGGTCCCCGTCGTCGACCTGGGACAGCGCCTGGAAGGCGTGGATCTGGTCGTCGATGATCGAGGAGTACTGGTCCAGCGCCTGCTGGGGGGTGATGTCGGTGGGGTCGTCCACCTGGTCCCGGTAGTACTCGAGACTGCCGACCGAACCCAGGACGGAGTACAGCCGCTCGGAGATGCGGGCGGGCGCCTCGCCGATGGCGTCGGCCTGCGCGACGAGCCGTCCGACCGCCTTGTCGGTCTCCTCGCGCTGGGCCTCCAGGGCGGCCCGGGAGCCCCTCGGCGTGGCGAGCCAGGCGGCGGACAGGCTGCGCTCCCGCTGCAGGGCCAGGGTCGCGTGGGTGCCCATGGCGCCGGTCGACCGGCTCAGTTCCGTCTGCTCGCGCAGCGTGAGCCCCTCCGAGAACATCTGGATCGTCGTCACGCCCCACATGGCGGCGAGGGTGACGCTCGGCACCAGGGCCAGGAGCACCAGGGAGATGCGCATGGAGCCGAGGTGGCGCCGGGCACCTGTCCGTCGAGACATCGTCGTCCTAGGGCGATCAGGGGGAGGGGGCGTGGTCGGGGAGGGCGGGTGCGGGGCGCGGTGGTGTGCCGGGCTCGGCACGCGGGATGCGCAGGATGCTATCCGCACACGTGGGCGTGGGGACCCCGCCCGGGGGAGACGTCGGCGCCACGGGGTGCCCGGTCACCGGGTCCCGGCGGCGGCGAACCGGGCCACGGCCGACACGTTCGACTTCGTCACGAACGCCGGGCCGGTGAGGACCGGAGCCGTGCCGCCGCCGCTGACGTTGCCGTTGGTGCGGTAGAGCCACAGGGCGTCCACCGCCAGGTAGCCCTGCAGGTACGGCTGCTGGTCCACGGCGAACTGCACGTCACCGCCGCGCACCGCCTTGACGAGGTCCTTGTCGAGGTCGAAGGTGGCGACCTTCGCCCTGCTGCCCGCCTGCCGCGCGGCCTCGACCGCGCTCAGCGCGAACTGGGCGCCGTTGGTGACGACCTGGTCGACGCCGGAGTCCTGGCGCAGCCGGGCGGTGATCGCGGCGGTCACCGCGTCCAGGTCGGTGCCGTCCACGTACAGGTTGTCGGTCTCGCCGCCGAACGCCTTCTCCACACCGGCGCAGCGGGCCTCCAGCGCGACGTTGCCCCGCTCGTGCACCACGCACAGGGCGTGCTTCGCCTTGAGATCGTCCAGCTTGTCGCCGACCGCCCGGCCCGCGACGGACTCGTCCTGGCCGAAGTACTCCAGCAGCCCCGCCGGCCGCCAGGCGTCGATCCCGGAGTTGAGCCCGACGACGGGGATGCCGGCCGCCTTGGCCTCGGCGACCGGGCCCCGCATCGCCGCCGGTTTGGCCAGGGTCACGGCGATGCCGTCGACCTTGTCGCGGACGGCGTCGCGCACGAGGCCGGCCTGGGCGGCCGGGTCGGCGTCCCCGGCGTAGGTGAGGTCGATGCCGTCCTTGGCGGCCGCCGCCTCGGCGCCCTTGCGCACCAGGTCCCAGAACGCGTCGCCCTCCCCGCCGTGGGTGACGAGGGCGACCCGCATCCCGCCGCCGGAGCCCGCCGAGGCCGCGCCGTCCTCCTCGTTGCCCAGGGCCGAGCAGCCGGACAGCAGCAGGCACACGGCGGACGCCAGCGCCGCGACCCGGCGGGGCCCGGCCGGGGTGTGCGGCGGGGGAGGAGTGTTCATGAGGGGCGGACCTCGCTGTGCGGCCGAGCAAGAGCATGTGGAGAGCGCGGACGGGGGCCCCGGGGTGGGCACCGGCCGGACGACTCTCGCTGGCCGGAGCCAACCCTGTGTGAGCACTGGTCGTCAAGTGAGCGGCCACCAGCAGTGAGTTGATGCTGCCGCATCGTGATGATCTGTCCGACCGGCCGAACACCCGCGTCCGCCGCGGGGATGCGGGCCGGGGGCCGCCGCGGCGCGCCCGGGCGCATTCGTGCGCGCTCGTGCGCAGGGTCCGGTGCGCGCCGGGCCGGGCGGCGCCCGGGGGCGGTCAGGCCCGCTGCGCCGGGATCGTGCCGGTCGCCGCGGCCCGCGCTGCCCTGGCCTCCTTCCGGCGCCTGCGGCGGCCGATCCGGGGCTCCTGGTCCGGGAGCCAGCCGAAGGTGAGGCAGCTGCCGACGACGCCCAGCAGCAGTCCGACGAAGAAGCCGCCCAGGTTGGACGTCACCCAGCTGCCGAGGGAGACGAGTACGCCGACGACCGAGTAGAACAGCCGCTGGGCGGGGCTGGCGAGCACGAGCACGCCGCACAGCAGCATCACCACCGGCAGCAGGTAGCCGGCCAGGCCCTGCATGCCGACGTGCAGGACGACGTCCAGCGACGCCTTGAGGGTGAGCAGGATCTCCGCCCCGCCCAGGGCGAGCAGCAGCCCGCCCCAGAACGGACGGCCGGCCCGCCACCGGCGGAAGGCGAGCCGGAATCCGCCGCGCGGGCCGCCCGGCATCAGCAGCCCGATCCGCTGAAGCCCAGCTTCAGCCCGGGCAGCTTGAACACCCCGGCCGTCGTCGCGTAGTTGGTCTGCCGCAGATCGGCGATGCGGACGGTGTCGGACTGCTGGCTGAAGACGCCCTTGGGACCGCGGCCCTGCGGCCCGGCCTTGTCCAGGGTGCTGGCGTCGTTGCCGATCTCGATGTCGGTGAACGCCGCGTCGCCCGACAGCTCGGTCGAGTCGGTCGTCAGATCACTCGCGGTGACCTTCTGGGCGCCGCCACCGGCCCTGATCACGAGGTTGGTGCCGCCGAGGTCGACGCTCTGGCACAGCTTGGTGAGGGTCGCGTTCTTGATCACGGACGTGACGACCAGGACCTGGCCGCCGGTGTCGCCCGCGTTCGGGCTGCCCTCGGCCATCTCGTCCAGGCTGCCGAACTGTGCGAAGCCGGTGCCGTTCAACTCCGTCGCGGTGACGGTGAACGGCATGCCGGAGATGGCGAACTGCACGCCCAGCGCGCCCTGCGCGGTCAGCACGGCGAGGGCCGCGGCGGTCAGCGCGGCCGGCACCGCCATCACCGCCGCCCGGCGCGCCCGGACCCGTCCGCGCCGGGCGGGGGCGTCGCCCGGGACGGCGGAGCCGTCCGGTCTCTCGGGGAGGTGCTCGGTGGAGGAGGTGGTCATGTCTGCTCCAGGTGCATGTCGGTGCGGATCGGACGTCGTCGGCGCGCTGTCCTGGCGCGGACACCGACCGCGGGCGCACGGCCCTCGCAACTCCCGTCTGCTGCAAGGGCTTTCTCCTTACGCCGCAGTAGCCGACGGTGAAGTTACCGGGGGTTACATGAAGGGTCAAGGGACGTGTGGACAAAGAGTGAGGAGGGTGTCCGGCAGGTGAGTCCCCGGTGCTCCGGAAGGCTCACCCGGTGCACAACTCCCCTACGCAGCCTTGACGTTGACTCTGGGCCAGGTCTACAACTCTCCTCGTCCCACCGGATCCGTGGCGCCGGATCCGCAGCGCGGCGCCGTCCGCGCCCCTTGGACACCGCCCGTACCGCACAGCAGCTCCTCGCCCGGCGTGTCCGAACGGGCTTTCCCTCGCCCGCGCTCCGCTCATGCGGCACGGCACGGCACGGCACGACATGGCACGGCACGGCCGCACCGCTCGACCCCTGTGATCAGCCACCCACCCGCCGTCGGCGGTCCGTCGCGTACGGAGAAGGCGTGACGGACCGCCGACGGCGAACGCGCCGGCGTCCCCGCACCCCCCTCACCCCACGCAGCGAAAGAGGTACACCCGCATGCGCACTCGCACCCTCATCGCCCTCACCGCAGCCGTCGCCGCCCTGGGGCTGACCGCCCCCGCCTCGGCCGCCGACACCCCGGTCCTGACCACCGCCGACGGCGCCGCCGTCCAGGTCGGCGCCGTCCTCGACGCGTCCCTGGCCCAGGGCACCGCCGCGACCTTCCGCTCCAGCGCGACCGGCACCAACGGCATCTCGTGCACCTCGTCGGCGTTCTCCGCGACCGTCACCGACAACCCGGCCGCGCCCGGCACCGCCACCGAGTCACTGACCTCGCACAGCTTCGCCACCAGCGGCTGCTCGGCCAACGTCACCGGGGTGCTCGGCGTCAGCGGCATCACCGTCGACAACCTGCCCTACACCGCGAGCGTGTCGTCCGGCGGCACCCTGTCCGTCACGCCGGCGGCCGGATCCACCATCCAGTCGACCGTCAAGCTGCGCACCCTGCTCGGCAGCATCACCTGCGTCTACCAGGCGCCCGCCCTGACCGGCACGGCGAGCAACGCCGACCACAGCATCTCCTTCACCAACCAGCAGTTCACGAAGGTGTCCGGCTCGTCCCTGTGCTTCGCCAACGCGTTCTTCACCGCGAAGTACGCCCCGGTGACCACCGGCGGCTCCGCGGTCACCGTCAACTGACGTCCGGCACAGTCGGGTTCAGCGCCGTCGCAGGCGCAGGACCAGGGCGGCGCCGCCGGTGAGCACCAGGACCGCCGCGGCGCCGCCCGCCAGCGTGCGCGAGGACGGGCCCGGGCCCGGCACCGGCGTGGAGGCCAGCGGTGTCTGCGCACCCTGCGGCCGTGGGGGCGGCGCCCCGGCACCGGCGGCCTTCTCCGGGGCACTGCTGTCCGGCCCGGGTGTCCCGGGGGCCGGGGCGGCCGGAGCGGTCGTCTTCCTGCCCCCGGTCTCCTCCTTCTTCTTCCTCTTCTCCTCATCCTCGCCCTGCGCGTCCCCGTTCCGCGCGTTCGCCTTCCGCGCCGGGAACACCACGTCCGAGCAGGAGTAGTAGGTGTCCGGTGTGCTGCTGTTCTGCCACACCGTGTACAGCACGTGCCGCCCCACCCGGTCGGACGGCAGGGTCGCCGCGAAGCGGTAGGCGCCGTCCGCCAGGGCCGGGTCGGTCACCCGCGCGAAGGGTTTCTCCGGCAGGTCGGCCCAGGTGAGCGGACGCGTCGGGTCGAATCCGGGCTTCGTCAGGTACAGCCGGAAGGTCCCGGTGTGCGGGATCGTCGAGGCGTAGCGCAGGGTGAGCCGCGCACCGGGCGCCACCCGGGTCGACGGCCAGTCGGCGCGGGGGAGGTCGAGGCCGCGGTAGGCGGGCAGGCCCGCGCTGCACAGCTTCCCGTCCGGCACGACCGCGCGGTCCCGCCCGTTCACGTTCGCCACCCGCAGGTTGTCCCACGCCGTGAACGGCCCGCCGTTCGCCGCGACGGCCGCCCGGCACGCCGGCGTGCCGGCCCGTTCACCGCCCTCGGGAGAACAGGCCACCACCCGGCTCACCGGATCCGTGGGCGCACCGTGCGCCGCGGCCGGCGACGCCGTCCACAGCGGCAGCAGCAAGGCGGTCAGGGCGGCGGCCGGCGCCGCGCGCCGGGCGGTCGTACGGAACATGTCCGGGGCTTCCTGGGGGAGGGAGAGGGCGGGAGAGGTCGACGTGCAGTACGGGAAACCGGGGCGCCGCGTTCACTTCGCCACGACCCGTTCGAATCGGGCCATTCCCGCTCGACCCCCTTTCATCGAGGGTCCGTTCACGATCGGATCGAGGGTTTCCCCCGTATCCCGGTGACCTTCCCGTTGCCTATCGTTCGACCACAGCTGACCCACAGGTAACCCCGAACGGGTCCGCGCACCACTCGCGCCTGGCCGGCCATCGCGTCGCTCTTCGCTTTTCGAACCACCCCCACCTGCGCTTCGAGGACGAAGCGACCCCACTGCCGCTCCGCCCCGCCGGAGTCCGGCCACGAAAGGCAACGATCGTGCGTACCTCCCCAGAGCTCAGACGGAAGCTGATATCCGTCGCCGCCGTCTCCGTCGTCCTGCTGACCGCCGCCCCCGCCTCGGTCGCCGTCGCCCAGGAGTCCGCCCGCCCGGCCGCCGTCCCCGCGGCCCAGACCGAGGCCGCCCCGGGCACCACCGCCGAGCGCCTCATCGTCGGCTACAAGTCGGGCGCCGGCGAGGCCGCGTCCGACAAGGCGGCCGCCGCCGACGCCGCCGCCAAGGCCGAGAAGACCGGCGAGGACGTCGACTTCCAGCGCCGCCTCGGCACCGGCGCCGCCCTCGTCGACCTGGGCGCCGCCCCCTCCACGTCGGCCGTCGCCGACGTCGTGGCCGCGTACCGGGCCGACCCGCAGGTCGCCTACGTGGTGCCGGACCGGCTGAACAAGCCGACGGCCGTCACCCCCAACGACACCGACTACGGCAAGCAGTGGGACCTCTTCGAGTCCACCGCGGGCATGAACGTCCCGGGCGCCTGGGACACCACGACCGGCAGCGGCGTCACCGTCGCCGTCATCGACACCGGCTACGTCACGCACTCCGACCTGGCCGCGAACATCGTCGCCGGCTACGACTTCATCTCCGACACGGCCGTCTCCGTCGACGGCAACGGCCGCGACAGCAACCCGGCCGACCCGGGCGACTGGTACAACGCGGGCGAGTGCGGCGCGGGCGTCCCCGCCTCCACCTCCTCCTGGCACGGCACGCACGTGGCCGGCACGATCGCCGCCGCCACCAACAACGGCAAGGGCGTCGCCGGCGTCGCCTACGGCGCCAAGGTCTCCCCGCTCCGCGTCCTCGGCAAGTGCGGCGGCTACGACTCCGACATCATCGACGCCATCACCTGGGCCTCCGGCGGTTCGGTGTCCGGCGTCCCCGCCAACACCAACGTCGCCAAGGTCATCAACATGAGCCTCGGCGGGAGCGGCGCCTGCACCAGCGCCACCCAGAGCGCCATCAACGGCGCGGTGAGCCGCGGCACCACGGTCGTCGTCGCCGCCGGCAACGAGAACATGAACGCCTCCAACGCCTCTCCCGCGAACTGCTCGGGCGTCATCACCGTCGCCGCGACCAACCGCGCGGGCAGCAGGGCCTCGTACTCCAACTACGGCTCGATCGTCGACATCTCCGCCCCCGGCGGCGAGACCCGGACGACCACCGCCAACGGCATCCTGTCCACGCTGAACTCGGGCACCAAGACGCCGTCGACGGAGAACTACGCCTACTACCAGGGCACCAGCATGGCCACCCCGCACATCGCGGGCCTCGCCGCGCTGATGAAGTCGGCCAACTCCGCCCTGACGCCGGCACAGATCGAGTCGGCCATCAAGACCAACGCCCGTCCGCTGCCGGGCACCTGCTCCGGCGGCTGCGGCGCCGGTCTGGCGGACGCCACCAAGACGGTCCAGGCCGTCAAGGGCGGCACGTCCACCGGCACCACCTTCTCCAGCACCACCGCCGTCGCCGTCCCGGACAATGGCGCCGCGATCGAGTCCCCGATCAGCGTCACCGGCCGCAGCGGCAACGCCCCTTCGGCCCTGCAGGTCGGCGTGGACATCACCCACACCTACCGCGGTGACCTCGTCATCGACCTGGTGGCCCCGGACGGGACGGCGTACCGCCTGAAGTCCGCCTCCTCGGACTCCGCGGACAACGTCAACACCACCTACACGGTCAACGCCTCCAGCGAGGTCGCCAACGGCACCTGGAAGCTGCGCGTGCAGGACACCGCGGCGCAGGACACGGGCACGCTCAACAACTGGAAGCTGACCTTCTGATCCCTTCGATCCCTCCCTGACGGGAAATCAGAACGGGTCGGGCCACGAACGGGCGGGCCGGCCGGTGCGGATGGGGCACCGGCCGGCCCGCCTTCATGTCTGCCCGCAGCCGCCGGCCGTTCAGAAACCGGATCGGCTGTTTCCTGTAGAGGGCCGGGCGTACTATGCCGGAAGTGCCCCTGAATTCGCGCCCCCTGACCGGGATCCGCCGCCTGAGGGTGAGTTATCGTGTGCGGGGGGTAAAAACAAACGGCATGGCCCGTTCATTTCCGTCCCGGGAGAGTCCAGCCGATGGCGAGGCAGTTGCGAGCCGAGCAGACCCGTTCGACGATCATCACGGCCGCCGCTGACCTGTTCGACCGCCGCGGCTACGAATCGACCAGTCTCAGCGACATCGTGGAGCACGCCCGCGTCACCAAGGGCGCCCTGTACTTCCACTTCGCGGCGAAGGAGGACCTCGCCCACGCGATCCTCGAACGCCAGTCGCTCACCGCCCGGCGGCTGGCGACGGAGACCGAGAACCGCGGCCACACGTCCCTGGAGTCGCTGATGCGCCTCACCTTCGGCATCACGCGCCAGTCCGTCGACGACCCGGTCCTGCGCGCCGGACTCCGGCTCGCCACCGGCGGGATCCGCCCCCGGCCGCCGCTGAGCCACCCGTTCAACGAATGGCTGGACATCGTCACGGCCCGGCTCGCCGGCGCGGTCAAGGAGTCCGACGTCCACCCCGACATCGACATCGACGTCGTCGCCCACTCACTGGTCTGCTTCTTCGTCGGCACCCGCGTGGTGGGCCGCTCCCGGGAACCCGTCACCCGCCAGCCGCGCCGCACGGCCGAGATGTGGACCATACTCGTCCGCGGCCTGGTCCCGGTCACCCGCCGTGCCCGCTACCTGAGCCTCGCGGCCCGCCTGGAGCGGGAGATCGCGCCGGTGTGACCGGCACGGCGGTGCCCCGGCCGGCGCGCCCCGCACGCGCGTTACGGTGAGGCCCATGCCCGACACCTCCCGCCCGCCCGTGCTCCTCGGCGACCGGCCGTTCCCGCACAGTGTGCTGGCCGAGCGGCACCCCGCGATCATCCGGCAGGTCCGCGAGGCCTTCCCGTACGGCCCGGAGCAGCACCGCGCGCTCGGCGAACTGCTCACCGAGTGCACCGAGGGCCGGATCGAGCCCCTCCCCGCCGACGCGCACGACCGTGCCCGCTGGGACGACTGGGGGCTGCGCGACCACGCCGGCCGGTCCTGGTTCGAGGTGCCGTGGCTGTGGTCGGAGAGCTGGTTCTACCGCCGGCTGCTCCAGGCGGTCGGCTACTTCGGGCCCGGACCCTGGCAGGGCATCGACCCCTTCCGTCCGTTCAAGCAGGCCGAACTGGACTCCGCCGAGACCGACGAGGAACTCGCCGCGCTCGACGCCCTCGACACCCGTCCCACCGAGGAGCGGCAACGCGCCCTGCTGCACGGCTCCCTGTGGGGCAACCGCGCCGACCTCGGCTTCCGCTTCTCGGCGCACGGAGCCCGGCAGGCGGACGCGGTACCCGGTCTCGTCGCCGACGACGGCGACCGCCTCCGGTCGCTGCTCGACGCCCCGGGCGGCCCGGGACCGCGCAGCCTCTGCCTGGTCGCCGACAACGCCGGCCGCGAACTCGTCCCCGACCTGCTGCTCCTGGCCCACCTGCTGGCCGCCGGCGACATCGACCGCGCCGTCCTGCACGTCAAGCCGTACCCCTACTACGTCTCGGACGCCACCACCGCCGACGTCGTCGACGCCCTGCGCCGCCTGACCGGCGCCGGGGGAGCGGCCGCACGGTACGGACGGCAGCTGTGGTCCGCCCTCGCCGACGGAAGCCTCACCCTGCGCGCCCACCCCTTCTCCTGCGCCCCGCTGCCCTACGAGGAGATGCCCGCCGACCTGCGCGCCGACTTCGCCTCGGCCACACTGACGGTGTTCAAGGGCGACCTCAACTACCGGCGCCTGGTGGGTGACCGGCTCTGGCCGCCGACCACGCCCTTCGCCGACGTCACCGCCTGGTTCCCCGGTCCGGTCGCCGCGCTGCGCACGCTCAAGTCCGACGTGATCACCGGCCTGGACGCGGACACCGAGGCGCAGCTGGACGCGACGGAGAGCGGACGCTGGCGCACCGGCGGCACCCACGCCCTGATCCAGGTGCACGTCCCGCGCTAGATATGTCGTTCGGATCTTGCCGCGTCTGCGTCATGATCCGAACGACAGGCACTGGCCTCCCGGTGCCCGGCCCGGCGGGGGAACGCACCGGCGCGGGGCGGAAG
Source organism: Streptomyces sp. NPDC003456 (assembly GCF_042878735.1). Lineage (NCBI taxonomy): Bacteria > Bacillati > Actinomycetota > Actinomycetes > Kitasatosporales > Streptomycetaceae > Streptomyces > Streptomyces sp. NPDC003456. Next base: position 302,804 of record NZ_JBIAOK010000005.1, read on the forward strand.
GTCCCGGTTCGCCGCCGATTCACGCGATGGTGTGATCATGTCCGGGGCCGCGGATGCCCCCGGAGGGCGGCGGGTAGCCCCGGGCCATGACGCAGCCGTTCGAGCTCCCGCACTTCTACATGCCGCACCCCGCGCGGCTCAACCCCCATCTCGACGAGGCCCGGGCCCATTCGACCGAGTGGGCGCGCGCGAGGGGCATGCTGGAGGGATCCGGCGTCTGGGAGCAGGCCGACCTCGACGCCCACGACTACGGCCTGCTCTGCGCCTACACCCACCCCGACTGCGACGGTCCCGCGCTGTCCCTCGTCACCGACTGGTACGTGTGGGTCTTCTTCTTCGACGACCACTTCCTGGAGAAGTACAAGCGCAGCCAGGACCGCGCCGCGGGCAAGGCCCACCTGGACCGGCTGCCCCTGTTCATGCCGCTGGACCTGTCGGCGCCCGTGCCGGAGCCGGAGAACCCGGTCGAGGCCGGACTCGCCGACCTCTGGGCGCGCACGGTCCCGGCGATGTCCGAGGACTGGCGCCGCCGCTTCGCCGTGGCCACCGAGCACCTGCTCAACGAGTCGATGTGGGAGCTGTCCAACATCAACGAGGGGCGGATCGCCAACCCCGTCGAGTACATCGAGATGCGCCGCAAGGTGGGCGGCGCCCCCTGGTCGGCCGGGCTCGTGGAGTACGCCACCGCCGAAGTGCCCGCCTCCGTCGCCGGGTCCAGGCCGCTGCGGGTGCTCATGGAGACGTTCTCCGACGCCGTGCACCTGCGCAACGACCTGTTCTCCTACCAGCGCGAGGTCGAGGACGAGGGCGAGAACAGCAACGGCGTGCTCGTCCTGGAGACCTTCTTCGGCTGCACCACCCAGGAGGCCGCCGACACGGTCAACGACGTCCTCACCTCCCGGCTGCACCAGTTCGAGCACACGGCGTTCACCGAAGTGCCCGCCCTGGCCCTGGAGAAGGGGCTGCGGCCCGACGAGGTCGCGGCCGTGGCGGCCTACACCAAGGGGCTGCAGGACTGGCAGTCCGGCGGCCACGAGTGGCACCTGCGCTCCAGCCGCTACATGAACGAGAACGCCGTGCGCGGCGGCAGCCCCTGGCCGGGCTGCTCGGGCCCCGGCAACTCCGCCGCCGACGTACGGGCCCTGCTCGCCTCGGCCGGCGCCGACCGCGCGCGCTCCTACCGGCACGTGCCGTACCAGAAGGTCGGGCCCTCGCAGATCCCCGAGATCCGGATGCCGTTCCCGCTCCAGCTCAGCCCGCACCTGGACAACTCGCGGTCGAGCCTGCGCGCTTGGGTGACCCGCATGGGCATCCTGTCGGAAGGCGTCTGGGACGAGGACAAGCTCCGCGCCTACGACCTGCCCCTCTGCGCCGCCGGCCTCGACCCGGACGCCACTCAGGAGGCCCTCGACCTCAGCTCGCAGTGGCTCGCCTGGGGCACCTACGGCGACGACTACTACCCCCTGGTGTACGGCCACCGCCGCGACCTGGCCGCCGCCCGGATCACCACGGCCCGCCTGTCCGACTGCATGCCGGTCGACGGCGCCGCGCCACCGGCGCCGGTCAACGCCATGGAGCGCAGCCTGATCGACCTGTGGCTGCGGACCACGGCGGCCATGACTCCCGGCGAGCGGCGCACGCTCAAGAACGCGATCGACTCCATGACCGAGAGCTGGGTGTGGGAGCTGTCCAACCAGCTCCAGAACCGGGTCCCCGACCCGGTCGACTACCTGGAGATGCGCCGGGCGACGTTCGGCTCGGACCTGACCCTGAGCCTGTGCCGGATGGGCCACGGCCCGGCGGTCCCGCCGGAGGTGTACCGCAGCGGCCCGGTCCGCTCCCTGGAGAACGCCGCGATGGACTTCGCGTGCCTGCTCAACGACGTCTTCTCGTACCAGAAGGAGATCGAGTTCGAGGGCGAGATCCACAACGCGATCCTCGTCGTGCAGTCGTTCTTCGACTGCGACTATCCGACGGGACTCGGCATCGTGCACGACCTGATGAGCCGGCGCATGTGCCAGTTCGAGCATGTCGTGGAGCACGAACTGCCCGTGCTGTACGACGACTTCCGGCTGTCGGACGAGGCGCGCGCCGCGATGGGGACCTACGTGGCGGACCTGCGCAACTGGATGTCCGGGATCCTCAACTGGCACCGGCACGTCGACCGCTACAAGGACGCCTGGCTGTCCCGGCGCGCCCACGGGTTCCTGCCGGACCGGCCGCCAGCCGTGCCCGTGCCGGCCGTGCGCTGAGCCGCGCGGCCCGCCCGGCGCGGCCCCGTCGCCGCGCTGTCCGTCGGCTCGCGCCGCACCCGCCCGAGGGTGCGGCGCGAGCCGCGACCGCGCGTCCGGTCCTCCTCCCCGTCCTCCTCGCGCGTCCTTCCCGGGTTGGCTGTCCTCCTCAGGGGCTCCTTGTCCTCCTCGGGTGCGCTGTCCTTCTCGGGGGCCGCTCAGTCTCACTCGTTCGTGGCTCGTCGGCCGCGGAACCGTTGGGTAGAGCATCTGCCGTGATCGTCCCGCGTCCGCCGGAGGCGATCGGCACCTCCGGAGGCGAGCCATGGAACAGACCGCGCTGCGACCCAAGCCCATGCCGGGCCAGGACCCCGGCGGGGCCGAACCGCAGAGGGGCAGCGGCCCGACCCGGCCCCGTCCGCACGCCGCCCGGCGGCGCGGGCGGCGGCTGCTGAACGTGCTGTTCGGGGGCTTCGCCGGCGCGGTCCTGGTGCTGTCCGGCGTGGGGCTCGGGGCGATGGGCTCCACGGTGGCCGCCCACGGCGCCTTCCTCGGCCAGCGCGCGCCCCACGCACCGGTTTCGCCCGCCCCTTCACCGCCCGCCCCCTCACCGTCCGCCGCGACGCAGGCGCCCGTGGCCGCGACCCTCGGTGTCCAGGTCATGGACGCCCGCGGGCCCGGCGCCGTGGTCGTCGGGCTCCACGTCCCCGGTCCGGCGCAGCGGGCCGGGCTGGTCCGGGGCGACGTGCTGCTGACCTTCGGCCGGACCCGGATCGACACGGCGGCCGACCTGGTGCGTGCCGTCGCCCGGGCCCGCCCCGGCCGCGAGGTGCGACTGACGGTGCGGCACCGCAGCGGCGGCTACGAACAGCTCACGACGGTGCCCGCGGTCTCGGCATGAAAGGGGCCGGGGACGCCGGCCATCGCCGCCGAACCCGGTGAAAGCCCGCAGACGGCTCGCGCGGCCCCCGCCCGGCGGGCAGGATGCTGCCCGTAGACCTTCGTCCGTCCTGGGAGGCCCGGATGACCGGAACCACGGCCGCGTCCTTCACCGCCGACGACTACCGGGCCCGCATGGACCGCGCCGCACGGTCGGCCGCCGAAGCCGGGCTCGCCGGTCTGCTGGTCGCCCCCGGGCCGGACCTGGTGTGGCTGACCGGTTACGCACCCCCGGCCGTCACCGAACGGCTCACCCTCCTGGTCCTCACCGCGGACCGGGACCCCGTCCTCGTCGTCCCCGCCCTGGAGGCCCCGGACGCGCGGAAGGCGTCGGGCGCGTCCGCCCTGGAGCTGCGCGACTGGACCGACGGCAAGGACCCCTATGCCGCCACGGCCGCCCTGCTCGCCCCGGCGGGCCGCTTCGGCATCAGCGACAACGCCTGGGCGCTGCACCTGCTGGCCCTGCAGCAGGCCGTGCCCGGCAGCGCCTACGTCTCGCTCACCGAGGCCCTGCCGATGCTGCGGGCCGTCAAGGACGCGGCGGAGCTGGAGCTGATGGCGGCCGCGGGAGCCGCCGCCGACGCCACGTTCGAGGAGATCCGCGAGGTCCCCTTCGCCGGGCGCCGCGAGGCGGAGGTGGCCGCGGACCTGGACCGGCTGCTGCGCCGGCACGGCCACGAACAGGTCGACTTCACCATCGTCGCCTCGGGCCCCAACGGCGCGAACCCGCACCACGAGGCCGGCGCCCGGACCATCGAACGCGGTGACATGGTCGTGCTCGACTTCGGCGGTCTGCGCGACGGCTACGGCTCCGACACCTCCCGCACGGTGCACGTGGGCGAACCCACCGACGAGGAGCGCCGCGTCCACGACGTCGTGCGCGCGGCCCAGGAGGCCGGGTTCCGCGCGGTGCGGCCCGGCGCCGCCTGCCAGGACGTGGACCGGGCGGCCCGGGCGGTCATCGCGGACGCCGGGTACGGCGAGTACTTCATCCACCGCACCGGGCACGGCATCGGCGTCACCACGCACGAACCGCCGTACATGATCGAGGGCGAGGAGCAGCCCCTGGTGCCGGGCATGTGCTTCTCCGTGGAACCCGGCATCTACCTGCCCGGCCGGTTCGGTGTGCGCATCGAGGACATCGTGACCGTCACCGAGGACGGCGGGCGGCGCCTGAACACCACCACCCGCGAGCTGGTCATAGTGGAGTGACGCCCCCGATGTCCCCACGAAGCCTCCCGAACGGCAACGGCGCGACCATGACCCAGGCACCCACCCCCTCGGCGGACACCGTCCGCCGGCTGGTCCGCGCCCTGCTCAAGGACGGCGGCGGCAAGGACGACCCGCGCGGCACGGACGGCCGGAGCGGCGCGAGGGCTCCTGGCGGTGCAATGGCTCCCGGCGGCGCGGAAGCCCTCGGCGGTACGGCGACCGCGCGGGGCGCCGGCCCCGACGTACGCCCCGCCGGCCCCGACGTACGCCCCGCCGGCCACGACGTACGCCCCGCAGGCGAGGGCCCCTCGGCCGCCACCTGGTGGGTCGGCTCCCGCCACGTGCTGCGGCTGGCCCTCGACCGCGAGAGCACCCTCCGCCAGCGCCGCGAACTGCGGCTGCGCGACCTGGTCCGCCCGCACCTGCCGATGACGGTGCCGGTCAGCGTGGCGGCCGGCGAATGGGCGCCGGGGCTGACCTACACCCTGGACACCAAGGTGCCCGGCGGCTCCGGCGAGCGGCACGACGTGTCGGCCGTCGGCGAGGCGGACCTCGCGGCGCTGCTCACCGGCCTGCGCGAGGTGCCCGCCCGGCAGGCCGAAACCCTGGGCGTGCCGCGCGCCGCGCCGCGCTCCCTGGAGGCCCTGCGGCGGGCGGCCGCCCGGGCCGCGCAGCGCCTCGCCGAGGCAGACGAGTTCGACGCCGCCGGGCTCGACCGGCTCACCGCCCCCGCCGCGGCCCAGCTCGCCGCCCAGCCCGGCTCGGCCGTCCTCACCCACCGTGCGCTCACCGGCGGCCACCTGGTGGTGAGCGCCGACGGGCGGGTGCGCGGCGTGCTCGGCTGGGGCGGGGCGGTCGTCGGCGACCCGGCGGAGGACATCGCCGGCCTCGCCGCCGCCGTCGGCTCACCGGCCGCCGTACGTGCCGCCACCCTCGCCGGGTACGGCGCCCGTCCCTGCCTTCGGGGCCTGTGGCTCGCCCGCTGCGACAGCGTCGTCCGCCTCGCCGAGGCCCTCGCCGCCAAGGACACCACCGCACTGCGCACCCGGCTGCGCCACGCCTGGGAACCGATCCTGTTGGAGCGGGTGACGGATCTGGGCGCCCCGGAGGACGTCCCGTAACGGCCCAAGCAGTACGGCACCTTTCGGCCCGATGCGGGAGGGGCCCTGCGCAACTGGCGCCAGGGAGAGGTGCGTTCGAGTCGCCCGGGTTCGGTCGCATTTCCCCCGCTCCTTGATCGAAAGGGGAGGGGCCGGTTCCTGCCCGCATGAGAGGTGAGTTGCCGGGAACGACCCGGAAGTTTGTGCGACTCCTGTGACAACTTGTGGGCGCCCGGTGGCCGCTGGGGTCGCCGGGATCTGCCTTCCTGTGGGGGGAAGTCATGCACGAGCGTGCCTTCGGCATGCCGTTTCGGCGTGCCCGCAAGAGATCAGCAACCGGTGTTTCCCTGGCGGCGATCGCCTCGATCACCCTGGCCGTCTCCGTCCTGCCCGGCGCGGGCGTGGCGGCGGCCGACGACAAGCCGGTGTCGGCCTGGGGGAAGGACAGCCCGGACTTCGAGATGCCGCCGGTGAAGGTCGGCGCGAACCGGCCGGTGGCGTCGGAGCGCTCCGGGAATCCGACGGACGAGGCGTTCCTGCCCTGGCAGCGCGAGCAGCGCGAGCGCGTCAAGGGCCCTGCGGGCAAGGCGGGCGGCGGCAAGCAGGCGCCGTCCCGGTCCGCGGCCGCCGACACTTCCACGCAGAGCCTCGTCCCCGAGGGCCAGGGCAATGTGCCCTGGCACCGCTCCACCAGCTTCGCGATCACGGACGCGCTGACCGCGAAGATCGACTATTCGACCGGCAACCTGATGCTGACGGCGACGGACTTCGACATCGCCGGCGTCGGCCGGCGCCTGCAACTGGCGCGCACCTACAACTCCCTCGACGCTCCTTGGGGCCGGGTCTCGCAGCGCTGGTGGCAGCAGTACGAGCGCTACCTGTCCGTCGGCTCCTCGGAAGTGATCTTCTACGACGCCTCCGGCGCGACGGTCCGCTTCACCCAGAACAGCGACGGCTCCTTCACCACGCCCAAGGGCTACTCCCAGGACCTGACGAAGAACGCGGACGGCACCTACACCCTCACCAAGTGGAAGTCGGGCGAGAAGGAGACCTACAACCAGTACGGCACCCTGACGAAGATCACCGACCGCAACAAGGGCACGATCACCGTCACCCAGCACGACGAGGACGGGCAGAACAAGGGCTTCAAGCTCACCGACACCCGCTCGGGCCGCTTCATCGACCTGGTGAAGACCTACCCCTCGCAGTGGCAGGCCAAGGACAACACCGGCCGCACGGCCGTCTACAACCTCGACGCGGAGGGCAACCTGGCCTCCACCACCGACACCGAGGGCAAGACGGTCACCTTCCGCCACGACTCCTCCGGCCGCATCGACAAGATCACCACGGCCGAGGGCCGCGTCACCGTCTTCACCTACGACGACACCAACCGCGTCACCTCCATGCTGCGCGGCACCACCCTCAACAGCGACGGGCACACCGGCCCGACCTGGACCTACAGCTACAGCGCCGCCTCCCCGACGGCTGCCGGCACGACCACGGCCAAGGACCCGGAGCTGCACGCCACCCAGTACGTGCACGACGGTGACGGCCGGGTCACCGAGGTGTTCGACGCGCTGGAGCGCAAGCGGTCGACGAAGTTCGACGCCAACAACAACATCGACTCCACCACGGACGCGATGGGCTCGGGCACCACCCCGGGCAACGTCACCGACTACGGCTTCAACACCCGCAACAACATCGAGACCGTCACCCTGCCCACCGGTGGCAAGACGGTCAACAGCTGGCAGACCATCGCCGGCGGCGACGTGCCCAAGGACTCCACCAACGCCGACGGCGAGAAGACCAGCTTCACCTACGACACGGCCGGCAACACCACCTCGGTGGCCCAGACCGGAACCGGCGGCGGAAACGTCTCCTTCGAGTACAACCCCGCCACACCCACCTGCGGCGGCTTCGAGGGCCAGCGCTGCAAGGCGAAGACGAGGATGACCTCCACCAAGACGGTCACCACCGACTTCAAGTACGACAGCAAGGGCAACCTGAAGACGGTCAAGGCCCCCGCGCCGCTGGGGGAGACGACGTTCACCTACGACGCGCTGGGCCGCACCGAGACGGTCACCGACGCCCGCGGCGTCAAGAAGGTGTACGTGTACGACGAGCGCGACCGCATCACGACGGTGTCCTCCACCAACGACACGGTGCGCTACTGGTACGACGGCGACGGCAACCTGGTGCAACGCTCGGACAGCACCGGGACGGTGAAGTACGAGTTCGACCCGCTCCAGCGCGAGACGGTCCGCCACCTGCAGGACGGCTCCCAGACCCTGCTCGCCTACACCCCGGCCGGCAACGTCGACTACTACCGGGACCCGGCCGGCACGACCGACTACACCTGGAACGAGGTCAACAAGCTCACCGAACTGAAGGACCCCCAAGGGAAGATCACCACGTACGGCTACAACAACAACGACGTCCGCACCACGACCACCTACCCCGGCGGCACGGTGCACAAGGTCGACGTCGACAACTCCAGCCGCCCCAAGGCCATCAAGGCGACCTCCCGGCAGGGCACCCTGGTCGACCTCGCCTACACCTACGGCTACGGCACGAACGCCGGCACCGACGGCTCCAAGATCCGCACCTCGACGGACACCGTCCGAGGCACCAAGCGCACGTACTCCTACGACGGAGCGGGCCGCTTCTCCTACGCCAAGGAGGAGAAGTCCGGTGCGGTCACGGACTCCTGGCAGTACTGCTACGACCTGGCCGGCAACCTCACCTCGCAGGGAGCCGACCAGGGCTGCCCGCGTGGCACGACCTACACCTACAACGACGCCCAGCAGCTCACCGCCAAGTCCTCCACGAGCGGCCCCTGGTCCTACGACGCGATCGGCAATGAGACGGCCGGCGCCTCCACGGACGACTTCGCCCGTACGGGAGAGTCGTACACGGACCACTCGCAGCTGAAGTCGATCACTGTCGCCGGGAAGACGTACGCCGGCCAGTACGGTTCGACCGACCAGAGCGAGCGCGTCAAGCTGGGTGACACCTTCTTCCACAACGGCCCGCTGGGGCTGTCCGCGAAGACAACTGCCGCTGTGGACATGGGCTTCAACCGCGAGCCCGGGGGCACGTTGAACTCCATGACGACCGGGGGCAGGACGTACTACTACCTCACGGACGCCATCGGCAGCGTGGTCGCCCTGGCGGACGGTGACGGCAAGAAGGTCAACACCTACGCCTACAGCCCGCGCGGGGTGCGCATCCTGTCCCAGTCCTCCGAACAGGTCGCCCAGCCCTACCGTTTCGCGGGCGGCTACCAGGACCCCACCGGGCTGTACCACTTCCAGGCCCGCTACTACGACGCCAACATCGGCCGCTTCACCCAGCCCGACCCCTCCGGTCAGGAGAGAAACCCCTACCTGTACGCCGAGGGCGACCCGGTCAACCGGATCGATCCCAATGGGCTCTTCTCGGTCGAAGGAACCATGAAGGGGATGCTCAAGAACGCCGGACGAGCGACCCGGGCCAACGCCATCTACAAGACGGGCAATGCCCTGCTCGACGGTGACTACGGCAAGGCCGCTGCCGTGGTGGTGGGCGAGGTGGCGTCCAGCGTCACCGGCGCAGCATGTGGCGCCGTGGCGACAGCCGCTGGAGCACCGACTGCTGGGGCAGGAGGCTTCGTCGTGGGAGCCGCCTGCTTCACGGGAGCTGAGTACGTCGGCAACGCGGTGGAGAACAAGGCGACTGACGCCTGGTCGTGAGGTCAGGCACGTGAGAGGAGAACCAGTGGAAACGACGAGTACCTACCTGCTGGCCAATGAGGGCCGCGTCATGCCCGAAGGCACTGCTGGGCTGGTGATCCTCGGCATTGCCGTCGCCGCCCTGATAGCCATGATCATTTATGGCAGAGTGAGCCGGAACCGCGGCCGCCGAGGCTGATCGGGATCACTCGACCTGTCACGTGTTGCCGCTGCCCCCGAGTCGTCGAGACCCGGGGGCAGCGGGCGAGCCACCGGTTGCGACAAGGGTTGCGTCTTGTGTGCTGGAGCCGCTGGCGGTCGGGACGACCGGCGGAATGCCGACGCAAGGCTGGAAACCGGATGGCCTTCACCGCGATGCCCTAACTCGCACTACCGCGGACGGCAACGAGGTCAACACCTGCGCCTACAGCACCCGCGGCGTGCGCATCCTGTCCCAGTCCTCCGAACAGGTCGCCCACCCCTACCGTTTCGCGGGCGGCTACCAGGACCCACCGGGCTGTACCACTTCCAGGCCCGCTACTACGACGCCAACATCGGCCGCTTCACCCAGCCCGACCCCTCCGGCCAGGAGAAGAACCCCTACCTCTACGCCGAGGGCGACCCGGTCGACCGGATCGATCCCAACGGAACACTGTCGTTCGGGCCGGTTCTGGACGCCATCTCTTTGGGTAACGACGCCGCAACCGTGGGTAAAGCATGGAACGCGGCTGTTGACGGTGACTACGGCAGAGCCGCCGGAATCACCTTCGGTCTGCGCCGCCCCGCTCACTTCGAGGAGAAGCCGTGATTCAGATCGCCTCAGAGGGTAAAGGATGGTGGATTCCCGAAGGATGGGGGCCTCTCATGATCGTCGCTGCCGTCGCGTGCGTATTCGCTAGCGTTTTCTACTACCGTCAACGGCAGAAGTGAGGCGCGTTCGGTGACGAGGGGCGCGGTGGCAAAGGTCAATGAGTCCAGGCATCCCGCTGTCATCGCCAAGCGCCATTCCGTTTTGGGGCTCTGATCATTACCGGCAGAGGCATTGAATCCATCCTGATTGGGCTGCTGCGCACGCCTGCGCCGTCCCTCCCCACCGGAGAGAAGGTAAGTGCAGGACGCGGTGGGGATGGCTCCCGTACAAAAGCGCCACCCCGAACGCAAGCGGTCGGCTCGGCTACGTGCCCATCGGTGCAAGCCGGTGGCAGTGAAGGGGGGCGCACGGTGCGCCAGGTCGGAGCATCACTCCAGCGCCAAGCGCTGGCCAAGCGATTGTTGACCACGACACATGTCTTCGGCGTGCTTGGCGTCGTACTTTCAGCCGCGCTATTGATCATGGGCATGATCGCTGGCGGACTGACCATCCTCGCCATGACCGTCCTCTTCTGGGGCGGGGCAGTCATCGCCGCGCGAGCAGCGGCAAAAAGGCAAGTGTAGGAGTGGGTGGCGCCTGCCAGAAGAAGGCGACACCCCACCATCAGAGGACCGTGGTCTGGTTGCCGTACGCCTCTACCTCGCCCACGCATGTGTGGTGGCCGCAGCGGACGTGGACGGCAACAAGGTGGACGCAACGAGCTAGAACCCCACGAGGCCGGCGCATCACATGGAGGAGATCCCCTGCACTCACACATCGCTTCTACGTCCCTAGCTTACAAAGGACTTGATGGCGTCCCTCTCTGGCTGTTGTCCGGAATCGTGATCGTAGTTTTCATCACCTTCGGCGTGACGCAGGTCCGTAAGCGCAAGTAGCCCACAGCCATCCAGCGAACGGAGTTTGCTGCACGCGCCGTTCGCTGGGTCTTTCCGGTGTCCCCACCGATCGGGTGATGACCATGGTGCCCGCAACGGGCTGGGGTCTTCGCCATCGGGTGCCTCGTGAGGCGTGTTGCATGCTTGAAGGGCTCGGCAAAGGCAGCGACTTGCTGAAGACCGGTATCGCCGCTTTCCAGGGCGCCACTCGTGCGGCCTGGGCCAGTGTGGCTGGGTGGGCCGTCGGCGCGGTGGCTGGTGCGGGTTGTGGCGCTCTGACCGCGGGAACAGGGATGGGAGCGGATCCGTCGCAGGGAGGGAAAGGTAACCCAACCCTGATTCGGAAGGAGCGAGTATGAGCCAGGGAAGCTTCACCGACGCCAGCAGAACCCGCAGGAATATGCGATGGACGACAGCGATCCTCAAAGGGGAGGCAGCTCGTCGCCCGCTGCGGCAACCCCCTGTTCCGGTTCACCGGCGACCGCAAGGACTTCAGCGTCCGGCCGTGAAACTGCTGGGCGCAGGGCGGGGCCAAGCGGGAGGACCCGCCGGCGAGGCGCTGGCAGCGGGCAAGAAATCGCCCGCCTGGGACACGGCGCTCACGTGCTCCGGCGAGAGTGCCGCGACCCCGACCACGACCACGACCACGCCGACCGGAACGAGCTTCAGGCGTGGCTTGCGGTGCAGGGGGTAGCGGGGCCCATCATGGGGACAGGGCATCAGCATCCTTGCCGTTCTATCTGCCGCGCAGGCGGCGTCCTGGGAGGCAGAGGCGCCTGGCGGCCGCCGAGTTGGTGCTCCAAGACTCGCGACGGCGTATGTCGACACGTACACCTACAGCCCGCGTGGGGTGCGGATCCTGTCCCAGTCGTCCGAACAGGTCGCCCAGCCCCGACTTCCAGGCCCGCTAGAAACCTTCCGGCTCGGACCGTCAGTCGAGCAGGTCGCTCTCGGTCACCCGGTGTGCCTCCAGCTCCGGTGCGGCGAGCAGGTCCGCGATCAGGGCCTCCGAGCCGCCGACGTACGTGCTCTTCAGGTCGGTGTCGCCGCCCACGCACCAGGCGTGGTCGTCCGGCCACCACAGGTCGGGGAGTTCCGCGTCAGGGTCGAGCGAGTGCGGTGAGACGGCGTCGGACAGCGTTCCGCTCATCAGCACCCTGCCTCGGTGAGGGGTCTCGAAGCGGGGCACCGCGTCCCAGTCCCAGCGCCCGTAGCCCTCCCACAGCGCGTACCAGCACCGGTCGGGCGTACCGGTGTGCCGGGTGAGGACAGGGACGAGGGCGCGTGCCACGTGACCGGGTGTGGGCCCCTCGCCGGGAGAGGTGTCCCAGACGCCGGGCAGGTGCAGGTCGCCGTACGACTCGTCCCGGGTCACGCCGAGCAGGTCGTGCCAGGGCAGGGTCCCGGAAGGCGTGCGGCCGTAGGCCGCCCCGACGGTCTCCCAGCGCACCGGGTGCTCATCGAGGTACGCCGGGTGGAGGACACGGGCGTACGCGGCGAATCCGGGGGCGGCCACCCCGCCTACGGTGCCGAAGCGCCCGGGCCCAGGATGCCGGCCGGTCAGCCAGTCGGCCGCGGAGAGGTCGGCCGTCCGTACCCGCAGGCGCCCGTAGCGCTCGGGTCCCGGCGTGCGATGAGTCGATCCGAAGGTGGTCACGGATCCAGTCTGCCGTCCTCCGCCGCCCGTATGGACGCCGTGGAGTGGGTGGCAGGCTGCTGAGCCGGGCCCTCGTCGGTCACCGCCGCGGTGCGCGTGAGGCCAGCAGGAGCGCCCCGCCGACGGCGAGCGCTCCCGCCGCCATGACCCCACCCCGGGAGCGCCAGGACATGACCGACCAGCACGACTGGCCGGACAGCAGAGATGCGGCGCTCAGCCAGGAGCCCACCGAGGCGACGGAGCCGGCAGAGCCGATGGAGCCGATGGAGAGCGCCGATCCCACGGAGCCGATGGACAGGACGGAGCCCACCGAGCCGATGGAGAGTACGGAGTCCCGGGACCAGAGGGAGAGTGCGGCGGCCATGGTCCGATCGTAGACGCGGTGCGCTCCGGGTGCCCGTCGCGGCGTCGCCCCCAACGGTCGGCGGCCTCCCCCCCCAAGCGGCGATACGCACATCGAACGCGGATCCACCTCGACGAGGCGGGTACCCGTTGCCGGACAACAACGGTGCGAGCCACGTGGGAGAGTCATGACGAGCGAGACGGAACGAGGCAACAGGTTCTGCAAGGCGTGCGGTACGCCGGCGGAAGACGGGAAGCTGTGCAGCCACTGCGGCGAGGTCCTGAACTTCCCGGACGGGGGTGGGCTGGTGGAGGACGAGGGCGCCGCCGTACGGAGGGACCTCGAGGGGCGCTCCACCCATCCGTAGAAGTGAACGACCGCCGCCTCGGCGCACCCGGTCTTCACCGTCATCGCGACCGTCCTGGCCGTGTTCGGCATTCTCCACGCCACCGGCGCAGTCGCCTCGGGGACGAACTCGGTGGCCTGGAGCGTATGTCCAGGCCACCGAAGCCGTTCCTCATGCACTGGTCATGCACTGCCCAACGGAACTGCCGTCGGCGGGACCGCGGATGCGGAGGGCGACCGGCCCTCACTCCTGCAGCAACACCACGCCCGACTCGGCGGGCACCCGCACCACCCCGTCCGCCCCGGGTGTGTCCACCGGCTCCCACGCGGCCAGGACGCGCGCGTGCGGGACGCCGAGCGGCAGGTCGGCCGGTTCGGCGGCCAGGTTCACCGCCACGAGGACGTCCCCGCGCCGGAAGGCGATCCAGCGCCGTTCCTCGTCGAAGGCGACCTTGGTGTCGGCGAGGTCGGGGTCCGTCAGGTCGGGCTGTGCGTGGCGCAGGGCGAGGAGCTGCCGGTACCAGGCGAGCACGCGCGCGTGCGGCTCGCGTTCCGGTTCCGACCAGTCGAGGCAGGAGCGGTCCCGTGTGGCGGGGTCCTGCGGGTCGGGAACGTCCTCCTCCTTCCAGCCGTGCGCCGCGAACTCCCGCCGCCTGCCCTGCCGTACGGCCTCCGCGAGCTCCGGGTCGGTGTGGTCGGTGAAGAACTGCCACGGTGTGCCCGCCGCCCACTCCTCGCCCATGAACAGCATCGGCGTGAACGGCGCGGTCAGGATCAGCGTGGCCGCGCACGCCAGCAGGCCGGGGGAGACCAGCGCGGAGAGCCGGTCCCCCTGCGCCCGGTTGCCGACCTGGTCGTGCGTCTGGCCGTAGCCGAGCAGCCGGTGCCCGGCCACCCGGGCGCGGTCCAGCGGCCGCCCGTGGTGCCGCTCGCGGAAGCTCGAGTACGTCCCGTCGTGGAAGTAGCCACCGGTCAGGGTCTTGGCGAGACCGCCGAGCGGGGCGCGCGCGAAGTCGGCGTAGTAGCCCTGCGCCTCACCGGTCAGCGTGGTGTGCAGGGCGTGGTGGAAGTCGTCGTTCCACTGCGCGTGCAGCCCCAGCCCGCCCTCGGAGCGCGGGGTGATCAGCCGGGGGTCGTTCAGGTCCGACTCGGCGACCAGGAACAGCGGCCGGCCGACCTCGGCGGCCAGGGCGTCCACGGCCGTCGACAGCTCCTCGAGGAAGTGCAGCGCGCGCGTGTCGACCAGCGCGTGCACCGCGTCCAGCCGCAGCCCGTCGAGCCGGTAGTCCCGCAGCCACGCCAGCGCGCTGCCGATCAGGAAGTCGCGCACCTCGTCCGACCCGGGTGCGTCCAGGTTGACCGCCGCGCCCCACGGCGTGTGGTGGGTGTCGGTGAGGTACGGGCCGAAGACCGGCAGGTAGTTGCCGGAGGGGCCGAAGTGGTTGTGCACCACGTCGAGCACCACCCCCAGGCCCAGTTCGTGGGCCCGGTCGACGAAGCGTTTCAGCGCCTCGGGTCCGCCGTACGGCTCGTGCACCGCCCACAGGGAGACGCCCTCGTAGCCCCAGCCGTGCGTGCCGGGGAAGGGGGTGAGGGGCATCAGCTCCACGTGTGTGACGCCCAGTTCGGCGAGATGGCCGAGCCGTTCGGCGGCCGCGTCCAGCGTGCCCTCGGGCGTGTAGGTGCCCACGTGCAGCTCGTACAGCACCGCACCGGCCAGCGGGCGCCCCTGCCACTGCGCACGCCAGGTGTGCCGCTCGTGGTCGACGACGGCGCTCAGCCCGTCCGGACCGTCCGGCTGCCGGCGCGAGCGCGGGTCGGGCAGCACGGGACCGCCGTCCAGGGCGAAGCCGTACCGTGACCCCTCACGCGCTTCCGCCTCGCCCCACCACCACCCCGGCCGTTCCGGATCGCGCTCCAACGCCCGCGTGACGCCGTCGCACTCCAGCGTCACCCGGTCGGCCTGCGGTGCCCACACCTCGAACTGCACGGACGGTTCCCCTTCGTCTGCTCACCGTGATGTAGCCCGTCCATGGTGCGTCAAACACGATCAATCCGCTGGCGCATCCACCCATTCGCCGCGGGTCTCCCGGTTACCGGGTGCCGGGCGGCCGCCGTCCTGTTACCTGGACAGTGCGCCCCGCGCTGCCCGACAATCACGGGGTGACGTCGTCCTTCGAGTTCAACACGTACCCCGCGCGGCTGTCCGACGCGGAGCGCGACAGGGCGCTGAAGGTGCTCCGGGACGGCGCCGCCATGGGCCGCCTGTCCCACGACACGTTCGTCCGCCGCATGGAACTGGCGCTAGCCGCCCGCCGTCCCGACGAACTGGCCGTGCTCACCGCCGACCTGCCCACGGAGAGCCGCTTCTCCCGCATGGTGTTCGGCAGTGTCGAGGCGGTCTCCGGGTTCACCGTCCGGCTGCGCAGGGCCTGGCAGGCCGAGCGCCTGCCGAAGCTGCTGCTCCCGCACCCGGAGCACGGCCACCCGCTGCGGATAGGGCGCGACCCCGCCAGCGGACTGCGCCTCAGCCACGAGACGGTCTCCCGGGTGCACGCCGAGCTGCGGCGCCAGGGGGGCCTGTGGGTCCTGCGCGACCTCGGCTCCACCAACGGCACCACCGTGAACGGGCGGCGGGTCGTCGGCGCGGCCGTCGTCCGCGAGGGCGACCAGGTGGGCTTCGGCCGCATGATGTTCCGGCTGTCGACGGGATGACGGCCTGACGGCTTCCCGCTCTGTGCCGGGCGGCCGCACCCCCCGCGTCCATCCGTCGACCTCGCGGCCCCGTGTCCCGGCGGCCTCAGGACTCCTCCGTGTCCGACGGCGTCACGGCCCCCGCCTGACGGCCGCAGCCCCCGGCACCCGACGGCTCCCCCCCGAGGCATCACGCCCTCGCCCCCCGCCCTGACGGCTCGGCCTCCGGCCCCGCTACGCCCCGAGCACGCCGGTCCGTTGACCGGAAAGCGCCCCACCGCTCAGCTCTGGCCTGGGCGTTACCGGGCGTAGATCAACCGGTCCTGGCTCAAATGCCCGTGCCGTCCACGGTGTTGACGTGTCCTCGAACTCGTGACTCACTGTGCGTACGCCCTCCACATCGGGTGAAGCCACGGCGCCGCATCGGGGAGGTGTGCCCTGCCGCCCCTGCCCCGCTACCCCACCGTCGACGAGCTCGGCGCCCGGGCCGCCGCCCTCGCCGCCCGACACCCCCGGGACGCCCGGCTGCGCCGGGTCGGCACCTCCCGGGCCGGCACCCCCCTGTGGCTCCTGTCCGTCGGCCACGGCGACCGCCAGGCCCTCGTCGTCGCCGGGCCCCACGCCAACGAGCCCGTGGGCGGGGCCACCGTGCTGCGCCTGGCCGAGCGGACCCTGGCCGACCCCCGGCTGACCGACGGCGCCGACGCCACGTGGAACCTGCTGCTGTGCCTCGACCCGGACGGCCTGCGCCGCAACGAGGGCTGGCTGACCGGCCCGTACACCCTCGGCCAGTACTTCCGGCACTTCTTCCGGCCCGGCTTCCTGGAGCAGCCCGAGTGGCTGCCCGACGGCGCGGACGCAGCCGCCCTGCCCGAGACCCGGGCGCTGCTCGACGTGCAGGACGAGCTGCGGCCCGTGCTGCAGTGCTCCCTGCACGGCGTCGACGTCGGCGGGGGCTTCGTCGAGCTGACCCGCGACCTGCCCGGCCTCGGCCGGCGCCTGGCGCACATCGCCGCGCGGCTCGGCATCCCCCGCGAACTCGGCGCCTACGACGCCCTGTACTGGCCCGGCCTGGAGCCCGCCGTCTACCGCATACCCCCACCGCGCCGGGCCGGCCTGGCCGCCGCCATCACGGAGGCCGCCGTCGAGTCGACCTGGTTCCACCCCCGCCGGCACGGCACCGTCACCGCGGTCGTCGAAGCTCCCATGTGGGGTGTGGCGGCCGTGTCGGACGGCTCCCCGCCCCCGGACCGGGACGCCGTACTGCGGGAGGTCAGCCGCACCCTGCGCCACGACACCCACCTGCTGCGGCTGCTGCTGGCCAGGATCCGTCCGCAGCTCGCCGGTGTGCCCGACGCGGCCCGGCTGCTCGCCCCGGTCGGCGACTACCTGCTGGTCTGTCCCGGCCTCGCCGACGCCTGGGACCCCGACACCGCCGGCGGACCGCATCCCATGCCGCACCTGACCGCCGCGCACCTGGCCGCCCTGCGCATCTCCGGACGCCGGCTGGCCCTGCGCACGGCGGGCCTGCTCCACCAGCTCGTACGGTCCACCGGGCGCGACCCGTCCGGTGTGCTGCCGGAGCTGGACCGGCTCATCGACACCTGGTGCGCCGACTACCGCGACGGCTGCCGGGCGCGCTGGATCCCGGTCGCCCGGCAGGCCGAGTACCAGGCGCGCGTGGTGCTCTCGGCGTTCGAACTGACCGCCCGCCAGGCGCGCCCGGCCGCTCCGTCCCCCGCCCCGGGGAGGGACCCCGGAGCGGCGGTCCCGTAGCGGCGGTCCCGTAGCGGAGGTCCCGTAGCGCTCCGGCCCTCCGGCGTTCGCGCCCCCCGGCCGCCCGGCGACTGCGGGCCGCCCCGCCCCGCCGCACCGCGTCGGTCGCTGCGTCTCCTCACCGCAGTCGGCTACTGCGTCTCCTCGCGCGCGTGCAGCGCCGCCGTGACCACCGTGCGGGCCTGGTGCTCGACCTGGTTCTCCAGCGGCACCCAGCGGGCGCGGAACCGCTCCGCGAACGCGTCGCTCCACGTGGCCACCAGCGTCTCGAGCCGCTCCGCCGCCCGCTCGTCCGTCCCGCGCAGCACCCGCAGCAGCATCGCCGCCGCCCGCAGCGGCACCCGGCGCACAAAGGCGTCCACGCTGCCGACATAGGCCCGGGTGAGGTCGGGGGGCGGCGTGTGCAGCAGGTCCGAGGCCAGGCCCGGCACCAGTTCCAGACCCCACCGGGCCGCCCGCAGCAGCGGCCCGTCCGGTCCGGCGAGCCGGGCGCCGTCGAGGACGCGGGTCACCTCCAGCGCGTCGCGCTGCAGCCGCCGGGCCAGCCGGCCGATGGCAGCCACCGGGGAGGGGTGCGGAGCCGGGTCGTCCACCAGGTCGCTGGCCCACATCGGCACCTCCACCACCGCGGTCAGGCCGCCGTAGCGGTGGGCGTGGTACCAGGTGCTGAGCCGCGCGTCGTCCGGCAGGCTCGGGTAGGCCGGCCCGATCCCCGGCGCGGGCATGACGTGCACGCCCGGACCGGAGGCGGGCCAGCCCGCGGCGTCCGAGGCGCCGGTCTCCACCGGGATGTGCAGCTCGGCGGCGGACTTGGCGAACGGCTCGGCCAGCCCCGGCACGTCCCGGGTCAGCTGCACCCAGCTGCCACCCAGGTCCGTGCCGTGCAGCGTCACCTGGAGGTAGGGGCGCAGTTCGTCGATGACGCCGGTCAGGGCCCGCGTCTCGGGCGGCAGCCGGTCCGGCGGCAGCAGGGACGGCGCCCACTCCGGCTGCTCGGGCCCCGCGGGCCGGAAGAAGCCGAGGTGGTAGTCGTGCAGGCTGCGCGGCGCGGGCGTGACGTGCAGGCTCGCCCCGTCGGGGTCCGCGCACAGCAGGAAGTGCCAGGAGATGCCGTCGCGCAGCTCCCGCTGCTCCAGCACCCGGCGGGCGACCGCGAGCAGGGTGCAGGAGCCCGTCGGCTCGTTGGCATGGGCCCCGGCCACCACCAGGACGGCGCGGCGCGCGCGGCCCACGGACAGCAGGTGCAGGGGCCGTCCCGCGCGTGAGGCACCCACCTGGCGCAGGGTGCACACGCCGGGGCGTTGGGCGGTCAACGCCCGGGCGGCCGAGACCAGTTCGGTCACCGTCGGGTAGCGCAGCTCCGGCAGGACACTCACCCCCGTCACATCCGCCCGAGTTCGCCTTCGCAGTACCCCACGGCCATGGTGCGAAGTCAAGGGCGCGACGGGGGAGCCTCCCGGGGGCGCCCGGAGGCACCGGGAGCCCGCCGCGGGCAGTGGTGTGCCGGGTCACGCCGGACGGGTGACCCGGCCCCGCCCCGCCTCAGCCGCCCGTGCGCTCCAGCAGGACCACCGGCAGGTCGGTGAACAGCTCCGCCACCGGGACGTCACCGGTGAACGTGCGGTCCGGGCGCAGGGCGTCCGACCAGCGGCCCGGCGGCAGCGTCAGCGCGGTGTCCCGCCAGCCTCCCGCCTCCGCCAGCCGCAGGGACAGCCGGGTCACGGCCGTCACCACCTCGCCCGAGCGCGCGAACGCCAGGCAGTGCGCGGCCGCCGGGCCCTGCGCCGGCAACGCCATGTACGTCGCCGTGTCGCCGAAGGCGCCGGGGCGGCGGGCCCGTACGCCCAGCGCGGCGCGGGTGAGTGCCGCCTTGTCCGCGGACGTGCCGCCCGCGTCCCGGGGCGGGTAGTCCACCGCCCGCCGGTTGTCCGGGTCGACCAGGGCCAGGGACTCGGCCTCCGTGCCCTGGTAGACGTCCGGGACCCCCGGCATCGTCAGGTGGACGAGGGCCGCGCCGAGCACGTTGGCCCGGATGTGCTCCCGCAGGGAGGCTCGGAACGCGGCGATCCGCTCACCCGGCGGCCCGCACGGGCCGGCCGCCACGAACCGCTCCACGGCCTCCTCGTAGGGCGGCTCCTGCTCGGTCCAGCTGGTGAACAGGCCCGCCTCGCGCACGTGCTTCAGCAGGGCGCCCTGCACCCGCTCCGGCTCCGCCGGCCCCAGCCCGAACACGGTCTGCCAGGCCGCCCACGCCAGCTGCGCGTCCGGCACGCCCGCGCCGTCGCGGGTGACCTCCGTGAGGACGTCGGCCCAGCGCCCGGGGCACTCGGTGAGCACGTTCAGCGCCGCCCGCACGTCCGCGCTGCGCTTGGTGTCGTGGGTGGAGGCCACCGTCCCGGTCAGCGGCCAGTCGCGCTGGATGCGCGCGCAGTACGCGTGGAACTCCTCCGGCGGCAGGGCGGGACGGCCGGGATCGCCGCCCACCTCGGTCGCCGACAGCAGCGGCACGTACCGGTAGAACGCCGTGTCCTCCACGGACTTGGCCCGCAGTGCCGAGGAGGTCTGCGCGAACCGCGTGCGGAACTCCACGTGGGCGGGCCCGTCGCCGTACCGGCCCAGCACCAGGTCCCGTACGACGTCCACCGCTCCGGCCTCCTCGGGCACGGCGAAGGCGTGCCGGGCCTCGGCGGCCGCCTCCTCGGTGACCACGGACGCGGCGCCGGTGGACTCGTAGGGCCGGTAGACCTCCATGCGCACCAGCAGCTCCTGCAGCGCGGTGCGCAGCGCCCAGGGGGCGCGGTCGCGCAGCGCGGGTTCCGGCGAGGAGGCGCACAGCCGGGTCGCCACCCGCGTCAGCCGGTCCGTCTCGGCGGCCAGCTCGTGCGTGAGCACCTTGTACGCCGCCCGCCGCACGGTCGCCTCCCACTGGCCGCCCCGGTCGGTCTGCGGGGCCGCGAAGCGCCGGTACTGCCCCAGCAGGTCCCCGAAGCCGGCCGGGTCGGCGAACACCGCGTCCACGTGCCGCAGGGCGTCGTAGCCGGTGGTGCCGGCGACGGGCCAGGAGGCCGGCAGCCGCTCGCCGTCGGCCAGGATCTTCTCCACGACCGTCCAGCGGCCGCCCGTCGCCTCGTGCAGCCGGGTGAGGTAGGCGTCGGGGTCGGCGAGCCCGTCGGGGTGGTCGATGCGCAGCCCGTCGATCACGCCCTCGTGCAGCAGCTCCAGGATCTTGTCGTGGGTGGCCTCGAAGACCTCCGGGTCCTCCACCCGCACGCCGATCAGCTCGGAGATGCTGAAGAAACGCCGGTAGTTGAGCTCGGTCCGGGCCAGCCGCCACCACACCGGGCGGTACCACTGCGCGTCCAGCAGGTGCGGCAGCGGCAGGTCCTCGGTGCCCTCGCGCAGCGGGAAGACATGGTCGTGGTAGCGCAGGACGTCCCCGTCGACGCGCAGCTCGTCGAGCACCTCGCCCAGCGGCCCGCCGAGCACCGGCAGCAGCAGCTGCCCGCCCTGGGCCTCCCAGTCGATGTCGAACCAGCGCGCGAACGGAGACTTCGGGCCCTCGCGCAGCACCTCCCACAGGGCGCGGTTGTGGCGCGGGGACATGGCCATGTGGTTGGGGACGATGTCCACCACCAGGCCCAGCCCGTGCTCCCGGGCGGTGCGCGCCAGCGCCCGCAGCCCGTCCTCGCCGCCCAGCTCCTCGCGCACGCGCGCGGGGTCGACCACGTCGTAGCCGTGCGTCGAGCCCGGCACCGCCTCCAGCACGGGCGACAGGTGCAGGTGCGAGACGCCGAGCGAGGCCAGGTACGGCACGGCGGCCTCGGCTGCTCCGAACGGGAAGTCGGGCTGCAGCTGCAGCCGGTAGGTGGCCGTGGGCACCACCGGGTCAGGACGCTCAGGTGTCATGCAGACCTACGTACCCGCACGGCCGGGGTTCGTGCCTCCCGCGCCGCCGGGTGCGCCGCGCGTCGCCCGGACGAGTGGCTTCGTCCGGACGACGGGCGGCGGCTGCGGCCCGCGGGCCGCGGGGAGGCTAGACGGGCCGGCGCAGCACCGTCATGCTCCGGTCGGTCAGCGTCAGCCGGTCCCCGGCCTGCACCTTCAGGCCGGTGTCGGCGGGCACGCCCTGCGGGCGGGCCGTGTCGACCACGACCTCCCACTGCCGCCCGTGGTTGACGGGGATCTCGAACTCCAGCGGGTCCGGGGAGGCGTTGAACATCAGCAGGAACGAGTCGTCGGTGATGCGCTCACCTCGTGCGTCCGGCTCCGAGATGGCGTTGCCGTTGAGGAAGACCGTCAGCGCCGACGCCTGGGCCGAGTCCCAGTCCTCCTGGGTCATCTCCCCGCCCTCGGGGGTGAACCAGGCGATGTCGGACAGGTCGTCGTGGGTGCCCTCCACGGGCCGCCCGTGGAAGAAGCGCCGCCGGCGGAAGACGGGGTGGTTGCGGCGCAGCCACACCATCGCGCGGGTGAAGGCCAGCATCTCGGTGCTCCGGCCGTCCTCGGCGGCGCCCTCCCCCTCCTCGGGCCATTCCACCCAGGACAGCTCGTTGTCCTGGCAGTAGGCGTTGTTGTTGCCGTGCTGGGTGCGGGCGAACTCGTCCCCGTGGCTGATCATGGGCACGCCCTGGGACAGCATCAGCGTCGCGATGAAGTTGCGCATCTGCCGAGCCCGCAGCGCCCGCACGTCCGGATCGTCGGTCTCGCCCTCGACGCCGCAGTTCCAGGACCGGTTGTGGCTCTCGCCGTCCCGGTTGTCCTCGCCGTTGGCCTCGTTGTGCTTGTCGTTGTAGGACACCAGGTCGTGCAGGGTGAAGCCGTCGTGGCACGTGACGAAGTTGATCGAGGCCAGCGGGCGGCGGCCGTCGTCCTGGTACAGGTCCGACGAGCCCGTCAGCCGCGAGGCGAACTCCGCGAGGGTGCGCTGCTCGCCCCGCCACAGGTCGCGCACGGTGTCGCGGTACTTGCCGTTCCACTCGGTCCACAGCGGCGGGAAGTTCCCCACCTGGTAGCCGCCCTCGCCGACGTCCCACGGCTCGGCGATCAGCTTCACCTGGGAGACCACCGGGTCCTGCTGCACCAGGTCGAAGAACGACGACAGCCGGTCCACCTCGTGGAACTGCCGGGCGAGCGTCGCCGCCAGGTCGAAGCGGAACCCGTCGACGTGCATGTCCGTCACCCAGTACCGCAGCGAGTCCATGATCAGCTGCAGGACGTGCGGGGACCGCATGAGCAGGGAGTTCCCCGTGCCCGTCGTGTCCATGTAGTAGCGGGGGTCTTCGGTCAGGCGGTAGTAGCGCGGGTTGTCCAGGCCCTTGAAGGACAGGGTCGGGCCCAGGTGGTTGCCCTCGGCGGTGTGGTTGTAGACCACGTCGAGGATCACCTCGATGCCCGCCTCGTGCAGGGCCTTGACCGCCGACTTGAACTCCAGCACCTGCTGGCCCCGGTCGCCCCAGGACGCATAGGCGTTGTGCGGGGCGAAGAAGCCGATGGTGTTGTAGCCCCAGTAGTTGTTCAGGCCCATGTCGACCAGGCGGTGGTCGTTCACGAACTGGTGGACGGGCATCAGCTCCAGCGCGGTCACGCCGAGCTCGGTGAGGTGCTCGATGATCGCCGGGTGCGCCAGGGCCGCGTAGGTGCCGCGCAGCTCCTCCGGGAGGCCGGGGTGGCGCATGGTGAGGCCCTTGACGTGGGCCTCGTAGAGCACCGTGTGGTGGTACTCGGTGCGCGGGCGCCGGTCGTCGCCCCAGTCGAAGTAGGGGTTGACCACGACGGACGACATGGTGTGCGGCGCCGAGTCGAGATCGTTGCGCCGGTCGGGATCGTCGAAGTGGTAGCCGTAGACCTCCTCGCCCCAGTCGACGGACCCGCTGATCGCACGCGCGTACGGGTCGAGCAGCAGCTTCGCGGAGTTGCAGCGCAGTCCGTGCTCGGGCGCGTACGGACCGTGCACGCGGAAGCCGTACCGCTGCCCGGGCATGATGCCGGGCAGGTACGCGTGCCGGACGAACGCGTCGCTCTCGCGGAGCTCGATCGCCGTCTCCGAGCCGTCGTCGTGCAGCAGACACAGCTCTACTCGGTCCGCGGCTTCGGTGAAGACCGCGAAGTTGGTTCCGGCGCCGTCGTACGTGGCACCGAGTGGATACGCCTCTCCAGGCCAGACCTGCATGGCTACGACTCTTTCAGGTGTGCGGCGCCGGTGGGGACGCCTAGGTCCCGAGTCTCCCCGAAAGTGAGGGAACCTCCTGTGACTTATCTCCCTCTTACCGAGTGACCAGTGCATACGCGGTATGCCGAAACGTTGGGGCAAACACATACTCCCGGAGCTGTTGGGGGAGTAGGGGGAACTACGTGCGCAGCAGAGTGCACCGCCATCTGGGCAAGGTGGTGGCCGGGACGGCCGTCGCGGTGGCCGGCACCGCCGTGATGATCGGGATCACGCTCCCGGGCACGGCGGGGGCGGACGACACGCGGACCGGGGCGGGGAGGTCCGTCCCACAGGAAGCCGGCGCGGACGGGGCGGGCCGGGCGGTGGCGCCCGGGGTCGTCGAGCAGGCGCCGGCCGAAGGAGAGAAGGGCACGGGCCGCGACCCGCTGACCGACGACGAGACGGAACGGGTCGCGAAGATCGCCCTCAGCCGGCAGCTGTTCCGCAGCAGTGAGGGCGTGGACGGGGAACGGGGACCCCAGCTGCTCGGTGTCGACCTCGCCGAGCCGGAGGCGGACGAGGTGGGCGACCCGGCCGCGCCGCGGCGCGCCGACGTGACGTTCTACGACTACCGGGACGACACCCTCGTCACCCGGACCGTCGAGCTCGGCACCGGTAACTTGGTGGAGACCGCCACCCAGCGCGGCGTCCAGCCGCCCCTGAGCCTCGCCGAGAAGGCCGAGGCGGCCGCCCTCCTGATCGCCGACCCGCTCGGCGCGGATCTGAAGGCCGACTACAAGGACGCCACCGGCCGGCCGCTCACCTCGCCGGACCAGCTCCGGCTCAGCGGCGCCGTCTACCGGGCCGCGCCGGGCGCCCAGCCCGCCGCGCTGGACCGCTGCGGCGAGCACCGCTGCGTCCGGCTGTTCCCGAAGGTCAAGAACGGGCCGTGGGTCGACGCCAGGTCGATCGTGATCGATCTGAGCGCCCGCAAGGTCGCCCGGCTCGACCACTGACCCGCTCCGTCCGCTCACCCGTCCACCTCGCTTTCCCGGCAGGAAGTCATCTCGTCATGCGTGTGAACCGCACCATCACGGCCCGTACCCGCGTGGCCACGGGCCTGACCGTGGCCGCCCTGGCCGCCGGTGTCACCACCGGCGCCGGACCCGCCGCCGCCCGCCCGCAGGCCGCCCCCGCGCCGGCCGCCGACTGCAGCGCGGCCTACCGCATCGAGCAGAAGCTCTCCACCGGCACCACCTGGCGGATGTGCTGGCGCTACGACGGCAAGGCCGGCCTCGTCCTGGAGAAGATCTCGTACCAGCCCAAGGGGGAGGCCAAACCGATCAGAGTCCTCAACAGCGCCCGGCTCGGTCAGATCCACGTCCCCTACGACGACGGCAAGGTCGAGTACGACGACCTGACCGGCTTCGACTTCGCCCAGGGGCTGATGAACCTCGCCCCCGGCGAGTGCCCGGGCGGCACCATCAAGACGGTCAAGGTCCCGGAGTCCTGGAACGAGGACCCCAACGTCAAGGGCCTGTGCACCACCACCCGCTCCCGCGGCCACGCCTACCGCATGCAGGGCGACACCGCGAACAAGGTCTTCCAGACCGCGGGCAAGGACCTCCTCGTCTACACGGTGAACCAGGTCGGCTGGTACGAGTACATGTCCGAGTGGCGCTTCCAGGACGACGGCACGATCACCATGAACGTCGGCGCCACCGGCAGCCTGTCCTACGACGACTACGACGCCGGCGACGGCCGCGGCTGGCCCATCGGCAAGGGCGCGCGCGCCAAGGCCACCAGCCACAGCCACAACGCCTTCTGGCGGCTGGACTTCGCGCTCGACGGCTCCACGAAGAACACCGTCGAGCAGTACGACTCCACCGTCACCGCGCCCACCCGCGGGCAGCGGGCCCCCACCACGAAGACCACCCGCACGAAGGTCACCAAGGAACTCGCCGGGGACAGCAAGAACTACCGGTGGTGGCGCGTGGTCAGCGCATCCGGCAAGAACAAGGACGGACACGCGCGCTCCTACGAGATCGTCCCGGGGCCGTCCACCAAGTACCCGGGCCGCGGCTACACCAAGCACGACGTGTACGTCACCCAGTACAATAAGTGCGAACTGTTCGCCAGCCACAACCCCGGCAGCTGCGGTGCCGGCGCCGGCAAGTCCGTCGACAAGTGGGTCGACGGGCAGAGCCTGACCCACCCGGTGGTCTGGACGAACATCGGCTTCCACCACATAGCCCGGGACGAGGACCAGCAGCCCATGCCCGTCCACTGGCAGGGGTTCTCGATCGCCCCGCGCGACGTCACCGCGATGAACCCGCTCACCCCGGCCGAGCTCGACTGGCAGAACGGGCACTGGCAGCCCCGCAGTTGAGAAACTTGCGGCCCATCCGGCTGCACCGCCGACCGCTCCCGGAGTACCCTTCCTTGATCGTTGGATGGGGCCTTCGGGAGTGTGACGCCGGGCCCCTCGGGAGTGCTCGGGGGAGCGGAAGGCGGTGCGCGGGTGGGCTCGGGAGGGCTGGAGCTGCCCCCTGGTGACGAGGGTCACGAGGGGAGCTCCGCAGACGTCCCGCCCGGTGCCGTGTCCCTGGCGCGGCCGATGGACGCGGCGGGCTCGATCGGGCCCGAACTGGACTGGGGCGCCGACGCCTGGCGCGAGGTGCGCACCCGGGCCCAGCGGGCCGGCCGGGCCTACATCTGGCTGAACCTCGTCGAGCAGCGGCTGCGCGCGGTCGTCGCCGCCGTCCTGCGCCCCGTCTACGAGCCCGTGCACGGCGAGGACTGGGTGGTGGCCGCAGCGGGGCCGGCCGGCCAGGAGTGGGTGCAGCGGGCGGTCGCGGTGCGCGAGGTGAGCCGCCGCAAGGGCTATCTGCTCGACCCGGCCGACGACAACGTGCTGTCCTTCCTCACCCTGCCCCAGCTGCGCGAGCTGATGGTGCAGCACTGGCCCTGCTTCGAGCCCTACTTCGACGACCGCCGCGACGTCGAACTCGCCCTGGACGAGCTGGAGGTCACCCGCAACGTCGTCTCCCGCAACCGGGCCCTGTCCGAGGCGGTGCTGAACCAGGCCGAGCGGGCCTCGGCCCGGCTGCTGGAGATGCTCGGCGCGGGCGGCGACGTGCCCTCCGCCCGCCGGCTGCCCGTCGACGCCGTCGAGGACCTGGTCGGCGACCGGTACGCCGACGTCGTCGCCGTCCACTCCGACCGGGTCCGGCTGATGCGGCAGTTCCCGGCCGAGGACATCTTCGGCGGCGCCCGCCGCCTGGACGCCATCGGCATCGGCCTCAACCTGCTCGTGCAGAACTTCTCCGGGCGGCGCCTGGTGCGGCTGGCCGAGTCCGGCTGCCGTGTGCGGCTGCTGTTCCTCAACCCGGCCTCCAGCGCGGTCAAGCGGCGCGAGCGGGAACTGGGCATCAAGCGGGGCGAGCTGGGCCGGGCCGTGGAGATGAACATCCTGCACATGCGCCGGGTGCGCGCCCGGCTGCGCGACCCGGGGGCCTTCGAGATCCAGGTCTTCGACGAGACGCCCCGTTTCACGGCCTACCTCGTCGACGGCGACGGGGCGGACGGCATCGCGGTCGTGCAGAACTACCTGCGCCGCACCCGCGGCATGGAGGCACCCGTCCTCGTGCTGCGCAACAGTGGCAAGGTGGTCAAGCCGGGCGAGAACGACGAAAGCGGACTCTTCCCCACCTATCGCGAGGAGTTCGAGACGATGTGGGCGGATTCGCGGCCGGTGTCGTGAACCACCTGGGCGGTTCCGGACGGCCTGAGCGGCCCGGTGGAAACGGAGCGCGCCCCTTCGATTGTCAGTGGTGCGTGGGAAGGTGGGGACCACTGGGGGAACGCACCACAAGAAGGGGGGCCCGCCCATGGGCTGGCACCGGGAGCTGCTGATCGGCTTCGACCTGGAGACGACGGGCACGGATCCGCGCGAGGCGCGCATCGTCACGGGAGCCGTGATCGAGGTCAGGGGCGGGGAGCCGATGGGCCGCCGGGAGTGGCTGGCCGACCCCGGGGTGCCCATCCCCGAGGACGCGGTGGCGGTGCACGGCATCAGCAACGAGCGGGCGGCGGCCGAGGGCCGGCCGGCCGACCGGGTGGCGGACGCCCTCGCGGACGTCCTGACCTCCTACTGGAAGGCGGGCGTACCGGTCGTCGCCTACAACGCCACCTTCGACCTCACCCTGCTCTCCGCCGAGTTGAGACGGCACGGCCTGCCGTCCCTGCGCGAGCGCCTGGGCGGCGCGGACCCGGCCCCGGTCATCGACCCGTACACCATCGACCGCTGGGTCGACCGCTACCGCCGCGGCAAGCGCAACCTCGAAGCGGTCTGCGCGGAGTACGGCGTCGTCCTGGACACCGCGCACGACGCCCTGGCCGACGCCCTGGCCGCCGCCCGCCTGGCCGGCGCGATAGCCGACCGCCACCCCAAGATCGCCATGCTCGGCCCGGCGGAGCTCCACCACCGCCAGATCGAGTGGTACGCGCGGTGGGCGGCGGACTTCCAGGACTTCCTGCGCGCCAAGGGCGACCCCTCGGCACAGGTCGACGGGGCCTGGCCGCTGCGGGAGCTCGCCGGCGAACGGGTCTGAGCGGCCGGGCGGTTCGTTCAGAACCGGGTGGTTCGTTCAGAAGGGGTACCAGCGCACGGTCTCGTCCCCGTCGCGCAAGGACTGCACGCGCCGCTCGAACTCGGCCCGCGCCTTGGGGTTGCCGGGCGCGTGCTGGGCGACCCAGGCGCAACTGGCCGTCTCCCGCGCCCCGCGCAGCACCCCGCAGCCCTCCCAGGACCGCACGTCCCAGCCGTAGGTCCGGGTGAAGGACGCGTAGTCCTCGTCCGGGAGCCCGTACCGGTCGT
Organism: Streptomyces sp. NPDC003456; assembly: GCF_042878735.1. Taxonomy (NCBI): domain Bacteria; kingdom Bacillati; phylum Actinomycetota; class Actinomycetes; order Kitasatosporales; family Streptomycetaceae; genus Streptomyces; species Streptomyces sp. NPDC003456. The sequence goes on from NZ_JBIAOK010000005.1 coordinate 331,584, forward strand.
GGGACAGCGCCATCACCACCAGATCGTGCTCGCGCAGGTCGGCGGAGACCGTCTCCAGGTCGACCAGGACCGGCCCGTCCGGCCCGACATGGACGTTGCGCGGCAGGGCGTCCCCGTGGATCGGGCCGGGTGGCAGATGGGGGGTCAGGGCGGCGGCCTGCGCGGCGAACCCGTCCCGCCGGGCCCGCAGATAGGCCGCGTCCGCGGGGTCGACGGCGTCGCCGGCGAGCCGCAGCCACCGCTCCACGCCGCCCAGCAGATCCCTCGCCGGCAGCTCGAAGGCAGGAAGGGGCGTGGCGTGCACGACCCGCAGCAGTTCGGCCAGATCCCGCGGTTCGGCGGGCCGTACGGCGTCCGGCAGCCGGTGCCAGACCGTCACCGGGTGCCCGTCGACCAGGAGTGCCTCCGCTTCGGCCGCCCGCACCGCCGGCACGCCCGCCTCGGCGAGCCACGCCGCGACCCGCAGTTCGCGGCGTGCCCGGTCCAGGAGTTCGGCGTCGCGGCCGACCTTGACGACCAGGTCACCCGCGGCGAAGACCGCGTTCTCGCCCAGGGCGAGCAACCGCGCCTCACGCGCCGCCCCGGGCAGCACCTCCGCCCGGGCCAGTACGTCACGCGCCCGTGCCTCGTCCATCGTCCGCCTCCGTCGTCCGTGCGGCGACCGCCGTGTTCCGGCCATCGCTTGCGACAGTGTCCCATCGGCACAGGTCGCGGGGCACGAGCGGTCCCTTGACGAGCCGGACGGCCTTCACGACCATGACGTGGCCGGCCGAGCCGCACAGAGGGGCTGATCCCGTGACGTCCGTGACCGAGGCTCCGCCCCCGGGCCGGCAGGCCGGCCGCGATCCCGGCCGGGCCCGGTCCCGGCGGGCCGCCGACCACGGCGCCTGGTTCCTGGTGCTGCCCGCCCTCCTTCCCATCCTCGTCCTCAGTGTCGGCCCGCTGCTGCACGGGGTCCTGCTGGCCTTCACCGACGCCCAGTCGGGCCGCACCCGGGACACGCAGTGGATCGGCGCCCTCAACTTCCGGGACCTGCTGCACGACACGCTGTTCTGGGAGTCGTTCCGGATCGGCCTGGTGTGGGCGGTGGGGGTGACCCTGCCGCAGTTCCTGCTCGCCCTGGGCCTCGCCCTGCTGCTGAACCAGGACCTCCGACTGCGCTGGCTGGCCCGGGCCCTGGCGATCGTCCCCTGGGCCATGCCCGAGGTCGTCGTCGGCGTCATGTGGCGGCTGGTCTACCACCCCGACGCCGGGGTGCTGAACGAGACCCTGCGCGACCTCGGTCTGGGCGGCGGACGGGACTGGCTCAGCAGCCTGGCCACCGCACTGCCCGCCGTGATCCTCGTCGGCGTCTGGGCGGGCATGCCCCAGACGACGGTCGCCCTCCTCGCCGGCCTGCAGAACACCCCGCGCGAACTCCACGAGGCCGCCGCGGTCGACGGCGCGGGCGCCTGGCGCCGGTTCCGCACGGTCACCTGGCCCGCCCTGAGACCCGTCGCCCTGGCCGTCACGGCCCTCAACCTCATCTGGAACTTCAACTCCTTCGCCTTGGTCTACGTCCTCACCAGCGGCGGCCCGGGCGGCCGGACCCGGCTGCCGATGCTGTTCGCCTACGAAGAAGCCTTCCGCTACGGCCAGTTCGGCTACGCGGCGGCGATGGGCTGCGTGATGGTGGCGCTCGTCTCGATCGCGCTGGCCGTGTTCCTGGCCGGGCGCCTGCGGGCAGGTGACGACACGTGAGGACGAGCGCCCCGGCCCGTGCCGGCCAGTACGCCGCGCTGCTGGCCTACCTCGTCTTCCTGGCCTTCCCGTTCCTGTGGCTGCTCTCCACCGCGTTCAAGCCGCCCCGCGAGCTGGGCAGCCTGCACCCCACCTGGATCCCGCGCGAGGCCACCCTCGGCAACTTCCGCCAGGCCTTCGACGAGCAGCCGCTGCTGCACGCCGCCCTCAACTCCTTGCTGGCCGCCGCCTCGGCAGCGGTCGTCGCCGTGCTGATCGCCACGCCCCTGGCCTACGTGCTGGCCCGGCGCCGCACCCGGCTCACCCGGGCGGTGACGGGCTGGGTGGTGGTCAGCCAGGCGTTCCCGTTCGTGCTGCTGATCATCCCGCTGTTCCTCGTGCTGAAGAACCTCCGGCTGATCGACTCCGTGCCGGGGCTGGTGCTGGTGTACGTGGTGTGGGCCCTGCCGTTCGCGCTGTGGATGCTCACCGGTTACGTCCGGGCCGTGCCGCCCGAGCTGGAGGAGGCCGCAGCCGTCGACGGGGCGGGCCGGCTGCGGACCCTGGTGTCGGTGACCGCGCCGCTGCTCGCGCCGGGCCTGGTGGCGACGGCGCTGTTCGCCTTCGTCACCGCGTGGAACGAGTTCTTCTTCGCGCTGGTGCTGCTCAAGACACCGGAGAAGCAGACGCTGCCCGTCGTCCTCACGCACTTCATCGGCGCGGAGGGCGTCGCCGACCTCGGGCCGCTCGCCGCCGCCGCGTTCCTCGCGACCCTGCCCTCCCTGGTCGTCTTCGCGATCGTCCAGCGGCGCATCACCGGCGGCATGCTCACCGGAGCGGTGAAGAGCTGATGCGCGCCCGCCCGCCGGCCCTCGTCCTGGCCCTGGTCCTGGCGCTGCTCCTCGCGGGCTGCTCCACCGGCGACGGCAGCGACGACGGCGGCCCCCTCACCTTCCGCTTCCAGTCCCTGGCCTGGCAGGAGGAGTCCGTCCGGGCCACCGAGGAACTGGTGGAGGAGTGGAACGCCACCCACCCGGACGTGCGCGTCGAGTACGTGCAGGGCAGCTGGGACAGCGTCCACGACCAGCTCCTCACCGCCTTCGAGGGCGGCGAGGCGCCCGACATCATCCACGACGCCTCCGACGACCTCGCGGACTTCGCCTACGGCGGCCACCTCGCCGACCTCACCGGCCTGCTGTCCGCCCGGCTCAGGTCGGACATCCCGCGGCGCAGCTGGGAGACGACCACGTTCGGCGACGGCGTGTACGGCGTGCCGTTCCTGCAGGAACCGCGCGTGCTGATCGCCGACCGGACGCGGCTGGAGCGGGCGGGGGTGCGGATCCCGACCCCGGAACGGCCGTGGAGCTGGGCCGAGTTCCGCCGGATCACGGCACGCCTGAGCGGCCCGGGGAAGTACGGCGTCGCCTGGCCGCTCAAGGAGCCCGTCTCCGCCACGCTCAACCTCTCGCTGTCGGCGGGCGGCCGGCTCTTCCACCGCGGGCCCGACGGCAGGGTCACCGTCCGCTTCGACGAGGCCGACCAGATCGTGCCGCGCATCGTCCACGAGCAGGTGAACACCGACCGCAGCGCCTCGCCCACCACCCTGGGCAGCGGCGGCTCGGACACCCTGCCCGGGTTCTTCGGCGGCCGGTACGCCATGGTCCCGCTGGGCTTCTCCTACCGGCAGCAGATCGTCCAGCAGGCCCCGGAGGGCTTCGAGTGGCAGGTGCTGCCCGCCCCGGCCGGCGCCGCCGGGCTCACCCAGGGCGTCAGCCCCCAGACCCTGTCCATCGCCGAGGACTGCCCGCACAAGCGTGAGGCCGCCGCGTTCCTGGACTTCCTGCTGCGCCCGGAGAACATGGTCCGGCTCGCCCTCGGCGACTGGATGCTGCCCACCGGCACCGAGGCCCTGCGCGACCCGGCGCTGCGCACCGCCCGGCACGGCTGGGCCACCGGCACCGCCCTCGCCGCACACCTGAGCCCGGCACCCGCGCAGACGGTCCGGGGCTACCCGGAGTGGAAGGACAAGGTGGCGACACCGGCGCTGCAGGAGTACTACAGCGGAGCGATCGGCCTCGACGACCTGCGCGACCGCCTGGAGAAGGACGGCAACCTGGTCCTCGCCCGGTACCAGCGCTGACCCCCGGCAGACGTCGATCTGGGGTGGCCCGGGTCCCCGAAGGGTGCGGGAACATCCGGGCTCAGTCAACCGTGAAGGTCGCGGTCTTGTCGTCGAAGGCGGTGTCGCCGTCGTCCGCCGTGGCGAGGGTGGCGACGTGCCAGCGGCCCTTGGCGGACTCGGCGGCCTCGGCAGCGGTCACCGTGACCTTGTAGGTGCAGCGGGCGGTGTCGTCACCGGTGGGCTTGCACGTGGCCGACTCCACGGCGGCCAGGTCCTTCTCGGTCAGCGGGTTCTTCGCGACGGTGGGGGAGTTCGCGGGCCAGGCCAGCACCTTGAGACCCTTGACGCCGGAGTCCGCCGTGACGTCGGTCGTGAAGGTGAAGGAACCCTCGCGGTCCGTGGCCGGGGCCTGGTAGCGGGCGGTGCTGTTGTCCAGGACGGGCCGCTGCTCCCCGGCGTGGGCCAGGGCGAACGCTCCGGCACCGCCGAGGACGACGAGTGCGGCGGTCGAGCCCAGGATGATGCGTCGAGACATGTCGGTTCCCCCGTGGTCGTGTGCACTTCAGCGGCGCTCGGCTGCGTCGCTGCATCAATGATCACCGCGCGGGGGCAGCCCGGCCTTGAGTACGCGTACTCAACTGTGGCTGGGGACTTGGGCCCCTGGCCCTGCCCCCGAGGACGCCGAGCCGGTGAGCGGAAACCGTGTTGCACGAGACGTATCGTCTCGCCTAGGGTCGGTGGCATGACCCCTCGCGCGCACATCGCCATGTTCTCCATCGCCGCCCACGGCCACGTGAACCCGAGTCTGGAAGTGATCCGCGAACTCGTGGCCCGCGGCCACCGGGTGACCTACGCGATCCCGCCGGTGTTCGCCGGGAAGGTCGCCGGCACCGGTGCGGAGGTCAAGCCCTGGACCTCGACGCTGCCCTCGCCCGACGACGACCCGGAGGCGTGGGGGAGCACGCTGCTGGACAACGTGGAGCCGTTCCTCGACGACGCGATGCAGGCCCTCCCGCAGCTCGCCGAGGCGTACGAGGGTGACGAGCCGGACCTCGTCCTGCACGACATCGCCGCGTACCCCGGCCGGGTCCTCGCCCACCGCTGGGGCGTGCCCGCGATCTCCCTCTCCCCGGCGATGGTGGCCTGGGAGGGGTACGAGCAGGAGGTCGCCGAGCCCTTGTGGGAGGAGCCGAGGAGGACCGAGCGGGGCCGCGCCTACTACGCCCGGTTCGGTGCCTGGCTGGAGGAGAACGGCATCGCGCTGCACCCCGACGCGTTCGCGGGCCGGCCCGACCGCTCGATCGTCCTGATCCCCAAGGCGCTCCAGCCGAACGCCGACCGGGTCGACGAGCGCGTGTACTCCTTCGTCGGCGCCTGCCAGGGCGACCGCACCGCCGAGGGCGGCTGGCAGCGGCCGGCCGGGGCCGGCAGGGTCGCGCTCGTCTCACTCGGGTCCGCCTTCACCAAGCAGCCCGAGTTCTACCGGGAGTGCGTGAAGGCTTTCGGCGACCTGCCCGGCTGGCATTTGGTGCTCTCGATCGGCAAGCACGTCGACCCGGCCGGTCTCGGGGACGTCCCCGGGAACGTCGAGGTGCACTCCTGGGTGCCGCAACCGGCCGTGCTGCGGCAGGCCGACCTGTTCGTCACGCACGCCGGCGCGGGCGGCAGCCAGGAGGGTCTGGCCACGGCCACGCCGATGATCGCCGTACCGCAGGCCGCGGACCAGTTCGGCAACGCCGAGACGCTCCAGTCCCTGGGCGTCGCCCGGTACCTGCCGACCGAGGAGGCGACCGGCGCGGCACTGCGCGCCGCGGCCCTCGACCTCGTCGACGACCCGGAGGTCGCCCGGCGCCTGAAGCAGATCCAGGCGGACATGGCCCGGGAGGGCGGCACGCGACGCGCGGCCGACCTCATCGAGGCCGAACTGGCGGCCCGCAGGCCCTGGACCGGCCTCCGGCGCCGGTTCACCCGTCACACCGCGACGGCCTGACGGGTGAGGGGCAGCCGGGCGTGGTCGAGCGTGGCGTCCATGCGCGCCGACTGCCCGCGGGTGAACATGAACATCGCGGCGTCGTCGGTGTAGTCCATGTAGTTCATGAACATGTCCCCTTCCGGTCCGTTGCCGCACGTCACGTGGGGGAAGGCGGGGGAACCGGTGTTGGGTCCGCCCTGGTTGGGGGTGTCCGCCACGAAGTCGTCGCCGCTGCATCCCTCGTCGTCGTCGCCCCAGATGTGCCGCAGGTTCAGCCAGTGCCCGATCTCGTGCACGGCCGTGCGGCCGCCGTCGAAGGGCGCCGTCGCGGTGCCGGTGGTGCCCAGGGCGGTGTGGGTGACGACCACCCCGTCCGTGGAGGCGGCGCCGCCCGGGAACTGGGCGTAGCCCAGCAGCCCGCGACGCAACTGGCAGACCCAGAGGTTCAGATAGATGTCGGCGGGCCAGGCGTCCTGACCCCCGCTCAGGCTGAACTTGACCAGATCGTCGGTGCCCCAGTGGTCGACCGTGGTCCCGGTGCGCGTGATGCCGTCCGTGGGGCGGCCCAGCGGGTCGGTCCGGGCCAGGTGGAACTGCAGGTGGGTGTCGGCCACCAGGTCCCGCCACACCGCGGGCACTTGGCTCACGTCCTCGTTGCGTGCCCGGAAGTCCCGGTTCAGCACGTCGATCTGACTGTGGATCTGGGCGTCGCCCACGTTCTGCTCGGGGTGGCTGTGCACGACATGGACGACGACGGGGATGTCGATCGGGCCCTGCCGGCCGGTCGCCTGGTCCATCGACTCGTAGGCGAACGCGGTGTTCTCGATCAGGGCCCGGTTCTCGGCGTACTCCGGGTTCAGGGTGAGGAGTCTGCGGTGCACCTCCATGGCGCCGCACCAGCGGCTGTAGTCGGGCGAGGTGGCGCGAAGGAATGCCTGCGCATCGGACATGGCGTGCCCCTTCGAGGGAAGCGGGGACGTGCCGCGCACGCGGTTGCGGAACTGCGCGTCTGAGACGCGTCGCGAGGGCCGGGCGCCGTCGGGCGGAGCGGTCGGTTGCCCGTTCCCTCCGAACCCATACACTGGTAATTCTAGTCATTTCGGCTGAAGAGCGGCAATGCCGACCCTGTCGGACGAGTGAGGTGGACCGGGTCATGCGAGAGCCCCCGCCGGGCCTGTTCCGCTCGTGGCTCCACTCCTACGAGGAGGACCACGAGGACGTACGGGTCTACCGGCCGGACGACTTCCCCTTCCCGCCGGCGCGCGGCCGCCGCGGCATGGAGTTCGCCCCCGACGGCACCCTCGTCGACCACCCGCTGGGCCGCGGCGACGCCCCCGCTGCCGTACCCGGCCGCTGGCGGCTCGTGTCGGACCGTCACCTCGCGCTGACCTTCGGAGGGACCCGCCCCGCCCGGCAGCTGGAGATCGTGCGCTGCGACGAGCGGGTGCTCGAGGTCAGGCGCCTGGAGCAGTGAACCCCTGCCTCCCCGGGCCACCCGAAGTTGAACGAGAAACCTCACGGTTGCACCGTCAACTTCATGGGCTGCAAGGACACTTGCCACCCCGCACTGAGCAGCGGAAACTGTAAGTGATGACGTGGAGCCCACCGACACTCCGACTCTGCGCCGCCCCGACGGACAAACACGGGGGTGACCCGGTGGAGAACGAACTGCACATCCTCCTCACCGAGGAGGACGCGGAAGCCGAACGCGTCGCGGAGCTGACCGGCCACCTGCGCGAGGAGTTGCTCGACCTCGACGTGGAGGACGTCACCACGGTCCCCGGCGGCGAGGTCCCGCCCGGAGCGCGGGCCGTGGACGTCACCCAGATCGGTGCCCTGCTGGTGACTCTGGGCAGCTCGGCGACCGCCCTGAACCAGGTGATCAGCGTGATCCGGTCGTGGCTGGGCCGTCGCCACGAGACCCGTCCGTCCCTGCGCCTGCAGATGGGGGACGACGTCCTGGAGGTGTCCGAGGCCACCGAGGACCAGGTCGCCGAGGCGTTCAGGACCTTCGTCGAGCGCCACGCGAAAGCCGGAGCCGAGCCATGACGGATTCCCGGCACGCACTGATCATCGCCAACGACCGGTACGCCGACCAGGGACTCAAGCAGCTCAGGGCGCCCGCCCAGGATGCCGGGGCTCTGGAGCGGGTGCTGCACGACCCGCAGATCGGCGACTTCGAGGTGGAGGTCGTGCACAACGCCTCGGCCGACCTCATGCGCCGGCGCATCCAGGGCTTCTTCACGGACCGCCGCCGCGCCGACACGCTCCTTCTGCACTTCTCCTGCCACGGCCTCAAGAGCGAGTCCGGCGAGCTGTACTTCGCCGCGAGCGACACCGAGCCCTCGCTGCTGGCCGCCACCGCCGTCCCCTCGCAATTCGTCCGCGGCTGCATGTCCGCCACCCGGGCGGGCCGCAGCGTCCTGTTCCTCGACTGCTGCTACGGCGGCGCCTTCTCCCGGGGCTCGGGCTCCGTGCGTGCCTCCGGAGAGGTCAACGTCCTCGAGTCCTTCGCGAAGGACGAGCCGGACAGCGGGCGGGGCTGGGCCGTCATCACCGCGTCCGACTCCATGGAGTACTCCTTCGAGGGCGACGAACTCGCCGAGAACTCCGCTCCGCACCCCTCGTTGTTCACCCGCGCGGTGGTCGAAGGCCTGGAGACGGGCGAGGCCGATCTCGACGCCGACGGTCACGTCTCCCTCGACGAACTGTACGAGTACGTCTTCCGGCACGTACGGGAGCAGAACCCCCACCAGACGCCGAAGAAGGCGGCGGAGCTGCAGGGGGAGCTGCACCTGGCGCACAGCCGGCGCGGCGGCATCAAGATCGTGGCCCTCCCGTCGCCGCCCGCCCTGAGGACGGCCATGAGCAGCGACGAGTTCCTCACCCGGCGGGGCGCCGTCACGGAGTTGTGTGCTCGCCTGCAGCGCCCGGAGCTGCCCGTGGCGGAAGGGGCGCGTCAGCACCTGGCGGAGGTCGCCCAGAACGAAGTCCAGCCCCTCGCCGACCAGGCGGCCGCCGCCCTGCGCGAGATCCGCCTGGCACCGTCCCCGGACCACCTGGACTTCGGCCGCGTTCCGAAGGGCTCGCACCCTCCCCGGCGGACCGTGACCCTGCACGGCCCACCCCTGGCACGGCACTGCCTGGCCCAGCCCAAGCAGTCGTGGCTGCGGGTCGATCCGACCCGGAGCGGCCTCGAGGTCCACGTCGACACGGCTCGCACGGGGCACCTGTCCGGCGACCTCGCGTTGAAGGGCGTGGCCGACGAATCGGTGATCCACGTCGAGGCCGAGGTGACCCCCGCGGACGACGCTCCCGAGCCGCGCGGACCGGACGCCGCGAACCGCTCCCGCACGCCGAAGCCGCCGGCGGGCGGCGAGCGGCCCACGGTGGTGTTCGCTCCGCCGCGCGTCCCACCCCCGCCGAAGGAGCCGCCCCGGACCGGCGAGAACCGGGAACCGACGGGCCGCACCACCTCGTCCCGGCGCGCTCCCGCCCTCGCCGGTGCCGCCCTCGCCCTCGCCGTCACGGCGCTCGCCCTGCTCTTCATGACCCTGCAGAGGGCCGTGATGGCCGTCACCGCGCGGGTCGACGCAGGGTCCACGGGGCAAGTCGAGGACAGTGTCCGCGCGCAGGGGGCACTCACCCCGCTGATCGTCTGCCTGGTCACCGGTGCGGCGGCGCTGATCGCCGGCGCGTTCGCCCGGCACGATCTGGACGCACGGCGCGAGCGCTACACGCGGCGGGCGGCGAGTGGCACGCACACCCTGACCTCCGTGGCGAAGGGCCTGGCGATCCCCGCCCTGACCCTGGCGGTCCTCGCGGGCATCACCTATCTCGTGGGCAGCGGCGAGTGGTGACCACCGGCCGCAGCTCGGCCGGTGGTCCGCGGCACCGAGGCGCGGCGGGGCGTGGAAGGGCCCGTCGGCCGCCCCGGCAGCCGACGGGCCCGTCGCACATCGCGCCGCTCAGACCTTGAGCGGTGCGCCCTCGTCGTCCCGTGCCGCCGCCCGCGCGACCGCCTGCGGCGCCTCGTCGTGGGTGAGGTCGGGCATCCGGTGCAGCCACTTGGGCAGGTACCAGTTGCGCTCCCCGAGCAGGGCCATCACCGCCGGGAGCAGCACGCCCCGGATGATCGTCGCGTCGATGAGGACGGCCGCCGCGAGGCCCACGCCCATCTGCTTCATGGACTGCATGGACAGCGTCCCGAAGATGGCGAACACGGCGACCATGATGACCGCGGCGCTCGTGACGACCCCCGCCGTGGTGACCACGCCGTGCCGGATCGCGTCCTTCGTCTCCAGCCCGCGCAGCCGCGCCTCACGGATCCGCGACACCACGAACACGTGGTAGTCCATCGACAGGCCGAACAGGATCACGAACAGGAACAGCGGCAGCCAGGTGATGATCGCGCCGACGCCCTCGGCGCCGACCAGGGACGCGCCCCAGCCGTGCTGGAAGACCGCCACGAGGATGCCGTACGCGGCGCCCACCGACAGCAGGTTCAGCACGATCGACGTCAGCGCGATCGTCAGCGAGCGGAACGACAGCAGCATCAGCGCGAAGGCGAACACCACCACGAACGCGAACACCGGCACCACCGCCCCGGCCAGCTGGTCGTTGAAGTCCTTCGACCCGGCCACCTGCCCGGTGATCGGAGCCTCCAGGCCCTCCACCCTGCCGAGCGTGGCCGGACGCACCTCGTCGCGCAGCTTGTCCAGGCTCTGCCCGGCCTTGTCCAGGTCGGAGCCGCCCACCAGCGGCACGTAGACGAACGCCACGTTCTGCGCGTCGTGCAGCTTGATCTCCACCGGGCCGCGGGAGGCGCCCGAACTGATCGCCCGGTCACGGAAGTCGGCGAGCGCCGCCTTCACCTCCGGCGCGTTGACGTCCCGCGCCCTGACGACCACCTCGGCCGGCTCCGAACCGCCCGGGAAGGCCTCGTTGAGCCGGTTGTACGTCTGCACGATCGGCAGCGAGTCGCCGAACTCCTGGTCCAGCGTGAGCTGCTGCGTCTTCATGCCGAGCGCGGGAGCCGCGATGGCGAGCAGCGCCCCGGCCGCCACCGCCACGGAGACCACCGGACGGGCCAGGACGCGCCGCAGCACGGCCGTCCAGAACCGGCTGTCCCCGCGGGCGGCCCGCTTGCGCCGGCGCAGGAAGGGGATACGGCCCTTCTCCACCCGCTCGCCGAGCAGCGACAGCAGGGCCGGCAGCACGGTCACGGACCCGACCATGGCCACGGCGACCACCATCAGCGAGGCCAGGCCCATCGCCTCGAACTCGGCGAGCCCGGTGAACAGCATGCCCGCCATCGCCACGCACACCGTGACGCCCGAGACCACGATCGCCCGGCCGCTGGTCGCGGCGGCGATCCGCAGCGCCGTCTGCGCGTCCCGCCCGGCCTCGCGCTCCTCGCGCTCGCGGCGCAGGTAGAACAGGCAGTAGTCGACGCCGACCGCCATGCCGACCAGCAGCATCACGGAGTTGGCGGTCTCGCTCATCGGCATGACGTGGCTGACGACGCCCATCAGGCCCATCGTCGCCATGATCGCGGTGACGGCGAGCGCCACCGGCAGCAGCGCGGCGACCAGCGCCCCGAACGCGATGAGCAGGATGCCGAGCGCGACCGGCACCGCCGAGTACTCGGCCTTCTTGAAGTCGTCGCCGAACGCGTCGTCGAACGTCTTCATCATGCTGGCGCCGCCGATCTCCTCGATCCGCAGCGACGGGTGGTCCTCCTGCACCCCCTCGACGGCCTTCAGCACCGGCTCGACCCGCTCGCCGGCGGTGTCGGACGGGCCGCGCATGTCGAACTGCACCAGCGCGCTGCGCCCGTCCTTCGAGATCGTCTTCGCCTCGTAGGGAGAGGTCACGTCGGTGACCCGGCCGGTCGCCTCCACGGCCTCCACGACCGCCGTGACGGCGTCGCGGAACTCGGCGTCGGTCGCCTGGAGGCCGCCGCCCCGGGCCTGGATGAGGACGGTCTCACCGGCCGGTTCCTCGATGCCGGCGTCCTCGACGATCCGCGCGGCGGTGTGCGTCTCGCCCTTCAGCTGGTCGCTGTCCTTGACGTCGACCCGGCCGGCCGCCGAACCGAGTCCCATCGCCAGGACGACGAACAGGACCCAGATGCCGACCGCGGCCCATCGGTGCCGGGCGCTCCAGCCGCCGGCCCGGGCGGCGAACCCCCGCACCCGTGTTTCTCCGTTGCCCATGACGGGTCTGCCCCCTCGTGCCTCGGCGGCGGCCCCCTGCCGCCCGCTTCCGTCTCGAAACTAGGCGCCGGGCAAGACCATCTCGTCGTGCTGGCCGGTGAAGTGGCGGGGCCGGTGTCCTCCCCTCGGACCTGGCCCTCTCCCCACTGGGGAGGACCCGCACCGACCGTGGTCCCTTACACCTATAGGGACGCACCCCGAGGCCGCCGGGGTGTGTGGATCCTGGGCAGACGGTTGTGCCGCGCGGCGACCCGTGAGTAATTTCGGGGCCGGGCAGCGGCCCGCCCGGCCGTCGTGCCCGCCCCCACGGGGCACGACGGCCGCCTCAGGGCCTGGCATCGGGACCATGCCGACCCGAGCGGGGCAGGCATTCCCGCCGGCCCGGTCCGGACGACGGGCCGTAGGCCGTGTCCGCGGAGTCCCTCCTGCCCTCCGGGCGGACGGACGGACTCCGCGGACACGACCTAGGGTGAGCGGATGACGACGACTTACGCGGCCCTGCTGCGCGGGATCAACGTGGGCGGCAGCCGGAAGGTCCCGATGGCCGAACTGCGCGCGCTCCTGACCGACCTGGGCCACGGCGACGTGGCCACCTACCTCCAGAGCGGCCAGGCCGTGTTCTCCGCCGCGCACGGCGACGAGGAGTCGCTGGCCGCCGGGATCGCGCAGGCCGTCGAGCAGCACTTCGGATTCGCTGTCGACGTGATCGTGCGCGACCACGCCTACCTGAGGGCGATCGCCGAGGGCTGCCCCTTCCCGGCCGCCGGCCTGGAGCCGAAGCAGCTCCACGTCACCTACTTCTCCGCACCCGTCACCCCCGACCGCTTCGCCGGGATCGACCCGGCCGCCCACCTCCCGGAGGAGTTCCGCCTCGGCGACCGCGCCCTGTACCTGTACGCCCCGGACGGCCTGGGCCGCTCGAAGCTGGCCGAACAACTGGCCAGGCCCCGCATCACCCGGAACCTGATCGCCACGACCCGCAACTGGAACACCGTCCTCAAACTGGTGGAGATGACGGATGCCTGAGCCCGACCCCGGCATCCGGGCGGCCGTCGAGGGCGAGCTGGCCCTGCTCGACCCCCGCACGGGCCGCTCGCCCGAGCGGGTCGAGGCGCTGCTGCACCCGGACTTCCACGAGTTCGGCGCCTCCGGGCGGCACTGGGACCGGGCCGGGATCATCGCCCTGCTGACCGAGGCCGACGCCGGCGACCGGCCCGCCGCGACGACCGGCATGCGCGGGGTGCGGCTCGCCCCGGACCTGGTCCACCTCGTCTACGACACGGAACTCGACGGCCGCCTGGCGCACCGCAGTTCGCTGTGGCGGCGGACGGACGGCGCGTGGCGGCTGTACTTCCACCAGGCGACCCCGTTCGGCCCGCCGACCCGGTGACCCGGTAGGCCGGTCACCCCTCCCGGGCGGGCCGGCCCCGCCGCGTGTGAACAGGCGGGTCGCCGCAGCCGTACCTACGGGCGACGGACGGCACGGACACGGAGTCTCGCCCGAGGGAGCGCACGGCCGGCGACAGGAGCGCGCAGTCATGACCGACACCCACCTCGTCTACGCCTACGCGGTCCTGCGCCGCACCCCCGAGGCCGCCGCGGCGGCGGCACACCTGCGCGGCGTGGCCGGAGAACCGGTCCGTCTGGTGGATCCGGCGACCGACGCCTCGCCCCTGTCCTTCGCCGTCGGCCCGGTACCGCCCGGCGACTACGCCGAGGCCCCCCTACAGGCGCATCTGGACAACCTGGACTGGCTGGAGTCCACGGTCCGCTCCCACCACGGCGTGGTGGCGGGCCTGGTCGCCTCCGGCACGGCCGTCCTGCCCCTGCGCCTCGCCACGGTCTACCCCGACGAGCACAGCGCCCGGCACGCCCTCGACACCCGCCGCGACTACTTCCTCTCCCTGCTGGCCCGCCTCACCGGGCACGTGGAACTCGGCGTCAAGATCTACGCCGCGCCGGACGCCGTCCCGCCGGGGAGCGATCCGCGGAGCACCCAGGAGGCGGCGCCGGGGCTCGGGGTGGGCCGGGCCTACCAGGCCCTGCGCCGCCGCAGGCAGCGCAGGACCGAGGAGGCCTGGCACGCGGTCGTCCACGGCGCGGCGCGCCTCACCGAGACCGCCGGGGTCCTCTCCGTCGACCGTGTCGCCCACAGCCCCGAGCGGACCGGCCCGGCGGGGCGCGGCACGACCCTGGGCAACGACGCCTACCTCGTCCCCCGGGACCGCGTCGACGCCTTCCGCACGGGCGTCCTCGCCGTCGCCCGGGGCATCCCCGGACTGCGCGTGGAGGTCACCGGCCCGTGGGCCCCGTACTCCTTCGCCCTCCAGCCGGAACCCGCGCCGTGACGCCGTCCGTTCCGTGAGGGCGTTCGCGCCTTCCCGGCCGTCCGGTCAGGACGCCGTCCGTGCCGCCCGGGGTGGCGGCTCAGGCGCTCGCGGCCCGCAACGCCGGTACGCGCGCCGCCTCGTAGCGCTCCAGCACCACCCGGGCCACCTCGGGCGCCGGACCCAGGACGTCCGCGAGGACGTCCGCCTCCGCCGCGCCCCGGGCGATGCGGTCGGGCAGGAAGCCCGGTGCCAGGACGTAGGGGGCGACGGCCACCCGGGAGCAGCCGAGGGCGCGCAGTGCGCGGACCGCGTCCTGCGTGCGGGGCAGGGAGGCGGAGGCGAACGCGGGCCGCACGGCGCACCAGCCGGTGTGCCGCCACTCCCGCGCGATTGCTGCGATCACCGCGTTCGCCTCCGGGTCGGAGGACCCCGCCGAGGCCAGTACGACCCCGGTCGAGGACTTGTCGGCGGGCGTCAGACCCGCCTCGTACAGCCGCCGCTCCAGCGCCGTGAGCAGCAGCGGGGAGGGGCCGAGGACCTCCGCCTGGCGGATGCGCAGCCGCGCGGGCGCCTCCGCAAGGACCGCCGGGATGTCCGCCTTGGCGTGGAAGGCCCGGGTGAGCAGCAGGGGCAGCGCCACGACGTCACGGACGCCCTGGACCGCCAGGGACTCCAGCACCCCCTGCACGGACGGCACGTTGAAGTCCAGGAAGCCGGTCTCCACCCGCACGCCGGGGCGCAGCGCGCGCACCCGGCGCACCAGGGCGTGCACGGTCGCGGCATGGCGCGGGTCGCGGCTGCCGTGGGCGATGACCAGGAGGACGGGCGGCTGGATCATGTCACTCACTTCACGAGCAGGCCGCGGCTGCGCAGCACCCACCGCTCCAGCGGACTGAAGATCAGCAGGTCGATGGCGATGCCGACGATCAGGATGAGCAGGATGGCCTCGAACACCATGGCCATGTCGCTGGCGTTGCGGCCGTTCTCCAGCAACTGGCCCAGTCCGACACCGAGGTCGGGGAAGGAGGCGATGATCTCGGCCGCCATCAACGAGCGCCAGGAGAACGCCCAGCCCTGCTTCAGGCCGGCCACGTAGCCGGGCAGGGCCGCGGGCAGGACGATGTGCCAGGTGCCCTTCAGGCCGGTGGCGCCGAGGGTGCGGCCCGCGCGCAGGAACAGCGGCGGCACCTGGTCCACGCCCGACACCAGGCCGTTGGCGATCGAGGGCACCGCGCCGAGCAGGATCACCGCGTACATCATCGAGTTGTTCAGGCCCAGCCAGATGACCGCCGGCGGGACCCAGGCGACCGACGGCAGGGACTGCAGGCCGGACAGGATCGGGCCGATGGCCGCGCGGACGAACTTGACCCGGGCGACCAGCAGGCCCAGCGGGGTGCCGATCACCAGGGCCAGGCAGAAGCCGAGCAGACCGCGCGAGACGCTGGTCCAGATGTAGCCGAGCAGTTCGCCCTCGAGCCACGCGGTGTGCACCACGTCCCACACCGCGGACGGTGCGGGCAGCTTGGTCGGATCGTCGACGATCTTGAAGGAGACCAGGGCCTGCCAGACGGCCATCACCAGCGCCACGGCGAGCACCGGGGGGAAGATCTTCTCGGTGAGTGTCTGCCGGAACGGCTTGCGGCCGGTCGGCACCGTCTCCAGTGCGTCCAGGCCCGCCTCTAGCCCGGCGAGATCGCTGCCGTCCTTGGTGACGGTCGTGGCATCAGTGCTGGCCATGGCGGCGGATCTCCCCACGCAGTTCTTCGGTGATCTCGACGGACAGTTCCGCGACGGCGGTGTCCTCGATGCGGCGCGGGTGCGGGATGTCCACCGTCCACTCGCGGGCGATCCGCCCCGGGCGGGAGGACAGCAGCACCACGCGCTGCGCGAGCCGGACCGCCTCGCGCACGTTGTGCGTGACGAACAGCACCGACACCTGCGTCTCGCGCCAGATGCGGGTCAGCTCGTCGTGCAGCACGTCCCGGGTGATGGCGTCCAGCGCCGCGAACGGCTCGTCCATCAGCAGCAGGTTGCTCTCCTGGGCGAGCGCCCGGGCCAGCGCCACCCGCTGGCGCATCCCGCCGGACAGCTCGTGGACGCGCTTGCCGTGGGCGCCCTTCAGCCGGACGAGCCCGAGCAGTTCCTCGGCCCGCTCCCGGCGTTCGGCCTTCGCCATGCCCCGCAGTTTCAGGGCGAGTTCGATGTTCTTGCCCGCGGTCAGCCACGGGAACAGGGCGTGCTCCTGGAACATCAGCGCCGGACGCCCGTCCGTGGTGATCTCGCCGGCGCTCGGCCGGTCCAGGCCCGCCACCAGGTTGAGCAGGGTCGACTTGCCGCAGCCGGAGGCACCCAGCAGGGTGACGAACTCTCCGGGCGCGACGTCGAGGGTGATGTCGTCGAGGACGAGCTGCTGTCCGGCGGGGCCCGCGAACGACTTCGAGACATGCTCGATCCGTGCGGCGTGTGTGGCCGCCTCGGTGCCGTCGGCGGCCTTGGCGAGGGTCGTGGCCATGGTCGTCACCTCCTGGGAGTGTTCGGGATGCGGGCTCAGCCGACGCCGAGGCCGGCGTCGTCGACCGTGGGCTCGCCCTCGGCCTTCAGGACCTCGTTCAGCGGCGCGAGGTCGTAGATGCCCTTCAGGTCCGGCTTCTGCAGCAGGCCCGCCTTCACGGCGTGCTCCGCCTCGGTGCCGAGCGTGGAGGCCAGCGGATCGTCGGTGAACCGGATGGACTTCCACGCCGGGTCCAGCACGGCGGCGGGCAGGGCCTTGCCGGAGTCCCGCGCGAGCCGCTCGTTCGCGGCCCTTTTCGCCGCGTCCGGGTGGGCGTTGATCCACTGGTTGGTCCTGACCGAGCCCCGGAGCACGGCCTCGACCACCTTCGGGTGCTTCTCCAGGAAGTCCTGCCGCACGATGATGTTGGTGATCACGAACTTCCCGTCCGGCCACAGGCTCGACTCGTCCAGGAGCACCCGGCCGCCCTCGGCGACGAGCTTCGACGCGGTCGGCTCCGGCACCCACGCGCCGTCGACCGAACCGGACGCGAAGGCGTCCGGGGTGACCTTGTTGTCACTGCGGACGACCGTGACGTCGCCCTTGCCGCTCTGCGGGTCGACCTTCCAGCCCTGCTCCGCGACCCAGTTGAGGAACGCCACGTCCTGCGTGTTGCCCAGCTGCGGGGTGGCGATCCGCTTGCCCTCGACGTCCTTCAGGCTCGTGACCTTGTCCGGGTTCACCACCAGCTTCACCCCGCCGGAGGCCGAACCGCCGATGATGCGCAGGTTCTTGCCGGCCGACCTGGTGTAGCCGTTGAGGGCGGGGGAGGGGCCGATCCAGCCGATGTCGACGGACCCCGCGTTCAGCGCCTCGATCTCGGAGGGACCGGCGTTGAAGACGGCCGGCTCGGCCCGGGTGGCGCCGAGTTCCTTCTGGAAGAAGCCCTTCTGCATCCCCACCAGGGCGGTGCCGTGGGTCAGGTTGCCGAAGTAGCCGATCTTGACGCTGTCGAGACCGTCGATCCTCTTCGCCCCGGCGGCGACCCGGGCGGCGCCGTCGTCCTTGGCCTGCGATCCGTAGCCGCAGGCGGCCAGGGTCAGCAGGGGCAGCGCGGCCACGGCCGCGAGGCCGCGGCGCAGGGCGGATGGTGCAGGCACGGGAGGTGGTCCTCTCGGAGGCCCGGCGGTCACGGTCTGTCAGGTCGTGGCCGGGAGGTCGGCGGGTTTTCGGCGGCGGGGGTCGAGGGCGCGCGAGCGGTGCGCGGACATCAGCGCGCACATCGCGCCACTCCGCCCTGCCCGCTCCCCAGCACACCGCTGCCGACGCGGCCGCCCTCCTTGGCGAACAGGGAGTAGAAGTCCGGGGCGCTCATGTCAGAAGTCCCACCCGTCGTCCTCGGCCCGGTCCTTGACGGGCTCGGGGGCGGCGAAGGACTCCCCGACCATGCCGGCGGTGAGGGTGGTGCCGTCGTCGGGGTCGATCAGGATGAACGAGCCGGTGCGGCGCGAGTCGGCGTAGGAGTCGACCGGCAGCGGCTCGGCGGTCCGGATCTTGACCCGGCCGATGTCGTTGGCGACGAGCTGCCCCGGGTGCGGGTGCAGCGACAGGTCGTCCAGCGTCAGCCGGGACGGGATGTCCTTGACGATCGCCTTGACCGTACGCGTGCCGTGCTTGAGCAGCACCCGGTGGCCGACGGTCAGCGGGGCGTCCGCGACGTGGCAGACGGTCGCCTCGACGTCCTGCGTGGTCGCCGGGGCGTCCTTGCTCGGCACGATCAGGTCGCCGCGCGAGATGTCGATGTCGTCCTCCAGCAGGACGGTCACCGACTGCGTCGTCCAGGCCACGTCGACCGGTTCGCCCAGCAGGTCGATGCCGGAGATCTTCGAGGTGCGCCCCGACGGCAGCACGGTCACGGCCTCGCCGACCCGGAAGGAACCGGCCGCGATCTGGCCCGCGTAGCCCCGGTAGTCGGGGTGGTCCGCGCTCTGCGGCCGGATCACGTACTGCACGGGCAGCCGGGCGTGGCAGTGGCTCAGGTCGTGGCTGACCGGCACCGTCTCCAGGTGCTCCAGCACGGTCGGGCCGCCGTACCAGTCCATGTGCGAGGACGGGTCCACGACGTTGTCGCCCACCAGCGCCGAGATCGGGATCGCGGTGACCTCCGGCACGCCCAGCTCGGTGGCGTACGCCGTGAACTCCTCGGCGATCGCCGCGAACACCTTCTCCTCGTAGCCGACGAGGTCCATCTTGTTGACCGCGAGCACCACGTGCGGCACGCGCAGCAGGGCGGCGATGGCGGCGTGCCGCCGGGTCTGCTCCACGACGCCGTTGCGGGCGTCGACCAGGACGACCGTCAGCTCGGCCGTGGAGGCGCCGGTGACCATGTTCCGCGTGTACTGCACGTGCCCGGGGGTGTCGGCGAGGATGAACCGCCGCCTCGGCGTGGCGAAGTAGCGGTAGGCCACGTCGATGGTGATGCCCTGCTCCCGCTCGGCGCGCAGGCCGTCGGTCAGCAGCGCCAGGTCGGGCACGTCCTGCCCGCGGCTCGCGGAGGCGCGCTCCACGGCCTCCAGCTGGTCGGTGAGGACCGACTTGGAGTCGTGCAGCAGGCGGCCCACCAGGGTGGACTTGCCGTCGTCGACGGAGCCCGCGGTGGCGAAGCGCAGCAGGGTGGTGTCCGCGAGCTCCTCGGTGGTGATCGTGCTCATCTCTAGAAGTACCCCTCGCGCTTGCGGTCTTCCATCGCGGCCTCGGACATCTTGTCGTCGGCGCGGGTGGCGCCGCGCTCGGTGAGGCGGGAGGCGGCGATCTCCACGATCACCTTCTCGATGGTGTCGGCGTCGGAGTCCACCGCGCCGGTGCAGGACATGTCGCCGACAGTCCGGTAGCGCACGAGCCGCTTCTCGACGCTCTCGCCCTCCTTCGGCCCGCCCCACTCGCCGGCGGTCAGCCACATCCCGGCGCGCCGGAACACCTCGCGCTCGTGCGCGTAGTAGATCTCGGGCAGCTCGATGCCCTCGCGGGCGATGTACTGCCACACGTCCAGCTCGGTCCAGTTGGACAGCGGGAACACCCGCACGTGCTCACCCGGGGCGTGCCGGCCGTTGTACAGGTTCCACAGCTCGGGGCGCTGGCGGCGCGGGTCCCACTGGGAGAACTCGTCGCGCAGCGAGAACACCCGCTCCTTGGCGCGGGCCTTCTCCTCGTCGCGGCGCCCGCCGCCGAAGACGGCGTCGAACCGCTCGGCCTGGATCCTCTCGGTCAGCGGCAGCGTCTGCAGCGGGTTGCGGGTGCCGTCCGGGCGCTCCTTGAGCACGCCGCGGTCGATGTAGTCCTGCACGGACGCCACGTGCAGCCGCAGCCCGTGCCGGGCGACGGTGCGGTCGCGGTAGTCGAGGACCTCGGGGAAGTTGTGCCCGGTGTCCACGTGCAGCAGGGAGAACGGCACCGCCGCCGGGCGGAACGCCTTCAGCGCCAGGTGCAGCATGACGATGGAGTCCTTGCCGCCGGAGAAGAGGATCACCGGCCGCTCGAACTCGCCCGCCACCTCGCGGAAGATGTGCACCGCCTCGGACTCGAGGGCGTCCAGGTGCGACAGCGCGTACGGGCTGCCGGTGTGCTCGGACACGGTGGCGACGGTCGTCGTCATGCCAGTCCCCTTTCGGTCAGCAGGGCGTACACCGACGCCGCGGACTCCTGCACGGTCTGGTGCTGCGACTCGATCCGCAGATCGGGCGAGGCGGGCTCCTCGTACGGGTCGTCGACGCCGGTGAGCCCGGTGAGTTCGCCGGCGGCCTGCTTGGCGTACAGCCCCTTCACGTCCCGCTCGCTGCACACCTCGACCGGTGTGGCCACGTGCACCTCGACGTAGGCCGTCCCGTTCGCCTGGTGGCGCTTGCGGACCGCCTCGCGGCTGTCCTGGTAGGGCGCGATGACCGGGACGAGGGCCAGCACGCCGTTGCGGGCGAGCAGTTCGGCGACGAAGCCGATGCGCTGCACGTTGGTGTGCCGGTCCTCGCGGCTGAAGCCCAGGCCCGCCGAGAGGAACTCGCGGATCTCGTCGCCGTCGAGCACCTCGACCCGCTGTCCCCGCTCGCGCAGCCGGCCGGCCAGTTCGTGGGCGATGGTGGTCTTGCCCGCACTCGGCAGACCCGTGAGCCAGACGGTGGCTCCGGTCGTCACGTGAGTCTCCTGAATCGTCTGAGTCGTCTGAGTCGTCGAAAGCTTCCGGGCCGCCGGGGTCGCCGTCATCCGTGCAGCCCGCACTCGGTCTTGGCGCGGCCCGCCCAGCGGCCGGCGCGCGCGTCCTCGCCCTCCAGCACCCGGCGGGTGCAGGGGGCGCAGCCGACGGAGGCGTAGCCGTCCGTCAGCAGCGGGTTCGTCAGGACCCCGTGCTCGGTGACGTAGGCGTCCACGTCGTCCTGGGTCCAGCGGGCGATCGGGGAGATCTTGACCTTCTGCCGCTTGTCGTCCCAGCCGACCACGGGGGTGTTCGCGCGGGTCGGCGACTCGTCGCGGCGCAGCCCGGTCGCCCAGGCCAGGTAGCCCTGGAGGCCCTCCTCCAGCGGCCGGACCTTGCGCAGCCGGCAGCACAGGTCGGGGTTCCGGTCGTGCAGCTTCGGGCCGTACTCGGCGTCCTGCTCGGCGACCGTCTGCCGCGGGGTGAGGGTGATGACGTTGACGTCCATCACGGCGTCCACCGCGTCCCGGGTGCCGATGGTCTCCTCGAAGTGGTAGCCGGTGTCGAGGAAGACGACGTCGACGCCGGGCATGGCGCGCGAGGCGAGGTGGGCGACCACGGCGTCCTCCATGGAGGAGGTCACGCAGAAGCGCTTGCCGAACGTCCCGGCCGCCCAGGTGAGGATCTCCAGCGCGGAGGCGTCCTCCAAGTCGCGGCCCGCCTGCTCGGCGAGCGCCTTCAACTGGTCGGTGCTTCGCTCTTCCTGAGTGGTCGTCATATCGGTTCCCCTCCGGAGTCGGCTCGCTTCGCCCCCTGGGACAGCAGCCCGAGGAACTTCAGCCGGAACGCCCGGCTGCACGCCGCGCACTCCCACGCGCCGTGCCCCTCCTCGCTCGGCCGCAGGTCCTCGTCGCCGCAGTAGGGGCAGTAGAACGGCGCCATGCGCTCGCTCACGACAGGGCCTCCTCGTCGGCCCGGGACGCCCAGGCGGCGAACCGCTCGCCGTCCGTGCGCTCGGCCTGGAAGCGCTTCAGCACGCGCTCGATGTAGTCGGGCAGTTCGTCGGAGGTGACCTTCAGGCCGCGCACCTTGCGGCCGAACCCGGCCTCCAGGCCGAGCGCCCCGCCCAGGTGCACCTGGTAGCCCTCGACCTGCTCGCCCCGGTCGTTCAGGACGAGCTGCCCCTTGAGACCGATGTCCGCCACCTGGATGCGGGCGCAGGCGTTCGGGCAGCCGTTGAGGTTGATGGTGAGCGGCTCGTCGAACTCCGGCAGGCGGCGCTCCAGTTCGTCGATGAGCTGCGCACCGCGCTGCTTGGTCTCGACGATGGCGAGCTTGCAGAACTCGATGCCGGTGCAGGCCATGGTGCCGCGCCGGAACGAGGAGGGGCGCGCGGTCAGGTCGAGTGCCTCCAGGCCCTCCACCAGCGAGTCGACCTGGTCCTCCTCGACGTCCAGGACGATCATCTTCTGCTCGACGGTGGTGCGCACCCGGCCCGACCCGTGGGCCTCGGCGAGGTCGGCGATCTTGGTGAGCGTCGCACCGTCGACCCGGCCCACGCGCGGGGCGAAGCCGACGTAGAAGCGGCCGTCCTTCTGCCGGTGCACACCGATGTGGTCGCGCCACTGCTGCGAGGGCTGCTCCGGGGCGGGGCCGTCGGTCAGCTTCCGCCCGCCCAGGTACTCGTCCTCCAGCACCTGCCGGAACTTCTCCGCGCCCCAGTCGGCGACCAGGAACTTCAGCCGGGCGCGGTTGCGCAGCCGGCGGTAGCCGTAGTCGCGGAAGATGGAGATGACGCCCTCGTAGACGTCCGGGACGTCCTCGATGGCCACCCAGGCACCCAGCCGCACGCCGAGCTTGGGGTTGGTGGACAGGCCGCCGCCGACCCACACGTCGAAGCCGGGGCCGTGCTCGGGGTGCTCCACGCCGACGAACGCGACGTCGTTGATCTCGTGCACCACGTCCAGCAGGGGAGAGCCCGAGATGGCCGTCTTGAACTTCCGCGGCAGGTTCGAGTACGCCGGGTTGTCCAGCACCCGGCGCTTCATCTCCTCCAGGGCCGGGGTGGCGTCGATGATCTCGTCCTCGGCGATGCCCGCCACCGGGGAGCCGATCATCACACGCGGGGTGTCACCGCAGGCCGTGATCGTGGACAGGCCCACGCCCTCCAGGCGGTTCCAGATCTCGGGCACGTCCTCGATCCGGATCCAGTGGTACTGCACGTTCTGCCGGTCGGTGATGTCCGCGGTGCCGCGCGCGAACTCCTGCGAGACCTCGCCGATGACCCTCAGCTGCCGCGTCGTCAGCGCCCCGCCGTCGATGCGCACGCGCAGCATGAAGTACTCGTCGTCCAGCTCCTCCGGCTCCAGGATCGCCGTCTTGCCGCCGTCGATCCCGGGCTTGCGCTGGGTGTACAGGCCCCACCAGCGCATCCGGCCGCGCAGGTCGTTCGGGTCGATCGAGGCGAAGCCCCGCTTGGAGTAGATCGTCTCAATGCGCGTCCGCACGTTGAGACCGTCGTCGTCCTTCTTGAACTGCTCGTTGCCGTTCAGCGGGGTGAAGTGCCCCGCGGCCCACTGGCCTTCTCCGCGGTGACGGCTCGCCTTGCGGCGGGGAGTCGCGGCGGCAGGCTTCTGCGGGGTGGCGGCCATGGGGATACGTCCTTCGGACAGCGATCGGGCAGGGGGCGGCGCGCGGCGCCGTCGTTGAGGGGTGGCGGGCGGGAGGCTCTGACCTGCGCGTGCGCGCACGAGCGCACGTGCGCGTCGTTGCGCGGGCAGCAGGCGGGAGAGGGGGGATGTGCGGCGTGTGCTGAGTGCTCTCAGTGCGCCGGACAGATGGCGCTGGACATGCGGCCGAGGTCGACGTGCCGTCGACTCACCAAGGCGATTCCAGTTCCAGACATGGCGGAAGCGTGTCACGGCGATCTGGACACAGTCCAGCATTGTCCAAGATGCGGACACCCTTGTCTCGTAGAGCAAGACAAGGGTGTTCTGGGTCACATCGTGCCGGGTGGCGGTGTCCGTCCCGGTCAGGCGGGGAACGCCCCGGGCCAGGGTCCCGGAGTGGCCACGTCTGCTTCCTCCTCGACCTTGGTGTCGAACAGCGTGAAGCCGCGCCGGCGGTAGTTGTCCATCGCGTGCTCGCCGTCCTTGCTGCAGGTGTGCAGCCACACCCGCTTCGTCGGCGTCAGTCCGGCCCAGCGGTCCGCGAGGTCCCAGGCCCGGGCCGTGCCGTAGGAGAGCAGGTGCCCGCCGATGCGCCGGCCGCGGAAGGCCGGGAGCAGCCCGAAGTACACGATCTCCACGACCGCGTCGTCCTGCGCCTCCAGCTCCACGTACCCGGCGGGCGTACCCCGGTCGTAGGCCACCCACGTCTCCACACCGGGCCGGGCCAGGTGCTCCGTCCAGCGCGCGTACGACCAGCCCAGCCGGTCCGTCCAGCGGATGTCGCCGCCGACCGAGGCGTACAGGAACCGGCTGAACTCGGGCGAGGGCACCTCGGAGCGGACGATCCGGACGTCCCCTTCCGGCTTCTCGGCCGGCAGCAGGTCGGTGGGGGCGGTCTGCTCCAGCGACCAGGTGGTCACGGCGATGGTGGTCATGCGGGCCAGAAAATCATCCGGCCCGCCGGTCTGTCGATGCCGGTCCCTCCGCCTCCCGGCCCGCGGGGCGCTCGACGGCCCGGTTCGCCTACTCGTCCGAGGAGCGTTCCGCGGCCCGGTCGACCGACGCCAGCGGCACCGCGAACAGCATCCGCCCCGACTGGGACCACACCTCCCCGGTCTCCTCCCAGTAGGACAGGGAGCCCGAGCCGCCGCTCCAGCACTGGCGCGTCTCGTCCGGCCCGCACGCGGCCGCCCCCGCGCCCCCGGTGTCCTGGCGCCACAGCGTCCCGTGCGCCCCCGGCTCGTCCGCCGCCCGGTCCAGGTACCAGGCCGAGCCGCGCGCCAGCACGCCCCGCACGTCGGCCGCCTTCGACTCGTACGCCGCCACCGGCTCCGCCCGCCCCGAGGCGCCGGTGGACAGCAGCCCCGAGCGGGCCGGGTCCCGGCTGAGGGCGTAGCGCCACAGCCGGGTGCGCCGCTCGCCGTCGGTGGGCACCCACTCGCCGGTGACCAGGCTGTCGGGGGAGGTGCTGCGGTCCAGGGAGACCGCGGCCGGGCGCGGACCGCCCGCGGGCAGGCGGTAGGAGGCGACGGCGGGCAGGACGAAGCGGGAGCCGTGCGCCGACCAGCCGCCGCGCACCCGGCCGACCGCGCCGGAGGCGACACTCGCGCGCTGGATGCGGTGCAGGTCGAACACGTACAGCCCCTGCCGGTCGCCGTCGCGGGTCGTCACCAGCAGCTTGTCCTGGTACCAGGTCATCCCCGACAGGGGGGAGACGAGGCCGCGGTAGTCCCGGCCGCCGTCCACCGGGACGGCCAGCAGCGCCCAGGCGTAGCGCGGCCGCGCCGGGTCGTCCGCGTCGACGAAGGCGACCTTGGCCAGGCCCTGCTCGGGGGACGGCCCGTCCAGGGAGCCGCCCTCGCCGCCGCGGGTCCAGCCGGACAGGACGACACGGTTCGCGCCCCAGCGGCCGTCGTCGTCCGCGTCGCCCGAGGTGGTCACCGCGCCGGGCTGCCAGCCCCGGGTGTCGGCCTCGCCGAAGCAGTACGCCCGGGTCGCCGCGGGGGCGACGGGCAGGTCGCGCCGGTCCGCGGCCGGACAGCGTGCCGCCCGGTGCAGGGGCAGGTCCGCGTCCTCCAGCACCGCGCCGACCCCGACCGGCCGGCCCATCCCGGCCGCGAGCCGGTCCAGCCACCTCTGGGGCACCCGGTGCTCGGCCAGCGCCGGCCGCGCGGTCCCGGAAGGCGACGTCACCGTGCGCAGGGCCCCGGGGGTCTCGGCGACCGTGGCCTGCGAGGCGCTGATCAACGTGGCGGCGGCGGTGAGCGCGAGAGCCGTCCCGGCGAGGGTCGCGCGCAGCGCCCTGCCCCGTCTGCGCCGCCGGTGTCTGCCGCGATGCTTCATACCGTCCTCCCGAGACGGACCAACTGCGCCCTGTGATCCGCACGTTGACGCAGGAGCAGGTGGGGGTGGCCCGTACACGGATGCTACGGCAGGTGAGGGCCCGGCGGACGAAGACCCTGCAAATATGCGCAAGATGCACTCCTGGGGACGGACCCGCGCGTACGGCGGGTGAACCTCAGGGCGCCGGTGCGGACCCGCGGTGCCGGCTCACCGCCGGCGCGGCCGAGTGCGGCAGCAGATCGCGCGGATCGTCCGGGAGCACCACCTCCACCTGCACGTCCTCGGCGAACCGGTACGGCCGGTGCTGCAGGAACGCGCCCAGATAGCGCCGCACCCGCGACATCTCCGCCCGGACCGTCACCGTGCGGCCCGGGTCGCCGAACACGTCCCCGGCCAGACCCGAGGCGCTGCGCCCCGAGCGGTGCACGGCCAGGAGGTAGAGCAACTCGGCGTGCCGCGGGCTCAGTTCCCGCGTCCAGGAGCCCGCCCCGCCGGACACCTCCACCGACCAGCGGCGCGCGCGGCCGAGGTCGAGCACGATCCGGGCCGAGCCCTGCGGCCCCGGCCCGTCGGCGGCGGGCCGCAGCAGCCAGCCCCCGGCCAGCGGCTCCACCGCGCACAGCCCGAGCGCCGGGAGCCACCTCTGGCCCGGGGACAGGCCCTTGGGCAGCGCCACCCGCCGCGTGTACGGCATCCCGCCCACCGCGGCGGTCCAGCCGTCCGGGTCGACGACCACGGCCCGCCCGGTGAGCCGGGCCAGCATCGGAGCCGCCACCGCCCGCAGCCGCTCCAGCGACTCCAGGTGCATCTCCCGCAGCCGCGCCTCGGCGAGCTTGGCCACCGAGTCCACCCAGGCGAGCGTGGCCGGGTGCATGGTCTCCAGCGGGCCGCTGACGTCGACCACGCCGAGCAGCCGGCCGTCCCGCGGGTCCGTCAGCGGGGCGCCGGCACAGGTCCATTCGGTCTGGAAGCTCACGAAGTGCTCGGAGGCGAAGACCTGGACGGGCCGGCGCACCACGGCCGGGGTGCCCACGCCGTTGGTCCCGACGACGTCCTCACGCCAGTCCGCGCCGAGCGCGAAACCCAGCCCGTCCGCCTTGCGCAGCACCGGGGCGCTGCCCTCGCGCCACAGCACCCGGCCCTCCTCGTCGGCCACGACCATGATGTGGTGCGCCACGTCCGCGGCCGCCAGCAGCCCCTCGCGCAGCACCGGCAGCACGTGCCGCAGCACCGACGTCTCGCGCCGCCGCTGCACCTCCTCGCGGGAGAGCGGATCGGCCCGGACGCCGCGGTCCGGATCGACGCCGCTGCGCAGCATCCGGTCCCAGGACTCCTCGATCACCGGGCGCGGTGCGACGGGGCCGGGCCGGCCCGAGAGCCGGGCCGCACGGACCTCGCTGAGGACCCGGGCCGCGCGG
Organism: Streptomyces sp. NPDC003456; assembly: GCF_042878735.1. Lineage (NCBI taxonomy): Bacteria > Bacillati > Actinomycetota > Actinomycetes > Kitasatosporales > Streptomycetaceae > Streptomyces > Streptomyces sp. NPDC003456. Next base: position 359,049 of record NZ_JBIAOK010000005.1, read on the forward strand.
GAGGTGTCCACGGCGGCCAGGTGCGTGACGTCCATACGCGTGCGCCCCCAGGATCGCGGCTGACTGTGTGTCTCATAGTGCCGTCTGCCCGAGAGCGTCGTGCACACTCCGCACACAGTCAGCAGCAAGTTGCAACCCCCTGCAACCCTGGTGAACGGCCCGGAGGTGTCCGAAACTTGATCTGCGCCGTCCCGAGCGGCGTTCACGGCTCGAAGGGGCCTGTGCGGCGGGGGTGGTGCCGTGTCGGCGCAGCACCACCCCCGCTTTCCCGGTCCCCGGTCCTGAACGGCCGGTCAGGACACCGGCCGGGCGCGCTCCACCACGGAGGCCAGATCCAGCGTGTGCGGCAGCGTCCCGAAGGCCGCGCCGCCGTCACCGCCCAGCCGGCCCGCGCAGAACGCGTCGGCCACCTGCGGCGGCGCGAACCGGACCAGCAGGGATCCCTGCAGCACCAGCGCGAGCCGCTCCACCAGCCGCCGGGCCCGCCCCTCCACGCCGTCCAGGTCGGCGAGTTCCGTCAGCAGGTCCTTGACGGCCGCGTCCAGCCGGTGGTCGGCGCCGCGCGCCTGCCCGACCTCGCGCAGGTACGCGTCCAGCGCCGCCGGCTCCCGCCGGAGCGCCCGCACCACGTCGAGCGCCTGGACGTTGCCCGCACCCTCCCAGATCGAGTTCAGCGGCGACTCGCGCACCAGCCGGGGCATGCCCGACTCCTCGACGTAGCCGTTGCCGCCCAGGCACTCCGCCGCCTCCACCGCCACCGCCGGGCACCGCTTGGTCACCCAGTACTTGGCGGCCGGCACCGCGATCCGCAGCAGCGCCCGCTCCTGCTCACCGCCGTCGTCCCAGGCCGCGGCCAGCCGCAGGGCGAGCGTCGTCGCCGCCTCCGACTCCAGCGCCAGGTCGGCCAGCACATTGCGCATCAGCGGCTGGTCGGTGAGCTTCGAGCCGAAGGCCTCCCGGTGGGAGCAGTGGTGCACGGCCTGCGCGACGGCCTGGCGCATCAGCCCCGCCGACCCCAGCACGCAGTCGAGCCGGGTCGCCGCGACCATCTCGATGATGGTGCGCACCCCGCGCCCCTCCTCGCCGACCCGGCGGGCCCAGGTGCCGTCGAACTCGACCTCCGCCGAGGCGTTCGACCGGTTGCCCAGCTTGTCCTTGAGCCGCTGGAGCAGGAACACGTTGCGCGTGCCGTCCCGCAGCACCCGCGGCACCAGGAAGCAGGTCAGCCCGCCCGGCGCCTGCGCCAGCACCAGGAAACCGTCGGACATCGGCGCCGAGCAGAACCACTTGTGCCCGGTCAGCTCGTACGTCCCGTCCTGCGCCAGCGGCCGTGCCGAGGTGGTGTTCGCCCGGACGTCGCTGCCGCCCTGCTTCTCGGTCATGCCCATCCCGAACAGCGCCCCCGCCTTCAGGTGCGCGGGCCGCAGCTCGCGGTCGTAGACCATGGACGTCAGCCGCGGCTCCCACTCGGCGGCCAGCTCCGGGTCGGTGCGCAGGGCGGGCACGGCCGCGTGGGTCATGGACAGCGGGCAGCCGTTGCCGGCCTCGACCTGCGTCCACACCACGAACGCGGCGGCCCGCCGCACGTGGCCGGCCGGCCGGTCCCAGGCGGCCGTCAGGCCGGCCGAGACGCCCTTGCCGAGCAGCCGGTGCCAGGAGGGGTGGAACTCGACCTCGTCGATCCGGTTGCCGTACCGGTCGTGGGTGCGCAGCCGCGGCGGGTTCTCGTTGGCGAGGACTCCCCACTCCTGCACCTGGGCCGAGCCGGAGGTGCGCCCGAGGGCCGACAGTTCGCCGAGCACCTCCTCGCGCAGGCCCGGTTCCACGTGTCGTTCGACCGCGGCGGCCAGGGCCCGGTCGGCGGAGAAGACGTCGTACCCGACCAGGGGCGGGACCTGGTTCGTCACGGTGTGCGTGCTGCCTGCCATGGTGCGAACGTACCCCGTGCCCCCGCCCTGCTCACCGGCGGAGCCGGGCGGGTCCGCACGGACCCGGCCTGTGGGTGAGTGGGGCCGGACGTGACGGATACCGTTAGGGGGTGCAGCCAGCAAGTGACACCCCCGACGCGCCCTCCGGGCGCCTCCACAGGGCGCGTGCCCTGTACCGGAACGTCTCCAAGCGCAAGACCGCCTGGCTGCTGCTGAAGGACACCGTCAACTCCTGCATCGAGTACCGCATCCTGGGGCTGGCGGCCGAGGCCGCGTTCTTCACCCTGCTGTCGGTGCCCCCGCTGCTGCTGAGCATGATCGGACTGCTCGGCTACGTCGACGCCTGGACCGGCGCCGACACCATCCAGAGCCTGCAGCACAACCTCCTGAACGCCGCCCGCACGGTCCTGTCCGACCGGGGCGTGCGCGAGATCGCGGAGCCGATCCTGCACGACGTGACCAAGGGCGGCCGGCCCGACGTCATCTCCCTCGGCTTCCTGTTCGCCCTGTGGTCCGGCTCCCGCGCGGTGAACGTCTTCATCGACACGATCACCGTCATGTACGGCCTCGACGGCGTCCGGGGCATCGTCAAGACCCGCCTGATGGCCTTCCTGCTGTTCATCGTGGCCCTGCTGATCGGCTCCGTGGCGCTGCCGCTGATGGTGGCCGGGCCCGACGCCGTGGTGCGGATCGTGCCCTGGTCGACGACGGTCGTGCAGGTCCTGTACTGGCCGGTGGTCATCCTGCTGTCCATCGCGTTCCTGACCACGCTCTACCACGTGTCCGTCCCGGTGCGCTCCCCGTGGATCGAGGACGTGCCCGGCGCCCTCGTCGCCCTCGGCATGTGGGTGCTGGGCAGCTTCCTGCTGCGGATCTACCTGACCAGCACGGTCGAGGGACCCACGATCTACGGCTCCCTCGCCGCGCCCGTCGCCGTCCTGCTGTGGATCGGTGTGTCCGCGTTCGCCGTGCTCGTCGGGGCCGCGGTCAACGCCGCCATCGACCGCGTCTGGCCCGCCGCCGCGACCGCCGCAGCCCGCGAGGCCAACGAGCGCATGCGGCAGGCCCAGGTCGCCGAGTACGTGGCCCGCGCGGCCGCCCAGGGCGAGGCCGACCCGGACATGCCCTCCGAGTTCCCCGAGCGCTGGTCCCGCTTCCTGCCCCCCGAGGACGTCTCGTCCCGGTTGCGGACGCATGTGAAGAGCACCCACGCCAGGAACGGCCAGAGCCACGCGGAAGGCAGGGAACCGGGGGACAAGTGACCGCACGGGACGCGGACCGCCGGCGAGGAGGCCTCCCGCCCGCGGGCCGCCGTCCCGTCACCGGAGCGGCGCGGCGTGGCCCTCCGTCCCGGCGGCTCGGGCCCGCCACGTTCCCGTCGCCGCCTCCTCGCGGGCGAAGTCCGCGAAGTCGCGGGGCTCCCGGCCCAGGACCGCGCGGACACCGTCGCACAGGTGCGCGTTGCGGCCGTCCAGCAGCGTGTCGAAGACCGCGGTGAGGGCCTCCACCTCCTGCTGCGGCACCCCGAAGCCGGCCAGCGCCCGCCCGTAGTCCCGCGTCGGGACGGGCCGGTAGGCCAGCGTGCGGCCCGCCGCCCGGGCGATCTCCGCCACCGCTTCCCCGAAGGTCAGCAGCCGAGGCCCGGTCAGGGCCAGGGTCCGCCCGGCGTACCGGTCGCCGGACGTCAGGACGGCCACCACCACGTCCGCCACGTCCCGCACGTCGACGAACGGCTCCCGCACCTCGCCCGCCGGGAACACCAGCTCCCCGCGCTCCCGCAACTCCTCCACCAGCGGTCCCTCGCTGAAGTTCTGCGCGAACCACGCGGACCGCACCACCGTCGAGCGTGCCCCGGAGGCGTGCAGCGCCTCCTCGGCCGGCAGCGCCTGGTCCTCGCCCCGCGCGGACAGCAGCACCAGCCGCCGCACCCCGAGCCCCACGGCCCGCCGCGCGAGCGCGCCGACCGCCTCGGCGGCGCCGGGCGCTCCCACGTCCGAGGGCACGGCCAGATAGGCGGCGCCCGCCCCGCGCAGCGTCGGCTCCCAGGTCGAGTCGTCCCACCAGTCGAAGCCCGTCGCCCGCGACGCCGCCCGCACGGAGAGTCCCGCCGCCCGCGCGGCCCGCGCCACCCTGCTGCCGGTCCGGCCCGAGGCGCCCGTCACCACGACGGTCGCCCCCCGCGCCCCCCGCGCACCGCTCCGCGGCACGCTCCCGGTCTCCACGCCGTCGATCTCCACGTTCCCGGTCTCCGCGCCGTCGATCTCCCTGCCCTCGGTCTCCACGTTCCCGGTCATCGCCTCCTCGGCCGTGACCTGCTCGGCCTTCCGGTTCTCCGTCCGCGTGTGCTCCGCCGTGTTCGTCATGCCGTCGAGTCAACTGCCGTGCGCGGCACGGAACCATCGCCGAACGGCTCGTTCCCATACGCCCGCGTCTACGCTGACCCCATGGACGCACTCACCGGCCTGCTGGAGGGTCCCCGTGCCAGGGGCGCGTTCATGATCAGGGCGTGCTTCGACCCGCCCTGGGCGGTGCGGGTGGAGGACGGGGCGCCGCTCACCGTGATGCTCGTGGTCCGCGGCGAGGCCCTGGTCCTGCCCGACGGGCGCGAACCGGTCCGGCTGCGCGCCGGGGACCTGGCCATCGCGCGCGGTCCCGCCCCGTACACCTGCGCCGACGCCCCCGGCACGGCACCGCAGGCGCTCATCCTGCCCGGCCAGGAGTGCCACCGCCCCGACGGGCGGCCCCTGAACGGCTCCATGGACCTCGGCGTGCGCACCTGGGGCGACCGCCCCGAGGGTGCCACGGTGCTGCTGATCGGGACCTACCCCCGGCGCGGCGAGATCGGCGGCCGGCTGCTCGACGCCCTGCCGCCGCTGCTGACCCTCACCCCCGAGGCGTGGGACTGCCCCCTCACGCCCTACCTGTGCGAGGAGATCGTGCGGGACCGGCCCGGCCAGGAGGTCGTGCTCGACCGGCTGCTGGACCTGCTGGTGATCGCCGCGCTGCGGGCCTGGTTCGCCCGGCCCGAGGCGGAGGCCCCCGCCTGGTACCGGGCCCTGGCCGACCCGGTCGTCGGCGGTGTGCTGCGGCTGCTCCAGGACGATCCGGCCCACCCGTGGACGGTCGCCGCGCTCGCCGCGAAGGCCGGGGTGTCCCGCGCCGCCCTCGCCCGCCGCTTCACCGCCCTCGTGGGCGAGCCGCCGATGACGTACCTCACCGGCTGGCGCCTGGCCCTGGCCGCCGACCGGCTCCGCGACAGCGACGACACGCTCGACGCGGTGGCCCGCAGGGTCGGCTACGGCAGCGCGTTCGCCCTGTCGACGGCGTTCAAGCGCGTGTACGGGGTGAGCCCGGACGGCTACCGGGACCGCCGTGCCGGGTGAAGCGCCGCTCCCCGCTCTGGAATGATCAGGCCGATCTTCTGAACAGTGAGGTGGGGGACATGGCCGTGGTGGTGCTCCTGGGGGTGCTCGCGCTCGTCGTGGGCGGGTGCGTGTGCGTGGTGTGGGCCGAACGGGGAGGCCCCCGCTGGGTCCGTGTGGTGGCGGCTCTGACGCGGGGCGCGGGCGCGCTGCTGCACACCGCGGGGAAGGGCAGCCGGAGAGGCGGCGGCAGCAGCTCCGCCGACGACGGCGACTAGGACGACGACCGGAAACCCCGCACGCACGGCCCGGCCCCGCCCGCGGCGGGACCGGCGGCGGGGGCTGCTCGCCGGGGGACGGTGGCCGTGGCTTCTCGCCGTGCAGGCCCGGCCCGCCGCTCCCGGCCGTGCGAGGCCCGGCCCTGCGCTCCCCGCCGTGCGAACGGTGGCCGGGGCTGCCCGCCGTGAAGGTTGCCGGGGCTCCCTGCGGCGCGAGGGGTGGCCGGTCACCCGCGGCGCGCATGGCGGCAGGGACTCCCGCCGTGCGAGCGCCGGACCGACCTCCCTGCGCGCGAACGGCGGCCGGGACCCCCTGCCGAGGGGACGGCGACAGGGATCCCCTGCCGGGTGGGTGGCGGCTGGGACCCCGTCGCGTGAGTCGTGGGCCGGCATCCTGCCCCGCGCGCCCGACAGGCATCCCCTGCCAGGTGGGTGGCGGACGGGGCCCCGCCGCGCGGAGTCGTGGGCCGGCCCCCTGCCCCGCGCGCCGCGGCGGTCGTAGGCTTTCGGCGTGTACGCCGAGCGCCCCTCCCGGCTCGCCGGTGCCGTGGTGTGGACGAACACCCCGGCCGACGGCGGTGCGGGGCGCGTGCTGCCCGACGGGTGCATGGACCTGCTCTGGCACGAGGGACGGCTGCTGGTCGCCGGTCCGGACACCCACGCGCACGTCACCGCCGGTGAGCAGGGCGCCTGGGCGGGCGTCCGCTTCTACCCCGGCACCGCGCCCACGCTCCTCGGCGTGCCCGCGCACGAGCTGCGCGACCGCCGGGTGGCCCTCGCCGAGCTGTGGCCCGCCTCGCGGGCGCGGCGCCTGACGGACCTGGTGAACGCCGCCGCCGACCCGGTGAGCGGTCTGGAGGAGGCGGCCCTGGCCCGCGCGGCCGGCACCGGCCCCCCGGACCCGCTGCTGCGGCAGGTCGTCGCCGCCCTGGCAGCGGGCCGTCCCGTCGCCGCCACCGCCGACGAACTCGGCATCGGCGCCCGCCGGTTGCACCGCCGCTCGCTCGCGGCCTTCGGCTACGGGCCCAAGACCCTGGCCCGCGTCCTGCGGCTGCGCCGCGCGCTCGTCCTGGCCCGGGACGGGGTGCCCTTCGCGGACACGGCCGCCCGGGCCGGCTACGCCGACCAGGCCCATCTCGCGCGCGACGTCCGGGAGTTCACGGGGCTGCCGCTAGGCGAGCTGCTCGCCGGAGGAGGGTAGCGGCGCGAACAGGTCCACCCCGTTGCCGTCCGGGTCGAGCACGACGGCGTACCGCTGTCCCCAGAAGGCGTCCCAGGGCTTGAGTTCGCCGCGGTACCCGGCACCCGTCAGCTCCTCGAACAGCGTGTCCACCTCGCCGGGCGCCTCGCAGCGCAGGGCCAGCGAGGTGCGGCCCCCGCCCGCGGGCGGCCGCCAGGAGGGCAGGAAGGAGCGGACCGTCTCCTCGGTGTCGAGCATCAGGCGCAGCCCGCCCGGCAGTTCTGCCTCGGTGTGGGGCTGGTCGCCGGCGTCCTGCGGGAACGCGAACCCGAGCCGGCGGTAGAAGGCGACGGAGGCGGCCATGTCGGAGACCACCATGCCGATGGCGTCGAATCGTGCAGTCATGGGCCCACCGTAGGCAGGGCCGGGGCAGGGGTCTTGAAGGAAACGGACACCCTCCGCGAGCCGCGTCCGGTCCACCGCCGTGCACGGACGGCCCCGCGTCTTCTAGGTTCGGATGCCATGGCTCCCCGACTGCTCGTCCACACCCGCACCACCGACTACCGGCACGAGTCCATCCCGGCCGGTGTCGCCGCCCTGCGCGGCCTCGGCGGCTTCGACGTCCACGCCACCGAGGACCCGGCCGCCCTTGAGCAGCCGCTGGACGCCTACGCGGCCGTCGTCTTCCTCTCCACCAGCGGCGAGATCCTCACCGCCGCCGGCCGGCGGACCCTGGCCGCGTACGTCGGGTCCGGCGGTGCCTTCGTGGGCGTGCACGCCGCGGCCTGCACGGAGTACGACTGGCCCCTGTACGGCGAGCTGCTCGGTGCGCGGTTCGCCCGCCACCCCCCGTACCAGCCCGGCAGGGCCCTGGTCGAGGACCCCGACCACCCGGCGACCCGCCATCTGCCGGCCGTCTGGGACGTCACCGACGAGTGGTACGACTTCCGCACCAACCCGCGCGGCGGGGTGCACGTCCTGCTCACCGCCGACGAGTCCTCCTACGAGGGCGGCGGCATGGGCGGGGACCACCCCCTGGCCTGGTGCCGCGACCACGGCCGGGGCCGCGTCTTCTACACCGCCCTCGGCCACGCCGCCGAGGCCTATGACGACCCGGCCTTCCGCGCGCACCTCCTGGGCGGCATCACCTGGGCGGCCCGGCTGTAGCGCGGCCCCGGCTCCAGCGGCCCGGCCCCGGCTCCAGCGGCCCGGCTGCGCCGCCGCCCGGCTCAGCCCGGCCCGGCCGATCCACCGGCCCGTCACCCGATCAGCCCTCCCCGCCGTCCGGGCGCCGGAATATCGGGCGACACTGAGGTGCTCTGATCATCACGGTGCACCGGAGCGCGGTGAGGAGGCTGGTGGACCATGACGGCAGCCCGGTCGGACCCCGTGGTGCGGACCCCCCGAGGAGCCCTCCGCGGCCGGTACGAGCGCGGGGTCGCGGTCTTCCGCGGCATCCCGTACGCCGCGCCGCCCTTCGGGCCCCGCCGTTTCCGGCCACCCGTCCCCGCCCCGCCGTGGGACGGTGCCCGCGATGCCGGGGCCTTCGGCCCCACCGCGCCCAAGCCGCCGTACTCCGACGCCTTCGCACCGTACCTGTCCGACCCGGAGATCCCCGGCGACGACTGCCTCAACCTCAACGTCTGGACCCCCGATCCGGCCCCGGGGGCCCGTCTGCCCGTCCTGGTCTGGCTGCACGGCGGCGCCCTGACCCGGGGCTCCTCCGCGGTCCCCGTCTACGACGGCCACGCCTTCGCCCGCGACGGCGTCGTCATCGTGTCCGTCAACTACCGGCTCGGCGTCGAGGGATACGGCCTCTTCCCGGACGCGCCGCCGAACCCGGGCCTGCGCGACCAGATCGCGGCCCTCACCTGGGTGCACGAGACCATCGAGGCCTTCGGCGGCGACCCCGGCCGCATCACCCTGTGCGGCCAGTCCGCCGGGGCGATCAGTGTCGGCGCCCTGCTCGCCGCCCCGCAGACCCAGGGCCTGGTCCGGCGGGCGATCCTGCAGAGCGGACCGCCCGAGGCGGCCGACCGCGCCAAGGTGCGGCGGATGGTCCGCCGGATGGCGAACCGGCTGAAGGTGCCCGCCACCGCCGAGGCGTTCGCCGCCGTCGACCGTGACCTGCTGCTGCGCACCCAGGCCGAGGTGGGCCGGCTCAGCAGTCCCGTCGTCGGCGGCCCCGCCTTCGGTCTCGTCGTCGACGGCGACGTCGTCCCGCGCGACCCCCTGGAAGCGCTCCGCGACGGCGCCGCGCCGGGCGTCGACCTGCTGGCGGGCTGGACGCGCGACGAGCACCGGCTGTGGCTGGTCCCGGGCGGCCTGCTCGAACGCGTCGACCGCCTCGGCGCGGTCGCCCTCGCCGGTGCCATGGCCCGCTGCCACTGCGGCAGCGAGGTGCCCCGCGGCTACCGTGCCCTGCACCCCGGCGCCGGAGCCGCCGAGACCGTCGGCCAGCTCGTCACCGACCACCTGCTGCGCATCCCCCTGCACCGCCTGGCCGACGCCCGCACGGAGGCGTCGTACGTCTACGAGTTCGCCTGGCCCTCGTCCCTGCCCGGGCTCGGCGCCTGCCACGCCCTGGAGCTCGGCTTCGTCTTCGACACCGGGGACGTCCCCGAGTCCCGGAAACTGGCGGGGGAGCACGCGCCGCAGGACCTGGCCGACGCGATGCACGGCGCGTGGGTGCGGTTCGCCGCACACGGCGACCCGGGGTGGGAGCGCTGGGACGCCGCGCACCCGGTCCGGGTGTTCGGGGACCGCGCGCCGGGCGCGGACGACCCCGTGGCGTACACGGCGTACGGCCCGCGCGACCGCGAGATCGCCCTCTGGGCCCTCGACACCCGCACGGCTCCCGGCGACCCCCCTGCCGTGCCGGAGACCACCGAGGTCTCACCCGCTCGCCGTGCCGAGCTGCGGTCCGTCATCGGGCGGCTGCGGCGGACCGGGGCGCTGCGGCGCGACGGCTGACCCCCTCGCCCCGGCGCCGAGGTCGACGCCGTGGACCGTGGCACTGCGGCGGACCGTCATGCCCAGGCGCTCGTACAGCGGCAGGGCGCCCGCCGCCGAGTGGGTCCACAGCACGCAGCCGCGCCCGCCCCGCCGGTGGATCGCGCGGAACGACTCCCGCAGCAGCACGCGCGCGAGGCCGCGGCCCCGGTGGTCCTGCCGGACGGCGACACGGTCGATGAACCCCTCGCCGGAGCCGGGGACGTCCAGCGCCAGCACCGCCCCGACCATCCGCCCGCCGGCGAACGCCACCGTGGACAGGGCGGGGGCGAAGTCCGTGCGGTCCACGGTGAGCCGGGCCCACTCGGCGTACGGCTTGCGCCGCTTCTGCCACGCGCCGAAGGCGTCCTCCGTGAGCCGGTGCGCGGCCCGCTCGTCACCGGGCCGGAACGGCCGTACGGTGACGCCCGCCGGCGCGCGGGGGACCTCGGGCTCGGTGGGCAGCGCGATCTGCAGCAGCCACTCGGTGACGAAGGGCGCGTACCCGCGGGAGCGCAGCAGGCGGGCCCCGGCCGTGTCCGCGTCGGGCAGTGACTGCACCAGGCGCGTGCCGCCCGAGGCGCGGGCCCGGGCCTCGGCCCAGGACAGCAGGGCGCTGCCCAGCCCTCGCCCGCGGTGGCCGGGGTGCACGTCGACCGCGCTGCGGGCCCCGCCGTGCACCCACCCCCAGCCCGCCGGGGCCCCTGCCGCGTCCCGCACGAGCAGGGTGTCGCGGGCCGGGTCCAGTCCGGGCCGGGCCAGCTCGGCGGCGATGTCGTCGGCCCCGGTCGCGACGTGGCCGTACAGCGCGCGCTCGCAGACGGCGACCAGGGCGTGGACCGCGCCGACGTCCCCGCCGGTCACCGGCCGGCCCCGGTAGCCGGCGGGCAGGCCCCCGGGCACCGCCGCCGGCGGACCGGAGCGCTGACCGGAGTGCCGGCCGACGTACGGACCGGGGGGCAGACCGGGGCGCGGAAGATCGGGCACGTACGCATCCTGCGCCGCCGGGACCGCCCTGTCGACCGGGCCCCGGTCGAGTCACCGGCCCGTCGTGTCCGGAGGCCGGGGCGCAGCGCAACGCCCCGGCGCGCCGGCCCGCGGCCCGGGCGGAGGCCGCTCAGGCCGGCGCCCCGACCGCCCCCGCGATCTGCCTGACGGTCTCCGGGCCCACCCGGCAGCAGCCGCCGATCAGGCGGGCCCCCGCCTGCTGCCAGGACCGCACCCGGTCGGGGGTGAACGTGGCCTCACCGGTCCAGGAGCGGGCCCGCGCGTCCCAGGTCTCACCGCTGTTGGGGTAGACGACGACCGGCTTGCCGGTGACCCGGGCGGCGGTCGCGGCGGCGGCCTCCACCTCCTGCGGCGCGCAGCAGTTCACCCCCACCGCGATCACCTCCTCCGCCTCCGCGGCCGGCGCGAAGGCCTCCTCCAGCGGCTGGCCGGCCCGGGTGCGCCCGTCCGCGACGGTGTACGTCAGCCAGGCCGGCACCCCGAGGCCGCGCACCGCCCTCAGCAGGGCCGCCGCCTCGTCCGTGTCCGGGACGGTCTCCAGCGCCAGCACGTCCGGGCCCGCGGCGGCCAGGACCTCCAGACGCGGACGGTGGAAGCGCTCCAGTTCGCCGACCGTCAGTCCGTATCGCCCCCGGTACTCCGAGCCGTCGGCGAGCATCGCGCCGTAGGGACCGGCCGACGCCGCCACCCACAGCGGACGGGAGACGCCCGCCCGCCGGGCCGCCTCCCGGGCCGCCTCCACGCTCAGCGCCATGAGCGCGGCGGCCCGGTCACGGCCGATCCCGCGCCGGGCGAAGCCCTCGAACGTCGCCTGGTAGCTGGCGGTGACGGCCACGTCCGCACCGGCCCGGAAGTAGGCAAGGTGCGCCTCGGTGACGGCCTCCGGCCGCTCGGCGAGCAGCCGGGCGGACCACAGCGCGTCGCTCAGGTCGTGCCCGGCCGACTCCAGCTGGTTGGACATGCCGCCGTCGAGGACCACCGTCCCGGAGGCGAGGGCGTCGGCGAGGGCGGGGGAGCCGGTCATGCGGACGACGGTAGTCCACCTCCCGTGCCGGAACCCAGCCACCGGTGTCCGTTAGATGGACGGCTCGTCCGCTGGGTGGGACGTCCTCTCCCGGCCGGTGCCCCGCGGGCGCAGGCCGGGCGGCCGCCGGGCGGGGCGCACGGGTGCTTCCCCGTGGGACCGAGGGGACGCGGGGACACAGCGAGGGCGGCGGCATAGCATCGGGGGATGCCCGAGGTCGCTGCCGCACATGCCGAAGTACGCGAGGTCCTGGGAGTTCCCGCGGACCGGGCGGTGTTCGAACCGCTCACCCACGATCCGCGCGGCGGCGGCACGGCCGGAGTGTGGAGGGTCGGCGCCGGCGGACGGTCGGCCGTCCTGAAGGTGCTGACCCGGACGCGGGAGACGAGCGTCGCCTGGTCCGCGTCGAACGACCCCCGGCACCCGGACTTCTGGCGCCGCGAGGCCTGGCTCCACCGCTCCGGCCTCGCCCGCCTCTGGCAGCCGCACGGCATCCGGGCGCCGCGCCTGCTGGAGTGCGTCGAACGTCCGGACGGCGACGTCGCGCTGTGGCTGGAGGACGTGCGGGGCGAACCGGCGACGGCCTGGTCGCCCGCCCGGCACACCGACCACGCCCACCGCCTCGGCGCGGCCCAGGGGGCGGTGGGTGCGGGGGAGGACGCCCCCTGGCTGTCGCAGCACTTCCTGCGGGACCGCGCCTCGGACGGGAGGGCCGGCGAGGCCCTGCTCGACGACGAGGCATGGCGGCATCCCCGCGTCCGCGAGCACGTCCCGCCGGGCCTGCGCGAGGACATGCTCCGCCTCCACCACGACCGCGCGTGGCTCCTCACCGTCATGGAGTCGCTGCCCCGCGCGTTCTCGCACCTCGACCACCGGCCGGCGCACCTGGTCCGGGACGGCGCCGGTGCGAGTGTCCTGCTGGACTGGGCCTTCGCCGGCGACGGCGCCCTCGGCGAGGACCTCGGCGCCTACCTCCCCGAGTGCGTCCTCGGCCGGTGCCTGCCCGCCGCCGGACTCCCGGGGCTGGCCAAGACGGCGTACGACGCCTACCTGGACGGTCTGCGCGCGAGTGGCTGGCGGGGCGACGAGCACCTCGTCCGGCTCGGTGTGTGCGCGTCGGCGGTGAGGTACGGCGGGCTCGCCGCGGCCCTGGTGACGGGGACGGACGCCGCACGGGCGGGACACGGCACTGCGGGCCTGCTCGCGGCCGGTGTGCCTCCCCGCGAACTGGCCCTGGTCCTGGCGTACGTGGCCGAGCGGGCGGCCGAGGCCAGGATCCTGGCACCGCAGCTCGGGTTCCCGCAGGCGCCCAGCGGCCGCTGAGCCGCCGGGACGCCACGGAAGGCAGGCCACGGCCCGAATCGCCGAGCTGCCGTACCGCGCCGTCGTGGGGTGCGCCGGGACGTCCGGGCATCGACGCACCGGTCCGGCGCCGCGTCCCGCACCCGTGCGCCGGCCCCACGGCCGTTCCCGTCACCGGGTACCCATCCCGGTTCGTCGCGTCCGAGGCGTTGACCTGCTCGTGCCACCCCCTTACCTTTCCAGCGTTCGGAATGGCAGATGCCGTTCGACATATCGACCCGCCCGCGTCAGACATTCCGTCACCGGCCCGTTCCGCTCGTCCCCCACCGAGAGGCAGCCCCCCGCATGAGCCGCGACCGCGACCACGCTCTGCCCGAACCGCCCAGCCGCAGAACCCTGTTGCTGGGCGCCGCAGCCGCCGGCGCCCTCGCCGCCGCCCCCGCCCCGCCCGGCACCGCCGCGGCCGCCCCGGCCGGACGGCCGCAGCCCGCGCCCTTCGTCAACCCGCTGGTCCGCAACCGCGCCGACCCGCACATCCACCGGCACACGGACGGCTTCTACTACTTCACCGCCACCGTGCCCGAGTACGACCGCCTCGTCCTGCGCCGCTCCCGCACCCTGGCCGGGCTGGCCACCGCCGCCGAGTCCGTCCTCTGGCGCGCGCACCCCACCGGGCCCATGGGCGCGCACATCTGGGCGCCCGAACTGCACCGCATCGGCGGCACGTGGTACCTCTACTTCGCCTCCGCCCCCGCCGAGGACGTGTGGGCCATCCGCATCTGGGTCCTGGAGAACGCCCACCCCGACCCCTTCCGGGGCACCTGGGTGGAGAGGGGGCAGCTGAGAACCGCCTGGGAGACGTTCGCCCTGGACGCCACCACCTTCAGCCACCGGGGCCGGCGCTACCTGGCCTGGGCCCAGCACGAGCCCGGCACGGACAGCAACACCGGCCTCTTCCTCTCGGAGATGGCGAACCCCTGGACCCTGAAGGGCCCGCAGGTGCGGCTGTCCACCCCCGAGTACGACTGGGAGTGCATCGGATTCAAGGTCAACGAGGGGCCTTACGTCCTGAAGCGCAACGGCCGCCTGTTCATGACCTATTCGGCCGGCGCGACCGACTCCCACTACTGCGTGGGCCTGCTGACCGCCGACGCCCGCGCCGGGCTCCTGGACCCCGGGTCCTGGTCCAAGTCACCGGTCCCCGTCTTCACCAGCAACGACACGACCAGGCAGTACGGCCCGGGCCACAACTGCTTCACGGTCGCCGAGGACGGCCGCACCGACGTCCTCGTCTACCACGCCCGGCAGTACAAGGACATCGTCGGCGACCCGCTGAACGACCCGAACCGTCACACCCGCGTGCAGAGACTCGGCTGGAAGGCGGACGGCACGCCCGACTTCGGCATTCCCGTCGCCGACACGGCCCCCCTGCGCGGCTGACCGCGGACGCCCCGCTGCTCACCGCCGTGCACTTGTGCACGGCCCGCCGTCAACTGCCTTGCCCGCAGCGTGAGTACGGTTCCGCACCAGGGGAACCCGGCAAGGTGGGCCGCGGTGCCGACCTCGCTCCGCTCCGAGCCCCTGGGGCGCCCCGACCGGAACCGGGGCGCCCCAGGCCCTGCCGGGCCTCAGCCGCCGCGGGGCCAGTTGCCGAGCAGGACGTGCAGGGCGTCGATCGCCCGGTCCCAGGAGGTCTGGACGTCACGGGGCGCGCCGAAGGCGCCGGTGGACTCCAGCGCGCAGTACCCGTGGAAGGTGCTGCGCAGCAGGCGCACGGCGTCGGTGAGGTCGGGTTCCCGGAGGCCGTAGGCGCGCAGCATGCCGTAGGTGACCTCGGCCGTCCGGCGCATCGCCGGGGAGTCGGCGAGGAGTTCGGGGTCGAGGGTGATCTGGGTGGCGGCGTAGCGGCCGGGATGCCGCAGGGCGTACGCCCGGTAGGCGGCCGCGAAGGCGCCCAGGGTGTCCCGGCCGGGTTCGCGGCCCTCGACCGCCGCCGCGATGCGGTCGATCATCTCGCCGCCGGCCAGAAGGGCCAGGCGGGCGCGCAGATCCGCGAGGCCGCGCACGTGCGTGTACAGGCTCGCGTCCTTCACGCCGAAGCGGCGGGCCAGCGCGGAGAGGGTCACGTTCTCCAGGCCCGCCTCGTCGGCGAGGTCGGCTGCGGCCGCCACGAGGCGGTCGGGGGTGAGGCCGGCTCTGGGCATGGGCGTGTCGGGGTGACCTCTCGGGGCGGCCGGGCGGCTGCGGGCGCAGCCGGGGGACGAGCGTAGTACGCGGCCCCGGCGGGCGCGCTCGACGGGCGGGCCCGGTACACCACCCCAACTGTCGGCCCGACGAACAGCACAGGGCACCGCCGCAGCGCGCGCGGTCGCTACGCGGGTGCGGCGCCGGACGTGACCGGGTGAGTGTGCGGGTCACAGCCGGGGCTTGGTCTCCCAGCGGGGACCCATGTCGGGAGTGTCGGTTCCCGCGAGTTCCGTCACCAGGCGGTGCACTCGCGTCAGATCGTGCAGCAGCGCCCGCGTCTCGTGCGGGGGTATGTCCGCCCGCCGGGCGATGTCGTCCAGGAGCACGGCTTCGCCGTCGTGGGCCGCCTGCGATGCCGACACCGCTTGGAACACCCGCTCGTGCTCCTGGGTGTACTCCTGGCGCTCGTCCTCGACGAAGGTCCGTTCCGCGCCTGCCGCCGCCGGGTCCTTGATCGGCTCCTCCGCCAGATCACCGGGCCGCCACTGCTGCTTGCCGCGGTGCTGTGCCGCGATCCGCTCGTCGTGCGTCTCGGAGCCGCGCAGATGCGTCCGCTGCTTGGAGGCACCCGTGGTCGCGTTGCGGGCGCTGGGCCTCTCGCCGGCGGCCGCCGCCTCACGAGCCGCGGCCCTGCGCTCCTCCTCGTTGCCTTCCATCTTCTTGCCGGCCATGGCGCTCTCCCGTCCTCGTGCTCCGCTGTTCCCGGCGTTCGTGTCAGCCGCCGTCCAGTTCCTCCTGGATGGGCGGCTTCGGCGCGTCCCGCAGGTGCTGGGACTGGCCCGGCCTGCCGCCCTTGCGTGCCTGCTGGGCGCGCTGTGCGGGACTCAGGTCGAGATCCGAGGCGGGGTCCACCCGCACCGACCGAGCCACCTCGTCCTTGTTCGCGTACTCGTCCGGCGGGATGGCGCGCAGCGCCGCGACGACCTCCCGCGATCCGCCGCCCGTCCTGCGGGCGGCCTCGACCAGCTCGTCCTTGGTCGCCGGGAAGTCGACGTCCTTGAGGGCGTCCACGACCTCCCGGGCACTCGTGTGGTGTGCCATGGCTCGGTCTCCGTTCCGGTGTGGGGGTCTCGAGGCCGCCGAGTACCCTGGCACCGCTCATCCTTACGCGCTTTGTCCCTTATTTCCGTTCTGCTGGTGAACTGGCTCCGGCGGAGTGCGCGGGTCGCTTGGTGGCGGCGGCGCAAAGCTGACCCTGGTGCCGAGGAGAGCCGCGTCGAGGAGGTCGAGGAGAACGTCATGTCGCCTCGCTAGCCCCCGGCGTCGACGAGCTCGCCGAACTCCGTGGGCAGCTGCGCCAGCACCTGACGGAACTCGCCGTCGCTGACCGCGTCGCGCAGGGTGCTCAGTTCCGCACGCACTCCCTCGCGCGCCTCGTCCGGGCCCAGGCCGGAACGCCGGCTCACCCGGTCGACGAACTCCTCCAGTCCGAAGCCCTCCGCCTCCGGTGTCGGGGCGATGAGGGGTGTCTTCAGCGGCTTGGGCAGCTCCGAGGCTAGATCGTCCGCCTCGCCCCTGGTGAGCCGCTCGGCCAGGGTTGTCAACGTCGCACGGGTGAGGCCCTCCGCCTTGTCCCGGGGGACGTGGGAGCGGCGGGACACCGTGTCGATGAAGGTCTCGTAGTCCATGAGCTGTCTCCTCGTGTTCTTGTCACCGCGGTCCCGAAGGGGAGAACGGCTCTCGTGTCGGGAAGGGCCTCGCCACGCTCCGGTGGAGCGCGGTCCGGCGCAGCCGTTGACGGTCGTCCAGGAAGTCAGCCAGCTCGTCGGCTCGCGATGGTGGCGCGGCATCCGGTCACCCGGGGAGGACGGTCAACGGTCCAGGAGTGCCGATGCATGCCATGGCGCCTCCGCGCGGCTGGACGTTCGGAGCCTCTGCCCGTCGGTCCAGGCTCCCGGCACGGGCAGTCCGCCGCATGCCCCCGGCGGTACCAAAGCCATCGAACGCGTTGGACCCCCCAGTGCAAGCGGCGACAGGGCCCGGCACGGGCGGTGGTCGCCTCCGGCGGACCCCGTGTGTCAACTCTTGCGCCGATAGCCCGGCGGGCGACCCGGTCGCGGAAGGTGTGCCGGCTGATCCGGGACTGACGGGGCGCGGAGTCGCAGCGGGGCGTCGTCGACGCCACTACGGCGTCGGAAGCGTGGCGCGGCTGCGGGGCGCGGTGAGGCGCCTGTCGTTCCGCGGGCCGGCGGACCTGCCGCTTCTCGGGCCCACGGTCTCCGGCGCCCCCAGGCCCCGCGGGCGGCCGCCCGCCGAGTCCTCGAAACCGGCCTCGGTGATCACACGGAGGTCGAGCAGCTCGCCGACGAGCGTGGCGACCGTGCCAGGCTGCGCCCGGTGGCGGCGGCCAACTCCTGGCGGGAGGTGGGTGGCTCGGCGATGGTCTGGCGCAGCACCTCGTAGCGATTCGCGGCGCGGGTGTCGCGTGAGGTGCGCTTCACCGGGTTCCCCACCCCTCCCGGGCAGCCGGGCGGGCCAAGGGTCGGCACCGGCGCGGCGCGAGGCTACGAAGCCGGGGCGAAGGCCGCGACCGTGCCGCGGTCGGGCCGCCGGCGGGCCGTACCGGGTCCGCGGTCGGCGGCGGGGCCCTCGGCGGGCCGGACGATCCGCGGCCGGGGTGCGGCGCGGTCCGGGCCCTGCTGCGGGCCGGTGAACAGGGCGCGGGTGCCGGTGAGGGCGAGCAGCCGCTCGACCGCCGGGCTGCCGGCGCGGACGGTCACCGTCCTGCCCTGCTCCCGGGCACGCTCGCGCAGGTCCCGCAGCACGTACAGCCCGGCGCAGTCGATGAACGCCACGCCGTCCAACCGCAGGTCGATGCCGCTGCCCGAGAGGGCGAGCGCGGCGTGCAGGTCGGGCAGGAGCCGGTGGGCGCCCAGGTCCAGCTCGCCCCGCAGCGTCACCGTCGTCCGGTCGCCGTCCGCGCTGACGTCCAGCTCCGCCAGACAGGCCGGGAGGGCCACCCGCGCGCCGGCGCCCGCCGCCTCCACGGCGGCCGGCCGGGTGCGGGACCCCGCGGCGTTCGCAGGTTCCGGCACGGCCTCGTCCTCCCTCCGCTCGCCTCGTCCTCCGCTCACAGGGTGCCCCTCCGGCCCAGGCACGTCAACCAATACATGAAACAGAGTGCGTGTTTTTGAGTGCGTGAATGTTCTGTCGCTAGAGTTGAGGCATGGACGGAGTGCCCGAACCCCACACCGGATGGACGTTCCTCACCAACCACGCGCGCGTGCTGGCGGTGATCGCCGACAACCACAGCGCCCGCATCCGGGACATAGCGGCCCACTGCCGGCTCACCGAACGGGCCGTGCAGAAGATCATCGCCGACCTGGAGCAGGACGGATACCTCTCCCACACCCGGGAGGGGCGCACCAACACCTACCGGATCGAGCCCGGCAAGGTGCTGCGCCACCCGGCCGAGGCCGGCCTGGGCGTGACCGTGGCGTCCCTGCTGTCCCTGCTGGTCCAGGACGAGGCCGACCGGGCCCCCGCCGCCGGCGACCGCCCGCACGCCACCGCCTGACCCCCAGTCCCAGCCCCAGTCCTAGCCCTCGGCCAGCACCTCCCGGACGAAGGCGTTGGCGAAGGTCCCCCGGGGGTCCAGCTCGCGGGCCAGGGCCCGGAAGTCGGCCATGCGCGGGTACAGCCCGCCCAGGGCGGACGCGGGAACGGTGAACACCTTCCCCCAGTGCGGCCGCGCCCCGTAGGGGGCCAGCGCCTCCTCCACGCTCCGCACCACCGGCAGCACCGCCGGGGTGTCCGCGACCCAGGTGAAGTGGACCGCGACGGTGTCCCGGCCGTACGAGGGGCTCAGCCACTGGTCGTCACCGGCCACCGTGCGCACCTCGCAGGTCTGCAGCACCGGGGCGACGGCCTCCCGGATCGCGTCGAGCGCGTGCAGCATCTCGACGGCGTGCCCGCGCGGCAGCAGGTACTCCGACTGCAGTTCCGTCCCGCTGCTCGGCGTGAACTCGGCGCGGAAGTGCGGCAGTCGCTGGTGCCAGGGCCCCGGCGTGCCGAACTGCTCGGTGCAGTTGACCGCCGGCATTCCCGGCACCGGGTGCATCTTCTCCGTGGCGGGAGCGGCCCAGGGGAAGGCGGGCAGCGGCTGGTCGGTGCGCCGCTTGAGCCACACCTGGCGGAAGCCCGGCTCCCGCCAGTCGGTGAAGAGGCTGACGCTGTGGCCCGTGGCCATGACCGTCTCGAAGGTGCCCGCGTCCATCCCCCGGAAGGGCAGTTCGGTGAAGACGTGCTGCTCCACCTCGTAGGCCGGCTCCAGGTCCAGGGTGAGCGCGGTGACGACCCCGAGCGCGCCCAGCGAGGTGACGGCCCCGCCGAAGCGCTCCTCGCCCCGGCCCATGGTCACCGCCGAGCCGTCGGCGGTGACCAGTTCCACCTCGCGCACGGGCGCCGAGAGCGGGCCGTTGAGCACGCCCGAGCCGTGGGTGCCGGTGGCGACCGACCCGGCCACGGAGATGTGCGGCAGGGACGCCATGTTGGGCAGCGCGAGGCCGTGTGCGTGCACCTGCCGGGCCAGTTCGGCGTAGCGCACGCCACCGCCGACCCGGACCGTGCGGGCCGCGGCGTCGACGTCCACCTCCGCCGGCAGGGCGGCGAGCGACAGCAGTACGCCCTCGGGGCCCGGCTCGGCGATCCGGTTGAACGAGTGGCCGCTGCCCAGCACCCGCACCCGGTCGCTGTCCGCGACCAGTGCGCGCAGGGCGTCGAGCGAGGGCGGCCGGTGCAGCTCCTTGGCCGCGTAGGTGATGTTCCCCGCCCAGTTGGTCACGGTCCCGTTCATCGCGTCGTCCTTCCCCGAGGCAGCAGGGGGCGGTAAGCCCTCGCCGGAACCTACCCCGGCCGGATCCGATCGCGGCAGGCGGCGGCCGGTCCTGCGGTCGTCACCGCGCAGCAAGCGGTTTCCGCCCGGGTCGCGGGCCGCCGCGCAGGCGATGCCCCGAGCCGTAAGATCCCCCTCGCGTCAGCGTCAGCGTCTGCGGGCAACGGGTGCCCCTCGGCCCTGACCGACCCCTGCGCCGGCGACTGGGCGACACTGGAACGCGAAGCCTGACGCAGCCCGTGCGGAACCGGGGAAACGGGGCATTCTCCCGGCTCGGGGGGACCCGGTACCGGGCACGCACGCCGATGGGCATACCGTGAGGAGTCGTACGTCCGCACCGGGAGGAGAGACGGGATGGGCAGCCGAACCGCGCTGGTCGAGGATCTGATGGAGCGGTTCCCGCACGTACCGCGGGAAGCCGTCTTCAAGGAGGACCTGCTGCGCGGCGGCGTCGCCTTCGACCCGTCCGCGCTCAGCGACAACGAGGGCGGCGAGGTCAAGCCGAAGTCGTACTTCATCTTCTCCTTCGACCACGGCACGCTGCCCGAGCTGGGGGAGGCCGCGCTGCGCCGCCCGCCCGAGGAGATCATCCTCACCGGCGGCCCGTACGACCTGCGCCGCACGGTCGTCTCGGTGCGGGTGAACCCCGCCTCCCCCTACCGCGTCGCCGCGAACGAGGACGGCGTGCTGGGCCTCTACCTCGACGGCAAGCGCATCTCCGACGTCGGGGTGCCGCCGATGCCCGAGTACTACCGGCACACCCTCGCCAGCGGGAAGTCCGTCATGGAGGTCGCCCCGACCATCCAGTGGGGCTACCTGATCTACCTCACGGTGTTCCGCGTCTGCCAGTACTTCGGCGCCAAGGAGGAGTGCCAGTACTGCGACATCAACCACAACTGGCGCCAGCACAAGGCCGCGGGCCGCCCCTACACCGGCGTCAAGGACGTGGAGGAGGTGCTGGAGGCCCTGGAGATCATCGATCGCTACGACACGGCGAAGGCCTCCACCGCGTACACCCTCACCGGCGGCGCCATCACCAAGACGGTCTCCGGCCGCGACGAGGCCGACTTCTACGGTCATTACGCCAAGGCCATCGAGGAGCGCTTCCCCGGCCGCTGGATCGGCAAGGTCGTGGCCCAGGCGCTGCCGCGCGACGACGTCCAGCGCTTCAAGGACTACGGCGTGCAGATCTACCACCCCAACTACGAGGTGTGGGACGAGTACCTGTTCAAGATGTACTGCCCCGGCAAGGAGCGCTACGTCGGCCGCGACGAGTGGCACAAGCGCATCCTGGACTCGGCGGAGATCTTCGGCGCCCGCAACGTCATCCCCAACTTCGTGGCGGGCGTGGAGATGGCCGAGCCCTTCGGCTTCAAGACCGTCGACGAGGCCATCGCCTCCACCACCGAGGGCCTGCGCTTCTTCATGTCGCACGGCATCACGCCCCGCTTCACCACCTGGTGCCCCGAGCCCACCACCCCGCTCGGCAAGGCCAACCCGCAGGGCGCGCCGCTGGAGTACCACATCCGGCTGCTCCAGGCGTACCGGCAGACCATGGAGGACTTCGGGCTCTCCTCGCCCCCCGGCTACGGCCCGCCCGGCGCCGGCAACGCGGTGTTCTCCGTCAGCTCCTTCATGGACAGCCTCCCGGCGGACGAACCCACCGCCGTTCCATAACACTTCGATGACACCGCCCCTCCGAACGGTGCGGCGGTGAGTCGACAGGGCGGACGCGCACGTACGGCACCGGTGGACGGGACCGAGGGGCGCGGCCGCCCTGTTCTCACATCTGAACAGGGCGCTTGTCAGTTGTGCGGGAGGCGTGAAAAGCTCGGGCCCTGCCGCGAGGTTCCCCCCAACTCCTTTGCCGATGTGGTGAGTTGATCTCGCTTGTGGATGCAGGAGACACATGCCCGACCTGCCGACCCCTCAGGACGCCACCGAGGCCGCGCTGTTCTCCGAGTGCTGGGACGCGGTCCTCGCCTACGCCGACCTGTGCACCTCCGGCTCCACCGCCGCCGCACAGCTCGCCCGGGAGGCGTTCGCGCTCGGCATCCGCGAGGCCCGCGAGGCCGAAGCCGGCCCGGTCCGCGGCACCGGCCGCCGCCACGCCCGGCTGCCCCGCATCCCCCTGCTGCTGACCGCCGTCCGCACCACCGCCGCCGCCTGGGAGGACGCCGGGCAGGGCCACAAGCTCGACCCCGACCTGCGGCTGTGGCTCCACTCCGACAAGGCCGCCCGCTACACCGGACCGCCCCTGCAGCGCCCGCTCGCCCTGCGCGGACTGCGCGACCTGCAGCAGGCCGACGCCGAACTGCTCTGGCTCGCCGAGGCGGAGGCACTCCCGCTGCCCACGGTCGCCCGCCGCCTCGGCCTCGACCCGGCCTCCGCCGCCGAGGAACTGCAGCAGGTGCGCACCCTGTTCCGGGACCGCTGCCACCGCAACCACCTCGACACCCCGATGGACGCCCGCTGCCGCAGCTACGCCCGGCTCCTGGACGCCGTCACCCGCTCCGCCGCCGCCGACACCCCCGGCGACCTCTCCCGCCACCTCGCCACCTGCGTCGAGTGCGCCGAGGCCGCCGCCTGCCTGCGCCTGCACGGCGGCGGACTGCCCGGGGCACTGGCCGGCGGGGTGATCGGCTGGGGCGGCCTCGCCTACCTGGAGCGCCGCCGCCGCGCCGCCGAGGTGCGGCTCGGGGCCGGCCGCCCGGGCCCGCCCGACACGGACCCGCACGAGGGGGCGCAGAAGGCCCGGGTCGCGCGCAACGGGCTGCTCGTCGCCGCCGTCCTGGTCTCCGCCCTCGCGCTCGGTGTGACGCTGATGCCGTTCGGCGGCTCCGGTGAGGACCTCACCGCCCGCGGCGACGGCGGCCGCGAACCGGTCGCCGACCCCCGCCCGTCCCTGCCCTCCGCCCCCTCGCTGCCGCCCGCGACCTCCCAGCCCTCCGGCACGGCCCGTGTGGGCACGCGCGCGCCGGACGCCCCCCGCTCCCCGCGGGGCGAGAAGCGCCGCACCGGGCCGCAGGGCACCGCCTCGCCCACCGAGCGCGCCACGCCCCGGCCCGAGCCGAGTCGGCCGCCCGCCTGCCGGGTGGCGTACGACCTGGTCAACCAGTGGCCCGACGGCTTCCAGGCCACCGTCACCGTCACCAGCGCCCGGCCCCTGGACACCTGGCGCGTGTCCTGGTCCTTCCGCGACGGGCAGCAGGTCGGCCAGATGTGGGACGCCGCCGTCTCCCAGGACGGCTCCCGCGTCACCGCCACCGCCGCCGACTACAACAAAGCCGTGCCCGCGGGCGGCGAGCTGAGCTTCGGTTTCCTCGCCTCCTGGCGCGGCACGAACTCCCCGCCGTACGGCTTCACGCTGAACGGGCACGCCTGCGCGAAAAGCGGTTGACGCGGCCGGGCCGTCACGGGATACGGTGACGCCGGTCGCTGCCGCAGGCGCAGGACCGATCGAGGAACGAGGAGGTGTCGACCGATGGCTGTCATTGCGACGAGCGCTGCCCGCATCCAGTTCATCACGTCCATCTCCACGGCCACCGGCTGAGCCGACCAGCGTCGCGCCGGGGCCGCCCTCGAAAGGGTCCCCCCTTGACTTCCAGCTCCACCTCCACCGTCTCCTCCGCGCTCGCTCCCTACGGCTGGGACGACGCCTGGGCGGACGCGTTCGCCCCCCACGCCGCCGAAGGGCTGCTGCCCGGACGCGTGATCCGGGTCGACCGCGGCCAGTGCGACGTCGTCACCGCCGGCGGCGTCCTGCGCGCCGACACCGCGTTCGTCACCCCGCACGACCCGCTGCGCGTCGTCTGCACCGGCGACTGGGTCGCCGTCGAGCCCGGCGGCAACCCGCGCTACGTGCGCACCTGCCTGGAGCGGCGCACCGCGTTCGTCCGCTCCACCTCCTCCAAGCGCTCCGAGGGACAGATCCTCGCGGCCAACGTGGACCACGCCATCGTCGCCGTGTCCCTCGCGGTCGAGCTCGACCTCGGCCGTGTCGAACGGTTCCTCGCGCTGGCCTGGGAATCGGGTGCGCAGCCCGTCGTCGTCCTCACCAAGGCCGACCTCGTGCCCGACCCCGTCACGCTGTCCCACCTCGTGCAGGACGTCGAGACCAGCGCGCCCGGCGTGCCCGTGGTGCCCGTCAGCGCCCTGGACGGAAGTGGGCTCGACGTGGTCAACGCCCTGGTCGGGGGCGGCACGTCCGTGCTGCTCGGCCAGTCCGGCGCGGGCAAGTCCACCCTCGCCAACGCGCTGCTCGGCGCCGACGTCATGGCCGTGCAGGCCACCCGCGACGTCGACGGCAAGGGCCGGCACACCACCACGACCCGCAACCTGCTCCTGATGCCCGGCGGTGGCGTCCTCATCGACACCCCCGGACTGCGGGGCGTCGGCCTCTGGGACGCCGAGACCGGTGTCGGGCAGGTGTTCTCCGAGATCGAGGAGCTGGCCGGGCGGTGCCGCTTCCACGACTGCGCCCACGAGGCGGAGCCGGGGTGCGCGGTGCTGGCCGCCGTGGAGGACGGCGACCTGCCCGAACGGCGCCTGCACAGCTACCGCAAGCTGCTGCGGGAGAACCAGCGCATCGTCGCCAAGACCGACGCCCGGCTGCGGGCGGAGATCCGCAAGGACTGGAAGCGGAAGGGGGCGATGGGCAAGGCGGCCATGGAGGCCAAGCGCGGCCCCCACTGGCGCGCCTGACCGCCCACCGGCAGCTCCCGCCCCGACGGGGCACCGGCTGGCCCGCCCCTGGCGGCGGGCCAGCGGCCCGCCGTGGCATCGGCTCGCCGTGGCATCGGCCCGTTGCGGCACCCGCCGCGGCGCCGGCCCGGCGGGCCACCCGCTGTCCGGCGGATCACCCGCTGTCCGGCAGGCCGGTCGCCGTCCGGCGGACGGGTGACGCGTTTCGCCCATCGGCTGCCGAGGGGTTCGCCCCGGCAGACGGCAGACGGCACACAGACGCCATGTCCGATTCCCGCCAGCGGCGGGGCCGCCGGCAGCGGAGACTGGAGGGGTGAGCGAGCAGAGAACGGACGAGGACACCAGGTACGAGGCCGTGCGCAGTCGCGACGCCCGGTTCGACGGCGTGTTCTTCTTCGCCGTCGAGACGACCGGCATCTACTGCCGGCCGAGCTGCCCGGCCGTCACCCCGAAGCGGGCCAACGTCCGGTTCTTCGCCACGGCCGCCGCCGCACAGGGCTCCGGCTTCCGGGCCTGCCGGCGGTGCCGCCCGGACGCCGTGCCCGGCTCCGCCGAGTGGAACGTGCGCGCGGACGTCGTGGCCCGGGCCGTGCGGCTGATCGCCGACGGCGTGGTCGACCGGGAGGGCGTCACCGGACTCGCCGCCCGCCTCGGCTACAGCGCACGGCAGGTGCAGCGCCAGCTCACCGCCGAACTGGGCGCCGGCCCGGTCGCCCTCGCCCGGGCCCAGCGGGCCCACACCGCGCGCGTCCTGGTGCAGACGACCGGACTGCCGATCACCGAGATCGCCTTCGCCGCCGGCTTCTCCAGCGTGCGCCAGTTCAACGACACGATCCGGGCCGTGTACGCCGCGACCCCGAGCGACCTGCGCTCCGCCGCCCCCCGCGGCGGGCACGGCCACCGCACGGCCGGCCCGGACGCCGGCATCCCGCTCCGCCTCGCTCACCGCGGCCCTTACGCGTCCGGTCCCGTCTTCGACCTGCTCCAGCGCGAGGCCGTACCCGGGGTCGAGGAGATCAGCGGACCGCCCGGGGCCCGCACCTACCGGCGCACCCTGCGGCTGCCGTACGGCACCGGCATCGCCGCCGTCGCCGAACGCACCGGCACCGCCCGGGCCGCGTCGGGCGCCCACCCCGGCGGCTGGCTCGACGCCCGGCTGCACCTCACCGACCTGCGCGACCTGACCACCGCCGTGCAGCGGCTGCGGCGGCTGTTCGACCTGGACGCCGACCCCTACGCCGTCGACGGCCGCCTCGGCGCCGACCCGCGCCTCGCCCCGCTGGTCGCCGCCCGCCCCGGCCTGCGCTCGCCGGGAGCCGCCGACCCCGAGGAACTCGCGGTGCGCGCCCTGGTGGGACGCGCGGAGGCCGAGCGGCTGGTACGCCGGTACGGCAAGGCCCTCGACGCCCCCTGCGGCGGCCTCACCCACCTGTTCCCCGAACCCGCCGTCCTCGCCGGGGCGGAACCCGGAGGCGCCCTCGGCGCGCTCACCGCCGCGCTCGCCGACCACGCCGTCCGCCTCGACCCGGGCGCCGACCGGGAGGCCGCGCAGGAGGCCCTGCGGTCCGTGCCCGGACTGGACGCCCGTACCCTCGCCGAGATCCGCGCTCGCGCCCTCGGCGACCCGGACGCCGCCCCGCCCGGGCTCGACGTCCCCGACACCTGGCGCCCCTGGCGCTCGTACGCCCTGAACCACCTGCGCGCAGCAGGGGAGTGGGAGATCCGATGAACCCCCCGGCCTACTGGACGAGCGTCGCCAGCCCGCTCGGGCCGCTGCTCCTGACCGCCGCCCCCTCCGGCGAACTCACCTCGCTGTCCGTGCCCGGGCAGAAGGGCGGCCGGGAGGTGCGCGACGACTGGCGGCGCGACCCCGGGCCCTTCCGCGACGCCGAGGAGCAGCTCGCGGCCTACTTCGCCGGCGACCTGAAGGAGTTCCGCCTGACGTGGCGCACCGAGGGCTCGGCCTTTCGGGAGAAGGTCTGGGCCGCACTGGACGACATTCCCTACGGCACGACCGCCACCTACGGGGAGATCGCCGCGCGCATCGGGGCGCCCCGGGCGGCGGTCCGGGCCGTGGGCGGGGCGATCGGCGCCAATCCGCTGCTGGTCGTACGGCCCTGCCACCGGGTGATCGGGGCGGGCGGCGCGCTGACCGGGTACGCGGGCGGGCTGGACCGCAAGGTGCGGCTGCTGACGCACGAGGGGTTCCTCGGAGCCTGACCGGCCTCCTCGCGGCGTCCGGGGAGGGCACCGGGCTCCCCGGTGGCGGGCCGGTTCAGCCCCAGATCACCGCGCCCAGCCAGGCCGCCGCGATGAGCTGGCAGGTGAACAGCTCGACCAGGATGCCGGAGCCGCCCGAGCGCAGCACCGTGCGCAGGGCGGCGACGGCATCGGCGTGACGCCCCAGCCGCATCCGTTCGAAGAGGTAGATCCCGCCGAGGAAGCCGGGGATCGCGCCCAGGACCGGGACGAGGACGAACCCGAGGAGGGAGCCCGCGCCGGCGTACGCCAGCATGAGGCGGGTGGTGCCGTCGGAGCGCAGACGGCGGGGCGGCAGCGCCCAGCGCACCGCCTGGGAGAGCAGCAGCAGGGCCGTCGCCCCGACCAGGACCCACCAGGCGACGGGCTGCGGATCCTTGAGCGCCCACCACAGGACCGCGGCCCACACCAGCCACGACCCGGGCATGGCGGGCAGCAGCACGCCGCACAGTCCGAGCAGGATGACCAGCCCGACCAGCAGGAGGTCCCACACGCCCATCTGACCAGACTGCCGGAAGCCGGGAGAACGCGCAGGTCAGCAGGGTGACGGTGCGCCACTCCCGCAGGTCAGCGGCCCGGGCGGCCCCGGAGCCCCGTCATGGCACAGCCGTTCTACCGATCACCCGACGTGCCGGTCGCGGCGGGTCGGCGGGCCGGTTTTTTCCACAAGCCCCGTTTTCATCCGGCTGGTGCGGTGAACAATCGGGGGCATGAGTCAGCAGGGGGGAAGGCCCACCGGTCACGAGGACGACTGGTGGAGGCAGCTGTACGAGGACTCCACCGACGACACGGGCCCGGCACCGGCCCCGGATTCCCTGGACGACCGCTTCGCCTCGGCGGCGGGGGCGGTGACCGGACCGCCCGTCGTCCCGTCGCCCCGGGCGGGCGCCGACGACCTGCCGGCCCCGCCGCGCGCCCCGTGGGAGCCACCGCCGTCCCGCCCGCCCGGCCCGGTCACCTTCCCGACGGCCGGGCACCAGCAGGACCCCACCGAACCCGCGGCAGCGTCGGGGGATCCGACCTCCGCGGCGCCCCCGCCCGCAGCAGCACCACCCGCATCCCCGGCCCCGCAACCCGCCGCGCCCCCGGAGCAGGCCCCTGCCGCTCCGCCTCCCGCCCCGGGGATGCCCTCGGCGCCACCGCCCCCGGCGGCCCCGCCGGCCTGGCCGGCCCGTGCCGGGCACCCGCCGACGGTGGCGGACACGCCCTCCGTGCCACCTCCGCCCGCGGATCCGCCCTCCGCGCGGCCTGAGCAGCCTGGCCCCGTCCCGCCGCCCGCACCAGCGGCGTCCCAGGGCTCCGTCCCACCGCCCGCACCACCGGTGTCCCAGGGCTCGGTTCCGCCGCCGGCACCACCAGAGCCCCGAAGCCCTCTCTCCCCGTCCGCGCCGCCGCAGCCCCAAGGCCCCGGCTCGGTGCCGTCCCCACCGGGAACTCCCGGCCCCGGCTCGGTGGTGCCGCAACCCGAGCCCCCCGGTCCCGGCTCCCCGGCGGAGCCGTACCGGGCGGTCGGGACCGTGTCCGTGCCGCCGGTTCCCGCCGAGCCGCCGCCGGACGCGGTGGTGGCACAGTGGGAGCCCCGCATCGAGCGGCCCGCCGGGACCCCCGGGCCCCGGGGCCACGTCGGCTCCCGGCCGCCCACCTACGACGCCGAACCCACCGCCCTGCCCGCCGCCGACCCGGACGACCTCGGCGACCTCGTCGCGGACACCGTGCTCGACGGCGCCCGCTACGGCACCTGCACCCTGCGGGCCGTGTCCGTGCGGGGCGACTCGGCGCGGTACCGGGGCGAGCCCCGGCGCGACTCCCTGCTCACCGCGCGGTTCGGGACGGGGGAGCAGGCGCTGCTGCTGGTGGCGATGGCGACCGGGGCCCGGGCCACGCCGGGCGCGCACCGGGCCGCCGCCGAGGCGTGTCACTGGATCGGCCGTGCGGTGGGCCGCAGTCACGCCCGCCTGGTGGAGGACATCAGGGGCGGCCGCCGGGGCGATCTCAAGTCCGGGCTGCACCGCCTGACCGACCGCAGCCTCGGCAGACTCCGGGCCGGCGCCGGCGAACGGGGCGTCGCACCCGAGGAGTACGCGGCCAGTCTGCGCTGCCTGCTGCTGCCGGCCGACCCGGCCTGCCGCACCCGCGTGTTCTTCGGCGTGGGGCCCGGCGGGCTGTTCCGACTGCGGGAAGGGCAGTGGCAGGACATCGAGCCGCAGGTCGCGGACGTCCGGGGCGAGGCCGTCCTGGGCTTCGGATCGCCGCCGCCCCAGATCCCCGAGGGCGACCGGCTCACCATGGACCTCGGCCTCCCCACCCCGCCGAGCCCGTACGAACCGGCCCCGGAACCGCCTCGCGAGCCGTTCCGCTTCCGCACCTCCGTCGCCCGCCCGGGCGACACCCTCCTGATGTGCAGCGGCGGCCTCGCCGACCCGCTGCGCGGTGAGCCCGAACTGGGCGAGTACCTCGCCGAGCGGTGGTCCCTCCCCGAGCCGCCCGGCCTGGCCGCGTTCCTCGCCGACTCCCAGGTGCGGGTCAAGGGTTACGCGGACGACCGTACGGCCGCGGCGGTGTGGGAGGCGTGAGCGCGCGGCGTGTGAGGTGATGGAACCCGGAGGGATCCCAGGGAACCGAAGGGGCAGACGAGAACCATGGCCAAACAGAACGTCGCGGAACAGTTCGTCGACATCCTGACCCGCGCCGGGGTCAAACGCCTCTACGGAGTCGTCGGCGACAGTCTCAACCCCGTCGTCGACGCCGTCCGCCGAAACTCCGCCATCGAGTGGATCCACGTCCGGCACGAGGAGACCGCCGCCTTCGCCGCGAGTGCCGAGGCCCAGATCACCGGCTCGCTCGCCGCCTGCGCCGGTTCCTGCGGCCCCGGCAACCTCCACCTCATCAACGGCCTCTACGACGCCCACCGCTCCATGGCCCCGGTCCTCGCCCTGGCCTCGCACATCCCCTCCAGCGAGATCGGCCTCGGCTACTTCCAGGAGACCCATCCCGACCGGCTGTTCACCGAGTGCAGCCACTACAGCGAGATGATCTCCAGCCCGCAGCAGATGCCGCGGCTGCTGCAGACCGCCATCCAGAACGCCGTCGGCCGCAGCGGTGTCAGCGTCGTCACGCTGCCCGGCGACATCGCCGACCTGCCCGCCCCGGAGAAGGCCGCCGAGACCGCCCTCGTCACCTCCCGGCCCAGCGTGCGCCCCGGCGACGCCGAGATCGACCGGCTGGTCGAGATGATCGACGAGGCCGGCAAGGTCACCCTCTTCTGCGGCAGCGGCACGGCCGGCGCGCACGCCGAGATCATGGAGTTCGCCGGGAAGATCAAGTCCCCGGTGGGGCACGCCCTGCGCGGCAAGGAGTGGATCCAGTACGACAACCCCTACGACGTCGGCATGAGCGGACTGCTCGGGTACGGCGCCGCCTACGAGGCCACCCACGAGTGCGATCTGCTGATCCTGCTCGGCACCGACTTCCCGTACAACGCGTTCCTCCCCGACGACGTGAAGATCGCCCAGGTGGACGTGCGGCCCGAGCACCTCGGCCGCCGCTCCAAGCTGGACCTCGCGGTGTGGGGCGACGTACGGGAGACGCTGCGCTGCCTCATCCCGCGGGTGAAGGAGAAGAAGAACCGCCGCTTCCTGGACCGGATGCTCAAGAAGCACGCCGACGCGCTGGAGGGGGTGGTGAAGGCCTACACCCGCAAGGTCGAGAAGCACACGCCGATCCACCCCGAGTACGTGGCGTCCGTGCTGGACGACATCGCCGACGACGACGCCGTGTTCACCGTCGACACCGGTATGTGCAACGTCTGGGCCGCACGCTACATCTCGCCCAACGGCCGCCGCCGCGTCATCGGCTCCTTCTCGCACGGCTCCATGGCCAACGCCCTGCCCATGGCGATCGGCGCGCAGTTCACCGACCGCAGACGGCAGGTCGTGTCGATGTCCGGCGACGGCGGCTTCTCCATGCTGATGGGCGACTTCCTCACGCTGGTGCAGTACGACCTCCCGGTGAAGGTCGTCCTGTTCAACAACTCCTCGCTCGGCATGGTCGAGTTGGAGATGCTGGTCGCCGGGCTGCCCTCGCACGGCACCGCCAACACGAACCCGGACTTCGCGGCCGTGGCCCGTGCCTGCGGCGCCCACGGAGTGCGGGTCGAGAAGCCCAAGGATCTCGCCGGGGCGCTCAAGGACGCCTTCAAGCACAAGGGCCCGGCCCTCGTCGACGTCGTCACCGACCCCAACGCGCTGTCCATCCCGCCGAAGATCAAGGCCGAGATGGTGACCGGGTTCGCCCTGTCCGCCTCGAAGATCGTGCTGGACGGCGGCGTCGGCCGCATGCTGCAGATGGCCCGCTCCAACATCCGCAACGTGCCCCGGCCGTGAGGGACCGGCCCCCCGCTCCGCGGTCCGGCCGGGACGCCCCGGGACGGGCCCCCGGCACCTGACATCTGTCAGGACCGGCGCGGGCGGCACCCTCCTAGTCTGGCGGAGCGGGAGCAACCGCCCCGCCGGACCGGGAGCGGGAAGCGCCGTGCCGCTGTGCGTCCCCACGGCCGCGGCAGCGACCGGCCGCCGTCCCGGCCGTTCGACGAGGGAGGGATCATGACCGCGGTCGGTGAGGTCCGTGGGACCGTCCCGGTGGGCATCGGCTCCGCGGCGGAGCCCAGCATCCACCAGTTGCGCCTGTTCCTCGTCCTCGGGGAGACCCGGCACTTCGGGCGTGCTGCCGCGTCCCTCTTCATCAGCCAGTCCGCGCTCAGCCAGCAGATCCGGGGGCTGGAGAACCGTCTGGGGGTGCGGCTGTTCGACCGCACGAACCGGACGGTCGATCTCACGGACGCCGGACGGACGCTGCTTCCCGTGGCCCGCGCGGCGGTCGACGCCATGGTCCAGCTGCGGCGCACGGCTCAGGCGCAGGTACGGCGTCTCTCCGGCCGGCTCGTGGTGGGGACCGTCGGGGCCGAGGCCGCCATGCCCTACACCCACGCCGTGCTGCGGGCCCTGCGGGAGGACCATCACCCGCAGCTGACGGTGGA
Organism: Streptomyces sp. NPDC003456; assembly: GCF_042878735.1. NCBI lineage: Bacteria > Bacillati > Actinomycetota > Actinomycetes > Kitasatosporales > Streptomycetaceae > Streptomyces > Streptomyces sp. NPDC003456. The sequence goes on from NZ_JBIAOK010000005.1 coordinate 391,201, forward strand.
TCTGGTCACCCTCAACGCCCACCGCTTCGCCGCCGCCCTGGAGCAGCGGGAGGTCGATGTGGTCTTCCTGCGGCCTCCCGTCCCGGAGGGCATCGAACTGCACCGGCTGGCCGGCGAGCCGCGGGTGGCGTGCCTTCCGGCCGACGACCCCCTGGCCGCGCTGCCCGGCATCACGCTCGCTCAGCTCGCCGGCCGCCCCGTGGTCGACTGGCCCGCACCGACCCCGCGCGAGTGGCGGGACTTCTGGGCCGCCGATCCCCGGCCCGACGGCAGTCGCGTGCGGTACGGGCCCGTCGTCACGGACATGGAGACGCTGCTGCACACCGTGGCCCGCGGAGAGGCCATGTGCTTCCTGCCGGCGGCGGCCCGGGACCTGTTCCCCCGGCCGGGCGTGCGCTACGTCGACGTCAGGGACCTGCCGCGGTCCACGGCGGCCCTCGCCTGGCTCACCGAGCGCCGCGACGAGCCCGCCGTCGCCGCCGCCCGGCACGCCGCCCGGGCCGCCACCGGCGGCGTCGGATTCCGCCGCTGACACCCGCTCGGCGGCCCCGTGGCCGGCCGGGCGGTGGCTAGCGGTAGGGCGCCCACGTGCGGGCCGAGGTGTCGTACAGGTAGCGGGGCAGGCCCTTCAGGGCGCTGGTGCGGAACGGCCGGCCGTGGTCGTCGATCCGGACCGTGCCCCTGCGGCCCTGCGAGGACCAGTCCAGCTCCAGGTACCAGCGGCAGTCGCACGACCGGGTTCCCGCCGTCACCAGCAGCACCTCGGGGTCCCGAGCGGAGACCCGGTAGGGCATGCGCACCGCCGGGATCGGCGTCCCCGCGTCGCTCCCGGCGACCGCGCGGGCGATGGGCCGGTCCTTGTCGAGGTCCACGTCGAAGGAGCGCGGGGTGAGCGCGCCTCCGCAGCCCTGATTCATGGCGAAGGCGTTGCCCTTGACGGGGGTCGTGCGTCCCACCACCCGCACGCGCAGGTCCTCCAGCACGACGGCCGTGTCGGTCCGGCCCTGCACCGACAGCCGGACGAGCGTCTCGCCCGCGTGCACCGCGCCCTGGGAGGCGGCCCAGGTGCCCGCGTCCTGCGGCACGGGGGGCGGCGGGACCTCGGACGGCGGTTTGGCGACCACGTAGTCGTGTCCGCAACCGTGCTGCCACGCCTGGGAGTCGGCGGACCAGGTGAGGGGCACGGCGGCGGGGGTGCCCTTCTGCGAGGGCGTGCCGGCGCGGGCGGACGGCGAGGGGGAGGTCCGGTCGTCCTTCCTCCCCTTCTTCTTCCCTCCCTTCTCGGCCGCGGTGGGGGGCGCGGACCGCTTCGGACCGGGGGAGCCGCCGGGCGAGGGGGACGAGCCGTGCGGCTCCTTCCGCCCGGTCGGTTCCGGCCCGGGGTCGGCCGGGGCGGCGGCACGGGTCCGGTCGTCGGCCGCCGCGCGCCGCCCGTCGGGCAGCGCGGCGATACCTCCCAGGACCGCCAGCAGCGCGCCGGCGGCGGCGATCCCGGCGGTGAGGCGCCTGCGGCGGTGCCAGGGGCGGCGGGGGAGCGGCGCCCCGGCGGACGACAGGGCCACGGCCGTCGTCCCGGCAGCGAGAGCGGCCCCTTCCGGGCCCTCGCCCCGGTTGACGGAGGAACCCGGCTCGTGAACCGCGCCGGCGCTCGACGGGGCGCCCGGATCCCGCTGCGCGCCCGCACCCCGCGCCGCTCCAGCGCCCGGCGCGGCGCCCGCACCCTCGGCTGCGCCCGCGTCCTGTGGCGTCCCCGCGCTCCGGGCTGCGCCCCCGCTCCGCGCCGCTTCGGCGTGCCGCGCCGGGCCCGCCGCACCGCCGACCACCTCTGCGGAACCGTCCGCCTCACCACTGCTGGTCGCCGAGCCGTCCGCCTCTCCCTTGCGCGTCGCCGGACCACCCGATTCCGCACCGCTCCCGGCCGAGCCGTCCGCCTCCGTGCCGGACGTCGCCGTGCCGCGTGGGCGCTGGCGGGCCGCTGCCGCGAGGAGCCAGCGGCGGTGCAGTTCCAGGCGCTCCTCGGCGGTGGCCCCGCACAGGGCCGCGAAACGCTCCACGGGAGCGAAGTCGACCGGGACCGCCTCGCCCGCGCAGTACCGGTGCAGCGTCGAGGTGTTCATGGCCAGGCGGCGGGCCAGCGACCCGTAGCTGCGGTCCGTGCGCTGTTTCAGCGCCCGCAGCAGCGCGGCGAACTCCCCGACGTCGTCGACGTCCTTGTGCACCGACACCGTTTCCCCGTCCTGACGGTCCGACCGGGCCCGGGACGGCATCCCAGGCACCTCATGTATCTGCACGTCAGAAGGGCTGGGATGGTTCCACCGTGCCGGATCGGCCGCCGGCTGTTGCGTCCACCCGGTGCGACCGCTGATGCTTTCGGTGCCGCACCGGGCAGGGCCGGGCCGAGAAGCCCGCTGCGCGGCGGCACCGACCATCCACGCATTCACCCACGGGGGACACCCATGCCCAAGCACGTCCGAGCCAGCGCGCTCACCGCACTCACCGTCGCCGCCCTCGCGGCGGGCACGGTCCTCACGGCGCCCGCGGCGGGTGCCGCGACGCAGGCCGCCGCGCCGAAGTTCCTGTCGGCGTCCCAGCTGCCGCCCCACCCCAGCTCCACCTGGACGGCCGGCCCGGTCACCGAGGGCTTCCCGGAGGGCCTCGGCACCTGCGTCAGCACGGAGGGCGTGCCGTCCTACGAGTACCACTACCGGGAGTTCCACACCGACCTGGACGCCAGTGCCGTGCAGCTGACCGTCGTGGCGGACACGGCCACCCTGGCCAAGGCCCTGGCGAAGCACTACGACGACCTGATCCGCACCTGCGCCGACCGCATCGAGCGGAACGACCCCGACACCGCGGCCGAGGGGCGCTACTACGGCAAGCTGCCGGTCGAGGAGGGCGCCACCGTCCGGGGTCTGCACACCGAGACCTCCTGGGGCGCCAACGACGTCTCGCTGCTGTCGGTCGGCCGCGACGGCAGGACCGTCACCGTCGTGCAGTGGGGGCAGCTGGGCGACTTCGGCGGCGCCCCGGTGAGCGCGTTCAAGAAGACGACGACCACCGCCGTCAACAAGCTGTACTGACGCGCGCCACCCGGAGAAGGGGCCGTCCTCCGTCACGGGGGTGGGGAGGACGGCCCCGGAAGGGCCGCGGCCGGGCACGGGAACCGTCGTACTTCAGCCAACTTCCGGCGAGTGCCGCCGCGCGGAGCCGGCCCTCTCCTCCCGTCCCCGCGCACACCTCCGACGCCGGCCGGCCCGGGGCCGGTCGTCCGATCGGGGGCGGTCAGCAACCGTGCGGAGACCCTGACCGGCCGGCCTCTTGACCCCTCGCCCTCCTCCGGTGTACTGCCCGGCCGCCCGCAGGCCGGTGCCCCGCCCTCGTTCCGGTGGCCGAACACCCGGCCGTCGGGGGCCGGGCATGACTGGCGCGTGCCCGCTGGGGCATGGATCCCCGTGAACGTGTTCGACCAAGGGGGAACCGACATCGGCGCGCGGGCGGGGGCCATGGAGAGGCAGGCACGGGGAGGCGGTCACGCGGCGACGGGGGCCGTCTCCGTGAGATCCGAGGGGGACGACGCGCAGGAGGCCGCGGAGCGGGAGCCGGAGCCGCAACTGCACCGCAGACTCGGGCGGGCGGACCTGCGGGCCGTACCTGAGGCCCGCAGGGCCCTGCGCGAACTGCTCGGGCAGTGGGGCAGGTCACCGGGACGCTCCGACCTCCCCGACATCGCGGAACTGCTCACCAGCGAACTGGTCACCAACGCGATCGTCCACACCGACCACGACGCGGTCCTCACGGCCACCGTCGGGCCCCGCGGACTGCGCGTGGAAGTGCGGGACTTCGTGGCCCGCCGGCCCCGGGTGCGCGTACCGGTGCCCGACGAGGGCACGGGCGGGCGCGGCCTGTTGCTGGTGCAGTCCCTGGCGGACGACTGGGGGGTACGGCCGCACGAGGTGGGCAAGTCGGTCTGGTTCGAGCTCCAGGCCCGCGCGGCGTGAACGCCGAAGGGGGCGCGGCCCGCAGGCCGCGCCCCCTTCCGGTGCCGTCACGTCAGCCGAACTGCTGCTCCAGGTCCTTGAGCTTGCGCTCCAGGGAGTCCAGGCGCGGCAGCGCCTGCGTGTCGTCCTCCGCGGTCAGGTCCACCGTCAACGGGTCGCTCCCCTGGCGAACCGGCTGCAGGGAGGGACGCGAGCGGACGGGCAGCGGGTCCGGCGCTATGGCAGGCTCCGCGGAGGCCTGCGTGGAGGCGCGCTCCACCTGCACCTCCACCTGCCGGCCGCCGCCGCGGCCGAAGTGCCCGCGGTGCCCGCGGCTGATCGCCTTCAGCTGCGCACGCTCCATGCGCTGCTGGTCGCGCCGCCGCTGACGGGCCTCGTCCTTCTTGCGCTTGTCGTCACGCACCTCGTCCACCGCCTCGTCCAGGCTGCGCACACCCTCCAGGAGCATCAGCGACCAGGCGCGGTAGGTCTCGCGGGGAGCGCGCATCCAGCGCACGATACGGATCTGCGGCAGCGGACGCGGCACCAGGCCCTGCTCGCGCAGGGCGGCGCGGCGGGTCTGCTTCAGCGCGCGGTCGAAGAGGACCGCCGCGGACAGGGACATGCCGGCGAAGAAGTGCGGAGCGCCCGCGTGGCCGATGCCCCTGGGGGCGTGCACCCAGTTGAACCAGGCCGCGGCGAAGGCGAACGTCCAGACGAGTATCCGGGAGCCGAGCGCGGCGTCGCCGTGGCTGGCCTCGCGCACCGCGAGCACGGAGCAGAACATGGCCGCGCCGTCCAGGCCGAACGGGACCAGGTACTGCCAGCCGCCCGTCAGGCCGAGATTCTGCTCGCCGAAGCCGACCAGTCCGTGGAAGGAGAGCGCGGCGGCGACGGCCGCGCAGCAGAACAGCAGGACGTAGGAAACGGTGCCGTAGATCGCTTCCTTGCGCCTGCGGCGTTCCTCGCTGCGCTCCCAGGAGTCGTCCGCGCTCGTGTCCTTGACCGAGGAGCGCTTGCCGCGCGCGAGCACCGCCACCGCCGCCAGCATGCCCAGCAGGAGCACGGCGCCGGGAAGCAGCCAGTTCAGCGATATGTCGGTCAGTCTCATTCGGGGGTCCCTTGCAGTGGGATAGGGCGTAACGCCCGCCATAGTGGCCCAATCCCGTCAGCCCTCAGGGGGTTTCGGGGCAAGAGGCCGCCAAGGAAGTGCAAGGGGATGCCCAGGGCGGCGTTCTGCTCGAACTGCCGCTTGAGGAACGGGAGTTGAGTTCGAACAAGACTACCCGTACGAGCGGTTCTCCGGAAAGTTCCCGCCACGTGTGAGGAGATTGTGCATCACCTGGAGGCCGCGGTGGCTTTCCGTGGTGATGATCTTACGGGTTCTCCGGGCATGGTCCTGCCCGACGGAGCGTCAGCCCGCGGTGGTCAGCAGCTTGTTGACCCGGTCCGCTTCACAGGTGCGGGGGCAGGTGGCGCAGGTGTCCTCGGGGCGCAGGGTGTAGAACATGCAGCAGCTCGCCCGCTCCCGGGTGCGCAGGGGCTCACCGCCCGGCCCGGTCAGCTCCCGGAAGGCCGGTGTGCCGACGTACGGCTTAACCGCTCCCGGCAGCAGCAGCTCCAGCTCGCGCACGGCCCGCCGCTCCTCGATCTCGCCGAGCTGCTGCGCGACGTACCAGACGCCCTCGACGATCTCGTCCGTCGCCATGCCCCACAGGGCCCGGCCGCGGCGCCGCATCCGGGGGCCGAAGCCGGCCAGGACCGGTTCCATGTGCGCGGCCACGGCCGACCGCACCTCCGCCCGCAGCGCCTCCTCGTCCGGCACGACGCGGGCCCCCGGCAGGAGGGCCGCCTCGTCGCCGGGCAGGCAGGCGAAGCCGGCGGGACGGACGGCCAGGTGCCCGAGGGGGTACCCCGCGGCGGTGCGGTCGTACGAGACGTGCGTCACGGGGTAGTACGGGACCCTGCGCTGCAGGAACCAGGGGGCCGTGATCAGCAGGCAGGCGGGCCAGGAGTAGCGGTGCAGTCCGAAACTCGCGACGACGTCGGGGCGGGCGCGCTGCCCGTAGTCCCGCTGGACCTGCTCCTCGTCCCAGGCCAGGAACGCGTCGAGCGCGGGGCCGGCGGCCGCGAGGTCGGCCGCGGCCGCCCAGCCGGCGCCCCGGGGGAGCTCGTCGCCGGGCGCCAGTTCGGTGACCGCGAGCCCGGGGAGGACCTCCGCCAGACGTGCGTAGGCGCCGGAGACGGCCGAGCGGGGCGCGCGCATGTGATCACCGATCCGTCCGGGTCGAACAGGTTCTTGAAGGTAAGGCTTACCTTACCGAAGATCCCGGGAAAGGGAACCGCGGATGGGAACTGGGGGCCGGTGCGCTTATGGTGCTTGACGGGCGAGCAGCAACCCGCCGTAATGACCCCAAGTACCGATACGTCACCGACACGTCCCGAGGAGGACCTTGTGAAGCAGGGCACGCAGGGCTCCGCCGGGACCGGAATGCCCCGTCCCCACCCGGCCGCGGCGGCCGGCGGGACCCGCGTGCCGCGGCAGGCCGGGGCCGTGCGCGGTGAGCACACGCACAGCGAGCCGCCCGCCCCGGGTGCGGATGCCGCGCGGCCGCGGCCGGTCGTGCAGCGGGCCTCGGTGCGCGGGCAGGTCCTCGACGCGCTGCGCGCCGCGCTCGTGGCCGGGGACCTGCGGCCCGGCGAGGTGTACTCGGCGCCCGTGCTGGGGGAGCGCTTCGGTGTCTCCGCCACGCCGGTGCGCGAGGCCATGCAGCAACTGGCCCTGGAAGGCGCCGTCGAGGTCGTGCCCAACCGGGGGTTCCGGGTGGTCGAGCGCGGGGCGCGCGAGCTGGCGGAGCTGGCCGAGGTGCGGGCGCTGATCGAGGTGCCGGTGCTGCTGCGGCTGGCGCGCACGGTGCCCGCGGAGCGCTGGGCGGAGCTGCGGCCCCTGGCCGAGGCGACGGTGCGGGCCGCGTCCTCCGGCTGCCGGGCGACCTACGCGGAGTCCGACCGTGCCTTCCACCGGGCGGTGCTCTCCCTCGCGGGCAACGGCCAGCTCGTCCAGATCGCCGAGGACCTGCACCGCAGGGCGCAGTGGCCGCTGGTCGGGGGCGGGCCGGGGATGCGCGGGCGGGCCGACCTGGTGGCGGACGCGCACGAGCACACGGCGCTGCTGGACGCGCTCATCGCCCGGGACCTGGAGGTCGTGCGAGCCCTGGCCGGCGAGCACTTCGCGGGCGCGTCCGGCACGGGCTGAACTCACGCGCGCCCGCACGGGCAGAGCGGCACCGGCAGGGGCGGACCGCGCGGGCGGAGAGGTCGAGCGCGCGTACGGACCGGGCGGAGGCGCACCGGCACGGGCGGGCGCCCGCAGGGACCGGTGGACGGGCGCGCGCGGGCTCACGAGTGGACGCGCCGGGGGTCCGGTGGTTCCGGCCGGCGAGGCGCGTACCGCCGCACTCACGCCCGCGTGCGGGCCCCCGGCACCTCCCCTTCCGGCGCACGGCGGTGCGGACCCGCAGGCAGCTCCGGCGCCGACCCGCGACCGTGAACCGCCCCAGGGGTGCCGGCTCAGGCCGTCGCCGCCGGGGGCAGGGGGGTCAGGTGGCGGGCCAGCCAGGTCGGGACGCCGCCGAGCAGGCGGAACAGGCGGCGGGCCTCCTCCCGCAGGCGGGACGCCTCCGGCTCGGTCTCCGCCTCGGCCAGGGACACCAGCGCGGGCGCCGTGCCCACCAGGTAGCCCAGCTCCTCACGGATCCGCAGCGACTCCGCGAACCCGTGCCGCGCCTCCGCCAACTCGCCTTCGCGCAGGGCGAGTCCGGCCATGTGCCGCCAGGTGAACGACAGCAGCAGCGGGTCGGACTGGGCCGTCGCCCCGGCGTGGGCGCGGCGGTAGGCGGCGCGGGCGGCCTGGGGCGAGCTGGTGAGGTTCTCGGCGACCAGCCCGCGGCGGAAGTCGAGCAGGGCGCGCTGCGGTGCCCCCGGAGGGACCAGCGCCGCCGCCCGGCCGAGCGCGGCGCGGGCCTCGTCGGCCCGGTCGCGCACCGCGAGCACGGTCGCCGCGTAGGCCAAGTACCCGCGTTCACAAGCGGCCGCGCCCCGCTCGTCGTCGCTGTGGGCCAGCGCCTCCGCCGTGCGCAGCGCGTCCTCGGCCTCCTCCCAGCCCTGCTCGGTGTACAGGCACCGTTCGACCAGCAGGGCCGCGCGCTGGAGCGCGGCCGCCGGGGTGGCCGGCAGCAGCAGTGCGGCCGCGTCGGCCCAGCACCCGCGCGAGCGCAGCCGCCATACCGCGGTCTGGAGGGGATCGTCACCGGCGGTCGTTCCGTTACCAGACATGGCGGTATGCGCCACGTTGCCCTCCCCGAGCACGCCATCGAGCTGTTGAGTGGTGGCGGCATCTCAGCACGAATCGGCGGGCCGGGCCAAGAGGGCGGGTGAAGGATTTCACAAAGTCGTGGGACGCGGCGCCGGCCCCGAAGCAGGGGCCGCGGACGCCCTTGTCTCAGCTCATCCGCAGTGCCAGGAAGAAGTCGAGCTTGTCCTCCAGCCGCGACAGGTCACGCCCCGTCAACTGCTCGATGCGGCCGACGCGGTAGCGCAGCGTGTTGACGTGCAGGTGCAGACGGGTGGCGCAGCGGGTCCACGAACCGTCGCAGTCGAGGAAGGCCTCCAGGGTCGGGATCAGCTCGGCCCGGTGGCGGCGGTCGTAGTCGCGCAGGGGGTCCAGGAGGCGCGCGGTGAAGGCGCGGCGGACGTCGTCGGGGACGAACGGGAGCAGCAGGACGTGCGAGGCGAGTTCCTGGTGGCCGGCGGCGCAGACCCGGCCCGGCCGGGCGGCGGCCACCCGGCGGGCGTGCCGGGCCTCCTCCAGCGCGCCGCGCAGGCCCTCCGCCGAGTGGACGGCCGCGCTGACCCCGAGGGTGAGCCGGCCGTCGCCGTCGAGCCCGGCCGCGAGCGGGTCGCGCACCGACTCCAGCAGCGCGTCGGCGAGCACGCCCGCCCCCGGCCCGTCGTGCTCGGCCGTGACGGCGGGGAGCGGGACCAGGGCGATGGCCTCCTCGCCGGTGTGGGCGACGGCGATGCGGTCGGAGGGGTCCGGCCCGGCGGACGCGGGGTCGACGAGGATCTCCTCCAGCAGGGCCTGCGCCACCGGGCCCGCCTCGCTCTCCTCGCCGTCCCAGTCGACCCGCGCCACGACCACCTGCCAGTGCGGGGCCGCGCCCAGGCCGGGCAGCAGCACCGGGGCGGCCACCCGCAGCCGGGCGGCGATCTCGCCGGGGGCGGCACCCGCCTGGACCAGCTCCAGCACCTCCTGGGCGAGGCGGCGGCGCACGGTGCGGGCCGCGTCCCGGCGGTCCCGCTCGACGGCGATCAGCTGGGTGACTCCGTGCAGCAGGTCCAGGCGCTCCTCGGCCCAGTCACCGGCGTCCGCCTCCACGGCCAGCAGCCAGTCCGACAGCGCGCTCTCACGGACGTCCCGGGCGGGCTGCGGAGGGCGGCCGGTGGAGCGCACGGGGAACAGGGAGTAGGTGGTGGCGCCGAGGACGACCCGGTGGGGGCCGCGGCGGCCGGTGCGGGTGGCGGTGAGGTGCTCGCCCGCGAGCCGGGCGCACGCCTCGGCCGGCAGGGCGGCCCCGGCGGTCTTGGATCCCGCGATCAGGCGGCCGGTGGGGGAGAGGACCCAGGCCCGCAGGTCGAGGTCGGAGCCCAGCAGGTCCAGGACCACGTCGGGGCCGCCGCCCGCCGGGCCCGACGTCATCATCCGGCGGTGGCGGTCGACCACCGCCGCGAGGTCCCCGGCGCGCTCGCCGGAGACCTGCCGCACGACGTGCTCGGTGATCGTCGCGAAGGCCACCGACTCGTGCACGGCCAGGAGCGGCAGGCGGTGCCGGGCGCACGCCGCGACCAGGTCCTCCGGTACGTCCCCGAGCTCGGCCTCGCCCGCGGCCAGGGCCGTCACGCCCGCCTGCACCAGGATCCGGACGAACGGCTCCGAGTCGCCGGCGTCCCGGCGCCAGGCCAGACCCGTCAGCACCAGCTCGCCGCCCGAGAGGTAGCGGCTGGGGTCGCGCAGGTCCGTGGTCATGACGCCCCGTACGGTGCGGTCCAGCTCGTCCTCGCCGCCGAGCAGCTTCAGGCCCAGCGCGTCCGTCTCCAGCAGTGCGCGCAGCCGCATTCTCGTCGCCGCCGTTCTTTGTCTCGAAAACTATGGTGGATCTGCAGGGGGCGCCCTCGCGGGGCGCCTGTTCGGCGGGGTGGGTGAGCAGGGCTCGCCGCCTGGGAACCGGGTCCCGGTGGTGTCCCAGGTCACGCGGCGGTGTCGCGCGTTTCCACAGGAGAACGAGGAGGTTTCGGATGGCCTCCGTTCATACGAATCTACAAGATGCCCGCCGTGGCCAGCCAACTCCTTCATGGTTTCCGTGACTGACCCCGTCGGAGCACCGCGCTGTGTACTGAGGCCACTACGCGTAAACAGCACATGAACGAGCCGGGACCGCCGCACACGGATTGGCTCAATCTGAACGCCCCACGAGAAGACGAAGAAGAGAGCCGGTCATGGACTTCCTTCGCCCCGCCAGCTGGGAGGATGCGCTCGCCGCGAAGGCCGAGCATCCCACCGCTGTGCCGATTGCGGGTGGCACCGACGTGATGGTCGAGATCAACTTCGACCACCGCCGGCCCGAGTACCTCCTCGACCTGAACCGCGTCGGCGAGCTCTCCGAGTGGGAGGTCGGCGAGGAGAGCGTGCGGCTGGGTGCCTCCGTGCCCTACACCAGGATCATGGAGAACCTGCGCGCCGAGCTGCCGGGCCTCGCCCTCGCCTCGCACACCGTCGCCTCCCCGCAGATCCGCAACCGCGGCGGTGTCGGCGGCAACCTCGGCACGGCCTCCCCGGCCGGCGACGCCCACCCCGCCCTGCTGGCCGCGGGCGCCGAGGTGGAGGTCGAGTCGGTGCGCGGCAGCCGCCTCATCCCGATCGACGCGTTCTACAAGGGCGTGAAGCGCAACGCGCTGGAGCCGGACGAGCTGATCCGCGCGGTGCACGTGAAGAAGGCGGACGGGCCGCAGCAGTTCTCCAAGGTCGGCACCCGCAACGCCATGGTGATCGCCGTGTGCGCCTTCGGGCTCGCGCTGCACCCCCGGACGCGGACCGTGCGCACCGGAATCGGCTCCGCCGCGCCGACCCCCGTTCGGGCCAAGGCCGCCGAGGAGTTTCTGAACGCCGCGCTGGAGGAAGGCGGCTTCTGGGACAACGGCAAGATCATCACTCCGTCGGTCGCCAAGCAGTTCGCCGACCTGTGCTCCGCCGCCTGCAACCCGATCGACGACGTCCGGGGCACGGCGAGCTACCGCCGCCACGCGGTCGGCGTCATGGCCCGCCGCACACTGACCTGGACCTGGGAGTCCTACCGCGGCGACCGCCGCCTCACCGAGGGAGCTGCGTGATGCGCGTCAACTTCACGGTCAACGGCCGTCCGCAGGAGGCCGACGACGTGTGGGAGGGCGAGTCCCTGCTGTACGTCCTGAGGGAGCGGCTCGGCCTGCCGGGCTCGAAGAACGCCTGCGAGCAGGGCGAGTGCGGCTCGTGCACGGTCCGCCTGGACGGCGTGCCGGTGTGCTCGTGCCTGGTCGCCGCCGGGCAGGTGGAGGGCCGCGAGGTCGTCACCGTCGAGGGGCTCGCCGACCACGCCAGGCAGCGCGCCGAGGGCGGCTGCGCCTCGGGAGCCTGCGGCACCTCGCTGCAGGACGCCCAGGGATGGCAGGCCAAGGGCACCGACTCGCAGACCGGTGAGGGGACCGAACTCGCCCCGATCCAGCAGGCGTTCATCGACGCCGGCGCCGTCCAGTGCGGCTTCTGCACCCCGGGGCTGCTGGTCGCCGCCGACGAGATGCTGGAGCGCAACCCCAACCCGACCGACGCGGACATCCGCGAGGCGCTGTCGGGCAACCTGTGCCGCTGCACCGGCTACGAGAAGATCATGGACGCGGTCCGCCTGGCGGCCGCCCGGCAGTCGGAGGCGGTCTGATCGTGTCATCCCCCAGCGGAACCCCCACGAAGATCACCCAGGGCACCCCGACCAAGGGCGGCATCGGCGAGTCCACGCTGCGCCCGGACGGCACCCTCAAGGTCACCGGCGAGTTCGCGTACTCGTCCGACATGTGGCACGAGGACATGCTCTGGGGCCAGATCCTGCGCTCCACCGTCGCCCACGCCGAGATCGTCTCGATCGACACCGCCGAGGCCCTGGCCACCCCCGGTGTGTACGCCGTGCTGACGTACGACGACCTGCCGACCGACGTGAGGAACTACGGCCTGGAGATCCAGGACACCCCGGTCCTCGCCCACGGCAAGGTCCGCCATCACGGCGAGCCGGTCGCCCTCGTTGCCGCCGACCACCCGGAGACCGCCCGCCGGGCCGCCGCGAAGATCAAGGTGGAGTACCGGGAGCTGCCCGTCGTCACGGACGAGGCCTCCGCCACCGCCCCGGACGCGATCCTCGTCCACGACAACCGCGACGACCACCACAGCGGTCACGTCCCGCACCCGAACATCGTGCACCGCCAGCCGATCGTGCGCGGGAACGTGGCCGAGGCCCGCGCGCGGGCCGACGTGATCGTCGAGGGCGAGTACACCTTCGGCATGCAGGACCAGGCGTTCCTCGGCCCCGAGTCCGGCCTCGCCGTGCCGGAGGAGGACGGCGGCGTCCACCTCTACATCGCCACCCAGTGGCTGCACAGCGACCTGCGCCAGATGGCGCCCGTGCTGGGCCTGCCCGAGGACAAGGTGCGCATGACGCTGTCCGGCGTCGGCGGCGCGTTCGGCGGCCGCGAGGACCTGTCGATGCAGATCCACGCCTGCCTGCTCGCCCTGCGCACCGGCAAGCCCGTCAAGATCGTCTACAACCGCTTCGAGTCCTTCTTCGGGCACGTCCACCGCCACCCCGCGAAGCTGTACTACGAGCACGGGGCCACCAAGGACGGCAAGCTCACCCACATGAAGTGCCGGATCGTCCTGGACGGCGGCGCCTACGCCTCCGCCTCCCCGGCGGTCGTCGGCAACGCCTCCTCCCTGTCCGTCGGGCCGTACGTGATCGACGACGTGGACATCGAGGCCATCGCCCTCTACACCAACAACCCGCCCTGCGGCGCCATGCGCGGCTTCGGCGCGGTCCAGGCGTGCTTCGCCTACGAGGCGCAGATGGACAAGCTCGCCGCGAAACTCGGCATGGACCCGGTGGAGTTCCGCCGGCTCAACGCCATGGAGCAGGGCACGCTCATGCCCACCGGCCAGCCGGTCGACTCCCCGGCCCCCGTCGCCGAACTCCTGCGCCGCGTCAAGGCGATGCCGATGCCGCCGGAGCGCCAGTGGGAGTCCAGCGAGGGCGCCGACGTACGGCAGCTGCCGGGCGGACTGTCCAACACCACGCACGGCGAGGGCGTCGTGCGCGGGGTCGGCTACGCCGTCGGCATCAAGAACGTCGGCTTCTCCGAGGGGTTCGACGACTACTCCACCGCCAAGGTCCGCATGGAGGTCCTCGCCGGGGAGCCCGTCGCCACCGTGCACACCGCCATGGCGGAGGTCGGCCAGGGCGGCGTCACCGTCCACGCCCAGATCGCCCGGACCGAGCTGGGCGTCACCCAGGTGACCATCCACCCGGCCGACACGCAGGTGGGCAGCGCCGGTTCGACGTCCGCCTCCCGGCAGACGTACGTCACCGGCGGCGCGGTGAAGAACTCCTGCGAACTCGTCCGCGAGAAGGTGCTGGAGATCGGCCGCCGCAAGTTCGGCAGCCACCACCCCGCCTGGGCGACGGCCGAACTGGTCCTGGAGGCCGGCAAGGTCGTCACCGACGGCGGCGAGGTCCTCGCCGACCTGGTGGACGTCCTGGAGGACGAGACCGTCGAGGTCGAGGCGGAGTGGCGGCACCGGCCGACCGAGCCCTTCGACCTGCGCACCGGGCAGGGCAACGGGCACGTGCAGTACTCGTTCGCCGCCCACCGCGCCGTCGTCGAGGTCGACACCGAACTCGGCCTGGTCAAGGTCGTCGAACTGGCCTGCGCCCAGGACGTCGGCAAGGCGCTCAACCCGCTGTCGGTGATCGGCCAGATCCAGGGCGGCACCACCCAGGGCCTCGGCGTGGCCGTGATGGAGGAGATCGTCGTCGACCCGAAGACGGCGAAGGTCAAGAACCCCTCCTTCACCGACTACCTGATCCCGACGATCCTCGACACGCCGACCATCCCGGTCGACGTGCTCGAACTCGCCGACGAGCACGCCCCGTACGGCCTGCGCGGCATCGGCGAGGCCCCCACCCTGTCGTCGACCCCGGCCGTGCTCGCCGCGATCCGCGCGGCGACCGGGCTGGAGCTGAACAGGACGCCGGTCCGCCCCGAGCACCTGACCGGCACCCCGTAAGAGCTCTCCGGGCGGCGCACGGGAACGTCACACTTCCGCGCCGCCCGGAGATCCGGGCACCGCACCGCTCGCGGTCCCGGGAACCGACTGATCGTTCGTCTCGGGCCGTCCCCCGGGTCGTGCGGCCGAAGCACCTTCCCAAATCCCGCGCGTCGTCACGACGAGCCGCGGGTGCCCCTGTGAACCTTGGGAGTAGGCCCACATGACCCAGCAGTCAGTAGAGCCGAGGACCACAGCCGACGACGCGGGCGAAGGCACCCGCGTCCCGGCCGGCAGGTCCTGGCTCGACCGGTACTTCCACATCTCCCACAGAGGGTCGACCGTCGCCCGCGAAGTGCGCGGCGGCATCACGACCTTCATGGCGATGGCGTACATCCTCCTGCTCAACCCCCTGATCCTGTCCGGCAAGGACGCGGCCGGGAACACGCTCGCCCAGCCGGGCCTGATCACCGCGACCGCGTTCGCGGCGGCCCTGACCACCCTGCTGATGGGCTTCGTCGGCAAGGTGCCCCTCGCCCTCGCCGCGGGCCTGTCCGTCTCCGGGGTCCTCGCCTCCCAGGTCGCGCCCGAGATGACCTGGCCGCAGGCGATGGGCATGTGCGTCATGTACGGCGTGGTCATCATGCTTCTGGTGGTGACCGGCCTGCGCGAGATGATCATGAACGCGATCCCCCTCGCCCTCAAGCACGGCATCACCATGGGCATCGGCCTGTTCATCGCCCTCATCGGGTTCTACAAGTCCGGGTTCGTGCACCAGGGCGAGGCCACCCCCGTCACGCTCGGCCCGGCGGGCGAACTGGCCGGCTGGCCCGTGCTGCTCTTCGCCGGCACCCTGCTGCTGATCTTCATGCTCCAGGCGCGCAACATCCCGGGCGCCATCCTCATCGGCATCGTCAGCGGCACGGTCGTCGCCGCGGTCCTGAACGCCGCCGGGGTCGTCGACCCCGAGCAGTGGGCGGGCGGCGCACCGGAACTGCACGGCAGCGCCGTGTCCATGCCCGACTTCTCGCTCTTCGGCGACGTCGAGTTCGGCGGCTGGGGCGAGGTCGGCGCGATGACCGTCGGCATGATCGTCTTCACGCTGGTGCTGGCCGGGTTCTTCGACGCGATGGCCACCATCATCGGCGTCGGCACCGAGGCGAAGCTCGCCGACGACAAGGGCCGGATGCCGGGCCTGTCCAAGGCGCTGTTCATCGACGGGGCCGGCGGCGCGATCGGCGGTGTGTCGGGCGGCTCCGGCCAGACGGTGTTCATCGAGTCGGCCACCGGGGTCGGCGAGGGCGCCCGCACGGGACTGGCCTCGGTGGTCACCGGCCTGTTCTTCGCGGCCTGCCTGTTCTTCACCCCGCTCACCGCGATCGTGCCGCAGGAGGTCGCCTCCGCCGCCCTCGTCGTCATCGGCGCCATGATGCTGATGAACGCCCGGCACGTGGACTGGGCCGACCGGGCCACCGCCGTCCCGGTGTTCCTGACGGTCGTGCTGATGCCCTTCACGTACACCATCACCACCGGTGTCGCCGCGGGCGTCATCTCCTACGCCGCCATCAAGACCGCCCAGGGCAAGTGGCGCGAGATCGGCGCCTTCATGTGGATCCTCACGGCGGTGTTCCTCGTGTACTTCGCCCTCAACCCGATCGAGAGCTGGCTCGGCGTCCACTGACGCCCCGCCCGAGTCCCGACGCGACAGCCCGAAGGAGACCGAGACACATGCTGGACATCGCCGAGGAGCTGAACCGGTGGGTCGAGCAGGGCCGTGACTTCGCCGTGGCCACCGTGGTGGCCGTCGGCGGCAGCGCGCCCCGCCAGCCCGGCGCCGCGCTCGCGGTGGACGCCGACGGCACGGCGATCGGCTCGGTCTCCGGGGGGTGCGTGGAGGGCGCGGTCTACGAGCTGTGCGAACAGGCGCTGCGGGACGGCGAGACCGTCCTGGAACGCTTCGGCTACAGCGACGACGACGCCTTCGCCGTGGGCCTGACCTGCGGCGGCGTCATCGACATCCTGGTCACCCCGGTCCGCGCCGCCGACGCGGTGCGGCCGGTGGTCGCGGCCGCTCTCACCGCCGCCGCCGCAGGCCGGGCGGCGGCGGTGGCGCGGATCGTCTCCGGTCCGCGCGAACTGACCGGCCGGGCCCTGCTCGTCCGCCCCGACGGCTCCACCACCGGCGGTTTCGGGGCCCACCCGGAGCTGGACCGCACGGTCGCCGCCGAGGCGGCCGCCTTCCTGGACGCCGGCCGCACCGGCACCCTGGAGATCGGAGAGCAGGGCTCTCGCTGCGGAGCACCGCTCACCGTCCTGGTCGAGTCCTCGGTCCCCGCCCCCCGCATGATCGTGTTCGGCGCGATCGACTTCGCCTCCGCCCTGGTCCGCGTCGGCAAGTTCCTCGGCTACCACGTCACCGTGTGCGACGCGCGGCCCGTCTTCGCCACCCGGACCCGGTTCCCCGAGGCCGACGAGATCGTCGTCGACTGGCCCCACCGCTACCTGGAGAGCACGCAGGTCGACGCCCGCACGGTGCTGTGCGTCCTGACCCACGACGCCAAGTTCGACGTGCCCCTGCTGAAGCTGGCGCTGCGCCTGCCGGTGGCGTACGTCGGCGCCATGGGCTCCCGGCGCACCCACCTGGACCGCAACGCCCGCCTGCGCGACGTCGGCGTCACCGACCTGGAGCTGAGCCGCCTGCACTCGCCGATCGGGCTGGACCTCGGCGCCCGTACGCCCGAGGAGACGGCCCTGTCGATCGCCGCGGAGATCGTCGCCGGGCGGCGCGGAGGCAGCGGTGTCCCGCTGACCGGGGCGCACACCCCCATCCACCACGCGCCGCAGTCCGAGGCGGTGGGCCGGATCGGCTCGGTGGCCTGACCCCCGGCCGCGGCCCGCCCCCGCCCGTCAGGGCAGCCGGAGCAGGTGGTTCACGGTCCGCCCGAAGACCTGGCGCGCCGAGAGCCGCAGGACGCCGTCGAAGAGCGACGGCACGAACCGGACGCGGATCTCCTCGCGCCACAGCACCCGCGTGCGCCCGCCGGGGCCCGGCCGCACCTCCAGCTCGGCCCAGCCGAGCACCACGCCGCCGCGCTTGACCAGCCGGCACCTGCCGGGGCCGCCGTCCACCGGCGGCTCCCACACCGTGACCTCCATCGGGTCGTCGAAGCCCAGCGGTCCGACGCCCGAGCGGGCCACGACACGCGTGCCCTCGCGCGTCGGTCCCGGCGGGACCGTCCGGACCACGGTCAGCGGCACGGTCGCACCGTGCCGCTCCCACCGCGTGATCCGCCGCCACGCCTCGTCGAGGGGGAGCGGCACCGTGCGCTCGAGCAGGAAGTTCGCCACACCCCGATCGTAGGGAACCCGCGCCGCCCACCGTCCCGGTCGGGCCCCCTTCACCCGGTCGGCCCAGCACCGGCTCCGCGGGGCCGGCCGCCCGTCAGCGGTAGACCTGCCCGGGCTCCGCCCTGCCCGGGGCGAGCAGGTGGGGGACCGTCACGAACACGTAGCCCCGTTCCTTCAGGGCGTCGATGATCCCCGGTACGGCCGGCACCGTGCCGTCGTAGATGTCGTGGAGCAGGATGATGCCGTCCCGGGACGACTGGCGCAGGACGCGGCGGGTGATCAGGGCCGGGTCGGTCGTGGTGTAGTCCTTGGCCGTCACGCTCCACAGCACCTCGGACAGCCCGAGTTCGCGGCTGATCTCGTGCACGGTGTCGTCGGTGCGGCCCTGCGGCGGCCGCATCAGGGTGGGGCGCCGGCCCGTGAGGCGCTGTATCTCCTCGTTGGGGCGGCGCAGCTCCTCCCGTATCTCCTCGGGGCTCAGCTCGGTCAGTATCCGGTGGCTCCAGGTGTGGCTGGCCACCTCGTGGCCCTCGTCGGCCATCCGCCGCACCAGGTCCGGGTACTTCTCGATGTGCCGCTTCCCCAGGAGGAAGAAGGTCGCCGGGACCTGCTTCTCCTTCAGGATGTCCAGCAGCCGGGCCGAGTGCTCGCTCGGCCCGGCGTCGAAGGTCAGGGCGATGCATCTGACCTCGCGGCAGTCCGCGACGCCGATGCGGGCCGCCTGGGTGCCGGAGGCTCCCTGGGCGCGGACGGCGCTGGGAGCGGTGGTGCCGGGCCCGGAGCAGCCGCTCAGCGCGGCGGCCAGGGCCGCGGTCACCGCGAGCGTCCCGAGGCGCCGGAACGAGGTCCCCGTTTTCGTCGTCTTCTTGGTCGGAGAAGGCATGCCGGGACTATACATGTCGTGTATACATGCCGTTTATAGTGCGTTCGCACACCCGATGGCCGACTGCGCGGGCGTACCCAGGAGCCGCACGGCAGGCTGCTGGCATGACACCGGACACGGCAGCCGCGCCGACGCCACCGCGTCTCCTCGTCCTGCGCGCCCTGGGCCTCGGCGACCTCCTCGCCGGCGTCCCCGCCCTGCGCGCCCTGCGGCGGGCCCACCCGGACCACGAGCTGACCCTGGCGGCCCCCGCCGAGCTGGCCCCGGTCGCGCGGGCGACGGGAGCCGTGGACCGGCTGCTGCCCGCCTCCGCGCCGGGCCGCGAGGTCCCGCGCTCCCTCGACTGGAGCGGCCCGCCCCCGGACGTCGCCGTCGACCTGCACGGCAACGGACCCCTCAGCCACCGGCTGCTGGCGGACCTGCGCCCCGCGCGGCTGCTCGCCTTCGCCCACCCCGACACGCCGGAGATCGACGGGCCGACCTGGTACGCCGAGGAGCACGAACGCGACCGCTGGTGCCGGCTGCTGCGCTGGTACGGCCTCGACGCCGACCCGCGCGACCTGCGCCTGCCCCCGCCGCGCACCTCCTCGCCGGCGCCCGGCGCGGCCGTCCTGCACCCCGGCGCCGGCTCGCCGGCCCGCTGCTGGCCCGTCGAGCGGTACGCGGCCGTCGCGGCCGGGCTGCGCGCCCGCGGCCTGCGGGTGGTCGTCACGGGGGGCGCCGACGAGGGCGACCTCGTGGCGCGGCTGGCCAAGCAGGCGGACCTGGCCGACACGGACGTGTTCGGCGGCGGCCTGCCCTTCGGCCGGCTGTCCGCCCTGGTCGCCGCCGCGTCCTGCGTGATCAGCGGCGACACCGGCGTCGCCCACCTCGCCGCCGCCCACGGCACACCGTCCGTCACGCTGTTCGGGCCGGTCGCGCCCAGTCGCTGGGGCCCGCCGCCCGACCCCCGCCACCGCACGCTCTGGTACGGGCCGGAAGGCGACCCGCACGGCCGCCGCCCCGACCCCGCCCTGCTGCGCATCACACCCGACGACGTGCTGCGCGCCCACGGTGAACTGCCAGGAATCGCGAGGTCGTGAGCGGGCACCCGGCCACGATGAACGTCCAGCACCCGGAGGCATGCCGGGTCGGCATCGTCATCGCGACCCGCAACCGCTGCGGGACCCTCGCCGAGAGCCTCGCCCAGCTCCTCGCCCTCCCGGAACGGCCCCGCGTCCTCGTCGTGGACAACGCCTCCACCGACGGCACGCGCGCGATGCTCGCCCGGGACTTCCCCGAGGTGCGCCTGCTGGCCCTGCCGCTCAACCACGGGGCCCTCGCCCGCACCCACGGCGCCCGCGTTCTGGACACCCCCTATGTCGCCTTCAGCGACGACGACTCCTGGTGGGCGCCCGGCGCGCTGAGCCGGGCGGCACAGCTGATGGACGCGCACCCGCGGCTCGGCCTGATCTCCGCCCGCACGCTCGTCGGTCCCACCGCCCGCCCCGACCCGCTCAACGAGGTCCTCGCCGGCTCCCCCCTCGGTCCGGCCGACGACCTGCCCGGCACCCAGGTCCTGGGCTTCCTCGCCTGCGCCTCGGTGGTCCGCCGCCACGCCTACCTCGACGCGGGCGGCTTCCACCGGCTGCTGTTCTTCGGCGGTGAGGAGACCCTCCTCGCCTACGACCTGGCCGCCCGCGACTGGGGCGTCAGCCACTGCCCCGACATCGTCGCCCACCACCACCCGGCGACCGGGCCCCGCGCCGGCCGCCCGGTCGTCCAGCGCCGCAACGAGCTCCTCACCGCCTGGCTGCGCCGCCCGGTGCCGTACGCGCTCGCCCGCACCCGCGCCCTCGCCGCCGAGGCCCGCCACGACGAGCGCGCCCGGCAGGCTTTGCGCGCCACGCTCGTCCGGCTGCCGGCCGCCCTGCGCGCGCGCCGGCCCCTGCCCCCGCACGTCGAGCGGGCCGCGCGCCTGCTGGAGGAAGTGGCCGCATGACCGACCCCCGCACCACCGTCGTGGTCATCACCTACAACCGGCGCCGCGAGCTGCTGCGCACCCTGGACCACCTCGCCCGGCTGCCCGAACGCCCGGCGGTGATCGTCACCGACAACGGCTCCGCGGACGGCACCGCCGAGGCCGTGGCCCGCCACCACCCGCAGGTCCGGCTGCTGCGGCCGGGCCGCAACCTCGGCGCCGTCGGCCGCAACCTCGCCATCCGGCAGGTCGGCACACCGTACGTCGCCTTCTGCGACGACGACTCCTGGTGGGCCCCCGGCTCCCTGACCGGCGCGGCCGACCTGCTCGACGAGCACCCGGGCCTCGGCACGGTCACGGCCCGCATCATCGTCGAGCCGGACGGCGTCGACGACCCCATCGTCGAGGAGCTGCGCCACTCGCCCGTCCCCGGTCCGCCCTGGCTGCCCGGACCGGCCCTCGGCTCGTTCCTGGCCGCCGCGACCGTGCTGCGCACCGACGCCTTCCGGGCCGCGGGCGGATTCCACCCGCGGCTGTGGCTGGGCGGCGAGGAGGAACTGCTGGCCGCGGACCTGGCGGCGGCGGGGTGGTGGCTGACGTACGCGGACCACCTGGCGGTGCACCACCACGCCTCGGTGGTGCGCGACGCGACCCTGCGCCGTACCCACGGCATCCGCAACACCCTGTGGTTCACCTGGCTGCGCAGGCCGGCCGGTCCCGCCCTGCGCCGGACGCTGAACCTGGCCCGCACGGTCCCGCGGGACGTGGCCTCCCTGCGCGCCTTCGCCGAGGCCGCCGCCGCCCTGCCCTGGGTCATGCGCGAACGCCGGGTCCTGCCCCGCGAGGTCGAGTCCCGCCTGCGCCTGCTGGAGCCCGCGCAGCGCGCCTCCAAGGCCCGGCGCTACACAGGCTGACCCCGCGGCGCCGAATGAGCGGTGCCCCGCGACGGCGCGGGCCCCGGCGTCGCGCACGCGGGTCCGAGCGGCGCAGGGCGGGGCGCCGGTCAGCCGCCGCACCAGCGGCACATGAGCCGGAACGCGGCGAACAGCGTCAGCGGCCACAGCGCGGCGAAGGCCCAGATCACACCCGGCTCGGAGGTGACGATGCCGGCCACCATGAGGGCCACCGACACCGCGAGCAGCACCAGCACGCTCCACCCGCGGGGGCGGTAGGAACCGGCACGGGCCAGGATCCGGGTGAGGCCGGGACGGCGGTCCAGCCGCCCGGTGCGCATCCGGCGGTCCAGGCGGCGGTCGCGGCGCAGGACGCGCTCCATCTCGTCGAGGATGCGCTGCTCGTTCTCGGGAAGTCGGCCGATGGACACGCGCTTTCTCCTTCCGGACGGCCGGACCGCCGCCTCCCGGGAGCGTGCCGCGGGCGTGCAGGCGGGACGTCCGGGCGGGACGTGCGGGCGGGGGACGTGCGACGGGGAACGTACAGCGGGTGCCCCGGGACTCCCGGAAGCTAACCGCGCACGGGCCGGGCCAGTGCCTCGACGAGCCGGTCCGCGCTGTCCGGCGCCGCGCCCTCCCGGAAGCCGTCACGGATCTGCCGTGCGGTCACCCGCCCGCCGGTCAGGCACCAGTCCCACCAGCGGTCCAACTGCCGTACGTCCAGCCGCTCGGCGGGCACCAGCGCGGGCCAGCCGCAGGCCCGGGCCTGCGCGCCGAGTTTGGCCCCGCCCTCCACCGGGTCCACGGCCAGCACGGGAGTGCCGACCCGCAGGGCGATGACCAGCCCGTGCAGCCGGTCGGTGACGACCAGGTCCAGCTTGGCCAGGACGGACTGCAGTTGGGCGGGCGTGGCGCTCAGGTGCCAGTCGCGGGTGTCCAGCCGGGTCTCCAGCTCCAGCCGGGCGCAGTCCTTGGCGGCCAGCCAGCGCGTCACCTCCTCGGCGACCTGGCCGTGCCGCCGCAACGCCCCGTACTCGTGCTGGCCGTGGGTGAGGATCACGCCGACCACCGGCCGCGCCGGCACCTGCGGGGCGCGGGCCGCCAGGTCCTCGACCGGCTCGCGGTCCGGCGCGTCCCGGGGCAGCACCCGGTGGAAGCCGGTCACCGCCGGACCGTCCGGGTCGATCACCGAGGTGCCCACCGCGATCCGCACACAGTGCGCGAACCGCCGGTGCAGCTCCTCCACCTGCGGGCCGTGCAGCGGACCGCAGACGAACACCAGATGCGTGTAGTCCGCGGGCCGCAGCCGGTCCAGATGCAGCGCCTCCGGCCGGAAACCCGGGCTCCAGGCGATGTCGTACGGGATGCCCGTGCCCCTCAGGACGTCCTCCACCCGGCGCAGGGCGAGGACGTCCCCGGCGGTGGCCTCCCCGTCGGGGAAGCTGAACCACCCGGTCAGCAGCACTCTGCGCGGTCGCATGCCCTCTTGTGTCTGCACACGCCCTGAGTGCCCCGCCCGCCACCAGAACATTCGGGACAAAACGTAAAACGCGTGCCCGCCGTAGGCTGGACCCGTGTCCGGCACGCCGCAGCGGACGCCGGTCTCCCTCACGGTCCGGCCGTCGACGCCCGCCCTGGCTCCCCTGATCGGGGCGATGGGCCACGCCGAGGGCCGTTTCGCGCACGCCGCCGAACTGGCCCTGCCGACGGGCGGGGCGCAACTGCTGGTGAACCTCGATCGGGACGCCCTCACCCGCACACCGCTGCACGGCGCCGGGCGCAGCACCGGGGGCGCCGCCGTGCACGGGCCGTGCACCGGGCCGGCCGTGATCGACCCGGCGCAGCAGCGCGCCGTCCTCTGGGTGGCCTTCCGCCCCGGGGGACTGAGCCCCTTCCTGCCCGTCCCCGTCTGCGAGGTGCGCGACGAACTGGCCGGACTGGACGACCTGTGGGGCGGCGACGGCGCGGTCCTGCGCGAGCGGCTGCTGGAGGCCGTGGCCGCCGGCGGCCCGCCCGCCGGACTGCGCACGCTGGAGACGGCCCTGCTGGAGCGGTCCCGGACCCTTGCGGCGCCCGACCCGGCCGTCCGCCGCGCCGCGTTCCTGCTCGACCGGGGCACACCCGTGGCCGAGGTCGCCGACCGGCTCGGCTGGACGGCGAGGCGGCTGACCCGCCGGTGCGCCGGGCACCTCGGCGTCCCGCCCAAGCGGTACGCGCGCGTGCGGCGCTTCCAGCGGCTGCTGCGGCGCGTGAACGCCGGGCAGGGGCCGCCGGACTGGGCGGCGCTCGCCGCGGACTGCGGCTACCACGACCAGGCCCACCTGATCCACGAGTTCCGTGCGCTGGCCGGTATCACGCCGGGCGCCTACGCCCCGCGCTCGCCGGGGGAGGGCAACCACGTACCGCTCCCCGGGTGAGGCGCGCGGGGACGGCCGTTTTCTACAATCCACGGTCCCGGCGCGCACGTCACGGTGAAGGCATGACCCACGCAGGCGGCAAGCCCGCCCCCACCCGCTTCCACCCCCGGCTCGTGGTCTCCGACGGGCCGCGAGCCGTCGACTTCTACCGCACCGCGCTCGGCGCCGAGGAGATCGAGCGGTACACCGGCCCCGGGGGCCGCATCGTGCACGCCCTGCTGCGGCTCGGTGACGCGCTGATCGCCGTCAAGGACGCCGGCGACGGCGACCCGGCGCCGCCCGACCTCGGCGGCACCCCGGTGATCCTGGCGCTCGAGGTGTCCGACGCCGACGCCGTCGCCGAGGCCATGCTGCGCGCCGGGGCGAGCGTCGTGCACCCCGTGGCCGACCAGCACTACGGGCAGCGCGGCGGACGCCTGGCCGACCCGTTCGGGCACCAGTGGATGATCTCCCATCCCATCGAGGACCTGACGCCCGATCAGATCCAGCGGCGCACGGACGAGTTGTTCTCCTCCTGAGGCGGTGCCGCCCCCGGGTGGCTCAGGTGCGGCCCGCGACCGGTTCCTCGACCGGGGCCTGCGCTTCCACCTTGCCTCCCGGGTGGCGCAGGGCGCACAGGAAGGCGAGGCCCAGGGCGACGGCCATGCCGTAGAACACCCACTGGTTGGCCTCGGCGAAGTCCATGCGGATCGCGGACATCGCGTCCCGGGTCGCCTCGGCCGCGGGACCGGTGCCGGTGGGCGGCCGGGCGTCGCCGTTGCCGGTGACCGACTCGGTGACGTCGCGCGCCACGCTCTCCGCCGTCCCGGCGGGCACGCCCCGGGACTCCAGGGTGCCCGTCACGTTGTCGGTCGTCGCGTGCGTCAGCATCGTGCCGTAGATCGCCATGCCCACGCTGGCCGCGAAGTTGCGCACCGTCTGGGTGATGCCGGTGACCTCGCCGTAGGAGGTGCCGATGGCCCGGTTCACGGCGTCCGTCGACGCCGGCGCGAGGATGAAGCCGACACCGGCCCCGGCCAGTGCCGCGTAGAGCCACTGGTCGTGCATGGTCAGGTCGGTGAGTTCGCCCGCCCAGAGCGCGAACCCGACGGCGCCCACCACGCCGCCCAGCTTCAGGGCCGGCCGCGCGCCCTTCTTGTCGAGGATCCGGCCGCCCCACTGGGAGGCGATCGCGAAGCCCACGAAGACGTACAGCAGGTAGAGCGCCGCCTGGTTCGGCGAGGCGCTCAGCGACACCTGCGCGTAGACGGAGGCGAAGAAGAACACCGGGACGAACGCGAGCATCGCGAAGAACAGCACCAGCGCGTCGACGCTGAACGCCTTGTCGCGGAAGACCCGCAGGTCGATCAGCGGGTTCTCCACCCCGCGTTCGTAGCGGACGAACCCGGCCAGCACCGCCAGGCCCCCCGCGATGCACACCCAGGTGGCCCAGCTGTCCCAGCCCCAGGAGAACGCCTGCTGGAAGCCGAGGACGCTCAGGCCCATGCCGAGCGCGATGAGGACGGCACCCGGCACGTCCAGCGTGCCGGACCGCCGCCGGTCGGGGACGTGCGCGAGGGCCGTCAGCACCAGCGCCACGATCGCCACCGGGACGTTGACCCAGAACACCGCCCGCCAGGTCCAGTTGGTCAGCCAGCCGCCCAGCAGCGGGCCGACGGCCGTCAGCGCACCGGTGATGCCGAAGAACAGGGCCAGGGCGCGCCCGCGCCGCTCGACCGGGAACACGGCCACCACCACGGCCAGGGCGGCGGGGAACAGCAGCGCCGCGCCCAGCCCCTGGGTCGCCCGGAAGACGATCAGCCAGGCCTGTGCGGCGCCGCCCTCGGGGACGCAGCCGCACAGCACCGAGGACACCACGAACACCAGCGTGCCGACGACGACGACCCGGCGCGGCCCGTACAGGTCCGCGAGCCGCCCGCCGAGCGCGAAGAACGCCGCGAGGGCCAGCAGGTAGGCGTTGACCACCCACTGCATCCCGGAGGAGGACAGCCCCAGTTCGCGGACGATGTCCGGCGCCGCGATCGACACGATGGTCTGGTCGATGAAGGTCATGGCGACGGCGAACATCATCGCCGCCAGCGCCAGCGCCTGCCTGGGCGCTGCCGGGGAGGAGGACGCGGTCCCGCGTCCCGGGCTCACGTTGCTCACCCGTTCAGTCTGCGCCCGCGGGAAACATGCCGCATCACGGGGCATCTGACGCCTCTTGCGTCACGGCAATACCGCCGAACGGGCCTTCCTGCAAGCCCTCGGACGTGTGAATACGGCCTCCCCGGCCATGTGACCGTGGTCCGCCCCGGATACCGCGTCGACCGTGCAGGATGCGGGCACCAAGGAGGACAGACGCACAGACGAGGAGAGGCAGACGATGGTTCCAGCGGAAGCTGAACCGCAGAGGATCGGCATTCCGGCCGAGTCCACTGCGGGCGAGACCAGGGTGGCGGCCACACCGGCCACCGTGGGCAGACTCGTCGCGCTCGGATACGACGTGGTGGTCGAGCCGGGAGCGGGAGCCCCGTCCCGCTTCTCCGACGCCGCCTACGAGGAGGCGGGGGCCCGCCTCGGCGATCCGTGGCAGGCGGAGATCGTGCTCAAGGTCAACGGCCCCTCCCGCGAGGAGACCGCGCGGCTGCGCGACGGGGCGACCCTGGTCGCGCTGATCAGTCCCGCGTTCAACCCGGAGCTGGTCGACGAACTGGCCCGGCGGCCCATCACCGTGCTCGCCATGGACGCCGTGCCGCGCATCTCCCGCGCCCAGTCCCTGGACGTCCTCAGCTCGATGGCGAACATCGCGGGCTACCGGGCCGTGGTCGAGGCCGCGCACGCCTTCGGCCGCTTCTTCACCGGCCAGGTGACCGCCGCCGGGAAGGTGCCGCCCGCGAAGGTCCTGGTGGCGGGGGCCGGCGTGGCCGGTCTCGCGGCGATCGGCGCCGCCCGCAGTCTCGGCGCGGTCGTCCGCGCCACCGACCCCCGGCCCGAGGTCGCCGAGCAGGTCCGCTCGCTGGGCGGGGAGTTCCTCAGCGTCTCGACCGAGCAGGAGGTGAGCAGCGACGGCTACGCCAAGGCCACGTCGGAGGACTACGACCGGCTCGCCGCGCAGCTCTACGCCGAGCAGGCCGCCGACGTCGACATCATCATCACCACCGCCCTCATCCCGGGCCGGCCGGCGCCGCGGCTGATCACCGCCGAGGACGTCGCGCGCATGAAGCCCGGCAGCGTCATCGTGGACATGGCCGCCGCGCAGGGCGGCAACGTCGAGGGCACGGTCGCCGGAAAGGCCGTCGTCACCGACAACGACGTGACGATCATCGGCTACACCGACCTGCCCGGCCGGCTGCCCGCCCAGGCCTCACAGCTGTACGGCACCAACCTCGTCAACCTCATGAAGCTGCTCACGCCGGGCAAGGACGGCCGTCTGGTCCTCGACTTCGACGACGTGGTGCAGCGCTCGATGACCGTGGTCCGCGACGGCGAGAAGACCTGGCCGCCGCCCCCGGTGCAGGTGTCCGCCGCCCCGGCCCCCGCCGCCGCGAAGGACACCGCGGCCGCCGCCCCCGAGGCGACGGCGAAGCCCGCCCGGCCCGCGTGGGCCTCCTACGCCCTCGTCGCCGCCGGGGCGCTCGCGCTGTTCCTCGTCACGGCCTTCTCCCCGAGCGAACTCCTCGGCCACTTCACGGTCTTCGTCCTGGCGATCGTCATCGGTTTCTACGTCATCGGCAACGTGCACCACGCGCTGCACACCCCGCTGATGTCGGTCACCAACGCCATCTCCGGGATCGTCGTGGTCGGCGCGCTGCTGCAGATCGGGCAGGGGGACACGGCCGTCACCGTGCTGTCGTTCGCCGCGATCCTGCTGGCCAGCATCAACATCTTCGGCGGTTTCGCCGTGACCCGCCGCATGCTCGGCATGTTCTCGAAGGGCTGATCAGGGATGACCACAGACACGGCCGCACAGGCCGCCTACGTCGTCGCGGCGCTGCTGTTCATCCTCAGCCTCGCCGGCCTCTCCCAGCACCGGACCTCGCGTTCGGGAGTCGTCTGGGGCATCGCGGGCATGGCCGTCGCGCTCGCCGCGACCGTCGGTCTCGCCTCCCGCAGCATCACCGCCACCGGGCTGGTGCTGATCGTCGTCGCCACGGCCGTCGGCGCGGGCATCGGCCTGTGGCGGGCCCGGGTCGTCGAGATGACCGGCATGCCCGAGCTGATCGCCATCATGCACAGCCTCGTCGGCCTGGCCGCCACGTTCGTCGGCTGGAACGGCTACCTCGACGTCGACGCCGAGCTGTCCGGCTCGCTGCTGGGCATCCACCACGCCGAGGTGTTCATCGGCGTGTTCATCGGCGCCGTCACCTTCACCGGCTCGGTCGTCGCCTACCTGAAGCTCTCGGCGCGCATCGCCTCCCGCCCGCTGACGCTGCCCGGCAAGCACGTGCTGAACATCGGCGCGCTGGTCGCCTTCGTGGGGCTGACCATCGCGTTCGTGGCACGCCCGAACATGGGCCTGCTCATCGCGGTCACCGTCGTCGCCCTGGCCCTCGGCGCGCACCTGGTCGCCTCCATCGGCGGCGGCGACATGCCGGTGGTGGTCTCCATGCTGAACAGCTACTCGGGCTGGGCGGCGGCCGCCTCGGGCTTCCTGCTCGCGAACAACCTGCTCATCGTCACCGGCGCGCTGGTCGGCTCCTCCGGTGCCTACCTGTCGTACATCATGTGCAAGGCGATGAACCGGTCCTTCATCTCCGTCATCGCCGGCGGCTTCGGCACCCCGGCGGCGGCGGACGAGGAGGGCGAGCAGGGCGAGCACCGGGAGATCAGCGCGGAGGAGACCGCCGAACTCCTCGGCAACGCCTCCTCGGTCATCATCACGCCGGGCTACGGCATGGCCGTCGCCCAGGCGCAGTACCCGGTGGCCGAACTCGCGCGCAAGCTGCGCGAGCGGGGCGTCGAGGTGCGCTTCGGCATCCATCCGGTCGCCGGCCGGCTGCCCGGGCACATGAACGTGCTGCTCGCCGAGGCCAACGTGCCCTACGACATCGTCCTGGAGATGGACGAGATCAACGACGACTTCGCCGCCACCTCGGTCGTCCTGGTCATCGGCGCCAACGACACGGTCAACCCGGCCGCCACCGACAACCCGTCCAGCCCCATCGCGGGCATGCCGGTGCTGCACGTGTGGGAGGCGTCGAACGTGGTCGTCTTCAAGCGGTCCATGGCCGCCGGCTACGCGGGCGTGCAGAACCCGCTGTTCTTCCGCGAGAACACCCAGATGCTCTTCGGTGACGCCAAGCAGCGGGTCGAGGACATCCTGCGCGGCCTGGACGCCCTGGACACTCCGGTCCGCCAGATGGCGAGCACCTCCGGCTGAGCCGCCGGGCACCCGCGCGCGAAGGCCGGCTCGACACCGTCGAGCCGGCCTTCCCGTGTCCTTCCGCGTGCCGCCGTGCGGTCAGTCCGTGCCGGATTCCATCGCCGCGCGGTCCAGCCAGGCGTCCTCCTCCGAGACTTCGCCGCGGGAGGCGATGGCCTCGGCGCCGCCCTGCGGCAGCTCCGGCATGGTGCCGATCAGCCCGGTCGCGGCGGCCTGGGAGGCGCCGATGGTGGGGCTGCCGGTGCCGATCAGGCCGATCCCGGCGTACTGCTCCAGCTTGGCGCGCGAGTCGGCGATGTCCAGGTTGCGCATGGTGAGCTGGCCGATCCGGTCGACCGGGCCGAACGCGGAGTCCTCGGTGCGCTCCATGGACAGCTTGTCCGGGTGGTAGCTGAACGCGGGGCCGGTGGTGTCGAGGATCGAGTAGTCCTCGCCGCGCCGCAGCCGCAGGGTCACCTCGCCGGTGACGGCCGCGCCCACCCAGCGCTGCAGCGACTCGCGGATCATCAGCGCCTGCGGGTCCAGCCAGCGGCCCTCGTACATCAGCCGGCCGAGCCGACGGCCCTCGGTGTGGTACTGGGCGAGGGTGTCCTCGTTGTGGATCGCGTTGACCAGCCGCTCGTAGGCGGCGTGCAGCAGGGCCATGCCGGGGGCCTCGTAGATGCCGCGGCTCTTGGCCTCGATGATGCGGTTCTCGATCTGGTCCGACATGCCGAGCCCGTGCCGGCCGCCGATGGCGTTGGCCTCCATCACCAGGTCGACGGCGGTGGGGAACTCCTTGCCGTTGATCGTCACCGGGCGGCCCTGGTCGAAGCCGATCGTCACGTCCTCGGTGGCGATCTCGACCTCGGGGTCCCAGAACTTCACGCCCATGATGGGCTCGACCGTCTCGATGCCGGTGTCCAGGTGCTCCAGGGTCTTGGCCTCGTGCGTGGCGCCCCAGATGTTGGCGTCGGTGGAGTACGCCTTCTCCGTGCTGTCGCGGTAGGGGAGGCCGTGGGCCAGGAGCCACTCCGACATCTCCTTGCGGCCGCCCAGCTCGGTCACGAACGCCGCGTCCAGCCAGGGCTTGTAGATCCGGAGGTGCGGGTTGGCGAGCAGGCCGTAGCGGTAGAACCGCTCGATGTCGTTGCCCTTGAAGGTGGAGCCGTCGCCCCAGATCTGGACGTCGTCCTCCAGCATCGCCCGCACCAGCAGCGTGCCGGTGACGGCCCGGCCGAGGGGGGTGGTGTTGAAGTACGCCCGCCCGCCCGAGCGGATGTGGAACGCGCCGCAGGTCAGCGCGGCCAGGCCCTCCTCGACCAGCGCGGCACGGCAGTCGACCAGGCGCGCGATCTCGGCCCCGTAGGTCCGGGCACGGCCGGGCACCGAGGCGATGTCGGGCTCGTCGTACTGGCCGATGTCGGCGGTGTAGGTGCACGGGACGGCACCCTTGTCGCGCATCCACGCGACCGCGACGGAGGTGTCGAGACCGCCCGAGAAGGCGATGCCGACGCGCTCGCCGGCGGGCAGGGAGGTGAGGACCTTGGACATAGAAAGAGTATGTATCACTTTGCATAGTCATGCAAGCCGGGCGTGCGGATTCCCGGTTCCGGTGTGCTTCCGGTTCAGGAACCCGCGGCCTCGGAGCCGCCGCCCAGCGCGCCGAGGATCCGCTCCGCCGCCAGGGTCGGGGTCAGCTCGCCCTCCCGGACCCGCCGCTCCAGCGCGGGCGCGAGGGCCCGGACCGCCGGATCGGCCCGGAGGCGGCCGAGGAGTTCGTCGCGGACCATGCTCCAGGTCCAGTCGACCTGCTGGTCGCGGCGCTTGGCGGTGAGCCGGCCCGTGGAGTCCAGCAGCGTGCGGTGCTGCTCCAGGCGCTCCCAGACCGTGTCCAGCCCCGTCGACTCGCGGGCGCTGCAGTGCAGCACCGGCGGTGTCCAGAAGGCGTCCTTGCCGTGCATCAGCCTGAGCGCGCCCGCCAGTTCGCGGGCGGCGGCCCGGGCGTCGCGCTCGTGCGGCCCGTCCGCCTTGTTGACGGCGATCACGTCGGCCAGCTCCAGCACGCCCTTCTTGATGCCCTGGAGCTGGTCGCCGGTGCGGGCGAGGGTGAGCAGCAGGAAGGTGTCGACCATGTTGGCGACCGCCGTCTCCGACTGGCCCACCCCGACCGTCTCCACCAGGACCACGTCGTAGCCGGCCGCCTCCATCACCACGATCGACTCGCGGGTGGCCTTGGCGACCCCGCCGAGCGTGCCCGCCGTGGGGGAGGGGCGCACGAACGCCGCCGGGTCCACGGCCAGGCGCTCCATGCGGGTCTTGTCGCCCAGGATGGAGCCGCCCGTGCGGCTGGAGGACGGGTCGACGGCCAGCACCGCGACCCGGTGCCCGAGGGAGGTCAGCAGCGTGCCGAAGGCGTCGATGAACGTCGACTTGCCCACCCCGGGCACCCCGCTGACCCCGATCCGCCGGGCCCGGCCGCTGTGCGGCAGCAGCGCGGTCAGCACCTCCTGGGCCAGCGCGCGGTGCTGCGGCCGCGTCGACTCGACGAGCGTGATGGCGCGGGCGACGATCGCCCGCTTGCCGTCGAGCACGCCCTTCACATACGCGTCGACATCGATCACAGCTCGTGCCCGAGGCCGTCCGACAGCCGCTTCACCAGGTCGTACGCCGCGTCCGGGATCACCGTCCCGGGCGGGAAGACGGCCGCCGCGCCCATCTCCAGCAGCGTCGGCACGTCCTGCGGCGGGATCACCCCGCCGACCACGACCATGATGTCCTCGCGGCCCTCCTCGGCCAGCGCCTCGCGCAGCGCGGGGACGAGGGTGAGGTGACCGGCCGCCAGCGACGAGACGCCGACGATGTGCACGTCCGCCTCGACGGCCTGCCGGGCCACCTCGGCGGGCGTCTGGAACAGCGGGCCGACGTCCACGTCGAAGCCGAGGTCGGCGAAGGCGGTGGCGATCACCTTCTGGCCGCGGTCGTGGCCGTCCTGGCCCATCTTGGCGACCAGGATGCGCGGCCGGCGGCCCTCGGCCTCCTCGAAGTCGGACACCAGGGTGCGGGTGCGGTCCACGCTCGGGGAGTCTCCGGTCTCGTTGCGGTACACGCCGGTGATCGTACGGATCTGGCTCGCGTGCCGGCCGTACACCTTCTCCAGGGCGTCCGAGATCTCCCCGACGGTGGCCTTGGCGCGGGCCGCGTGCACGGCCAGCTCCAGCAGGTTGCCCTCGCCCGCGGCGGCCCGGGTCAGCGCGTCCAGCGCCTCCCGGCAGGCCGTCTCGTCGCGCTCGGCGCGCAGCCGCCGCAGCTTCTCGATCTGCTGGGCGCGCACGGAGGAGTTGTCGACCTTGAGCACGTCGATCTGCTCGTCGGTCTCCACGCGGTACTTGTTGACGCCGATGACCGGCTGGCGGCCCGAGTCGATGCGGGCCTGGGTGCGGGCCGCGGCCTCCTCGATGCGCAGCTTCGGGATGCCCGCGTCGATGGCCTTGGCCATGCCGCCCGCGGCCTCCACCTCCTGGATGTGCTGCCAGGCACGCCGCGCCAGGTCGTACGTCAGCTTCTCCACGTACGCGCTGCCGCCCCACGGGTCGATGACCCGGGTCGTGCCGGACTCCTGCTGCAGCAGCAGCTGGGTGTTGCGGGCGATGCGCGCCGAGAAGTCGGTCGGCAGGGCGAGCGCCTCGTCCAGGGCGTTGGTGTGCAGCGACTGCGTGTGGCCCTGCGTGGCCGCCATCGCCTCGACGCAGGTGCGCGTGACGTTGTTGAACACGTCCTGCGCGGTCAGCGACCAGCCCGAGGTCTGCGAATGCGTGCGCAGGGACAGGGACTTGGCGTTCTGCGGGTCGAACTGCTTCACCAGCTTCGCCCACAGCAGCCGCGCCGCGCGCAGCTTGGCGACCTCCATGAAGAAGTTCATGCCGATCGCCCAGAAGAACGACAGCCGGGGCGCGAACGCGTCCACGTCCAGGCCCGCCTCACGGCCCGCGCGGATGTACTCCACGCCGTCCGCGAGCGTGTACGCCAGCTCCAGGTCGGCCGTCGCCCCGGCCTCCTGGATGTGGTAGCCGGAGATGGAGATGGAGTTGTAGCGCGGCATCCGCTGCGAGGTGAAGGCGAAGATGTCGGAGATGATCCGCATCGACGGCTTCGGCGGATAGATGTAGGTGTTGCGGACCATGAACTCCTTGAGGATGTCGTTCTGGATGGTCCCCGCCAGCTTCTCCGGCGGCACGCCCTGCTCCTCCGCCGCCACGATGTACAGCGCCAGCACCGGCAGCACCGCGCCGTTCATCGTCATCGACACGGTCATCCTGTCCAGCGGGATGCCGTCGAACAGCTGCCGCATGTCGAGGATCGAGTCGATGGCCACGCCCGCCATGCCGACGTCACCGGTCACGCGCGGGTGGTCGCTGTCGTAACCGCGGTGCGTGGGCAGGTCGAAGGCGACCGACAGGCCCTTCTGCCCGGCCGCGAGGTTGCGCCGGTAGAAGGCGTTGGACTCCTCGGCGGTGGAGAAACCGGCGTACTGGCGGATCGTCCAGGGCTGGTTGACGTACATCGTCGGGTACGGGCCGCGCAGGTACGGCGCCGTGCCCGGGTACGTCCGGAGGAAGTCCAGGCCCTCCAGGTCACGGCCGGTGTACAGCGGCTTGACGGCGATGCCCTCGGGCGTCTCCCACAGCAGGTCGTCGCCGCCGGAGGCGTTCTTGACCGCCGCGCGCCACTCGTCGGGGCTGCCGTCGGCGGCCGGGGTGCCCAGCTCGATCCCGGAGAAGTCGGGGATGCCATGGGGGGCGGTCATCGGGCAACTCCCATGCGGTCGAGGGTCGCGGACAGCACGGCCACGGCGTCGCAGCCCGCGAAGACGTAACCGTCGACACCGGGGTGCTCCCCGGGCCGTCCGGCGAGGAACACGTACGAGGCGCCCGCCTCCTTCAGCTCCGCGGCCCGCTCCGCCGCCTGCTCCGCGTACAGGGCGTCGCTGGAGCACAGCACGGCCTCGCTCGCGCCGCTGTCCGCGAACGCGCCCTCCGCGACCGGCTCGACACCGCCCGCCTGGAAGAGGTTCGAGGCGAAGGTGAGGCGCGCGGTGTGGGCGGCGGCCGGGCCGAGCGCGGCGAGGTAGATCCGCGGCCGGGAGCCGGTCGCGGCCAGATGCGCGTCCGAGCGGGCCCGCAGCGCCTCGAAGGCCTCGTCGCGCCGCACCCGCGGCAGCCCGCCGGAGCGCTGCCCGGGCGCCGGCTCGCGCACGACCGGCTTCTCCGCGAGGAACGGGAACTCGCTGACGCCGGTGACGGGTTCGCGCCGCTTGGCCAGCTTCGCGCTCCGCGCCTGCCACGTCCCGGCGAGGTCCCGCTCGACGTCCCCGGAGCGCAGGGCGGCCGCCATGCCGCCCAGCCGCTCGATGCGCTGGAAGGACTCCCAGCCCGCATGGGCGAGTTCGTCGGTCAGCCGCTCCACGTACCAGGAGCCGCCCGCCGGGTCGACGACCCGGGCCAGGTGCGACTCCTCGATGAGGATGGTGGAGGTGTTGCGGGCGATGCGGCGGGCGAAGGCGTCCGGCAGGCCCAGGGCGTGGTCGAAGGGCAGCACGGTCACCGCGTCGGCCCCGCCCGCGCCCGCGGCCAGCGTGGCGACGGTGGTGCGCAGCATGTTCACCCACGGGTCGCGCCGCGTCATCATCACCGGCGAGGTGACGACGTGCTGCGCCTGCGCCCCGGCGCGCGGCGCGCCGCACACCTCGGCCACCCGCGCCCACAGCCGGCGCGCGGCCCGCAGCTTGGCGATGGTCAGGAACTGGTCGGCGGTCGCCGCGTACCGGAACTCCAGCTGCCGGCAGGCCTGTTCGACGCCGATCCCGGCGCCGGCCAGCTCCCGCAGGTACGCCACCGCCGTGGCCAGCGAGGCGCCCAGCTCCTGCGCGGCCGAACCGCCGGCCTCGTGGTACGGCAGCGCGTCCACGGTCAGCGCCCGCAGCCCCGGGTAGCGCTCGGCGCACAGCCGCGCGAGCTCCGCGGCCGGTGCCGCGTCGTCGCGCTCCCCGGTCCGCGCCTCGTGGCCCAGCGGATCGACGCCCAGGTTGCCGCGCGCCGCGTCCGGGGCGACCCCCCGCTCCTCGTACAGACGCAGCAACTCCCGTGCGGCGGGCCCCGATTCGCGCCCCGCGTCGAGCACGACGGGGGCCAGGTCGAGGTAGACGCCGTCGAGGACCCGGCCGAGCTCCGGCACGGCGATGCCGTCGGCGCCCACGGTCAGCCACAGCGAGGTGACGCCGTTCTCCAGGTCCGCCAGCAGCGCGTCGCGGTCGGCCACCGTGTGCCGCTGCCGCACGTCCCAGCCGCCGACCGTGTTGCCCTCGGGACGCCCACCCCGTACGAAGGGGGCGAACCCGGGCAGGCCCGGCTCGGGGGCGGCGTCGCGGGCGGTGTACAGGGGACGGGTGCGCAACCCGTCCTCCAGCGCGGTGGACAGGGCTTCCTCGGCCTCGGCGCCCTCGACGTCCTTGCCCGACTTGCGCAGCACACCCGCCACCAGGCGCTGCCACTGCTCGTGGGGTACGTCAGGGAACTCGCCGGCCAGCTCAAGCCCGTCGTCAGGCAGGACCGTCATGCTCGGATGCTAGGTCACCGACGCGAAATCGCAGCAGAGGGGACGGCTGTGACCTTCCCCTCTCCTGGGCTGTGACTCCGCTCTCCCCAAGGTCACGGGCCGGCGGGAGGTCCGGGCGACTCCGGCCGGAAAGCCGGTGCCGCCACCCGGAGCGCGGGTACCCGGTGCGCCGCGGAGCCGGGCAGGAAACGCCGCCCCGGCCGGATGTGAGGAGGGTACGGGATGCGACTGCGCGACCACGTGGTGGTGGTGACCGGGGCGTCGAGCGGGATCGGACGGGCCACGGCCGAGGCTTTCGCCCGCAAGGGCTGCGCCGTGGTGCTGGCCGCCCGGCGCGAGGAGGCACTGCGGGCCGCGGCCCGGGAGTGCGAGAAGCACAAGGGGGCCAGGACCCTCGTCGTGCCGACCGACACGACCGACCCGAAGGCCGTCGAGGAGGTGGCGCGGCGCGCGGTCGAGGAGTTCGGCCGGATCGACGTCTGGGTCAACAACGCCGCCGTCAACGCCTTCGGCCGGTTCGAGGACGTGCCGCTGGAGGACTTCCGCCGGGTCCTGGACGTCAACGTCATGGGCTACGTCCACGGCGCCCGGGCGGCCCTGCCGGTGATGCGGGAGCAGGGCAGCGGCACGCTGATCAACATCTCGTCCGTCGTCGGGGTCGTCGCCCAGCCGTACAGCCACCCCTACGGCATGTCCAAGCACGCCGTACGGGCCCTCGGCGCGAGTCTGCGCCAGCAGCTGCGGCTGGAAGGGGTCAAGGGGATCGACGTGTGCACGGTGCTGCCCGCGACCATCGACACCCCGCACTTCCAGCAGGCGGCCAACTACACCGGGCGCAAGGTGGTGGCCATGCCGCCCGTCTACAGTCCCGAGCGGGTCGCCCGCGAGGTCGTCGCCCTGGTGCGCCACCCGCGCCGCGAGGTCGCGGTCGGGCCCGCGGGCCGCGCCCTGGTCCGCCAGTCCCGGATGACCCCCGCGCTCGCCGAGCGGGCGATGGCCCGGCAGACCGACAAGGGGCACCTCGACCACGACCAGGAGGCCCCCGCCGGCCACGGCGCCCTGCACGTCCCGGCTCCCGGGGAGGGAGCGGTGCACGGCGGCTGGGGCGGCCGGAGCCGCACGGCGCTGCGCCGGGTGGCCGTGGCGGCCGCGCTGACGGGGGCGGTGCTGACGGCCGGACGGCGGTTGTCCCGCGCCTGACGACCGGGCTGTCCCGCGCCTGACGACCGGGTTGTCCCGCGCCTGAGGGCTGCCTTGTCGCGCACCTGACGGCAGGAGCCGGCAGCAACGGCTCGGGCCGGCAGTGAGCGGCGAGGCCCGCCCCGGGTGGGGGCGGGCCTCGCCGCTCGCTCAGGCCGTGGGCAGGGGCACCACCTGCGCGGCGGGCACCGGGACCCGCACGGACTCGATGACGAAGCCGCTGCGGATCCGGGCCGGCAGACGGTTCAGCGGGATCCTCAGGTCCTGCTCCGGGACCTCGTACTCCAGCCGGGCCAGGCGCGGCGCGAGAGCCGCCAGCAGGGCGATCGTGATGTCCTCGCCGGGGCAGCGGTGGCCGGTGGCCGGGTCGCCGCCGCCCTGGGGGATCAGTTCGTCCCGGGCGGGCGGGTGCCCGAGGAACCGCCGCGGCGCGAACGCGTAGGGCTCGTCCCAGACTTCGGGGTCGTGGTTCTGCCCGTACAGGTCGAGCAGGACCATCGTGCCCCGCGGGATCGGCTCGCCGTGCCAGTCCAGGTCGGTGACGGCCCGGCCGCCGACGAACGGCGCGAAGGGGTAGAAGCGCCGCAGCTCGTGGGCGAAGGCCACGGCCTTAGCCGGGTCGCCGCCGCGCAGTTCCTCGCGGACGTCCGGGCGGCGCAGCGCGTGACCGGCGTAGGCGACGAACCAGCAGACCGCGACGGTGGGGCGGGCGACGTTGAGCAGTTCGACCGCGGCGGTGCGCGGGTCGAGGAGCTGCCCGTCGGTGTCCCGGTGGCGGGACACCACGTCGAGCACCGAGCCCTCCGCGGCGGCCGCCGCACCGGAGCGCACGTCCTCCACCAGAGCGCCGAGCCGGTCCTCCAGGCGGGCGCGGGCCCGGCGGGCACGCCAGTGGCGCGGGCCCGCCGTGGCGAAACCGTCGACCAGGGACACCAGGTCGGCGGCCATCGCGTCACCGTCGTCGAGCGGGATCCCGGCCCAGCGGCACACACCCCGGGTGAGCACGCGGCTCGCCTCGTCGAACAGCACGATCCGGCGGCCCGGCCAGGAGCGCACCGTCTCCTCCCAGTCCGCGGTGACGGCGTCCACGACCCCGGCGACCGCCTGCGGCCCGGTGAGCAGCGACAGGAACATCGCCTTGCGGCCGCGGTGCCGCGGGCCGTCCAGCGTGTGCACGGCCCCGTGCCCGAACAGCGTGCTCAGCACCGGGCCCGGCAGCGCCGATCCGCGCTCCACGTGCCGTTCGTCGTAGAAGAAGCGCACCGCCTGCGGTCCGTGCAGGGCCACGGCGTGCTGCCCCATCAGACGGGTGCGCACCAGCGGGGCGCCGGTGCGGCGCCTGCGGTCGGGCAGCCAGGTGTACCCCTTGGCCAGCAGGGCGAGCGAACTGTCGGCGAGCGGTGGGCGGCTACGGCGATCCATGGCGCGGCGAGTGCCCGCCGGCCGCCCCCGGAAACGCGGCCGCGAAACGGGACGGTTGCGCCGCGTGACGGGGGTACTCGCGGCGGACCGGGCGCTCGACGTGACGCGCCCCTCTCGCCGGAAGGCCACCGCCATGAGCGCACGCACGCAGCCGACGACCGGTGCCCGCACCCCCGTCCAGACGGCTGCACTGCTGGTCGGAGCAGTGTTCCTGCTCGTCGGCATCCTGGGCTTCATACCGGGCATCACCACCGGCTACGACTCGATGGAGTTCGCCTCGCACGACTCCGGTGCCGAACTGCTCGGCATCTTCCAGATCTCCGTCCTGCACAACCTGGTCCACCTCGCGTTCGGCGTGGCCGGCCTGGCCATGTCCCGCACCGCCTCGGCCGCCCGCACCTACCTGCTGGCCGGCGGCGCCGTCTACCTCGTGCTGTGGCTGTACGGCCTGATCATCGGCCACGACAGCGCCGCCAACTTCGTCCCGCTGAACACCGCCGACGACTGGCTGCACTTCTTCCTCGGCATCGGCATGATCGCCCTGGGGGCCCTGCTCACCCGCGGCCGGGCCACCGGCACCCGGAGGGTGTGATCCACGATGGCGAAAGGCAAGGCACTGCTGACAGCCGCCGCGGGACTGACCGCCGGGGCCGTCATCGCCTGGCAGCGCGCGACCGCCGGACCCTCCGACCCCTCCGCCGGGGAACGCTGGCTGACCGTCACGGTCTACGTCGACCCCACGGAGCTGCAGCCCGAGAAGCTGCCCGCACCCCTGCGCGACTACGGCGACCGCATCGAGGTCCGCATCACCCCCGCCCCCGGCGACCGGGGCACGGAACTCGCGGCCCGTCTGAAGGACCCGCCGCCGCAGGCCGCGCACTCGGTGCCCGCCCGGCTCGCCGGCCAGGACCCGAACCAGGACCTGCGCCGCGCCCTGCGCGACGCCAAGTCACTGCTGGAGGTGGGTGAGGTGATGGAACCCGACTCGCCCCCGACCACCCACGACACCCCCGGCGGCAAGCTCGTCGGGCTGCTCGGCCGCCGCGCCGGCGGGGAGGGAGTGCTGTGAAGGCCCTGTGCTGGGAAGGCGTCAACAAGCTCTCCGTCGAGCAGGTGCCGGATCCCGCCCTGCGCAACGACCACGACGTGATCGTCAAGCTCCTCGCGGGCACCACGTGCGGCTCCGACCTGCACCTCATCGGCGGCTACGTCCCCTTCATGCGAGCCGGTGACGTCATCGGCCACGAGTTCATCGGCGAGGTCGTCGAGGTCGGCGCCGCCGTACGCAGGCACAAGGTGGGCGACCGGGTGGTGGTCTGCTCCTTCGTCGGGTGCGGCCGCTGCTGGTACTGCACCCACGACCTGTGGTCCCTGTGCGACAACACCAACACCAACCCCGGCATCGGACAAGCCCTGTTCGGGGCCGACACCGGTGGCATCTTCGGCTACTCGCACGCCATGGGCGGGCTGCGCGGCAGCCACGCCGAGTACGTCCGGGTGCCGTTCGCCGACCACGGCGCCTTCTCCGTCCCGGAGGGCATCGACGACGCCAGCGCCCTGTTCGTGTCGGACTCGGTGCCGACGGGCTGGATGGGCGCCGACCTCGGCGGCGTCAAGCCCGGTGACGTCGTCGCGGTGTGGGGCTGCGGTGCGGTCGGCCAGATGGCGGCCCGCGCGGCGATCCTGCTGGGCGCGGAACGGGTCATCTCGATCGACCGCATCCCCGAACGCCTGGAGATGACCGAACGCCACATCGGCAGCGAGGTCATCGACTACACCGCCACCGACATCGGCGCGGAACTGCGCGAACGCACCGGCGGCCGCGGACCCGACGTGTGCATCGAGGCGGTCGGCATGGAGGCCCACAGCGACGGCCCCGCACACCTGTACGACCAGGTCAAGCAGCAACTGCGGCTGCAGACCGACCGCCCCACCGCCGTGCGCCAGGCCGTCCACGCCTGCCGCAAGGGCGGCACCGTCTTCGTGCTCGGCGTCTTCGCCGGCGCCGTCGACAAGTTCCCCCTCGGCGCGGTGATCAACAAGGGCCTGACGATCCGGGGCGCCCAGCAGCACGGCCAGCGCTACATCCCGATGCTGCTGGACCGGCTGGCGGCCGGTGAGCTGAGCACCGCCCACCTGGCGACCCACACGGTCTCCCTGGACGAGGCGCCCCGGGCGTACGAGATGTTCAAGGACAAGGACGACGGCTGCGTCCGCGCCGTCATCCGGCCGGGCGGCTGACGTGGGACGCCGCCGTCGCCGCTCCCGTTTGCCGTCCCGGCCGGTGGGGACCCGGCCGGGCATGACCACCATGCGACGCCGCCTGCTGCGGCAGAACCGGATGCTGTGGCTGCTGGACCGCCTGGAACGCGAGTCCGGCGCCGACGCGGTGATCGAGACGCTCCGCAAGGGCGTGCGTGCCCTACCGCTGGGACGCGGCCGGGACCTGCTGCACGGCCGGTGGATGGGGCATCCCGTGCACCCGCTGATGGTGCAGGTGCCGATCGGGAGCTGGCTGTCGGCGGCGGTCCTGGACCTGCGCCCGGGCCGCTCCCGCGAGGCGCGGCTGCTGATCGGCGTCGGGCTCGGGGCCGCGGCCCCGGCGGCCCTGGCCGGCTGGGTCGACTGGGCGGAGCTGCACCGCCAGCAGCAGCGCGTCGGCCTGGTGCACGCCGTGTCCAACATCGCGGCCGTCGGGCTGTACGCGACCTCGCTCGCCTGCCGCGCCAAGGGCCGGGAGACGGCGGGCCGGGCCTACGGCTTCCTCGGGCTGACGGCGGTCGGGCTCGGCGGCATGCTGGGCGGCCACATGGCCTACCGGCAGGCCTCCGGCGCCAACCACGCCGAGGAGGTCCCGCACGTGATCTCCGAGGGCTGGCACGCGGTCGGCACCGTCGACGAGTTCCCGGCCGGCGAGCCGGTGCGGCGCACGGTGGACGACGTGCCGGTGCTGGTCGTGCGCGAGACCGGCGGGCAGATCCACGCCCTGGCCGAGCGGTGCAGCCACCTGGCCGGACCCCTCGCCGAGGGCACCGTCGCCGACGGCTGTGTGCGCTGCCCCTGGCACGGCAGCGTCTTCCGCCTCTCCGACGGCTGGAACGTGCGCGGCCCCGCCACCGCCCCGCAGCCCTCCTTCGAGACCCGGATCACCGACAACCGGGTCGAGGTGCGCCTGCGCCACCAGAACGGCGGCCGGCACACCGCCCCGAACCGTGCCCTCATCGGACCAGGAAAGCGCAGCTCGAACAGGTAATGATCATGAACGTGACGTCCGTGGCGGAGAGCCGCCCGGCACAGAAGCTGCGCGGACTGCTCCGCCGCACCGGACAGGGCTACTCCGGCGACCAGGACCGGCCGCTGGGCGGGTACACCGCCGCCATGACGGGGTTCGCCGTGTTCACCGCGGCCTGGGCCACCGCGGTACGGCTGCGCGGCCGTCCCGTACCGGCGCGCCCCGAGCCGTGGGACGTCGCCCTGACCGCGGTGGCGACCTTCCGGCTCAGCCGACTGCTCAGCAAGGCCTCGGTCACCAGCCCCCTGCGGGCCCCCTTCACCCGGTACGTCGGCCCGCAGGGCCCTGCCGAGCTGGAGGAGGAGGCGCAGCCCGACGGCCGGCACACGGTCGGCGAGCTGGCGACCTGCCCGTTCTGCATGAGCGTCTGGGTCGCCTCGGCCCTCACGGCCGGCCAGCTGCTCTGGCCCCGTGCGACCCGCACGGCCATGGGCACGCTGACGGCGCTGGCCGGAGCCGACACGCTGCAGCTGGCGTACGGCGCGCTGGTCGGGAAGACGACCGGGGACTGAACGACACCGCGCCTGGGCCGGGGGCCGCACCCCGCCGACCGACGACGCCGTCGGCCGGCGGGGTGCGGCCCCCGGGCCGCTCACGGACGCCACCGGTCCGGCCGCTCGGTCGGCCACAGCCTCGTCGAAGGCCGCCCGCCCACACGCCGGCGTCCCGCGGCCGGGCGGGCGGACGGTCGTGCCTGTCGGCCGCCGTGCGCACGACGGGCGTACGCGCGGCCGGGCCGCCGTGCGGTCAGGGGATCTCGCGGCGGGTGCCCCGCCCCACGCGGGAGCCGCGGTAGGCGGCACGGCGGATGGCGGCCAGGGCCGGGCCCGGGGCGAACGCCCGCGCGCTGTGCCCGTACGGGTCGAAGTCGAGGGTGTCCTCCCGGTCCACGGGCAGCACGTCCCGCACCGTGAGCACCGCGAACCGCCGCCAGGTGCGGTCGCCCCTCTCCGCGCACAGGTCGTAGACCAGCGGCCCGGCGGCCAGCGCGGCGGCCATCTCCTCCGGGTCGCCCGGCACCGGCGCCTGCCGGGTCCGGCGGGGGAAGGCGGCCAGGAGGCACGACCGGCCGGCCACCCGGTACGGCAGCAGGCTGGAGTAC
The DNA here is from genome assembly GCF_042878735.1 of Streptomyces sp. NPDC003456. Lineage (NCBI taxonomy): Bacteria > Bacillati > Actinomycetota > Actinomycetes > Kitasatosporales > Streptomycetaceae > Streptomyces > Streptomyces sp. NPDC003456. The sequence goes on from NZ_JBIAOK010000005.1 coordinate 434,050, forward strand.
GGGCCCCGCAGCGCGTCGGCGCGCGGCAGCGGCAGATGCCGCCCGGCCCGCCCGCGACCGCTGCTGGTCATCAACAGGTCGAGGGTGCCGTCCGGGCCGTCGGCGTCCGGCACCCGGACGGCGAGGCCCAGCCCGTCCGGCAGTCGCCGGGGCAGGCCGGCCGCGCGCGACAGGCGGACCGTGGCCGCCAGCGGCCGGGGCGTGTCCAGCCACGGCACGCCCCACGGCCCGCCACCGTCGTCCAGCACCTCCAGCTCGCCCGTGCAGGTCAGCCCCTGGGGATGCAGGGCCGGAGCCCGGCGCAGCCGGGCCAGCGCACGGAACCCGGCCTCGACCAGGGCGACCGGCCGGGACGCGGTGGCCGGCCGGGAGGCGGAGGCCCGCGGACTCGCGGCCGAGCGGACCGGTCCCGTGAACCTGTCGCGCACGCTCACGCCCCGCACTTCCCCGGTCTCGCGCACGTCCGTGCCGACCGCGCCTCGGACGACCGTGCTGGGGGTGCCCTGGCGGCCCTTGGGGGACAGGTGCTCCTCCGAGCCGGTGGGCACGCGGTGCAGCAGCCCGTCCTCCAGCTGCCCGTACTGACCGGTCCGCTCCAGCGGCGGCGAGTAGGCGTGGATGGTGACGGTGGGGCCGGCCTCCGGCTCGCGGCGCATGCGGTGGATGAAGGTCTCGTCGAAGCAGAAACCCTCACCGGCCGGCACCCGGCCGCCGACCGGCCTCTGCCCGAGTCGCAGATGCTCGTGCCGGATCGCGCCGCGCGCCACGTGCACGGCCCCCGCCGAGCGGTCGTGGTCGTGGTAGCCGGTGTCGTGCTCGTCGTCCGTCCACTCCAGGACCCACACGCCCACGTGCTCGTCGAGGAAGATCTCCGCGTAGCCGCGGTCGCCGGTGGGGTGGTCCAGCAGGTCCGTCCACACCTCCTCCGCCTCCGCGACGGTCGCGGCGAGCTTCTGGAGTTCACGGCCGTCGAGCCGGCGGCCGGGCGGGGTGAAGGGCAGCCGTGCGTTCATCGTCCGTGCCTCCTGGGCTTGGCGCCTCGGGTCGCGGGGGTGCCGCGCAGCCAGGCGGCGATCCAGGCCGCCTCCATCGCCGCGTCCAGGAGGTACGTCGGCCGCAGCCGCCTCTTGGGGACGTACACCAGATCGACGGCCAGCAGGGTGACCGCGGTGACGAGGCCGACGCGCCGGGCGTGTTTCGGGCCCATGGGGTCTGCGGCGGCGGCCAGCTGGGCGAGGCCGGTGCCCGCGAGCAGCCCGCCCGTGGTCATCTGCAGCCACTCGTCCGTCTTCGGCCCGAAGACCCACTCGAAGCTGCGCCGGTGCACCAGCGGCCACAGGCCGCCCACGAGGTTGAAAGCGCCGTGCGCGGCGGCGATCGTCGCCGTCGGCACGGGCAGCGGACCTGTACCCATGGGGCCTCCCTCCACCGGGATCGCCCGGGTACCCGAGCCGCCCGTCGCTACCCCGGACTCAGGCGGCGCTCCCGGCGGTGCGGCGGCCCGGCCGGGCCAGGGCGTCGACCAGCTGGTCCCGGGTCATCCTCGACCGGCCCACGACGCCCTGCTCGCCGGCCCGCTCGTACAGCTCGGCCTTGCTGAGCTGCCGCAGCTCGCTGCGGCTCGCACCCCGCTCGCGGTCCTTCGGCGGCCGTGCCCGCTCCGGCCGCGACGCCCGGGACCCGGCCCGGCCGGAATCCTTCCCGGCGGATCCGGAGCGCCGGGACCCCGACCGCGCGGAGGCGCCCCGCCCGGAGTCCTGCCGCGACCCCGACCGGCCGGACCCGGACGCCCCGGCCCGGGCGAGGCTGCTCTCCAGCACCGCCATCAGGTCGACGACACCGGTGGCCTCGGGCGGGCCCTCGGCCACGGCGACCTCCCGGCCCTCGGCCTTGGCCTGCACCAGTGCGCGGACCTTCTCCTGGTACGTGTCGCGGTAGCGCCGCGGCTCCCACGGACCGCTCAGCGCGTCCACCAGCCGCAGCGCCATGTCCAGCTCCTTGCCGCTCCCGGCCCGGCGGGAGGGCAGTTCGGGCAGTTCCCTGCCCGGGTCGCGGACCTCGTCGGCCCAGTGCAGCGTCTGCAGCACCAGGAGCCGGTCCTCGGCCCGCAACGCCGTCAGGTACTGCTTGTTCCGCATCACGAACGTGGCCACGCCCGCCTTGCCGGTCCGCTCCAGGGCCGCCCGCAGCAGCTCGTAGACCTTGAGGTACTCCTCGCCGCGCGGGGCGACGTAGTAGGTGCGGGCGAAGTACACCGGCTCGATGCGGTCCAGATCGACGAAGTCGGAGATCTCGATGGTCTTGGACCGGCCCGGCGCGATCTCCTCCAGCTCGTCCGGTTCGACGATCACGTACTCGCCCTCGCCCACCTCGTAGCCCTTGACGATGTCGGCCGGGGAGACCTCCTCGCCGGTGCGCTCGTTGACCCGCCGGTTGCGGACGCGGTCGCCGGTGCCGCGCTGGAGCTGGTGGAAGTGGACGGTGTGGTCCTCGGTCGCCGTGAACAGCCCGACCGGCACCGTGACCAGGCCGAAGGTGATGACGCCTGTCCAGATCGCCCGAGCCATGGCCGCGCTCCGTCCCGTCCGTGCCCGGCGTGCCCGTCCGCCGGGGTGCCCCTCAACGCTCGCACCGCGCGGGGCGGTCCGCCCGCCGGGCGGTGCGGCGGGGCACCCGAACGGCGTCCTCGGAGCCCGTCCCTCAGAGCCCGTCCACCGGAGCCGGACTCCCGGAGCCCGTCCCTCAGAGCCAGTCCCGGCGCTTGAAGACCACGTACAGGCCGACGCAGACCACGCCCATCGCGGCGATCGCGAAGGGGTACCCGAAGCTCCAGCCCAGCTCCGGCATGTGGGCGAAGTTCATGCCGTAGACCGTGCCGACCAGCGTCGGCGCGAACAGGATCGCCGCCCACGACGAGATCTTCTTGATCTCCTCGTTCTGCTCGAAGCCGGCCTCCGCCAGCGCCCGCATCTCGGTGTTCTGCTGCTGCGTGACGAGGGTGGCGTTCACCGTGAGGATCTCGGTGAGGGCTTGGCGGAAGGTGTCGACGCGCTCGCTGATGTGCGTGACGTGGTCCGCCACGTCCCGCAGGTAGCGCTGCAGCTCCTCGTCGGTCCCGTACTTGGCGAAGCCCGCCGTCAGCGCGCGCAGCATCCCGCCCAGCGGGCGGGTGGCGCGCTGGAACTCGACCATCTCCCGGGAGAGTTCGTAGATGCGCCGGGACACCTCCGGGTCGCCCCGGAACACCTCGGTCTCGATCTCGTCGATGTCGTTCTGCACGCCCGCGACCACCGGCGCGTAGCCGTCGACGACCGCGTCGAGGATGGCGTACAGCACCGCCTCGGGCCCCAGCCGCAGCAGTTCGGGCGTCGCCTCCATGCGGCGGCGCACGGCCGACAGGTCCGGTGCCGCGCCGTGCCGGACCGTGATCACGAAGTCCGGGCCGACGAACACGTGCAGTTCGCCGAAGTCGACCTCCTCCGGGGCGTCCAGGTAGCGCGCGGCCCGCAGCACCACGAACAGCGTCTCGCCGTAGCGTTCCAGCTTCGGCCGCTGATGGGCCTTGATCGCGTCCTCGACGGCGAGCGGATGCAGGTCGAACTCGGCGGCCAGCGAGTGCAGTTCGCCGTCCGTGGGCCGGGCCAGGCCGATCCACGCCATGCCGGCCGGCAGCTCGCGCAGCGCGCGGAAGGTCTCGGCCAGGCCGGCGGGGGAGGAGACGCGGACGCCGTCGCGGTACAGGGCCGCCTCGACCACGCCGGCCGGCTCGGCCGGCCGCTGCGCCGGCGCCGGGCCGCCCGCGGGCGGCTGCGCCGGCGGCAGGGCGCGACGCCACACGGACCTGCGCCCGCCGCGACCCCCCGGCCGGGCGGACCCGCCGGCCCGCTCGGACCCGGCGGGCCGCTCCGACCCGGCCGGCCGGTCGTTCCCGGCGGAGCCGGCGCGTGGCTCGGGCATCGCGGCTGCCTCTCGGTCGAGCGTGCGTACGCGGGGGCGCGGGGCGGGACACGAGCAGAATACGGGCCGCACCCGCCGCCGGCCTCCGCGCCGTCGCGGACAGAAGCTGTCCGCGACTCTCGCTACCGTGCCCCCATGACGCACACCAAGCGGAGCAGCACGGCACCCGTCCTCGGCACGCGCGCCCTCAACCGGGCCACGCTCGACCGCCAGCTCCTGCTGCGCCCCGCGCGGATGTCCGCCGCCGACGCCGTCGAGCACCTGGTCGGCCTCCAGGCGCAGAACGTCAGACCGCCCTACTACGCGCTCGCCGCCCGCCTGGACGGCTTCGCCCCCGAGGAGCTGTCCCGGCTCATGGCCGACCGCGCGGCCGTCCGGATCGTCACCCTGCGCTCCACCCTCCACACCCACACCGCGGACGACTGCCTCCTGCTGCGCCCGCTGGTGCAGCCCGCCCGCGACCGCGAACTGGTCACCTTCCGCAAGGGACTCACCGGTGTCGACCTGGACCGGCTCACCGCCCTGGCCCGCGACCTCGTCGAGGCCGAACCCCGTACCATGGCCCAACTGCGCGAGTCCCTGCGGCAGCAGTGGCCCGACGCCGACCCCCAGGCCCTGGCCGTCGCTGCCCGGTGCCGGCTCCCGCTGGTGCAGGTGACCCCGCGCGGGCTGTGGGAACGCAGCGGCCAGGTCCGCCTGACCACCGCCGAGCACTGGCTCGGCCGCGCCGCCGGACCGGCCCCCGCGCCGGACGAGGTCGTCCTGCGCTACCTCGCCGCCTTCGGCCCGGCCTCCGTGAAGGACATGCAGACCTGGGCCGGGCTGACCCGGCTGCGCGAGGCGTTCGAGCGGCTGCGCCCCGGGCTCGTCACCTTCCGGGACGACAGCGGCACCGAGCTGTTCGACCTCCCCGACGCCCCGCGTCCCGATCCGGACACCCCGGCCCCGCCGCGCTTCCTGCCCGAGTTCGACAACCTGCTGCTCTCGCACGCCGACCGTACGCGGGTCGTCCCGCCCGCGCACCGGGGCCGCGCCTGGCAGGGCAACCTCGCCCACCGCACCCTGCTCGTGGACGGCTTCCTCGCCGGGCTGTGGCGACTGGACGAGGACGCCCTGGTGATCGAGCCGTTCGGCCGGCTCACCCGCGCCGCGCGCGACGAGGTCGTCGCCGAGGGGGAGCGGATGCTGCGGACCCTGCACCCGGGGACCTCGTACGACATCCGCTTCGGCGCCGTACGGACGTGAGCCGGGCGGCGCCGCGGGCCCGCGCGGCCGGCCGTCGTCTTCGCGCGGGCATGGAGAGGGGGGGGGGGGGGGGGGGGGGGGGGGGGGGGGGGGCCCCCCCCCCCCCCCCGCCCCCCCCGCGGGGGGGGGGGGGGGGGGGGGGGGGGGGGGGCGGGGGGGGGGCGCGGGGGGGGGGGGGGGGGGGGGGGGGGGGGGGGGGCCGCCCCCCCCCCCCCCCCCCCCCCCCCCCCTGGTATCGCACCTGAGGGTTGCTCAGGGAGTCGGGTCAGGTCACGAGGTGACCTGCGCGGTGACGAGGCTGGAGAAGGTGGTCAGCCGGGTGTAGACACCCGGGTGGCCGGCCTGGGCGCAGCCCTCGCCCCAGGAGGTGATGCCCGCCAGGACGCCCCCGATGAGCAGGGGACCGCCGCTGTCGCCCTGGCAGGTGTCCACGCCGCCGGCCGCCCTGCCGGCGCAGACCATGTCGCTGCGCACGAAGTCGGAACCGTAGGAGCTCGCGCAACCGGAGTCGGACACGGTCGGGACGGTTGCGGTGCGCAGCTGGTCGGAGGAGCTGCCGCCGGCGGAGGTGGTGCCCCAGCCCAGGATGCGGGCGGTGGTGCCGGCCGCGTACACCGAGGTCTGGGAGGAGGAGACGTACGTGGCCGTGGCGTACGGCATCGCCGTCGACAGCGTCAGCACGGCCACGTCGTCGCCCTTGGTGGCGTCGGTGTAGCTCGGGTGGATCCAGATCCTGCTGACCCTGGCCACCGTGCCGTTGGTGCCGCCGAGGTAGGTGCGGCCGCCGACGACGCGCACGCTGCCGGTGGTCTCGCCGACCATGCAGTGCGCGGCGGTGACCACCTTCGTCGGCGAGACCAGCGTGCCGCCGCAGAACTGGTTCTGCGAGGCGTCCGTGATCTGCATGACGAACGGGTAGGCGGAGGTGGTGGTCGTGGTGCCGCCGACGATCGGCTGGTGCGCGGCGGCGGCCGTGGGGGCGGCGAGCAGCGCGGTCGCGGCGGCGGCGGCGGTCGCCGCGACGACGGCGGCGGCCTTTCTGGCGGCGGTGAGCCCGAACATGGGTCTCCTCGGGGAGTTGCCGGTGGGGGGTCGCGCGGGTGGTGCACGGTGACCCTCACGTCGTCGGTCGGATCTCCGTGTGCCCGGCGAGCGGCACGCCCCCACGCTAGGGCCGGCCCGGCGGTCCCCCCAATGAGGGAAGCCCCTAAGGGAGTTGGGGCAGGGTTAACCCTCGGTCCGGCCGCGCAAACCCAGGTCGGGGCACGCGTCCGGGGACCGGTTCAGGGGGTGCGGCGGCCCGCGGCCAGCCGGACGATGTCCACCCGGGAGCGGATGCCCAGCTTGCGGTAGACGCGGGTGAGCGTCGCCTCGACCGTCTTGACGCTGATGAACAGCCGCGCCGCGATCTCCCGGTTGGTCGCCCCCTCCATCACCAGCGACGCCACCTGGCGCTCCATCGACGCGAGCCCCTCCAGCGCGTCGAGCGCGGCCGGCGGCGCCGCGGCGGCCGGAGCCACCGGCGCGGCGGGACCGGCCGTGGCGGCCGCGTCGACCTGCCGCAGCCAGGGCAGTGCCCGGCAGCGCCGGAACAGCCGCGCGGCCTCGTCGTAGGGCGCCGGAGCCTGGGCGGCGGACGACGCACCGCGCGAGGCGGCCGTCCGGTCGCGCAGCCGGGCCAGCGCGAAAGCGGCCCGGGCCTCCTCCAGGCCGTACCCGAGCCGGCCCAGCCGGTCCTGCACGGACGTCAGCCGTACCAGCGCCCCCTCGTGGTCGCCCCGCGCGGCCCGCACCAGCGCCTCGGCCCGGTCGAGCACGGCCAGCACGCTCTGCCGGCCCAGCCGCATCGCGTGCACCCGGGTGGTGTCGATGACGTCCTGGGCCTCGCCCGGTTCGCCGATGCGCACCAGCGCCTCGGCCAGGTCGCCGTGCCAGCGGCCGCGCCCGGGGTCGTTGATGCCGAGACCCTGCTCCAGCTCGCGCACCCGGCGCAGCGAACGCACCGCCGCCGCCGGGTCCCCGGCCACCAGCTGGGCGTAGCCCAGCGCCGCGAGAGCCCGCGACAGGTACATCTGGTCGCCGTCGACCTCCGCGTGGTCGGCCGCCTCGCGGGCGAGGGCCAGCGCCCGGTCGACGTCCCCGGCGGAGGCCTCCGCGAGCGAGGCGAGCATCGCCGAGGCGCCCTCGCCGATCCCGGAGTCCCGGGCCAGGCGCAGGCTCTCACGCGCCAGGTCCAGGGCCCGGCCGCAGTGCCCGGAGCGCAGCTCGGTGTCGGCGAGGAAGCGCAGGAAGTGCACCTCGCTCTCGACCATGCCGCGCCGGCGCACCTCGCGCAGCAGCGCCGTGATGGTGGCCCGCGCCTCCGGCAGCTGGTCGCTCATGATCAGCCAGCGGAACCGGGCCGAGCCGGCGCCGTTGTGATGGCACGCCACGTACGGGTCCTGCGGCTCCTTCAGCGCCCGCTTCACCGTCGCCGGGGCGTCGGGGTGGCCCATCAGGGTCTCGGTGGACGCCTGGAAGGACAACGCCATCAGCTCGGTGCGCCGGTCCCCGCCGCGGGCCGCCAGCTCCGCCGCGTGCGCGGCCTCCTGCCGGGCCTCGGCGAAGTCGCCCTCCACGACCAGGCCGCGCCAGGCCAGCTGGTAGTGGACCAGCGCCAGCAGGCCCGGGTCGTCGCCCGCGTCGGCCAGGACCTGCGGGAAGACGGCGTCGACCTCCCCCAGGGCCTGCCCGGCCGCCTCGATGACGACCATCCAGGCCCGGACCCGCTCCGCGGGCACGGTGGCGCGCGTCAGCACGTCCCGGGCGATGTCCCGGGCGAGATCCGCCTCGCCCGCGGTGATCGCGTCCTCGGCGGCCAGCAGCCGCCGCTCGTCCGGCCCCGGCGCGCTGTCCGCGGGGGTGTGCCGGGCCGCGAGCAGCCCCAGCGAGGCCGCCACGGACGGCGCCCCCCGGTCCCGGGCCAGGGTGGCGGCCTCGGCGAGCCGGGCCGCGACCTCGGGGTCGGTGCCGGTGGTCGCCAGCGCCAGGTGCCGGGCCCGCTCGATCGGATCGGAGGCGGCCGTGGACAGCGCCGCGTGCACCGCCCGCCGCTCCTGCGCCGGCGCCTCCGCGTACAGCGCGGCCGAGATCAGCGGGTGCGCGAACCGCAGCGCCGGTGCCTCGGAGTCCGTGGCCAGCAGACCCAGGGCCGCCGCCTGGGCCGTCTCCGCCTCGGCGTGCTCCCGGCCGGCCGCGTGCAGCAGCGCCAGCGTGGGACGGGCACCGGCACTGGCCACCAGCAGGGTCCGGCGCGCCTCGTCCGACAGCATCTCCAGCCGGCTCAGCACCAGGGCCCGCAGCGAGGTCGGCACCGGCAGCGGCTCGCCCGGCCGCGGCCGGGCCGCGCTCTCGGCCAGGGCCCGGCCCAGCTCCAGCGCGAACAGGGGGTTGCCGCCGCTGGTGCGGTGGATGTCCCGGATCGTCGAGCGCGACAGCGGGGTGTAGCCGCGGTGGTCGAGCAGCGCCGAGACCTGGGTGCGGGTGAGCGGGCCCAGCCGCACCGCGAGCGTGTCCGGCGGGGAGGCGCGCAGGTGGCGGTCGTACTCCTCGCCCTCGGTGCGCACCGCGCACAGCATCTGCACGGGCGTGTCACCCAGGCGGCGGGCGGCGAAGCCGAGCAGTTCCGCGCTGGCGGCGTCCAGCCACTGCAAGTCGTCGGCCACCACGAGCACCGGGCCCTTGACCGCCAGCGCCCGCAGCGCCGACAGCACGGCGAGGCGCAGCGCGAGCCCGTCCCGCTGGAGCGTGGACTCGCCCCGGCCGGTCAGCGCCGACTCCAGGGCGGTGCGCTGGGCGGCGGGCAGGGCCCCGGAGACGTCGTCCAGGACCAGACCGAACAGATCGGCCAGGGCCAGGAACGGCAGATGCGATTCCGACTCGGTCGCCGAGCAGCGCAACACCGTGCGGTCCGGACCAACGTAATCCGCGGCCAGTGCCCGCAGGATGGTCGACTTTCCAATTCCGGCCGGACCGTGCAGCAGCACACTGCCCCCTCGGCCGAGCTGCTCACGGGCGGACGTGAACAGATCCTCCCGGCCGATGACCAGGTCGGGGCGGCTCCGGGAAGGCTCCTGGAAGTCCCGTCGTGCGGTCACCGCGGCCCTCCCTGTGTCGTGTCCTGGCCAATATTAGGCAACAGCTCTTTGAATTTCGGAGGGACGGCGTGGTGAGGGAAATAACAGCGGGTGCGGGCGGGCGAATTCACCGCCCCGCGAATGCGGCGGAACACGGCGCCGGCACCTCCCCTGCAGCGCCCCCGTCCGGCCGCGCGGTCCGGGCCCGGGGCGGAGCACCACCAACCTACGGCAACCATCCCGCCCGGCGCGCGGCCACCACGGCCTCGCCCCGGGTGCGGGCCCGCAGCTTGCGCATGGCCGACCGCAGGTACGCCTTCACGGTCTCGGGCGTCAGGCCCAGACGCCGGGCCGCGGCCGCGTTGGTGGCGCCCGCCGCGACACACGCCAGCACGTCCACCTCGCGCGGGGCGAGCCGCACCCGCGCCGAGGGCCCGGGACCGGCGGCGTCGGCGGCCAGCAGCGCGCACGCCCGCAGCAGCTCGGCCCGCACCCGCGAGTCGGCGATCCGCGGGGCCAGCGCCCGCAGGGCCGCGTGCGCCTCCCGCACCTGCTCCCGGCCCGCGCCCGTCCCCACTCCGGCGACGAGCGAGCGGGCCTCGTCGCGCACCGCCAGCGCCCGCTCCACCTCCCGCGCCGCCTCGACGGAGGCGTCCAGCATCCGCCCGCCCATCGGCAGCGCCGTGCGCAGCGCCCCGTACAGCACCCCGCGCACCCGCTGCCCCACCACCACCGGCACGGCCAGCACCGACCGCAAGCCCTCCGCGGCCACCGGGGCGTCGTACTCGTGGCTGATCCGGCGGGAGACCGAGTAGTCCGTGACCACGCACGGCCGGGACAGCGCCACCGCCTTGCCGCCCAGCCCGTTCCCGGACGTCACCACCAAAGAGCGCAGGGCGTCGGTCGCCGTGCCGCTCAGCTCACTGATGCGCATCCGGGAGTCCGCCTCCAGCAGCCCGCCGAAAGCGACCGGCAGGCCCGTGCAGCGCCGCAGACGCAGCAGCGCGTCGCGTATCTCGACCGCCTCCGACGCGTCCGCCGTCACCCTGCCCGCCCCTTCGTTCCGGCTCCCGTGCGGCCCCACCCCCCGTTCGGGGGTAGTGAGACCCGCATCACGGATTACACGATGGCCTACAGCCGCCCGGCAATGGTCCGGCACCGAGGAGGACGCATGACATCGGCGACGGAGCAGTTCCGCAGCGCGCGGGACTTCCTGCTGGAACACCGTGAGGACTACGCGACCGCCTACGAGGGCTTCCGCTGGCCCCGGCCGGAGTACTTCAACTGGGCGCTCGACTGGTTCGACGAGATCGCCGACGGCAACGCCGGCACGGCCCTGCACATCGTCGAGGAGGACGGCCGCGAGACGCAGCTGTCCTTCGGGGAGATGTCCGTGCGCTCGTCACAGTTCGCCGGCTGGCTGCGGGAGCGGGGCGTGCGCGCCGAGGACCGCATCCTCGTCATGCTCGGCAACCAGGCCGAACTGTGGATCACCGCGCTCGCCGCGATGAAGCTGCGCGCGGTGGTCATCCCGGCCACCCCGCTGCTCGGCCCGGCCGACCTGCGCGACCGGGTGGCTCGCGGCCGGGTCCGGCACGTCGTCGCCCGCAGCGAGGACGCCCCGAAGTTCGCCGAGGTCCCCGGCGACTACACGCGCATCGCCGCGGGCCCCGCCGACGCCGTACCGGCCGGCTGGGCGCCGCTGGACGACGCCTACGGCGCCTCGGCCGCCTTCACGCCCGACGGCCCGACCCGCGCCGACGACCCCCTGATGCTCTACTTCACCTCGGGCACCACCGCCCGGCCCAAACTCGTCGAGCACACCCACACGTCGTACCCGGTCGGCCACCTGGCGACCATGTACTGGATCGGCCTGCAGCCGGGCGACGTGCACCTGAACATCTCCTCGCCGGGCTGGGCCAAGCACGCCTGGTCCAACCTCTTCGCCCCGTGGAACGCCGAGGCGACCGTCTTCCTGCACAACTACACGCGCTTCGACGCCGCCCGCCTCATGGCCGAGATGGACCGGGCGGGCGTCACCACCTTCTGCGCCCCGCCCACCGTCTGGCGCATGCTCCTCCAGGCCGACCTCGGCCGGCTGCGCACCCCGCCCCGCGAGGTCGTCGCCGCCGGGGAGCCGCTCAACCCCGAGGTCGTCGAGCAGGTCCGCCGCGCCTGGGGCGTCACCGTCCGGGACGGCTTCGGGCAGACCGAGACCGCCGTCCAGGTCGCCAACAGCCCTGGCCAGCCGCTCAAGACCGGCTCGATGGGCCGGCCCAGCCCCGGGTACCGCGTGGAACTGCTCGACCCGGTCTCCGGCGCCCCGGGCGCCACGGAGGGCGAGATCGCCCTCGACCTGTCGCAGCGCCCTGTCGGCCTGATGACCGGCTACCACGGCGACGCCGACCGGACGGCCGAGGCCATGGCCGGCGGCTACTACCGCACCGGCGACGTTGCCTCCCGGGACGAGGAGGGCTACCTCACCTACATCGGGCGCAGCGACGACGTCTTCAAGGCGTCCGACTACAAGATCAGCCCCTTCGAGCTGGAGAGCGCGCTGCTGGAGCACGAGGCGGTGGCCGAGGCGGCGGTCGTCCCCGCACCGGACGAGCTGCGGCTCGCCGTCCCCAAGGCCTACGTCGTGCTCGCCGAAGGCTGGCAGCCCGGCCCGGACACGGCGAAGGTCCTCTTCGAGCACTCCCGCGAGACCCTCGCCCCCTACAAGCGCATCCGCCGTCTGGAGTTCGGCGAGCTGCCCAAGACCGTCTCCGGCAAGATCCGCCGGATCGAACTGCGCGAGGCCACGGCGGCCGGCTCGGACGCCGAGTACCGCGAGGAGGACTTCCGGTGAATTCCTACAGCCACGGCACGGGCGGCACCGCCCTGCTCGGCGACACCATCGGGGCGAACCTGGACCGTGCCGTCGCCGCCTGGCCGGAGCGCGAGGCCCTGGTGGACGTGCCCTCCGGCCGCCGCTGGACGTACGCGCGCTTCGGCGCCGACGTCGACCGCCTGGCCTCGGCGCTGCTGGCCTCCGGGGTCGCCAAGGGCGACCGGGTGGGCATCTGGGCGGTCAACTGCCCCGAGTGGGTGCTCGTCCAGTACGCGACCGCGCGCATCGGCGCGATCATGGTGAACATCAACCCGGCCTACCGCACCCACGAGGTCGAGTACGTCCTGAAGCAGGCGGGGGTGTCCCTGCTGTTCGCCTCGCTCTCCCACAAGACCAGCGACTACCGGGCCATGGTCGACCAGGTGCGGGGCCGCTGCCCCGGGCTGCGCGAGGTCGTGTACGTCGGCGACCCGGGCTGGGAGGCGCTGCTCGCACGGGCCACCCCCGACCCGGCGTTCCCGGAGCTGTCCTGCGACGACCCCATCAACATCCAGTACACCTCGGGCACCACGGGTTTCCCCAAGGGCGCCACCCTGTCCCACCACAACATCCTCAACAACGGCTTCTTCGTGGGGGAGTTGATCGCCTACTCCGAGCAGGACCGGGTGTGCGTCCCGGTGCCCTTCTACCACTGCTTCGGCATGGTCATGGCCAACCTCGCCGCCACCTCGCACGGCGCCTGCATCGTCGTCCCGGCCCCCTCCTTCGACCCGGAGGCCACTCTGCGGGCGGTCGAGCAGGAGCGCTGCACCTCGCTCTACGGCGTCCCGACCATGTTCATCGCGGAGCTGAACCTCCCCGGCTTCGCCTCCTTCGACCTGTCCTCCCTGCGCACCGGCATCATGGCCGGTTCGCCCTGCCCCGTGGAGGTGATGAAGCGGGTCGTGGCCGAGATGCACATGGCGGAGGTCGCCATCTGCTACGGCATGACCGAGACCTCCCCGGTCTCCCTGCAGACCCGGCGGGACGACGACCTGGAGCACCGCACGGGCACGGTCGGCCGGGTCCTGCCGCACCTGGAGGTCAAGGTCGTCGACCCGGCGACCGGGGTGACGCAACCCCGGGGCACCGCGGGCGAGTTGTGCACGCGCGGCTACAGCGTGATGCTCGGCTACTGGGAGGAGCCGGAGAAGACCGCCGAGGCGATCGACGCCGGGCGCTGGATGCACACCGGGGACTTGGCCGTCATGCGCGAGGACGGCTACGTCGAGATCGTCGGCCGCATCAAGGACATGATCATCCGCGGCGGGGAGAACATCTACCCACGCGAGATCGAGGAGTTCCTCTACGCGCACCCCGGGATCCAGGACGTCCAGGTCGTGGGCGTCCCGCACCCGCACTACGGCGAGGAGGTCCTCGCCTGCGTCGTCCCGCGCGACCCGGCCGACCCGCCGGCGCTGGAGGATCTGCGGGCCTTCTGCGAGGGCCGGCTGGCGCACTACAAGGTCCCGAGCCGGCTGCAGATCCTCGACGCCTTCCCCATGACGGTCTCCGGGAAGGTGCGCAAGGTGGAGCTGCGTGAGCGCTACACCGCCTGAACGACCGCGGGGGCGTTCGGTCGTGCGGGGCCAGGGCCCGTAGGATCGACGCCCTTGGGGGTGACACATGGTCAAGCGGCGGCCCGGTACGACGCCCACGCTGGAGCAGGTGGCCGCGCTCGCCGGGGTCGGACGGGGCACGGTCTCGCGCGTCGTCAACAACGAGGCGGGAGTCCGGGAGTCCACCCGCCGTGCCGTGCAGCAGGCCATTGCCGAACTCGGCTACGTGCCCAACCTGGCGGCGCGTTCGCTGGCCGCGCGGCGGGCCGACGCCGTGGCGCTGGTCATGACGGAACGCGACTGGCGGCTGTTCGGCGAACCGTTCTTCTCCGAGACGGTCAGCGCCGTCGGCGACGCGCTCGCCGAAACCTCCGCGCAGCTGCTGCTCACCCTGATCCGCACCGACGCCGAGCGGCAGCGGTTCGTCGAGTACGCGCGCGGCGGCCGGGTCGACGGCGTGCTGCTGATGTCGGTGCGCGCCGAGGACCGGCTGCCGGACATGCTCGCCGACGCGGGCCTGCCCACCGTGCTGCTGGGCCGCCGCTCCGGCGACGAGCAGATCACCTACGTCGACGCGGACAACGTCGGCGGCGCCCGTGAGGCGGTGACCCACCTGGTGGCCGGCGGCCGGCGCGCGATCGCGGCGATCACCGGGCCGCTGGACATGTACGCGGCCCGCTGCCGACTGCGCGGTTACCGGCAGGCTCTGGAGCGGGCGGGGCTGCCCGTGCCCGCCTCCCGGACCGTCGAGGGCGACTTCACCGAGGCGAGCGGACGCCGGGCGACGGCCGAACTCCTGGAGCGTCACCCGGAGGTGGACGCGGTTTTCGCCGCCTCCGACACCATGGCCTCCGGAGCCCTGGCCGTGCTGCGCGCGGCGGGGCGCCGGGTGCCCGACGACGTGGCGGTGGTCGGCTTCGACGACTTCGAGCTCGCCCGGCACACCGACCCGCCGCTCACCACCGTCCGCCAGCCCCTGGAGCAGATCGGCCGGACGATGGTGCGGCTGCTGCTGGAGGAGATGGAGCAGCCGGAGGTGGCGTGGCGGCACGTCATCCTGCGGACGCAGCTGGTGGTCCGGGACTCGGCCTGAGAACGTCCGGGAGCGCTCCCAACTCCTGAGCCCCACAGGGCCGTTGAGTGGATCGGCCGCCTCGCTGACCTGTGCATTCGAAATACATGCGACGGATTCCCGTCTCACGGGTTGTCAGGGACATGGAGCGGCTCCTACAGTCGCGACCGAAACCGGTGAGGTGGGAGCGCTCCCATCAGTGGGAGGTGGGAGCGCTCCCGATTCCCCCCAACCGCAGCACCCTCTGTCGAACCCGGTTCCCCCCGCAGAGAGGCACCCGCATGCGATCGTCACCGCACCGCCTCCGCACCGTCCGCGCCCTGTTCGGGGCGCTGGTCACCACGCTCGCCACCGTCGCGGCGCTCCTCGCCGCCACCGCGCCCGCCCGGGCCGACACGGTCGTCTGCGAGCAGTTCGGATCGACCGTGATCCAGGGCCGCTACGTCGTCCAGAACAACCGCTGGGGTACCAGCGCCCCGCAGTGCGTCACCGCGACCGACACCGGCTTCCGGCTCACCCAGGCCGACGGCTCCGTGCCCACCAACGGCGCGCCGAAGTCGTACCCGTCGGTCTTCAACGGCTGCCACTACACCAACTGCTCACCCGGGACCAGCCTGCCGGCGCAGCTCGGCACCATCTCCAGCGCGCCGAGCAGCATCTCCTACGGCTACGTCTCCGGCGCGGTGTACAACGCCTCGTACGACATCTGGCTGGACCCGACGCCCCGCACCGACGGCGTCAACCGCACCGAGATCATGATCTGGTTCAACCGCGTCGGCCCCATCCAGCCGATCGGTTCCCAGGTCGGCACCGCCTCCGTCGGCGGGCGCAGCTGGGAGGTGTGGACCGGCAGCAACGGGTCCAACGACGTGATCTCCTTCGTCGCCCCCTCGGCGATCTCCAGCTGGAGCTTCGACGTCATGGACTTCGTCGACCAGACCGTGGCCCGGGGCATGGCGCAGAGCAACTGGTATCTGACCAGCGTCCAGGCCGGCTTCGAGCCGTGGCAGAACGGCGCCGGGCTGGCCGTGAACTCCTTCTCCTCCACCGTGAACACCGGCGGCGGCGACCCGGGCGGCCCCGGCGGCCCGGCGGCGGCCTGCCAGGTGACGTACGGGACCAGCGTCTGGCAGGGCGGCTTCACCGCCGACGTGACCGTGAAGAACACCGGCTCGGCCGCGGTCGACGGCTGGCGGCTCGGCTTCACGCTGCCGTCCGGGCAGCGGGTCACGGGCGCCTGGAACGCGACCCTGTCCGGCACCTCCGGCGCCGTCACGGCGAGCCCCGTCGCGCACAACGCCCGGATCGCGGCCGGCGGCACCCAGAGCTTCGGCTTCCAGGGCAGCTACAGCGGCACCTTCGCCGAGCCGTCCGCCTTCACCCTGAACGGCACCCCCTGCTCCGTCGCCTGACCCGCGGCACACCGACCCGCTCCGGGGTCCGCCCCGCGCCGAACGGGCGGACCCCGGAGCGCTCCACCCCGGGCCCGATGACGCTGGACGACCGGTTCGGGCAGACGACCCCGACCGAACCGGTCGACGCGTGGCCGGGCGGCCACCAGGCGCAGGTCATCGCCGACAACACCGGCACCCGGCCGATCACGCGCGGGACGGCCGACCGGGATCTGGGCGGCGCGACCGTCACCGGCCTCCGGATCGGCACCCACACGGTCGCGAACGGTCGGATCACGCTCCGCCACGCCGGCTCCGACGGCACCCTCGCCGCCGGCGCGACGTCCTCGCTCGGCCGCACGGCGAACGGCGTCGCGGGCACCCCCGCCCCACGGCGCACCCCCGCCTGAACGGCCCCGCGGTTCTCCCCACCGGTTGATCCCGCGGATGTCCCCACACCCGTCACCCGCCCCCCGCACCGAGGAGAGCACATGACAGACCGGACCGGACGGGCGGACACCCGCCCGCGCAGGCCGCACCGCACGCGGACGGCGGCCCTTGTCACCGCGGTGAGTACGCTGCTGCTGGGCGCGGCGGCCCAGCTGACCGCACCCGAGGCGTCCGCCGCCGAGGCGCACGTCGACAACCCGTTCGCGGGCGCCTCGTTCTACGTCAACCCGGACTACGCGCGCCTGGTCGACGGATCCATCGCCCAGACCACCGACGCGACGCTCAAGGCCAGGATGGAGAAGGTCAAGAGCTATCCGACGGCTGTCTGGCTGGACCGGATCGCCGCCATTCACGGCGGTGAGGCCAACGCGGGCCGCAAGAGCCTCGCCGACCACCTGGACCTGGCGCTCGCCCAGAAGCAGCCCGGCAAGCCGCTCGTCGCCACCTTCGTCGTGTACGACCTGCCGGGCCGCGACTGCTCCGCTCTGGCCTCCAACGGCGAACTCCCCCTCACCGCGGCGGGTCTGGCCCGCTACAAGAGCGAGTACGTCGACGAGATCGCCGAGGTCTTCGCCAACCCGAAGTACCAGGACATCCGCATCACCACGGTCATCGAGCCGGACGGCCTGCCGAACCTGGTCACCAACCTCTCCGACCCCGAGTGCGCCCAGGCCAAGAGCAGCGGCATCCAGGTCGACGCCATCCGGTACGCCCTGAACAAGCTCCACGCCATTCCGAACGTGTACACGTACATGGACTTCGCCCACTCGGGCTGGCTCGGCTGGGACACCAACCTCTCTCCGACCACCCAGCTGTACACGGACGTCGTCAAGGGCACCACGGACGGCCTGCGCAGCGTGGACGGCCTGATCACCAACGTCTCCAACTACACGCCGCTCGCCGAACCGTTCCTCCCCGACCCGAACAAGACGGTCGGCGGCAATCAGATCCGGTCCGGTAAGTACTACGAGTGGAACCCGAACTTCGACGAGTCGGACTTCACCAAGGCCGTGCACGCCGCGCTGACGGCGCAGGGCTGGCCCGCCTCGACCGGCATGGTCGTCGACACCTCCCGCAACGGCTGGGGAGGCGCCGCCCGGCCGACCGCCGAGTCCACCAGCACCGTCCTCGACACCTACGTCACCCAGTCCAAGGTGGACCGCCGCGCCCACCGGGGCCTGTGGTGCAACGTCAACGGCGCCGGCCTGGGACAGCCCCCGCAGGCCTCGCCCGCCGGCCACCCGGACTCGCACCTGGACGCCTTCCTGTGGATCAAGCCGCCGGGGGAGTCGGACGGCGCCGGCAAGGACATCCCGAACGACGAGGGCAAGCGTCCGGACCCGATGTGCAACCCGGACTACACGGCGCCCAACGCGGGCGGCAACCCGACCGGCGCCATGCCGGACGCGCCGCTCGCCGGCCACTGGTTCCACCACCAGTTCGCGATGCTGGTGCGCAACGCGTACCCGGCGGTGCCCACCTACGGCGGCGGCGGGCCCGACCCGGTCGACACCACCGCTCCCACCGCGCCGACCGGGCTGAGGTCCACCGCGAAGACCGCCACCAGTGTCTCCCTGGCGTGGACGGCGGCCACCGACGACGTGGGCGTCACCGGATACGACGTGTACCGCAACGGCGCCAAGGTCAACGCCTCGGCGGTCACCGGCACCACGTTCACCGACACCGGGCTGACCGCGGCCACGGCGTACGGCTACACCGTCCGGGCCCGCGACGCCGCCGGGAACGTCTCCGCGGCCTCCACCGCGCTGAGCGTCACCACGGAGGCGGGCGGCGGCGGCCCCGACCCGGCCGGCGGCCTGAAGGTCACCTACCGGAACAACGACTCCTCGGCGACCGACAACGCCATCCGCCCCGGCCTGCGGATCGCCAACACCGGCAGCACGGCCGTGGACCTGACCGGGGTCACCGCCCGCTACTACTTCACCCGGGACGGCGGCTCGTCCACCGTGAACGCGTTCTGCGACTACGCGGCCGTCGGCTGCTCCCAGCTCACCCTGCGGGTGGTGCCGCTGAGCACCCCGGTCGCCGGCGCCGACGCGTACCTGGAGGTCGGCTTCCGCAGCGGCACCCTGGCCGCCGGCAAGGACACCGGCGACCTCCAGCTGCGCCTGGCCAAGTCCGACTGGTCGGCCTTCGACGAGGCCGACGACCACAGCCGGACCGCCGCCGCCTCCTACACCGACGCCCCCAGGATCCCCGCCTACCTGAACGGCGCCCTGGCCTGGGGCGCCCCGCCGGCCTGACCCGCCCCGACCCACGGGGAGACAACCGAACCCACCGTCCCCACAGGAGAGAACATGGCTCGAAGCACCAGACGCCCCCTGTCCTTACTGGCGGTCCTGGTCACCCTGCTCAGCGGGCTCGGTCTGGCCCTGATCGGCCAGAACAGCGCGCAGGCGCACGGCGTGACGATGACGCCCGGCTCGCGCACCTACCTCTGCTGGCTGGATGCCAGGACCGGCACCGGCTCCCTGGACCCGACGAACCCCGCGTGCAAGGCCGCGCTCGCCGAGAGCGGCGCGAGCTCGCTGTACAACTGGTTCGCCGTGCTGGACTCCAACGCGGGCGGACGCGGCCCGGGCTACGTCCCGGACGGCAAGCTGTGCAGCGCCGGTGACCGATCCCCGTACAACTTCACCGGCTACAACGCCGCCCGCGCCGACTGGCCCCGCACGCACCTCACCTCCGGGGCGACCATCCGCGTCAAGCACAGCAACTGGGCGGCGCACCCGGGCGACTTCCGGGTGTACGTCTCCAAGCCCGGCTACTCGCCCGCCAAGCCGCTGGGCTGGGGCGACCTGGAGCTGATCCAGACCGTCACCAACCCGCCGCAGTCCGGCTCGGTGGGCAGCGAGTCCGGCCACTACTACTGGGACCTGAAGCTGCCCTCGGGCCGCTCGGGTGACGCGATGATGTTCATCCAGTGGGTGCGCTCGGACAGCCAGGAGAACTTCTTCTCCTGCTCCGACATCGTCTTCGACGGCGGCAACGGCGAGGTGACCGGCATCCGCGGCTCGGGCGGCACCCCGGACCCGACGCCCACGCCGACCCCGACGCCCACCGACCCGCACACCGGGTGCATGGCCCTCTACAAGGTGACGAACCAGTGGGGCGGCGGCTTCCAGGGGACCGTCGAGGTGATGAATCACCACACCACCGCGCGTGACGGCTGGGCCGTGCGCTGGCAGCCGGGTGCCGGAACCCGGATCAGCCAGGTCTGGAACGGCAGCCTGAGCACGGGCACCGACGGGACGGTCACGGTCAGGCACGTGGACCACAACCGCACCATCCCGCCGGACGGCACCGTCACGTTCGGCTTCACCGCCACCTCGACCGGCAACAACCTGCCGGTCGGCTCGATCACCTGCGTCAACCCGTAGCACCGTCGCACGACGGCACCGGCTGCCCGGGTAGGGGGGCCGGTGCCGTCCCGTGTCCGCGGGTCATTCGGCGAACGCCTCCGCCGGCCGGTTCACCGGCTGCGGGGTGCCGGTCGGGTCGAGCAGGAACAGCGGCACGCCCAGCGCGTCGGCGCGGGCGCGGGCCTCGTCGCCGTATCCGGCCAGGGAGAAGTAGACGCCGGCCGCGGACTCGGTCATCGCGGTCAGCCACAGGCACTCCACGTCCCGCGGGGTCGCCGGGTGCAGGCCGGGGTCGACCTGGGCGACGACACCGCGGGCGGCGAGACCGATCCCGGAGGGGGGCCGCTGATCGGCGCGGCGCACCTTGCGGTAGCCGAGCCAGCGCAGATACAGGGCGGTGGCCGTGACGGCGTCGAGGGCGGTGCGGATGGTCACGGACTGGAAGGGCGGCCGGGCGGCGACGGCCCGGGGGGCCGTGACGGGCTCGCGACCGGGAGCCGTCCGGTCCGGCCGGGCCGGCGCCGCAGCGGGCGGCGGGGAGGCCGGCGAGGATGATGCGGGGGGCGTCTGTTCCGGGGGCGGGGCCGCCTCCGGCTTCTCCTCGCGCCCGCTGTCCACGCCGTTCTGCTCCGGCGCCGCGGCCCCGGCCGCGCCGTCGGCCCGGGCCAGCGGCACCCGTAGCACGACCCCGCACGCGCAGCCCACTTCGGGGCGCGGCCACTCGGCGCCGCGGCCGCAGGCAGAGCAGCGCACGGTCACCCAGTCGTCCTGCCAGCTGCGCTGCGACACGGGCGTCGCCGTGCCGTCGGGGTCGAGCCCCGGCGCGACGGGCGCGCCGCACACGCAGGGGTACACCGGCGCCGTGTAGCGGTGCTCGCGCCGGCACTCCGGGCAGCGCACCGCAACGGTTTCGGCCATGGTCACTCCAGAACCGGCTCGCGTCGGGACAGCGCGTCCCATGGTGCTCCCTCGGGCCGCCGCCTGTCCGGCGGTTGCCCTCTCTTGACGGCCTTCACCCACCCCACTTACATTCATTCCAGATCGCAGAAAATAGTTTCCACATTACGGAAGAAGCTCACCGCGGGGCGCGACGGGAGTGCGAATCCGACAGCCGAAGCAGGAGTACTCGATGGCTCGAATGACCGCTGCCCGCGCGGCAGTTGAGATCCTCAAGCGCGAGGGCGTCACCGACGCGTTCGGTGTCCCGGGCGCGGCGATCAACCCCTTCTACGCGGCCCTCAAGGCCTCCGGCGGCATCACCCACACCCTCGCCCGGCACGTCGAGGGCGCCTCGCACATGGCCGAGGGCTACACCCGGACCCGCGCGGGCAACATCGGCGTCTGCATCGGCACCTCCGGGCCGGCCGGCACCGACATGATCACCGGTCTGTACTCGGCCATCGGCGACTCGATCCCGATCCTGTGCATCACGGGCCAGGCCCCGACCGCCGTGATCCACAAGGAGGACTTCCAGGCCGTCGACATCGCCTCGATCGCCAAGCCGGTCACCAAGATGGCCGTGACCGTCCTGGAGGCCGCGCAGGTCCCGGGCGTCTTCCAGCAGGCGTTCCACCTGATGCGCTCCGGCCGGCCCGGGCCCGTCCTGATCGACCTGCCGATCGACGTGCAGCTCACGGAGATCGAGTTCGACCCGGAGACCTACGAGCCGCTGCCCGTCTACAAGCCCGCCGCGAGCCGCGCCCAGATCGAGAAGGCGATCGGGATGCTGAACGCCTCCGAGCGGCCGCTGATCGTCGCGGGCGGCGGTGTCATCAACGCCGACGCCGCCGACCTGCTCGTCGAGTTCGCCGAGCTGACCGGCACGCCCGTCGTGCCCACCCTGATGGGCTGGGGCCTGCTGCCCGACGACCACGAGCTGAACGCCGGCATGGTCGGCCTGCAGACCTCGCACCGCTACGGCAACGCGACGTTCCTGGAGTCCGACTTCGTCCTCGGCATCGGCAACCGCTGGGCCAACCGCCACACCGGGAAGATCGACGTCTACACGGCGGGCCGCACCTTCGTCCACGTCGACGTCGAGCCGACCCAGATCGGCAAGATCTTCGCCCCGGACTACGGCATCGCCTCCGACGCCAAGGCCGCCCTGCGCCTGTTCGTCGAGGTCGCCCGCGAGCTGAAGGACGCCGGCCGGCTGCCCGACCGTTCCCGGTGGGCCGCCGCCGCGCAGGAGCGGAAGGCCACGCTCCAGCGCCGTACGCACTTCGACGACATCCCCATCAAGCCGCAGCGCGTCTACGAGGAGATGAACAAGGCCTTCGGCCCGGAGACCCGCTATGTCTCCACCATCGGCCTCTCCCAGATCGCGGGCGCCCAGATGCTGCACGTCTACCGTCCCCGCCACTGGATCAACTGCGGCCAGGCCGGTCCGCTCGGCTGGACGATCCCGGCCGCGCTCGGCGTCGCCAAGGCCGATCCGGAGGCGTCCGTCGTCGCCCTGTCCGGCGACTACGACTTCCAGTTCATGATCGAGGAACTGGCCGTGGGCGCCCAGCACCGGATCCCGTACGTCCACGTCCTGGTGAACAACTCCTACCTGGGGCTGATCCGCCAGGCGCAGCGGGCGTTCGAGATCGACTTCCAGGTCAACCTGGAGTTCGAGAACCTCAACTCGCCGGAGATCGGCGTCTACGGCGTCGACCACGTCAAGGTCGCCGAGGGCCTCGGCTGCAAGGCGATCCGGGTCACCGACCCGGCCGAACTGGGCAGCGCCTTCGAGCAGGCGAAGAAGCTCGCCGCGCAGTACCGGGTCCCGGTCGTCGTCGAGGCGATCCTGGAACGCGTCACGAACATCTCCATGTCGACCACCAACGACATCGGCAACGTGGTCGAGTTCGAGGAACTCGCCACCGAGCCCGGCCACGCGCCGACCTCCATCAAGACGCTGAAGGTCTGACACCGAGCCGCAGGGGCGGTCCGTCCACGAGGACGGACCGCCCCTGCGGCGTTCCCCCGGAGAACCCCGCGCTGAGGAGACGGGCCGGCGCACCGTCCCCGGGCGGTCGGCCTCCACCAGGCCCCGCAGCTACAGCTCCCCCTCGGTGACGGTCACGGTGGCCCGACGCCCCGGTCCGGCCACCCCGTCCGCGGGGCCCGTGGCGGGACCCGCCGCCCCCGTGCCGGCGGGTCCCTGTGTCGAGAATGTGCCCGGCCCCGGGGGCTGTTGAAGCCCCCGGGGCCGGGTTCAGAGGTTCATTTGAGGGTTCCGTAGGGCGGGTACGCCCGGCGCCGTAGGGGTGTCTGCCGAGGACCGCCGGTGCGCTCACGCCCGGGGACGGTCACGCCTCGTGGTGTTCGGACAGTCCGGGCCAGTCGTCCGGTCCGCCGCCCTGCCACTCGACGAGGTCGCTGTCCGCGACGTCCGTGACGTACAGGTCCGCCAGCCGCAGGATCTCGGCGACGTCGTCGGAATGGGTGGCGACGCCCAGCGGCTCCTCGCCCAGGGTGACCCGGCGGGAGCCGTCCAGGGCGGGTGCGTGGACCACGACGTGCGGGTGCTCGGTGGGAGGTGCCATGCCTCCAGGCTGCTGCGCCCGGGCCGGTCGCGCACCCCGGGCGCTGTGGCCGTCCGGCGGCGCGAGGCTGGGCGCGACAGTACGTTCGCGCCGCCGGACGGGGTCGGGGGGAGGGGGATCGGCCGTAGGGGACCGCGGCGGGTGCGACGGAGCCGGGGGCGGCCTCCCTCAGGTCGAGACGCCGCTTCCGGTTCCTTGACCACCGCACTGGCTCGCACACCGCCGCGGTCCTCGCCCTGACCGTGTCCGTGCCCGGGGCGACCACCCCTCATCCGGGTCGGCCCCGGGTGGTCGGGCACGGTCAGGGAGCTCAGTCCTCGCGCAGGGCGCGCACGGCCTCCTCCACGCGCCTGCCGTACTCGGGGTCGGCGGCGTGGAAGTGTGCGAGGTTCTTCTCGATCACGTCGTCGCGGGACACCTGGGACAGGCCCCCGGCGATGTTCGCGACCAGACGGGACTTCTCGTCCGCGGACATCAGCCGGTACAGCTCGCCCGCCTGGAAGAAGTCGTCGTCCTTGGTGTGCAGGGGCGCCGCGTGGGTGCCCGTGTGGCCGTGCACCGCGAGCGGCGCCGAGAGCGGCCGGCCGGTCTCGACCGGGCCGTCGTAGGAGTTCGGCTCGTAGTTCCTGGCGTACCGGCCCTGCGGGTTGGAGGCCATGAGGCCGTCCCGGCCGTAGTTCTCGGCGGTCGTGGCGCGGGGCGCGTTGACGGCGAGCTGCGTGTGGTTGACGCCCAGGCGGTAGCGCTGGGCGTCCGCGTAGGCGAACAGGCGGCCCTGGAGCATCTTGTCCGGCGAGGGGCCGATGCCCGGCACGAAGTTGTTCGGGGAGAACGCGGCCTGCTCGACCTCGGCGAAGACGTTGTCCGGGTTCCGGTCCAGGACCAGCCGGCCCACGCGCCGCAGCGGGTGGTCCGCGTGCGGCCAGACCTTGGTCAGGTCGAAGGGGTTGAAGCGGTAGTCCGCCGCCTCGGCCGCGCTCATGATCTGCACGTACAGCGTCCACGACGGGTGCACGCCCCGCTCGATGGACTGCAGCAGGTCCGTCTGGTGGGAGTTGGGGTCCTTGCCCGCGAGTTCCGCGGCCTGCTCGCTGCTCAGGCAGCGGATGCCCTGGTTCGTCTTGAAGTGGTACTTGACGAAGAAGGCCTCACCGCGGGCGTTGGTCCACTGGTAGGTGTGCGAGCCGTAGCCGTTCATGTGCCGGTAGGAGGCCGGGATGCCGCGGTCGCCCATCAGCCAGGTCACCTGGTGCGTGGCCTCGGGCGAGTGGGCCCAGAAGTCCCAGACGTTGTCCGGCTCCTGACGGCCCGTGAAGGGGTCGCGCTTCTGCGAGTGGATGAAGTCGGGGAACTTGACCGGGTCCTTGATGAAGAAGACCGGGGTGTTGTTCCCGACGAGGTCGTAATTGCCCTCGCCCGTGTAGAACTTCACGGCGAATCCGCGCGGGTCGCGCACGGCGTCGGCGCCGCCGAGGCTGTCGGCCACGGTGGAGAAGCGCAGGAACACCTCGGTGCGCCGGCCCACCTCGCCGAGGAAGTCGGCGTGCGTGAAGTCCGTGACGTCGTCGGTCACTTCGAAGTGGCCGTAGGCGCCCGAGCCGCGGGCGTGCACCACGCGCTCCGGGATGCGCTCGCGGTTGAAGCGCGCCAGCTTCTCCAGCAGATGCTGGTCCTGGAGCAGGAGCGGGCCGCCGACGCCGGCGGAGGCGGAGTTCTGGTTGTCGGCGACGGGGGCGCCGGACTCGGTGGTGAGCACGCGCTGCGACATCGTGACCTTCCGTACGAGAGGGCAGCGGAAAAGGGTTTCCGCTTTGTGGAGCCTAGGGTCGGGGCAATCGGAGCGTCAACAGTTTGTTGAAGCGCTGGGCAGGGCTGGTTCCGGGCGGCGCCGCCCCTCTGGGCGCGACAGGACAGGTGTCAGGGGCGGCACCGCCCGGGGTCTCGGGCCCCGGCGCGAGGAGGCCGGGAGGGAGGGTCAGACCTGGGCGCCGGAGAGGCGCTCCACGGCCCGCAGCAGCGCCGAGTGGTCCAGCCCGCCGTCGCCCTGGGCGCGCAGGGAGGCGACCAGCTGGGCGACCACGGAGCCGACGGGCAGGGCCGCACCGACGGTGCGGGCGGCGTCCGTGACGATGCCCATGTCCTTGTGGTGCAGGTCGATCCGGAAGCCCGGCTTGAAGTCGCGGGCGAGGAAGTTGTCCTTCTTGCGGGTCAGCACGGTCGAGCCGGCCAGGCCGCCGTTCAGGACGTCCAGGGCGGCCTTCAGGTCCACGCCCGACTTCTCCAGGAAGACGACGGCCTCGGCGCACGCCTGGATGTTCACGGCGACGATCAGCTGGTTGGCCGCCTTCACGGTCTGGCCCGAGCCGTGCGGGCCGCACAGCACGATCGTCTTGCCGAGGGCCTGGAAGAGCGGCTCGGCCTCGTCGAAGTCGGCCTGCTCGCCGCCCACCATGATGGACAGCACGGCCTCGATCGCGCCGGCCTCGCCGCCGGACACCGGGGCGTCCAGGACGCGGATGCCCTTGTCCCGTGCCGCCTTCGCCAGGTCGACCGACGTCTGCGGCGTGATCGAGGACATGTCGATCAGCAGCGCGCCGGAGCGGGCGTTGTCCAGGATCCCGTCGGGGCCGTAGGCGATGGCCTCCACCTGCGGGGACGCCGGGACCATGGTGACCACGACGTCGGCGTCCCGGACGGCCTCGGCGATCGAGGAGGCGGCCGTGCCGCCGGCCGCGGCCAGCCGGTCCAGCTTGTCCTGCTCCAGGGTGTGGCCGGTGACCTGGTAACCCGCCTTGATCAGGTTCTCGGACATGGGGGAGCCCATGATGCCGAGGCCGATCCAGGCGACCTTGGGGAGGGTGCTGCTCATGATGGGTGCCTTTCGGTGCAGGGGGTCAGCGGGGCAGCCAGTCGAAGGCCTCGGCGCTCGGGCGGTCGCCCGGCTTGTACTCGAGGCCCACCCAGCCGTCGTAGCCCGCCTTCTTCAGCCGGTCGAGGAGGTCCTCGAGGGGGAGCGAGCCGGTGCCGGGCGCGCCGCGCCCCGGGTTGTCGGCGATCTGGACGTGACCGGTCTTCGCGGCGAACCGCTCGATCACCGCCGGCAGGTCCTCGCCGTTCATGGACAGGTGGTAGAGATCCATGAGGAAGCGCGCGTTGCCCAGTCCGGTGGCCTCGTCGACCCTGTCGACGACCTCGACGGCGGCCGGTGCGGACACCAGCGGGTACCGCGGCGACTCGGGCTCGTTCAGCGCCTCGATCAGCAGCACCGCGCCGATCCGGTCGGCGGCGCGGGCCGCCAGGACCAGGTTCTCCAGCGCGAGAGCGTCCTGCTCGGCCGGGTCCACGCCCTCGACGCGGTTGCCGTACAGGGCGTTGAGGGCCGTGCAGCCCAGTGCGGCGGCGAAGCCGGCGGCCACGTCGATGTTGGCCCGGAACCGCTCGGACTCCTCGCCGGGGACGGACAGGGCGCCGCGGTCCGGGCCGGGAAGCTGCCCGGCGTAGAAGTTCAGGCCGGTCAGGCGGACGCCCGCGTCCTCGATCGCGCGCCGCAGCGCGTCGAGCTCGGACTGCGGGGGCGTGGGTGAGTCGACCCAGGGCCACCACAGCTCGACGGCGGTGAACCCGGCGGCCGCGGCGGCCGCGGGACGCTCCAGCAGGGGGAGCTCCGTGAAGAGGATCGACAGGTTGACGTTGAAGCGCTGGTCTGCGAATCCCATCGGGGCGGCGCTCCCTTCCGTGTCTTCCGCCCGGTCTGTTTCCGTATTGCGGAATCTTGTTTCTGCTTAACGGAAGACTGCCTGTGGGGTGCGCGGGCTGTCAAGAGGGGCTGCCGGAAAGCCCGCACCGCGCGTTAGGTTGAGCGCGTGCGACTGAGAGTGGAGTTCACGACCGAGCCCTTCGACCTCGACGAGGCCCCCGCGCACGCGGTGGTGGCCCGGGAGGTCGTGGAGGCCGCCGAACTGGACGCCGTGGACGTGGGTCCGTTCGGCAACACCGCCGAGGGCGGCGCCGACGCGGTGCTCGGCGCCGTGGACGCCCTGCTCCGCAAGGCCCTGGCGGCCGGTGCCACCCGGGTCTCGCTCCAGGTCAACGTGATCGAGGGGGACGCCTCGTGAGCGGCGCGGGCGACGAGCCGTTCATCGCGGCCGTCAAGCCCCTGGTCGACGCCATGGGCGGCGAGATGATCCCGCCCGACGAGGCCGGCCCCGACGACGTCGTGCTGGCCTGGCAGGGCCGCGACGCCGTCGCCGTGCGGCTGCCGCAGCTCGCCGACTCCCTCGACCACATCCTGGCGGCCATGGAGCGCCGCAAGGGCATGCCGCTGGCCGACCTCGACCGCAAGGCCAAGCAGGAAGTCGTCCGGATACTCGAGGCGCGCGGCGCCTTCTCCGTGCGGCACGGCGTGGAGACCGTCGCCGGCGCCCTGGGCGTCAGCCGCTTCACCGTCTACAACTACCTGAACCGCGAGAAGGGGGCCTGACGGGAGCGCTGCCGCCCGTCCGGTTTCGCGCCACCGAATTTTCAACAAACTGTTGACGTGCTGTCGCGGTTGGGCGTTAGCTATCGGCACGCCCGTTCAGCACGAAGGCCGTTGCCGGCCACGGAGGCTCCCGTGACTTCCACTTCCACGCCACCGGGCCTGGCCCGGTTCAACGCAGCGGAGGAGAACGCGGCCTTCACCGCGCTCCACGAGGCGTGCGCGTCCACGGCGTGGGCGAGGCGACTGCTCGCCGCCCGCCCCTTCCTGGTCCCCGAGGACCTGTACGCCGCGAGCGACGCCGCCACGGCGGAGCTGACGGCCGCCGACCTCGACGAGGCGATGGCCGGCCACCCGCCCATCGGCCGCCCCAAGCCCGGTGACCCCACCTCGGCGCGGGAGCAGAGCGGCATGGCCGGCGCCTCCGACGCGCTCAAGGCGGAGATGCTGGAGCTGAACCTCGCCTACCAGGAGAGGTTCGGCCACGTCTTCCTGATCTGCGCCACCGGCCGCACCGGCGAGCAGATGCGCGACGCGGTCCGGGAACGCCTCGGCAACACCCCGGAGCAGGAGCGGGAGATCGTCCGCACCGAACTGGGGAAGATCAACCGCATCCGCCTGGCCCGACTCGTCGAAGAGGACTGACCTCACCATGAGCACCTCCGCCACCGCGTCCGTGTCCACGCACATCCTGGACACCAGCGCCGGCCGCCCCGCCGAGGGCGTCGCCGTCCACCTGTCCGCCCGTTCGGGGCGCGCGGCCGACTGGCAGGCGCTCGGCGGCTCGGCGACCGACGCGGACGGGCGGTGCAAGGACCTGCCGGCCCTGCCGGAGGGAACGACCCACGTACGGCTCGACTTCGCCGTGGAGCCGTACTTCACCGACAAGCAAGCCGATGCGCAGCAGGACGCCCCCGCGAACCGGGACAGCGGCGCCGGTGTGTTCTTCCCGGAGGTGGCGATCACGTTCGCCGTCGTGCCGGGCGAGCACTACCACGTACCGCTGCTGCTCAACCCGTTCGGCTACTCCGTTTACCGAGGGAGCTAGCTACAGATGGCAGAAACTTCCCGCCCTGCCCGCCCTGCCCGCCCTGTGATCCTGGGACAGAACCAGTACGGCAAGGCAGAGAACCGAGTCGTCAAGATCACGCGGGACGGCGCCACCCACCACATCAAGGACCTCAACGTCTCCGTCGCCCTGTCCGGCGACATGGAGGAGGTCCACTACTCGGGCTCCAACGCCAATGTCCTGCCGACCGACACCACGAAGAACACGGTGTTCGCCTTCGCCAAGGAACACGGCATCGAGTCCGCCGAGCAGTTCGGCATCCACCTCGCCCGGCACTTCGTCACCAGCCAGCAGCCGATCCACCGGGCCCGCATCCGCATCGAGGAGTACGCCTGGGAGCGGATCGAGGCCTCCGACGCCAACTCGCAGTTCATCGGCGCCGACGACGTCAAGCACTCCTTCGTCCGCAAGGGCCAGGAGGTCCGGCTGACCCAGGTCACCTACGACGGCGAGAAGTGGGAGGTGATCTCCGGCCTGAAGGACCTCGTCGTGATGAACTCGACCAACTCCGAGTTCTGGGGCTACGTCAAGGACAAGTACACGACCCTGAAGGAGGCCTACGACCGCATCCTGGCCACCGAGGTGTCGGGCCGCTGGCGGTTCAACTGGACCGACGACGCCGAGCGCATGCCGAACTGGGAGAAGTCCTACGAGCAGGTGAGGAAGCACATGCTCCAGGCCTTCGCCGAGACGTACTCGCTCTCGCTGCAGCAGACGCTGTACCAGATGGGCGCGCGGATCATCAACCACCGCAGCGAGATCGACGAGGTCCGCTTCTCCCTGCCGAACAAGCACCACTTCCTGGTCGACCTGGAGCCGTTCGGCCTGAAGAACGACAACGAGGTCTACTACGCGGCCGACCGGCCCTACGGCCTGATCGAGGCGACGATCCTGCGGGACGGCCGCGAGGCGCGGATCCCCGAGGACCTCACCAACCTCTGACGCCCCCCTCCTTTTCGGCACCCGTGGCCGGGGGAACCCGTCTCCCGGCCACGGCACTCAAATCTCCGGGGTCCTGCCGTGCCCTCTCCACATCAGCGCAAAGGACGAACCATGGCAGCAGACCGGCGCATCGTCATCGAGAACTGTGCGATCGCGACCGTCGACGGACACGACACCGAGTACGCCTCCGGACACGTCGTCATCGCCGGCAACCGCATCGAGTCCCTCGGCGCGGGCCCCGCCCCCGAGGGCCTGCAGGACGTGGCCCGCCGCATCGACGCCTCCGGCCACCTGGTGACCCCCGGCCTGATCAACACCCACCACCACTTCTACCAGTGGATCACCCGCGGCCTGGCCACCGACCACAACCTGTTCGACTGGCTCGTCGCCCTCTACCCCACCTGGGCCCGCATCGACGAGCCGATGGTCCGCGCCGCGGCCCAGGGCTCGCTCGCGATGATGGCCCGCGGCGGCGTCACCACCGCCATGGACCACCACTACGTCTTCCCGCGGGGCTCCGGCGACCTGGCCGGCGCGATCATCGGGGCCGCCCGCGACATGGGTGTGCGCTTCACCCTCGCCCGCGGCTCGATGGACCGCAGCGAGAAGGACGGCGGCCTGCCCCCGGACTTCGCCGTGGAGACCCTCGACGGCGCGCTGGCCGCCACCGAGGAGACCGTGCGGCGGCACCACGACTCCTCCTTCGACGCCATGACCCAGGTCGCCGTCGCGCCCTGCTCGCCCTTCTCCGTCTCCACCGAACTGCTGCGCGACGGCGCCCAGCTGGCCCGCCGCCTCGGCGTCCGGCTGCACACCCACGGCTCGGAGACCGTGGAGGAGGAGAAGTTCTGCCACGAGCTGTTCGGCATGGGCCCGACCGACTACTTCGAGTCCACCGGCTGGCTCGGCGAAGACGTGTGGATGGCGCACTGCGTCCACATGAACGACTCCGACATCGCCGCCTTCGCCCGCACCAGGACCGGCGTCGCGCACTGCCCCTCCTCCAACGCCCGCCTCGCGGCCGGCATCGCCCGCGTCCCCGACATGCTCGCCGCCGGCGTCCCCGTCGGCCTCGGCGTCGACGGCACGGCCTCGAACGAGTCCGGCGAACTCCACACCGAGCTGCGCAACGCCCTCCTCATCAACCGCCTCGGCAGCCACAAGGAGGCCGCGCTCAACGCCCGCCAGGCGCTGCGCCTGGGCACCCACGGCGGAGCCCAGGTGCTCGGCCGGGCGGCGGAGACCGGCTCCCTGGAGCCCGGCAAGCTCGCCGACCTGGTGCTGTGGAAGATGGACACGCTCGCCCACGCCTCCATCGCCGACCCGGTGACCGCCCTGGTCTTCGGTGCGGCCGCCCCGGTCACCGCCTCCTTCGTCAACGGCCGCCAGATCGTCGAGGACGGCCGCCTGCTGACCGTCGACGAGGACGCGATCGCCCGCGCCACGCGCGACGAGGCCCGGCGCCTGGCGCGGATCGCCGCCGGAGCCTGACCACCCGGATACTCCGGCCGGGAGGGACGGCTCCCGGCCGGTGGCCGTGGACCCGAGCGGGGTCCGCGGCGGCTGTCTCCGGGGCGTGCGCCCATACGCGCGCCCCCGGAGACGGTCACCACCGTCCGCCGGTCCCGCACGACCACCCGCACCACCTCCTTGACACCCACGGGCGCCGCTCGGCGCAGCCGTGTAACCGACCGGAGGGACGCCGCCGTGGCCGACCACCCCGTTGACGAAAAACTCCCCGCGCTCAAGATGGCGACGACCGGCCTGCAGCACGTGGCCGCCATGTACGCCGGAGTCGTCGCCCCACCCCTGATCGTCGGCGCGGCCATCGGCCTCTCCGCCACCGACCTGACCTTCCTCACCGGCGCCTGCCTGTTCACCGCGGGCCTCGCCACCTTCCTGCAGACCCTCGGCATCTGGAAGATCGGCGCCCGGCTGCCCTTCGTCAACGGCGTCACCTTCGCCGGTGTCGCCCCGATGACCGCGATCGTCGCCTCCACCGAGGACAAGTCCGACGCCCTGCCGATCATCTTCGGCGCGGTCGTCGTCGCCGGCCTGCTGGGCTTCCTCGCGGCCCCCGTCTTCTGCAAGGCGATCCGCTTCTTCCCGCCGGTCGTCACCGGCTCCGTCATCACCCTGATCGGCATATCGCTGCTGCCCGTCGCCTTCGGCTGGGCCCAGGGGCCCAACCCGGCCGCCCACGACTACGGTTCGGCGACGAACCTCGCACTGGCGGGCGCGACGCTGCTGATCGTGCTGCTGCTGCGCCGGTTCACCCGGGGCTTCGTCAAGCAGATCGCCGTGCTGCTCGGCCTGGTCGCCGGCACGCTGCTCGCGATCCCCTTCGGCGTCACCGACTTCGGTCCCGTCGCGGAGGCGGCCGTCGTCGGCTTCCCCACGCCCTTCCACTTCGGCGCCCCGCAGTTCCAGCTCGCCGCGATCCTGTCGATGTGCGTGGTGATGGTGGTCTCGATGACCGAGTCGACCGCCGACATGCTCGCCCTCGGCGAGATCGTCGACCGCCCGGCCGACGAGAAGACCATCGCGGCCGGCCTGCGCGCCGACACCCTCGGCTCGGCGATCAGCCCCCTGTTCAACGGCTTCATGTGCAGCGCCTTCGCACAGAACATCGGCCTGGTCGCGATGACGAGGATCCGCAGCCGGTACGTCGTCGCCGCCGGCGGCGGGTTCCTGGTGCTGATGGGCCTGTGCCCGATGGCGGCCTCGCTGATCGCCGTCGTCCCGCGCCCCGTGCTCGGCGGGGCGGGGGTCGTGCTGTTCGGCTCGGTCGCCGCCAGCGGCATCCAGACGCTGGTGCGGGCCGGACTGGACAAGGACAACAACGTCCTGATCGTGGCCGTCTCCCTGGCGGTCGGCATCATCCCGATCACGGCGCCGGAGTTCTACCACGCCTTCCCGGAGACGGCCCGCATCGTCCTGGACTCGGGCATCTCGACGGGCTGCGTGGCGGCCGTGCTGCTCAACCTCGTCTTCAACCACCTGGGCGGGGGCGGCCGTGACGCCCAGGACGTGACCCACCCGATGGAGCCGGGCGAGGAGCTGACGGGCGTCCCCACCGCCCGGGCCGCCTCGTCCTGAGGACCCCGGCGTCCCCCGGGCCCCGCCCCGGCCGGTGTCACACCGGCCGGGGCCGCGGATTCGCGGGCCTCACGACCCGCCCGGCCCCCCCCTAGAGCCCCAACGGGCCCGGGTCCGACGCCAGCTTCCGGAACACCGCGGCGGGATCGGCGACCAGCTTGCGCCGCTCCAGGTCGAGGATCCCGCCGACCGCCGTGATCTCGGCGGCCACCGTGCCGTCGGCCTTCACCACCGCCTGCTCGATCCGGAACGTCTTGCCGCCGCCCCACTCGAAGGCGCAGGTCACCTCCACCTCGTCGCCCGCGAGCAACTCGCGCCGGTAGCGGATGGTCGTCTCCAGCGCGACCGGGCCCACGCCGCTGCCGACCAGGGCGCTCTGCGTGATCCCGGCGGCCTGGAGCAGCGCCCAGCGGGCGTGCTCGGCGTAGTTGAGGTACACCGCCTGGTTGAGGTGCCCCTGCACATCGGTCTCGTACCCGCGGACGGTGACGGGCACGGAAAACGGCTCGCTCACGGCTTCCCCTTCGCAACTCTCGTGCACTGCGCAACGATCCACCGATCCTGGCACGTCCGTCACGCCCGGCGCGGTGAGGCCAGGAGGTACCGGGCGCCGGTGCGCGGCTCGCGGTGCTCGCTCACCTGCCAGCCTGCGCCTTCGAGGGTGGCCGCGCAGGCCCGCAGCGCCCCCGGGTCCGGCTCGTGGACGGCGACGGCCTCCGGCTGCGGGGTGTCCCGCACCCGGTAGCCCCCGTCGTCCGGTCCGGCGGGGCGGTGCCCGGCCGCCTCCAGGGCCAGGGCCGCGGCCTGCACCAGGTGCGTCCGCTCCCAGCCGCAGGGCCGGTCCACCGAGCCGTCCGGGTTGGTCATCCGGCGCAGCTCCACCAACCCCTGCCAGGCGCTGTGCACCTCGCGGCGCCGCGCGGGGCCGGACGCCGGTGGCTCCGCCTCGCCCCCGGTGCGGGCCGCGAACACGCCCGACGGGGCGGCGGGGGTCCCGGCGGCGGCCTCGGGTGCCTGTGTGATGCCCTGGCGCACCCGGTGCCCCTCCGGGGTGAGGAAGTGGTCGTGCGGCGGTCTCGGGTGCCGGAAGGCGAACCCCCGCTGCACCAGCGCCGCGAGCTGCGCCGGTGTGCCCTTCAGCCGCCCGGTGACCGGGTCGGCGGTGTCGATGACCCGCCGCTGCGCGGCGGTCGGCGGTCGGGTCACGGCGCGCTCCTCTCCGGCGTCGGCAGGGCCCGGGGCGCTCGCCCCACCTGCCCGAAGGCTACGACCCGCCACTGACAACCGCCCCGCCCGCCCGGCTGAGGGCGCCGCCCGGCCGCGGGCCCCGGCCGGTCCCTGCCACCGGCCGTGGGGCTACTGCCGGTACCCGGCGAGGAACCGCCCGATGCGGCCGATCGCCGCCTCCAGGTCGTCGGCGTGCGGCAGGGTCAGGATCCGGAAGTGGTCGGGCGTGGGCCAGTTGAAGCCCGTGCCCTGCACCACCTGGATCTTCTCCCGCAGCAGCAGGTCCAGGACGAACTTCTCGTCGTCGTGGATCGGGTACACCTCGGGATCGAGCCGGGGGAACGCGTACAGCGCGCCCTTGGGCTTCACGCAGCTCACGCCCGGGATCTCGTTGAGCTTGCGCCAGGCCACGTCCCGCTGCTCCCGCAGCCGCCCGCCCGGCGCGGTCAGCTCGCCGATGGACTGCCGGCCGCCGAGCGCGGCCTGGATGGCGTACTGCGCGGGCGCGTTGGCGCACAACCGCATGGAGGCCAGCATGGTCAGGCCCTCCAGGTAGTCCCTGGCGTGCTGCCGCGGGCCGGTGACCACCAGCCAGCCGGAGCGGAAGCCCGCCACGCGGTAGGTCTTGGACAGGCCGCAGAAGGTGAGGACCACCAGGTCGGGGGCGAGCGCGGCGGCCGAGTGGTGCACGGCGTCGTCGTAGAGGATCTGGTCGTAGATCTCGTCGGCGAAGACCAGCAGGCCGTGACGGCGGGCGAGGTCGAGGATGCCCTCGACGATCTCCTTCGGATAGACCGCGCCGGTGGGGTTGTTCGGATTGATGATCACGACCGCCTTCGTGCGATCGGTGATCTTCGCGGCCATGTCGTCGAGGTCGGGGTACCAGTCGGCCCGCTCGTCGCAGAGGTAGTGGACCGCCCTGCCGCCCGCGAGGGTGGTCACCGCGGTCCAGAGGGGGAAGTCGGGGGCGGGGATCAGGATCTCGTCGCCGTCCTCGATCAGCGCCTGGACGGCCATCGAGACCAGCTCGGAGACGCCGTTGCCGAGGAAGACGTCGTCGACGCCGACCTCCAGGCCGAGCGTCTGGTAGCGCTGGGCGACCGCGCGCCGGGCGGACAGGACGCCGCGCGAGTCGGTGTAGCCGTGCGCCCGCGGCAGCATCCGGATCATGTCCTGGACGATCTCCTCGGGCGCCTCGAAGCCGAACAGCGCCGGGTTGCCGGTGTTGAGCCGCAGCACGCTGTGCCCGGCCTCCTCCAGCGCGTCGGCGTGCTCGATGACCGGGCCGCGGATCTCGTAGCAGACCTCGCTCAGCTTGCTCGACTGGCGGAACTCCATGCGCTGCTTCCCCTCTGGCGACTGGTGCTGCTTGGTTTTACCAAGTAGTCGCTTGGAAAGTCCAACAACTTGTCTAGACTGCCCCGCATGCCACCTCGCCGACGCTACGACCAGTACTGCTCCGTCGCCCGCGCCCTCGACCTGGTCGGCGACCGCTGGACCCTCCTGATCGTCCGGGAGCTCCTCGCCGGTCCCCGCCGCTACACCGACCTGCACGCGGACCTGCCCGGGGTCAGCACGGACGTACTCGCCTCGCGGCTGCGGGACATGGAGCGCGACGGCCTCGCGACCCGGCGCAGACTGCCCCCGCCCGGCGCCGTGTCCGTGTACGAAGTGACGGCCCGGGGGCGGGAGTTGCTGCCGGTGCTCCAGGCGCTCGGCGCGTGGGGCGAGGCGGAGCTGGGGGAGCGCAGGCCCACGGACGCCGTGCGCGCGCACTGGTTCGCCCTGCCGATGCTGCGCCTGCTGGACGGCGAGGGGCTCGTCGAAGTCGGCCTGGAGGAAGGCCGGTTCCACCTGTACGCCGGAGCCGGGCAGGGGCCGGTCTTCGGCGACGGGCCCGCCCCCGTGGAGCCGGACGCCCGGCTGGCCCTGGACACCGCCACGTGCCTGGCGCTGAGCCGCGGGGAGCTGGACCTGGCCGCGGCCGTCCGGGCGGGCCGGGTCCAGGTGAGCGGCGAGGGCGCGCTCGCCAAGGCGCTCAGGGACGCCTGAGCCGGTCCGGGGCGCGCACGCCCGGGCGGGCCGCCGCGCCCGGCGCGTGCCGCCCTCCCCGGTCCGTCCCGCCCGGCGGCGCCGCCGGAGTCCCGGCCGGCCGCGCCGTGCGCCCGGACGGCAGAAGGCCCGCACCGGGCGGGCCTTCTGAGGGAACGTCGGTCGCGGTCAGGCGCCGGGCGGTACCCGGGACGGCCGTCCCGAGCCGCGCGTCAGCGCGTGTCCGCCGACCCCGGCCAGCGCGGCCAGGACGCCGCCCAGCCCCGTCCACACCCACCGGTCCGACCACCAGCCGGAACTCCAGCCGTCCTCGGGTTCGAGGCCGGCCAGCACGGCCGCGTCCTCGCGCTCCTCCTCCGGCGCGTTCGCGATGCCCGGCACCAGCGGCTCGGACAGCGAGCCGTCCACCGCCGCGGCGCCCCCCGCGTCCTCGGACTCCACCCGCACCTCGGCGTCCACCGGCAGACCGAGGTCACCGGTGCCGACGCCGGTGGCCGTCAGGCGGAGGTAGTAGGTGCCCGGCAGGGGATCGGCGGCCCACGGTTCGGACCAGGCCCGGACCGTGCGCAGCGCGCAGGACAGCTCCACCGAGGCGGCGTCCGCGGCGGCGGTGCGCGTCTGCGCCCCGTAGCGGCAGGCCTGGCGGCGGCGCAGCCCGTCGTGGACGTCGATCTGCCAGGTCTGGGAGGCGTGGGTCTCCGGGAGCTTCACCGTCGCCCGGACCGTGGGGCGCTGCCCGGTGTCGGCCGGGAACGACCAGTACAGGTAGTCACCGGTGGAGGCGCTCGCCGTGGCCCGCTGCCCCTGCTCGATCTCCGTCGCGGTACGGAACGACGTACCGGCCCGCGAGGGGGCGGCGGAGCCGTCCGGCGACGGGCTCGGCGAGGAGTCGGCCGCCGCGGGGGCGGCGGCCAGGCCCGCGGTCAGCAGCGCGGCGATGGTCACACGCAGAACTCGCATCAGTTGGTCCTCCAGACCGCGACCCGCCAGCGCGACAGCCAGCCCCACACGAGACCGGCGAGGAAGCCGGCGAGAACGAGGACGCCGAGCAGCCACCAGCCGCGACCCAGACCGAAGGCGGCCACGTCGCCGGCCGGGTCCGGGGCGTCCACGACGTCCACCGTCAGCTCCAGCGGCAGCCCCGGAGTGGTCTTCACGCCGGAAGCCGCCGAGAAGGAGTGCGAGACCGCCAGGCAGACCGCCTCGGCGGGGGCCTCCTCGTCGTCGCTGTCGGCCTTCGGGTAGCGCAGACCGGTCGAGACGACGTCGGTGCGGCCGTGGCCCGCCGCCTCGCCGCGCACGATCTCGCGCCCCTTGGCGGTGACCGCCCGCAGCAGCACCCCGTGGCCGGGGTTCACGGCCCGGTCGGCCGCCACGGACACCGCGGCGCGCAGTTCCTGACCCGGCCGCACGTCCACCCGGTACCAGCGCTGCTGCCCGGACTCCGCACGGTCGCTGTAGAGGCCGGACTCCAGCGTCCGCGCCTGCGCGCACGCGGCGGCCCCCTCCGCCGGCACCGGCGTCACCACCGGGTCGGCCGCGCGCTCCACCAACTCGTTGACCTTGTCGGTGAGTTCGTCTTGGTGTTCCACGGAGGTGTAGGTGCCGCCGGTCGCCTCCGCGATGCAGCTGAGCTGCCGGCTCAGCTTGGCGGTCGGCACCAGTCCCAGGGTGTCGATGGTCATGCCGATGCCCTTCGCGGCGATCTCCCGGGCCACCTCGCACGGGTCGAGCGGGGCGCAGGTGTCCTCGCCGTCGCTGATCAGCACGATGCGCTTGGAGCCGTCGCCGCCGTCCAGGTCGCCGGCCGCCTTCAGCAGGGCCGGGCCGATGGGTGTCCAGCCGGTCGGGCTGAGCGTCGCGACGGCCGTCTTCGCCTCGGTGCGGTCCAGCGGGCCGACCGGATAGAGCTGCGCGGTGTCCTTGCAGCCGGTCCTGCGGTCGTCGCCCCGGTAGTCGGCGCCCAGGGTGCGGATGCCGAGCTCGACCCCCTCAGGCGTCGCGTCGAGCACCTCGTTGAAGGCCTGCTTCGCGGCGGCCATCCGGGACCGGCCGTCGATGTCGCGCGCCCGCATCGAGCCGCTCACGTCGAGGACGAGGTCGACCTTGGGGGCGTCCTGGCCCGTGGGTTCGCCGGCGGCCGCCCCGGCCGGGAAGGCGAGCCCGGCCGTGAGCGCGGCGAGCAGGGCGCACACGCCCGCCGCCAGCCGTGTTCTTGTGATCATCGGCGGATCCTATTGATCACGCGGGCCGGGCTCCAAAACGAGTCTCACAGCAGGGGGTTGGGCAGGTCCGCCCACTGGTCCCCGGGCGTCCGCGGGGAGAGCCGCATCAACGTCAGCGCCTTCGCCGGCACGGGCTCGGTGCGCAGTGCCGCCAGATCCGCGGTGGGAGGGAGATCGCGCACCGCCGTCTCCAGGGCCGCGGCCAGTGCCGCGCCCGAGCCCGCCGTCCCGGCGAGGGCGCCCGCCACCAGGGAGCCGAACAGCTTGCGGCGCAGTGTGCGTTCGTCGTCGGTGACCATGCGCGCGGGCAGGTCGGGCACCGCGATGCCGTGCCGCGTCAGGCGGGCCGGGCTGACGCGGATGTCGGCCAGGTCCCGGTAGACCAGCCGCAGCGGTTCGCCCGAGGCGGAGAGCACCACCAGCAGGTTCTGGCCGTGCGCCTCCAGCGCCACCCCGAGGTCCAGCAGCCGCAGGCCGACGGTGAGGGCGAGACGCGCGAACCGGGCCAGCCAGGCGGGGGAGCGGGGCAGGTCGGTGGTCGCCAGGGCCGCCACCGGCAGGACCCGTTCACCGGGCGCCGCGTACGTCTGCGGCGACTCCCGCAGGACGGCCGCGAAGTCGGGCGAACCGGCCGCGGCGGCGCCCAGCGTGCGCGTGACGTGCAGCAGGCCCTCCGTGCGGGCCGCGGGCGTCGCGGCGAAGTCCGACAGCAGCGCGGAGGCGGCCACCGAGGGCAGCGAGATGTCCCGCACGGAGGACGTCAGCCGGGCGCTGAGCGAGGTCTTCACGTGCGGCCCGCCGGGCAGCGCCAGCGTCCGCAGGGCCATCAGCGGATGCCCGGGGCGGCGCCGGTCGCAGGTCCGCTTCAGCACGTGCGCGGCCTGCCAGGGGTGCACCGGAAGCAGCAGGTGCTCCCCCTCCCGCAGCTCCCGCGGCCACACGCCCGACACCAGGCACTCGCCCGCCCGCACCGGCACCATCCCCAGCTCCACCACCGGCCGGTGCTCGGGCCCGTACGCGAGCTGCTCGGCCACCGAGAAACCGGGCCGCGACCGGCACGCCGGATGGAACGGGTGCCC
The DNA here is from genome assembly GCF_042878735.1 of Streptomyces sp. NPDC003456. Taxonomy (NCBI): domain Bacteria; kingdom Bacillati; phylum Actinomycetota; class Actinomycetes; order Kitasatosporales; family Streptomycetaceae; genus Streptomyces; species Streptomyces sp. NPDC003456. Next base: position 473,797 of record NZ_JBIAOK010000005.1, read on the forward strand.
GTCCACGATCCGCTGCTCCCACTCCCAGTCGTGCTCCGGCCACCGCGCGCCCGCTCCGGTCTGCCCGGCGCGCGACAGGGCCATCGAGGCGACGCTGTGGGCGAGTTCGGCGGCGAAGGGGGCGGAGTGCGGCACGGCCAGCTCCGCGATCAGCCGCGCCGGGTCGTCGTGGTCCGTCCCGTCGAGCCGCACGGCCGTGACGGCCGCACCGGTCGCGTAGGGGTCCGGGCGCGGCCCGTGCAGCCGGCGCCCGTCCGCCAGGTGCAGGGTCAGCCCGTCACCGCCGGCCTCCCGGCGGACGGCCCAGGGCAGCGGATCATGGGCCAGACCGCGCCACAGACGGGACAGCACGGCCGCCCGGGCACCGGGCAGTTCGGCCTCGTACCGCGGCAGCAGGGCGGGCCGTACGACGGCCAGTTCCTCGGCTGCCTCGGTCTCGGCGCGGGGGGAACGGTGCACGGCGGGCTCCTCGGGTACGAATAGGGCGTCACAGCGGGACGGCGACGACCGACATACTGATCATCTCCGCCCGGAACGCTGGAAGGACCACAGGGACGAGTGGAACGCGTGGACCTCATGCCCCCGCCCGCCGACGACGACTCGGCCCACGGTGACGACCCGGCCACCGCCGGCCTCGCCGACGCGTACGCCGCCGCGCCGCTGCTGAACTGCCTGCTGCGCGAAGTGGCCCGGCCGGTGGGCCGCGAGGGCGGGCACCGGGTGTACCACCTGCCCGGCGGCGACCGCCTGCTGCGCGTGCGCGGGACGCGGCGCCCCGCAGCGCCCGAGGTGCGCACCCGGGACGGCTGGCACCGCCTCGACCACGCCGGGCTGGTGGAACTCGTCGCCGACGAACTGCGCCACCGCACCGGCCTGTCCAACCACGACCTGCCCGCCGAGATGCTCGACAGCCGCGACGCCGTCGCCGCGCTGCTGGCAGCCCGGGCCCGGACCGCCCCGCCCGCGGACCCCTACCGGCGCTCCGAGCAGTCGCTGCTGACCGGCCACACGCACCACCCCGCCCCCAAGGCCCGCGGCGGCGGTCCCGCCGCCGGCTGGCTGCCCTGGGCCCCGGAGGCGTACGCCGCGTTCCCGGTGACCCTGCTGGGCGCGCGCGAGGACACCGTCGTGGAGGAGGGCGACACCTCGGCGCTCGACGCGCTCGGCACGGCCCCGCCCGGCTACCGGCTGCTGCCGGCCCACCCCTGGCAGCTCGACCTGGCCGCGGCGGAACTCGCCGCCGCCTTCGCCGACGGCCGGCTCGTCCACCTGGGCTCGGCCGCCCCCGGCACCTGGCCCACGGCCGCCGTGCGCACGCTGTACGCGCCCGGCCACGACGTCTTCCTCAAGTTCAGCCTCGACGTGCGGATCACCAACGACATCCGCCGGCTGTGGCGCCACGACCTGCTCGCCCTGCGCCGGACCGACACGGCCGTGTCCGCCGCGTTCGAGACGTTCGACGGCCCCCCGGCCTGGCTCGGCGACCGGGGGTACCGCACGGCCGGGTTCGCCTTCGAGGCGCTGGCCGTCCTCGTCCGCGACGGGTTCGGGGACCGGCTCCTGCCGGGGGCGACCCCGCTGCTCGCCGCCGGCCTGTCCGAAGGCTTCGAGGGGAGCCCGCTGGAGCGCACCACCGACCCGGAGGGCTGGTGGACGGCGTACCTGGCGTGCGCGGTTCCCCCGGTGCTGTGGGCGTTCGCCCGGCACGGGGTCGTCCTGGAGGCCCACCTGCAGAACACGCTGGTCGCCGTGGACGCGGACGGCGTTCCGGTGCAGGCGCTGTACCGGGACGCCGAGGGGGTGAAGCTGCTGCCGGACGTCCCGCGCGAGGCGGGCTGGGAGCGGCTGGTGTACTGCCTGGTCGTCAACCACCTCACGGAGATCGCCGCCGCCCTCGCCGAGCGGCACGCCGGGTTCGACCCCTGGCCCGCCGTCCGCCGCGAACTGGCGCGCCACGACGTGCCCGAGATCCCGGCCCTGCTGGCCTCGCCCACCCTCCCCGCCAAGACGAACCTGCTGCTGCGCTGGACGGGAGCGGACGGCGCCGACGCCCGCTACCTGCCCCTGCCCAACCCGCTCAGGGAAGGAACCTGACGGGCAAGGAGCCTGACGGGGAGGAAACCTGACGGGGGAGCAGCCGGCCGGGGAGAGCCGTACGGCCCGGGACCCGCGCGATGCCCGCAGCTCGACCGCCCGGGCCGGGAGGCGCCCGCCCGGCTCAGGACTCGGCCGGTACGCACAGCACGGGCACGCTCGACAGGTGCAGCAGCTTGTGCGGGGTCGAGCCGAGGAGCGCGCCGCGCACGGGGCTCTCGCCCCAGGTGCCCACCACGATGACCCGGGCGCCGTGCCGGCCCGCGGCGTCGAGCAGGGCCTGCGCGGGCCGCTCGTCGACCAGTTCGACCTCCGTGCGCACCCCGGCCTCCTCGGCCACCCGCACCGCGCGGCCGAGCGCGGTGTTCCCCGCCTCGCGGACGGCGTCGTGGTGGGCGCCGTACTCCTCGCCGGTGACGCCGGGGGCGGCGGCCCCGTAGACGATGACCAGCCGTTCGTCGTACGCGGTCGCCACCTCGATGGCGACCTGCAGGGCGCGCCGCGCGCCCGGGGACTCGTCGTAGCCGAGGACCACCGACATCGTCAGGACTCCTTGCCGTCGAGGAGGGCCGGGTCGACCACGCCCGGCTGCTCCGACCAGAAGGCGGGTGCCCGCAGCCGCCGCACGATCATGAGGACCACGCCGGTCAGCGCGATGCCGATGCCGATGACGAGGGGCGGACCCAGCCCGAACCAGGAGACGCCGCTGTAGGAGTTGGCCGGATCGGCCATGTCCGTCACCGACTCCACCAGCAACCAGGCCAGCAGTCCGGCGCCGATCAGCGGGCCGAGCCCGATCAGCACGAAGTCGCGGACGCTGCGGGTCAGCTGGCGGCGGTAGTACACCGCGCAGGCCACGCCGGTGAGGGCGTAGTAGAAGGCGATGAGCAGCGACAGCGCCGTGAGGGAGTCGAACAGGGCGTTCTCGCTGAGGTTGTACACCACGAGGTACCAGGCGCTGGCGATGCCCGCGACCCACCAGGTGCTCACGTCGGGGGTGCGGAAGCGCGGGTGGATGCGGCCGAAGTGCGCGGGCAGCGCGTGGCGGCGGGCCATGGACAGCCCCGTGCGCGAGGCGGGGATGATCGTCGTCTGCGTGGAGGCGAGCGCGGAGGTGGAGACCGCCAGCAGCACCACCCAGTCCCAGCCGCCCATCACCTCCCCGGCGAGCAGCGCGAAGACGAACTCCTCCTCGGCGGCGTTCTCCTCCAGGTAGGCGGTGCCGGCGTAGCCCACGACCGCGAAGGCGACCGCCACGTAGGTCACCAGCAGCAGCACCGTCGACCAGACGGCGGCCCTGCCGGGCGCGGTGGCGGAGTCCTCGACCTCCTCGGTGAGGTTGACCGCCGACTCCCAGCCCCAGTAGATGAACATCCCCAGCAGCAGGGCGGCGGTCAGCGGCGCCCCGCCCGCGCCGAACGGGTTCAGCCAGGAGAACTCGGGTCTGATCGCGTCGAGCGTGCCGGTGCCGGCGTACACGCGGTAGAGCGCCACGACGGCGAAGGCGAGCAGGCAGGCGACCTGCGCCAGGATCAGCACGTTCTGCACCTTGGCCGACACCTCGGTGCCGATCACGCACAGGGCCGTCATCACCACGATCAGCAGCACCGTCAGGACCTGGCGCACGACGTCGTTGTCCGCCCAGCCGTCCAGACCGACCGCGAGCAGGAAGAAGGTCACGGCGACGTCCGCGAGCGACCCGACGACCAGGACGCCGGTCATCGCGATGGCCCAGCCGCCGAGCCAGCCCGCCCACGGCCCCATGGCGCGGGTCACCCACGAGAAGGTGGTGCCGCAGTCCTGGTCGACCTTGTTGAGGTAGTAGAACGCCGACGCGATCAGCAGCATGGGCACGAACGCGGCGAGCATGACCCCGGGGGCGTACAGGCCCACCAGGGCCACGACCGGCCCGATGACCGCCGCCACCGAGTACGCCGGTGAGGTGGCGTTGAGCCCGATGACCAGCGCGTCGAGGAACCCGATCGCGTCGGGCTTCAGGCTCGCGGACGGCGGCGGGCCCGCGTCCGTGATGTCCTTGGCCATGCTCCCTCATCCCTGTTGTGCGTGGATCCATACAACAGGGATGATCGGGGCATTTCAGGCATTGCGCCTCGTGTGCCGCCCTATGTCGCCCTCCGGCCGCGGACCAGCAGGTACAGGAAGTACGGCGTGCCGATCACCGCGGTCATCAGGCCGGCCCCGAGCTGGGCGGGGGCGATGACCGTGCGTCCGATCAGGTCGGCCGTCCCGACGAGCGCGGCGCCCAGCAGCACCGCCACCGGCACGACCCGCACGTGCCGCCGGCCCACCAGGGCGCGGGCCGCGTGCGGCGCCACCAGTCCGACGAAGCCGATGGTGCCGGCCGAGGCCACGGCGGTCGCGGCCAGCAGGACGCCCACCACCAGGAAGCCCAGCCGGGCCCGGGGCAGGGCGAGGCCGAGCAGCCGGGGGGTGTGGTCGTCCAGGGAGACGAGGTCCAGCTCGGTGCGCCGGGCCACCGCCACGGCCAGGCCGAACACCAGCACCAGGGCGACCGGCACGACGTCCGCCGTGGTCCGCCCGTACGTCGAACCGGACAGCCAGGTCAGCGCCTTGGTGGCGTTGAACGGGTCGGTGAGCACGATGAGCAGGCTGATCAGGGCCGTGGAGCCGGCCGCCATGCCGATACCCACCAGCACCAGCCGGTTCTGCCGGTAGCCGCCGCGGGCGGCGAGCCCGAAGACGACGGCGGAGGCCAGGGCGGCCCCGCCGAACGCGGCACCGGCGATGCCCCAGGAGCCCGCGGACGGCACGGTCGTCACCAGCACGACGGCGGCCAGTGCGGCCCCGCCCGACACGCCCAGCACGCCCGGCTCCGCCAGCGGATTGCGGGTCACCGCCTGCACCAGGGTGCCGGCCAGGGCCAGCGCCGCGCCCGCGCACAGGGCCGCGAGCACCCGCGGCACCCGTGTGTCCAGGACGAAGGACACGGCCTGACCGGCCCGCCCCTGCGCCCAGTTGGCGACGTCGCCCAGCAGGAGCTTGCTGTCGCCCAGCAGCACACCGGCCACGGTCACGCCGACGACGACGGCGGCCAGCACGACCACGGTGACGGTGAACACCGCCCGGCTCGGGATGCGCAGCCGGTCCGGGGTCTCGGCCCCGGCCGTGTCGCGCAGCCGCAGGGCCGTCACCACCAGGAACACCGCGCCCACCAGACTGGTGACGATGCCGGTGGGGACGGCCACGGCGGTGTCGGCGGGGATGAGCGCCCGCAGCAGCACGTCGGAGCCCAGCACCAGCGCGGCACCGGCCAGTCCGGCCGCGGGCAGGGCCGCCCGGGCGCGCACGAAGCCCCGGAAGCGGCGGGCGAGCGGACGCACCAGGGCGGGTGCGCACAGGCCGACGTAGCCGAGCGGTCCGGCGAGCGTGACGGCGGACGCCGACAGCAGGGCCGCGAGGACGACCACCGTGACCCGGGTGGCGGTGACCGGGACGCCCAGTCCCCGCGCCGCGTCGTCCCCCAGGGCGAGGGCGTCGACCCGGCGGGCGACGAGCAGCAGCCCGGCGAGTCCGGCCAGCGCGATCGGCAGCATCTGCAGCACGCCGTCGAAGCCGTTCTGGCCGATGCTGCCCTGGTTCCACTGGTAGAGGCCCTCGGTCTCCTGCGGGAACAGCAGCAGCAGTCCCTCGGTGACGGAGTTCAGCCCCAGTGCGAGCGCCGTGCCGGCGAGGACCAGCCGGACGGTGCCGGTGCCCAGGCCGGACAGGGCGAGCACGACGGCCGCCGCCGCCAGTCCGCCCGCGAAGGCGACACCGGAGGAGGCCAGCAGCGGCAGCGAGACGCCGGACGCGCCGGCCAGGCCGAGCGCCAGGTACGAACCGGCGTTCACCGCGAGGGTGTCGGGCGAGGCCAGCACGTTGCGGCTGACGGCCTGCAGGACGGCCCCGGCGATGCCGAGGACGACGCCGACCAGGATGCCGGCGGCCATCCGCGGCAACCGGGAGGCGATGACGACGGAGGCGTCGCCCGCGTCGGCCTGCCCGGTCAGGGCCTTGAACACCTGGGCGGGCCCGACGGCCGCGGTGCCCTGGGTGATGTCGACGACGGCGAGGACGGCGACAGCGAGGACGAGTCCGGCCGTCACCGCGGCCGCACCCGTCCGGGACGCGGCCGCCGGCGGACGGGTGGCGGGGGGTGCTTCGGTGACGGCCATGACGGGCGTTACTTCTGCAGCGCGTCGACGAGGGCGTCGATGTACGCCTCCATCGACCGGGGACCGCCGAACATCCAGATGCCGTCGGGCAGCCGGTGCACGTCGCCCGCCTTGACGAACGGCAGGGAGGTCCACACGGCGTTCTTCTTCAGCTGGCCGGCGAAGGGGTTGCTGGACTTGTCGCCGTCGTTGCCGATGTAGGCGAACTGCACGTCCTTCGGCAGGCCGGTCAGCCCCTCGACGTCGGTGGTGCCGAGGCCGTAGGCCGGGTCGCCCTTGACCTTCCAGGCGTTCTTCAGCCCGAGCCGCTCGTTGACGGAGCCGATCAGGGAGCCGCTGGTGTAGGGGCGCAGGGAGACCTGGTTGGACGTCACGTAGCCGTCGGCGAAGGCGATGTCGGTGCCGGCCAGGTCGGCGTCGGCGAGGGCCTTCTTGCCCTCGGCGACCTTGCCCTCGAAGCTCTTGCGGGCCGCCTCGGCCTTGTCGGTGGTGCCGGTCGCCTTGGCGATGAGGTCGAGGTTCTCGAACATCTGGCCGATCTGATCGGAGGCGTCCGCCGACTTGATCTCCAGGACCGGCGCGACCTTCCGCAGCTGCTTCACGGCGGCGTCCGGCAGGTCGGAGCTGGCCACGATCAGATCGGGGGAGAGCGAGGCGATGGTGTCCATGCTGGGCTCGCCGCGCGTGCCGATGTCCTTCGGCTCGTTCTTCAGCGGGACCGCGGAGTCCCAGATCTTGTAGCCCTTGACGTCGGCGACACCCACCGGGTCGACGCCGAGCGTGATGAGGCTCTCGACCTCGTTCCACTCGGTGGCGACGACCTTCTTGGCGGGTCCGTCGAGCTTGACCTTCGCGCCCGTGGAGTCCGTGAGGGTGATGGCCTCGGAGGGCTTCTTCTCGGAGCTGTCGGCGGCCGGCTCGGTGGTGCCGCAGGCGGCCAGGGTGAGCGCCGCGGCGGTGGTGGTGGCCGCGGTGAGCAGGAGGCGTCTCATGTGGTGGTGCCGAGCCTTTCGCTTCGGTTGGAACGGGTGTGGTGCCGGCCGATCGGTCGGGTCCGTATGCGGCCGGTGTGGGGATCTGTGTCGACGTCGATGCGGATGCCGTAGACGGCGGTGAGCCGCTCGGGGGTCAGGACGTCCTCGGGCCGGCCGTCGGCGACGATCCGGCCCGCTTCGAGGAGCGTGATCCGGTCGGCGAGGGCCGCCGCCTGGTCGAGGTCGTGCAGGACGACGCCCACGGCGATCCCGTGGTCGTCGGCCAGGTCGCGGACGAGGTCCAGCAGTTCGACCTGGTAGCGCAGGTCGAGATAGGTGGTGGGCTCGTCCAGCAGCAGTACGCCGGTCTCCTGCGCGAGGCAGCCGGCCAGCCAGACGCGCTGCAACTGCCCGCCGGACAAGTGGTCGGCGCCGCGCTCGGCGAGTTCGCTCACCCCGGTCAGCGCCAGCGCCCGCTCCACGGCGGCCTGCGCGTCCGGGTCGGGACGGCCGAAGCGGCCCCGGTACGGATAGCGGCCGAACTCCACGAGGTCGCGCACGGTGAGCCCGCTCGGCGTGGGCCGTCCCTGCGTCAGCAGGGCCACGTACCGGGCGAACTCCTTGGCGGACAGGGCCAGTCCGTCGGTGGTCGCGTCGAGCGTCAGCTCCGCCCGCCGGGCCCGCTGCAGCCTGGCGATGGTGCGCAGCAGCGTCGACTTGCCGCTGCCGTTGGGACCGACCAGCACGGTCACCTCACCGGGCCGCAGCGCGAGCGCCGCGTCGTGCACGACGTCGGTGCCGTCGTAGGACACGGTCACGCCGGTGGCCGACAGTTGATGCCCGCGCAGACGCGCTCCGCCCACGGGTTCTTCACCAGATCTCACAGGCGAAGGTTAGCCTAACCTAATATCTGCTTGACAAGGGGTAGGGCGCCGGGACTCACGCGGTGGGCCACGACGCCGGGTCCCACACGCCCGAGCGGCGCAGCGACATCGGGCAGTGCAGATAGATCTCGTCGATCTCCAGGACCAGGGCGAGTGCCGGGCGCCCGCCGTCCTGCGCCAGGGCGTCGAAGAACGGGGCGTCGGTGAGGATCCGGGCCCGCCCGTTGACGCGCAGCACCTCCTTGGCGCCCGGCACCAGGTACAGCAGGCCGGCGTGCGGATTGGCCAGGATGTTGCGGAAGCTGTCGCCGCGCCGGTTGCCCGGCCGGTCGGGCAGGGCGAGGGTGCCCGGGTCGAGGACGTGCGTGAACCCCGGGGCGTCCCCGCGCGGCGAGACGTCGCAGTTGCCCCGCGCGTCGGAGGTGGCCAGCAGGCAGAAGGGCGAGCGGGCCAGAATGTCCCGGTCCTGGCCGGTGAGCCGGTCGTGCACCTTCTCGATCACCACGGGCCAGGGCTCGCCCAGCAGTTGGCGCAGTTCGTCGGCCGACTCCAGCTCCGTCCAGCCGTGTTCGGCCCGGGCGTGCGGCTCGCGGCCGTCCTTGTCGGTCGTGTACGGCAAGGCCGGCTCCCGGGGTGTGCGTGTCGGACGGTCGGCCGCAGCCTAACCCGGGGTGCTTAGGGTCGCCTTACCCGCCTGCGGAGGAGTGCCGCCGCGGCGGGCCGCGGGTGTGCGTATGCTCGGGCGTATGCGCTGGAGTCGGCCGTGAAGAGCCAGGTGGACCGTCTGCGGGGCCTCGCAGCATGCTGAGAGAGGTCACCGCCACCCGTTACGTCGAACCCCTGCACTCCGGCGGCTCCGTCCCCGGGGTCGTCGAGGCGGACGACCTGGGCACGTACGTCGTGAAGTTCACCGGCTCCGCGCAGGGCCGCAAGGCGCTGGTCGCCGAGATCGTCGTGGGCGAGCTGGCCCGCGCCCTCGGGCTGCGCTTCCCCGAGCTGGTCCTGGTGCACTTCGACCCGGCGGTCGCCGGCGGCGAGCCGCACCAGGAAGTCCGCGAGCTGCACGCGGCCAGCGCGGGCCTCAACCTCGGCATGGACCACCTGCCCGGCGCCCGCGACCTCACCCCGGAGATCGCCCGGGTCTTCCCCGTCGATCCCCTGGAGGCGGGGCGGATCGTCTGGCTGGACGCCCTGACCGTGAACGTCGACCGCACGGTGCACAGCTCGAACCTGATGGTCTGGCCCACCCTGGGCATCGCGCGCCCGCGCCTGTGGCTGATCGACCACGGCGCCGCGCTGGTCTTCCACCACCGCTGGGACGGCACCGACCCCGCCAAGGCCTACGACTTCCGCCACCACGCCCTCGGTCACTACGGGCCCGACGTCCGCGCCGCCGACGCCGAACTCGCCCCCAGGGTCACCGAGGAACTGCTGCGCCGGATCCTCGCGGAGGTGCCGGACGCCTGGCTCGCCGGGGACGCCGCCTTCAGCGGCCCGGACGCGGCCCGCGAGGCCTACGTGCGGTACCTCCACGCGCGGGTGGAGGCGTCGGCGGCGTGGCTGCCCACCGACTTCCCCAGCCGGGAGGAGCTCGCCGCCGAGGAGGCCCGGCGGGCGGAACGCAACCAGAGGGAACGCCCCGCGTGGCTCAGGCAGGTGCCCGACCTGCACGGCAAGCCCGCGGCCGAACAGGATTGGTCGGTGCACCTGGGATGAGCGGCCGTGTCGAGATCGAGTACTGCACGCAGTGCCGCTGGCTGCCGCGCGCGGCCTGGCTGGCCCAGGAGCTGCTCACCACCTTCGAGGCGGAACTGACCGAGCTGGCCCTGAAGCCGGGCACGGGCGGGGTGTTCGTCGTCCGCGTCGGCGGCGAGGTGGTCTGGGACCGGCGCGAGCAGGGCTTCCCGGAGCCGACGGCCGTGAAGAAGGCCGTACGCGACCGGGTGGCCCCGGGCAGGACCCTGGGCCACTCGGGGCGGTAGCGCGCGGCTCAGCCCTTGAGCTGCTCGTACGCCGGCAGCGTCAGGAAGTCGGCGTAGTCCTCGTCGAGGGAGACCTGCAGCAGCAGGTCGTGCGCCTGCTGCCAGTTGCCCGACGCGAAGGCCTCCTCGCCGATCTCGGCCCGGATGCCGGCCAGTTCCTCGGCGGCGACCTTGCGGACCAGCTCGGCGGTGACCTGCTCGCCGTTGTCGAGGACGACCTCCGCGTTGATCCACTGCCAGATCTGGGAGCGGGAGATCTCGGCGGTGGCCGCGTCCTCCATCAGGTTGAAGATCGCGACCGCGCCCAGGCCGCGCAGCCAGGCCTCGATGTAACGGATGCCGACCTGCACGGCGTTGACCAGACCCGCGTACGTGGGCCTGGCGTCCAGCGAGTCGATCGCGAGGAGGTCGGCGGCCTCGACGCGGACGTCCTCGCGCAGCCGGTCCTTCTGGTTCGGCTTGTCGCCGAGGACCTTGTCGAAGGACTCCATGGCGATGGGCACCAGGTCGGGGTGGGCGACCCAGGAGCCGTCGAAGCCGTCGTTCGCCTCGCGGTCCTTGTCGGCGCGGACCTTCTCGAAGGCCACCTTGTTGACCTCGGCGTCCCGCCGGGAGGGGATGAAGGCCGCCATGCCGCCGATCGCGTGCGCACCGCGCTTGTGGCAGGTGCGCACGAGGAGTTCGGTGTAGGCGCGCATGAAGGGGGCGGTCATCGTCACCGTGTTGCGGTCCGGCAGGACGAACCGGGCCCCGCCGTCACGGAAGTTCTTCACGATGGAGAACAGGTAGTCCCAGCGGCCCGCGTTCAGCCCGGAGGCGTGGTCGCGCAGCTCGTACAGGATCTCCTCCATCTCGTACGCGGCCGTGATCGTCTCGATCAGGACGGTGGCGCGGACGGTGCCGTGGGGGATGCCGCAGTACTCCTGCGCGAAGACGAAGACGTCGTTCCAGAGGCGGGCCTCCAGGTGCGACTCCGTCTTGGGCAGGTAGAAGTACGGGCCCTTGCCGAGGTCCAGCAGGCGCTGGGCGTTGTGGAAGAAGTACAGGCCGAAGTCGACCAGGGCGCCCGGAACCGGGGTGCCGCCGGCGTCGGTGAGGTGACGCTCGTTCAGGTGCCAGCCGCGCGGGCGCATGACGACCGTGGCGAGCTCCTCGTCCGCCTTCAGCGCGTAGGACTTGCCGGACCTCGGGTCCGTGAAGTCGATGCTCCGGGTGTAGGCGTCGATCAGGTTGAGCTGGCCCGTGACGACGTTCTCCCAGGTGGGCGCGGAGGCGTCCTCGAAGTCCGCGAGCCACACCTTCGCGCCCGAGTTGAGGGCGTTGACGGTCATCTTGCGGTCGGTGGGGCCGGTGATCTCGACCCGGCGGTCGTTCAGGGCGTCCGGGGCCGGGGCGACCTTCCAGGAGTCGTCCGCGCGGATCCCGGCCGTCTCCGGGAGGAAGTCGAGCGTGGAGGTGCGGGCGATCTCGGCGCGGCGCTCCGCGCGGCGGGCCAGGAGTTCGTCACGCCGGGGGGTGAACCGCCGGTGCAGCTCGGCCACGAAGGCGAGCGCCGCTTCGGTGAGGACCTCCTCCTGCCGGGGCAGGGGCTGGGCGTCGACGATGGCCAGCGGGGACGGCGCTGGAGCGGACATGAACGGTCACTTCCTTCAGCGAGCTGTGGAGACGAACCGGCGGTTGGCACCGGGTGCCAGTCTTCCCGGATACGGCGATCGGCGCCCGGAGAGGGCAGGGCGCTTCTGATCAGTGGATACTAGTTTCCTCATGGTGGAAGTTCAATCGTTTGTTGATGTCGAGATTCTCCGGATCGAGGCAAGGTGGCGCCGCGTGCCACCCCGCTCACTCCAGGTGCGCCAGATCGGCCTCGGTGTCGATGTCGTACGGCCGGGCCACGTCGCCGCACTCGACCAGGCGGACCTGCGCGGCGTGTTCCCTCAGGTAGGCGCGGGCCCCCCGGTCGCCCTCGGCGGACGACGCGACGCCCGCCCAGTGCGCCGCGCCGAACAGCACCGGATGCCCGCGCACCCCGTCGTACGCGGCGGACACCAGCGCGCTCTCGCCGTCGTACGCCCGGAGGACCCGGGCCACCGCCTCCGGTCCGATGCCGGGCTGGTCGACGAGCGCCACCAGGGCGGCGCGCGCCGGTGAACCGGACAGGGAATCGAGGCCGGCGCGCAGCGACGTCCCCATGCCCCGCTCCCACTCCGGGTTGTCCACCAGGACACAGCCGTCCAGCGCGGCCCGGGCGCGCACCTCGTCGGCCCGCGCGCCCAGGACGACATGGACCGTCGTGCAGCCGCCCTCGCGCAGCACCCGCACCGCGTGCTCCACGAGCGGCCGCCCCCGGTGCGTCAGCAGCGCCTTGGGGCGTCCGCCGAGCCGCCGCCCCCCTCCCGCCGCGAGCAGCAGCCCGGCCACCGCGGGCGTCCCGTCCGTCGTCTCCCGTGTCGTCATGGCTCCTGCATACCGCACGCCCCGCGCGGGGCCCGGACGGCGCGGGGCGCGCCTCGCACGGGGGTCCGCCCGGGGCCGGAAAGTCACGCAGCGGAGCAAGTCGATGACGCTGCGGACTGGCGCGCGGCGGCCCCCGTCGTCTACTGTCGCCCGCACCGCACCGGCCGGGCCTGCCGAACAGGGCCCGTGGCGGGGGGACTTCGGTGCGGCAGGGCAGGCGCACGACGAGGTGCGAGGGGGAGGACCGTGTTGCGGAGCGCGGAGCAGGAGCGGCAGGGGCCCGCGGCCGGCGGGAGCGCGGACCCGCGCGTGACGGAGCTGCGCACCGCGGTGTCCCGGCTGCGCCGCCGGCTCGCCGCCCATCCGGGCGAGTTCGCCGACCGGAGCATCGCCGAGGAGGAACTGGCGGCCCTGGACGCCATGGCCGCCACCGGCGCTCCCGACGTCCCCCGTCTGCGCCGTTCCCTTCTCCTGGTGGCGGGCGCGATCGGCTCCATGAGCGCGCTGTCCCCCGCGCTGGCCGACGTGCGCCGCGCCGTGGACCTCTTCGGCCGCCCGGCGCGCCCGCGAGCGCAGGCGGACCGGCCCCTCTAGGGAAAGGGCCCCCGGTACCCCCCGTGGGCGCCGCGCGGCTCGAACTCCCCGCACAGATACGTCTCCTGCACGAACTCGGTGAGCTGCGGCCAGAGCGCGAAGATCCCCAGCGGACCGTGCTTGCCGTCGACCCGGCGGTAGCGGTCCCTGACGTCCCGGAAGCAGGCCAGGCCCCCCATCATCGGCCGGCCCGCCGGGCTGTAGTCCGACCAGGCGCACGCGATGCACGCCCGCAGGCGGTCCCCGGGCGGCAGCCGACGCTGGATGTCGTACAGGGCCGTCTCGAAGTCGCCGAGGTTCTCGCCGCCGCCGTACGCGCGCCCGTCGAGCCGCAGGGTGACCGTCAGGCTCTCCTCGTCCAGGGCGCCCGAGGGGACCGGGTCGCCCAGTCGCAGGGCGCAGTGCAGCACGCCCGTCCGGGGGGGCCGCCCCGGGGTCCCGACCGTGAGCGGCACGTCCCACTCCAGCAGGCAGGAGCACAGGTGGCCGTCGGCGAGGCGGAACATCTTCTCGGGCGGCTCGCCGGCCAGGGCGCCGAGCGCATCCATCGCCTCACCCTCGAAGGGCACGCCACGGATCGTCGTGCGGATCAGCTCCCGGCCGTCGGACTCGAAGACGAGCTCCTGGCTGCCGTACCGGTCGGTGTAGCGGCCCGGCCAGGCCGGTAAGCCGCTCACGCGGGGTTCTGGCTGGCCAGGGCCTGCGACAGTTCGCCGGCGACCTGCTGGAGCACCGGCACGATCCGGTCGGTCGCCGCCTCCGTGACCCGCCCGGCCGGCCCGGAGATGGAGATGGCCGCGGCGGTGGGGGAGTCGGGCACCGGGACGGCCAGGCAGCGCACCCCGATCTCCTGCTCGTTGTCGTCGACCGCGTAGCCCCGGACCCGCACGTCCTCCAGGGCCGCCAGGAAGCCGTCGGGGGTGGTGATCGTCTTGTCCGTCGCGGCGGGCATGCCCGTACGGGAGAGCAGGGCGCGCACCTCCTCCGGCGGGAAACCGGCCAGCAGCGCCTTGCCGACGCCCGTGGAGTGCGGCAGCACCCGCCGGCCGACCTCCGTGAACATGCGCATCGAGTGCTTCGAGGGCACCTGCGCCACGTACACGATCTCGTCGCCGTCCAGCAGCGCCATGTTCGCCGTCTCGCCCGTCTCCTCGACCAGACGGGCCAGATACGGCCGTGCCCAGGTGCCCAGCAGCCGGGAGGCCGACTCGCCGAGGCGGATCAGGCGCGGGCCGAGCGCGTACCGCCGGTTGGGCTGCTGGCGCACGTAGCCGCAGGCCACCAGGGTGCGCATCAGGCGGTGGATGGTCGGCAGGGGCAGCCCGCTGCTCGCGGACAGCTCGCTCAGCCCGACCTCGCCGCCCGCGTCCGCCATCCGCTCGAGCAGGTCGAAGGCGCGCTCCAGGGACTGGACACCGCCGTTGGAGGAGGACCGGGCGGAGTCGGTGGTGCTGGCGCTGGACGTCGGCACGGCGCGTTCCTTTCGGGACTGGCGGAAGAGCTGAAGCCTACCCGGCGGTCGGTCGACTCCCCGGTCGTACGTCTCTACATTCTGCCTTACGGAAGTCTAATTCCGCCTTGTGGAAACGTCCAGAGTCGGTTCCGTGCGGCCGTCCCGCTCCAGTGTGCCCTTGACGGGGTGCGGGAGGGGGGTGAAGACTTCTTCAACAGAAAGTTGAATTCCGGTACGCGGAAGCGTGTGAACGTAAGGGGTCCGGGTGTCCGACGCTGAACTGGTGCTCCGCTCGACGCGTGTCGTGACGCCCGAGGGGACGCGCGCCGCTTCGGTCGCCGTCACCGGCGGCACGATCACCGCGGTCCTCCCGCACGACGCGCCCGTGCCGCCGGCCGCGCGCCTGGAGGACCTGGGCGACCACGTCCTGCTGCCCGGGCTGGTCGACACCCACGTGCACGTCAACGACCCCGGCCGCACCGAGTGGGAGGGGTTCTGGACCGCCACCCGGGCCGCGGCGGCCGGCGGCATCACCACCCTCGTCGACATGCCGCTCAACTCCCTGCCGCCGACCACCACCGTCCCCCACCTGCGGACCAAGCAGCAGGTCGCCGCCGACAAGGCGCACATCGACGTCGGCTTCTGGGGCGGCGCCCTGCCCGGCAACGTCAAGGACCTGCGCCCGCTGCACGAGGCCGGCGTCTTCGGCTTCAAGGCGTTCCTGTCGCCGTCCGGCGTGGAGGAGTTCCCGCACCTGGACCGGGAGGCGCTGTCCCGCGCCATGGCCGAGATCGCCGCCTTCGGCGGACTGCTCATCGTGCACGCCGAGGACCCGCGCCTGCTCGCCACCGCCCCCCAGCAGCCCGGCCCCCGGTACGCCGACTTCCTCGCCTCCCGCCCGCGGGACGCCGAGGACACCGCCATCGCCCAGCTCATCCGCGAGGCCAGGGCCCTCGACGCCCGGGTGCACGTGCTGCACCTGTCCTCCAGCGACGCCCTGCCGATGATCGCCGAGGCGCGGGCCGAGGGCGTGCGCATCACCGTCGAGACCTGCCCCCACTACCTGACCCTCACCGCCGAGGAAGTCCCCGACGGCGCCAGCGAGTTCAAGTGCTGCCCGCCGATCCGCGAGGCCGCCAACCAGGACCTGCTCTGGCAGGCGCTGGCCGACGGCACCATCGACTGCGTGGTCACCGACCACTCCCCGTCCACCGCCGACCTCAAGACCGACGACTTCGCGACGGCCTGGGGCGGCATCTCCGGACTCCAGCTCAGCCTGTCCGCCGTGTGGACCGAGGCCCGCAGGCGCGGGCACGGCCTGGAGGACGTCGTGCGCTGGATGTCGGCGAGGACCTCCGCCCTGGTCGGGCTCGACGACCGCAAGGGCGCCATCGCGCCCGGCCGCGACGCCGACTTCGCGGTCCTCGCCCCCGACGAGACCTTCACCGTCGACCCCGTCGCCCTCCAGCACCGCAACCGCGTCACGGCCTACGCCGGCCGGACCCTGCAGGGCGTCGTGAAGGCCACCTGGCTGCGCGGGCGGAAGATCATGGCGGACGGCGAGTTCACCGAGCCGAAGGGGCAGCTCCTCACCCGGACCGACTGACATCCCATCCCGGACACCCGAAAGGAAGACCTGATCACCGTGACGGCGATTCCCCGCTTCACCGGCGACGCCAGCCCCTACTCCGGCGGCGACCCCTACGCGGACTACCGCACCGCGGACTTCCCCTTCACCTCCTACGCCGACCTCGCCGACCGGCGGCTGGGTGCCGGTGTCGTGGCCGCCAACGACGAGTTCTTCGCCGAGCGCGAGAACCTGCTGGTGCCGGAGCGCGCGGAGTTCGACCCCGAGCACTTCGGCCACAAGGGCAAGGTCATGGACGGCTGGGAGACGCGACGCCGCCGGGGCGTGTCCGCCGAGCACCCCTGGCCGGCCGACGAGGACCACGACTTCGCCCTGGTCCGGCTCGGCGCCCCGGGCGTGATCCGCGGGATCGTCGTCGACACCGCCCACTTCCGGGGCAACTACCCGCAGGCCGTGTCCGTCGAGGGCACCGCCGTGCCCGGCTCCCCGTCGCCCGCCGAACTCCTCGGTGACGACGTGAAGTGGACGACCCTCGTCCCGCGCACCCCGGTCGGCGGCCACGCGGCGAACGGCTTCGCCGTCGCCACCGAGCAGTGCTTCACCCACCTGCGGATCAGGCAGCACCCCGACGGCGGCATCGCCCGCCTGCGCGTGCACGGCGAGGTCGTCCCGGATCCGGCCTGGCTGGCCGCGCTCGGCACGTTCGACGTCGTCGCCCTGGAGAACGGCGGCCTGGTCGAGGACGCCTCGGACCTCTTCTACTCGCCCGCCTCCCACACCATCCAGCCGGGCCGCTCCCGCAAGATGGACGACGGCTGGGAGACCCGCCGCCGGCGCGACCGGGGCCACGACTGGATCCGCTACCGGCTGAGCGCCCAGGCGCGGATCCGCGCGCTGGAGATCGACACGGCGTACCTCAAGGGCAACAGCGCCGGGTGGGCATCGGTGTCGGTCAAGGACGGCGAGGACGGCGACTGGCGGGAGATCCTGCCCCGCACCCGCCTGCAGCCCGACACCAACCACCGCTTCGTCCTGCCGGAGCCCGCCGTCGGCACGCACGCGCGCGTGGACATCTTCCCCGACGGCGGCATCTCCCGCCTGCGCCTCTTCGGCTCCCTGACCCAGGAGGGCGCGAACCGCCTCGCGGCACGCCACCAGGAGCTCGGCGGCTGACCCGGCTGACCCGGCTGACCCGGCTGTCCCGGCTGATCCGGCTGTTTCGCCACGACGCCGGGCGCCGGGAGGGTGCGGCGGCCGACCCGGCCGCACCGGGCGACCGGGCCACCGGAGGGGCGGACGGCGCGGTCGCGGGGCCTGACCGCGGCCGGCGAGACGGGCCCGAGCGTGCCGATGAAGCCCGGGCCCCGGCCCCGCCGGCCCGCTACGCCGCGTGGCCGCCGTCCACCGCGAACTCCGCCCCCGTCACGTAGGTCGCTCCCGCCAGGTACGCCACCGTCGAGGCCACCTCGTCCGCCGTGCCGAACCGGCCCAGCGCGGTCAGCGCCGCCTGGCCGGCCGCGTGCGGGCCGTCCGCCGGATTCATGTCGGTGTCGATCGGGCCCGGGTGCACGAGGTTGGCGGTGATGCCGCGGCCGCCCAGCTCCCTCGCCAGCGCCTTGGTCAGGCCGACCAGGGCCGCCTTGCTCATCGCGTACAGCGTGCCGCCCGGGCCCGGCACCCGCTGCGCGATGCAGCTGCCGATCGTGACGATCCGCCCGCCCTCCGGCATCCACGCGGCCGCCGCCTGCGAGGCCAGGAACACCGAGCGCACGTTCACGGCGAGCACGCGGTCGACGTCCGCGAGCGTCAGGGCGTCCAGCGGGCCGAGCACCCCCACCCCCGCGTTGTTCACCAGGACGTCCAGCCTGCCCAGCGCCTCGGCCGCCGCGTCCACGACCTCGACCGACCCGGCCGCGTCCGCCACGTCCGCGCGCAGGGCCACCGCCCGGCGCCCCAGCGCCTCCATCTCCCGTACGACGGCCCCTGCCGCCTCCTTGCCGTTGACGTACCCGACGGCCACGTCCGCGCCCTCCCGGGCCAGTCGCAGGGCCGTCGCCGCGCCGATGCCACGGCTCCCGCCGGTCACGAGAGCCACCTTGCCGTCCAGACTTCCTCGAGCTGTCATGCCTCCATCCCAGCGGCCCGCGCGCCGACCCGCTGGCGGGCAACGGACGTCGCGTCCCCGGCCGCCTCACGGCCCAGCGATGAGTTGCGGGCGCCGCACCGGTCTGAACCGATGGCACCAGGCCCCACGACCTCCGGAAGGGAAGGCACCCGCCATGGGCACCATCGTCTCCACCCTCTTCGTCACACTGGACGGCGTCTACCAGGCCCCCGGCGGCCCCCAGGAGGACACCCGCGGGGGCTTCACCCACGGCGGCTGGAGCTTCCCCTACGCCGAGGAGGACTTCGGCCGGTTCGTCAACGAGGTCTTCGCCCGTCCGTCGGCCTTCCTGCTCGGCCGCCGGACGTACGACATCTTCGCCTCCTACTGGCCCAGGATCACCGACCCGGGCGACCCCGTCGCCTCCAAGCTCAACGGCCTGCCCAAGTACGTCCCTTCCTCGACCCTCGTGGACCCGGCGTGGGCGGGCACCACCGTGCTCCGCGGCGACCTCGCCCAGGAGGTCACCGCGCTCAAGGACCGCACCGACGGCGAGATCCAGGTGCACGGCAGCGGGGCCCTGGTCCGGTCCCTGCTCGCGCTCGACCTGCTCGACACCCTCCATCTGCTGACCTTCCCGGTCGTGCTCGGCTCCGGGTTCCGGCTGTTCCCGGAGGGCGCCGTGCCCACGGCGTTCGAGCACACCGGCGGCAGTGTCACCGGGGCCGGGGTGTCCATCCAGACGTACGACCTGAAGGGCCGTCCGGAGTACGGCGAGTTCACCCTGCCGGAGGACGTGTAGGGGCCGCGCGGCCCGGCCCGGGTGAACTCCTGGCGAACGCACGGAGTTTCACAGGAAATCCTCCTGGGTTGACATTGACATGCCATTCTCTACGCGCGTCATGATGGCGTCATGACCTTCCCCCCACACGCCTCGCGGTTCGGCGCGGCAGCCGCTCTCCTGTCCGCTCTCCTCGTCGGCGGAACCGTCTCCGCCGGCACGGCCGGCGCCGCCCCCACCGCCGTCGGCGACATCTGCTACAGCGCCCTGCCGTCGCAGGCCCACGACACGCTCGACCTGATCGAGCAGGACGGCCCGTTCCCGTTCGACCAGGACGGCACCGTCTTCCAGAACCGGGAGGGCATCCTGCCCGGCCGGTCGTCCGGCTACTACCACGAGTACACGGTCGTCACCCCCGGCTCCGACACCCGCGGTGCGCGACGCATCGTCACCGGCGAGCGGAGCCAGGAGGACTACTACACGGCCGACCACTACGCGTCGTTCGACCTCGTCGACCACGGCTGCTGAACCGGGCACCGGCCGGCCGGAGGTCCGTCCGCGCGCTCAGGCGGACCCCCGGCTCCCGGCGGCCGCGAACAGGGCGACGCCCAGCACGAGCAGGGCGACGCTCGCGTAGACCTCGTACCCGTCGAGGATGCCCAGCCGCCGCACCAGGCCCCAGTCCCGGTCGGTGAACTCGTGCACCAGGCCCGCCGCGCCCTGCACCAGGGCGAGGAAGCCGAGGATCTCCAGTAGCCGCTTCATGCCCCGACCCTCGCCCCCCGGACCCCCCACGGACATCGGCCGCGGGGCGAGCACCCGCGGGCACAAGGTCGGCGGCGCGACCCGCCGCCCGCGCCGAAAGTCTGCGGCCGGGCTACTTTGGTCGACGATCCCGGCCGCGGCCGCGTGGAACGGCCGCCGGCTGCGTAGATTGACCGAACGTGAACGCAGAACGAGCGGGGCAGGGTTCCCCGGCGCCGGCCGGGGAGGCGCCCGCACTGCTCACCGGGCGCCGGTGGTTCTTCCCGTCCGCCCTGCTGCACGAACTCGAACCCGACACGGCACGCGCCGGACGACGGCCCCGCCGCACCGCCCGCGACTGGGTCGTCGACTTCTCCTGCTTCCTGCTCGCCGTACTGCTCGGCCTGACAGCCGCCGACGCGCTGTCAGACAATCCGGACATCCCGCCCGGACTGGCGGTCGCCGACCAGGTGGTCGGCGCCCTGGCCTGCGCCGCGATCTGGCTGCGCCGCCGCTGGCCCCTCGGGACGGCGGTGGCGTTGACGCCCGTCACCCTGATCTCGGACACCGCGGGCGGCGCCTCCGTGATCGCCCTGTTCACCCTCGCCGTGCACCGGCCCTTCCGCTACGTGGCCTGGGTGGGCGGTGCCGGCGTCGCCCTGCTTCCGCTGTACTACTGGCTGCGCCCCGACCCCGAGCTTCCCTACCTGGTGACCCTGGTCTTCGCCGCCCTGCTGACCGTGGCGACCGTCGGCTGGGGCATGTTCGTCCGGGCCAAGCGGCAGCTGATGGTGAGCCTGCGCGACCGCGCCCGGCGCGCCGAGACCGAGGCGCGCCTGCGGGCCGAGCAGGCGCAGCGGCTCGCCCGCGAGGCCATCGCGCGGGAGATGCACGACGTGCTCGCCCATCGGCTGACCCTGCTGAGCGTCCACGCCGGTGCGCTGGAGTTCCGGCCCGACGCGCCGGCGGCCGAGACGGCGCGGGCGGCGGGCGTGATCCGCGAGAGCGCGCACGAGGCCCTGCAGGACCTGCGGGAGATCATCGGGGTCCTGCGCGCCGGCGAGGCGGACGACACCGGGCGGCCCCAGCCGACGCTCGCGGCCCTGGACACCCTGGTCGCCGAGTCACGGCAGGCGGGGATGAAGGTCTGCCTGGACCAGCGCGTCGACGAGCCCGGCTCGGTCCCGTCGTCGGTGGGCCGCACCGCCTACCGGATCGCCCAGGAGGGCCTGACCAACGCCCGCAAGCACGCCCCGGGCACGGAGGTCGCGGTGACCGTCGCCGGGGGACCGGGCGACGGCCTGACGGTCCGCGTCCACAACCCGCCCCCCGAGGGCGAGGTGCCGCACGTGCCGGGCTCCGGTCAGGGCCTGATCGGCCTGACGGAACGCGCGACCCTCGCGGGCAGCCGCCTCGCACACGGTCACACCCCGGCGGGCGGCTTCGAGCTCCGGGCGTGGCTGCCCTGGCCGTGAGCCGGCGGCCCGGCACCACCGCGGCAGGGGGGCCGGCACGGCCACGGCCGGTGCCGGGGTTGTGCCGTGCCCACCCGGCCCCCTCGTCCTGCCCGGCCGTCATTACGGTGTGCGCATGACTGCGATCCGACTGCTCCTCGTCGACGACGACCCGCTGGTGCGGGCCGGGCTGTCCTTCATGCTGGGCGGTGCCGACGACGTCGAGATCGTCGGCGAGGCGGCCGACGGCGCCGAGGTGAAGACCCTCGTGGACCGCACCCGCCCGGACGTCGTCCTCATGGACATCCGGATGCCGGCGGTCGACGGCCTGACGGCCACGGAGCGGCTGCGGGCGCGGCCGGACGCCCCGCAGGTGGTGGTCCTCACCACGTTCCACGCCGACGAGCAGGTGCTGCGGGCCCTGCGCGCCGGCGCCGCCGGATTCGTTCTCAAGGACACCCCGCCGTCCGAGATCCTCGCGGCCGTGCGCCGGGTCGCGGCCGGCGACCCGGTCCTGTCGCCCACCGTCACCCGTCAGCTCGTGCGGCACGCCGTGGGCAGCGCGGCCGACACCCGGCGCAGCCGGGCCCGCGCGCGCATGGCCGTCCTCAACGAGCGCGAGCGCGAGGTCGCCGTCGCGGTCGGCCGGGGCCTGGCCAACGCCGAGATCGCCGCCGGCCTCTACCTGAGCGTCGCCACCGTCAAGACCCACGTCTCGCGCGTCCTCGCCAAGCTCGGCCTCAACAACCGCGTCCAGATCGCCCTGCTCGCGTACGACGCGGGGCTGCTGGAGGAGGACCCCGGGGAGCGCTGACCGCCCGCCGCGGCACCGGCAGCGCACCGCCCCGCCGCGGCCCGGCCGGGGCCCCCGGCGCTCACGCCCCGCCGGCGATCTCCGCCAGGCGGACCGGCCGGCGCTCGCGGCGGGACAGCTCGCACGCCTCGGCGATCCGCAGCGCCTGCAACGCCTCACGCCCGTCGCAGGGGTTGGCCCGCTCGCCCCGCACCACGTCGACGAACGCGTTCAGCTCCGCCTCGTAGGCCGGGCCGAACCGCTCCAGGAAGCCCGCCCACGGCTTGTCCGCGGCCGGGGGCCCGGTCGGCTCGGTCGACGCGATCGGCGTGCGGTCGTCCAGCCCCACCACGATCTGGTCCCGCTCACCGGCGAGTTCCATGCGCACGTCGTACCCGGCCCCGTTCAGCCGGGTCGCGGTGACCGTGGCCAGCGTGCCGTCGTCCAGCGTGAGCAGGGCGGCGCCGGTGTCGACGTCACCGGCCTCGCGGAACATCGCCGGCCCGGCGTCCGACCCGGCCGCGTACACGTCCACGACCTCCCGGCCGGTCACCCAGCGCAGGACGTCGAAGTCGTGGATCAGCGTGTCCCGGTACAGCCCGCCGGACAGCGGCAGCCACGCCGCGGCCGGCGGCTCCTGGTCGCTGGTCAGCGCCCGCACGGTGTGCAGCCGCCCGAGCCTGCCCGAGCGCACGGCCTCGCGCGCCCCCGTGTAGCCGGCGTCGAACCGCCGCTGGAAACCCATCTGCAGCACCGTCCCTGCCGCCTCCACCTCGGCGATGGCGCTCAGGGACCCCGGCAGGTCCAGCGCTATGGGCTTCTCGCAGAACACCGGCAGGCCGGAGCGTGCTGCGCGACCGATCAGTTCGGCGTGGGCCGACGTGGCCGTCGTGATCACCACGGCGTCGACCCCCCAGCGGAAGATCTCCTCCACGCCCGGGGCCGCCGTCTCGCCCAGCCGGTGCGCCAGTTCCTGGGCCCGGGCGGGATCCGCGTCCGTGAGGATCAGGGAGCCCACGTCGCGATGTCTGCCGAGGGTCCTCGCGTGGATCGTCCCGATCCGGCCCGTACCGATGACGCCGATGCGCATGGGAACAAAGTGCGGCCCCCGGGCGCCCCTGTCAATCCGTATGTCCGGACAATCTGACTTCACGACTTCCCGTCAAGAACGCGCGGAGCTACGCTCGGCCCGTGCCGAAACCAGAAGTGGACCCGACCGTGCAGCTCGAGCTGAGCGTGGACCGCAGCTCACCCGTGCCCCTGTACTTCCAGCTGTCCCAGCAGCTGGAGGCCGCGATCGAACACGGCACGCTGACCCCCGGCAGCCTCCTGGGCAACGAGATCGAGCTCGCCGCCCGGCTCGGCCTGTCCCGGCCGACCGTCCGCCAGGCCATCCAGTCGCTCGTCGACAAGGGCCTGCTCGTCCGCCGCCGCGGTGTCGGCACCCAGGTCGTGCACAGCCAGGTCAAACGCCCCCTGGAGCTCAGCAGCCTCTACGACGACCTGGAGGCGGCCGGCCAGCGACCGGCCACCGAGGTGCTCGTCAACACCGTCGTCCCCGCCTCCGCCGAGGTCGCCGCCGCCCTCGGCGTCACCGAGGACAGCGAGGTGCACCGCGTGGAACGCCTGCGCCTCGCCCACGGCGAGCCCATGGCCCACCTCTGCAACTTCCTGCCCCCCGGACTCATCGACCTCGACACCGGCCAGCTCCAGTCCACCGGCCTGTACCGCCTGATGCGCGCCGCCGGCATCACCCTGCACAGCGCCCGC
Organism: Streptomyces sp. NPDC003456; assembly: GCF_042878735.1. Lineage (NCBI taxonomy): Bacteria > Bacillati > Actinomycetota > Actinomycetes > Kitasatosporales > Streptomycetaceae > Streptomyces > Streptomyces sp. NPDC003456. The sequence continues at coordinate 497,662 of NZ_JBIAOK010000005.1, forward strand.
CAGTCCATCGGCGCCCGGGCGGCGACCCGCGAGGAGGCCGAGCGGCTGTCCGAGGAGCCGGGCGCCCCGCTGCTCACCATGCAGCGCGTCACCTTCGACGACACCGGCCGCGCCGTGGAATTCGGCACACACACCTACCGCCCGACGCGCTACTCGTTCGAGTTCCAGCTGCTCGTACGGACGTGACGACCCTGCCGCCGCGGACGTGACGCTCCTGCTCGCGAGGGGTACGGGGAACCGCGCGGGAAGCACCCGCCGACCCGGGCCCGGCACCGATCAGCGCCGCCCCTGCGCTCCGCACCCCGCCTCCGCGTGAGGCAGAATCGGCGGCGATGAGCACCTACCGCGACCTCACCGCCCCCATCGGCTCCCGCCGTGCCACCGTGCTGCGCACCGTCGGCACCCGGGAGCGCCGCTCGCACCTGACGGCACCCCGCGTGCCGACGGTCGGCATCGACATCGGCGGCACCAAGGTGATGGCGGGCGTCGTGGACGCCGACGGCAACATCCTGGAGAAGCTCCGCACGGAGACCCCGGACAAGTCCAAGAGCCCCAAGGTCGTCGAGGACACCATCGCCGAGCTGGTCCTCGACCTCTCCGACCGGCACGACGTGCACGCCGTGGGCATCGGCGCGGCCGGCTGGGTCGACGCCGACCGCAACCGCGTGCTCTTCGCGCCGCACCTGTCCTGGCGCAACGAACCGCTGCGCGACCGCCTCGCCAGCCGGCTGTCCGTCCCGGTGCTCGTCGACAACGACGCCAACACCGCCGCCTGGGCCGAGTGGCGCTTCGGCGCCGGCCGCGGCGAGGACCACCTCGTGATGATCACCCTGGGCACCGGGATCGGCGGCGCGATCCTGGAGGACGGCCAGGTCAAGCGCGGCAAGTACGGCGTGGCCGGCGAGTTCGGCCACATGCAGGTCGTGCCCGGCGGCCACCGCTGCCCCTGCGGCAACCGCGGCTGCTGGGAGCAGTACAGCTCCGGCAACGCCCTGGTCCGCGAGGCCCGCGAGCTGGCCGCCGCCGACTCCCCGGTCGCCTACGGGATCATCGAGCACGTCAAGGGCAGCATCGGCGACATCACGGGCCCGATGATCACCGAGCTGGCCCGCGACGGCGACGCCATGTGCATCGAGCTGCTGCAGGACATCGGCCAGTGGCTCGGCGTCGGCATCGCCAACCTCGCCGCCGCCCTCGACCCGTCCTGCTTCGTGATCGGCGGCGGCGTCTCGGCCGCCGACGACCTGCTGATCGGCCCGGCCCGCGACGCCTTCAAACGGCAGCTCACCGGCCGCGGCTACCGCCCCGAGGCGCGCATCGTCCGGGCCCAGCTCGGCCCCGAGGCCGGCATGGTCGGAGCCGCCGACCTGGCCCGGCTGGTCGCCCGCAGGTTCCGGCGCGCCAAGCGCCGCCGCGTGGAGCGCCACGAACGCTACGAGCGGTACACGCAGTCGCTCCGCAGCAGCCAGGAGACCCTGTGACCGCCTCCCTGCCGCACCAGGGCTCCTGGCCGGACGGCAAGGAGCGCCCGGCCGAGGACCGCCGCCACATGATCCGCCGCAGGGCGCTCACCCTGCTGATCATCGTGCTGCTCATCGGCATCCCGGCCGGCTACCTGGTGATCTCCGCGAACCAGAGCCGGGACAGCGGCAGGGACAAGGAGGAGAAGTACTCGGCGACCGGCCTGACCGCCGCCTGGCCCTCCAAGCTCCAGCGCCGCATCTACCAGGTGCCCATCCCGCACCCCGCCTGGCACGTGGCCTACTACGAGACCAACAACTGGAAGACCAGCCGGCTGTACGCCCAGTTCGAGACCAACTCGGCCGGACTCGACGCCTACCTCACCGGCCTGGGCCTGACCCGCAAGGACCTGAAGCAGGGCGACATCGCCATCGGCGCCCGCGACCGCAAGATCACCGGCTGGCGCTTCTCCGGCGGCGACGGCTGGTACGGCTTCGTCCACCGCCAGAAGAACCCGGCCCCCACCCACGACGTCGTCGTGGACCTGTCGAACCCGGCGTATCCCTGGGTGTACGTCGTCTCCCGCACGGTTCCCTGACCCGGGCCGCGTCCGCCGGGCCCCGGCCGCGGGAGCCGTTTGTCGGACCCCGCCCGTAGAGTCGGAGACGAGTGATCCGGCAAGGGGCGGGAGGTGACAGGGCGTATGGGCGACACGGCCGTGCCGCAGGCGGAGCGGGCGGCGGACCAGACGGTTCCGGTCCGGCTCCCCGCCGTCTTCGTGCCCGGGCCGCTTCCGCGCGAGGGACGCGTCGCCTTCTGGGACCCGGACGGCGACCCCCTGCCCGGCGCCGACACCGAGCTGACCGTCGTCCGCCGGCACGGCACAGGGGTGCGGCGGCGGACCGCCCCGGCGCTGTCCCTGCCGGTGGAGGCCGCCCTGCCGCTGCTCGTGCGCGCCCGGCACGACCCGGCGGCCCACCCCGCCACCGCCTGCTGGGGCGCCGCCGCCCTGCACGCCCTGCGGCTCACCGCCCGCGGCCGGCTCCTGCCCGGGCTCACCGCCGGCGGGCACGACGCCTGGCGGGCCGGCCCCCTCGACCCGGACGACATCGCCCACCTGCGCGCCGTTGCCGCCGCCCTGCCCCCCGAGGGGCACGCCGTCCCGCTGCCCGGCCCCGGTCCCCTCCACCTGCCCGAGCCCGAGGCCCTGGTCCGCGCCTTCCTGGACGCCGTCGCCGACACCCTGCCCCGCACCCCGGCGGCGCCGCACACCTCCGGCAGGCCCTTCGCCGCCCGCGAGGCCCAGCATCTGCCCGCCGCCCACGACTGGGCCGCCGAGGTCGCCGCGGGCATGGACGCCGGGGTGCGGATCTCGCTCCGCCTCGACCTCTCGGCGTACGACCTCTTCGACGGCACCGCGGACGGCGGCGGCCGCAGCGCCGGGGCGGCGATCGTCCAGGTGCACAGCCTCGCCGACCCCACCCTCGTGACCGACGCCGCGGCCCTGTGGGCGGGCGAGGCCGGCGACGCCTTCGGCCCCCGCGCCCGGGTGGACGCCGCCCTGGCCGTCCGCCGGGCGGCGCGGATCTGGCCCCCGCTGGACCGGCTCTCCGACCAGGACGTCCCCGACGTGCTGGCCCTGAGCGAGGACGAACTGAGCGACCTGCTCGGCGTCGCGGCCACCCGGCTCGCCGCCGCCGGGGTCGCCGTGCACTGGCCCAGGGACCTCGCGCAGGACCTGTCGGCGGCGGCCGTGGTGCGCCCCGCTCCCGGCTCGGCGACCGACGGCACCGGCTTCTTCGAGAGCGAGGACCTGCTCGCCTTCCGCTGGCAGCTCGCACTCGGCGGCGACCCGCTCACCGACGCCGAGATGGATGCCCTCGCCGAGGCCCACCGCCCCGTCGTGCGCCTGCGCGACCAGTGGGTGCTCGTCGACCCGGCGCTCGTGCGCAAGGCCCGCAAACGGGACCTCGGCCTGCTCGACCCCGTCGACGCGCTGTCCGTCGCCCTCACCGGCACCGCCGAGGTGGACGGCGAGACGGTCGAGGCCGTGCCGGCCGGTGCCCTCGCCGCCCTGCGCGACCGCCTCACCGCGGGGATCCACCCCGCACCACCGCCCCCCGGCCTGCACGCCACCCTGCGCGACTACCAGCTGCGCGGCCTGGCCTGGCTCGACCTGATGACCTCCCTCGGACTCGGCGGCTGCCTCGCCGACGACATGGGCCTCGGTAAGACCGTCACCCTCATCGCGCTGCACCTGAAGCGGGCCCGCCCCGAGCCGACCCTGGTGGTCTGCCCGGCCTCGCTGCTCGGCAACTGGCAGCGGGAGATCAACCGCTTCGCCCCGGGCGTGCCCGTACGCCGCTTCCACGGGCCCGACCGCACCCTGGAGGGCCTCGACGGCGGTTTCGTCCTCACCACGTACGGCACGATGCGCTCGGCGGCCCCCGCCCTGGCCGAGCGGAGCTGGGGCATGGTCGTCGCCGACGAGGCCCAGCACGTCAAGAACCCCTACTCGGCCACCGCCAAGGCGCTGCGCACCCTCCCGTCCCCCGCGCGCGTGGCCCTCACCGGCACCCCCGTCGAGAACAACCTGTCGGAGCTGTGGGCCCTGCTCGACTGGACGACGCCCGGCCTGCTCGGCCCGCTCAAGTCCTTCCGCGCCCGGCACGCCCGGGCCGTCGAGACCGGCGAGGACGAGGAGGCCGTCCGGCGCCTCGCCCGGCTGGTCCGGCCCTTCCTGCTGCGCCGCAAGAAGTCCGACCCGGGCATCGTGCCCGAACTGCCGCCCAAGACCGAGACCGACCACCCGGTGCCGCTCACCCGCGAGCAGGCGGCGCTCTACGAGGCGGTGGTGCGCGAGTCGATGCTCGCCATCGAGACGGCCGAGGGCATGGCCCGCCGGGGCATGGTGCTCAAGCTGCTCACCTCGCTGAAGCAGATCTGCGACCACCCCGCGCTGTTCCTCAAGGAGGAGCACACCCCCGTCGGCGACCGGCTCGCCGCCCGATCCGGGAAGCTCGCCCTGCTCGACGAGCTGCTGGACACGCTCCTCGCCGAGGACGGCTCCGCGCTCGTCTTCACCCAGTACGTCGGGATGGCCCGGCTGATCACCGCGCACCTGGCCGGCCGCGCGGTCCCCGTCGACCTCCTGCACGGCGGCACGCCGGTCCCGGAGCGCGAACGCATGGTGGACCGCTTCCAGAGCGGTTCCGTGCCGGTCCTGGTGCTGTCCCTCAAGGCCGCGGGCACGGGCCTCAACCTCACGCGGGCCGGCCACGTCGTCCACTTCGACCGCTGGTGGAACCCGGCCGTCGAGGAGCAGGCCACCGACCGGGCCTACCGCATCGGCCAGACCCAGCCCGTCCAGGTCCACCGCCTCATCACCGAGGGCACGGTCGAGGACCGCATCGCCGAGATGCTCCACGCCAAGCGCGCCCTGGCCGACGCGATCCTCGGCTCGGGCGAGTCGGCCCTGACGGAACTGACCGACCGCGAGCTGTCCGACCTGGTGTCCCTGCGGAGGCCGTCATGACGCCCCGCCCCGCGCCCGCCCGCCTCCGCGTCCCGGGGAGCACGCGGTGACGCCCCGGCCGGCGGACGAGGCGCGCAGGGCCCTGCGGGAGGCCCGCGAGCGCACCGCCCGCGAACGGGCGTCGGCCGGGCCCCCGGACCCGACCGCACCCGCGCCCACACCGACGCGGCAGGATCCGCCGCTGCCCGGGGACGCCCACACCGGCGGCGAGGCCCCCAGGCCGGGGGACATCGCCCGGGAGGCCCTGCGCAAGGCGGCGTCGGCGACCGGGCAGCCCCCGCAGGACGGGGTGCCCGGTGCCTCGGAGGCGCCGGAGCAGCACGACGACCTCCGGGGGAGCGTCCCCGACGGCGGTTCGCGGGACGACGACGATCCGCTGGCCGGCGCGGCCGACGAGCCGGCCCAGGACGACGACGCCCAGGACGACGACGCCCAGGACGACGACGCCCGGGAGGGCGCCGCCGACGAGCGGCCGCAGCATCGGGACGACGAGCGGGCGCGGTCCGTCCGGGGCGAGGAGGCCCCGGGCCGCCGGTCCGAGCCGCGGGCGGCCGACGTGGCGCGCGAGGCGCTGCGCGCCGCCCGGGACGACGCGCGCCGGGCACGGCAGGAGACCGAGCGCGAGGGTGCCCGCCGCAGGCGCCGGGCCCGGCAGCGCGCCGTCGACGCCAGGGTGGCGGCCGTGCGCCGGGCCGGGACGGACACCACGGGCGCGCCCACGCGCGACATGCGGGAGCTCCTGTCCGACGCGTTCCGGATGCCGGACCCGGACCTGCCGGAGCGGCCCGACTCGCCGCACCGAGCGGACTCGGAGCCGGCGCACCGACCGCACCCCGACCAGCCGGACCGAGCGGGCCGGGAGCTGCCGGAGCAGCTCGACCAGGCGGACCGACCCGACGGGGAAGACCGATCCGCACGGCCGGACCGGCGGCACCGGGACCTGCCGGACCAGGGTCCGCGGGGTGTGGGCCCGGGTCTGCCGGACACGCCGGGCGAACAGGGTGAGACGAGCGAACCGGACGATCCGAGCGAGTCGGTGGGACCGGCCGTGCAGGACGCCGCCGCGGACACCGCACCCTGGGCGGGCGATGTCTCGGCGCTCGGGGGAACCGACCCTGCTCCGCACCCGGTCGACACCGCACCCGGGGCGAGCGATGTCTCGGCTGTCCCGGAGACCGACCCCCTCCCGCACCCGGACGACGACCAGGCCCCGCTCGCGCCGCCTACGGCACCGGCTTACGCCCGGCCCCGGGACCCGGACAGCGCGGAGGGGCTGTCCCGCCCGGAAAGCCCGGAAAGCCCGGAAAGCCCGGACGGCCCGGACGGCCCGGACAGTCCGGACAGCCCGGTCACCTGGAGCACCCCCGCCGCACGGCGGACATCCCGCGCCCACGGCCCGGGAAACCGTGCCGCCGGGCGCACCACCCCCGAGCCGCCGCCGACCGCGCGCGCAGCCTCCGCGGCGTCCCCGACACCGATGTCCTCCGGGGCGGCCGGGGCCGGCTCGCGCCGTTCCATGGCCGCCCCGAACCGCGACAGCGACCTGCGCCGCACCTTCCCGCCCTTCCCGCCCCGGCAGGGCGAGTCGTTCGCCGAGAGCTGGTGGGGCAACGCCTGGGTCTCCGCGCTGGAGCAGGGCGCGCTGGACAGCAAGCGGCTGGAGCGCGGCCGCGCATACGCCGAGCAGGGGAACGTCGACGCCATCACGGTGACGCCCGGTCTGGTGCTGGCGTACGTGCAGGGCAGCCGTCCGCGCCCGTACCGCGTCCAGGTCCGGCTGCGCACGCTCGGCGACGCCGACTGGGACCGCTTCCTGGACGCCGCCGCCGACCGCGCCGGCCACATCGCGGCGCTCCTCGACAAGGAGATGCCCCGGTCCTTGGCCGACTGCGGCGTCCCCCTGCTGCCCGGCCCGGGCGACCTGGAGCCGCAGTGCAGCTGCCCCGACCGCGGCCACCCCTGCAAGCACGCCGCCGCCCTCTGCTACCAGACGGCCCGGCTGCTCGACGCGGATCCCTTCGTCCTGCTCCTGCTGCGCGGACGGGGCGAGCGCGAGCTGCTGGACGCGCTGTCCCGGCTGAGCGCCACCCGGGCCGCGCGCGCCGCCCAGGACAAGGAGCCGGCGCCGGCACCGGGCGTGCGGGCCGGCGAGGTCCTCACGGCCGGCGCCCGCCCGCCGCTGCCCCCGCCGCTGCCCGTGCCCCCGCACCCGGAGCAGCCGCCGGCGTATCCGGCCTCCCCGGGCGGGCCCGACCCCTTCGCGCTGGACCAGCTCGCCACGGACGCCGCCGCCCGGGCGCACGCCCTGCTCACCACCGGCCGCGACCCGGTCGGGGACCTGACGTTCTGGCAGGACGCGGTCCGCCTGGCCGCGGCCCGGCCCGGATCGGGACTCACCGCGGGCAGCCGTGCGCTGTACGCGTCCCTGGCCTCGGCGGCCGGCCGCTCCGTCGCCGACCTGGCCCGCGCGGTCGCCGCCTGGCGGCAGGGCGGGCCGGAAGGACTGGCCGTGCTGGAGGAGCCGTGGGACCCGCCGGCCGGCCGGTTCGACCGGGCCCGGCCGCTGCTCCTCGCCGCGGACCTGCCCGCCTTCCGCCCCTGGCGCAACCACCTGACCCATCCTCGCGGCCACCTCCAGCTCCGCCTGGGCCGGGACGGCCTGTGGTACGCGTACGAGTCCGAGCCGGGCCGCGAGGACTGGTGGCCCAGAGGCACCCCCGACCTGGACCCGGTCGGGGCCCTGACCGGCCTGGGCGCCCCGGGCGACGCCTGACGACGACCCGGCGCGCACACCGGCCGGACCGACGCCCGCACTCGGCAAGCCCCAGACCGAAAAAGAGCCGCCCCAGCTGACGCCCCGTCTACGATCGGACCACCTCCACGAACCGCCGAGAAGGGGCTGAACGAGGGTGACGGACAAGCGAGTTGTGATCGTGACCGGTGCGGGTTCCGGCATCGGCGCGGCCACCGCCCGGCTGCTGCGCGAGGAGGGCCACGAGGTCGTGGCCTCCGGTCGTCGGGCCGAACCGCTGCGGCGGCTCGCCGAGGAGACGGGTGCCCTCGCGTACCCGTCCGACGTGGGCGATCCCGAGGCCGCCGACGGTCTCGTCCGCGTCGCGCTCGACGCGTACGGCCGCGTCGACGGACTGGTGCTCAACGCCGGCATCGGACGCGGCGGCACGGTCGGGCAGCTGTCGATGGCGGACTGGGACGCGGTGATGCGCACCAACGTCACCGGCCCGCTGCTGCTGCTGCGCGCGGCGATCCCGCACCTGCTGGACTCCCGCGGGGCCGTCGTCGCGGTCGCCTCGGTGTCGGCCCTCCTCAACGGGCCGGGCAACGCCCCGTACGCGGTGTCCAAGGCGGCCCTGCTCCAGCTGTGCCGTTCCGTCGCCGTCGACCACGGCCGTGACGGCGTACGGGCCAACATCGTGTGCCCGAGCTGGGTGCGGACCGAGATGGCCGACCGGCGCATGGCGCGTTTCGCCGAGGAGGCGGACCTGGGGGAGGACGGGGTCGAGGCGGCCTACCGTGAGGTGACCAGGCCCCTGCCGCTCGGCCGCCCCGGTGAGCCCCGCGAAGTGGCGCGGGCGATCGACTGGTTGCTCTCCCCGGCGGCGTCCTACGTCAACGGCGCCGTCCTCACCGTCGACGGCGGGGCGACGGCCCTCGACCCGGGAACCCTGGCCTTCGACTACGCCCTCACCCCGCGCACCGGCACCGGCAGCTGACCGCTCGTCGCGGACACCGCCGTGCCGACCCGCCCGCCATGGCACGATGTGGCCCGGTCCGTACACAGGCCCCCGCTGCCGGGGCCACGGCGAGAGATGAGAGGCTCGGAAGGGTGAGCGCGACACCACCGAACACCCTGCAATACCGTTGTGACGGGCCGGAGGACGCCCCCGTCCTGATCCTCGGCCCCTCGCTCGGCACGACCTGGCACATGTGGGACCGTCAGGTCCCCGAGCTGGCCAAGCAGTGGCGGGTCGTGCGGTTCGACCTGCCGGGGCACGGCGGCGCTCCCGCGTACCCGGCGGACTCGGTCACCGACCTCACCACCCGGCTGCTGGCGACCCTCGAAGGGCTCGGCGTGCAGCGCTTCGGCTACGCGGGCTGCGCGCTCGGCGGAGCCCTCGGCATCGAGCTGGCCCTGCGCCACCCCGAACGGCTCGCCTCCCTCACGCTCATCGCCGCCTCCCCCCGCTTCGGCACCGCCGACGAGTTCCGGCAGCGGGGCGTGATCGTCCGGACGAACGGCCTCGACCCCATCGCCCGCACCGCGCCCGAGCGGTGGTTCACCGGCGGGTTCGCCGCCGCGCAGCCCGCGATCACCGAGTGGGCCGTGCAGATGGTCCGCACCACCGACCCCGGCTGCTACATCGCCGCCTGCGAGGCGCTCGCCTCCTTCGACGTGCGGCCCGAGCTGGGGCGGATCGGCGTGCCCACCCTGGTCCTGGTCGGCTCCGACGACCAGATCACCGGTCCCGCCGAGGCCCGGACCCTGGTCGCCGGCATCCCCGACGCCCGTCTCGCCGTCGTGCCGGGCGCCTCCCACCTGGTGCCGGTCGAACAGCCGGGCGCCGTCACCGACCTGCTGGTCAGGCACTTCTCCACCGCCTGGCAGCCCGTCTTCGAGACCTCCACCGGGCAGACGGCCCTGCCCGCCACGGCCGCCCTCCGGCCGGTCACGTCCCCCGCCCCGCCGCAGCCCCCGCAGAGCGGGCCCGTCGCCGAGATCGCCCCGGCCGCCGCGGTCCCGCAGGAGCGGGGACGGCCCGATCCCTACGACACGGGGATCAAGGTGCGCCGCGAGGTCCTGGGCGACGCGCACGTCGACCGGGCGCTGGCGGAGGCGGACGAGTTCTCCGGCGACTTCCAGGAGCTCGTCACCCGCTACGCCTGGGGCGAGATCTGGGACCGGCCGGGACTGGACCGCCGCACCCGCAGCTGCGTCACCCTCACCGCCCTGGTCGCCGGGGGCCACCTCGACGAACTGGCCGTCCACGTCCGCGCCGCCCTGCGCAACGGCCTCACCCCGGCCGAGATCAAGGAGGTGCTGCTCCAGGCGGCCGTCTACTGCGGCGTGCCCGCGGCCAACCGCGCGTTCCGGGTCGCCCAGCAGGTCGTCCGCGAGGAGACCACCCCGCAGGAGTGAGTCCCCGCGGACCCGGAGGCAGGATGGAGACCATGAAGCTCACCAAGAAGACGCACGCGTGCGTCCGCCTCGAGAAGGACGGCCGGAGTCTCGTCCTGGACCCCGGCGGCTTCACCGAGGCGGACGCGGCGCTCGGCGCCGACGCGATCCTGGTCACCCACGAGCACCCCGACCACTTCGACGAGGCCCGGCTGCGGGCCGCGATGGAGGCCGGCCCCGCCACCGAGATCTGGACGCTGAGGTCGGTCGCGGAGAAGCTCGCGCCGGCGTTCCCCGGCCGGGTCCACACCGTCGGCCACGGCGACACCTTCACCGCCGCCGGGTTCGACGTCGAGGTGCACGGCGAACTGCACGCCGTGATCCACCCGGACATCCCGCGCATCACCAACGTCGGCTACCTCGTCGACGGCGGCAAGGTCTTCCACCCGGGCGACGCCCTGACCGTCCCCGGCCGGCCGGTCGAGACGCTGCTGCTGCCCGTCATGGCCCCCTGGAGCAAGATCTCCGAGGTCATCGACTACGTCCGCGAGGTGCGCCCGCAGCGCGCCTACGACGTCCACGACGCCCTGCTCACCGACCTGGCCCGCCCGATCTACGACCGGCAGATCGGGCAGCTCGGCGGCTCGGAGCACCTGCGGCTGACGCCGGGGGAGTCGGCCGAGGTCTGACGGGGCCGGGCGGCGTTGTCGGACCCGCCGGGTAGGTTGTGGGGCATGCGCATCGCGACCTGGAACGTGAACTCGATCACCGCCCGCCTGCCGAGGCTCCTGGCCTGGCTGGAGAGCAGCGGCACGGACGTGCTGTGCCTCCAGGAGGCCAAGGTCTCCGAGGAGCAGTTCCCGGCCGAGCAGCTGCGCGAGCTGGGCTACGAGTCGGCGGTCCACGCCACCGGCCGGTGGAACGGGGTGGCGGTGCTCTCCCGCGTCGGCATCGAGGACGTCGTCAAGGGCCTGCCCGGCGACCCGGGCTACGACGGCTCGGCCGAGCCCCGCGCGATCTCGGCGACCTGCGGCCCGGTCCGCGTCTGGTCGGTCTACGTGCCGAACGGCCGCGAGGTCGACCACCCGCACTACGCCTACAAGCTCCAGTGGCTGGAGGCCCTCAAGGCCGCCGTCGCCGGTGACGCCGCGGGCAGCCGTCCCTTCGCCGTGATGGGCGACTACAACGTGGCCCCGACCGACGACGACGTCTTCGACCGGGCCTTCTTCGAGGGCTCCACCCACGTCACCCCGGCCGAGCGCGCCGCCCTGGCCTCCCTGCGCGAGGCGGGCCTGTCGGACGTGGTCCCGCGCCCGCTGAAGTACGACCAGCCCTTCACGTACTGGGACTACCGCCAGCTCGCCTTCCCCAAGAACCGCGGCATGCGCATCGACCTGGTGTACGCGAACGCGCCGTTCGCCAAGGCGGTCGGCGACGCGTACGTGGACCGCGAGGAGCGCAAGGGCAAGGGCGCCTCGGACCACGCGCCGGTCGTGGTCGACCTGGACGTCTAGGGCCTGTCCCTGCGGCGGCCTGCCTACGGCCGCAGCAGCCGCAGGTCGACGGAGTGCGCCAGCGCCGCCAGGCCCCTGTCGCCGGGATGCAGGTGGTCCCCGCTGTCGTAGGCGGGCAGCAGCCGGGACGGGCGCGCGGGATCGCGGACGACGGCGTCGAAGTCGAGGACGCCGTCGAAGACCCCGCCCCGGCGGATCCACCGGTTCACCTCCAGGCGCTCGGCGTCCACAGCGGCCGTGCAGCGGGCCTCGCCACCGCAGGGCGGGATCGTCGCCCCGAGCATCCGCACTCCGCGGGCGCGCCCCCGGTCCGCGAGGTCGCGCAGCCCGGCGATCACCTGCTCCGCCGGCACGCCCCACCGCAGGTCGTTGACGCCCTCGAGGACGACGGCCGTGCGGACCGACGGCTGGGCCAGGACGTCCCGGTCGAAGCGGTGCAGGGCGCTCACCCCCGCGGCGTCCGTGGACACCCCGTCGCCCGGGTACCGGTCGCCGGTCACGCGGTTGCCCGAGATGCCCGCGTTCAGCACGCCGTAGCGCGGCACGGCGTCCTGCCGCAGCAGCCGGCGGGCCAGGACGTCGGGCCAGCGCCGGTCGGCGTCCGCCGTGGACTTCTCACCGTCGGTGATCGAGTCCCCCAGCAGCACCACGGACCCGGGGCCGCCGCCCACGTCCACACCCGCCAGCAGCGGCCGACTGGTGATCACCGAGGTGTACGCCCCCGCCGAGCGGTCCGCCGTGCGGTCCCCGGGACCACTGACGTACGACCGCTGGCGCGCCAGCCGGTGCAGGGGAGCGGCCGAGACCGTGCCCGGCAGGTGGAAGCTGACCAGCAGGTCGGCGCCGGCCGGGACGGTGAACCGGAGCGGATCGCTGTAGGCCTGCGCCCCGGCGGGGATCCGCACACCGGCGGCACCGCCGAACGACAGCCGCGCCGGTGCGCCCCGCGCGGCGGCGCCCGACGCCCGCACGGCCACCGTCGCCCCGCCGATGCGCACGGGCGCCCCCGCGAAGGTGTTGTCGAACCGCACCCGCACCCGGGAGCCGCCCGCCGAGGTGCGCACCACCAGCCGCAGCGTCCGGTCCGTCCACGGGCCGACCGGGCCGTGACCGCCCGTGGCGGTGCCCCAGGTGCCCGTCCAGCCACGGGTGGCGGTGCGGACCGACAGCGCGAAGACGTGCGTGTCGGGCGTGTTCGGCAGCCGGACCGAGGCGACCGCCCGCCCCGGGACCAGCGGCGCGGTCACGACGTACAGCCGGGCCCGCTCGGTGAGCCGGCCGGCGGGCGTGCCGATGTGCGGCAGGGCCACCGCCTTCGTGGCGAGCGGTCCGGTGCGCCAGTCGGGCACGGTCAGCCGGTAGCCGGACCGCGTGCCGTCGGCGTAGGTGACCGTCCCGGAGCCGGCCACCGGCCGGCCGGCGGTGCCCGCCACCAGGAAGGCGAGGGCGTCGCCCCGGCCGGCGAGCGCCACGTCCTGCCCGGCCGCGCGCACGTTGTCGGGCTCTCCGGGACGCCGCTTCGGCCAGACCAGCCGGGCCCCCTGGACAGTCAGGGCGCGGCCGGGCGTCCAGCCCGCCGCCGTCAGGTCCCGTGCCGGCAGGAAGGCCCCGGCGCCGTCGAAGTCGGCCGCCGCCGGCCGGCTGTCGTCGCCGACGGCACGGTTGTCGAAGAGCCGCTCCAGCGGCACGGGCGCGGCCCGCCCCGTCTGCGCGGCCCGCGCGCCGACGGCGGGGACCAGCGACCCGCACAGGGCGAGGACCATGAGAATCCCCCGGACACCACGGCGCACGACAGGCACCTCCCGCTCATCGGCTCACGGCGCGACAGGACGCGCACGCACGGACGGACCGCAGGGACAACGACGCAAGGGGCGCGGAACGCACGGTGAGAGCACGGGCACCCGGGTGACGCGTCGACGCGCGTCGGATGAACCGGGCATGGCCATGGCGGGAACCGGCGGATCCGCGCGCCCTGTGGTGCGTACGGCGGTACGAATGACACGCTGGACGTATGAACATCCGTTTCCTGGGCCACCGGCGCCGGAAGGTCGGTTTCCCCGACCCGGCAGGCATCGCGGAGCTGCTGGCCGAGTGCGAACTGCTCCGCCGTCAGGCGGCCCGGGCGGGCGTCGCCCTGGACGACTCGGTGGCCTCGCTGGAGGCGCTGGACCAGCTGGTCCCGGGCTGGCGGGACGACGAGGAGACCCTGTCCTGGCTGGGCAACGACGCCGGGCTGTACCTCGGCACCGTCATCGTGCGCACCGTACCGGGAGCCGCCTGGGAGTTCCGCTCCGACGGGCAGCCCGTCGTGCGGCTGACCTCCGGCCGGGAGGTCGACGTGGTGGACGCCGGGCACGAATGGGCCGCGAACGGCGTGCCCGAGCTGTCGCAGCTGTACGCGGAGGTCGCCGAGTCGTGAGCCCTTCGGCCACGGGCCCGGGCCCAAAGGCCGCCGTAAATACGGCTAATGATCGACAGGTGCGTGTCGCCCCTCGCGCCCCGTCCGGCCTGGATACGTTGCCGCAACCACCACACAGCTGAGAGTGAGTAGGGCTGGGTATGGCCGTCGATCCGCTGATCGAGCTGCGTGACGTCAACAAGCACTTCGGTGACCTGCACGTCCTGCAGGACATCAACCTCACCGTGGGCCGGGGGGAGGTCGTCGTCGTCATCGGCCCGTCCGGATCGGGCAAGTCCACGCTGTGCCGGGCGATCAACCGCCTGGAGACCGTCGAGTCCGGGCAGATCGTGCTCGACGGGCAGCCGCTGCCCGAGGAGGGCAAGCCCCTGGCGCGGCTGCGTGCCGATGTCGGCATGGTCTTCCAGTCGTTCAACCTCTTCGCCCACAAGACCGTTCTGCAGAACGTCTCCTTGGGGCAGGTCAAGGTCCGCGGGCGCAAGAAGGAGGACGCCGACCGCCGCTCGCGTGAACTGCTCGACCGCGTCGGCGTCGCCGACCAGGCGGACAAGTACCCCGCGCAGCTCTCCGGCGGCCAGCAGCAGCGCGTGGCCATCGCCCGCGCCCTGGCCATGGAGCCCAAGGCCATGCTCTTCGACGAGCCGACCTCGGCGCTCGACCCGGAGATGATCAACGAGGTGCTGGAGGTCATGCGGCAACTCGCCCGGGAGGGCATGACGATGATCGTCGTCACGCACGAGATGGGGTTCGCCCGGTCGGCCGCCAACCGGGTCGTGTTCATGTCCGACGGCCGCATCGTGGAGGACCGCACGCCCGACGAGTTCTTCACGGACCCCAGCAGCGACCGCGCGAAGGACTTCCTGTCCAAGATCCTCAAGCACTGACCGGCCGGGTACCGGACGGTCCCCCGGAGGGGACCTCGACTACGATGTTCCCTTCATCCCGGTCGGGAAGGGGGACGTCGAACACCGCCGATCCCGACCGGGTTGAGCGGACCGCGCGTCCGGTCCGCGGGGCCCGCACCGGGTGCGGCCCCCGCGGCCCGCAGGCCACGGGGGCGGCGGTTCACATCGGCCATGCTCGTCCGGCGGCAGCCGGAGATCACTGCTCGCGCAGCGGGACCGACACGTACGACGGGTCGTTCGCAGGCGAGGAGAAGGTCAGCTGCGCGCCGGACGGGTTGTGCTCGATGTAGAGCGGGTCGACCGTGTCGACGACCAGGGCCAGGCGATGCCCGGCCGGGACGTCGTAGGCCGTGGAGTACAGCTCCAGGTCGACGCCGAACGGCTTTCCGGGGGTGCGCCCGTGGAAGGTGTACGGCGCGTGCGAGACCAGCTTGCCGAGGCCGAGCGGCCCCACGTCGTACAGGTGGGCGACGAGGGTGCCGCTCTCCTTGGTCGGGGTGAGGGTCGTGTGCAACCGGGCCGTTCCCCGCACCTGTTGCGCCGAGGGGTACTTCTCCGACTGCCACACCGCGGCCCAGCGGCGGGGGAGCAGGGGGATGGAGGCCATCGGGGGCACCTGCGCCACCTGGTCCAGGATGCTGGACAGGAAGACGACCCCGCCGTCCGCCCCGGAGTTGACGCCGGCGCGGATCGTCCGGGAGTCCGCGAGGGCGATCTTCCGCTCGGTCGCGCCCGCCGACTTCCAGTCCGCATAGTTCTCGTAGGGGCCTGCCGAGCGTGACTTGAGCCGCACGGGCGGCTCGCGGTCGATGCCGTTGTCCTCGCCGCGCAGGTGGTGGTCGAACCAGCGCGCGGTGCTCTTCCACACGTCGTTGGGCAGCCCGAACAGGCCGGTCAGTTCGGCGGTGGCATGGTCCCCGGGGCGCAGCTCCAGCCGCTTGGGGCCGGTGAGCTTCTCGTAGAAGTCGGCGGCCTGGTTGGGCGGGAAGACCGAGTCGCCCCAGGCGTTGGCCAGCATGACCGCGGTGCCGTTGCGGTTGATCCGGTCGACGTAGGTGACAGCGGAACGTTTCTTCCCCCAGGCGATCAGCTCGGGCTCCTTGGCCAGGTTCGAGCTGTAGAAGTCGTCGAAGACCCCGCGTACTTCGGCGCCCTGGCGCCCCGTGACGATGCTGGCGCCGTCCAGCACGGCGGCCGCCTGGAGGTGCTGGGTGCGCCCGGCGTAGATCGACCCGATCAGGTCGGCCCAGCCGCTGAGCGAGGCGACGGCCCTGACCCGCTCGTCGTGCGCGGCGGTGAGCAGGCTGATGCCGGCGCCGTAGGAGACGCCGGCCATGCCGACGTGGGCGGGATCGGAGGGGGTGTGTGCCAGGGCCCAGTCGATGACCTTCGACGCGTCGGCGACGTCGGGCGGCCCGGCGACCTCGATCTCGCCGCCCGACTGCCAGAAACCGCGCACGTTGTAGGTGACCACGACGTAGCCGGAGTCGGCGAGCTTCTGAGCCTGCGCCAGGTACTCGATCTGGGGCAGACCCCAGCTGGTGGGCATGACGAGCAGCGGGTACCGGGCGGTGGCCGCCGTGTCCGAGGGCGTCACGACGTTGGCCTTGAGGACGGTGCCGCCCTCGCCCGCGATGTCGACGAAACGGACGGGGTGCGGCGCCGCCTGGGCGGTGGGGGCGAGTCCGAGGGCGGTACCGGCGACGAGGGTCGCCGAGACGGCGCCTACGGCGGTGGTGCGCAGGGCCTTGCGGTGGGGTCCCACGGTCACTCCTCACTCGTGTCAGTGCAAAGTGACCGAACGGTAACCGCGCCTCCTTACCAGAGGTAACCCGTCGGTAAGTTACGTGCCAGTAACGATTGTTGAGACGTGGAGGACGTCAGGAGGCGCGGTGTGCGCCGCGTGGAGCCGCGACGGGCTGCGGTGTCTGCGCCGCCCGGGTCACGTCCCCGACCAGTTCGACGACGTCCGGCCCGTACGCCTCCGAGTTGACCACCTTCAGCAGCAGCACGAAGGAGTTGTCGCCGTGCTTGCGGGACAGCTGCTCGTGGTTGCGGGCGAGATAGCGCGTGGTGGCCTGGTTGGTGATCGCCGTCTGGCCGCAGAAGAGGAACACCGGGCGGGTGTTCTGGCTGCGCCCGGCGGTGAGCCGGGCGAGCAGCGCGTACTCCTGCCGGCCCTTGTCCAGCCGGTAGCGGTCCTGCCCCACCAGCAACGCGCCGCGGTCCTCGCCCGGTTCGGCCTCCACGTTCACCCGCACCCCGGGCAGCAGGGACGACAGGTGCGCGGCCATACGGCGGTTGGAGGCCGGACCGCCGACGCAGAACTCGGTCCGCTCCCCGAATCCCTGACGGGCCGTGTCGTGCGGCAGGATCTGGGCGTGCGCGTTGCAGTCCTTGATCAGCGCGGCCAGTTCCAGCAGCGCGAACACGTCGTAGCGCATCACCGCGAACTCCGGCCCCCCGGCGTTGCGGTTGACCACCAGCAGCGACTCGGAGTTGTCGGGCAGCCCGAAGAACCTCTGCTTGCGCCGCAGCCTGCGCTTGTACAGGTAGGTGCGGGCCACCCAGCCGAGCGCGGCGCTGATGCCCGCCGCTATCACGCCCAGGACGATGTTGCGCACGTCGTCATTCATGGGCGCGCATGCTAGCGGGCCCGACGCACCGGTGTTCGACGCCTGCCTGACGCGGCCATGCCGATGAATTAAGCTGCGCGGACGGCTTCGACTGGAGGTGCGGATGCGTCGCCCTGTCGCACGGAATCTGACGGTCCTGGCGGTCTCGGCCGCCGTGGTGGCTTCGCTGGGAGCGGCCGCGCCACCCGCCGCCCGCAGCGGCGGGGGTGAGAAGGAGCCCCTGGCCGTCGGCTACGGCGGCGCCGTCTCCAGCGTCGACCCGGACGCCTCCGCCGCCGGCATCGAGGTGCTGCGCAAGGGCGGCAACGCCGTCGACGCGGCCGTCGCCACGGCCGCCGCGCTCGGCGTCACCGAGCCCTACTCCGCCGGCATCGGCGGTGGCGGCTACTTCGTCTACTACGACGCCGGGTCCCGCACGGTGCGCACCATCGACGGACGCGAGACCGCGCCGCTGAGCGCCGACGAGAAACTGTTCGTGGAGAACGGCAAGCCGGTCCCCTTCGCCGAGGCCGTCAGCAGCGGCCTGAGCGTCGGCACGCCCGGCACACCCGCCACCTGGCAGGCGGCCCTCGACCGGTGGGGCAGCAAGCGGCTGTCCACGGTCCTGAAGCCGGCCGAACGGCTCGCCCGCGACGGATTCACCGTCGACGAGACCTTCCGCGCGCAGACGGCGTCCAACGAGACCCGCTTCCGCTACTTCCCGGACACCGCCGAGCTGTTCCTGCCCGGCGGGCGCCTGCCGGTCGTCGGCTCCACCTTCAAGAACCCCGACCTGGCCCGCACCTACGCCGAGCTGGCCCGCAAGGGGGTCGGCGCGCTCTACCAGGGCCGGCTCGGGCAGGAGATCGCCGACACCGTCAACAAGCCGCCGGTGGACCCCGCTTCCGGCTGGAACGCCCGGCCGGGCGACCTGACGGCCGAGGACCTGGCGTCGTACCGCCTCAGGTTCCAGGCGCCCAGCAGGACGACGTACCGCGGCCTCGGCGTCTACTCCATGGCGCCCTCCTCCTCCGGCGGCACCACGGTCGGCGAGGCGCTCAACATGCTGGAGCGGACGGACCTGTCGAAGGCGAGCAAGGCCCGGTACCTGCACCGCTTCATCGAGGCCAGCCGGATCGCGTTCGCGGACCGGGGCCGCTGGGTGGGCGACCCCGCCTTCGAGGACGTGCCGACGAAGGAACTGCTGTCACAGCGGTTCGCCGACTCGCGCGGCTGCCTCATCAAGGACGACGCCGTGCTCACCAGCCCGGTGGCGCCCGGCGACCCGCGCACGCCCCAGCGGTGCGACACGGGCGGGACGGCGGCGCCGACGACCTACGAGGGCGACAGCACCACGCACCTGACCGTGGCCGACAAGTGGGGCAACGTCGTCTCCTACACCCTCACCATCGAGCAGACCGGCGGCAGCGGCATCACCGTGCCGGGGCGGGGCTTCCTGCTCAACAACGAGCTGACGGACTTCTCCTTCGCCCCGGCGAACCCCGCCGTGCACGACCCGAACCTGCCCGGGCCGGGCAAGCGCCCGCGCTCGTCGATGTCGCCGACGATCGTCCTCGACCGGCACGACCGGCCGGTGGTGGCCCTGGGGTCCCCGGGCGGCGCGACGATCATCACCACCGTGCTGCAGACGCTCACCGGGTTCCTCGACCGCGGGCTGCCGCTCGTCGACGCGATCGCCGCGCCCCGGGCCAGCCAGCGCAACGCCGCGCAGACCGAGCTGGAACCGGGGCTCGACAGCGAGGTGAGGAAGCGGCTGGAGGCGATCGGGCACTCGTTCAAGGCGAACCCGGAGATCGGCGCGGCCACAGGCGTCCAGCGGCTCCCGGGCGGCAAGTGGCTGGCTGCCGCGGAGACCGTACGGCGGGGCGGCGGGTCGGCCATGGTGGTCCAGCCCGTACGGTGAGGGCCGGGCGCGCGTGAGTGGGGGGGGCGGACCAGCCGCCCCACGACGCGCAGCGCCCGCGGCGCGGCTCCGTCGGGGCGCAGCGTCCGTCGGCACGTCTCCCCACAGGGCGCACCCGCCGACCGGCGCGGCTTCACGGGGCGGCGGTGCCCGTCGGCGCGGCTCTGCCGGGGCGGCCCCACTGTGCGCAGCGCCCGTCGGCGCGGCTCCGTCGGCGCGCGTTCGCCCGAGGGCACGCCCCGACATGGCGCAGCCGCCCGCGGCACGGCTCCGCGGGGGCTCAGCCGCTTGCCGGCGCGGTCGCACGGGGTGCAGTGCCAGCCGGGGCGGCCCCACTGTGCGCAGTGCCCGTCGGCGCGGCTCCGCCGTGGTGGGCAGCCGCCCGAGGGCACGCCCCGACATGGCGCAGCCGCCGGCGGCACGGCTCCGCAGGCGCAGCCGCGGCGGATTCGCCCCTCGCGGCGCAGCCATCCGCCGGCACGCCCCACCGCGGCGCAGCCGTCGGTACGGCCCCGTGACCCTGTCAGGCCGTTGCCGGACTCTGCGTCGACTCGAAGGCCAGGCGGCCGTCCTGGACGTCCACCGTCACCCGGCCGCCCTCGGCGACCCGGCCGTCCAGCAGCAGGCGTGACAGCTGGTTGTCGACCTCGCGCTGGATCGTGCGGCGCAGCGGGCGGGCGCCGTACTCCGGCTGGTAGCCGCGCTCGGCGAGCCACTGCACGGCCCGGTCGGTGAAGGTGACCGTGACGCCCTTGTCGCGGACGAGGGACCGCGTGCGGTCGAGCAGCAGGTCGGTGATCCGGCGCAGCTGCTCCGTGCTGAGCTGGCGGAACACCACGATCTCGTCGATGCGGTTGAGGAACTCCGGGCGGAAGTGCTCGCGCAGGGGCCGCAGGATCTGCTCCCGGCGGGCCTCCTCGTCGGCGTCGGCGCCGCCCGAGGCGAAGCCCAGGGTGGCGCCGCGACGGGTGATCGCCTCGGACCCCAGGTTGCTGGTCATCACGATGACCGTGTTGGTGAAGTCCACCGTGCGGCCCTGGGAGTCGGTCAGCCGTCCGTCGTCGAGCACCTGGAGCAGGATGTTGAAGACGTCCGGGTGCGCCTTCTCCACCTCGTCGAGCAGCAGCAGCGAGTAGGGGTGGCGGCGCACGACCTCGGTGAGCTGCCCCGCCTCCTCGTGGCCGACGTACCCGGGCGGGGCGCCGATCAGGCGGCTGACGGTGTGGCGCTCCTGGTACTCGCTCATGTCGAGCCGGACCATGCGGTCCTCGCTGCCGAACAGCGCCTCGGCGAGCGCCCGGGCCAGCTCCGTCTTGCCGACGCCGGTCGGGCCGAGGAACAGGAAGCTGCCGATCGGGCGGTCGGGGGAGGCCAGGCCCGCGCGGGAGCGCAGTACCGCGTCGGCGACCACCCGCACCGCCTCGTCCTGGCCGACCACCCGCTCGTGCAGGTGCTCCTCCAGGCCCAGCAGGCGTTCCTTCTCCTCCTGGGTGAGGCTGCTGACCGGGATGCCCGTCTGCCGCGACACGACCTCGGCGATCGCCTCGGCCCCGACCACCAGGTCCTGCCCCTCGTCGACCTCGCCGTCGCCGCCGGCCTCCGTGATGCGCTGCTTCAGCTCCACGATCCGGTCCCGCAACTGCGTGGCCTGCTCGTACTGTTCGTCCGCGACCGCCTGGTCCTTGTCCCGGGTCAGCTGCTCCAGCTCCCGTTCCAGGGTCCGCACGTCCGTGCCCTTGGTCCGGGCCCGCAGCCGCACCCGGGCTCCGGCCTGGTCGATCAGGTCGATGGCCTTGTCGGGCAGCCTGCGGTCGGTGAGGTAGCGGTCGGACAGCTCCACGGCCGCGACCAGCGCGTCGTCGGTGTAGCGGACCTGGTGGTGGGCCTCGTAGCGGTCCTGCAACCCGCGCAGGATCTCCAGCGCGTCCGCGGGCGTCGGCTCGGGCACCATGATCGGCTGGAAGCGGCGGGCCAGCGCCGCGTCCTTCTCGATGCGGCGGTATTCCTCCAGCGTCGTGGCACCCACGATGTGCAGTTCGCCCCGGGCCAGGGCCGGCTTGAGGATGTTGCCGGCGTCCATCGAGCCGCCCTCGCCGCCGCCGGAGCCGGCGCCCACGACCGTGTGCAGCTCGTCGATGAAGATGATCAACTGGTCGGAGTGGGCGCGGATCTCGCCCACGATGTTGTTCATCCGCTCCTCGAAGTCGCCCCGGTAGCGGGTGCCCGCGACCACGCCCGTCAGGTCCAGGGCGACGACCCGGCGCCCGATCAGCACGTCGGGGACGTCCGCCTCGGAGATGCGCTGCGCCAGGCCCTCCACGATGGCGGTCTTGCCCACGCCCGCGTCCCCGATGAGCACCGGGTTGTTCTTGCCGCGGCGGGAGAGGACCTCGACGGTCTGCTCGATCTCCTCGTCCCGGCCGATCACCGGGTCGATGCGGCCCTGCCGGGCCAGTTCCGTCAGGTCACGGCCGTACTTGTCCAGGGTGGGCGTGTTGGTGGGCCGGGGCCGCTCGGCCTGGGGTGCCTCCGGCGCCTCGGCGGGCTCGGTGGGGGCGAAGCGGGCCGCGTTCAGGATGTGCCCCGCGGCCGAGTCGGGGTTGGAGGCCAGGGCGCTGAGCACGTGCTCCGGGCCGATGTAGCCGTAGCCCCGGGCCCGGGCCATGTCGTGCGCGTCCAGCAGGGCCCGTTTGGCGGCCGGGGTGAGGGACAGCGCGGTGGGCGGCGGGGCGTCGTCGGGGGTGTGCTGCGCGGGACCCGACCGCTCGTCGATCTGCGACGCGAGGGAGTCGGGGTTGGCGCCGGCCTTGGTGAGGAGGGTCCGGGTCGGCTCCGTGGAGAGCGCCGCCCGGAGCAGGTGCTGGGTGTCGAGGTCCCGGCTGCCGTGCTCGGCGGCGTACTGGGCGGCGCCGCGGACGAGCTCCCTGGCCGGCTGGCTCAGCAGCCGGCCGAGATCGATCTGCCGGGGCCCCGGTCGCGGTCCGCCGAAGAAACGTGCGAGGAATTCTCCGAAGGGGTCCGAGCCGTAGCCCTCCGGGCTGGTGAAGCCGCTGCTCATGGGCCTTCCGTTCCCGGCGTCCCCGGCGCCCGGGCGGGGGACGCCCTCGCTGGTCGACGTGCCGGGGTCGGGTAACCCGGGTGGCAGCCCGTTACACCTGGGGCGCGCTCGTAGAACACCTTCGCACGATCGACGACCAGGGGCACCTTCGGGACGGACGGGGACGAAAGGGGTGTGCTCAGCGGGCGGTCAGGATCCTCGGCCCGGCGTCCGTGATCGCCACGGTGTGCTCCGCGTGGGCGGCGCGGGAACCGTCGTTCGTCTTCAGCGTCCAGCCGTCGGGTGCCGCGTGGTAGTGGTCCGTGCCGCCCGCGACGACCATGGGCTCGATCGCCAGCACCATGCCGTGCCGCAGGCGCATGCCGCGGCCCGGGCGGCCCTCGTTCGGGACCCCGGGGTCCTCGTGCATCCGGCGCCCGATGCCGTGGCCGCCGAAACCGTCGGGGATGCCGTAGCCCGCGGCGCGGCAGACCGTCCCGATCGCGTGCGCGATGTCGCCGATGCGGTTGCCGACGACGGCGGCCTCGATACCGGCCGCGAGGGCCCGCTCGGCGGTCCCGATCAGGCGCAGGTCCGCCGCGCGCGGGGTGCCGACGACGAAGCTGAGCGCCGAGTCGCCGACCCATCCGCCCAGTTCGGCGCCGAAGTCGATGGACACGAGGTCGCCGTCGCGCAGGCGGTAGCGGGTGGGGATGCCGTGCACGATCGCGTCGTTGACGGAGACGCACAGGACGGCGGGGAACGGGGTCGGCGCGAAGGACGGCCGGTAGCCGAGGAACGGCGAGGACGCGCCCGCCTCGCGCAGCACGTCGTGCGCGACCTCGTCCAGTTCCAGCAAGGTCACGCCCACGGCGGCGGCGTTGCGCGCGGCCGTCAGGGCGCGGGCGACGACCCGGCCCGCCTCGTGCATCGCGTCGATCGATGTGTCCGTCTTCAGCTCCACCATGCCAATTACTATACCGGTATTAGAATGGGGGCATGGTGCGCACCCCTCTCACCCCCGAAGAGCGCGAACGCGGCGAGCGGCTGGGCCGGCTGCTGCGTGAGGCGCGTGGCGACCGGAGCATGGCGGAGATCGCGGCGAACGCCGGCATCTCCGCCGAGACCCTCCGCAAGATCGAGACCGGACGGGCCCCGACCCCGGCCTTCTTCACGGTGGCCGCGCTGGCCGCGGTCCTCGGCCTGTCGATGGATCAACTGGCCGGGCTGTGCGTGCCGGTGCCCGTCTGAGCCGCCCCGGCGCGCCGCCCCGCAGGGGAAAACTCTCCGTAGCACCGCTGTAACACGATTGGTGTTGCCTACGGGGCGGAGTGCTCCGGTCGGGCGGGAGTTGAGTGATGACGGCGGAACAACTCCCTGACGTGCTGCGGGAGTTCGCGAACCACCTGGACGGGCTGCTGGCACGCCTCGACCCGTACGGCGGCTGGTGCGCGGTGTTCTGGCAGCGCGATGCCGAGGGCATGCAGGCGTGCCTCGACGGACGCGAGGTGCCGCCCTGGGACGTGGTCGACTCGCTGCTGAGCGACCTCGCCGCGGGGTACGGGCCGCAGGCGGCGGCCCGGGAGAGCGCACGGATGCGCACCCTGCACACGGCCGCGCTGCGCGCCTGCGACAGCCTGCCCGGCGCCCGGGCCGCCCTCCACCACCGCCTCGACGTGCTGCTGCGCACCCAGCGGGCCGCCGCCGAACGCCGGGCCGCCCTCGCCCGCAGACTGGCCACGGCCCCCACACGCGACCTGGCCGACGCCCTCGCCCGTGACCTGGCCTGGGCCGAGGACGACGACGAACGCGCGAGCGCACGCTGCGCGGAGCTGCGCGCCCGGATCGCCGACGCGGAGAGGTACGCCGGAGAGGAGCCGGCCGGGGAGTCCGGGGCGCCCGCGCGAGCGGGGGGTGAGCCGGGAAGGGCCGCCGACACGGCTCCGCACGGCAGGGGCCGGCCGAGCCGGACCGTCGGCGCGTATCCGAACGGCCGGGGCGCGTGGGCCCCGGCCGCCGAGACGCGGCCGCACGCCGGGGGTGCCGAGTCGGCTCCGTACGGCCGGGGCGCCCGGGCGGGGAACTCCCTGCCGCCGCAGGGCCCGGGTGAGCCCGCCGGGCAGGCCGAGGCACCTGCGCGCACCGGGGGCGAGCCGGGCGGAGGCGCCGACGTGTCCGCGTACGGCCCGGCCCCGCAGGTCGGGGGCGGGGGAACGCCTGCGCGCACCGGGGGCGAGCCCGGCGGAGGCACCGACGTGTCCGCGTACGGCCCGGCCCCGCAGGCCGGGGGCGCGGGAACGCATGCGCGCACCGGGGACGAGTCGGAGCATGGCCCCGGCGGTGGCGGCGCGGGACGGCATCCCCGCGACCCGTCGGCCGGGGCCGGGCGCGGGGCTCAGGCCCGCAGGCGGCGGCGCGGCAGTGCCCGCTTCGCCGGGATGGCCGAGGAGGAGAGCGAGGCCGTCGCCGTCCCGGACGCCGCCGGGCCGGGGCTTCCGGCTCCCGCCCCGGCCGCCGCCCGCACGCCCCGGGGGGCCCGTTTCGCCGGGGTCGCGGAGGAGGCCGTGGCCGCACCCGTGGGGGCCGCCGGGGGAGAGGTCCCCGCGGGCTTACGGGAGGAGGCCGGGGAGATCGTGGCCGCGCTGGCCCGGCTGCGCGGCGAGGGGCGGAGCGGGCAGGCCCACGCCCTGCTGGCCGAGGCCGCCCACGGGGACCCCGTCCGCCTGCCCCTGCTCGCGGAGGAACTCCACCGGGCCGGGCTGGACGCCGACTGGCAGACCCTGCTGTGGGAGGCCGCCTGCCTGCCCGCCGGGCGGCTCGTCGCCGCCGCGGACGCGCTGACCGCGGCCGGGCGGGCCGAGGACGGCCGGCAGGTCCTGCGGCAGGGCGTCGCACGCCCACCGGGCGAGATCGGCCGAGAGGTGCTCGGCCTGCTCGACACGGGCCGGGACCGCGAGGCGCGCGCACTGCTCGACACCTACGTCCGGGTCCGCACACCCGAGGAGGCCGCCCGCAGCGCCGAGCCCGGCCCCCAGCGGCTCGCGCCGCTGCTGCTCCGGGCCGCCGGGGGCGTGTCGGACCAGCGGCGCCGCGACGTCGCGACCGCCCTGCGGGCCGCCGGATCACCCGCCTGACCGGCGCCGGCACGGACCCGGCGACTCACCCACAGGAGTGCCAATCGCGCTCCGCCCCGCGGGTTGGCGACGATGGTCTTGGCAAGCCCGTGCGGGAGGCTTACGTTCGTGGCTCTACGGCCCGCTTCTACGGGCGTAGAGGCGCAGACGTCGCGTCGAAGGAGCAGCTCATGGCCAACGTCGTACGTGCCGCTCTGGTCCAGGCCACCTGGACCGGCGACACCGAGTCCATGGTGGCGAAACACGAGGAGCACGCCCGCGAGGCGGCCCGCCGGGGCGCGAAGATCATCGGGTTCCAGGAGGTCTTCAACAGCCCCTACTTCTGCCAGGTCGAGGAGCCGGAGCACTACCGCTGGGCCGAGCCCGTCCCGGACGGGCCGACCGTACGGCGGATGCGGGCGCTCGCCCGCGAGACCGGCATGGTGATCGTCGCGCCGGTGTTCGAGGAGGAGCAGCCCGGCTTCTACTACAACACCGCCGCCGTCATCGACGCCGACGGCACCTACCTCGGCAAGTACCGCAAGCACCACATCCCCCAGCTCAAGGGCTTCCGCGAGAAGTTCTACTTCAAGCCCGGCAACCTCGGCTGGCCCGTCTTCGACACCGCCGCCGGCCGGATCGGGGTGTACATCTGCTACGACCGCCACTTCCCGGAGGGCTGGCGCCAACTCGGCCTGGCCGGGGCCCAGCTGGTCTACAACCCCTCCGCCACCCACCGCAGCCTCTCCTCCCACCTGTGGCGCCTGGAGCAGCCCGCCGCGGCCGTCGCCAACGGGTACTACATCGCCGCGATCAACCGGGTCGGCCAGGAGGAGTACGGCGACAACGACTTCTACGGCACGAGCTACTTCGTCGACCCGCGCGGGCAGTTCGTCGGGGAGGTCGCCAGTGACAGCGCGGAGGAGCTCGTGGTCCGGGACATCGACCTCGACCTCATCGAAGAGGTGCGGCAGACGTGGGCCTTCTACCGCGACCGCCGCCCCGACGCCTACGAAGGGCTGGTGCAGCCGTGACCCACGACCTGCTGGGCCGCCACCGGGCCGTGCTGCCGGACTGGCTCGCCCTCTACTACGAGGAGCCCCTCGAGATCACCCACGGCGAGGGCCGCCACGTCTGGGACGCCGAGGGCAAGCGCTACCTCGACTTCTTCGGCGGCATCCTCACCACCATGACCGCGCACGCCCTGCCCGAGGTCACCAAGGCGGTGAGCGAGCAGGCCGGGCGGATCATCCACTCCTCGACCCTGTACCTCAACCGCCCGATGGTCGAACTCGCCGAGCGGATCGCCCAGTTGAGCGGCATCCCGGACGCCCGGGTCTTCTTCACCACCTCCGGCACCGAGGCCAACGACACCGCTCTGCTGCTCGCCACGGCCTACCGGCGCAGCAACACGGTCCTGGCGATGCGCAACAGCTACCACGGGCGTTCCTTCAGCGCCGTGGGCATCACCGGCAACCGCGGCTGGTCCCCGACCTCGCTGACCCCGCTGCAGACGCTGTACGTCCACGGCGGGGTGCGCTCCCGCGGCCCGTTCGCCTCCCTCGGCGACGCCGAGTTCATCGACGCCTGCGTCGACGACCTCAAGGACCTCCTCGGCCACACCCGCCCGCCCGCCGCGCTGATCGCCGAACCCATCCAGGGCGTCGGCGGCTTCACGTCCCCGCCCGACGGGCTCCACGCGGCCTTCCGCGAGGTGCTGCACGAACGCGGCATCCTGTGGATCGCCGACGAGGTGCAGACCGGCTGGGGCCGCACCGGCGAGCACTTCTGGGGCTGGCAGGCACACGGGCGGAACGGGCCGCCGGACATCCTGACCTTCGCCAAGGGCATCGGCAACGGCATGTCCGTCGGCGGGGTCGTCGCCCGCTCCGAGATCATGAACTGCCTGGATTCCCAGAGCATCTCCACCTTCGGCGGCACCCAGATCACCATGGCCGCGGGCCTCGCCAACCTCACCTACCTGCTGGAGCACGACCTGCAGGGCAACGCCCGGCGCGTGGGCGGCCTGCTCATCGAGCGGCTGCGCTCGGCCGCCGCCCAGGTCCCGGCCGTACGGGAGGTGCGCGGACGCGGCCTGATGATCGGCATCGAGATCACCCGTCCCGGCACCGACGAGGCCGACCCGAAGGCCGCCGCGGCGGTGCTGGAGGCGGCGCGGGAGGGCGGCCTGCTGATCGGCAAGGGCGGCGGCCACGACACCAGCGCACTGCGCGTCGCCCCGCCGCTGTCGCTGAACGTCGCGGAGGCCGAGGAGGGCGCCGCGATCCTCGAGGACGCTCTGAGGAGCATCCGCTAGGGATGGACTGACCAAGGGGAGCCGTCGCCATGACCATCACCTCGGACGCCCCGGAACCGGCCCTGTCGGTCCGGCAGGTCCTCGCCCTGGAGCGGGTCCTCGCCGGGGAGCCCGAGGTGGTGGCCGGGGCGAGCCACCTCGACCGGCCCGTGCGCTGGGTGCACGTCGCCGAGGCCGCCGACGTCGGCGTGATGCTCAGCGGCGGCGAGATGGTCCTCACCACCGGCGTGCTGCTCGCCGGGGACGAGGGCCGCCAGGCCGAGTACGTCCGCTCCCTGCACCGCGCGGAGGCCGCCGCCGTCGTCCTGGGCCTGGGCCGGGCCTTCCCCGCGGCCCCCGACGTGATGCGCCGGGCCGCCGAGCGGTGCGGACTGCCGATGGTCGTCCTGCACCGGCCCTTCCCGTTCGCCGAACTGACCGAGGAGGTGCAGTCGCGGCTGGTGCGGCGCAAGTTCGCCGCCGTGAGCCTCTCCGAGGCCGTGCGCACCGCGCTCACCGCCCTCATCACCGCGGGCGCACCGCTGCAGAGCCTGCTCGACGAGATCGCCCGGCACAGCGCCTGCCCGGTCGTCGTCACCAACCTCGCCCACCGCGTCCTCGGCACGGCAGGGGAGCGGCCCGCGGTGGACGACGTGCTGCGCGACTGGGAGCGCATCGCCCGCCAGGCAGGGGGGCACCGCCCGGGCCGTTCCGGCACGCAGGGAGGCACCGCAGGCGACGGCTGGATCCGGGCCGAACTGGGCGGGCGCGGAGAGCGCTGGGGACGCATCGTGCTGTGCGGCTACCGGGGCGACACCGCCACCGGACGGCTGCTCGCCGACCGCGCCGCCGAGGCCCTCGTCCTGCACCGCATGCTCGGCACCGGTGCCGGATGCTCCTGGGAGGAGCAGTACGCGCGGGGGCTGCTGACCGACCTGGCCGGCGGTGCCGTGCCGGCGCGGCAGCTGCTGCCGCGGGCCCGGGCGGCCGGACTGCCCGTCAACCGGCGGACGTTCGTGCCGCTGGTCGTACCCGGCGGCGAGCCCGCCCGGCTCGAACGGCTGCTGCGGCTGCTGGGCCTGCCCGGGCTGGTCGCCGAACTCGCCGACGGCGCCACCGCCGTGCTGCTCAGCCTGCCCCACGACCAGGACGCCGCCGCGCTCGCCGCGCACTTCGCCGCCCGGCTGCGCAGGGAGAACGGCCCCGACGGCACGGTCGTCGCCGCGGCCGAACCCCGGGCGGCCTGGGACGACGTACCCGCCGGACTGCGCGAGGCGCAGCACGTCGCGGACGCCGTCGCCGACTCCGCCGCCGCCCTCGGCCTGCCCCCGGTCGTCCGCCTCCACGACGTCCACCTGCGCGGCCTGGTCCGCCTGCTGCGCGACGACCCGCACGTGCAGTCCTTCGCCGAACGCGAGTTGGACGGGTTGCTCGGCGACAGCGACGAGGACCTGCTGGCGGTGCTGCGCACCTATCTCGCCAGCGGGCGCAACAAGTCCCGCACCGCTCAGCTCCACCACGTCTCCCGGCCCGCCCTCTACCGCCGCCTGGAGGCCATACAGCTGCGCCTCGGGGTGGACCTCGACGACTTCGAGCAGGCCGCCTCCGTGCACATCGCGCTCCTCGCGCACGACGCGCAACAGCAGTGAAACCTGCCACCACCTGGGAGAACGGCGGTGAAACATGGACCCACGAAGCAGTGACACGGTGACACGCCGAACGCCCCCGGACGTGACACGGTGCACCTCAACGACGCGTCCCGGCCTGCCTAGGCTCACGGCACACCGAGCGACCGGAGGTCCCGATGAGCCGAGTGATCCGCGCCGCCGTCTTCCAGACCGCCTGGACCGGCGACAAGGAGTCGATGATCCAGGTCCACGAGCAGGCGGCCCGCGACGCGGCGGCACAGGGCGCCCGTGTCCTGTGCTTCCAGGAACTGTTCTACGGCCCGTACTTCTGCCAGGTCCAGGACCCCGCCTTCTACGCCTACGCCGAGCACATCCCCGAGGGGCCGATCGTCCGCCGCTTCCAGGCCCTCGCGAAGGAACTGGGCATCGTCCTGGTGCTGCCGATGTACGAGGAGGAGCAGCCCGGTGTGCTGTACAACACCGCCGCCGTGATCGACGCGGACGGCTCCTACCTCGGCAAGTACCGCAAGACCCACATCCCGCAAGTGCGCGGGTTCTGGGAGAAGTTCTACTTCCGGCCGGGCAACTCCGGCTGGCCCGTCTTCGACACGGCCGCCGGCAGGATCGGTGTCTACATCTGCTACGACCGGCACTTCCCGGAGGGCTGGCGCGCTCTGGGCCTCGCGGGCGCCGAGATCGTCTTCAACCCCTCGGCCACCTCCCGGGGCCTGTCCGGCTACCTCTGGCAGCTGGAGCAGCCGGCGGCGGCCGTGGCCAACGAGTACTTCGTCGGCGCGATCAACCGGGTAGGCGTCGAGGAGTACGGCGACAACGACTTCTACGGCACCTCGTACTTCGTCGACCCCGAGGCCCGGTTCGTCGGCGAGGTGGCGAGCGGCAAGGAACCCGAGCTGGTCGTCCGGGACCTGGACCTCGCCAAGCTCCGCGAGGTCCGCGACCGCTGGCAGTTCTACCGGGACCGGGCGCCCGGCGCGTACGGCCCGCTGACCGAGCTCTAGGCCGTACCCGGCGTGCGGCTGCCGCCGCGCGGGCGCGACCAGCCACGAACAACCGTCACGCGCACACCGTGAGGAGCGACCGATGAGCCGTACAGTCATCCGCGGCGGCCTGGTGATCACCGCATCCGACGAGGTCCACGCCGACGTCCTGATCGAGGACGGCCGCATCGCCGCCCTCGCCACCACCGGCACCCCCGCGGCGGACACCTTCACCGCGGACCGCACCATCGACGCCACCGGGAAGTACGTCATCCCCGGCGGCGTCGACGCCCACACCCACATGGAGCTGCCCTTCGGCGGCACCTTCGCCTCCGACACCTTCGAGACCGGCACCCGCGCCGCCGCCTGGGGCGGCACCACGACGATCATCGACTTCGCCGTGCAGAGCGTCGGGCACAGCCTGCGCGAGGGGCTCGACGCCTGGCACGCCAAGGCCGACGGCAACTGCGCGATCGACTACGGCTTCCACATGATCGTCTCGGACGTCAACGAGCACACGCTCAAGGAGATGGACCACCTGGTCGAGGAGGGCATCACCTCCTTCAAGCAGTTCATGGCCTACCCGGGCGTCTTCTACAGCGACGACGGCCAGATCCTGCGCGCCATGCAGCGCTCCGCCGACAACGGCGGCCTGATCATGATGCACGCCGAGAACGGCATCGCGATCGACGTCCTGGTCGAACAGGCCCTGGCCCGCGGCGAGACGGACCCGCGCTACCACGGCGAGGTCCGCAAGGTCCTGCTGGAAGCCGAGGCCACCCATCGCGCCATCCGGCTGGCCCAGGTCGCCGGCGCGCCGCTGTACGTCGTGCACGTCTCGGCGACGGAGGCGGTGGCCGAACTGGCCCGCGCCCGCGACGAGGGCCTGAACGTCTTCGGCGAGACCTGCCCGCAGTACCTGTTCCTGTCCACCGACAACCTCGCCGAGCCGGACTTCGAGGGCGCCAAGTACGTGTGCAGCACCCCGCTGAGGCCCAGGGAGCACCAGGCCGCGCTGTGGCGGGGACTGCGCACGAACGACCTCCAGGTCGTCTCCACCGACCACTGCCCCTTCTGCTTCGCCGGACAGAAGGAACTCGGCCGCGGCGACTTCTCCAAGATCCCCAACGGCCTGCCCGGGGTGGAGAACCGCATGGACCTCCTCCACCAGGCGGTCGTCGACGGGCACCTCTCCCGCCGCCGCTGGATCGAGATCGCCTGCGCCACCCCGGCCCGGATGTTCGGCCTGTACCCGAAGAAGGGCACCATCGCGCCGGGCGCCGACGCCGACGTGGTCGTCTACGACCCGCACGCCGAGCAGGTCATCTCGGTCGAGACGCACCACATGAACGTCGACTACTCGGCGTACGAGGGCAGGCGGGTCACCGGCCGGGTCGAGACGGTCCTCTCGCGCGGCGAACCCGTCCTCACCGAGCGGGAGTTCACCGGGCGCGCCGGGCACGGCGTGTTCACCCCGCGATCCACCTGTCAGTACCTCAGCTAGGAGTGGCGCAGATGGACTTCGGACTCGTCCTGCAGGCCGACCCGCCGGCCTCGCGGGTGATCAGCCTGATGAAGCGGGCGGAGCGCAACGGCTTCACCTACGGCTGGACCTTCGACTCCGCCGTGCTGTGGCAGGAGCCGTTCGTGATCTACAGCCAGATCCTCGCCCACACCACGCGGCTCAAGGTCGGCCCGATGGTGACCAACCCGGGCACCCGCACCTGGGAGGTCACCGCCTCCACCTTCGCCACCCTCAACGACATGTTCGGCAACCGCACCGTCTGCGGGATCGGCCGCGGCGACTCCGCGATGCGCGTGGCCGGCCGCAAGCCCAACACCCTGGCCCGGATCAGCGAGGCCATGAAGGTCATCCGCGCCCTCGGCAGCGGGCAGGAGGCCGACCTCGGCGGCGGGACCGTCGTCCGGTTCCCGTGGATCAAGCCGGACGCCGAACTGCCCGTGTGGATGGCCGCCTACGGGCCCAAGGCGCTGAAGATGGCCGGTGAGGAGGCCGACGGGTTCATCCTCCAGCTGGCCGACCTGTACCTCACGGAGTACATGGTGAGGGCCGTGAAGGACGCGGCCGCGGCCGCCGGGCGCGACCCCTCGGAGGTGACCGTCTGCGTCGCCGCCCCCGCCTACGTCACCGAGGACGACTCGCCCGGTGCCCTGGCTCACGCGCGCGAGCAGTGCCGCTGGTTCGGCGGCATGGTCGGCAACCACGTCGCCGACCTGGTGTCCAAGTACGGGGAGCACTCCGCGGCGGTCCCCGACGAACTCACCGAGTACATCAAGGCACGCGAGGGCTACGACTACTCCCACCACGGCCGGGCCGGCAACCCGGACACCCAGTTCGTGCCCGACGAGATCGTCGACCGGTTCTGCCTGATCGGCACGGTCGAGCAGCACATCGAGAAGCTGAACGCGCTGCGTGCCCTCGGCGTCGACCAGTTCGCCGTCTACGACATGCACGACGCGCAGGAGTCCGTGATCGACGCCTACGGATCACGGGTGATCCCCGCCGTCAACGGCTGACCACCGCCACCCCCGCGAACTCCCCCTTCCCAGCGGCTCGGGAAGGGGGCCTGCGCGCTCTCGAACACCCCTTCCCCCGTTGGTGCGGGCCCTGGGCGCCTCGTCGTCAGTCACACGGCTGACCTCCTGTGGCAGCGGCAAGAGCCTGGACGTGTGACAGGGCAATACGACGGCGTGCGAGATCGACGTCGATGATCTTCACAGCGAGGACGTCGCCGACCTCGACGGCGTCAACGGACGATTCATCCAGCTCGCTGGTGCGTACGAGCCCCTGGAAGCCGTCCTCTCGGTCCTCGATGCGGACGAAGACGCCGAACGGCACGATCTTGGTGACCGGCCCGTTGACCACCTGCCCGATCCTCTGCGCCACCTGCGGTCACGGGTCTTCCTGCACTGCTCGCAGCGACAGTGTCACCCGTTCCCTGACCATGTCGACGTCGAGGACCTCGGCTGTGACCTCCTGGCCGACGCTGACGACGTCGGACGGGTGATCGATCGGGCGCCAGGACAACTCCGGGATGTTGATCATCGCGGTGAAGCCGCCGATGTCCACGAAGGTGACGCCGAAGTCGGCGATGGTCGTCACCGTGCCGGTGACGACCTGGCCGCGCCGCAGGGTCTTCAGGAACGCCCAGTCCAGGTCGCTGGGCGTCGGCTCGGTCTGCCAGCGAGCGCGCAGCACGCCGTCGCTGTCGGGCAGCACAGCGGTGAACAGCGGAAGATCCTCACCGGCATACATGGACAGGGCGCCGGCGGCACGCGCGCCGGAGAGCTGGGAGGTCACTGCCTCGAACTGGGTCTCGTCCACGACCGTGCTCGTCATCTGCCCCTCCTCGTCCTCCCAGACGATCTCCACGAGGCCTTCGTCGGGCAGAGCGGCCGTGGCCTTGTCGACGTCGGTGAGCAGGTCCGGCCAGATCGCCAGCCGCGCGCGTGGGGCCAGGCGGGAGCGCACGGTCTCGATGTTGTCGCGGGTCAGGCGGTGCCACCGGGAGGCGTTGTCGACGAAGACCTCCTCCAGGAACACCGCGCGGTGGGTACTGACGGTCCAGTGCAGGCGGGCCCAGAAGTCGGCGTCGGCCGGCCGCTGCACGTACGCGGCGTCGTCGGGGGCGAAGTCGTACGGCGATGCGTCCAGGCGTTCCGGGAACAGGCCGAGCGCGCGGGTGCGGGCCAGTGCGGTTTCGCAGGGCTCGCTGCTGCCGACGTAGAGGTACTGGTCCCAGCCGACGTGCACGGTGAACGCTGCCCCTGCCTCCAATCGGCACCAGGCGCCGTTGTCGCGAAGCATGGCCCGGACGAGTTCCAGGCCGACGGCGAGCGGCACCACAGCGCCGTCGTGGAACCCGGCCGGGCCGGCCGGGAACAGGCCGGTCAGACCGTAGCCGTCGACCGGTGGCTCCAGGCCGAAGTGGGCGAAGGCCACGATCTGCGGCTCGCGGATCTCCAGTTCGTCGATGCCTGCCGCCTGCGCGAAGGCGGCGACTGCCGCCAGGTAGGCCTCTTCGACCGGCCCGTGATCACTGGCCGTGTCCTCGGCACCGCTGTAGTGACCGCACTCGTCACGGTGGGCGGGGTCGTACTTGGTGATCTGGTGGACGAACGGCGGCACGCTGCTCCCTGGGCGGTCTGAAGGGGGCCCCAGCCTAGGTTCCGCTGCCGAGTGCGCGGTCGGAATGTGTCGGGTGGGGTCGGCGCAGCCCTGCGATGAGGAGTTCGGTCATGCGGCGCGCGTCGTAGCGGGGATCGCTGTCCGCGCCGATGCAGAGGTTACCGACACCCCGCATGAGCTGGTACGCGTCGATGTCGGGGCGGATCTCGCCGGCGACGGCTGCGGCTTCCAGCAGTTCGGTGCAGACGGGGAGAAGGCGATCGAGGAAGTAGGCGTGCAGCGCCTCGGACCCGGCGTTGTCGGCTTGCAGCGCGGAGGCGAGCCCGTGCTTGGTCACCAGGAAGTCGACGAAGAGGTTGATCCACTTCCCCAGGGCTGTGTGCGGAGAATGGGTCGCCAGCAGGGCCGGACCGGCCTCGGCGCAGGCGTCGACCTGATGCCGGTAGACCCCGATGACGAGGTCCGCTCGCGTCGGGAAGTGGCGGTAGATCGTGCCCAGCCCCACGCCGGCCTTGGCCGCGATGTCGCGTACGGGCGCGTCCACGCCTGACGCGACGAAGACCGCGGCGGCCGCGTCGAGCAGGGCTTCCTTGTTGCGTCGGGCGTCCTTCCGCCCAGCCGGGGCCGCCGGTCCTGCGTCCTCGCCACTGCGGCTCACCGCGTGCTCCTTCCACTCACCGCTTGCAAAAACGGAACAGTGTTCCGTATCGTTCCGGAACGAGGTTCCGCTTTGCTCATGATGTCAGAGTCCGGGCCCGGCAACCAGCCATGCAGTGCACCACGCTTCACCCCCGACGAGGAGATACGGTCATGCAGTACCGCACCTTGGGCCGCACCGGTGTGCACGTCAGCACCCTCGCGCTCGGCGCGATGAACTTCGGAAGGATCGGCCGCACCACCCAGGAGGAGGTCACCGCCATCGTCGACGCCGCCCTGGACGCGGGGATCAACCTGATCGACACCGCCGACGTGTACAGCGGCGGCGAATCGGAGGAGATGGTCGGCAAGGCCGTCGCGGGCCGCCGCGACGACGTCGTGCTGGCCACGAAGGCGACCATGCCGATGGGCGACGAGCGCAACCGCCGGGGCAGCTCGCGCCGCTGGCTGGTCACCGCGCTGGAGAACAGCCTGCGGCGCCTCGGCGTCGACCATGTCGATCTCTACCAGATCCACCGCTGGGATCCGAACACCAGCGACGAGGAGACCCTGTCGGCGTTGACCGACCTGCAGCGCGCGGGAAAGATCCGCTACTTCGGCTCCTCGACCTTCCCGGCGTACCGCATCGTGCAGGCCCAATGGGCCGCGCGCGAGCACCGCTTGAGCCGTTACGTCACAGAACAGCCCAGCTATTCGATCCTGCAGCGCGGCATCGAGACCCACGTGCTGCCCGTCACCGAGCAGTACGGGCTCGGCACGCTCGTATGGAGCCCGCTGGCCTCGGGCTGGCTGTCGGGGGCGATCCGCGAGGGCAGGGACATCACCACCAGCCGCTCGACCTTCATGCCGCAACGCTTCGACACCACCCTTCCCCCCAACCGGGCCAGGCTCGACGCCGTCGAACGTCTGGCCGCGATCGCCGACGACGCCGGCCTGACGATGATCCAGCTCGCGCTCGGCTTCGTGACCGCGCACCCCGGCGTGACCAGCGCCCTCATCGGCCCCCGCACGCTGGACCACCTGCACGCGCAGCTCGCCGCCGCGGACACCGAGCTCTCCGCCGACGTACTCGACGCGATCGACGCCGTCGTCGCCCCCGGCACCGACCTCGCCGCCCACGAGAAGAACGACACTCCGCCCGCGCTGCTCGACCCGTCGCTGCGGCGACGCTGAGCGCCCCCACGCTCCGCATCCGACGCTTCGGCCACCTGCCGGCCCGTCCCGCCGAGCCGGCCGGTGAACTCGCTTCGGGCTCATCCGCCGCTGAGCCGCGGGCGAGCGGGGACCGCGCCCCGCCGCCCGCGTGCCCTCAGCTCCTCGACAGCGTGCAGGTGTACGCGGACGTACCGGACCCGCTGTAGGCCTCGACGTCGAGGTAGTACGTTCCCGCCCCCGACGCCGTACGGGTGAAGGTGAGCGCCTCGTCGGTCCCGGCGCCGTCGTTCACGGAGCGTTCCAGCGTGCTGCCGGCGGAGTCGAGCCAGTAGACGTCCGCGTCGTAGGCGGCGGGCACGTCGCACTGCAGCGTGGCGGTCTCCCCGGACGCCAGGCCGACCTTGAAGTGGTCCCGGTCGCTGCTGGACCCCATGCTGCCGGTGATCGTCGCCGGGGAGGAGAGCGCGGTGGCGTCGTCGGCGGTGTCGCGGGTGTCGTTGGGCTCGCTCTCGGTCAGCGCGGTGCCGCTCTGCGCGCCGCAGTTCGTGACCGGCGTCCCGTTGTACAGGCTGGAATCGGGAACCCCGTTGGTGACACTGCGCAGGTAGTAGCCGCACGTCGGACGGTTGCGGAAGTCGAAGGTGGTGCCCGGCGTCAGCCGCCAGATCTTGAAGCCCGAGTAGGTCAACGGCTTGCGGTCGACAGCCTGTTCGGGCTGGTGGTCGGCCAGGACCACGTAGGCGTCCTTGCCGTACTGGGTGCCCATGCCGTTGCGGTCGATGTAGAGGGAGCCTCCGCCCTCCTCGACGCCGACACCCCAGGCCGCGCCACCGGTGGTGAGGCCGTCCTTCACGGCCCGGGCGAGGAAGGCCATCGTCCGTCCCATCCGGTCGCGGGCGACGAAGTGGGAGTCGTTGACGACGCCCGCGTAGTCGGCCCACTGGAACATGCCCGTCGTGAACGAGATGGCACGGTCGTAGGGGTTGGCGAGCGCCTCGGTGCTGGTGACGCTGCCGTTGCAGGCGTCGTACACCACCGGGCTGTTGATGTGGTGGCCGGCGCTGCCGCCGCCGGCGCCGCCGCCCTTGGCCACGACGGACTCGACGGACGCTTCGAGCGCGGTGCCCTTCCAGGCCGCGTACCTGCACTGGTCGCCGCCCGCGAAGTAGACGAACTCGGCGTTGCGGATGTCGGTGTTCACCTGGCTGTTGTTGCCGTCGTTCGCGGCGGTGAGCGTCCACGTCGTACAGGAGTTGACGCCGGTCAGGCCCATGATCGTGTCGCACTCCGGGGTCTTGCTGCCCGAGGTGGGGGAGGAACCGGCCAGGACGACCACGTCCAGGGTGCCGGTGTTCGCGCGGATGTCGTTCAGGGCCCGGGTCATGGAGGCCGGTACGACAGCGCCCGCGCCGTTCATCGTGAACGCCGGCCCGTTCCAGGAGCTGCGGCTGACGTCGGCGGAGCTGCCCAGACGGATGCGGTTGGCGGCGGCCTGAGCGGACTGGGGGACGGTCATCGGCAGGACCACGGCCAGCAGGGACGCTGCCGTGAGCCCGACTCTGAGTGAGGGGCGGGAGTTCATGAGGGCTCCGTTTCGAAGGGGGTGCTCGGGTTGGTAGCGGAAGATACAAGTCAGTGATGCCGTGCGGAAGATGTATGACGGAGGAAGGTGGGCGCGGGGCTTCGAGGCTGGGGAAAATCAACAGCGGAAACGTTTCTGACCAGGCACGATGAGCGTCAAAACAGTGGCGTCACATGAACGTTACGCGCGATACATCTAGCCATTCATTGGCTCGTTCTGTAACTTCGCTGCTGTGCTGCCGATGGCAGGAACACGACCATGCACTTCCCGCCCGGAACGACGATCGCCACCACCGCTGCCGGAGGCGCATCGAGAGGGCGGTGCGTTCCTTCGCGAAGGAGCGCAGGACGTCCTCCACTGCCTGGCCGAGGTCGCGAGGGAGGTGCGGCAGGGGGTGCGGAGCAGCAGGTGCTGGGTGCGGTGCACGAGGATCAACTCGCCGGCGGGGGTTGCAGTCCATGAGCGTGAAGTGCTGGAGCGGCTCGTACCGCTTGTCCTCCAGATCGAGGCGCTGGGCCCGTACGCCCGTGGCCGTCGCTCGTGGCCGTCCAGGCGAACAGTCGGTACCGGTCGAGACGGTGGATCCACTCCACGTCCGCACACTCCACGGCCGTGTCGCCCGGCAGGCGGCGGGCCGCTTCGGGGAACCCTCGGGGCAGCGCCGTTCCGTTGGCCGGGCGGACGGCGATGAGGCCGTCTGCCCACCGGCCGGCGAAGGTGCGGTATCCATCGACCGTCAGCTGCGCCGCCCACCCGGGAGGCAACGTCGGATCATCGACCGGGTGCAGCGCGCATCGGCTCGGGCAGCGACCAACTGGTCGAGGACGGGAGCATGATCGACGTCTTCCGCCACCTGGCGCCCACCGCCCTCCGCTCGCCCGGACGGTCGCCAGTGGGTGCTCGCGCTCGAAGGGGAACTCCGTGCGTGAGAACCCGGGCTATTCAGGGGATGAGGACTTTCGCCCAGGTCGGAGGGCTGATCGGTAGTTCAGGCATGCAAGGCATCACCTCGCGCGGAGCAGCATCAGGATCCGTCACCCGCCTTCTGTCCCGTAGTCCGGCTGGCCAGGCGGAACAGGACCCGGGCGTACACCAGGGTCGCCGCCGTGATGATCGTCGGGATGACCGCCAGCGCCAGTATGCCCACCAACGCCCGGGCTCCTACGGCCGGTTCGAAACGTCCTCGGTCGTCGTCCAGCAGGAACCGGTAGCCGAACCACGCCCACAGCACCAGGGACAGCAGCATCCACCCGACGGCCCACTTCTCGATCAGGTGCCCGTCCTTGCGGAGTTGGTCTGCGTCCGACGTCATCTGTCCCCCTGCCTCACTGGTGATCAGTGGCAAGTTCATCACACCGCGCACGTGTCGTACGGACACCGATCTGTGAGGTGTTCCGGTCGAAACACTTCCTGCACTCGCGCCCGGAGCGGGTGAGCGTGTCCATCAAGTGGCGCGGCCGAACCGCTTTCTGGTGCCATCGTTTGCCGGAGTGGCCGGGACGGCAGCCCGCCGCCGCGCCCCGGGCTCCTGGTCGGAGGCGGCACTGCGGTGCGCGATGCGTAGACCTTCCGAGCAGCGGAGCACCCCCGCCTCGGCGGGAAGGGCGAGATTGAGGGCTGTAGGTCATCGCTGGGGCTCCTCGGGCCCGGCAGGCCAGGTGGGTGGCGGCCTCGGGTCCTGAGGTGGCGCCCCCGACTCGGCCGCCCCCGCGAAGCCGCCCACCTGCTCACCCACCAACTCACAGCCCCCGCCGCCCTGTCCTCCCTTGCCGCGCGGCGCCGCCCTACGTCAGGCCGCCGCCGAAGACCCCTGGCTCGCGCCGCCGACGAACTACGCACCACCGGCGACCGCCCCGAGAAGCCGTAAGCAGGTCGAACGAAAGGAGTCCGGTCGTAGCCCTTTCAGGCCTCACGGGTGTGACGTTTTCTCGGAAGCCGGCGCTGTTCCCTATGAGTAAGGCCGCCCACCCGCAGGCGAGTTGAGCGGAATCTGAGATTTCGGGGTGGCGGTAGTGGCCAGTCCGGTTCACGCCATACACCGCGCGATTTGCGCCACAACGTCCGTGAATGCCCGCCGGACTTGTGAACATTCCCCCGTGTGTCCGCCCGGCAGAAGCGAACGTTTCCGGGCATAAGCGTTCCAAGAGCTGGAACTCATGATCAACACAGGGTTAGGTTCTTTCCCGCCCCGGCACCGAACAGCCGGGGGTGCGGGCACCGCCCCTTCTCCGACGCACACGGTTTCCAGGCCATCAGTGCACCGGCAGGCAGCGCCCGCACCGTCTTACCCAAAGGAACACGATAGTGAATCGTCGCCACCTGCGCATGGGTGCGATCTCGGCCTTGGCCGCCCTCACCCTCGGTGTCGCCGGCACCACGGCGGCCCAGG
Source organism: Streptomyces sp. NPDC003456 (assembly GCF_042878735.1). NCBI lineage: Bacteria > Bacillati > Actinomycetota > Actinomycetes > Kitasatosporales > Streptomycetaceae > Streptomyces > Streptomyces sp. NPDC003456. Next base: position 538,174 of record NZ_JBIAOK010000005.1, read on the forward strand.
CCACCACCCACCGGGAGACGGCCCCTGCCACTTCCGTCGCCGAGGACATCGACCCGGCATTCGACCTCTCCACGCCCGGAGCCTGGGCCGACTACCTCGACACTCCTGAGGGCCAGGAGCTGCTGAAGGAAGAAGGCCTCACCAAGCAGGAGGCCCTCACCGCCGTCAGCGGTGACGGCTTCGCCGCCAAGGGCTTCCTGGACAAGCTGAAGAAGAAGGCTCTGAAGAAGGCTTTCAAGGCCCTGCCCGACTCCTGGCAGAAGAAGCTGACCGACTGGGCGAAGAAGGGCAAGGGCTACTTCAAGGAGAAGTGGAGCTCCCTCCCCGGCTGGGTCAAGAAGACCCTGACCCTGGGAGGCGCGATCTCCGCGAAGACCGCCATCGAATGGATCATCGACCTCATCCTGTGACCTCCCTGATCACCCGATGAAGCCCTTCCCCGGGGGCTGAGAAACCCTCACCTGCGCCCCACGGTCAGTCCCCCTGCCGTGGGGCGCACCCATGCCGACCCTCGACACACCGCGGAGGCATCCCCTCATGACACACACCGAAAGTGCGAAGCCCGTACGGACCTTCGGCCCGGCTCAGTACATCGCCCCCTACCTGCTGCTCATCATCGGCAACGCAGGAGTGCAGCACGCACCCGCAAGCGAACGCCCCATCCTGTTCTGGCTCTTCACCGCCATCGCCGCGCTCGGCGCCCTGTCCGCCGGCGTACGCATCAACCGCATGTGGAGAACCCACCGCCGCCGCACCCTGCCCGCCTGGACCCGTTTCCTCGGACTGCTGCTGGCCCTGTACGGGCTGTACGTCGCCTACCGCGTCATCGCCGGCGTCAACGGATGAGGACACTGCGGGAGCCGGACGCCGGGAGGGGGAGTGACCGGCCTCCGAGTGTGCGGTTGGGTCGCCGTCGCCGCGGTCGGTCAGACTGAGTGTCCCTGCGACCGCAGCCAGCGGTGCACGGTGTCCTTGTCCGCCGGTGTGATCCGCACGTCGCTTTCGACGTGCGGGCCCTCATCCTCGTTGAACGCCGTGTCCGTGACGCGTGCGGTGACCCACGTGGCCAGGTCTTGTGCGGCCGGTTCGGGGAGGGAGCCCTGTTCCCAACCGGCACGGGCCTCGCCGGCGGCGTCGTGATCGTGATGCTCGGTCTCGGCCAGCCATGCCCTCACCAGCCGTTCCACTGTCCCGCGCTGCTGGTCGTCGATCTGCTGCCTGTCGTTGTCGTCCATGCCGTCCCGAGTGCCCACCCCTGCTGCCGCCTCCCCTGTGCACTCCGGATGTTCCCCGACGCTGCATTCCGCCCTGCCGCCATCGGACCCCTGCACCGGGCACGCAGCGCGTCAGCTGCCCTCCAAGGCGGCCGCTACCGCGCACTGGCGATCTCCGCCCCGATCGTCGTCATGCGGGATCCCCCCACCACTGCCGCCCGTGCTTGACGGGGCGGATACGAGTGCGGCCCGACCTTCGCAGGCGGGGGCGGCTGCCGTGGGGCGGGAGGAGTCGGGGCAGGCCGCCCTCGGCGGGAAGTGATCGTGACCTGATCGGCCCTCCGGTCGGAGCGGACCGGTGGAGAGGGAAGGCGGGCGAGGCCTCGCGGCCGGGCCCCGGTGCCGGTGATTCACCCCCGGGGCCGGGCGCCGGGCCCCAGCCGGGCGGTCACGTCCCTGGAAGTGAGGGCGGAATGTCCCTCGGAGCACTCGACGACGACGCGGACCGGCGTGCCGCATGCGGTGTGGCGGACGTCCAGTACCGGGCCCTCGTCGTCGAGGGCGTATCTCTCGCCCCACTGGCTCAGGGCCATCAGCACGGGCCACAGGTCCCAGCCCTTGCGGGTCAGCCGGTACTCGTTGCGGGAGCGGGTGCCCGGCTCCCGGTACGGGACGGTCTCCAGGACGCCGGCCGCGATCAGCTTGCGGAGGCGGTCGCTCAGCACGGCCTCCGACAGGCCGATGTGGCGGTGGAAGTCGTCGAACCGGCGGACTCCGTTGACGGCGTCCCGCAGGATCAGCAACGTCCACTTCTCGCCGACCACGTCGAGCGTGCGCTGGACGGGGCAGTTCTCCGTGCTCGCCTCAAGCCACTCCATCCCTCCATCGTAGAGCCCTGACTTCGTCATTGACAGTCAGGCGAGTGGGAGGCTAGCTTCACTTGCAAAAGTCAGAGGGGAAGGCACAGGGCCGTGGGGCGAATACGCACGTACCAATGGGAGGATCCCGCGATCCTGGCGGAGGCCGCCGGACGCATGGCCGGCATCGACTTCCTGCGCCTGCTGCAGGAGGGACGGCTTCCCGGACCGCCCGTCAGTCGCACCGTCGACTTCAGCCTGGACGAGGTGGAACCGGGCAGGGCCGTCTTCAGCCTGACGCCGGGGGAGGAGCACTACAATCCGATCGGCAGTGTGCACGGCGGCATCTTCGCCACCCTGCTCGACTCGGCCGCGGGATGCGCGGTGCAGAGCGTCCTCCCGCAGGGCATGGCGTACACCTCACTCGACCTGACGGTGAAGTTCCTGCGCCGCATCACCGTGGAGACGGGCACGGTGCGCGCCATCGGCACCGTGATCAACCAGGGCCGGCAGACCGCTTTTGCGCAGGCGCAGTTGCTCGACGCGAAGGACCGTCTGCTCGCCCACGCCACCAGTAGCTGCTTGCTCTTCCCGGTGCCTGACTCCGGGCGGTGAGCCCGGGCGCTTCGCAGGGTGTCGCGTGTGCCGCCGGCCAGGTGGATCTTCGTGATCAGCCCGCCGCGGGACCGGCCGATCGCCTCGCCCGGCCAGAGCCCCCTTCTCGCGCCCCGGCCGTGTGTTGGTGGGCCCGCACGGTCGTGGAGTCGACGCATGCCACGGTCCAATCGACGGCGCCGACGGCGTCGGAGTGCTGTTGGACGGCATTGCGGGGTCACAGCGCGCGGCGCATGCAGGCCCGCGGCCACCGGTCCAGGCCGTGTGCTGCCTCGCGTTCGCGGATCTTCCGTAGGCCGGGAGTGAGCTTGTTGCGGTCCACGAGTTGAAAGCCACAGCGGGCGTAGTAGGGGGCGTTCCAAGGGACTTGGGTGAACGTGGTGAGAGTCAGGGCCGGCGCCCCCTCGCTTCTGGCGTGGTCCGCCAGATGGTCCAGCAGTAGCCGGCCGACACCGCGACGCGCGCTGTCGGGGTGCACCGAGACCTGCTCGACGTGCAGGTTGCCGTCGACGCGGTCGGCGATCAGGTAGGCGATCGGGGCGTCGACGTCGTCGGTCACGACCCAGGCCAGCCCCGTGTGGTGGTATCGGGCGAGCTCATCGAGCGAGAGCGGCTCATCCTCGGCGATTTCCGGCATGCCGACATCTCGGAAGCACTGCCCGGCGGCCCTCTCGATGTCTCGGAGGACGGGCAGTTCGTCCAGGCGCACGGCTCGAATGGGCATGGACGCATTCTCCACGGCACGCCGGATGGCACCCACTGATTAAGCGTCCCAGGTGACGGTCCACCGGCGTGGCTGCGTGGCGCAGGGAGCCCGCATCGACCGGCCGGCCTCGCACCAATGCCGGCGGTCACAACGCGACGACCCTGCCTGACGCGGCACTTGCCCTTCATTCGCCGAAGGCGGGCACCGGGGCGACGTCGATGTCGGTGCGGACGCCGGTGGTCCCGACGGGGTGTCGTCACCGTCCGGCAGCTTCCCGGGCGACATCGATGACCAACTGCTCGGTGAGGGCGCGGCCGGCGGCCTGGGAGAGGGGGGTGCTGCGGCCGGTGTACTTCAGGTGACCGGCGCGGCACTCCTTCGGTGCCGGCCGCCGGCGGTGGTCCCCTGCAGACGGCGGGCCCGGGGCGACCAGCCGCGTGCTTCACGTCGACCGTCATGTGACACGGCTCCTTCGCAGCGTCATGTCCTGCCTGTCGACAGACCAGCGATTCCCCAGGCTCCTGCCGGCGGGCGGACCGCCGGTGCGCCGCCTCAACCGGATAGCTCATCCGTATTGTGTGCTACCGTCCGAGGCTAAGCGGATGATCTATCCGATTTGCTGCCCGGGGTGGAGGAGCGCATGAAGAAGACAGCAGTGATCACGGCCGGAACAGGGGGCATCGGCCTGGAGACGGCGTTGGGGCTGGCCGTCGCCGGGTTCGCCGTCACGGTGATCGGGCGCGACGCCGAACGGGGAGCCGAGGCCCTCGAGCGGATCAACGCGACGGGCCCGTTGCACCCGGCCCGCTTCTTGTCCGCGGACCTCGCCTCGCTCGACCAGGTGCGTGCGCTCGCCCGCAGGATCGCGGCCGACCACGCCGCCTCGGAGGAACCGCTGACGGTGCTGGTCAACAACGTCGGGGCGATGTTCGCCGAGCGCCAGACCCGGGGCGGTGTCGAGGCGTCGTTCGTCGTCAACCACCTCTCGCCCTACCTGCTGACCGAACTGCTGCTACCCACTCTCACGGCCGGTGCGCCGAGCAGGATCGTGAACGTGACGTCGGGCGCAGTCGCCCTGGCCAAGCGGGTGTTCGACGCCATCGAGCCGCCGGGCGGCTACTACGGCTTCCACTGGTACGGTCGCGCCAAGCTCGCCAACCTGGCCTACACCCTGGACCTGGCAGCGCGGCTGGACGGCACGGGCGTCTCCGTCTTCGCCGCCGACCCCGGAGGGGCCGCGACCGACATGACCAACGGCACCATGACCGATCCGAAGATCGTCTCGCCCGCCCTGCGACTGCTGTGGCCCCTGGTGCGCCGCACATTCGAACGCTCGACCTCGGGTCCGGCATCCGCGGCAGCCAGGCCCTCCATCACGGCCGCCACCTCCGACGCACTGACCGGCCGAACCGGCCTCGTCATCGGTGCCCAGGCGCACCCGGTCGCCCCGCACCGCGCGGCGGCCGACCCCCGCGTCGCCGAAGCCGTACGCCGACTCAGCGAACGGCACGCCCCGCTCGCCCTCGCCTGACGCGTCATACGCGCGGCGGGGCGGCCACCGGGCGGGCGGCGGAACTATCCGGATGAGCCATCCGATTAGCATGGGCCCCATGACGACGCCTCTACGCAAGGACGCGGCCCGCAACTGGCAGCGGATCGTCTCCGTCGCCCGCGACCTGGTCGACGAGGGCACGCCCCTGCAGCTCAACGACGTCGCACGCCGGGCCGGACTGGGGGTCGGCACCGTCTACCGGCACTTCGCCACGCCCGACGCGCTGCTGGAGACCGTCGCCGCCCCATGCCTGGAGGCTCTCGCCGCCCACGGCCGGCAGGCGCTGACCGATGCCGACCCCTGGCGAAGCCTCACAGGCTTCCTCTTCCACACCGTCGAGGCGCAGGTCACCGACGCCGCCCTGCCCCCCGTCGCCGCCGCGGCCACGAACGCCGTGCCTCGCACCACGGAACTCAAGGAGTCGATCGCGTCGGCCGGTGCCACCCTCCTCGCCCGTGCCCGCGATGCCGGAGTGGTCCGCCCCGACCTCACCGCCGCCGACCTCGTCCCGCTCATGTGCGGCATCGCCCACGCCGTGAGTGTCCACGGCGGCGCCCCCGCCGACCGGGTCGACACCGCACACCGCTACCTCGCCGCCCTCCTCGAAGGCTTGCGCACGACACCACCGAGCGCGTAAGCGACCCGCTCCCGGGTGCACCGGCGGAACCCCGGACGTGCACACGCACGGGACCTGAACTGCACACGAGCCACGATTACATGAGCATGGATCACGCTACGGTGAAGTCGGTCGCCTTGGTGGCCGGCGTTGTACCGCCGTCTTCAACTCCGGACTGATCAGCGCCAGTCCATGAGCCATGCCGAAGGCGAGAGGCCGGCAACTGCCGTCGATCAGGGCTGGACCGCAGGGCTGTTGACGCGAGGAGTGACGTCGGGATTCGCCGATCACGCGTACGTGTGCAGTTCCTCGACGGTGAAGTCGAAGGCAGCCTTGCGCTCGCCGACCGCGCCGGCCGATAGCCTCAGCCCTGAACACAGCGAACGGAGAGCAGACATGGGCGCCCGCCTGGACCCCACACCGGCCATGCGCCGCTACCGCGTCGAGGTGAACAGCCGAGGCTTCACCCTCTCGCGCACACTCGCCGGCCCGGCCACCCGGATCACCCGGTTCGTCGCGGCGCTGCCTCCTGCCGACCTGGACGCGATCCTGGCCGCCCTCGACCAGGTCACCGAAGACGACGCGTGGAGGAGGTGGGCGTCGGACGGGCGCCCCGCCGAGCCGGACACGTCTTGGACCGCCGACCCGCACGGCGACGGCGAGGCCGCAGACCCCGTCTGGAGCGTGCTGCGCCAGATCGACCAACTGACCATCAGCGGCCCGTGGATCGTCCGCTTCGAGCAGGGCCTGTGGTCGGCCCGGATCGCCTACAGCGACACCGAGTCACTGCGTCGAGCCCTCACCGCCGCCGTCTGACCCACGAAACGGAGCGCACGGGTCGCTCGTGCCGGTGCGAGGTGTTCCGAGGAGGAGCAGTGGCGGTAGCGGGGAACGGTTGGGCGGGCATGGGCTGGGACTGGTCGGATGCGGGCGAGATCCGTCGGCGCCTGGAGCGGGGAGCTGATCCGGAGAGCTGGAACGGAAGCCGGCCCCTGCACCGGGCAGCGGTGTTCGGCTCCCCGGAGGCGGTTGCGGAACTGGCCTGCCGGGTGGCGGACGTGGACGCGCTGGAGGACGGGGTGACGGCCCTGTGGGAAGCCGTCCTGTCGCGGAAGGCGGCCAACGCGCGAGCGCTCGCTGCTGCCGGGGCCGACCCCTGGCGGCCGCTGCTCGGCGGCTGGTCGCCGGGGCGGCTGAGCCTGGCCGGACCGACGCCCGATCTCTTTCCGGTGCCGGACGGGGTGTCCCTGAGCGCCATCGAGCGGGCGGCCGCGCAGGAGGCCCACCGGCTCACCGCGGCGCTGGGTGAGTTCTACGACGAGGGCATGGGCCTGGCTTGCGTGGCGGGTATCGACGCGGGCGAGGCGGTGCGCCGTCTTGAGGCGACGCCGGTGGTGGACGACGGCCTCCTTCAGATGCTGGACGAGCTGCTGGAGGAGCCGTACGCCTACGACATGGACGACAGCCTGCAGATCGTCGGGGTGACGTCCGTGCCGGGCGGCTGCGTCGTCACCCAGCCGTGGGGATACGCGCCGCAGATGCCGGGCGTGCTGGCCCGGCTGTCCGCGGGCACCGTCTGCTACGGCCTCTACGCCAATCCCAAGAGCGGCAACCAGGGCAGCATCGCCCGGCACGGAATCATCGAGGGCTCAGACCTGCACCCCGGCGGGGGACCGGAGGAGGACGACACCGCCGAGCAGGTCCTCGCCTCCTACCTCTACCACCTCGAACCCGTCGCCTACGCCTGCGCCTTCGCAGGCCTTCGTCTTGCCGACCGGCGCGCGGTCACCGGGCCGCCTGATGCGTGGGTCGAACTGCCCCGCGGCGACTACTGGAATCTGTGACGTCAGGAGCTGTCATGACGGAGCTGTCATGACGGTCGTGGGCGGCCGCGCCCCGGACGCCCACCGTCCCGGCCGTGCGGGCGTGCGCGGCCCTTTCCCGACCCCGGCGCAGGCGGTGCAGCGGCTGGCCGGGGATCCGCAGCGCGCCGGGACGCGAGCACTGGTCGTGTCGGCGGCTGGCGTGCCGAGGCGAGGAGATGCCAGCGGATCCACACCGCGACCGACCCGGTCGCGGTCGCCGCGGCGGCGGCCCTGCGCACGATGCGGGAGACCGCCCGCATCCCGACGAGGACGAACTGGCCGACGTGGACCGATGCCCCCGGGGGCCACGCCTCCAGAGGCCGGGACGGCCTGCCGGTGAACGTGACGGGCCCCTACCGGCCCGGGCCCCTACGGGGCTCCCGGGAGTTGGTCAGGACGACAGGCGTCGCCGGCCCGTGGACAAGGACCGGCTGTAGGCTGCCCGTTCATGACACGCCGGCTGGATCACTGGGAGCTGCGAACCGCGATCAGCCACGGGTCGTTCGCGCTGTTCGACAGGGACACGGACACCGATTGGCCGGAGCCGCGGGTCGGCGTCCTGCGGGTCGCACCCGGCCAGGTGCACGTCGAGTGCCCGCACGGCGTCACGTTCGTGCGCCTGTGCCTGGAGAGCTGGAGCACCGAGCCCCCTGCCCGCTCGGAGGAGTGGAGCGGGATCCAGGAGACGGAGATCGCCCTTGCGCATGCGGAACTGTCCTTGCGCCTAGTGGACGGGGGCTCACTGGACACGGACCTGATGCTTCCCTCCTCCGGCCGGTACCGGATGCGGCTGCTGTGGGTGGTGAGCCCGGAGTCGAGTTGCTGGTCGCGAGACCGTGAGTCGCCGCCCGGTCCGCTTCCCGTGCCCTCGGGCCACGCTGACGCCTTGGCGGATGTGGATGCGTTCTACCTTGCCCAGTTCTGGCGTACTTCCCGCACCCTCTGAGCAAGCCGCTCACGGCTCCCGAAGCGGCTTACACAGGCCGCGAACCTCCGCTGCCACATCAGGGGGTGGGCCGTCGTCGAAGACGGCCGCGGCGGTTTTGAGGTGGCCTCCGCAGTTCGGCGGGTAGCGCGAGCGCGACCGGATCGACGCCGGCATCGCGCACCTGATGGAGACGCCCGATGCATTCCACGTCCTGATCAGACCCAAGCGCCGACACCGGGCGGAGCTGCCCACGGCCCCGCAACCGTCGGCGCGGTCGGCCTGGTGCTGTGATCTGGGTCTCAGCCGGTTGCCCCTGACGTCAATGTCAGAGGTGAGGATGGTGACAACGCCCGGAATCACCGGGTCGGTCCTATGAGGGGCGGCGGAAAATGGGTCAGGCGTGGGGTTTCGGCAGGTATGGCGGGCCCGAGGTGCAGGAGTTCTTCGATCGTCCCGATCCGGTCCCCGGTCGCGGCGAGGTGCTGATCCAGGTCGACGTGGCCGGCGTGAATCCCCTCGACCACCTGCTGCGCTCGGGTCTGGTCGACGGGCTGGACGGCGGGCGTCCGTTCCCCCGCGTGCTGGGCATGGAGGCAGCCGGAACCGTTCTCGCCCGGGGCGAGGACGTCAGCGGGCTCGACGTGGGTGATGCGGTGTTCGGCTTCGCACTGACCGGTGGTGGCACCTACGCCGGGACGACGGTGCTGTCCGCGGCGAACACCGCCCGCATTCCGGAGGGTCTGTCCGCGACCGTGGCGGCAACGCTGCCGGTAGCCGGGACGACCGCGGTGGACGTGCTCGATCAGCTCAGCCTCCCGGCCGGTGCGACGGTCCTGGTCAACGGGGTCGGGGGCGGGGTCGGCCTCGCCGTCGCCCGGCTGGCCACCGGGCGCGAGCTGCGTGTGATCGGCACCGGCAGTACTGCCAAACGCGAGCACGCCGAGGCCGTCGGGGTGCGGTTCATCGACTACACCGCCGAGGACGTCGTCGCCGCGGCACACGAGCTGGTTCCGGACGGCTTCGACGGGATCGTCGACCTGGTCGGAGGCACCTCGCTGCGGATGGTCGCTCCGCTGGCCCGGGATCCGCGCAATGTCATCGCTGTGGGTGATGTGTCTGTGCCCGAACTCGGTGGGCGCTTCGTCGAGCGTCGCGTCGACCGCGAGAACCTGGAGCGGTCGGCCCGGCTGGCCCTCGACGGACTCCTCGCACCCGTGATCACCGCGGTCCATCCACTCTCCGACGCCCCGGCCGCCCTCGCCGCCGTCGAGAGCGGTCACACCTCGGGCAAGGTGGTCATCAAGGTGGCATGAGAAGTGCCCGGCCGCTGACGCTGACGCTGTCGACCGTCGCTCGCCGTCCGTGTCACCGGCGGGGAGTCACGAGCGGCCAAGGCCGGATGAGCACCGGCCGGTACGTGCCCCGGTGCCCGGGTCAGAACGCCGTGTGCGCGAACCAGCGGTCCAGGAGCCCGGTGTTGCCCGATACCTCGAATGCCGGCTCCCGGTGGGACCGGCGGCCGTAGAGGAGCAGCAGGAGGTCTGCGGCCGGAGCCCGGACGGCCGCGGAGTCCGCCGTCCCGGGGCCGCTCGCGGCGCCCGGCACCGGCCGGAAGCCGTCCGGCTCCAGCCGCACCCGCCACTCCTCGCCGGCCGCGCCGGTGGCGTCCGTGCTCCCGAACGCGAGGACCTCGCCGTCGCCGCGCAGTTCGCTCACACCCGGGGCGAAGAGTCCCGCGTAGGGGAGGTTGACCAAGAACTCGTCGACGCCGTCCGCGGCCAGCTCCGGGTCGACATCGGCGTCCCGGCCGACGGCACGCTCCGCGTCCACCCGGTGCACCAGCGTCTCGAACAGCATCCTGCGGGCCCAGAACCGCGCGTGCGGGTCGGCGCCCCAGGTCCACATCGCCGCCCCGGGATCGGTGCCCCGCAGCACAGCCGCCGACCGCACCACCCTCGTCCCGCCGGCTCGCTGACAGAACCGATTGATGTCACCCCGCGCCCGGCGGGAGGTGGGAGGCAACGGTCAGCCTTACGCCGGCCTGCCGCCCTGGCCAATGGCCTCAGCTCTCAACACAGCGAACGGGGAGGAGACATGGGTGCCCGCCTAGGACGTTTCCTCCGGATCAGTGACGGGAGTACAGGCGGTTGGCGAGCCGATACCCGGTGGGGATGGGGGCCCTACGTGTTCGAGCGAGGCATACGATGCCTGCCGTGGATGCCTCACACGACAACTTGCGGTGCGGGCTCTGTGGGCAGGTTATGGATGCCCAGCACGAGCAGAACCACGAGGGACCGGTGGTCAGCGCTGGCAGGAGCATGGAGTACGTCGTAATCGAACTGCGTGGAGCAACTGCTCATTGCCAAGCCGTCGATGAGCCGTCTCGAATGTTCAAGACCGGGGCCGACGTGCTGGCGGAGCAATTGGGGATTGCCCTGCCCGATCTCCTTGGCTGCCACTACACGTGCTGGGAGACGCCTGGGGAATACGGTGTCTTCCGGCGTGCCTTCGAACTGGTCTGACCTGTGACAGTGCGCCGGACGGTTTCAATTGGATCAGGCGATCTCGCCTGGGTCGTCGCGGTCGACTCCACCATCGTCCGGGCTCATCAGCACGTCGCCGGGGCCCGTTGAAAGGGGCGCCAGCCGGCGAGCCGGACCGTCATGCCCTCGGACGGTCCCGCGGCGGTCTGACCACGAAGATCCACCTCGCCGCGGACAGCCGCTGCCGTCCGCTCGCTTTCGTCCTCACGCCCGGGCAGGCAGGGGACGCCCCCGCCTTCGACCAGGTCATGGCCCGCCTGTGAGTGCAGCGACCGGTCGGCCGACCCAGGACCATCGACCCACGAAAACACTCCCCGGCTTTTAGCGCGTACGGTCGTGGGCGCCCTGCCGGCGGTGTAGTCCTACGGTGGGGTGCCGGAGTTCTGGGGACGGGGCAGTGACGGTCGCCCGCCGCACAGGCAGGGCAGCGGCCACCCTCGTCCAGGGTGCATGACGGGGGCGCCGGGGTGTGAAAAGTGTTATGGCCGGGGCGCTCGCTCGTCTCCTGTTGCGACAACCGCTCACCAGAGCAGTCATCCCTGCTCCCGTACGAGGATGTATCGCATGCAACATGACGGGTCCGACGGGACCGACGCGTTTCCGGACCGCCGCACGGTCGAGGCAGCCCGGAACGGGGACGCCGTGGCCGTCGAACGGCTCACCGCAGGCGCCCTGCCGCTGGTCTACAACGTGGTCGGGCGGGCGGCGGAAGCCGACCTCGACGTCGACGACATCGTGCAGGACACCATGGTCGCGGTGATCCGCGCGCTGCCGGACCTGCGGGACGCAGCCAAGTTCCGGTCGTGGCTGGTGGCCATCGCGGTCCGCCAGCTCACCGACGCCCGGCGCCGGGCGCGGAGCGGGCGACTGACGGCACTGGAGCACGCCGACGAACGGCACTCACCGGAACCCGACTTCGCGGCCCTCTTCCTGCTGCGGCAGTCGCTCTCCGCGGAACAGCGGCAGGTCGCCGCAGCCACCGCGTGGCTCGACCCGTCGCACCGCGACCTGCTGTCGTTGTGGTGGCTGGAAGCGTGCGGACGGCTGTCCCGGAAGGACATCGCGAGGGCTCTGAAGCTTCCCGCGGCCCATCTGGCCGTCCAGGTCCAGCGGATGAAGACCCAGCTGGACCTGGCGCGGACGGTCGTGCGAGCCCTGTCCCGCACTCCGCGTTGCCCGGAGCTGTCCTCGCTCGTCGGCGCGGGGGACCCGACTCCCAGTCCTCTGCTGCGCAAGCGGGTCGCCCGGCACCTGCGTTCCTGCGAGGCGTGCGGTCATCCCGCTGGCCGTCTGGTCCCGCCCGAGCGGCTGCTCGCCGGCCTGCCCCTGCTTCTACCGGGCCGCATGGGGAACTCCGCGGTGCCCGGGGCGACGGGGTGGAGCGGGCCTTCTGGTCAGCCCGCGCTCGGGGAGGCGGGGAGCGCGGCGGACGCCGTCGGCGGGCCGCCTTCGGGCGCGGACGCTCCGCTCGAGGCAGGTGGGGCCGCCGACGCCGGTGGCTGCTTCAACCCGTCCGCGACCGTCCGGCACACCGCTCACCGGCCCGCGCCGAGCGGACACGGTCGTCGCGCGGCCGGTCGCCCACGGGACGACCACGGGACGCTCGGCGGACTCTCCGCCAAGGCGACGGGCGCGAGCGTCGCCGCCGGGGTGACCGCGCTCGTTGTGACAGGCCTCGTCATGCTCCCGGCACCGGCCGAGCGCACCGCCGGCACGCACAGTACGGCCAACCAGCTGAGCCCGTCGACGCCGACCGGGACGCCCGCCCCCACCAGGCCCAGGAGCCCCCGTCCGCGCGGCCCCGAGCCGGCCGCCGCCGAGAGCCGCACCCCCGCTCCGTCCCGCGTCGCCGCGCGCGCTTCACGTACGTCCCCGTCCGCGAAGACCCCTGCCCCCACCTACTTCGTGAGCTCCAACGGCAGCGACTCCAACCCCGGAACATCGGCCGGATCGCCGCTGCGCACCCTGCAGAAGGCCGCGGACTTGGCCGGCCCCGGCGACGTCGTCGCCGTCATGAACGGCACCTACACCGAGGCCCGCAAGGGCAGCAACGTGCTGACCATCAAGCGCTCGGGGCGCCCGGGAGCCCCCATCACCTTCATGGCGTACCCCGGCCACCGGCCGGTCGTGAACCCGAAGACGGCCTGGAACGGCATCAGCGTCTACGGCGCGTCCCACATCGTCATCAAGAACCTGGAGGTCAAGGGCAACAACGCCGCCCTGTCCCTGGCCGACGCCGAACGCTCGTCGAGCAAGAGCGACCCCACGTACAACACCAACTGCATATCCGTGGAGAAGAACCGGCAGTCCGGCTCCTTCCCCCACCACGTCGACATCACCGGCAACCTGGTGCACGGCTGCGCGGGCGGCGGGATCTCCGCCATCGAGGCCGACCACGTCGACATCATCGGCAATCAGGTCCACTCCAACTCCTGGTTCACCGTCCACGGCACCAGCGGCATCTCCGTCCTCACTCCCCGCGACTCCGGCGCCGGGGACCCTCGGGCGTACAAGATCCGCATCACCGGCAACCGCGTCCACGGCAACGAGACCAAGGTCAAGTGGGAAGGCTGCCGCTGCTACTCCGACGGCAACGGCATCATCGTCGACACGACGAAGGGCGACCCCGAGCGGGCGAGACCGGCCTACAACGGACGCGTACTGGTTGCCAACAACATCAGCTACGACAACGGCGGCTCAGGCATCCACGCCTACAAGAGCCAGCACGTCGACATCGTCCACAACACGGCCTACCTCAACGGCCGCAGTACCCGCATCAAAACTCCCTACGCCAACATCTTCGCCCACGACAGCACCGACGTACGGCTCCTCAACAACATCGCCTACGGTCGCCGGGGCCAAGCCACCAACAGCAAGTCCCACAACGAGGACGTCACCTACGACTACAACCTCTACTTCGGCGGCGAGGCACCTGAGATGAAAGGCCCGCACGACATCATCGCCGACCCGGAGTTCACCGCCCCCGGCAAGAGCCCGAATGCGGACTTCCGGCTCACCAAGAGCTCACCCGCCATCGACTCCGCCACCCCGCTCCCGGCCGTGAGGACCGACTTCACCGGGAGCTCCCGTAAGGGCGGCACACCGGACCGGGGCGCCTACAGCTTCGGAGCCGCCACAAGCGACGGCGACTCGTCGGTGCCAGGTCAGGCGAGCCCGAACGCGGATGCCGACGACTCGAACGCGGATCCCTCAGCCGCGGCCGGTGGGGCCGGCGGCAAGCACGCCGCACCATCCGACGCGGCCGCCGGCAACGACTCCGGCCGCACAGCCCACGGCGGCAACGGACCGCTGGCGAGCACCGGAGCGACCGACCCGCTGTTGCCGCTGGGCATCGGCGCGGGCGTCCTGGTCGCCGGGGCCGGCTTGCTCGTGCTCGCCCGGCGCAGGCGTGACTGAAACGTCCGGCTGTCCCCGGGGCACCTGGGAGGGCCCGGACCTTTGTGGTGGCGAGGAAGACGAGTGCGCGGACCTTGCACCGTGCCGGTGCTCGGGCACCGCGTCGGCCGACTCAGCTGCGAGCGCGCTGCCTGCCGCATCGGCGGGCCGCGCCACGGCTCACGTCATCTTCGCGCTGGAGGAAGAGCACGGTGCCCGATCCCACCGTGCCGGGGCCTGCGACCGGCGAGGGTGAACGGATGAGGCAAGTGGCCGGTGGGTCATGCCCCGAGAGGGCTGCCCCGTACGATGAGTCCCGTGACCAGGTGCACCCGCAGCAGCAGCCGCCCCGCCGGGCGGCTGTTCGTGCTGCTGGTGTTGGCGGTCCTGGCCGGGGTGCTGGGCATGCACGGCCTGGCGCCGGGCGCGGCCGTCGCGGCGCAGGCGGGAGCCGGCCACGAGATGGCCATGGCCTCCGCCGACGGCGTCGCGCGCGCGGACGGGGGATGCTCGCACACGGACGGCGGGTCGGGACATCTCGATCACGCCGACGCCACCTGTGCGGCCACGGGTACCGGCTCGCCCTACACACCGCCGGCCCTGACCGTCGGCATGGCGCTGCCCACACCTGCCGCCACCGGCCCCGTCACCGCGCCCAGCGGCTCGTCGCATGACGGACGGGCTCCGCCCGACCTGTCCGAGCTGCAGCTTCTGCGGATATAGAGAGGCCCGCCCGGCACCCCCTCGCGCCCCGTGGCGTGGGTGCCGTGCTCCGGCATGCCCTTCATCCGATCCACCGCGCGCCGTGACCCGGCGCGCATCAAGGAGCTGCACGACCATGATCCGCACGCGTTCCCTGTTCCGCCGTACCGCTGTCGTCGCCGCCGCAGGTACGGCTGCACTCGTCCTGGCCGCCTGCGGCGGCGACGGCGACGACTCGTCCGGGCACGGCGGCCACGGCAGCAACAGCGCTTCCCCCGCCGCTTCCGCCTCGGCGTCCCAGGGGCAGCACAACGCGGCTGATGTCGCCTTCGCCGCGGGGATGATCCCGCACCACCGCCAGGCCGTGGAGATGGCCGACCTCGCACCCGAGCGGGCACAGTCGGCTGAGGTGAAGAAGCTCGCCGCGGACATCAAGAAGGCCCAGGACCCCGAGATCAGGACGCTGTCGGGCTGGCTGACCTCGTGGGGCGAGAAAGTACCCGCCGAGGGAGCGATGGACCACTCCATGCACGGCGGGGAGTCCGGCGGCATGATGACCATGCAGGAGATGGACCAGCTGGAGAAGACCTCCGGCAAGGCGTTCGACACCGCCTTCATGGAAATGATGATCAAGCACCACGAGGGCGCGGTCGAGATGGCTGAGACAGAGCAGGCCGACGGCGCCCACGGCCCGGCCAAGAAGATGGCCGGGCAGATCATCACCTCACAGAGCGCGGAGATCGAGCAGATGAACAAGCTGCTCGGCAAGGACTGACACACTCTCCCGCGAGCACGGGGCGGGCACCGCTGGTGCCCGCCCCGCACCGGGGCACACCACGCTTGCCGCTTGCCCCCTGCCGCCTGCTCCTGCTCACCGCTGCCGGGCTGCTGCCGGCAGGTACAGATGCGCTGCTGCGAGGCGGCGACGACTTGACTCCCTAATGTTCAGCACTAAACTCGACGGCATGCGGCACCCTGATCGTGAGCACGTGAGCGTCGAGCTGTTCGGGCAACTCGTTCGAGCCGTGCACGCCATCTCCCAGGCGGGGGCGCGTGAGCTGCGCTCCGAGGGCCTCACGCCCGCCCAGTACAAGACCCTGGCCATGGTGGCCGCGCGCCCCGACATGCAGCAACGCGACCTGAGTGACGCCCTCGGGGTGACCAAGGGCAACATCTCCATGCTCGTGGCCAGGCTGGAATCGGACGGGCTCCTCTCCCGCACTCCTGCCGGAGCTGCCTACCTCCTCAGGCTGACGCCGGACGGTCGGGACCTGGTGAACAGGCTCAGACCGCAGCACGCCCGCTTCATGGCCGCATGCTTTGCACCGCTCTCCGATGACGAGCTCGACACGCTCGGGGGACTCCTGTCCCGCCTGGAGGTCGATCGCCCCTGATCCTGCCGTTCGGCAGGAGCGAAGGTTCAGTACTGAACATTGGATATCACCGTGAACAAGCAATCCACAGAGGGCAAACGGAACGCCGCTCTCCGGCCCGTACTCGCTTCGGCTGCGCTCGGGGCGCCGGCGGCGATCCTGCTCACCCTCCCGCTTTACGGGGCTGCCCGTCTCGCCGGCAGTGACCTGCACGTCGTAACGCCCGGCAGTGCCTCGGGCACGGTGCCGCTCGCCGCGGTGATCGGAGCGTGTCTTGCTGCTGCGGTCGCCGGCGGCCTCCTGGCGGTGATCTTGGCCGGGCGTGCTCACGCCCGCCGGCTCTACCTCGTCCTCACCGCGGCAGGCCTCGTTCTTTCTTTCGGATCGCCGTTCGGGGCCGCCGAAACCACAACCACCGCGCTCTGGCTCTGCGCCATGCACCTCACGGCTGCCGTGGGCATCATCGCGCCGACCGCCCGCACCCTCGGAAGGACCACGTCATGAAGCACCTCACCGGGAAGTACGCGGTCATCACCGGTGGAACCGATGGAATCGGAGCGGCGACCGCCCGCGCCATGCGCGACCGAGGGGCCGAGGTCGTCATCATCGGCCGCTCCCCGGCCAAGGCCGCGAGCATGGAGAAGGAACCGGCCCTCAACGGAGGCTCCCTGCGCGCGCTGACCGCCGACTTCAGCTCCATGACGCAGGTGCGCTCCGTCGTGCGGCAACTGGCCGAGAACCACCGCCACATCGACTTCCTCGTCCACGCTGTCGGCATTCTCATCACCAAAGCCCAATACACCGACGAGGGCTTGGAGAAGGACTTCGCGGTGAGCTACCTGTCCCGCTACGTCTTCCTGGAGGAAGCGGCGGCGCTCGGCCTGATCGGGCCGGCCACCCGCATGGTCAACATCGCTGCCTCGGCACCGGAGGTCCCGAGGTACGCGCGCATGGAGTTCGACGACCTGGGGGCAGTGCGTGCCCGCACCGGCATGAAGGCCCACGGCCAGGCCCAGCTGGCCAACGACCTTCTTACCGCGCAGGCAGCCGACCGATACGGCATCACCGCCGTCGGTTACGGCCCCGGAGCGGTGAACACCAGCATCCGCCGGGAAGTCCCGAAGATCCTGCAGGCCGTCATGAAGCCGTTCTACGCCAGGGCCACACGCCAGCCGCAGGACGTGGCTGCGGACCTTCTCGCCCTCTTGGTCGACGAACCGACCCCGCTTTCCAGCACCACCTTCGCCAACCGCAACGGCCGCTTCGCCCCCTCGGCGTACCTCGCCGACCCCCACCGCCAAGCCGACCTGCTCAGCATCAGCGAGGCCCTGGCCCGCCAGGCGGCGCAGAGGGGCTGACAGCACATGCAGCGACCGTCAGCCAGGTCCAGCGGTTCCGGCCACCGCATCGAGCACCCGGGCAGCGGAGAAGGCGACTGATCCTCAGGGCCGTTGCACGCGAACGTAGTGGAACTCCGCCGTCGCGCCGCTGCCTCCCATGGCGCCCAGGCCGATCCGGATCCGGCTGTCCTGCGGAAGCGTCCACGTGCCGCCCGCGGTCCAGGTGCGTCCGTCGCGGCTGGTGTAGGCACGCAGGAGGTGCTCGCCCGTGGAGGGGGCGATGCGATGGCGCAGCCGAAGCCAGGTCGTTTCGGCCGGTGGTCCCACCGTCATCGAGCCGTACGCCGGCCGGCCGGCGTACGGCTGCTCCTGGGCGAACTCGGTCTGCCGTGTGTTCCAGATCGCTGTGTGCGCGAGACGCAGATAGCGGTCGTCGTCGACGTAGGCGAGGACGCCCGCCTGCTGGTAGTTGCGGACGGTCTCGACGCCGACGTCCAGGCGCACCCTCGTCTCCACGGTCCAGGCGCCCTCGGGGGCGTCCCGCAGCAGGAGCGAGGCCGAGTTGTTGTCCTTGTGCAGGTCGGCGTCCTGGGTGGGCCACACGAGGCGCCCGTTCTCGATGCGGGCGGCGGGAGTGCGCAGCCAGGTCCAGCCCGGCCGCGGCCGTTCCCCGTCGAAGTCCTCACTGAAGACGACGGAGCCCGTCGGGGCAGTGCCCGCGGGGGAGAGCGGCAACGGGGCGGGCCCTGATGACGGCCGCCGGGTGACGGGAGCGGGCTGCGGGGTGTCCGACGCACCGCGTCCCCCGCGGACGAGCGGCCAGCCCTCGACCCAGTCGAGACGGTCGATGAGCATGGGGCGGCGGTTGATGCCGTACGGCTCGTCGAGGTACGGGTTCCGGCGGTCGATGGCGTGGTAGACGATCCAGTCCTGACCGGCCAGGTCGGTGACCATGGCGTTGTGCCCCGTGCCCACCCAGCGGTTGCCGTTCGGGCTGAGGACGACGGTGCCGCCCGTGCGGGACGCGGTCAGTGGAACGCCTTCGCGGTCGAGGAAGGGTCCGCGCACCGAGCGGGAGCGTCCGACGAAGACGGAGTAACCCGTTGTCGGGCCGGCGCAGCAGTCGCCCGACGAGGCGAACAGGTACCACCAGCCCCCGCGGCGGACGACGTAGGCGCCTTCGAAGCGGTTGTCGGTGGCGACCATGACCGGCTCGCCCATGGCGCGCGTGCCGTCGGTGGAGAGGCGGGTGACCCAGATACCGCCGTAGTAGGAGCCGTAGTAGAGGTAGCGCGTGCCGTCGGTGTCGACGACATGGGCGGGGTCGTACGTCCACTTGAAGTCGTCAGAGCCGCCTGGCCCGTGGCGCGGGGCGACGACCGGTTCGTCGTGCGTGGTCCATGGTCCCGCAGGCGTCGGGGCCGTGGCCACGGCGATCGCGGAGTCGTTGCGCTCGGCCGTGGTGGTGGTCTGGGTCACCACGTAGTACAGCCAGTACCTCCCGTCGCGGTAGGTGACGTCGGGAGCCCAGTAGGACGCGTCGGCGGCAGCCCAGTCGGGGCGGTTGCCGTCGTCGAGAGCGTCCGCCACATGGTCCCAGTGCACCAGGTCGGCGGACCGCGAGATCGGGAGGAAGTGGGGCTTGCCCTCTCCGCTGCGAAGCGGGTCCGTGGTGCCGAACGCGTACCAGTATCCGTCGTGGCTGCGGATGACGGCCGGGTCCGCGTAGGTGTCCGCCATGCCGGCCGAGACCGGATTGACGTAGGCGCCGGCCGGACCGTGTGCCGCTTCGGCCGCCGCGCCGGGAGTGGCGGCGGGGACCGCGACCAGAGCGGCGAGGGTCATCGCCGTCAGGAGTGGACGTGGGGCCCTGCGCAGGAGTGGACCGATGCCGACCATAGGGGCTCCTGGTCTATGAGGAAGGGGAGCGGAGCCCCGTTTTACAACGCTGTATCAGCGTTGTACAAGACAACCGACCGCAGTCGGTCCGCGAGCAATCGGCACCACGGCAGCTGACAGTGCTCTCTCCCGAGGCGCAGGGCGGTGCGCGCGGCGTGCGGCAGGAGGCGCCGACCCGGCGCGTCCGGGTGCTGATCACTGTCCTGCCGGTGAGCTCGCTGAACGTTCGCGTCCCGAGAATCGGTCCGGGGCGGCCCCGCACGAAACCCGACAGCATCGCGGCCGACAAGGGATACAGCAACGGCCCGTGCCGTGAACACTTGAGGCGCCGGGGCATCCAGCACTCGATCCCGGAGAAGACCGACAGTCAGGCCGCCCGCCTGCGCAACGGCTCACGCGGCGGACGGCCACCCGGCTGCGACGAGGAGCGGTACAAGAAACGCACCACGGTCGATCGAGCGATCGACAGGCTGAAGCAGTCCCGGGCCGTCGCCACCCGCTGTGACAAGCGCGGCTACGTCTTCCTCGGCACCGCCACAGCAGCTGCCCTTGTCATCTGGCTCCGAACGTGATCACCCGGACGGACTTACGGTGTGCCGCCACCCTTCCGGTTACCACCAGCGAGCTGACCCACCATCATGACGAGGAGGCCGGCCAGGAGCATCGTGCCGCCGATCAGCGTTCCCGCTGGCCGAGCGCCGGAATCGCTGATCAACAACCCGAAGACCAGCTGCCAGCACAGCGCAAAGGCCAACACCAGCTGACCCCAGCCGTAGACCCGCGGGGCGCGAACATGCCGCCGGTTCATAGGGAGCACCCAGCCGCGGGTAACCGCCGC
Organism: Streptomyces sp. NPDC003456; assembly: GCF_042878735.1. Lineage (NCBI taxonomy): Bacteria > Bacillati > Actinomycetota > Actinomycetes > Kitasatosporales > Streptomycetaceae > Streptomyces > Streptomyces sp. NPDC003456. Next base: position 558,618 of record NZ_JBIAOK010000005.1, read on the forward strand.
AACGCCGGAGGCGGCGATGAGCAGCGCCAACAGCGCAAGAGGCATGGCGAGGTATGGCTCCACGGATCCTCCCCGGCGTGCCGAGCCCACGCCCGACGACAGCCTGATCATGACACCCGCTGCATCGGGCGTCCATAACTCCACGGACCCCGTGATCGCCCGGACAAGTCCTAAGTGTCGGCGTCTCGGTCCGTCCCGGTCAGTGAGCACGACTTGCCGACTGCCTTGGGCAGTTCGGGTTCGATCTGGGCCCGCACGCGCGTGATCCCAGAGCCGCGGTAGTCCGAGACGAGCTGGTCCGGGAACTTCGAGACCATGATCAATAGGTGCTCGCCCGGCTTCCAGCGTTCGTAGGCGCCCTGGGCGGCAGGATCGGGAACGTTCAAGGAGACCCGCTCTCTCCCCGTCGCCGGCCAGAGCCGGTCGTTGACGGCGAAGGTGAGGATGACCCGCCCTGGCTGCCTGGCATCGCGGACGGAGACCACGTTGCCCTCCGCGATGAACCGCGAGCACGCGATCGTGCCGGCCCAACTCAGCTTTTCCCGGGCGCCACGGTCGGCGGCCTCCGAAGAGCCGTCTGCTCCGTCCGCCCACAACGACAGGGACAAGAGCCCTGCAACCCCTGTTGTCCCGGCGGCGAGTGCTGCCGCCGACCACAGCTTGTGCCGGCGCTGCCGCTGTCGCAGCTTCGACGCTGCATCCCGACCGCCGGCAGCCGCACCGCCTTCAGCGGCTGCGTCCCCGGTCAGTTCGAAGGCGGCCTGCGGCCGTGCGGGCTTCTGCCGGTGGGCCATCCACGGCTCCTTCCGTCGTTGCCCGGACGAAGAAGTCTGCGGAAACCTTCGGCGCGTGTACAGATCCGGCGCAGCACCCGAGTCCACGCGCCGAGACGTGTCCCTGCCGGGCGTGTTCGACCCCAGGGCGGCTGGCCAGCTCATCACCGCGTCGTGAGACGTGTACGAGCACGCGAAGGCCCGGCCGCACGTGGGGGCGACCGGGGGTGTGAGGGTCAGCAGCTCTCTGTGTCCTCGACCGCGAACAGGGTCACCTTGGTGTCCGTAGTGTGGGTGCCGGCCTCGGGTTCCTGGCTGCATTCGCGGTGGCCCCGTTACTGGGCTTCCCGGCGGCGGTGTCCGGATTGCCGGAGCCGGTGTCGGCGGTGTCTGCGCAAGCGGTGAGCATGCGAAGTGCCGCGGCGGTGAATGCACCGGTGGTGTGCAGGATACGTATGGTCCGTGGCGAAAATAGGTCGGTGCAGGTGTCGTTCGGGCTGTGTTCTCGTACACCTCGTCGAACCGGAGCCCGGTCTGTGAACTCGGCCCGCCCGCCGTCCATATGAGCGCTAGTCTCGGTCCTTCGCGACGGCGGGCACGTGGAGTCGAGGAGCCGTATGCCGAGAAGAACCGTCCCTTGGGTGATCGCGTTGTGCCTCGCCCTGCTCACCGGCTGCGCGGGCGCGGCGGACGGAGAGGCAGGTGGAGGCCGCAAGGCGGCGGCGCCCTCGGACCCGGCCGGAACACCGGCACCGCCGGCGGCCTCCACGGCTGCCGCGGCCTCGCCCTCCGCCGCCCCGGGCACCCCGGCGGGGAAGGCCGGGACCTGCGGCGCCCGGCCCGGCCCGGAGGACGCCACACGGCCGTACACGGAAGGCACCTACCGGGTCCCGCAGGACATCTGCCCCGGCCTGTACTCCACGCTCGGTGCCATCGACGCCTCCGAAGGCCGGTGCAGCATGGCCAACAAGTCGTCGGACATCCACCACAAGGTGAAGTCCGTCAACACGCCCGTCGGCCAGATGGCGACGTTCCAGGTGGAACCGGCCGACGAGGTGATCGTCGTCTCCGACAACTGCGAGCCCTGGCTGCGAGTCGAGTAGCCGTGGCCCGTGGCCCGTGGCCCGTGGCCGTAGCCGTGGCCATGGGGCCTTTCTGGTCGCCGCCGGGACCGGGTCGGGGGCTCCGCCTCTCGAAAACGCCCTGCGGCGTCCGATGTGGCGGCCTGCGCCCGTGAGGGGGCCGGTGGTCAGTCCTTGCCGGTCGGCTCCAAGGCGGCCACCGCCTCCTTCGCGGCCTTGATGGCGCCCTTGTTGATCGTGTCCGTGTCGGGCGCCTTCTTCGACTCGAAGTCGCTGCCGTTGTAGGTGACCGTCACCAGCGCGTTGGAGACGCGGGCGACGACGGCGCCCTCCCGGGTCTGCTGCTTGTCCTCGGTGGTGAGGTTCACGACGGAGTACGCCTCGTCGCCCAGACCGGGAACGGCCCCGCCGCCGCTGCGCTTGGCGGTCGTCGACCGGTAGGACGCGGCGGCGGCCTCGTCCGACGCCAGGATCTCGAAGGAGACGTCGAGCCAGCGGTAGTCGTAGCCCTTGAGCGCGTTCCAGGAGCAGGTGCGGCGCACCTGCGTGTCCGTGGACGGGATCTCCTTGCCGGCCGTCTTCGCACCCGGCACCAGCGCCTCGACCGTCTTCTTCGCGACGCTGTCACAGGGGGCGGGCGAGGCCGTGTACGTCTTCGGCACCGCCGATGTCGACGGGGCGGAGGCGGTCTGGGTCCGGGTCTTGTCCTCGGCCGGCTTGTGCGCGGCGGCCGACGGGGCGGCCAGCGGCCCGGAGGTCAGCGCCCAGCCCGCGGCGGCGAGCACGACGACCGGAGACAGGCGTGCCGTCAGGGCCAGAGGAAGGGGGAGGGAAGGCACGGCGCACGGCGCCCTTCTCGTGGGGGACGGACGGTGCGGAACGGGTCCGCACGGCGGACGGGGACGCCAGTGTCACACGAGTGCCTGTGGCGTGGAAGGGGCGACCGGGCACCCGGCCCGGACCGCCACCGTTCGCACCGGACCGGTCGCGCTGCGCAGCCCGGAAACGGCACCTTCACCCGCGTTGCGGGCAAATCCGGACTTGCTGCGCCTGGTAGCGGTTGGCGGCGGTTGGCCGCGATGTGAGGACCCGTGAGGTACCGCGCGTCCCGCCGTGCACACCCCGCCGTGCACACCCCGCCGTGGCGCCGCGCGAGGTTTGCGCCGCGACGCGAGTGGGGCAGGGGGAGCGGTGGCCCACGACGACGAGAGGCAGCGCAGCCCTATGTTCACGTCCCGCCCCACCCTCCAGGGCACCTTCGGCATGGTGGCCTCCACCCACTGGCTCGCCTCGCAGTCGGCCATGGCCGTGCTGGAGGACGGCGGCAACGCTTACGACGCGGCGGTGGCCGGCGCGTTCGTCCTGCACGTCGTGGAGCCGCACCTCAACGGGCCGGCCGGCGAGGTGCCGATCCTGCTCGCCCCGGCCGGCGGTGAGGTGCGCGTGCTGTGCGGGCAGGGTGTCGCCCCGGCCGGGGCCACCGTCGCCCACTACCGGGGACTCGGGCTGGACCTCGTCCCGGGCACCGGGCCCCTGGCCGCCGCCGTGCCGGGCGCCTTCGACGCCTGGATGCTGCTGCTGCGCGACCACGGCACCAAACCGCTCGACGACGTGCTGAAGTACGCCATCGGCTACGCCGAGCACGGCCACGCGCCCGTGGAGCGTGTCGGCGAGACCGTCGAGACGGTCCGCGAGCTGTTCGAGACGGAGTGGACCTCCTCGGCCGAGATCTACCTGCCGGGCGGGAAGGCCCCGCGCCCCGGCGAGCTGTTCCGCAACCCCGTCCTCGCCGGCACCTGGAGGCGGCTCCTCGCCGAGACCGCCGGGGCCGGCGACCGCGAGGCGCGCATCGAGGCCGCACGGGAGGTGTGGCGCACGGGCTTCGTCGCCGACGCCCTGGCCCGGCAGGCCGCCCGCCCCACGGCGGACACCAGCGGCACCCGCCACACCGGCACCCTCACCGCCGCCGACCTCGCCGGCTGGTCCGCGACCTACGAGAACCCGGTGACGTACGACTGGAACGGCTGGACCGTGTGCAAGCCCGGCCCCTGGAGCCAGGGCCCGGTCCTGCTCCAGCAACTCGCCCTGCTCCCGCCCGCACTGCCGCCCTACGGCTCGGCCGACTACGTCCACCTGCTGATCGAGAACTGCAAGCTGGCCATGGCCGACCGCGAGGCCTGGTACGGCGACGCGGCCGACGTCCCGCTCGGCGACCTGCTGTCGCAGGAGTACAACGCGGCCCGCCGCGCCCTGGCCGGCGAGCGGGCCGACCACGACCTGCGGCCCGGCAGCCCCGGCGGCCGCACCCCGCGTCTGTGCGCCCACGCGCGCGTGGCCGCCGCCGCGCAGGAGGGGTTCGACGCCCTCGGCGTCGGCGAACCGACCGTCGCCAAGGGCCCGGCGTCCCCGGTGCCGGGCGAGCCGGAGGTCCTCGCGGACGGCACCACCCGGGGCGACACCTGCCACCTCGACGTCGTCGACCGCTGGGGCAACATGGTCTCGGCCACGCCCAGCGGCGGCTGGCTGCAGTCCAACCCCGTCGTACCGGAACTGGGCTTCCCGCTCGGCACCCGCCTGCAGATGACCTGGCTGGAGGAGGACCTGCCCAACTCCCTCACCCCCGGCCGCCGCCCCCGCACCACGCTGACGCCCTCCCTCGCCCTGCGCGACGGCGTGCCCGTCATGGCGTTCGGCACGCCCGGCGGGGACCAGCAGGACCAGTGGCAGCTGCACTTCTTCCTCGCGGTCGCCCTGCGCGCCCCGGTGCGCGGAGGCCTCGACCTCCAGGGCGCCATCGACGCCCCGAACTGGCACAACGACAGTTTTCCCGGCTCGTTCTTCCCGCGGGGCATGCGCCCGGGCAGCGTCACCGTGGAGTCCCGGACCGACCCGGCCGTCGTCGCGGAACTGAGTCGCCGCGGCCACGAGGTGACCGTCGGCGGCCCCTGGTCCGAGGGCCGGCTGTGCGCGGTCGCACGCGACCCGGAGACCGGCGTGCTGTCCGCCGCGGCCAACCCGCGCGGCATGCAGGGCTACGCCGTCGGCCGCTGACCGGCGGCACGCGCTGTTCGTCGCGATTCCACCCGGGGTGCACCCGGCGGGTGGGGATTGTCAGTGCCGCGTGTTGTGATGGGGGAGTGATCGACAGCACCGAAACCATCGAAGAGTTTCTCGTACAGCACGCGTCCGACGTGGAAGAGGCCGTACGCAAGGCGGCCGCCGACGAGATCATGCCGCGCTGGCGCCGCCTCGCCGCGCACGAGGTCGACCAGAAGAACGGCCCGCACGACCTGGTCACCGACGCCGACCGCAAGGCCGAGCTGTACCTGACCGACGCGCTCGTCGCCCTGCTGCCCGGCTCGGCCGTGGTCGGCGAGGAGGCGGTCCACGCCAACCCCGCGTCGTACGAGGCGATCCGCGGCGACGCCCCGGTCTGGATCGTCGACCCGGTCGACGGGACACGGCAGTTCGTGCACGGCGACACCGGCTTCTGCACACTGGTCGCGCTGGCGCTCGGCGGCACCGTGCTCGCCTCCTGGACCTATGCGCCCGCCCGGGACCTGCTCGCCACCGCCGTCCGCGGCCGGGGGGCCCGGCTGGACGGCGAGCGCCTGTTCGCCGGGGCCCCGGAGCCCGGCCGGGACCTCGGCGTGGCCACCTCCCACCCCGACTACACGACGGACGAGCAGAAGCGTGCCCTGCTCGGCCTGCGCACCGACGGGGTGGCGCCGCGCCCGTGCGGCTCGGCCGGCCTGGAGTACCTCGCCGTCGCCCGCGGCGAACTCGACGCCGTGGCGTTCAGCTGGGAGGCCGCCTGGGACCACGCGGCGGGTCTGCTGCTCGTGGAGGAGGCGGGCGGCGTCCACCTGACCCGCGACGGAGAGCCGTTCCGCATCACGGGAGGCAACACCCTGCCCTTCACCGCCGCCCGGGACGCCACCACGGCCCGCCGGGTGGTCGAGCTGCTCTCCGGCGGGGTGTGAGCGGGGAGCCCGCGATCGCGCACCGGCCACCGCCTCCTGCCGCCTCTTCCGGCCCGCCGCCCCGCTGACCGGCGGGCCGACGGGCCGGCGGGCGTGTCGCGCGAGGGACCCGGAACCGCCCGAGCCGCCTGACGCACCCGCCCTCCGGCCGGCCGGCGGGGAGGGGGCCCGGAGTCGTCGCAGGCCGTACGGCCCGGTGCACGCCGCGTGCGCCCCCGTCGGTTCCGGCCGTCCCGGGCCGCCTTTCCGCCGGAAGATCCCCCGCCGCCGGTGACCTTCCGCCCCCGGGCCTATCCTGATCCTCAGTGGCCGTCGGCTGACGAAGGGGTCCGAAGGTGCCGTCGATGCTCGATGCCGTCGTGGTGGGTGCGGGTCCGAACGGACTGACCGCGGCCGTCGAACTGGCCCGCCGCGGCTTCTCCGTCGCCGTCTTCGAGGCCCGCTCCACCGTCGGCGGCGGCTCCCGCACCGAGGAACTCACCCTGCCGGGCTTCCGGCACGACCCGTGCGCCGCCGCACATCCCCTCGGTGTCAACTCCCCGGCGTTCCGCGCGCTGCCGCTGGAGCGGCACGGCCTGGAGTGGCTGCACGCCGACCTGCCCATGGCGCACCCCTTCCCGGACGGCACGGCAGCCGTCCTGGCCCGGTCGGTGGGGGAGACGGCCGCCTCCTTCGGGCCGCGCGACGCCGGGGCGTACCGCAGGCTCGTCGAGCCGTTCCTGCCCAAATGGGACACCCTCGTTCGCGACTTCATGTCCCTGCCGCTGACCTCGCTGCCCCGCGACCCGGTCACACTCGCCCGCTTCGGCCTCACCGGACTGCCCCCGTCGACCCTGCTGATGCGGCGCTTCCGCGACGAACCGGCCCGGGCGCTGTTCGCCGGCCTCGTCGCCCATGTCATGGCCCCCCTGGGGGGGTTCGCCACGAGCGCCGTCGGCCTGGTCTTCGCCCTGGCCGCGCACGCACGCGGCTGGCCGGTCGCCCGCGGCGGCTCCCAGGCGATCTCCGACGCCCTCACCGGCCACCTCAGGGAACTCGGCGGCAGCGTCCACACCGATTACGAGGTCAAGCGGCTCGACGACCTGCCTCCGGCCCGTGCGTACGTCTTCGACACCTCGCCGACGGCCCTGGCCCGCATCGCCGGATTCGGCGACCACTACGCCGGCTACCGCTACGGACCGGGCGTCTTCAAGATCGACTACGCGCTCGACGGCCCGGTGCCGTGGACCGCGAAGGAGGCCCGGGCCGCCGGCACCGTGCAGGTCGGCGCGAGCAGCGCCGAGATCGGCACGGCCCTGCGCGCTGCGGCCCGGCAGGGCCGGGCCCCGGACGCACCGTTCCTGATCACCGTCCAGCCGAGCGTCGCCGACCCGACCCGGGCCCCCGAGGGCAAGCACGTCTTCTGGGTGTACGGCCACGTCCCGCACGGCTGGACCGGGGACCTCACCGACGCGATCGAACGCCAACTGGAGCGCTTCGCCCCGGGGTTCCGCGACCGCGTACTGGCCCGCGCCACCGCCGGACCGCCCGAACTCGCCGCCCGCAACGCCAACTACGTCGGCGGGGACATCGCCACCGGCGCGGCCTCGGGCCTGCAACTGCTGCTGCGCCCGAAGCTCACCGCCTTCCCGTACCACACCCCCCATCCGGCCGTGTTCCTCTGCTCGTCGGCGACTCCGCCGGGGCCCGGTGTGCACGGCATGTCGGGGCACAACGCGGCGAAGGCCGTCTGGAAGCGACTGAGGCAGACATGACCGACATCGTCCTGGTCCAGGGAGACATCACCCGCCGCCGCGTCGACGCCGTCGTCAACGCGGCCAACTCCTCGCTGCTCGGCGGGGGAGGGGTCGACGGCGCGATCCACCGCCGCGGGGGCCCCGCCATCCTGGAGGAGTGCCGCAGGCTGCGCGCCTCGCAGTACGGCCGGGGCCTGGCCACCGGGCAGGCCGTCGCCACGACCGCCGGCGACCTCGACGCCCGCTGGGTCATCCACACCGTCGGACCCGTCTTCTCCGCCTCCGAGGACCGGTCCGCCCTGCTCGCCTCCTGCTACCGCGAGTCCCTCCGCGTCGCCGACGGACTCGGCGCCCGCAGCGTGGCCTTCCCGGCCATCTCCACCGGGGTCTACGGCTGGCCCATGGACGACGGTGCGCGCATCGCCGTCGAGACGGTCCGGGCCGCGGACACGGCCGTCGAGCAGGTCGAGTTCGTGCTGTTCGACGAGCGGGCCCACGCGGTGTTCGCCGCGCGACTGGGCTGACGCCCGCCCGGACGGCTCACACGGGCTCCGGCTCGAAGTGCCCCAGCATGTCCCGTCCGGGCTGGACGACGCCGTAACTGCTCTCCGGCACGGCGTTCCAGACGCCCGGGAGGTCGCCCAGCGGCTCCGAGACGACCAGCCGCGTCTCGTCGGAGATGTGGCGCAGGAACGCCAGATCGGGATGCAGGGCCCGGATGTCCTCCACCCGGCTGCTGTAGTAGAGCGATCGGGAGTTGCCGCCGCTGGAGTAGCGGAAGAACCAGATGCACTCCCCGTCGGTGACCGCGATGGTCATCTGCAGCGGCTCCGGCACGCCGTGCTCCCGGGCGAGCCGCTCGACGAGCCCCGTCATCCGGGCCACCGCGCCCGGCGGATCGCGGTCGAGCCCGAGGGTGAGGGCCAGGTGGAACATCACCTCGGAGTCCGTCGTGCCCTCCAGCGACGGGAACAGGTCCGCGTCGACGCTCATCATGAGGTCCCGGCGCAGTTCCGAGAAGCCGGTGATCGCCCCGTTGTGCATCCACATCCAGCGTTCGTGGCGGAAGGGGTGGCAGTTGGTCTGCTGCACCGCCGTGCCCGTGGAGGCGCGGACATGGGCGAAGAACAGCGACGAGCGGACGTGGTCGGAGATCTCCCGCAGGTTGCGGTTGCTCCAGGCCGGTCCCGTGTCGCGGATGACGGCGGGCGTGCTCAGGTGCGAGGCGTACCAGCCGACGCCGAACCCGTCGCCGTTGGTGGTCTCCACGCCCATCCGGGCGTGCAGGCTCTGGTCGATCAGCGAGTGCTCCGGCTTGTACAGGACGTCGTCGAGCAGCACGGGAGTGCCGGAGTAGGCGAGCCAGCGGCACATGCGGGGTACCCCCGTTCCGAGCCGCCCGGGCGGGCCGGGTCCGGCTCCTCGGCTGTGGATACGACTTCGGCGCGCCGGGTCGAGAGCGCGTGCCCTCCAGCCAACCCCGGCCCCGGCACGGCCGCATCGCCCGCGGCGGGTGGTTATCGGGTGGTTGTACGGCGGATCGGGGCCCTTGAGGCGCGCGTGGCTGGGCCGCCCCTTCCGGCAGGCCGGGCCCCTGCTGCGCGTCGGCCCACTGCGGGAACCGGCCGAGGCCGACTGCGGGAACGGCCGAGGCCCACTGCGGGAACGGCCGAGGCCGGCTGCTGGATCCAACCGACGGCCGTCTCGGGACCGCCGCCCCGGCTGCCGCCCTGGCCGCCGCCCCGGCCGGACCCGGCGCCGTTCCCCCCGCCGCCGTCACCGTCCCCGGCCGCGGGGACCGGACGCGGCACCGTCCGCCCCCGCACCGCCGTGAGCGTCCCCGGGCGCAGGACCGGGCGGTCGCGCGGACGCCGACGCGTCCGGTCGGTGTTCAGAGGACGGCCGTGCGGATGCGGCCGGAGCGGGCGGCGGCGCCGAGCGCCTCGAAGTCCCGCTCGTTGCGGTCGGCGTAGGACTGGGCGAACGCGGTGAGGGCGCGGTCGAATCGGTCGCCGCCGCCGAGGTACGCCGCGATGGCGACCGGGTCGCCCGAGCGGGCGTGGGCCCGGGCCAGGCTCGCCCCGCACAGCCGCGCGAACAGCCGCAGCAGCGCCGGGTCCATGGTCTCCGGGCGCGCGATGCCCTTCCAGTCGCGCAGCTGGCGTACGTAGAAGTCCCGCCCGTTGCCGTCCAGACCCACCGCGTGCGTCCAGCCGAGCAGGATGTCGCTGGTCGTCTGGATCAGCCGCTGCCCGGTCACCACCCGACGGCCCTCGTTGTCCCAGCGGGCGCCGGCGGTGTGGGCGGCGAGCACCGACTCCTGCGCCTCCTTGGCCTGCAGCAGCAGCGGATCGTCGTCGTCCCGGCCCAGCAGCAGGACGATCCAGCAGCGGGTGCCGACACTGCCGACGCCCACCACCTTCCGCGCGATGTCGACCATCCGGTAGCGGCGCAGCAGGTGCCGGCGCTCCGACGACAGGGTGCGCACGTAGCCCTCCAGCACCGAGCGCAGCTCCTCCTCCTGCTCGCGCGGCGAGGAACCGTCGACCAGGTCTCGCAACGGGGTGATCAGGGGAGGGTCGGGCGCGATGACCCGCCCGTCGGGGGTGGCGGCGGTCAGTTTCGCGAAAGCCTGCAGGTGGGTGCGGGTGCGGGCCTTCGCCGTCGCCTCGGCGGTGCGGCGCCGGGCCCGCCGGGTCATCGACGCGGCCATCAGCTCCCGCACGTGGTCGGTGTCGTCCTGCGCGTACCAGATGTCCAGGGTGCGCATGCCGGCGAACTGCCGCATCCGCGTCCGGTAGGCGGCCACGCACGCCGCCACCGCGCCGTCCTGCTCCTTCGTCCGGAAGCCGTTGGCCCGCCCGACGATGGCGAAACTCGCCGCGAGCCGTTTCACGTCCCACTCGAAGGGTCCGGCGAGCGTCTCGTCGAAGTCGTTGATGTCGAAGACCAGATGCCGTTCCGGCGAGGCCAGCAGGCGGAAGTTCAGCAGGTGGGCGTCCCCGCACAGCTGCACGCGCAGTCCCGTGTCCGGGGCCGCGCCCAGGTCGGCCGCCATGACGGCCGCGGCGCCCCGGTAGAAGCGGAACGGGGACTCCAGCATGCGGCCGTAGCGGATCGGCACCAGCTCCGGTACGCGCGTGGCCGACTGGCGCTCCACCACCTCGACCGGGTCGAAGCGCCCGGGCCCGTCCTCGAACCGGCCGTGCGAGGACCGAGGACAGCGGCGCCGAGCGGCGCGCCCCTCGGCGGCCCGCTCGGCCGGTGTCGCGAAGGGGACGGACGGGCTCGGTACGGTCACGGTTCTGCCCTCCGGTCGCGGGGGAAGTCGTCCGACGGCTCCCGGCCCTGCCGGCGCAGCGCCGCCTGCACGGCACCGGCCAGGATCTTCGCCGCCACGCCCACCAGCAGCAGCCCGCCCGCCATCTGCAGCATCGTCAGGACCCGCCCGGTCTGGGAGCGGGCGACGATGTCGCCGTAGCCGACGGTGGTGAAGGTGGTGAGGGTGAAGTACAGGGAGTCCGTCTTGGTCAGCGGCTCGCTGAACGAGCCCGGCGTCGAGTGCTCCAGCAGGAAGTAGGCACCCGCGAACAGCAGCAGGAACAGTGCCAGCGTGGTGCCCAGGGCCTCGATGGCCTTCAGCCGGGGGTAGGGCGAGTCCAGGATGGCCCGCACCTCCCACCAGAACACCACCGAGACCAGCAGCAGCCCGCAGGCGAGCAGGGCGGAGGTGCCGGAGGAGGTGCGCCCGTCCAGCGGCAGCACGTAGTACACGGTGACGAGCCCGACGGCGATGAGCGCGGTCCGCGTCAGGGCCGCGGCCGATGCGCGCCGCTGCAGCCCCGGAGGCCGCCGGGTCTCCTCGTCCGGCGGCGTCCGGGTCGCCCCGGCTCCGCCTCCGGTCCCGTGTCCCGTGCGGGTGCCGCTGCCCGTCTCGTGTCCCGTACCGGTCCCGGACCGGTGAACCGCCGGATCTGCCATTTCGTCCCTTCCGGTCGTGTCGTGCCGTGCCGTGCCCTGGGGTGTCGTGCGGTGCGGCCCCCGTGTCGTGCGGTGTCGTGCGGTGCGGCCCCGTGTCGTGCGGCGGCCTGAGGTTCTGCTGCCGGCTACGGCCCGGACCGTCACCGGCCGTGGCCGCGCCCGGAGTCCCCGGCCGCCCGTTCCGGTGCCTGCCGGTACTGAGCCGCCACCGGGCCCGGGGCGGCTCGTGCCCCGCGCACCACCGCCCCGGTGCCGCTTCCAGCTCACCGCGATCGTCGCGGCCGGGGATCACCCGCCGCGGGTGACCCGGTGCCGGGCCGCCCCGCGCGACGTTGGTCACAGGGCCTGCCGTCCGCCGACGGTCCGTGTCCGGCCCGCCGAGGAGGAGCCATGACCATGTCGTCACCAGGCCCGGCACCGGGCTCGCCGGCGGCCCCCGAGCCGCGTGCCGGCGAAGTCCGCCGCGAACGGAGCGCCGGAGAACCCGCCGGCCACGCCCCCGGGCCCGACCGCCCGGCCGACCCCGCCGACCTGCTGGCGGCGCTCGGACGCTCCTGGACCTGGATCCTCGCCTCCGCCGCCGCCACGCTCGTACCCGGTGTGCTGCTCCTGGTCTGGCCCGAGGCGACGCTGCACGTCGTGGCGGTCCTGATCGGGCTGTACCTGCTGGCGAGCGGGGTGTTCCGGTTCGTGGAGATCTTCGCCCGGCAGGAGCAGGGCCACCGCGCGGCCGGCCTGCTGCTGGCCGTGCTGTACGTCCTGGCCGGTGTGCTGTGCCTGCGCAACCCGCTGCAGACCATCACCGCGCTCTCCCTGATCGTCGGGCTGATGTGGCTGGTGTCCGGGATGCTCACGCTGTACACCGCCCTCGCCGCGCGGGACCTGCCCCACCGCGGGTTCCTCCTGGGCGCCGCCGTGCTGGCCGTGGTCGCGGGCGTGGTCGTGCTGGCGCTGCCCGCGGAGTCGGCCCGGGCGCTGACCAGGCTGCTCGGTCTGTGGCTGGTGCTGCTCGGCCTCGCCGAGGCGGGGCTCGCCCTGGCCTGGCGGGCGGCGCTGCGCAGGGCGGCGGCGGCCGTGCCGGGCGGCCCGGGCACGGGCGGCTGAGGCCGCGGCACCGGCCGCACGATCACCCTCCCCGGGTGAGGCGGTCCGCGCCGCCTCGCGCCGACGCTGGAACGGCAGGGGAGCCGCTGCGAGGCGGGCTCCCGGGACGGAGGAGCGACATGGACGCACAGACCTACCTGGCCTACGACTATCCGCTGCTCAGCGCCTTCTGGACGATCCTGTGGGTCTTCCTGTGGATCATGTGGTTCGTGCTGCTCTTCCGGGTCGTGTTCGACATCTTCCGGGACGACGACCTGAGCGGCTGGGCCAAGGCCGGCTGGCTGGTGTTCTGCATCGTCCTGCCGTTCCTGGGCGTGTTCGTCTACGTCGTCGCCCGCGGCAAGGACATGGGCCGTCGCGAGAACGCCCGGGCACGCGCGCAGCAGCAGGCCCTGGACACGTACATCAGGGAGACCGCCAGGGGCGAGGGGGAGCGGCGCAGCAGCGTCGACGAGCTCGCCCGGCTGTCCGAGATCCGCGCTCGCGGCGACATCACCGACGAGGAGTTCGACCGGGCCAAGGAGCTGGTGCTGAGCGGCTCCGGACCGTCGGGGGCCACGGCCTCCGCCACCCACCCCTCCGGCCGCTGAGCGCGCCGGACCCAGGCAAAGCAAGGAGTCAGGATGACCGCCACACACCCCACGCGCGCGTCCTCCGGGGCGAGGCGAGGCACGGCCGCCGCCGGTCTGACGATCTTCGCAGCCGTGATGCTGATGGTCGGAGGAATCCTCGCCATCATGCGCGGCATCGCGGCGATCGCCGAGGACGAGGTGTTCCTGTCGACCCCCAACTACGTGTTCGCGTTCGATCTGACCGGCTGGGGCTGGATCCATCTGATCCTGGGCGCGGTCGCCGTGCTGATCAGCTTCGGGCTGTTCCAGGCGTCCACCTGGGCACGCGTCGCGGGCGTCGGCATAGGCGCGCTGTTCATCATCGCCAACTTCCTCTCCCTGCCGTCCTACCCGGTGTGGTCCGTGGTGATGATCGCGATCTCGGCGTTCATCATCTGGGCCCTGTGCACCACGAAGAAGAGCGACTTCTGACGGCCGGGCGGTGAACCGGGCGCGACGCGCGGGCCGTGACGGCCCGCGCGTCACCGTGCGCCCGCGCCTGCCCGCGCCGCGCCCGCACACCGGCGGGCTGCTCATCCGTCAGGCGCGCCTGCGGACCAGCAGCAGCGCCACGTCGTCGTCCGGCTCGGGGCTGAGCGCGCCGAGCAGGCCGTCGCTGGTGCGCTGAAGGCTGGGGCCGGTGCCGCTCAGCAGACGCGTCAGGGTGCCCAGGCCGGTGTCGATCGGCTCCCAGCGGTTCTCCACCAGCCCGTCGGTGTAGAGGGCGAGCAGCGCGCCCGGCGCCAGCTCCGCCTCCAGCGTGCCGAAGTCGACGCCGCCCACCCCGAGCGGCACACCCCCGGGCACGTCGAGGAGGTGCGCACGGCCGTCCGCACCGGCCAGCACCGGCGGCAGGTGCCCGGCGCTGGACAGCTCGCACACACCGCGCTCCAGGTCGCACACGGCGTACACGCATGTGGCGATCGCGTCGCCGAGGGAGGCGGCGATGTCGTCGAGGTGCCGCAGCAGCTCGGCCGGCGGCAGGTCCAGGCGGGCCAGCGCCCGGGTCGCCGTGCTCAGCTGCCCCATGATCGCGGCGGCCTGCACGCCCTTGCCCATGACGTCGCCGACGACCAGCCCGGTGCGCCCCGGGCCCAGCGGCAGCACGTCGTACCAGTCGCCGCCGACCTCGCTGAGGGCGGGGCGGTAGCGGGCGGCGATGTCGAGGCCCTCCCGCTGCGCGGGCGTGCTCGGCAGCAGGCTGCGCTGCAGGGTCAGGGCGGTGCCGCGCTCCCTGCCGTACAGGCGGGCGTTGTCGATGCAGATGGCGGCGCGGGCGGCGAGTTCGGAGGCGAGCACCTGGTCGCGCTCGTCGAAGGGGCGTTCGTTGACCGTGCGGTACAGCGACAGCGTGCCGAGCACCTTGCCCCGGGCCACGAGCGGCAGCGCCAGGTAGGTGTGGGCGCCGGCCTCGCGCAATGCCCGGGCCGCCGCGGTGTCGCGGGCGAGGCGGCGCAGCATCCTGTCGTCCACGTGCTCCACCAGGACCGGCCGGGCGCTGCGCACGCACTGCGTGATGACCCGGGAGGCGCCGTAGGTGGCCAGCTCGCCCACGGGGTCGGCGGCGTGCAGGGCGTCGGTCGGGTAGCCGGCCGCCACGGCCAGCGCCCGGAACTCGGCGGGAGCGCCGCCCGACACGGGCGTGATGGTGCCGTGGGCCACGACCGACTCCAGGACGTCGACGGCCGCGAGGTCCGCCAGGTGCGGCACGACCACCCCGGCCAGCTCCCGGGCGGTCTGCTGCAGGTCGAGCGTGGTGCCGATCTTCACGCCCGCGTCGGCGATCACCGACAGGTGCTGGCGGGCCTGGGCCACCTCGGCGGCGGCCTGCTGGCGCTCGGTCACGTCCAGCACGGCCATCGCCAGACCCAG
Source organism: Streptomyces sp. NPDC003456 (assembly GCF_042878735.1). Taxonomy (NCBI): domain Bacteria; kingdom Bacillati; phylum Actinomycetota; class Actinomycetes; order Kitasatosporales; family Streptomycetaceae; genus Streptomyces; species Streptomyces sp. NPDC003456. Next base: position 573,760 of record NZ_JBIAOK010000005.1, read on the forward strand.
CACCCGGCCGTCGATGTCCTCGATGCGGTGGTACGACTCCGAGTAGGCCCGGTCCTCGGCGTCCGCCGCCGTACGGCCGACGGTCTGCTGGTCGAGCAGGGGCCGGCCGGTCTCCAGGACGTGCCGCATCCGGCCCTCGATGGCCTCCACGTCCAGGCCGGGCAGCACCTCGCGGATCCGGCGGCCCAGCACGGCGTCCTCGGGCAGGCCGTTGATCCGTTCCAGGGCGGGATTGACGCCGACCCAGCGCAGGTCGTTGTCGAAGACGGCGATGCCGAGGGGCGTCTGGTTGACGAGGCTGTGCGAGAGGGCGAGGTCCCGCTCGACCCGCCGCACGGTCGTGGCGTCGGTGGCCAGTCCCAGCAGGTGGGGCCGGCCCTCGCTGTCGAGGAGCCGCATCGTCCGGAACTCGACGGCGCGTTCCGTTCCGTCGCGGTGCAGCAGCGGGAACACACCGGCCCAGCGGTCACCCGAGCTGACCTGGGCGAACAGCTTCCTGCCGCGGGCCCGGTCGGCCGGAGCGACCAGGAGCGTGTCGGCGCGCTGCCGCAGGGCCTCGGCCGCACTCCAGCCGAGCAGCTGCTCGATCTCGGGGCTCCACAGCGCGATGTAGCCGTCGCCGTCCAGCACCACGGCCGCGACCTTCAGCAGGTCCAGCAGCCCGCCCGGCGCGGCCGTCACGGCGCCGCGGTCCGAGGGCGCATACCCGTTCATCCGAGCCGCTCCTTCCGGCGCGGCAAAAGGTCCGGCCAAAGATCCGTTGCGCAGGCTGTCCGATGAGGTCACATTACGTTCGCGGCGGTGACACTGTCGCGCCGAAATGACAAATTGCCGGCCACCGCGCGAGGGGTCCCGGGCGGCGTGCCCGCAGGCCGGACGCCCGGAGCGGCCCGCCCGGCACCCGCACGCGGACCCGGTGGGCCACCGTCTGCGGAAGGGAATCACCAGGACCGCACAGAGTCCGACGGGGTCATTGCTTCGTTTCTGTTCGGGTCCTAGGGTGTGCCTGCTCAGCAGTTGCTCCGTCACCGTCAGTTGCCCGCGCCCCGACGGAAACACCCCGCGTGCGGGGGGAGTTGGGTCCGCCGCTGACGTGCCCTCAGTCCGTGCAGCACTCTGTCGAACCGAGGAAGGCCACGGTCATGCCGCACCCGCTCCCGTCCCTCGCCGACCGGCCCGTCGTCAGCCGGCGCCGTCTGCTCGAAGGGGGCGCCGCCGTGCTCGGCGCGCTCGCCCTGTCCGCCTCGCCGGCCGCGGCGTCCCCGGCGGGCCGCGCCCGCGCCGCGGACGGCCCCCCGGAGTGGAACGACTCCCTCGCCACCTACCGGCTCGGCACCGAGCCGCCGCACACCACGCTCACGCCGTACGCCGGCCTCGTCCAGGCCCTGGAGGGCGACCGCGACCGCTCGCCGTACCGGCTGAGCCTCGACGGCACCTGGAAGTTCGCCTACGCGGACCGCCCCGACGACCGCGACCCGGACTTCCACGGCACCGACGTCGACGACTCCGGCTGGGACACCATCCCCGTGCCCTCCGCCTGGCAGCTGCACGGCTACGACTTCCCCGTCTACGTCAACATCACCTACCCCTGGTGGGGCCCCAACGGCGGCGGCGAGAACGCCCAGCCGCCCGCCGCCCCCACCCGGTACAACCCCGTCGGCCAGTACCGCCGCACCTTCACCGTCCCGCCCGACTGGCAGGGCCGGCGCACCTTCCTGCACTTCGAGGGCGTCAAGTCCGCCCACTACGTGTGGATCAACGGCGAACTGGCCGGCTACCACGAGGACTCCTACACCCCCGCCGAGTACGACATCACCCGCCACCTCGTGCCGGGCACCAACCACATCGCCGTCGAGGTCTACCGCTACTCCGACGCGGAGTGGCTGGAGGACCAGGACATGATCCGGCTGAGCGGCATCTTCCGCTCGGTCCACCTGTACTCCACGCCGCACGTGCACCTGCGCGACTTCAAGCTCGACACCCCGCTGAGCGACGGGTACACCAGCGCCGAGCTGAAGGTCACCGCGCACGTGCGCGACCACGGCGGCGGCGGCGCGGGCCGCCACACCGTCGAGACCCAGCTGTACGACGCCCGCGGCCACGCCGTCTGGTCCCGGCCCCTGACCGGGTCCGTCGACGTGCCGGACGGCGCCGAGGCCACCGTCGGGATGTCCCGGGCCGTCCCCGCGCCGCAGCTCTGGTCGGCCGAGCACCCGTACCTCTACACCGCCGTGCTGCGCCTGCGCGACCCGTCCGGCCAGGTGATCGAGACCCTCTCGCACCGGGTCGGCCTGCGCGAGTTCGCGCTGAAGGACGGCCTGATGCGCGTCAACGGCCGGCCGGTCTCCTTCCGCGGCACCAACCGGCACGAGATGCATCCCGTGACCGGCTCGGCGCTCACCCGCGCGCAGATGGTCGAGGACATCCGGATCATCAAACGCCTCAACATCAACAGCGTCCGCACCTCGCACTACCCCAACCACCCGCTGTGGCTCGAACTGGCCGACGAGTACGGCCTCTACCTCGTCGGCGAGACCAACCTGGAGACGCACGGCATCCGCGACCGGTTTCCCGGCAGCGGGCACCCCGCGTGGACCGAGGCGTGCGTGGTGCGGGCGCAGAACATGGTGCACCGCGACAAGAACCACGCCTCGGTGGTCATCTGGTCCCTCGGCAACGAGGCGGGCGGCGGCACCACCTTCACCGCGATGCACGACTGGATCCGCTCCTACGACCCCACCCGCGTCATCCAGTACGAGGGCGACGACCGCCCCGGCATCAGCGACATCCGCTCCGAGATGTACGACAGCCCGCAACGCGTCGAGCAGCGCGCCCTGGACACGAGCGACACCCGGCCGTACGTGATGATCGAGTACTCCCACGGCATGGGCAACTCCAACGGCAACTTCAAGAAGTACTGGGACGTCGTCCGCCGCCACGACGTCCTCCAGGGCGGCTGGATCTGGGACTTCGCCGACCAGGCGCTGCGCTGGCCCACCCCGGCCAGGAAGCTGCTCACCGAGTCCGGCCCGGGCCGCCTGCGCGGCGAGATCATGGCCCCGGCCGGCACCTTCGACCGCGGCAGGGGCATCTCCGGCGGCACCGTCTTCCCCCGCGACCCCGCTCTCGACCTCACCGGCTCCCTCACCCTGGAGGCCTGGATCACCCCGCACGTGACGGGCTATCACCAGCCCATCCTCGCCAAGGGGGACACCCAGTACGCCCTCAAGCAGACCGACCGGACACTGGAGTTCTTCATCCACGGCGGCGGCCAGTGGATCAGCGCGAGCTGGGCCCTGCCCGACGGCTGGACCGGCCGCGAGCACCACGTCGCCTGTGTCTTCGACGCGGACGCCGGCACCCTGACGCTGTACGCCGACGGCCGGGTGCGCGCCACCCGCACCACCACCCGCCGCCCCGCCCCGAACACGGCCTCGCTGTCGCTGGCCACGGACGTCGACAACCCCACCCGGGAGTTCAGCGGCACCATCCGCCGGGCCCGCGTCCACGCCCGCGCCCTGACCGCCGCCGAACTGGCCTCGGACACCCGGGGCCCGGACGACGAGGGCGTGCGCTTCTGGTTCGACGCCGCCACCGCCGCCTTCACCGAGCAGCGCCCGCGCGAGACGACCTTCCACGCGTACGGCGGCGACTGGGGCGACAACCCCAACGACGGCGCGTTCTCCGGCGACGGCATCGTCACCGCCGACCGCCGCCTCACCGGCAAGTCGGCCGAGGTCAAGCAGATCTACCAGGCGATCGGGGTCGACAAGGCCCCGGGCGGCCCCGGCGCCGTCACGCTCACCAACGAGTACCTGTTCACCGACCTCCGGGAGTTCGACGGCCGGTGGGCCCTGATCGCGGACGGCGAGGTCGTGCGGCGCGGCCGGCTCACCCGCGAGCAGCTGGACGTCGCCCCGCTGAGCAGCAAGGACATCACGGTGCCGGTGCGGCTGCCCGCGCTGCACCGGCCGGGCACGGAGTACTTCCTCCAGCTCTCCTTCGCCCTCAGGGAACGCACCCCGTGGGCGAAGGCCGGGTTCGTGGTGGCCAAGCAGCAGCTCGCCCTCGACGTGGACACCCCGGCCGTGCGGCCGGTGCCGCTGCGCGGTGTGCCCGCCCTGCGGCACACCGACGGGGAGAAGACCGTCACGGTCCGGGGCAGGGGCTTCGCGCTCACCGTCGACAAGCCGACCGGCACCCTCACCTCCTGGGAGGCGGGCGGCGAGCGGCTCCTCACCTCCGGGCCCGTGCCGAACTTCTGGCGGGCGCCCACCGACAACGACCGGGGCAACGGCCACCACACCCGCAACCAGGTCTGGCGCGACGCCGGAGCCGGGCGGAAGGTGACCGGCGTCCGGGTGCGCGCCCTGGACGACCGGGCCGTCGAGATCGCCGTCACCGGCACCCTGCCCACCGGCGCCGAGTCGGCGTTCGGCACGACGTACACCGTCTTCGGCAACGGCGAGATCAAGGTCGACAGCATCCTGCGCCCCGGCTCGCCGGACCTGCCCTACATCCCCGAGGTCGGCACCCTGCTGTTCCTGCCGCGCCGGCTGGACCGGCTGCACTACTACGGCCGGGGACCGGAGGAGAACATGTGGGACCGCAACGACGCCACCGACGTGGGGCTGTACTCCGGCACCGTCTCCGGGCAGTGGTCGCCGTACCTGCGGCCGCAGGAGAACGGCAACAAGACCGACGTCCGCTGGGCCGCGCTGACCGACGCGAGCGGACGGGGGCTGCTGGTGTGCGGTGAACCGCTGCTGGAGGTCAACGCCTCCCACTTCACGCCCGAGGACCTCTCGGTGGGCGCCCGCCACGACTACCAGCTGACCCCCCGGGACGCGGTGGTCCTGCGGGTCAACCACCGCCAGATGGGCGTCGGCGGCGACGACAGCTGGGGCGCGCACACCCACGACGAGTTCAAGCTGTTCCCCGACCGGGACCACGGCTTCACCTACCGGCTGCGTCCGCTGACGCGCCTGAGCGAGGCGATGGACGCCTCACGCCGGCGGACCGCCACCGGCTAGATACCGCGCCGGGCCCGGCGGCGCCGCTCAGCCGGCGGTGTCGCTGAGGCCCAGCCGCAGGTGCTCGACGTGGTAGACGGCCTGGTCGAGGAGCTCGGCGACATGGTGGTCGTGCAGCGCGTACACCACCGAACGGCCCCGGCGCTCACCCACGACCAGGCCCAGGTTGCGCAGCAGCCGCAGCTGGTGCGAACAGGCCGACTGCTCCATGCCGACCTCCGCGGCCAGCTCCGTGGCGGGCAGCGGCCCTTCGCGCAGCCGGGCCAGGATCAGCAGCCGCGAGGGCGTGGACAGGGCCTGGAGCGTGGTGGCGACCTTCGCGACGTTGTCCGCGTCGAGGCGTACACGCTCGGGGGCGTCCTGCGCGGGGATGACGGCTCCATGACCCATGACGTCATCGTACCGGTCCCGCACGAACACATGAATGAATCTTCATCTGTCCCGGCCGGCAGCCCGCACCGGCACGTCCATGTCGGATTCTCGCCAGCACCCTGCCGCCCGGTGGCCGATGCTGGAGGCATGCAGATGGGGATGCACACCGACACCGAGCGCTGCGTGCGCGCCGTGCAGTCGAAGGACGCGCGCTTCGACGGCTGGTTCTTCACGGCCGTCCTGACCACCGGCATCTACTGCCGTCCCAGCTGCCCGGTGGTGCCGCCCAAACCGGAGAACATGGTCTTCCACCCCAGTGCGGCGGCCTGCCAGCAGGCCGGCTTCCGGGCCTGCAAGCGCTGCCGGCCCGACACGAGCCCCGGCTCGCCGGAGTGGAACCAGCGCGCCGACCTCGTGGCCCGGGCCATGCGGCTGATCGCCGACGGCGTCGTGGACCGCGAGGGCGTACCCGGCCTCGCCGCCCGCCTCGGCTACAGCACCCGGCAGGTCGAACGCCAGCTCCTCGCCGAACTGGGCGCCGGCCCCCTCGCGCTCGCCCGCGCCCAGCGCTCGCAGACCGCCCGGCTGCTCATCGAGACCACGGCGCTGCCGATGGCGCAGATCGCCTTCGCGGCCGGCTTCTCCTCCATCCGGACCTTCAACGACACCGTCCGCGAGGTCTTCGCCCTCTCCCCGAGCGACCTGCGCGCCCGCACCCCGAAACGGCAGGGCGCGAGCACCCCGGGCTCGCTCTCCCTCCGGCTGCCGTTCCGCGCCCCCCTCAACCCCGACAACCTCTTCGGCCACCTCGCCGCCACGGCCGTGCCGGGGGTGGAGGAGTGGCGCGACGGCGCCTACCGCCGCACCCTGCGCCTGCCCTACGGCCACGGGATCGCCGCCCTCACCCCCGCCCCCGACCACATCGCCTGCCGCCTCGCCCTCAGCGACCTGCGCGACCTGACCGTCGCCATCAGCCGCTGCCGCCGGCTGCTCGACCTGGACGCCGACCCCGTCGCCGTCGACGACCGGCTGCGCACCGACCCGGTCCTCGCACCACTGGTCGACAAGGCACCCGGGCGGCGCGTGCCGCGGACGGTGGACGAGGCGGAGTTCGCCGTCCGGGCCGTGCTCGGCCAGCAGGTCTCCACCGCCGCCGCCCGCACCCACGCCGCCCGGCTGGTCACCGCGCACGGCGAACCCGTCGACGACCCCGAGGGCGGCCTCACCCGTCTCTTCCCCGACCCCCGGGCCCTGGCGGAGCTCGACCCGCAGACACTGGCGCTGCCCCGCACCCGCCGCACCACCCTCACCACGCTGGTCCGCGCCCTGGCCGACGGCGACCTGGGCCTGGGCGTGGAGAGCGACCGGCCGCGGACCCGGGACCGGCTCCTCGCCCTGCCCGGCTTCGGCCCCTGGACGGCCGACGTCATCGCCATGCGGGCCCTCGGCGACCCCGACGCCTTCCTCCCCACCGACCTCGGTGTCCGCCGCGCCGCCCGCGAACTGGGCCTGCCGTCCACGCCCGCCGCGCTCACCGCCCGCGCGGCGGCCTGGCGCCCCTGGCGCGCCTACGCGGTCCAGTACCTCTGGGCGACCGACAGCCACCCGATCAACTTCCTCCCCGCATAAGGACGTGCGATGAAGCAGCACACCGTGACCGACAGCCCCTACGGAGCCCTCACCCTCGTCGCCGAGGACGGCGTCCTGTGCGGGCTGTACATGACCGACCAGCGCCACCGCCCGCCGCAGGAGAGCTTCGGCACCCGCGACGACACCCTCTTCGCGCGGGCCGAGGAGGAGCTGAAGGCCTACTTCGCCGGGGAACTGCAGGAGTTCACCGTCGAGACGCGTCTGAACGGCACCCCGTTCCAGCGCAGGGTCTGGGCCGAACTGCGCCGCATCCCCTACGGCGAGACCCGCACCTACGGGCAACTGGCCCTCGCCCTGGGCGCCCCCACCGCCTCCCGCGCGGTCGGTCTCGCCAACGGCCGCAACCCCGTCGGCATCATCGTCCCCTGCCACCGCGTGATCGGCGCGAACGGCAGCCTCACGGGCTACGGGGGCGGCCTCGAACGCAAGCAGCGCCTGCTGGACTTCGAACGGGGAGCGGCCCTGTTCTGAGCGTGCCGCTACCCGGCCGCGAGAGCGCGCAGCAGCGCCGGCAGAGCCGTGCCGATGGGGTCGCGGACCACCTCGTCGGCGAGGTCGTCGTACGGCGTGGGCTCGGCGTTGACGACGATCAGCCGGGCGCCGTGGTCCGCGGCGACACCGGCGAGTCCCGCGGCGGGCTGCACCTGGAGGCTGGTGCCGGCGGCGACGAAGACCTGGCACGCCTTGGCGACGGCGGCCGCCTCACCGAGGACGACGGGGTCGAGACGCTCGCCGAACATCACCGTGGCCGGCTTCAGGATCCCGCCGCACCGCACACACGGCGGATCGGCCTCCCCGGCCTCCACCCGGGCGAGCGCCTCCTCCATCGGCCCCCGCACATGGCAGGCGGTGCACACGAACTCCCGCGCCGTACCGTGGAGTTCGTACACCTTGCGGGCGGGCATCCCGGCGAGCTGGTGCAGCCCGTCCACGTTCTGCGTGATCACCCGCACCGGCACCCCGGACCGCTCCAGCTCCGCGACGGCCCGGTGCGCGGCGTTCGGCTCCGCGCCGAGCACCCCCGTCTCCCACCGCATCCGCCAGGACCGCCGCCGGATCTCCGGATCGCTCATGTAGTACTCGTACGTCACGAGCTTCTCGGCCTCGGGATCCCGCCGCCACAGCCCGTTGGGCCCGCGGTAGTCGGGAATCCCGGAGTCGGTGGAGACGCCGGCACCGGTGAGCAGGGCGACGAGGGGCTTGGCCATGCGGGCGAGGGTAGGCCGGAATCCGGGGCGGCGGCGAACGGATATCGAAACGGCGGCCCCCGGAAGGGCGCCGCCGCTCATCGGCACCTGGACAGGCGCCGCGGGATCACGCGACCCGGTGGCCGTTCTCCAGTTCTGCCGGGCCCGAGCCGTCCGTCAGGGCGTCCAGGGCGGCCAGGACGCGGCGGCCGAGGGCGCCGGGCAGGTGCGCGGTCAGCTCCTCGCGGGCAACCGGGCGCCAGGACAGCAGCTCCTCCTCCTGCAGGCGGATCGCCTTCAGGTCCTCCTCGCCGAGGACCCCGCCGTCGTACAGGTACGCCACCAGCGGCGGACGGCCCGTGCCGTGCACCCAGTCCACCGCCAGCAGCCGTCCGAGCTCGCGGTCCAGGCCGATCTCCTCCAGCGTCTCGCGTCGCGCGCCCTGCCGCGGGGTCTCCCCGTCGTCGGACTCCACGGTGCCGCCGGGCAGCGCCCAGCCCTCCCGGTAGTTGGGCTCGACCAGCAGCACCCTGCCCTCACCGTCCCGGAACAGCACGGCGGCACCGGCCAGGACGCGGGGCAGGGAGGCGATGTAGGCGGCGTAGTCAGGAGAGGTGCTCATGAAGGGCAGGGTAGCCACCGGGCGCCGCTCCCGGCCCGGCGCTTCGGTCCTCCGCCTCCGCCAGCCGTACCGTCCGCTCCGCCAGTTCGCTGATCCGCACCCCGTCGAAGCCGAACACCGCGCTGCGCACCGTGTCCTCCAGCGGCGCGGTCCACTGCGCGGGGATGGCCGCCGCGCCGCCCAGCACCCCCGCCACCGAGCCCGCCGTCGCGCCGTTGGAGTCGGTGTCCAGGCCGCCGCGGACGGTCAGGGTGATGGTGCGGGTGAAGTCGCCGTCGCCGTACAGCAGGCCCGCCGTGATCACGGCGGCGTTCGGGACCGTGTGGATCCAGCCCATCCCGGCGGTCTCCTCGGCGACCGTCGTCAGGGTGTCCTCCCAGGACATCCGCGTGTCGTGCAGCGAGACCACCCGCCGGACCGTGCGGGCGAGGCGGCTGCCCGCCGGGATCACGGCCAGGGCCTCGTCGACCGCGTGCCGCACGGTGGGCGCGGTGAACGCCGCCGCGATCAGGGCCGCCGCCCACATCGCCCCGTAGACCCCGTTGCCGGTGTGCGACAGCACGGCGTCGCGCCGGGCCAGCGCGGCGGCCCTGCGTGGGGCGCCCGGGCACGTCCAGCCGTACACGTCGGCCCGGATGAGCGCCCCGATCCACTCCTGGTAGGGGTTGTCGTACGTGGCGGTCAGCGGCGGCTTCAGCCCGTTGGCCAGGTTCCGGTACGCGGCCCGCTCCGCGGTGAACGTCTGCAGGTAGGGCAGCCGCAGCAGCCACAGGTCGCCGACCTGCTCGGTGCTGAAGCCGAAGCCGTGGGTCTCCAGCAGGTCGAGGCCGAGGATCGCGTAGTCGACGTCGTCGTCGCGGCAGCTGCCGTGGATGCGGCCGCGGACGCACTGGCGCCACTCGGGCCGCAGTGCGCCCGCCTCGTCGCCGGCGGGCTCGGGCAGGTAGTCCGTCAGCGGGAGGGCGGCGGCCCGTCTGAGGTAGCGGTCGATGCGGTCGCGGGACCACACCTCGCCCTGTTCGACGGGCTTGCCGAGCATGTTGCCCGCGATGCGGCCGGTCCATCCGCCGAGGATGCGGTCGCCGAGGTCGGTGTCCGAGCGTGCGGGGGTCATGGTGGAGGTCTACCCGTTTCGGGCGCGGGGGCAGCCGTGTCCTCGGGGCGCGGCTCGTCGTGGCCGGACGCCCGGGTCCGGGCGCCCCGGAGGCGAGGGGGCCCCTGTTCCACGGGGTGGGCACGGGCTGACGGCGGACGGGTCCTGCGGTTAAGGTCGCAGCGGCGCGACTGGCCTTGACGTGCGTGAAGGCCCGGAGAGCAAGGGGAGTGCAAGTGGCGGACGCTGCAGGAAGCGGAACCCGGAAGGCACAGCGGGTGCTCGTCGCCGCGGACAAGTTCAAGGGGTCGCTGACGGCCGTGGAGGTCGCCGAGCGGGTCACGGCCGGGCTGCGCCATGTCGTGCCCGGCCTCGAGGTCGAGGCGCTGCCCGTGGCCGACGGCGGCGACGGGACCGTGGCCGCTGCCGTCGCGGCCGGGTTCGAGCGCCGGGAGGTGCGGGTCACCGGCCCCCTCGGCGACGAGGTGACGGCGGCGTACGCGCTGCGCGACGGCACCGCCGTGGTGGAGATGGCCGAGGCGAGCGGGCTGCAACGGCTGCCGGAGGGGGTCTTCGCCCCGCTGACGGCCTCGACCTTCGGCTCCGGCGAGCTGCTGCGCGCCGCGCTGGACGCCGGTGCCCGCACCGTCGTCTTCGGTGTGGGCGGCAGCGCCACCACCGACGGCGGTGCCGGGATGCTGGCCGCGCTGGGAGCCCGGTTCCTGGACGCCGGGGGGAAGCCGGTGCCCCCGGGCGGCGGCGGCCTCGCCGAGCTGGCGACCGCGGACCTGTCGGGCCTCGACCCGCGTCTGGCCGACGTCGAGCTGGTCCTCGCCGGCGACGTCGACAACCCGCTGACCGGCCCGAAGGGCGCGCCCGCGGTCTACGGCCCGCAGAAGGGCGCCTCACCGGAGGACGTGGCGGCCCTGGACGCCGCCCTCGCGCACTTCGCGAAGGTGCTGGAGGGGACGGCCGGGCCGCAGGCCGCCGCCCACGCGGCGTCGCCGGGCGCGGGTGCGGCCGGCGGCCTCGGCTTCGGCGCCCTCCTGGTGGGCGCCCGGTTCCGCCCCGGCATCGAGGTCATGCTCGACGTGCTGGGCTTCGCCCCGGCCCTCGACCGCGCCGATCTGGTGATCACCGGTGAGGGCTCCCTCGACGAGCAGACCCTGCACGGCAAGGCCCCGGCGGGCGTCGCCACGGCGGCCCGCGCCGCCGGCCGGGAGGTCGTCGCGGTCTGCGGCCGCCTGGCCCTGCCCCCCGAGGTGCTGGGCCGGGCCGGGATCCGCAGGGCGTACCCCCTCACGGACGAGGAGCCGGACGTGGCGAAGTGCATCGCCGAGGCGGGCCCCATCCTGGAGCGGGTCGCCCGACGGATCGCCCACGACTTCCTGACCTGAGCCGCCACGTGCTCCGGGCCGGTTCCCGCTCCCGAGCGGGGCCGGCCCCGGCCGGCCTCGGTTCCTGAGCCCCCTCCTGCCTACGCTCTTGCCACTGGCTGGTTCCCGTTGCGGGCCGGTTCCCGCCCCTGGCCGGTTCCCGACCTTGGCCGATGTCCCGAGCCGGTCCCGAGGCGACTCCCGCACCGAGCCGACTCCGCCCTGAACTGGTCCCGCTCCGAGCCCGTCCCGTTCCGGGCCGGTTCCCGTCCCGAGCGGGTCCCGAGGCGGCTCCCGACCCGAGGTGAGTCCCGCACCGAGTCGACTCCCCGCTGAGCCGGTCCCGCTCCGAGCAATCGGAGCTAGGCCGGTCCAGCCGGCTCCGCCCCGAGCTGGCTCCCACCCCGGGCGGCTCCAGGCCGGTACTCAGGCCGCCTGGCCCGGGGGCGAGCACCGGCCGGGGGACAGGCCCGGAGGCGGGGCCCCCGGACCGCCGGTGTTCCGGCACCCGCACAGGCGAAGGGCCCCGGACCGTCACCCGGTCCGGGGCCCTTCGCACGGTGCTTCGCTACGGCAGCTGCGCCGCCCGCGCCTCGCGACGGTTGTCGCGGAAGTTGTTCACCCGCCGCGCCGTCGCGAACAGCGGGATCACCGCGCCCATCACCAGCTGGAGCGCGCAGCCCGTCTGCAGCAGCAGCTGGCCGCTCGGCGCGTCGAACGCCCAGGCCGCCATCAGGCCCATGCCCAGCACGATCCACGACAGCATCGCCACGGCGAGCCGGCCCCGCGGCTTCGGGTACTCCACGCGGCTCACCATCAGCCACGCCGTCCCCAGGATCGCCAGCAGGGTCGCCACGAAGGGCAGCTCCAGCAGGACGATCGACACGACCGTCAGCGCGCCGAACGGTGACGGCATGCCCTGGAAGGTGCCGTCCTTGACCGTGACGCAGGAGAACCGGGCAAGCCGCAGCACCACCGCCAGCAGCACCACGATCGCCCCGACTGCCGCGACCCGCTGGTACGCGCCGTCCGCGACCATGCCGTAGACGAGGACGAAGTACGCCGGAGCCAGGCCGAAGCTGATCAGGTCCGAGAGGTTGTCCAGCTCGGCGCCCATGGGGGAGGAGCGCAGCTTGCGCGCCACCAGGCCGTCGAACAGGTCGAAGACCGCCGCACAGAGCATGAGGATGACGGCCGTGGCCGCGCTGTTGCGCGCCATGCCGGTCTCCTGGCTGCCCATGAGGTCGGGGATCAGGATGCCGGTGGTGGTGAAGTACACCGCCATGAAGCCGCACGTGGCGTTGCCGAGGGTCAGCGTGTCCGCTATCGACAGCCGCAGGGAGAGGGGCATCTCCTCTTCCTCGTCGGCCTCGTCGCTCCCCGGGACCCAGCCGGCCTTGGTATCAGGATCAACCACGGTCAATGCGAGTCACCCCAGCCACGGTCTTCTGTCCCACCTCGACCGCGACCTCCACGCCCTCGGGCAGATAGAGGTCGACGCGCGAGCCGAAGCGGATCAGGCCGATCCGCTCGCCCTGCTCGACCTTGGTGCCCTGGGGCACGTAGGGGACGATGCGGCGGGCGACGGCGCCGGCGATCTGGATCATCTCGATGTCGCCGAGCTCGGTGTCGAAGTGCCAGACGACGCGCTCGTTGTTCTCGCTCTCCTTGTTGAAGGCGGGAACGAAGCCACCGGGCACGTGCTCGACCGACGTCACGGTGCCGGCCAGCGGGGCGCGGTTGACGTGCACGTTGAGCGGGCTCATGAAGATCGCGACGCGGGTGCGGCCGTCCTTCCACGGCATGATGCTCTGCACCACACCGTCGGCGGGCGAGATGACCCGGCCCTGGGTGATCTCACGCTCGGGGTCGCGGAAGAACCACAGCATCCCCGCCGCCAGCGCGGTGGCGGGAACGGCCACGGCCTTCGCGGCGCCGGAGCGGCGTGCGCGGGCCAGGCTGAGTGCTGCGGTGGCGACGGTCGGAAGGAGCCACGGCGATGCTCCGCGCGCGAGGCGTACGCCGGCCCGGCTGTCGCGAGATGCAGAGGTTTGGCTGTGGGGCATGGATGACCTTCGTAGCGGATGATGCCGCACTCTGACGGGGGACGGCGGCTTTCCGGCGATCGTAGCGGCTCGCGGCCCGAACTGGGTAAGCCAGGCTGCCGAGTCGGCGGCTGAAGGGTGCTGACGGGGTGTGATCTTCTTCTCCAAGAAAACACCCCGTATCCGGACATCTAGCCCTGGAATCGATACTCTTCGAGCAGCCGCCTGCCGATGATCATTTTCTGGATCTCGGCGGTACCTTCACCGATCAGCAGCATCGGCGCCTCGCGGTAGAGGCGCTCGATCTCGTACTCCTTGGAGAAGCCGTAGCCGCCGTGGATCCGGAAGGCGTCCTCGACGACCTCCTTGCAGTACTCGGAGGCGAGGTACTTCGCCATCCCAGCCTCGAGGTCGTTTCGCTCCCCGGAGTCCTTTTTGCGTGCCGCGTTCACCATCATCGCATGCGCGGCCTCGACCTTGGTAGCCATCTCGGCCAGCTTGAACTGGATCGCCTGGTGCTGGGCGATCGGCTTGCCGAAGGTGTGCCGCTGCTGCGCGTACTGCACACCCAGTTCGAACGCACGCTGCGCGACGCCGCAGCCACGCGCCGCCACGTTCACGCGGCCGACCTCGACGCCGTCCATCATCTGGTAGAAGCCGCGGCCGGTGACCCCGCCGAGCACGCGGTCGGCGGGAATCCGCAGGCCATCCATGATGAGCTCGGTGGTGTCGACCCCCTTGTAGCCCATCTTGTCGATCTTGCCGGGGATGGTGAGGCCGGGGCGGACCTCGCCGAACCCGGGCTCCTTCTCGACCAGGAAGGTGGTCATCGACTTGTGGGGCGCCGTGCCCTCGGGGTGACCTTCGTCACTTCGGACCAGAACGGCGACCAGGGACGAGGTTCCGCCGTTCGTCAGCCACATCTTCTGGCCGTTCAGGACGTACTCCTCGCCGTCCTTCACCGCCTTGGACGTGATCGCGGACACGTCCGAGCCCAGGCCCGGCTCCGACATCGAGAACGCGCCCCGGATGTCGCCGGCCGCCATGCGCGGCAGGAAGTGGTCCTTCTGCTCCTGCGTGCCGTGCTGCTTGAGCATGTACGCCACGATGAAGTGGGTGTTGATGATGCCGGACACCGACATCCAGCCGCGCGCGATCTCCTCGACGCACAGCGCGTACGTCAGGAGCGACTCGCCCAGACCGCCGTACTCCTCGGGGATCATCAGGCCGAACAGGCCCAACTCCTTCAGCCCGTCGACGATCTGTTGCGGGTACTCGTCGCGGTGCTCCAGCTCCGTGGCGACCGGAATGATCTCCTTGTCCACGAAGTCCCGGACGGTGGACAGGATCTCCTGCTGGACGTCCGTCAGACCGGCTGTCTGGGCGAGTCGCGCCATGACTACTTCTCCTGCTCTCGCAGCTCCGGGCGGCCGGGCTGCTCGCCGCCGCGCTCCTTGATGTACGTCTCGGTCGGCACCATCACCTTGCGGCGGAACACGCAGACCAGCGTGCCGTCCTGCTTGTAGCCCTTGGTCTCGACGTAGACGATGCCGCGGTCGTCCTTCGACTTCGACGGCCACTTGTCGAGCACGGTCGTCTGGCCGTAGACCGTGTCGCCGTGGAAGGTCGGCGCCACGTGCTTGAGCGACTCGATCTCCAGGTTGGCGATGGCCTTGCCGGAGATGTCGGGCACGGACATGCCGAGCAGCAGCGAGTAGATGTAGTTGCCCACCACGACGTTCTTGCCGAAGTCGGTCGTCTTCTCCGCATAGTTCGTGTCCATGTGGAGCGGGTGGTGGTTCATGGTGAGGAGACAGAACAGGTGGTCGTCGTACTCCGTGACCGTCTTGCCCGGCCAGTGCTTGTACGTCGCGCCGACCTCGAACTCCTCGTAGGTGCGTCCGAACTGCATCGGCTCAGGCCTCCGGGATCTCGAACTTGCTGGTGCGCTGCATGCCGGCCGCGCGCCCCTTGCCGGAGATGACCAGGGCCATCTTGCGGCTGGCCTCGTCGATCATCTCGTCGCCGAGCATCGCCGAGCCCTTCTTGCCGCCCGCCTCGGACGTGTAGTAGTCGTATGCGTCCAGGATCAGCTCGGCGTGGTCGTAGTCCTCCTGGGACGGCGAGAAGATCTCGTTGGACGCCTCGACCTGGCCCGGGTGCAGCACCCACTTGCCGTCGAAGCCGAGCGCGGCGGCGCGCTGCGCGACCTCGCGGTAGCCCTCGACGTTGCGGATCTGCAGGTAGGGGCCGTCGATCGCCTGGAGATCGTTGGCGCGGGCGGCCATCAGGATCTTCATCAGGATGTAGTGGTAGGCGTCCGCCGGGTAGCCGGGCGGCTGCTCGCCCACGACCAGCGACTTCATGTTGATGGAGGCCATGAAGTCGGCCGGGCCGAAGATGATGGTCTCCACGCGCGGGGAGGCCTGCGCGATCTCGTTGACGTTGTTCAGGCCCTGCGCGTTCTCGATCTGCGCCTCGATGCCGATGCGGCCGACCTCGAAGCCCATCGTCTTCTCGATCTGCGTCAGCAGCAGGTCCAGCGCCACGACCTGCTGGGCGTTCTGCACCTTCGGCAGCATGATGCAGTCGAGGTTGGGGCCGGCGCCCTCGACGACGGTGACCACGTCGCGGTAGGTCCACTCGGTGGTCCAGTCGTTGACGCGCACGACCCGCGTCTTGCCCGTCCAGTCGCCCTCGTTGAGGAACTTCACGATGGTGTGCCGCGCCTCGGGCTTGGCCAGCGGGGCGCAGGCGTCCTCCAGGTCGAGGAAGACCTGGTCGGCCGGGAGGCCCTGGGCCTTCTCCAGGAAGCGCGGGTTCGAGCCCGGTACCGCCAGGCAGGAACGCCGGGGGCGAAGGCGGTTGACCGTGGTCATGCGGGGACCTCCAGGGGGTCGAGCTGGTTCGCTTTCCGGATCTCGTCGACGATGCGGCCGATGATTCCGGTGATGTCGAAGTCCTTCGGGGTGAAGACCGCGGCCACTCCGGCTGCCCTGAGCTGCTCGGCATCACCGTTCGGGATGATGCCACCGGCGATCACCGGAATGTCTGTGGCACCGGCCACACGCAGCCGTTCGAGGACGTCCGGCACCAGCTGGGCGTGCGATCCGGACAGGATGGACAGCCCGACCGCGTGCACGTCCTCCGCGAGGGCCGCGTCCACGATCTGCTCGGGCGTCAGCCGGATGCCCTGGTAGACCACCTCGAAGCCGGCGTCCCGCGCGCGCACCGCGATCTGCTCGGCGCCGTTGGAGTGCCCGTCCAGGCCCGGCTTGCCGACCAGGAAGCGCAGCTTGCCCACGCCCAGGTCCTTCGCCGTCAGGTCCACCTTGCGGCGCACCAGGTCCAGCGCGCTGCCCTCCTCGACGGGGACGGCCACCGGCGCCGAGGAGACACCCGTGGGCGCCCGGAACTCGCCGAACACCTCGCGCAGCGCCCCGGCCCACTCGCCGGTCGTGGCGCCGGCCCGGGCGCACTCCAGGGTGGCCTCCATGAGGTTCTCGTTGCCGCGCGCGGCGTCCTTCAGCCGTTCCAGGGCCTTGCAGGGCCGCGGGTGGTTGAAGGGCGGCTGGTAGCGGTTGTCGCGCCACTGCTGCAGCGCGGCCACGACCCGGGCCTCGACCGCCGGGTCGACCGTCTGGATCGCGGTGTCCAGGTCGGCGGTCAGCGGGTTCGGCTCGGTGCCCTCGAAGATGTTGACGCCGACGATCTTCTCCTGGCCGGACTCGATCCGGCCCCGCCGCTCGGCGTGCGAGGCGACCAGCTGCGACTTGAGGTAGCCGGACTCGACGGCCGCCATCGCGCCGCCCATCTCCTGGATGCGGTCGATCTCGGCGGACGCCTCCTCGACGAGCCGGTCCACCTTCGCCTCGATCACCTTCGAGCCCTCGAAGATGTCGTCGTACTCCAGCAGGTCGCTCTCGTAGGCCAGGACCTGCTGGATGCGCAGCGACCACTGCTGGTCCCAGGGGCGGGGCAGGCCCAGGGCCTCGTTCCACGCGGGCAGCTGCACGGCACGCGCGCGGGCGTCCTTGGAGAGGGTGACGGCCAGCATCTCCAGCACGATCCGCTGGACGTTGTTCTCCGGCTGCGCCTCCGTCAGGCCCAGGGAGTTGACCTGGACGCCGTAGCGGAAGCGGCGCTGCTTGGGGTTCTCGATGCCGTACCGGTCGCGGGTGATGCGGTCCCAGATGCGGCCGAAGGCGCGCATCTTGCACATCTCCTCGATGAAGCGGACGCCCGCGTTCACGAAGAAGGAGATGCGGGCGACGACATCGCCCATGCGCTCCGGCGGCACCTGGCCGGAGTCGCGCACGGCGTCCAGGACGGCGACGGCGGTGGACATCGCGTACGCGATCTCCTGGACCGGTGTGGCGCCCGCCTCCTGCAGGTGGTAGCTGCAGATGTTGATCGGGTTCCACTTCGGCATGTGGGAGACCGTGTACGCGATCATGTCCGTCGTCAGGCGCAGGCTCGGCCCCGGCGGGAAGACGTGCGTGCCGCGGGAGAGGTACTCCTTGACGATGTCGTTCTGGGTCGTGCCCTGGAGCTTGGTGATGTCGGCACCCTGCTCCTCGGCGACGACCTGGTAGAGCGCCAGCAGCCACATGGCCGTGGCGTTGATGGTCATCGAGGTGTTCATCTGCTCCAGGGGGATGTCCTGGAACAGCCGGCGCATGTCACCGAGGTGCGCGATCGGCACGCCGACCCGGCCGACCTCGCCGCGGGCGAGGACGTGGTCGGAGTCGTAGCCGGTCTGCGTCGGCAGGTCGAACGCCACCGACAGGCCGGTCTGGCCCTTGGCGAGGTTGCGCCGGTACAGCTCGTTGGACGCCTCGGCCGTGGAGTGGCCGGCGTACGTGCGCATGAGCCACGGCCGGTCCTTCTCCCGCTCGCCCTCGGCGGGCTGACGCTCAGTCATCTATGGCCTCCGCTGCCTTCAGACGTTCCGGAAGCGGTTGATGGCGTCGATGTGCCGGGCGCGCTTGGCCTCGTCGTGCACGCCCAGGCCCTCCTCGGGGGCCAGGCACAGCACGCCGACCTTGCCCTGGTGCAGGTTGCGGTGCACGTCGTAGGCGGCCTGGCCGGTGTCCTCCAGGGAGTACACCTTGGACAGGGTCGGGTGGATCTTGCCCTTGGCGATGAGGCGGTTGGCCTCCCAGGCCTCGCGGTAGTTGGCGAAGTGCGAGCCGATGATGCGCTTGAGGGACATCCACAGGTAGCGGTTGTCGTACTCGTGCATGTAGCCCGAGGTGGAGGCGCAGGTGGTGATGGTGCCGCCCTTGCGGGTGACGAAGACGGACGCGCCGAAGGTCTCCCGGCCGGGGTGCTCGAAGACGATGTCGATGTCCTCGCCGCCGGTGAGTTCGCGGATGCGCTTGCCGAAGCGCTTCCACTCCTTGGGGTCCTGGGTGTTCTCGTCCTTCCAGAACTTGTAGCCCTCGGCGGTGCGGTCGATGATCGCCTCGGCGCCCATCGCGCGGCAGATGTCCGCCTTCTGCTCGCTGGAGACGACGCAGATCGGGTTCGCGCCGCCGGCGAGGGCGAACTGGGTGGCGTAGGAGCCCAGTCCACCGCTCGCGCCCCAGATCAGGACGTTGTCGCCCTGCTTCATGCCGGCGCCGTTGCGGGAGACCAGCTGGCGGTAGGCGGTGGAGTTGACCAGGCCGGGGGCGGCGGCCTCCTCCCAGCTGAGGTGGTCGGGCTTGGGCATCAGCTGGTTGGACTTCACCAGGGCGATCTCGGCCAGACCGCCGAAGTTCGTCTCGAAGCCCCAGATGCGCTGCTCGGGGTCGAGCATCGTGTCGTTGTGCCCGTCGCTGGACTCCAGCTCGACGGACAGGCAGTGCGCGACGACCTCGTCGCCGGGCTTCCAGGAGTTGACGCCCGGCCCGGTGCGCAGCACGACGCCCGCGAGGTCGGAGCCGATGATGTGGTACGGCAGGTCGTGGCGCTTGGCCAGCTCGCTGGTGCGGCCGTAGCGCTCCAGGAAGCCGAAGGTGGACAGCGGCTCGAAGATCGACGTCCACACCGAGTTGTAGTTGACCGACGAGGCCATGACGGCCACCAGCGCCTCGCCCGGGCCCAGCTCGGGCAGCGGCACCTCGTCCAGGTGGATCGACTTGCGGGGGTCCTTGTCGCGCGTGGCGAGCCCGGCGAACATCTCCGTCTCGTCCTTGTGCACGGTGATCGCGCGGTACGACTCGGGCAGCGGGAGGGCGGCGAAGTCCTCCGACGTGGAGTCGGGCGACTGGATCGCGGCCAGGATGTCCTTCACGGTCACGGTGTTGCCTCCGGCGGTGAGCGCCCTGAGGGAGGGGCGCCGATGGTTACGTCGGTGCTGCTGAGGGTTGAAGGGGTGCCGTCGGTTCGGCGGTGGTGCTGTTCGGCAGCGCATGGTGGCGCGGGAGGTTGCCTGTGACGCAGGCGTCCGGGCGTGCAGGCGGGTTCGGCCTGCCGGGACGTCGTCCGGACTCCTTCAACGTATGACACCGCGTGTCACCCCGCAAGGCACTGAGTGCCAGAACTTCCCCTCAGATGAAATCTTTACGCAACATATGAGCGATGATCGATCGAACGGGGTCGGCGAGGGGCTGCAAAACAGCCCCTGACATGCCAAAACGGCCACCCCGAGGGGTGGCCGTCATCACAGTGCGAGAAGCCGCTCAGCGCTCCTTGAGCGCCTGCTCGATGGTCCGCATGACCTCGTCCAGCGGGGCGTCGGTGCGGGCGACCGTCACCAGCACCTCGCCCTGCGTCGAGGCCGTCGCCGCGGCCGGCTGCGGCTCCGCGGAGCGCCCGGCACCGATGCCGTTGCCGAAGGTCTTGCGCACGATCGCGAACGCGTGGTCCAGCTGCGCCTCCACGTCGCCCTGACCGCCGGCCCTGAGCCAGCGCCGCAGCACGTGGTTGTGGGCCGTGACCACCGCGGAGGCGGCCACCTCCGCCAGCAGCGGGTCGTCGTTGGCGTCGTCGGCGTGCGCCCGCTCGTCGAAGTGGCCGAGGAGGTAGCGGGTGAACAGCCGCTCGTAGCGCGCCACCGAGGCGATCTCCGCCTCGCGCAGGGTGGGCACCTCGCGCGTCAGCTTGTAGCGGGCGACCGAGATCTCCGGCCGGGCCGCGTACATCCGCATGACCTCCTTGATGCCGCGGCACACGGTGTCGAGCGGATGCTCGTGCGCGGGCGCCGCGTTGAGCACCGCCTCGGCGCGGATCAGGGTGTCGTCGTGGTCGGGGAAGATCGCCTCTTCCTTGGAGCGGAAGTGGCGGAAGAACGTCCGGCGGGCCACCCCGGCCTGGGCGGCGATCTCGTCGACGGTGGTCGCCTCGTACCCCTTCGTCGCGAACAGCTCCATGGCGGCGGCCGCCAGTTCCCGGCGCATCTTGAGCCGCTGGGCGGCGGCACGGGAGCCGGCGGCGCTCTCCGGGGCGTCGGCCGTGGCGGGTGTACGTGAGGACCTGGCGGGCTGGGACATGCCCCGAACGTACTGCATGTGCGCAGCTCGGTGCGCATGGCCCGGGTACCGGGCACCGCCGGAGGGCGGGGCGGACCGGTCCGGGCCGAGCAGCCCGCCCCACTCCGCCCCGGCCCCGAACCAGTCGCCGGGACGCTCAGCGCTTGGCATATTCGCGGAAGCCGCGGCCTGTCTTCCGGCCGAGGCAGCCCGCGGCCACCAGGTGCTCCAGCAGCGGCGCCGGGGCGAGACCCGGGTCGCGGAACTCGCGGTGCAGGACCTTCTCGATGGCGAGCGAGACGTCCAGCCCGACGACGTCCAGCAGCTCGAAGGGGCCCATCGGGTAGCCGCCGCCGAGCTTCATCGCGGCGTCGATGTCGTCGAGCGAGGCGTAGTGCTCCTGCACCATCTTGATCGCGTTGTTGAGGTACGGGAACAGCAGCGCGTTCACGATGAACCCGGCCCGGTCCCCGCAGTCCACGGCGTGCTTGCGGATCCGGCCGCAGACCTCGCGCACGGTGGCGTGCACGTCGTCGGCGGTCAGCACCGTGCGGACCACCTCGACCAGCTTCATGGCCGGCGCCGGGTTGAAGAAGTGCATCCCGATGACGTCCTGCGGACGCGAGGTTGCCCGGGCGCAGGCGACGACCGGCAGGGAGGAGGTCGTCGTGGCCAGGATCGCGCCCGGCTTGCAGACCTTGTCCAGGGCGGCGAACAGCTGCCGCTTGACCTCCAGGTCCTCGGCGACCGCCTCCAGGGCCAGGTCGACGCCGGCGAAGTCCTCGTAGGAGCCCGTGGCCGTGATGCGGTCCAGGGTCTCGGCGGCGGCCTCGGCGCTCATGCGGCCCTTGTCGACCGAGCGGGCCAGGGACTTGCCGATGCGGGCCTTGGCGTTCTGCGCCTTCTCCTCGCTGCGCGCGGCCAGCACGACCCGGTAGCCGGCCTTGGCGAAGACCTCGGCGATCCCGGAGGCCATGGTGCCCGAGCCGGCCACGCCGACCGAGGAGACGGTCCGGCCGGCGACCGCCGTCCCACCCTCGGACGGGGTCAGCGCGTCGGGCACGACGACCGCGCTGCCCGGCGCCTCGTAGGTGTAGAAGCCGCGCCCCGCCTTACGGCCCGTCAGGCCCGCCTCGCTGAGCTGCTTGAGGATCGGGGCCGGCGCGTGCAGCCGGTCGTGGGAGGCGGCGTACATGGCCTCCAGGACCGTGCGCGCGGTGTCCACGCCGATCAGGTCCAGCAGCGCCAGCGGGCCCATGGGCAGTCCGCAGCCCAGCCGCATCGCGGCGTCGATGTCCTCGCGCGAGGCGTACCTCGCCTCGTACATGGCGGCGGCCTGGTTGAGGTAGCCGAACAGCAGGCCGTCGGCGACGAACCCGGGCCGGTCGCCGACCGCGACCGGCTCCTTGCCCAGGTCGAGGGCGAGGTTCGTGACGGCCGTGACGGCGGCGGGGGCGGTCAGCACCGAGGAGACGACCTCGACCAGCTTCATCGCCGGCGCCGGGTTGAAGAAGTGCAGGCCCAGCACCCGCTCGGGCCGCGCGGAGTCGGCGGCGAGCCGCGTGACGGACAGGGCGTTGGTGCCGGTCGCCAGGATCGTCTCCGGGCGCACGATCGCGTCGAGCTCCCGGAAGATCTGCTGCTTGACCTCGTACGACTCCGGGGCCACCTCGATGACCAGGTCGGCGTCGGCCGCGGCGCGCAGGTCGGCGGAGGTGCGCACCCGGGCCAGGATCCCGGCGCGGTCCTCCTCGGTCAGCCGGCCGCGCTCCACACCGCGGGCGGTGGAGGCCTCCAGGGCGGCGACGCACGTGGCGGCCTGGGCCTCGCTGATGTCGATGCCGACGACCTCGCGGCCGGCCTTGGCGAGGACCTCGGCGATGCCGGTGCCCATCGTGCCGAGGCCGACGACGGCGACGGTGCGCAGCGGGGACGGGGACGAGTCGGAAAGGGGAGTGGCCATCGCGGGACTCCAGGATGAGGGTGACGACGGGAAACGCGTCCCGGGTGCGCCGCGGGAGGTCCGGCGGAAGCCGGGTCGCGGACGCACCGGGTGCGTGAGGAGATGCGGGTGTGGCCGGGCTGCGAAGCGCACACGCCCGGTGCCGTCTTCAGCGGGCGTGCAACGCCCGGCGGGGAACGGCCGTCCGACCGGCCCTGTCCCGGGGCCGAGTCGTACTGCGGTGCCTGGGGCACCGAACCGACTGCTCTCACGGCGGCCGCGTCACCAGACCGTCATGAGGGGTCGCGAGTGGGTAACTCGCTCGTCTGAGCTTAACCGGCGGGTAACGAGCGCGCCAGCCCCTCGTGTTTGTGATGTACGTCCCGCACGGCCCGTGACCCGCCTAACCTCTCAGTCATGGACGAAGAGTTGCGATCACTCACGGAGCGCTTACGGCGGGAGTCCGGAGGCACGCCGGCGTTCGAGCGGCTCGTGGCGACCGACGACCCCGACGCGCTCGCGGCGGTGCTGACCGAACCCGGGCAGCCGCTGTGGGCGCGGGAACTGGCCGCCTTCCGGCTGGGCCTGGCGGGGGACCGGCGGGCCTTCGAGTCGCTGGTGCTGCTGCTCAACCACCGTGATCCGCCGCGCTGCGCCTCCGCGGCGCACGCACTCGCCCGGCTCGGCGACCCGCGCACCGCGCGTGCCGCCGCCGCCCTCGCGACCAACGAACTGCGCGTCGCCTACGCCCTGCACCCGGTGCGGCTCCTGGTCGACCTGCGGGCACCGGAGGCCGTACCGGCCCTGATCACCACCCTGCGGCGGCGGTTGCGCCCGCACGACCCCTACCGCCGTGTCGCCCTGGCCTGCGTGGACGGTCTGGGGGCGCTGGGGGACGACCGGGCCCGCCCGGTGCTGAACGAGGCCCTCGCCCACCCGGCACTGGCCGAGGCGGCGGTACGGGCTTTGGGCCGCATCCCCGCTCAGCGGTGAGACCACGGCGTCGTGCGGCGGGGGCGGCGGGCGCCGGCCTCACGCCGCCAGGCGCTAGGGGCGGTCAGCGGGACAGGGGCCTGGCGTACCGCACTTCGGGCACCGCGACGCCGTCCACCTCGGAGGACTCCTCGGCGCCGTCCGGGCGGAAGCCGGCCCGGGCGTAGAAGCGGCGGGCCCGGTCGTTGTCCCTGAGCACCCACAGGAACATGCGGCCGTGGCCCGTGGCGGCGCACCGCGCCACCGACTCCGCGACCAGCGCCCGCCCGGCGCCCCGCCCCAGCCGGTCGGGATGGACGTAGACGGCGTACAACTCTGCGTCCCGGGTGCGGACTCGACCGTCCCGGTGCGGGCCGAAGCAGGCCCAGCCCACCACCTCGCCGGCGGCGTCCTCGGCGACCAGGTTCCGCACACCGTCCTCGCCCCGGGCGAGCAACGCGCGCCGCCGCTCCGCGTCCTGCGCGACGCTGAGCCCGTCGAGATACGCCTGCGGCATCATGCCGCGGTAGGCGTGCTGCCAGCCGCGGGTCCGGATCTCCGCGACCCGCCCGCAGTCGGCGGGCGTCATCTCACGGATGCGCACACCGTGCGGGGGGCGGGCACCGCCGGGGGCGGGCACGCTCGTCGGTTCGCTCATGGGCCCATGATGGCCCACGCACCGACGGCGTCCGCCCCCGGCGGCCCGTCAGCCGCTCAGTGGCGGAAGCCGAGCAGGCCGTGCAGCGCCGAGCCCTTCGAGAAGGCCGACGTCCCCCGGGCCGAGGCCGAGGTGCCGGCCGCGCCGGGCTCCGGATCGGGCAGCGCGTCGCACACCGCGTCCGCCTCGCCGTGACCGCGCGGCACGGTGCCGTCCGCGAGGTAGGCCGCCAAGTGCTCGTCCAGGCAGGCGTTTCCGCTCAGCGTGATGCCGTGGTTGCCGCCGCCCCGCTCGACCACCAGGCTGGAACGGGCCAGCAGCCGGCGGGTCGTGACGGCTCCCTGGTACGGGGTGGCCGCGTCGCCGGTCGCCTGGAAGAGCAGCACCGGCGGCAGCTTGCCGTTCGCTACGTTCACCGGGCGCAGCGACTCGGTCGGCCAGAACGCGCACGGCGCGTTGTACCAGGCGTTGTTCCAGGTCATGAAAGGCGCCTTGTGGTACACCGCCCAGTTGTCCTTGCGCCACTGCCGCCAGTCGCGCGGCCAGCCCGCGTCCCGGCACTGGACCGAGGTGTAGACGCTGTACCCGTTGTCGCCGGAGGCGTCGACCGCGCCGAAGCTCTCGTACGCCTCGACCAGCGGCCCGTCGTCCTTGCCGTTCGCGTACGCCGCGAACGCCTCGGCCAGCAGCGGCCAGTAGCCGTTGTAGTAGCCGCCGGGGATGAAGGTGTCCTCCAGCTCCGAGGCGCCCACCGTGCCGTCGGCCGGCTTCTTCGCCAGGGCCGCGCGCATGGCGTACCACCTGGCCTCGACCTTGTCCGGGTCGGTGCCGAGCCGGTAGGTGCTGTCGTGCTCGGCGACCCAGGCCAGGAAGGCGCGGTGGCGGTCGTCGAAGGCGACGTCCTGGTTGAGGTTGGCCTCGTACCAGACGTCGGTCGGGTCGACGACGGAGTCCAGCACCAGGCGCCGGACCCGCTCGGGGAAGTACCGGGCGTAGACCGCGCCCAGGTAGGTGCCGTACGAGTAGCCGAAGTAGTTGATCTTTCTGGCGCCGAGCGCGCCGCGGATCGCGTCCATGTCGCGCACGGCGCTGGTGGTGTTGATGTACGGCAGGAGGTGCCCGTACTTCTTCCCGCAGGCGGCGGCGAAGGACTTGGCGCGGTCGAGGTTGGCCCTCTCGATCGCGCGCGTCGAGGGAAGCGAGTTCGGCCGGACCGGGTCGAAGTGGCCCGGCTTGCAGTCCAGCGCGGGCTTGCTGGCCCCCACGCCGCGCGGGTCGAAGCCGATGACGTCGTACTGGGCCGCGACCTTCGCGGGCAGGGACGAGGCGACGAACCCGGCGAGCGTCAGGCCGCTGCCGCCGGGACCGCCGGGGTTGACCAGCAAGGGGCCCTGGTAGGTGCGGGCGGTGTGCGGGACGCGGGACAGGGCGAGGGTGATCTTCTTCCCCTGCGGCCTGCGGTGGTCCAGCGGCACCTTCAGGGACGCGCACTGCAGCGTCGGGTAGTTCTCGGTGGCGCAGTTCTTCCAGCTGAGCTTCGCGGTCTGCGGGGTCGGGTGGGCGGTACTGGGTGCGCTCGCCTCGGCGGGAACGGCCGTGAAGGTCCCGGCCATGACGACGGCGGCGCCGCACAGCGCGGCTGCGCGTTTTCTCATGGAGTCCTCCCAGGACGGCGGGATCGAGGCCCGCGAGGGTCACCGTCCTCGCCGCATCGTCCCGGAAACCGCTCCCGGAAGAACTCATTCCGTAAAACTCATGACCCGATTGGATCGTCGGATGCGCTCGAATGCTCCTAAAGAAGCGAAAGTTGGGTGGGCCCGGACACCGGCGGCTCCTCCGCCGGCTCGGGCGGCCGGATCCGCCGCGGCGTGCCCGCGGGCGTGGGCCCGATCCCGTACTCCTGCGCCAGCTCGTGCACCTGGCGGGTGATCCGGCGCTGGTACCACTTCGGCGCGTAGGAGCCGTCCGCGTACAGCCGCTGGTAGCGCGGCACCAGATACGGGTGGTGCCGCCCCAGCCAGGTCATGAACCACTCGCGGGCGCCGGGCCGCAGATGCAGCACCAGCGGGGTCACGGACGTCGCCCCGGAGTCCGCTATCGCCCGTACCGTCGCGCGGAGTTGGTCCGGTCGGTCGCTCAGGAACGGGATCACCGGCGCCATCAGCACACCGCAGCCGATGCCGTGCTCGCCGAAGGCGCGGACGACCTCCAGGCGCCGCTCCGGCGCCGGTGTCCCCGGTTCGACGGTGCGCCACAGCTCCTGGTCGGTGAAGCCGACCGAGACCGAGATGCCGACGTCGGTCACCTCGGCCGCCTGCCTGATCAGGTCCAGGTCGCGCAGGATCAGGGTGCCCTTGGTCAGCACGGAGAACGGATTGGCGTGGTCGCGCAGGGCCGCGACGATGCCCGGCATCAGCCGGTAGCGGCCCTCGGCGCGCTGGTAGCAGTCGACGTTGGTGCCCATCGCGATGTGCTCGCCGTGCCAGCGGGGCGAGGCGAGCTGCCGCCGCAGCAGCTCGGGCGCGTTGGTCTTGACGACGATCTGGCTGTCGAAGTCCAAGCCCGTGTCGAGGTCGAGGTAGCTGTGCGTCTTGCGCGCGAAGCAGTACACGCACGCGTGGGAGCACCCCCGGTAGGGGTTGACCGTCCACTGGAACGACATCCGCGACACCGCGGGCACCCGGTTGATGATCGACCTCGCCCGGATCTCGTGGAAGGTGATCCCCGCGAACTCCGGCGTGTCGAAGGTCCGGGTCGTCACCGCGTCCGCGCCGAACAGCGCGGCGTCGGCCCGGCCGTGTTCGGGGTCCACGGTGAGGTTCTCCCAGCGCATGACGCCTCCTCGGTAGCACTGCCCCCACAATAGAACAGATGTTCCCTTGATCGTGCGAGGCTGTTTTCCGAACGGGTGCGACCGGGTTGTGCCACCCCGATTTGGGGGGCCGCGCGGCGGGGTGGTTGGCTTGCCCCGACCCCCCGATCAACCAGGTCCTGGAGGAAAGCGATGGCGCAGGTCGAAGCCACTACGGAGCGGATCGTCGCGGCGGACGCGGAGACGGTGTTCGACGCCCTCGCCGACTACAGCGGCACGCGCGCGAAGCTGCTGCCCGAGCAGTTCAGCGAGTACGAGGTGCGCGAGGGCGGGGACGGCGAGGGCACCCTGGTGCACTGGAAGCTCCAGGCCACCAGCAAGCGGGTGCGCGACTGCCTCCTGGAGGTCACCGAGCCCACCGACGGCGAACTCGTCGAGAAGGACCGCAACTCCTCCATGGTCACCACCTGGCGCGTCACCCCGGCCGGTGAGGGCAGGTCTCGGGTCGTCGTGACCACCACGTGGACGGGTGCCGGCGGCATCGGCGGCTTCTTCGAGAAGACCTTCGCCCCCAAGGGCCTCGGCCGCATCTACGACGCGGTGCTCGCCCGGCTCGCCGCCGAGGTCGAGAAGTAGCCCCCAAAAGTCCACTCGGGAGGGCCTGTTGAGGGCCTCACCGGTTCGAGTGATTGCCGTGCGGTTCGCTCCTGTGCCGTAACTCGTCGCGCTTGCTCGTAGTTGTCGCTTTTACGCGGGAATTGTGCGGCACGTGACGAGGGGAGCGGTGGGTGGGCGGGATCACTCTGACGCAGGACGAACCGGCGGTGGCGCCTGCCGGCACCCCCGCGCCGCCGCCGGATCCGGGAGCCGAACCGGCCCCGCAGCGGGTCCGGCTGGTCTTCTTCGCGCTCATGATGGCCCTGCTCCTGGCCGCCCTGGAGCAGATGATCGTCGCCACGGCGCTGCCGAAGATCGTCGGCGAGCTGCACGGCCTGGACCGCATGTCCTGGGCGATCACGGCCTACCTGCTCACCGCCACGGTCGGGCTGCCGATCTACGGCAAACTCGGCGACCTGCTCGGCCGCAAGGGCGTCTTCCAGTTCGCCATCGTCGTCTTCGTGGCCGGCTCCGCCCTCGCGGGCCGCGCGCAGACCATGGACCAGCTGATCGCCTTCCGCGCCCTGCAGGGCGTCGGCGCGGGCGGGCTCATGATCGGCGTCCAGGCGATCATCGCCGACATCGTGCCGCCCCGGCAGCGCGGGCGCTACATGGGGCTGATCGGCGCCTCCTTCGGCCTCGCCTCGGTGGCCGGTCCGCTCCTCGGCGGCTACTTCACCGACCACCTCTCCTGGCGCTGGTGCTTCTACATCAACGTCCCCTTCGGCATCGTCACGTCCGCCGTCGTCGCGGTCGCCCTCGAACTGCCCAAGCCCGCCGTCCGGGCCCGCTTCGACGTCCTCGGCGCGCTGCTGCTGACCGCCGCCTCCACCTGCCTGGTACTGCTGACGAGCTGGGGCGGCACCGAACACGCCTGGGGCTCGCGGGTCATCCTGGGCCTGGCCGCGGGAGCGGCGGCGGCCACCGTGCTCTTCCTGGTCGTCGAGCGGTTCGCCGTCGAACCCCTCATCCCCCTGCGGCTGTTCCGCGACTCCGTCTTCAACGTCACCGGCCTGGTGGGCCTGGTGGTCGGCGTCGCACTGTTCGGCGCGGCGAGCTACCTGCCGACCTATCTGCAGATGGTCGACGGGGCCTCCGCCACCGAGTCGGGCCTGCTCATGCTGCCGATGATGGCCGGCATCGTCGGCGCCTCCGTCGTCTCGGGGCAGCTCATCACCCACACCGGCCGCTACCGGCTCTACCCCGTCCTCGGCGGCCTCCTCTCCGTCGCCGGCATGTGGCTGCTGTCGCGGCTGGAGGCCGACACGCCCCGGCTGCACTACAGCGTCTGGATGGCCGTCCTCGGCGCGGGGTTCGGCCTGGTGATGCCGGTGCTCGTCCTGGCCGTGCAGAACTCGGTGCGCCCCGCCGACCTGGGCACCGCCACCAGCGCCGGCAACTACTTCCGGCAGATCGGCGGCAGCGTCGGGGCCGCCGTCTTCGGCACCCTGTTCGCCGACCGGCTCGCCGACGCACTGGCCGAGGAGCTCCCCGCCGGCGGCGGCCTCCCCGACCCCGAGGCCATCACACCGCAGCTGGTGCACGCCCTGCCCCCGGCCCTGCGCGACGGCTACATCCGGGCCTACGCCGACGCCATGCCGCGGATCTTCCTCTACCTGGTGCCGGTGCTGGTCCTCGGACTGGTCATCGCCTTCTTCCTCAAGGAGAAACCCCTGGTGTCCCACAACGCCTCGCTGACCGACCCGGACACGGCACGGGGGACCGCCCCGGTCCCGCCCGCGCGCGCCGCGTACGCCGGCGGCGTCCCCGTCTGCGGCTCGGTGCAGCACCCCGACGGGACCGTCGTGCCGCGCGCGGCGCTCACCCTCATCGACGTCACCGGACAGCAGACCGGGCGCGGCGCGAGCGGCGAGGACGGCCGGTACGCGCTGGCCACCCCCGGCCCCGGCTCCTACGTGCTGATCGCCGCGGCCGGCGGCCACCAGCCGCAGGCCGTCTCCGTGACCGTGGGCGAACGGCCCGTCGAACTCGACATCGTCCTGGGCGGTGCCGGCAACCTCGTCGGCAGCGTGGTGACCGCCGACGGAACACCCGTGCGGGAGGCCACCGTCACCCTCACCAACGTGCACGGCGAGGTCGTGGCCACCACCCGCAGCGGCCGGGAGGGCGGCTACGTCATCACCGAGCTGGTGGCCGGCGAGTACACCCTCGCCGCCAGCGCCCCCGCCTTCCGCCCCGCCGCGCTGCCCGTCACGGTCCAGGCGGCGCGCGAGACCCGCCGGGACATCGAACTGGCCGGCGGCGCCGTCCTGCGCGGCACCGTCCGCGCCGGCGGCGGACGGCCCGTGGAGGACGCCCGCGTCACCCTGCTCGACGTCGCGGGCAACGTCGTCGACACCCTCACCACCGGCCCCGACGGCACGTTCCGCTTCGTCGACCTGTCCTCCGGCGAGTACACCGTCATCGCCGCCGGCTACCCCCCGGTCGCCACCGTGCTGCAGGTGGCCGGAGGCGGGCGCACCGAGCGGGATCTGCAACTCGGCCACGAGGACTGAAC
The DNA here is from genome assembly GCF_042878735.1 of Streptomyces sp. NPDC003456. Lineage (NCBI taxonomy): Bacteria > Bacillati > Actinomycetota > Actinomycetes > Kitasatosporales > Streptomycetaceae > Streptomyces > Streptomyces sp. NPDC003456. The sequence goes on from NZ_JBIAOK010000005.1 coordinate 604,154, forward strand.
CAGGCACGGCGACCAGCGCCCGCCCCGCCCGTGCGGCCGGGACCGCGTCGTAGCCGGTTGCGCCCGCAGCGCGTAACGTGACGAACCATGAAGATCTCCATCCGGGACGGCTCGTCATGAGAATCCTCATCAGCGCAGACATGGAGGGCGCCACCGGCGTCACCTGGCCGGACGACGTGATCCCCGGCGCCTCCCCATGGGAGCGCTGCCGCGCGCTGTTCACCTCCGACGTCAACGCCGCCGTGCTCGGGTTCTACGACGGCGGCGCCGACGAGGTGATCATCAACGAAGCGCACGCGACGATGCGCAACCTGCTGCTGGAGCAGCTGGACGAACGGGCCGCCATGCTCACCGGCCGGCACAAGGCGCTGTCCATGGTGGAGGGCGTGCAGCACGGCGACGTCGACGGCATCGCGTTCGTCGGGTACCACGCGGGCGCCGGCATGGAGGGCGTCCTGGCCCACACCTACCTCGCCAACTCCATCACGGGCGTGTGGCTCGACGACGTCCGGGCGAGCGAGGGGCTCCTCAACGCGCACGTCGCCGCCGAGTTCGGGGTGCCCGTGGTGCTGGTCACCGGCGACGACGTGGCCTGCGAGGACGCGCTGGGCTACGCCCCGGAGGCGCTGAAGGTCGCCGTCAAGGACCACGTGTCCCGGTACGCGGCCGTGTGCCGCACACCCGCCCGCACCGCCGCGGACATCCGGGCCGCGGCGAAGGAGGCCGCCGCCCTGGCGGTCCGTCACGAACCGGTGCGCGAAGGCCCGTTCACCATCGCCGTCGAGTTCGACGCCGAGCACCTGGCGATGGCCGCCACCGTCGTGCCGGGTGTGGACCGGATCGCGGAACGGAAGGTGGCGTACACGAGCGGGACCATGTACGAGGGCATCCGCACCTTCAAGGCGGTCACCACGATCGTCGCGGCCGCGGTGGAGGAGCAGTATGGCTGACCAGGTGGACGCGCAGGCGCTGGACGAGGTCGTGGCCTACACGTCCGACCTGATCCGCATCGACACCACCAACCGGGGCGGCGGCGACTGCCGGGAGCGGCCCGCCGCCGAGTACGCCGCCGCACGCCTGGCCGAGGCCGGAGTCGAACCGACGCTGCTGGAGCGCACCGAGGGCCGGACCAACGTGGTCGCCCGCATCGAGGGCACCGACCCGTCGGCCGACGCGCTGCTGCTCCACGGCCATCTCGACGTCGTGCCCGCGGCGGCCGCCGACTGGAGCGTGCACCCCTTCTCGGGCGAGGTCCGCGACGGGGTGGTCTGGGGGCGCGGCGCCGTCGACATGAAGAACATGGACGCGATGATCCTGTCCGTCGTGCGCGCCTGGGCCCGCCTGGGCGTACGGCCCCGCCGGGACATCGTCGTCGCCTTCACCGCCGACGAGGAGGCCAGCGCCGAGGACGGCGCGGGATTCCTCGTCCACCGGCACGCGGACCTGTTCGAGGGCTGCACGGAGGGCATCAGCGAATCGGGGGCCTTCACCTTCCACGACGGCAACGGCCGGCAGATCTACCCCATCGCCGCCGGGGAGCGCGGCACGGCCTGGCTGAAGCTCACCGCACGCGGACGCGCCGGGCACGGCTCCAAGGTCAACCGGGACAACGCCGTGACCCGGCTCGCGGCCGCCGTCACCCGCATCGGCGAGCACGAGTGGCCCCTGCGGCCCACCGCGACCGTCCGCGCGGCACTCGCCGAACTCGCCGCGCTCTACGGCATCGACAGCGACCTGTCCGACGTCGACACCCTGCTGCGCAAGCTCGGCCCCGCCGCCAAGCTCGTCGAGTCGACCGTGCGCAACAGCGCCAACCCGACCATGATGGACGCCGGTTACAAGGTGAACGTCATCCCCGGCGAGGCCGTCGCGTACGTGGACGGCCGGTTCCTGCCCGGCGGCGAGGACGAGTTCCGCGGCACTCTCGACCGGCTCACCGGGCCGGACGTGGACTGGGAGTTCCACCACCGCGAGGTCGCCCTGGAGTCGCCGCTGGACTCCCCGACGTACGCCCGGATGCGCGCGGCGATCGAGGAGTTCGCCCCGGAGGGGCACGTCGTGCCCTACTGCATGTCCGGCGGCACGGACGCCAAGCAGTTCTCACGCCTGGGCGTCACCGGCTACGGTTTCACCCCGCTCAGGCTCCCGGAGGGCTACGACTACGCCGCCATGTTCCACGGGGTCGACGAGCGGGTACCGGTCGAGGCGCTGCACTTCGGCGTCCGCGTGCTCGACCGCTTCCTGCGGACGGTCTGAACGAGTGGGGGAGACGGTGCGGACGCTGGCGTACGGGGCGTGGCCCTCGCCCATCGACGCGGCGACGGCCGCCGCGCACGACGGGCACCCGGAGTACGTGGACTTCGTCGGCGACGAGGTGTGGTGGACCGAGCCGCGCCCCGCCGAGGGCGGGCGGCGCACCCTGGTGCGCCGGCACGCCGACGGCCGCGAGGAGGCGGTGCTGCCCGCGCCGTGGAACGTGCGCAGCCGGGTCATCGAGTACGGCGGGCACCCCTGGGCCGCGCTCCCGGGCGCACCGGGCCCGCTGGTGGTGTTCGTGAACTTCGCCGACCAGCGCCTGTACCGCTGGGAGCCCGGGAGCGAGCCCCGCCCGCTGACGCCCGTGTCCGCGGTGGGCGGCGGCCTGCGCTGGGCCGAGCCGCTGCTGCGGCCCGACCGGGGCGAAGTGTGGTGCGTGCTGGAGGAGTTCACCGGTGACGGCCCCACCGACGTCCGGCGGGTCCTGGCCGCCGTCCCCCTCGACGGTTCCGCGGCCGGGGACCGGCGGGCCGTGCGCGAACTCACGGGCCCGGCGCACCGGTTCGTCACCGGGGTGCGGCTCTCCCCGGACGGCCGGCGGGCCGCCTGGCTCGGCTGGGACCACCCGCGCATGCCGTGGGACGGCACCGAGCTGATCCTCGCCGACGTCGGCCCGGACGGCACCCTGCGGGCCCCCCGGACCGTGGCCGGCGGTCCGGACGAGTCCATTCCCCAGGCCGCCTTCACCCACGACGGCCGCCTGCTGTACGCGAGCGACCGCACCGGCTGGTGGAACCTCTACCTCGACGGCGAGCCCGTGTGCCCGCGCGAGGAGGAGTTCGCCGGCCCGCTGTGGAAGCTCGGATCGCGATGGTTCGCCCCGCTGGAGAGCGGCCTGATCGCCGTCGTGCACGGCCGCGGCGCCGCGGTCCTCGGGATCCTCGACCCCGAGACCGGCGAGGTGGTCGACGCGGCGGGCCCCTGGACCGAGTTCGCCCCCACCCTCGCCGCCCACGGCGACCGGGTCGTCTCCGTCGGGGCCAGCCCGCGCAGCGCCCACGAGGTCGTCGAACTCGACGCCCGCACCGGGCACGCCCGGGTCGTCGGCGCCGAGCACGACGACGCCGTCGACCCCGCGTACTACCCCGAACCGCAGATCCGCACCTTCACCGGCCCCGACGGGCGGGACATCCACGCCCACGTCTACCCGCCGCACCACCCCGGCTGCGTGGCGCCCGGTGACGAACTGCCGCCCTACGTCGTCTGGGCGCACGGCGGGCCCACCGGCCGCGCCGCGCTGGTGCTCGACCTGGAGATCGCCTACTTCACCTCCCGCGGCATCGGCGTCGCCGAGGTCGACTACGGCGGCTCGACCGGGTACGGCCGCCCGTACCGGGAGCGGCTGCGCGAGCAGTGGGGCGTGGTGGACGTGGAGGACTGCGCCGCCGTCGCCCTGGCCCTCGCCGAGGAGGGCACCGCCGACCGCGGCCGGCTCGCCGTGCGCGGTGGCAGCGCGGGCGGCTGGACCGCGGCCGCCTCGCTCACCACGACCGGCGTCTACGCCTGCGGCACCATCAAGTACCCCATCCTGGACCTCGCCGGGTGGGGCAGCGGCGAGACCCACGACTTCGAGTCGCAGTACCTGGAGAGCCTCATCGGGCCGCTCGCCGAGGTGCCGGCCCGCTACGAGGAGCGCTCGCCCGCCGCGCACGCCGACCGCCTGACGGTGCCGTTCCTGCTCCTCCAGGGCCTGGACGACGTCATCTGCCCGCCCGTCCAGTGCGAGCGGTTCCTGGCCCGGCTCGCGGGCCGGAACGTGCCGCACGCCTACCTCGCCTTCGAGGGGGAGGGACACGGATTCCGCCGGGCCGACACCATGGTGCGCGCCCTGGAAGCGGAACTCTCCCTTTACGCGCAGGTGTTCGGGCTGCACCCGCCCGGTGTCCCGACCCTGGAGCTCGACCGGTGAGGCCGCTCGTCCGGCCGCCCCGGCTCGCCCCCGGCGACCGCGTGGCCGTCGTGGCCCCCAGCGGTCCGGTCCCCGAGGAGCGGCTCCAGGCGGGGCTGGACATCCTGCGGGGCTGGGACCTCGACCCCGTCGTGGCGCCGCATGTGCTCGGCCGGGACCGCACCCTGGGCTACCTGGCCGCCACGGACGCACAGCGCGCCGCCGACCTCGAACACGCCTGGTGCGATCCGGCCGTCGCGGCGGTGTTCTGCGCCCGGGGCGGGTACGGCGCCCAGCGCATGGTCGACCTGGTCGACTGGGACGCCATGCGGGCGGCGGGCCCCAAGGTGTTCGCCGGGTTCAGCGACGTCACCGTCCTGCACCAGGCCTTCGCCACCCACCTGCGCCTGGTCACCCTGTACGGTCCCGCCGCCGCGGGGGTCGACTTCCTCAAGCACGCCCGGGCCCAGGATCACCTGCGGGCCACGCTCTTCGAGCCGGAGTCCGTGCGGACCGTCTCCGCCGTGCCCCCGGGCGGCCGCGCGCTGGTTCCCGGCCGGGCCCGGGGCGTCACCCTGGGCGGCTGCCTGAGCCTGCTCGCCAGCGACCTCGGCACGCCGCACGCCCGGCCGGGCGCCCGCGGCGGCCTGCTGCTCCTGGAGGACGTGGCCGAGAGCCCCTACCGGCTGGACCGGTACCTGACCCAACTCCTGCGCACGGGCTGGCTGGACGGCACCACGGGGATCCTGCTGGGCTCCTGGGAGGCCTGCGGCCCGTACGAGGACGTGCGGACGGTCCTGCGGGACCGGCTCGGTGGGCTCGGCGTCCCCGTCGTGGAGGAGTTCGGGTTCGGCCACGGCGAGGGCGCGCTGACCCTGCCGCTCGGCGTGGTGGCCGAACTGGACGCCGACGCCGGGACGTTGACGCTCGACGCACCGGCGCTGGGCTGACGCGGGCCGCTGCCGACATGCCGTCGAGAAACCCTCGTTTCGGTGATTGACGCCTCTTGACACGTGTCACACCATGACAACCGACCGGTACCTACTGGTCGGTATCCCATTGGCCGGGTGTCGCCGCCCCCCACCGTGGAGGTCCGTGTGTCCCGACGCGCGCCCAGGTTCCGCGCACCGCTCGCCCTCGCCCTGGGCGCCGCCCTCGCCGCCCCGCTGGTCCTCGTGCCCCCCGCCGCCGCGGCCGACCCCTACACCGTCACGCCGCTGCGGTTCACCGTCCGGGCCGGGGACCGGTCCTGCGCGGTGGACGCCGACCTGTACCGGCCCACCGGAACCGACCGGGACCACCCGGCACCCGCCGTGCTCGGCACGAACGGCTTCGGCGGGAGCAAGTCGGACGGTTCGACCGACAGCATCGGCAAGGCCTTCGCCCGGCGCGGCTACGTCACCCTGGTCTACTCCGGGCTCGGGTTCGGCCGCAGCGGCTGCCTCGTCTCCCTCGACGACCCGGAGATCGACGGTGCCGCCGCCTCCCGGCTCGTCGACTTCCTGGCCGGCGAGCGCGCCGCCGACGACGGCACCACTGCCGACTTCGTCACCCTCGACGCCCCCGGCGACCCCCGCGTCGGCATGATCGGCGGTTCCTACGGCGGCGCCGTCCAGCTGGCGACGGCCTCCGTCGACCACCGCCTCGACGCGCTCGTGCCGATGATCACCTGGCACGACCTGGCGTACTCCCTGGCCCCGAACAACGCCGTGGGCGCCGGGGACGTCCCCGGCGCCTTCAAGTGGCAGTGGACCAACGGCTTCTACCTCATCGGGGAGGGGCAGCCGCTGCTCCAGCCGAACCTGGACCCCTCCCGCGTCAACTCCCTGACCTGCCTGCACTTCGTCACCGAGGCGTGCCGCACCGTCCACACGCTCAACTCCGGTCGCTTTCCGGCTGACCGCACCGCCGAGCTGCTGGCCTTCGCCCGCCGGGTCTCCCCGGTGTCGTACCTGCACCGCGTCCGCACGCCCACCCTGCTCGTCCAGGGCCAGGCCGACACCCTGTTCAACCTCAACGAGGCCGCGGCGACCTACCGGACCCTGCGCGCCCAGGGCACCCCCGTGAAGATGATCTGGCAGTCCTGGGGGCACAGCGGCGGGCGGGCCGGCCCGGGCAGCGGCGAACTCGACCTGGTCACCGGCGATCTGGAGGCCGGCTACGTCGGCCGGCGCGTCCTGGCCTGGTTCGACCGCCATCTGCGCGGGCATACCCGCACCGATACCGGGCCCGCTTTCGCCTACCGCCGTGACTGGATCACCGACCCGGACCGCGCCTACGCCACCGCCGACCGCCTCCCCGGGCTCACCCGCACCTTCCACCTGTCCGGCGACGGCAGACTCGTCGACCACCGCAGCGAGGTGGTCCCGGGCGCCCGCCGCTACACCAACGGGCCCATCCCCACGAGCCATTCGGAGAGCTCCCTGGCCGGGCTCCTCGGCCTGCGCGACGGGCCCCCGCGCGACACCCGGGGCACCCACCTCGCCTGGACCAGCGCACCGCTCCCGCGGCCCCTCGACGTCGTCGGCGCCCCGCGCGCCACGCTGAGGGTGCACTCCCCGCAGGCCGAACGCACCCAGGACTCCGCCGACGCGGCCGGCAAGCTGGTGCTCTTCGCCAAGGTCTACGACATCGCCCCCGACGGCACCCGCACCCTGGTGCGCCGCCTGGTCGCCCCGGTCCGCGTACCGGACGTCACCCGCAGCTTCACCGTCACCCTCCCCGGCATCGTGCACCGCTACGACACCGGGCACCGGCTGCGCTTCGTGATCGCCGCCGGCGACGGCGCCTACTTCGGCAACCAGGGCACCAAGCCCGTGACGGTGGTCAGCACACCCGGCGACACCGGCGTCCTGCGGCTGCCGGCCGTCACGTCCTGAACGGGCATCCCCGGCGCGGTTACTGTGGCGGGGTGCCGCACCACGCATCCCGCTACCTCGCCGAAGGCCCCCGAGTGGGGATCCGCCACTTCACCCACGACGACGGTGCCGAGTTCACCGCCCGCGCCCGGGAGAGCAAGGACCTGCACCACCCGTGGCTCTTCCCGCCCGACACGGCCCAGGCGTACACGGCCTACGCGGACCGGCTGATCGAGGATCCCACCCGGGTGGGCTTCCTCGTCTGCGAGAGGAGCGACGGGGTCATCGGCGGCTTCGTCAACATCAACAACATCGTCCAGGGCGGCTTCCGCTCCGGCGCCCTCGGCTACGGCGCCTTCGCGCACGCCGCCGGGCGCGGCCTCATGCGCGAGGGCCTCGGCCTGGTCGTGGCGTACGCGTTCGGCCCGATGAGGCTGCACCGGCTGGAGATCAACGTCCAGCCCCTGAACGCCCCGTCGATCGCGCTGGCCCGGGCCTGCGGGTTCCGCCTGGAGGGCTTCTCGCCGAAGATGCTGTTCGTCGACGGGGCCTGGCGCGACCACCAGCGCTGGGCCATCACCGCCGAGGCGGTCCGGGAGTCCGGGCGGCACTGAGCGCGGGGGCGCACGGGCGGCGCCCGGATCACACCCGGCGGTCGACGTACTCGTAGACGGAACCGTCCGGGTGCAGCGCGATCAGATTGCGGCCCGCCGGGGAGGCGAGGGGACCCGCGACGATGTGCGCGCCCAGGCCGGTGAGCACCCGGTGGGTCTCCTCGACGTCCCGCACGGCGATCGTCGCGGCCACCTTGCGCAGCACCTCCAGCTCGGCCGGCGGGCCGCTCATCAGCAAGAAGCAGCCGATCGCGGCCACTTGGACACCGCCCCGCTCGAAGCGCTGGGCCGTGCCGCCCGCCAGGCGCTCGTAGAACGGGATCGCGGTCTCGAGGTCGTCGACGCAGACGCGCAGGGTGGCACCCAGAATCTCCATGCCCACGAGCCTAGTTGGGCCGCCCGCGCGGGGAGATCGGTCCGCACGATCTCGCCGCGCCGGGGGGACACCCGCCTTGACCGGCCCGGGCGCGGGTACCCGCAGGGGCATGAAGCCGTTGGATCACCTGGAGCATCCGGACAAGCACCTGGTCGACGAACTGGCCCAGGTGGCGCGCGAGACCGTGCGTGAGGAACTGCGCGAGCAGACGCGCAAGCAGCGCCGCAGGGCCGCCCTCTACGCCGCGTCCGGCGCCCTCGCCCTGTACGCGGGCGCCGCCCTGGCGCTCGCCGTGGGCCTGGCCCTCGCCCTCGGCCTGCCCGACTGGGCCGCGGCGCTGATCACCGCCGCGGTCCTCGCCGTCGCGGCGTTCGTGCTGCGCGGCATGGCCCGCCCCTCGCGTCCGGGCCCCGGCCACGCGGCCGGCACGGCCCCGCGGGACGCGGACCGCGCCACCGGCGGCGTGCCCGGCCCGCCCGTGCCGCCGGCCCCGCCCGTCCCCGGTCCGGTGCCCCCGCGTCCCGCCCACGCACCGGACGTGCCCGGCACCGGGGCTTGACGCCGCTGTTTGCGGGGGTCAGGCGGACTGGAGCTGCGGCAGCACCTTCGTGCGGTAGAAGTCGAAGAAGCCGCGCATGTCCGGGCCGATCTGGTTGACGTAGATCATGTCGTAGCCCGCGTCGGCGAACTGCTTCAGCTCCGCCACGTGCTCGTCCACGTCGTCGCCGCACACCCGGTTCGCGCGCACCATGTCCTCGGTGACCAGCTGCTGCGCCTGCTCGAAGTGCTTGGGCGAGGGCAGCACCTGGCCCAGTTCCCCGGGCAGTTGCTCGTTCGCCCAGAGCCGGTGCACCGTGCGCACGGCCTCCTCCTTGTCGGTGCCGTAGCAGACCTTGGTGCCGCCGCTGACCGGCTTCCCGCCGCCCCCGCCCTTGCGGTACTGCTCCACCATCGCCTCGTCGGGCATCACCGAGATGTAGCCGTCGCCGACCCGGGCGGCCAGTTTCGTCGCGGCCGGCCCGAAGCCGGAGATGTCGATCGGCACCGGCTCGTCCGGGACCGTGTACAGGCGGGCGTTCTCCACGGTGTAGTGCGGGCCGTGGTGGTTGACCTCGTCGCCGGTGAAGAGCCGGCGCATGATCTGGATGGCCTCCTCCAGCATCTCCAGGCGCACGTGGGCCGGCGGCCAGTGGTCGCCCAGGATGTGCTCGTTGAGCGCCTCGCCCGAGCCGACCCCGAGCCGGAAGCGGTTGTCCGTCATCACCGCGCTGGTCGCCGCGGCCTGCGCCACCACCGCCGGGTGCATCCGCACGGTCGGGCAGGTCACGGCCGTCTCGATCGGCAGGGACACCGCCTCGGACAGCGCGCCGATCACCGACCAGACGAACGGGCTCTGGCCCTGCTCGTCGTTCCACGGGTGGTAGTGGTCCGAGATCCACAGCGCCTGGAAGCCGGCCTGCTCGGCCATCCGCGCCTGCTCGATCAGCTCGGCCGGGCCGAACTGCTCGCACGAGAGGAAGTATCCGTATCCGGGCATGGGGGAGTGCCTCCGTGACGTCGGCGGTCCGTAACCCGCACCGGGTACCCGACGACGGGGCCGGAAACCGGCGCCACCGGGGCGCAGGCCGCACACCGGACGTTTGGGTGTCCGGCCCAGGGGGACGCGGAAGGCTCCCGAGCCATGCCACAGCGCCGGAGGCGAGCGAACCGTGAGTCGACCCCGCATCGTGATCGTCGGTGCCGGTTTCGCCGGGTACCGCACGGCCCGCACCCTGTCCCGGCTCGCCCGGGGCCGGGCGCACATCACCCTGCTCAACCCCACCGACTACTTCCTGTACCTGCCCCTGCTGCCCCAGGTCGCCGCCGGCATCCTGGAACCGCGCCGGGTCACCGTCTCGCTGTCGGACACCCTGCGCGACGTCCGGCTGGTGCTCGGCCAGGCCGACCGGATCGACCTCGACGGGCGCACCCTGCACTACACCGGCCCCGAGGACGAGGAGGGCACGCTCGCCTACGACCGGCTGGTGCTCACCGCCGGCAGCGTCAACAAGCTCCTGCCGATCCCCGGCGTCGCCGAGCACGCGCACGGCTTCCGGGGGCTGCCCGAGGCGCTGTACCTGCGCGACCACGTGACCCGGCAGGTCGAGCTGGCCGCGGCCACCGACGACCCGGAGACCTGCGCCGCGCGCTGCACCTTCGTGGTGGTCGGCGCGGGGTACACCGGCACCGAGGTCGCCGCGCACGGGCAGATGTTCACCGACGCGCAGGTGCGCCGGCATCCGCTGCGGCGGGGCATGCGGCCGCGCTGGATGCTGCTGGACGTGGCGCCGCGGGTGCTGCCGGAGATGGACGAGAAGCTGTCCGCGACCGCCGACCGGGTGCTGCGGCAGCGGGGCGTGGACGTGCGCATGGGCACCTCCGTGCAGGAGGCCACGCACGACGGGGTCGTGCTCACCGACGGCGAGTCCGTGGCGACCCGGACCCTGGTGTGGTGCGTGGGCGTCCGGCCCGACCCGCTGGTGGAGTCCCTCGGCCTGCCGACGGAGCGGGGCAGGCTGCTGGTCGACCCCCATCTGCAGGTGCCCGGGCGGCCCGAGGTGTTCTCCTGCGGCGATGTGGCCGCCGTGCCCGATCTGGAGAAGCCGGGCGGCTACACGCCGATGACCGCGCAGCACGCCTGGCGGCAGGGCAGGGTCGCGGCCGAGAACGTCGCCGCGTCGCTGGGACCGGGCGGGCAGCGCAAGGCCTACCGCCACCGCGACCTCGGCTTCGTCGTCGACCTGGGCGGGGCCAAGGCCGCCGCCAATCCGCTCGGCGTGCCGCTGTCCGGCGTGCCGGCCGGGGCGGTGACCCGCGGCTACCACCTGGCCGCCATGCCCGGCAACCGGGTCCGGGTGGCCGCCGACTGGCTGCTGGACGCCGTACTGCCGCGGCAGGCGGTGCAGTTGGGGCTCGTACGGTCCTGGTCCGTGCCGCTGGACACCTCCTCGCCGGAGGTCGCCCGGGTCGCGGGCGGTCCCGGCCGGCGGCAGCAGGCCGGCACGGGCTCGGGACCGGGAGCGGCCCTCGCCTCGGACACGGACGGGGACGACCGGCGGGACACCCGGCCGGGCGGGGAACCCGCGAAGAACCAGCCCGGTGGGGGACCCCCCGGGCCCGGCCCCGCACCCGGCCCCGTCAAACGCACCGACGCCCCGGACGGCAAGCGCACCCCAGACCCGGACGACCCGCGCACCGGCGCCCCGGACGACCCGCGCACCGACGACCTTGACGACTCCGCGAAAGGAGACTCATGAACACCGGTGAACTCACCGACCTCGGACAGCAGTTGCGCGTCGACAGCGTCCGCGCCGCCGCGGCGGCCGGCTCAGGGCATCCGACCTCCTCGATGTCCGCAGCCGACCTGATGGCGGTCCTGTTCGCGCACCACTTCCGCTACGACTTCGACCGCCCGGCCCACCCCGGCAACGACCGCTTCGTGCTGTCCAAGGGGCACGCCTCCCCCCTGCTGTACGCCGCCTACAAGGCGGCGGGGGCCATCGACGACGAGGAACTGCTCACCTTCCGCAAGCTCGGCAGCCGCCTCGAAGGGCACCCCACCCCCCAGCGGCTGCCCTGGGTGGAGACGGCCACCGGCTCGCTGGGCCAGGGCCTGCCCGTCGGCGTCGGCATCGCGCTGGCCGGCAAGCGCCTGGATCACGCCGGCTACCGCACCTGGGTGATGTGCGGGGACAGCGAGCTGGCCGAGGGCTCCGTGTGGGAGGCCGCCGAGCACGCCGGGTACGAACGCCTGGACAACCTCACCGTGATCGTCGACGTCAACCGCCTCGGCCAGCGCGGCGCCACCCGGCACGGCCACGACCTGGACGCCTACGCCCGCCGCTTCCAGGCCTTCGGCTGGCACACCGTCGAGATCGACGGCCACGACGTGGACGCCGTCGACCGGGCGTACGGGGAGGCCGCCTCGACCCAGGGGCAGCCCACCGCGATCCTGGCCCGCACGCTCAAGGGCAAGGGCGTCGAGGCCGTCCAGGACCGCGAGGGCCTGCACGGCAAGCCGCTGCCGGAGGCCGAGGACGCCATCGCCGAACTCGGCGGCCCCCGGGACCTGCGTGTCCAGGTGCGCGAGCCGGCCGCCGCGCGCATGCTGCACTCCGTCCACACGGGCGACTTCGAGCTCCCGACGTGGGACGAGGGCGAGGACGTCGCCACGCGCAACGCCTTCGGCGAGGCCCTGGCCGCCCTCGGCACCGGCCGCGGCGACGTCGTCGCCCTCGACGGCGAGGTCGGCGACTCCACCCGGGCCGAGTTCTTCGCCAAGGAGCACCCCGAGCGCTACTTCGAGTGCTACATCGCCGAGCAGCAGCTGGTCGCCTCCGCCGTCGGCCTCGCCGCCCGCGGCTGGGTGCCGTACGCCACCACGTTCGCGGCCTTCCTGACCCGTGCGTACGACTTCATCCGCATGGCGTCCGTCAGCGGGTCGGGCATCAACCTGGTCGGCTCCCACGCGGGCGTCGCCATCGGCCAGGACGGGCCGAGCCAGATGGGCCTGGAGGACCTGGCGATGATGCGGGCCGTGCACGGCTCGACCGTGCTGTACCCGTGCGACGCCAACCAGACCGCGCGGCTCGTCGGCGCGATGGCGGGTCTGGAGGGCGTGCGCTACCTGCGCACCTCACGCGGCGAGAGCCCGGTGATCTACGGCCCGGACGAGGACTTCCCGGTCGGCGGGAGCAAGGTGCTGCGCTCCTCCGGCGAGGACCGGCTGACGCTCGTCGCCGCCGGCGTCACCGTGCACGAGGCGCTCGCCGCGGCCGACGCCCTGGCGCAGGAGGGCATCGCGGTGCGGGTCGTCGACCTGTACTCCGTCAAGCCCGTCGACGCGGCCACGCTGCGCCGGGCCGCCGAGGAGACGGGCTGCCTGGTGACCGTGGAGGACCACCACCCCGAGGGCGGACTCGGCGACGCGGTCCTCGACGCGTTCACCGACGGGCGTCCCGTACCGCGCCTGGTGCGGCTCGCCGTCCGCTCGATGCCGGGCTCGGCCTCCCCGGAGGAGCAGTTGCACGCCGCGGGCATCGACGCGGAGTCGATCGCGGCGGCCGGGCGGCTGCTGGTGGAGGAGGCGGTCGTGCGGTGAGCGGCGCCGACGGCACGCGCAAGGTGCGGGCGGGCCGCCGCACGGTGGAGGTGCACCGGCCGGACAAGGTGCTCTTCCCCGGCGGCGGCGACGCCAAGGAGTACACCAAGGGCGACCTGGTGGACTACTACCGGGCCGTCGCGCCCTTCATGCTGCCGCACCTGCGCGGGCGCCCGCTGATGCTGGAGCGCCACCCGGACGGCGTCGACGGGCCCGTGTTCATGCAGAAGAACACCCCGGACCACTACCCCGACTGGATCGCCCGCGCCGAGCTGGCCAAGGAGGGCGGCACGGTGTGCCACACCGTGTGCGACGACACGGCCACCCTGCTGTACCTGGCCGACCAGGCGAGCATCACGCTGCACCGGTGGCTGTCCCGGGCCGCTCGCCCCGACCACCCCGACCGGTTGGTCTTCGACCTGGACCCTTCCCCCGTGCCTGAAGGGCCCGGGGGGACCCCCGGGGCCGACTTCGAGTCCGTACGCGAGGCCGCCCGGCTGCTCGGGGAGCTGCTCGACGCACTGAAACTGCCCTCGGCCCTGATGACCACCGGCTCGCGCGGGCTGCACGTGATCGTGCCGCTCGACGGGCGGCACGACTTCGACGAGGTGCGCGCCTTCGCCCGGGACGTCGCCGGCACCCTCGCCGACGCCCACCCCGACCGGCTCACCACCGCCGCCCGCAAGAAGGACCGCGGTGACCGGCTCTACCTCGACATCCAGCGCAACGCCTACGCCCAGACAGCCGTGGCGCCCTACACGGTCCGGCCCCGCCCCGGCGCACCCGTGGCCACCCCGGTCACCTGGGACCAGCTCGACGATCCCGCCCTCGGCGCCCGCAGCTTCACCGTCGCCGACGCGGTGGAGCAGGCCCGCACCGACCCCTGGGCGGGGCTGCTGGAGCGCGGCCGGGCGCTCGGACCGGCCCGCCGCAGGCTGGACGCCCTGCGCGGCTGAGCCACCCGGCCGCCCCGGCGGCCGGCGGGTGTCAGATGCATGTGTCCTGAGAGGTTTGGCGAACAGGCTTGCGGCCACACGGAGGGGGAGGTGGCCATGTCGAACACAAAAAACACTCAAGACTCACAGGATTCACAGGAGTCGCAGGACTCCCGCGAACCCCGGAAGACCAGCAGGTCGACGAGCAGGTCGGCCGGCAGGTCGGACGACAACCAGACATCCCGCAAGCGGCCGAGCCCCATGGAGGTGCTGCGTCAGGCGCGCGGCCAGCTCGCCGAACTCACCGGCATGGAGGCCGAGTCCGTGTCGTCCTTCGAGCAGACGGAGGAGGGCTGGTCGCTGGAGGTCGAGGTACTCGAACTCGAGCGCGTGCCCGACACGATGAGCCTGATGGCGAGCTACCAGGTGGAGCTCGACCCCGAGGGGCAGCTGACGGGTTACAAGCGCGTCCGCCGCTACGAACGCGGCCGTTCCGACGCGCGCAGGGGAGGCGGCCGCTAGGCCGCCCGCACCGACCCGCACCCGAACACGAGGAGGAACACCCGGCATGACTGTCGTACCGGCACAGCAGTCCGGCGGCGGAGGCGGCAGCAGCGGTCTCTACGACGTGCTCGAACTCGTTCTTGACAGGGGGCTCGTCATCGACGCATTCGTGCGCGTCTCCCTGGTCGGCATCGAGATCCTCAAGATCGACGTCCGTGTGGTCGTCGCCAGCGTCGACACCTATCTGCGCTTCGCGGAGGCGTGCAACCGGCTCGACCTCGAGGCCGGTCCGCGCAAGGACCCGGGCCTGCCCGACCTGGTCGGCGAGATCACCGAGTCCGGTGCCCGAGGCAAGTCCAAGGGGGCGCTGTCCGGCGCCGCCGAGACCATCTCCGACGCCTTCAAGCAGGGGCGCGGCGAGAGTGAGTCCGAATCGCGTCCGCGGGCCCGCAAGACGGCGTCCCGCCGGAAGGAGGAGCAGGAGTGAGCACCTACGTCTACGGCATCGCGGCGAGCTCGCACCCGGCCCTCCCGGAGGGCATGGGCGGTGTCGGTGACCCGCCCCGCGAAGTGCGCATCCTGCGCGAGGGCGACCTGGCGGCCGTCGTGAGCGAGGCTCCCGAGAACCTGCGGCCCAAGCGCAAGGACCTGCTCGCGCACCAGAACGTGCTCAGCGAGGCCGGCGCGGCCGGCTGCGTGCTCCCGATGCGGTTCGGGAGCGTCGCCCCGGACGACCACTCCGTCACCGCGGTGCTCGCCGAGCGGGCCGAGCACTACAAGGAGCGGCTCCAGGCGCTGGACAACCGGGTCGAGTACAACGTCAAGGCCAACCACGTCGAAGAGGCCGTCCTGCACCAGGTGATGGCGGAGAGCCCCGACATCCGCGGCCTGGCCGAGGCCAACCGGCAGGCCGGCGGCGGAAGTTACGACGACAAGATCCGCCTCGGCGAGATGGTCGCCGCCGCCGTCAAGGCCCGTGAGGCCGAGGACGGGGCCGCGGTGCAGCGCGCCCTGGACGGGGTCGCCGACGACGTCAGCGTGGGCCCCGAGTCCACCGGCTGGCTGGCCAACGTGTCGTACCTGGTCGACCGGGACGCGGCGGAGTCGTTCCTGGCCGCGGTCGAGCGGGTGCGCAAGGACATGCCGCACCTGGAGGTGCGGGTCAACGGCCCGCTGCCGCCGTACAGCTTCGTCGAGCCGGGCCCGTCCGAGCCGGCCGGCACCGCCGCGGGTGGCACGGACACCGGAGCGGGGTGACGACGTGGGCCTGATCTCTGAGGTGCTGCTGCTGCCGCTCGCACCGGCACGCGGCAGCGCCTGGGCCATCAAGCAGGTCGTCCAGGAGGCCGAGCGGATCTACTACGACCCCGCGACGATCCGGGCCGAGCTGGCCCGACTGGAGGAGCAGCTGGAGGCCGGGGAGATCACGGAGGAGGAGTTCGACCGGCAGGAGGACGAACTCCTCGACCGGCTGGAGACCGCTTCGCGCCGAGGCGCGGGAACAGGTAACGGGACAACACAATGAACCGAATGGGACTGGGTCTCGCCGTGGGGGCCGGATACCTCCTCGGACGGACCAAGAAGCTCAAGATGGCAGTCGCCGTCGGCGGACTGGTGGCCGGCAAGAAGCTGAACCTGAGTCCGCGCATGGTCGCGGACCTGGTCCAGCAGCAACTGAAGAACAATCCGCAGTTCAAGGAGATCGGCGACCAGCTGCGGGGCGAGCTGCAGGGGGTCGGCAAGGCCGCTTCCGGCGCCCTGGTCGAGCGCCAGCTCGACGCGCTCGCCGACCGGCTGCAC
This sequence comes from Streptomyces sp. NPDC003456, assembly GCF_042878735.1. NCBI lineage: Bacteria > Bacillati > Actinomycetota > Actinomycetes > Kitasatosporales > Streptomycetaceae > Streptomyces > Streptomyces sp. NPDC003456. The sequence continues at coordinate 620,585 of NZ_JBIAOK010000005.1, forward strand.
GGCCGTACCGCCCAGATGCGGGAGCAGCTCTCCGGCGGGGGCTCCGGCCGCCGCGACGAGGACGCGGACGACGCACACGAGGACGAGGAGCCCGAGGGCGAGGAGCCCGAGGACTCCGGCGGCGAGGAGGACGAGGAGGAGCCGGAGGGCGGCCGGGCCCCCGCGAAGAGGGCTCCGGCGAAGAAGGCCGCCAAGAAGGCTCCCGCCAAGAAGGCCCCCGCGAAGAAGACCGCGGCGGCCCGCCGGACGGCGGCGAAGAAGACCGCGTCCGCCGGGAAGGCGGCCGCGGGGAACCGGGGCGGCGGCAGCCGCTCCCGGCAGCCGAAGGGAGGCGGTGAGGAATGACCGACACCCTCGGATCGGCGAAGTCCGCCGCGAACGGAGCGTCGAAGAACCCGTTGGCCGACGTGGCCCACAGCGAGGCCGTCGACCGGCTCAAGGCGGAGGTGCAGGAGTACCTCGCCGCGAAGGCCACGCACATGCTGACCGGTGTGGGCCGCAAGCTCGGCGAGACCACGGGCAAGCTGAACGACATCGCCGAGGGCAACAGCCCCGGCCTCGGCAAGCTCGCCCTGTCCGGTGGCCGCAAGCTCGCGGAGGGCAAGAGCCCGCTGCGGGCCGCGGTGGAGACCGGCGGCTCGGCCCTGAAGGACAAGGTCACCGGCGCCTTCAAGAACCTGGGCGGCGGCGGCAAGAAGGGCAAGGGCCGCTCCGGCAACAAGCCCACGGTGATCATCGAGCACATCGACGTGGGCGTGCCCCTGCGCACCGCCTACGACCAGTGGACGCAGTACCAGGACTTCAGCACCTTCGCCAAGGGCGTCAAGAGCGCGAGCCGCGACGACGACACCCACTCCGACTGGCAGGCGAAGATCTGGTGGTCCAACCGCAGCTGGAAGGCGAAGACGACCGAGCAGATCCCCGACGACCGCATCGCGTGGACGTCGGAGGGCGCCAAGGGCACCACCAAGGGCGTCGTCTCCTTCCACCGGCTCACCGACAACCTGACCCGGGTCCTGCTGGTCATCGAGTACTACCCCTCCGGCCTCTTCGAGAAGACCGGCAACATCTGGCGCGCCCAGGGCCGCCGGGCCCGGCTCGACCTGAAGAACTTCGTCCGCTTCATCACCATCAAGGGCGAGGCCGAGGACGGCTGGCGCGGCGAGATCCGCGACGGCGACGTCGTCAAGAGCCACGAGGACGCCGTCGCCGAGGAGGAGGAGCAGGAGGAGTCCGGTTCCGAGGACGAGGAAGCCGGCGACGAGGGCCCCGAGGCCGAGGCGTCGCAGGACGACGAGCCCGAGGACGAGTACGACGAGGACGACGAGGACGAGGACGAGGACGAGGACCGTCCGGAGGGCGAGTACGACGACGAGCCCGAGGACGAGGAGGAGGACGAGGAGCAGCCCGAGGGCGAGGACGAGGACCGGCCCCAGGGCGAGTACGACGACGAGGACGAGGAAGCGGACGAGGAGGCACCCGCGGACGAGTACGAGGACGACGAGTACGAGGACGAGCGGCCGGAGGAGGACGACGAGCAGGCCGACGAGTACGAGGACGACGAATACGAGGACGAGGACGAGCCCGAGGACGAGCCCGAGGACGAGCCCGAGGCCGAGCAGGCCGGGCGCGGGGGCCGGCGATGACGACGCCCAGCAGGATGCCCGAACCCTACGGCCAGGGGAGCGGCGCCAATCTCGCCGACATCCTGGAGAGGGTGCTGGACAAGGGCATCGTCATCGCGGGCGACATCCGCATCAACCTGCTCGACATCGAACTGCTGACGATCAAGCTGCGGTTGATCGTCGCCTCGGTGGACAAGGCGAAGGAGATGGGCATCGACTGGTGGGAGACCGATCCCGCCCTGTCCTCGCGGGCCCGCCGCGACGAACTCGCCCGCGAGAACGCCGAGCTGCGCGAGAGGCTGGCCCGGCTGGAGGAACTGGAACCCGGCCGTACGGAGAAGGAGGAGGCACCGTGACCGGACTGCGGTACGTCTACGCCGTCTGCCGCCCCTTCGGGACCCCGCTCCAGGCCCAGTTGACGGGGGTGGCGGGGGACCCGCCCCGGGCGCTGACCCACCGCGGACTCGTCGCCGTGGTGAGTCACGTGCCCGAGCGGGACTTCGCCGAGGAAGCGCTGCGCTCCCACCTGGAGGACCTGGACTGGCTCACCGCGACGGCCCGCGCCCACCAGGGTGTGATCGACGCGCTCACCACCGTCACGACACCGCTGCCGCTGCGTCTGGGCACCGTCTTCCACGACGACAGCGGTGTGCGGAGCATGATCGAGGCCCGCGAGGACGACTTCCGCAGCACGCTCGACCGGCTGGAGGGCCGCGTCGAGTGGGGCGTGAAGGTGTACGCCGAGTCCGAACCGCAGGAGAGCGCCGAGCCCGCGCAGAAGCCCGCCTCGGGCCGGGACTACCTGCTGCAGCGGCGCATGCGCACCAAGTCGCACGAGGAGATGTGGCAGCGGGCCGAGGCCTTCTCGACGCGGCTGCACGAGCAACTGTCCGCCTTCGCCGAGGACGCCCGGCTGCACGCCCCGCAGAATCCCGCGCTGTCCAAGGCGTCCGGCCGGAACGTGCTGAACGCGGCCTACCTCGTGCCGCGCGCGCACTCCGAGGAGTTCGTGGAGCTGGTGGACCGGACGAAGGGCGAGGCGCCGGGTCTGCGGGTCGAGGTCACCGGCCCGTGGGCGGCCTACTCGTTCGCGGGGGAGGCCACGACACCGTGACCGTAGTGGAACGCCGCGAGGTCGCCCTGGTGGACCTGCTCGACCGGCTGCTCGCCGGCGGCGTGGTGATCACGGGGGACGTCACGCTGCGCATCGCCGACGTCGACCTCGTCCGCATCGACCTCAACGCGCTGATCAGCTCGGTGAACGCCCAGGTGTCGTCACCGTTCGAGGAGTCGCCGTGACCACCCCCGAAGGCCCCGTGCCCGCCCCGAAGCCCAAGCGCATGGACCTGGAACCCGACACCGTCGAGCGCGACCTGGTCAAGCTCGTCCTGACGGTGGTGGAGCTGCTGCGCCAGCTCATGGAGCGCCAGGCGCTGCGCCGGTTCGACGTGGGCGACCTGACCGAGGAGCAGGAGGAGCGGATCGGCCTGACGCTGATGCTGCTGGAGGACCGCATGGCGGAACTGCGCGACCGCTACGGACTGCGGCCGGAGGACCTCAACCTCGACCTCGGGCCGCTCGGCCCGCTGCTTCCCCGGGAGTGATCCGCGCTCCGGACGGCACCGCCGGACGACGTCTCCCTGCGAAAAGGGCGCCCCGAAGCGGGCGCCCTTTTCGGTTCACTCCTCTTTTCGGCAGAGGATCTCCCCGTGCAGGACGCCGAACCACCCGTCCTCCCGCGCGCCCCACGCCCGCCATGCACGGGACACACCCCGCAGTTCCTCCTCGCCGGCGTGCCCGCCACCCAGCGCCCGGTCCGCGTAGGCCGAGGCGAGCGTCCGGTCGACCCACAGCCCGCTCCACCACGCCCGCTCCTCGGGCGTGGCGAAGGTCCAGGTGCCCGAGCTCGCCGTGACGTCCGTGAACCCGGCCCGCAGCGCCCACGCCCTCAGCCGTCGCCCGGCGTCCGGCTCCCCGCCGTTGGCCCGGGCGACCCGGCGGTACAGGTCCAGCCAGGCGTCGAGCCCTTCCGAGGCCGGGTACCAGGTCATCGCCGCGTAGTCGGCGTCCCGCACGGCGACGAGCCCTCCCGGCCGGGTCACCCGGCGCATCTCCCGCAGCGCGCGGACGGGATCGCCGACGTGCTGGAGGACCTGGTGGGCGTGGACCACGCAGAACGTGTCGTCCGGATAGTCGAGCGCGTGCACGTCGGCGACCGCGAAATCGGTGTTGCGCAGCCCTCGCGCGTCCGCCGTGGCGCGGGCCTGCTCCAGGACGGCCGGTGCCAGGTCGACGCCCGTGACGTGCCCGTCCGGCACTCGTTCCGCCAGGTCGGCGGTGATCGTGCCCGGCCCGCAGCCGATGTCCAGGACCGTCATGTGCGGTGCGAGCGAGGGGAGCAGGTAGGCGGCCGAGTTGGCGGCGGTCCGCCAGGTGTGCGAACGCAGTACGGACTCGTGGTGCCCGTGCGTGTAGACGGCGGTCTCCCGGGGTTCCGGCATGGCGGGTCCCAGCCCTTCCGATCGGTTCGGCAGGACATCACCGTACGCCGCCCGACCGCATGGTGAGACCCCCCGTCTCTCTGTGTGAGACGCGTCCGAGCGGAGAGCCCGGGGTCGGCAGCCGGCACCGGAAGGCGTTGCGTAATGGGTTTGCCCGGGCCGCTGCCCGGCCCGGACAATCGCGCCCATGGGTCATCTCGAAGCCGCGCACCTGGAGTACCACCTGCCCGACGGACGGGCGCTGCTCGGCGACGTCTCGTTCCGGGTGGGGGAGGGGGCCGTCGCGGCCCTCGTCGGCCCGAACGGCGCCGGCAAGACGACCCTGCTGCGGCTGCTCTCCGGTGAGCTGAAGCCGCACGGGGGCTCCGTGACCGTCGGCGGCGGACTGGGCGTGATGCGGCAGTTCGTCGGATCCGTGCGCGACGAGACGACCGTGCGGGACCTGCTGGTGTCGGTGTCCGCGCCCCGCATCCGCGAGGCCGCCCGCGCCGTGGACGCCGCCGAGCACGCCATAATGACCGTCGACGACGAGGCCGCGCAGCTCCGGTACGCCCAGGCCCTGGCCGACTGGGCCGAGGTCCGCGGCTACGAGGCGGAGACGCTGTGGGACATGTGCACCACGGCCGCCCTCGGCGTCCCCTACGACAAGGCGCAGTGGCGGCTGGTCCGGACGCTGTCCGGCGGCGAGCAGAAGCGGCTGGTGCTGGAGGCGCTGCTGCGCGGCACCGACGAGGTGCTGCTCCTCGACGAGCCGGACAACTACCTCGACGTGCCCGGAAAGCGCTGGCTGGAGGAGCGCCTCGCCGAGACCCGCAAGACCGTCCTGTTCGTCTCGCACGACCGCGAGCTCCTCGCCCGTGCCGCCCAGCGCCTCATCTCGCTGGAGCCGGGGCCCGCCGGAGCGGACGCGTGGGTGCACGGCGGCGGCTTCGCCACCTTCCACGAGGCCCGGCGCGAGCGGTTCGCCCGGTTCGAGGAACTGCGCCGGCGCTGGGACGAGAAGCACGCCCAGCTGAAGAAGCTCGTGCTGAACCTGCGCCAGGCCGCCGCGGTCAGCCACGAGATGGCGTCCCGGTACGCGGCCGCCCAGACCCGGCTGCGCAAGTTCGAGGAGGCCGGCCCGCCGCCCGAGCCGCCGCGCGAGCAGGACATCCGGATGCGCCTGAAGGGCGGCCGTACCGGCGTCCGGGCCGTCACCTGCGAGCAGCTGGAGCTCACCGGCCTGATGCGCCCCTTCGACCTGGAGGTCTTCTACGGGGAACGGGTCGCCGTCCTGGGCTCCAACGGCTCCGGCAAGTCCCACTTCCTGCGCCTGCTCGCCGGCGAGGACGTGGCGCACACCGGGCAGTGGAAGCTCGGCGCCCGGGTGGTGGCCGGCCACTTCGCCCAGACGCACGCGCACCCGGAGCTGCAGGGCCGCACCCTGCTGGACATCCTGTGGAAGGAGCACGCGCAGGACCGGGGCGCGGCGATGTCCCGGCTGCGCCGCTACGAGCTCACCCAGCAGGCCGAGCAGACCTTCGAGCGCCTGTCCGGCGGCCAGCAGGCCCGCTTCCAGATCCTCCTGCTGGAACTGCAGGGCGTGACCGCGCTGCTGCTCGACGAGCCGACCGACAACCTCGACCTGGAGTCCGCCGAGGCGCTCCAGGAAGGGCTGGAGTCGTTCGAGGGCACGGTCCTCGCGGTCACGCACGATCGCTGGTTCGCCCGCTCCTTCGACCGCTACCTGGTGTTCGGCAGCGACGGCCGGGTGCGGGAGAGCCCGGAGCCGGTCTGGGACGAACGAAGGGTGGAGCGGGCCCGCTAGGGCCGCTCCCCCCCCCCCCGGGCGGCTCACTTCCAGCGCAGGAGCGCCCCCAGGCCGCCCACCGGCACCTCCTGCGCCGAGACCGCCAGGGCGGGCGCGTCGGTGGCGACCGCGCAGCGGATCAGCGCGTCGTCCGCCCGGGCCGGCCAGGCGTGCTGCTCGCCGAAAGCCTGCAGGTCCGTGCGCCGCACCGCGAGCTGGCCGGGGTCCTCGCCGATCCACACCTCCTGGTGCGCGTCCGGACCGTCCACCCGGACCAGCAGCTCGTCGATGCGGTGCTCCCGCGCCGCCTCCACCAGCGCCGGCACGCCCTCGACGGCCCCGGCGCGTCCTTCGCCGTCCGGGGTGCGCGCGGCGCGGAACCGGTCCAGCTCCGTCTCGGTCAGCTCCCTCACGCGCTCGGCACGGATGCGCTCCACGTCCTCGTCCAGCAGCCGGCTGCCCGCGCCGTGCGGCGCCTCCACGGCCCTGCCGAGCAGCCGCTTGGGCAGCCGCTCGTGCACCGCCCGCCGCTCGCGCTGCTCACCGACGAGGATCAGCAGGTCGGCGCCCGTCTCCTCCTGGCAGACGGCGAGCGCGTCGGCGATCTCCGCGGCGTTGTGCTCCCAGGTGTTCTCCACGCGCAGCTGGAAATGCCGCTCGGACCAGCCCCCGGTGCTCGTCCGGTGGACCGGCCACTGCCGTCCGCTGACACCGCCCGCCTCCTGGCTGCCCAGCGCGTTGCGCAGTTCGAAGTCGGCGCCCTTGCGGTCGATGTAGGCCACCACGCACAGCGGGTCCTCGCCGGCCAGGTCGAGCAGGGGGGCGACCCGGGGCAGCGACGCCCATTCGGCCCAGTCCCCGCCCTGCGGCGGACGGACCAGCGCCGCGTCCAGGACGATCTCGCCGTCCCGGGCGAACAGGGCCCGCCCGTGCGGGTCGGAGGAGCGCCGCAGATCCTCGATCGCCCCCTGCACGGCCCGGCACGTCTCCTGGTCCGCGCCTTGGTCGGCCAGCTGCCCGGCCAGGGCCTGTGCCGTCAGCCGCCGCTCGTGCCCGGTGTCCTCCGTCTGCCGTGACGTGTCCACGTACACGGAGGCCCAGGGGCCGGGGTGTTCGTACAGTGGGTGCAGAAAAGCGAGATCCATGGCTCCCTCCCGGGTGCCTCTCGGGGGTGGTGCTCGTTGCTCCCGGGGCGGGTACCCGGACCGCATGAACGAAATCGACGAGCGGGGCGACACGATGACCGGAGTGGACCCTGACCGGCTGGACGACCAGCAGCTCATGAAAGAGCTGGAGACCATCCACCGCACGCGCCACGACACACTGCTGTACGGCTCGAACGACGCGCTGCGCGCCCACAACGAGCGCATGGCGCAGCTCGAGGGCGAGTACCTGCGCCGCAACCCCCAGCGTCCGGTGGCCGCCGGCCGCACCCGCGAGGGAGCCCGGGAGCGCACGAGCGGGGAGTCGGCGACCCCCACGACACCCGGCACCTGAACCCGGCCCGGGAAGCCCACGGCGGTACGGAACCCGGGCACTCGCCGGTACGGCACCGCACCCCTTCGGGCCGGTGCCGTACACGGCTTCGTCGTCCGACAGGCCGCGCTCTCGCGTCAGGCCGCGTTCTTGGCGAAGACCTCCAGGAAGGTCTCGCAGAACGCCTTCAGGTCGTCCGGCTTGCGGCTGGTGACCAGCTTGTTCGCCCCGTGGTCGCAGACCTGGACCTGCTGGTCGACCCAGGTGCCGCCCGCGTTGCGGATGTCCGTCTGCAGACTCGGCCACGAGGTCAGCACCCGGCCGCGTACGACGTCCGCCTCGACCAGGGTCCACGGCGCGTGGCAGATCGCCGCGACCGGGCGGCCCTGCTCGAAGAAGTCCCGCACGAACGCGACGGCCTTGTCGTCCATCCGCAGGAAGTCCGGGTTCGCCACGCCGCCGGGCAGCACCAGCGCGTCGAACGACCCGGGCGTGCTCTCGCCCACCACCTCGTCGACGGGGAAGGTGTCGGCCTTGTCGAGGTGGTTGAACGCCTGGATCTCGCCTTCCTGCGTCGACACCAGCACGGGCTCGTGGCCCGCGTCCTTCACGGCCTGCCACGGATCGGTCAGCTCGACCTGCTCGACGCCCTCGGGTGCGACCAGAAATGCAATGCGCATGATGTTCCTCGTCCTTTCTCGTCCTGCGTGTACGAGTCGTTGTTCGCGTGGTGTGGCTGTTTTCCCGGGGGATCGCCCGGGCGGTCAGGTGCCGGCGTGACCGTCCGGCTCGGCGCGGCTGATGTCGGCGAGGGCCGAGTCGGGGTCCTCGGCCGCCGCGAGGTCGCCGAGGCTGACGACCCCGACCGGGAGCCCGTTCTCCACCACCGGCAGCCGGCGCACCGCGTGCTCGCGCATCAGCGTCACCGCGGTCGCCACCCGGTCCTCCGGCCCCACCGTGACCGGGTCCTTCGTGCACACGCTCTGCACGCTCACCGTCGTCGGGTCGAGGCCGTCGGCGACCGCCCGCACGGTGATGTCCCGGTCGGTGAGCACACCGATCACGTCCTGCCCCTCGGCCACCACCACGTCGCCGATGTTCTGCGTCCGCATCAACTGGGCCGCCTCCACCAGCGAGGCGTCGGGGCGCACGGCGACCACGCCCGGGGTCATCACGTCCTTCACGTACTCGGCCATCCGCGGGCCTCCGTCCCCTTCCCGGCCGTGCGGGGGGGGGGCGGGCGGGCGCCCCCGCCCCCCCCCCCCGGGGGCCCCCGGCCCCCCCCCCGCCGGGGGGCCCCGCGCCCCCCCCCCCCCGGGGGCCCCCCCGGGGCCGGGGGGGGGGGGCGGCGCCGCGGGCCCCCGGCGGGGGGTACCCCGCTCCTCACCTTCGCCGCCCACCGGGGGGCGCCCCCCCCCCCCCCGGGGGGGGGGGGGGCCGGCGCCCCCCCCCCCCCCACCCCCGAAGCGGTTCCTCACGCGTACTCCTCCGGGCCGGTCTCCCGGGCCCGGACCACGGCCTGGGCCAGCTCCTGGACCGTGCCGTAGCGCTCCTGCCGCGGCAGTAGCGCTACGGCCTCGACCAGCGAGTCGGGCGCCTGCCCGGCACGCAACGCGCGGACCAGCTCCCGCGAGGTCGCGGGGAACGCCCTGCGGCCCAGGACGCGGGCCAGGTCCAGCCGCACCGACTCCAGGGGGCCCGGGTCCCGGCCCGGTGTCACCGGCCCGTACGCCACCTCCGGGTCGTCCTCGGCGTACGGCTCGGGGTCGTTCCACTCCTCCGCCCGGGTGGGATGCCCGGACCTGAGCAGACCCTGCAGTTCGTGCTTCATCTCGTCGTCCCGGTGGACGCTCAGCCGGTCGTTTCCTCGCTGCATGTCTCCCTCCAGACCTTCGGGGGCCCGCACCGCGTACCCGAACACCGCCGGCCGACACCGCCGGGAAGCACCGGATCGCCACGCTGCGCACCGGTTTGCGCCCGGCCCTGCGGGAGACCCGCACCGCACCCCCCCCACACGGATCCGGGGAAGGACCCGTCATGGCGATGCTCGCTGTGCTCATCCCGCTGGTCATGCTCGCGGTGGTGCTCGTGCTGGGCCGGTACGAGGAGCTGCTGCTGCCGGGGGAGGAGGCCGACCGGCCCGAACCGGCCGGCGCGCCCCCCGCCCCGGCGGTTACCGCCGCGCCCGCCCCGGCAGGAACTCCTGCATCTTCGCCTTGAGGCCCTGCTTGACCACCGATCCCCGGTCGGCGTCGCCCTTCAGGAGCGACGCCGCGGTCGCCTCCATCTGCTCCCAGGTGGCGTGCGGCGGGACCGGTGGGACGGCCGGATCGGTGAGGAACTCGACCACCGCGGGCCCGTCCGCCTCCAGCGCGGCCCGCCAGGCCGCCTCCACGTCCCCCGGCTTCTCCACGCGGATGCCGGTCAGGCCCAGTGAGCGGGCGAACTCGGCGTAGGGCACGTCCGGAAGCTCCTGCGAGGGCAGGAACGACGGAGCACCGCCCATGGCCCGCAGCTCCCAGGTGACCTGGTTCAGGTCGCGGTTGTTCCACACCGCGAACACCAGCCGCGGATCGTCCCACCGGTGGCGGTACTTCGCCGCCGTGATCAGCTCCGCCAGCCCGTTCATCTGCATCGCCCCGTCCCCCACCAGGGCGATGACCGGCCGGTCGGGGTGGGCGAACTTCGCCCCGATCGCGTACGGCACCGCGCAGCCCATCGAGGCCAGCGTGCCGGAGAGCGAGCCGCGCATGCCCGGCCGCATCGACACGTGCCGGGCGTACCAGTTCGCCGTCGAGCCCGAGTCGCACGTGACGACCGCGTCGTCCGGCAGCAGCGGGGACAGTGCGCGCGCCACGTACTCCGGGTTGACCGGATCGGCCTCCAGCCGGGCCCGCCGCTCCATGACCTCGTGCCAGTGCCGCACGTTGTCGCACACCGTGTCGTACCACTCGCGTCCGCGTCCGCCCTCGATCAGGGGGATCAGCCGCTCCAGGGTGGCCCTGGCGTCACCGACCAGGTTCACCTCGTACGGATAGCGCATCCCGATCATGTGCGGGTCGATGTCGATCTGCACCGCCCGAGCCGCGCCGAACTCCGGCAGGAACTGCGAGTAGGGGAACGACGAGCCGATGGTCAGCAGCGTGTCGCAGTCCCGCATCAGCTCGTACGACGGACGCGTGCCCAGCAGGCCGATCGAGCCCGTGACGTACGGCAGTTCGTCGCTGACGACGTCCTTGCCCAGCAGCGCCTTGGCGACGCCCGCGCCGAGCAGCTCGGCGATCCGCTCCACCTCGGCCCGCGCACCGGCCGCGCCCTGGCCGACCAGAATGGCCACCTTGTCACCGGAGTTGAGGATCTCCGCCGCCCGGCGCACGGCGTCGTCGGAGGGCACGGCCGTCCACGCGCTGCGGTCCAGGCTGGAGGGCACCATCTTGAACGCGTGCGGCGGAGGGGACCAGTCGAGCTCCTGCACGTCGCCGGGGATGATGACGGCGGTCGGGCAGCGGCGCGCGTACGCGGTGCGGATCGCCCGGTCCAGCACGTTCGGCAGCTGCTCCGGGACCGTCACCGTCTCCACGAAGTCGGAGGCGACGTCCTTGAACAGCGCGTGCAGATCCACTTCCTGCTGGTAGGAGCCGCCCATCGCGCTGCGGTGCGTCTGCCCGACGATCGCCAGCACCGGGACGTGGTCCAGCTTGGCGTCGTACAGGCCGTTCAGCAGATGGATCGCGCCGGGCCCGGACGTCGCCACGCACACGCCGAGCCGCCCGCCGAACTTGGCGTAGCCGACCGCCTGGAACGCCGACATCTCCTCGTGCCGCGCCTGCACGAACCGCGGCTCGTCCTCCGCCCGTCCCCAGGCCGCGAGCAGCCCGTTGATGCCGTCCCCGGGGTAGCCGAAGACCTGCTCCACCCCCCACTGCCGCAGCCTGTGCAGGACGTGGTCGGCGACCTTGGTGCCCATGGGCGACCTCCCGTGACGCAGCGGAACGAAGTCCTACGGGTCACCGCACGCGCACACCGGAAACCCGATACGTGTTTGCGTCGGCCGGGGAGGGGCACGCGGATGCAAGTGCTTCGGCCCGGAGGCACGCCCGTGGGAGCGGCCCAGCCGCCGCAGGCCCCGCCCGGTCCGGCCGGACCGGCGCTTCGCTCCCCGCGGTGACCGCCCGTCCCGCAGCACCCAGCAGGGAAATGGGGACGCATCATGCCGACCCGCTCCGGTGCCAAGCACCCCCACCACGACGCCCCCGACACAGCGGAGGCATTCGCCCGTCTCACCTCCATGCCCGCCGGTCCCGAACGCGACGCCCTGCGCGACGCCCTGGTCGAGGCCTGGCTGCCGATGGCGGACCGGCTCGCCGGCCGCTTCCGCAGCCGCGGCGAGAGCTACGAGGATCTGCGCCAGGTCGCGGCCCTCGGCCTGGTCAAGGCCGTCGACCGGTACGACCCCGCGCGCGGCAACGCCTTCGAGAGCTACGCCGTGCCCACCGTCACCGGCGAGATCAAGCGGCACTTCCGTGACCACATGTGGACCCTCCATGTGCCCCGCCGCGTCCAGGAACTGCGCAACCGCGTGCGCTTCGCCACCCGCGAGCTGTCCCAGACCTCACCCGGCCACCGGCCCACCGTCCCGGAGATCGCCGCCCACACGGGCATGAGCGAGGAGGACGTCCGCACCGGCCAGGAGGCACTGGAGAGCTTCACCGCCCTCTCCCTCGACGCGGAACTGCCCGGCAGCGACGACGGCTACTCGCTGAGCGACGCCCTGGGCACGCCCGACCCCGCCCTGGACACGGTGGTGGACCGCGAGGCCGTGAAGGCCCGCCTGGCGGCACTGCCCGAGCGTGAGCGGGCGATCCTGTACATGCGCTTCTTCGGGGACATGACCCAGAGCCGGATCGCCGAAGAGCTTGGCATCTCGCAGATGCACGTGTCCCGGCTGCTCAGCCGGTGCTGCGGGCGGGTGCGGGAGCAGGTCATGCGGGACGTGGCCCAGGCGGACTCCGCGTCACCCGATCGGCGGGCGCCGTCCCGCTAATGGGGTCCCGTTCCGCGCGGCGGCGACCGGGGCGGGCTGTCATGGCAGAGGGGCATGACGAACGAAGGAGTCCCCTCCATGCGCCGCACCCTGCAGGCCCTCACCGTCACCGCCGTCGCCGGAACCGCCCTGGCGGGCTTCACGCCCGCCTGGGCCGAACCGGCCGTCGAGGTCACTCCCGCCACCGTGGAACCCGAGGGCACGCTCACCGTGTCGGTCCGCTGCGATCCGACGGGCGGGCCCCCGCCCGGGAGCATCGAGGCGACCTCCGAGGCCTTCGCCGACGGCACGGTGGCGCTGCGCCGCGTCGGCGGCGGGAGTGCCGCCGGCCACGGGGCCGCCCAGTGGAGTGCCGGACCGGCCCGCCCCGGCACGGCGGCGCCCGCCTCGGCCGCGAGCGAGGAGGACACCGACCCGCTCGCGGAGGACGCCGAGGTCCTGGGCGAGGACGCCGGGCTTCTCGGGGAGGACGCCGAGGCCCTGGAGGAGGACGCCGGGCTTCTCGCGGAGGACGGCGAGCTGCTGGGAGAGGACGCCGAGCTGCTGGGAGAAGAGGAAGATCTCCTCGGCGAGGACCCCGAGGCGCTGGGCGAGGACCCCGAGACGCTCGGCGGGGGATCCGCGTGGACGGATGACGGCGGTGCCGGCACCGGCGCCGAGGGGGCCGCGCCGGTCTACCGCGGCACCGCCACCGTCGCCCCGCTCGAGGACCTCCAAGGCTCGCACCCCGGCGGGAAGGACACGGCGTGGACCGTCGACGGCACCTGCCCGGCGCCCCCCGGAGGCCGGGGCAAGGAGTGGAGCGCGACCTTCACCGTCCGGCACGGCTCCGGCCCCCACCCGCCGACGCACCAGCCCTGCCCGCAGCCCTCGGCCGGTCACGAAGCGGGCCGGACCGACTGCGGCGAGGCGCCGGTACGGCGCGGGGTACGGGCCGGCGACGGCGGTGCGTTCACCGACTCCGTACCGGCGCTGGTCGCGGGCGGTGTCCTGATCGCGGGTGCTCTGGGCGCCGCGGCGCACCGGCTGCGCACCCGCCGGAGCGACCCGTACCGCTGAACCGGCCCGCGGCGCACGCGGCACCGGACCGGGACCGCGCGGACGGCGCACACGGCCACCGGCACAGCGGCGGACCCGGACCACCCGGACAGCGCGCCCGGCCACCGGCACGGCGCGCCGGACCACCCGCAGGGCGCGTCCGGCCGCCGGCAAGGGGCGCCCAGCCACCGGCACCAGGCACACGGACCACCCGTGCCGCTCGGCCGGGACGCGCGCCCGGCGCCCGCCGGACGCGCGCGAGCCCCCCGCTTCCCCGGCCCGGCCCCGATCATGCTGTGACCGTCACGACCCGCCGCGGACCCATGAGCCGGGGCCCGCGTGGGTACTCAGAGGCCGTGGAGGCCCGGCCGCACCCAAAGGACCCGCGGGGGACGGGGGAGCGGAGCGGCGCACGCGCCGAGGCGGCACCACACGGCGGCACCAGGCACTGCGGAGGTACGGATGCTGCGGACGGACCCGCAAGGCCACGGCCCCGTCCGGTTCGGGCCCCCGCTCCCGGACGACGGGCTGCCGGTCCTGCCGGAGCTGTCCGCCGTCCTCTCCGCCGCCGCGGCCCGCGGCGGCCACGAACCCGTCGGCGCAGGTGCCGCCCTGCGGGAGGCCGCCTGCGGCTACTGGGACCGGCGCGGACTGCACTGCGACCCCTCCCGCGTCGCCGCCGCACCCGGCGCCCCGACCCTGCTGCTCGCCCTGACCGCCGCCCTCGGCGGTGATGTCCTGGTGCCCCGGCCCTGCGCCGCCTGGTGGGCGCCCTACGCCCGGCTGCTGGGCCGCCCCGCCTTCCACGTGCCGACCTCACCGGAGAGCGGCGGCGTCCCCGATCCCTACGCCCTGCTGGAGACCGTGCGCCGGGTCCGGGCCGAGGGAGGCGACCCGCGGCTGCTCGTGCTGTCCGTCGCCGACGACCCCACGGCCGGTGTCGCCCCGCCCGAGCTGCTGCACGAGACCGTCGAGGCCGCCCAGGACGAGGGCCTGCACCTGGTCAGCGACGAGACCTGGCGCGACACGCTGCACGACCCGCACGACACGGTGCTGCTCAGCCCCGCCGAGATGCTGCCCGACCGGGTGACGGTCGTCAGCGACCTGGCCGGAGCGCTGCTCCCGCCCGGCTGGCCGGCCGCCGTCGCGCGCTTCCCGGCCGGGGACGGCGGCGAGGGCCTCCACGCGCGCGTGCTCGACGTGCTCACCGCCCTCGACGCCCGGGTCGCGGCCCCGGTGGCCGCGGCCGCCGCGTACGCCCTGACCGAGCCGGAACCCGTCGCCGCGCGCGTCGCCGCCACCGTGCGCCTGCACGCGCGCCTGGCCGCCGCCGCGCACTCCGCCGTCGTCGGGGCGGGGGCCCTGGCCCGGCCCCCGCAGGCCGGGCGCCACCTGTACGTCGACCTCGCCCCGCTGCGCGACGCGCTGAGCGCGCACGGCGTCGGCGACGCCCAGGAACTGGAGGACTTCCTCACCGACCGCCTCGGCATGCCCGCCCCGGGCGGCCACCGCTTCGGCGACGACCTCCAGGCCCCGCGCGTGCGGTTGTGCACCGGCGCGCTGCTGACCGGCTCCGACGCCGAGCGCGCGGAATGCCTCACCACCCCCGCGCCGTTGGAACTGCCGCACGTGCAACGCGCGTTGATCACCCTCACGTCGGTCTTCGACGACCTCCGCGACGACGCTCAGCGATGGGAGCCTCCGCGATGACGCAGCAGTCCGAGTCGGCCACGAGCACCACGGCACCGGGAGCGGACGCCCCGGCCCTCCCCTCGCCCCTCGCACCGACCGTCCCGCCCCTGGCCGAACCCCGGCCGCTCGCCGAGCGCCGCGTGTGGCCGCGGACCTTCCACGACCGGCTGACCGCCCCGCTGCCGGGCCTCAAGGCCATGGCCCGCTTCGCCCGCGAGGGCGCCGTACGACCCGGCCCCGAGGGTCTCGCGGACATCCCCCGGCTGCCCTACGCCCCGGCCCCCCTGCCCCGCGTCGGCGCCCGCACCGTCGCCGTCACCTGGGCCGGGCACGCCAGTTGGGTCCTGCGGATCGGCGGGCTGACGGTCCTCACCGACCCGGTCTGGTCCCGCCGCATCCTCGGCACGCCGGCCCGCATCACGCCCGTCGGCGTGCCCTGGGAGGACCTGCCCCGGGTCGACGCCGTCGTCATCAGCCACAACCACTACGACCACCTCGACGCCCCCACGCTGCGCCGACTGCCCAGCGACACCCCCGTGTTCGTCCCGGCCGGGCTCGCCCGCTGGTTCCACCGCCGCCGCTTCACCCGCGTCACGGAGCTGGACTGGTGGGAGGCGGCCGAACTGGACGGCGTCCGCTTCGACTTCGTGCCGTCCCACCACTGGTCCAAGCGCACCCTCACCGACACCTGCCACAGCCTGTGGGGCGGCTGGGTCCTCACCGACCGGGACGGCCGGCGCGTGTACTTCGCGGGCGACACCGGCTACGGCCACTGGTTCGCCCGCATCGGCGGCCGCTACCCGGGCATCGACCTCGCGCTCCTGCCCATCGGCGCCTACGACCCGCGCTGGTGGCTCAGCGACGTGCACTGCGACCCGGAGGAAGCGGTGCGGGCCGCCCAGGACCTCGGCGCGGCCCGGATGGCGCCCATGCACTGGGGCACGTTCGTGCTGTCCGCCGAACCGGTCATGGAGCCGCTGACCCGCGTGCGCGCCGCCTGGGAGAAGGCGGGCCTGCTCCGCGAGAACCTGTGGGACCTGCCGGTGGGCGGTTCCAGGATCCTCCAGTAGCCCTCCGGGAGCCGGGCCTCCGAAGGGCGGGCGCCCACCTGGACGGCCCCGCCGCGGCCACCCCGGCCGTCAGAGCACTACCGTGCCCGCCGCACCCGCCGCACCCGCCGCACCAGACCCGGCACCACGCTGATCAGCAGGGTCAGCCCGATCGCCGCCACCACGCCCTCCCACGGCTCGGCGAACAGCGAGCCGCCCAGGATCCCGATCAACTGGTACGTCACCGCCCAGGCCAGACAGGCCGGCAGGTTCCCCCGGGAGAACCTCCGCAGGGGCCACTCGGCCAGCAGGCAGGCCAGCATCACCGGGATGCGCCCCGCAGGCACCAGCCGGGACAGCACCAGCACGGCGACCCCGTGCGAGGCCAGCTTCTCCTGCGCCTGCTCCAACCGGTCCTCCGGTGCCCGCCTGCGGATCCCCTCCAGCCACCGCGAGCCGTTCTTCGAGCCCAGCCCGCGCCGCCCCAGCCAGTACAGCGCGGCGTCCCCCAGGAACGCGGCCAGCGACGCCGTCACGAACACCATCGCCAGCGAGAACGGCGCCGTCCGGTGCAGCGCCACGACCGCCGCCGAACTCACCAGCGCCCCGGTCGGGATCACCGGCACCAGTGCCCCGGCCAGCACCAGGACGAACAGCGTCGGGTACCCGATCGCCTGCTGCGTGGTCTCCGGCACGACGGACGCCGGGGTGACGGCCGACGCCGCGAGCAGGGACACCCCCGCGGACCAGCTCACCGCGCGGCCTCCGGCCGCACGCTCTCCCCGTGCTCCAGCCGGTGCACCGCCACCCCGGGCGCGTGCCGGGCGGCCAGCCGCACGAACTCCTGCCCCGGCGTGTGGAACTCGTGGGGCCGCACGGCGTCCATGCCGATCGGCCAGTACGTGCCGTAGTGCACCGGCACGGCACTGCGCGGCGCGAGCCGGGCCAGCGCCTGTGCCGCCCGGCCGGCGTCCAGGTGCCCCTCGCCCAGGTACGGTCCCCAGCCGCCCACCGGCAGCAGGGCCACCTCGACCGGCCCGACCTCCTTCGCCATCTCCTCGAACAGGCCCGTGTCCCCGGCGAAGTAGGTCCGGGCCTCGCCGGATATGACGTAGCCGAGGGCGGGGGAGCGGTGCGGCCCGAACGGCAGCCGCCGCCCGTCGTGCCGCGCCGGCACGGCCCGTACGACGAGGTCGCCGACCCGTGTCTCGTCCCCGGGCGCCACCTCGCTCATGCGCAGGTGCGTGAGCCGGCGCAGACCGGGCACGGCCCGGCGCGCGCCCCGGGGCACGAGCAGGCGCGTGCCCGGCTCCAGGCGCATCAGGGACGGCACGTGCAGGTGGTCGGCGTGCAGGTGGGAGACCAGGGCCACGTCGGCGCGGTGGGCGGCGGGCGGGGGCGGCGCCCCGCGCCGGCGCCGCAGATGCGCGAGCCGGCGTGCGAACAGCGGGTCGGTGAGAACCCGTACGTTCGAGTCCTCCACCGTGCAGGTGGCGTGACCCCACCAGGTGATCTCCACCGGCACTCCTCTGCCTCCTTCGCGCGACTCCCCGAAGCCTACGTGCAGGAGTAGGGTCGGCGGCGAAACCGGAGGTGAGGGGGGACGCCATGGGGCCGGTGCGGGTCACGGCGATCGCGAGTCTGACGCCGCTGGAGGAGCTGGACGAGGATCCCTTCCTCGTCGACTCCCGCAGCCAGCACGCGATGTGCGCCCGCTGGGCCGCCGAGCGGGGCTACGTCGTCAGCCGCGAGTTGCTCGTGCGCGGGCTGCGGCCCGACCACGGGGCCCTGTGGGACGGCGTCCGGCCCGGCCGCGACGTCTTCGTGGCGCCCAGCCTGCGGGTCCTTGAGAGCGCGCTCGCCTCCGTCGAGGAGTTCACCGCCGAGTGCGCGCGCCGCGGGGTGCGCATCGAGACGGTGGGGCACGCGGAACCGGCGTACGACGCGGAGATGAAGGCGTGCGTGCACCGCCGCCTGTCGATGCCGACGGCCGGCTACGACGGCCGCTGACCGTCGGATCCGCCGCCACCCCACCCGCTCCCGCCCGCCTTCGGCCGTGCCCGCCGTGCGGCCGGGCACCGCGCTCCCGCCACGGCTGCCGCCGTGCGTGAGCCGTCCCGCGGCGGGGAAGGCGAGCGGCTCGACCGGAAGCGGCACGCGGGAGGCGAACGGGTCCCCGCGTGCGTTGTGACACTGTGAGCAGGGAGCCCGTGGGACGGGCCGGGACGTGAGGTGGCTGGGCGTGCGGGGCGTGCGGTGGCGGAGAGCCGCCAGTCAGGTCGGGCGGAGCGTCGCCGTGTGGGCGGTCTCCACCGTCACCATGCTCGTGCTCGCCGGGATCCTGCCCGACTTCCGGCTCCGCTCGCAGGACGGGTCCAGCGCCACCGACATCGCCGTCACGGCGGCCTTCGGCGCGGGCGCGTTCGGCCTGCTGTCGGCGCTGGTGTGGCCGCTGCTCGTGCGGCTGCTGCTCCTCGTCCCGGCGCTGGTGCTCGGCCTGCTGGTGTTCTTCCTCAACGGCGCGCTGCTGCTGCTCGCCCTCAACCTCAACCCGGCCGAGCGGGGAGCCGCCGCCCCGGAGACCGCCGTCGTCGTCGCCGCGGTGATGTCGGCCGTGGCATCGGCGACCGGCGCCGCCCTCGCCGTGCGCGACGACGACGCCTACCGCCGCCGGCTGTACCGGCTCTCCGACCGCCGCCGGCGCTCCGGACCGCCCAGCCCCTCCAGCCCCGGCACGCTCTTCCTCCAACTGGACGGCGTCGGCCACGACACCCTCCTGGACGCGGTCGGCAAGGGCCTGATGCCCACCGTCGCCCGCTGGATCGAGGACGGCGGCCACCGCCTCACCCCCTGGCGCACCGACTGGTCCAGCCAGACCGGCGCCAGCCAGCTGGGCATCCTGCACGGCAGCAACCACGACGTCCCCGCGTTCCGCTGGTACGAGAAGGACACCCGCGAGATCGTCGTCTGCAACCGGCCCACCAGCGCCGTCGAGCTGCAGCGCCGCGCCGTCCGGCACGCGGGGCACGACGGGCTGCTCGCCGTGGACGGCGCCAGCCGGGGCAACCTGTTCAGCGGCGGAGCCGACGAGCAGGCGCTGGTGCTGTCCATCGCCGTCCGCCGCCGCAGCCCGGAGAACCGCTCCCGCGACGGCTACTTCGCCTACTTCTCCGACCCCGCCAACGCCGTGCGCACCGCCCTGTCCTTCCTCGCCGAGGTGGGCCGCGAGATCGGCCAGTCCACCCGGGCCCGCCTGCGCAAGCAGCGCCCCCGGGTCTCCCGCGGGGGCCTCTACCCGCTGGTGCGGGCCTTCGCGACCGTCGTCGAACGGGACGTCGTGGTCGCCGCGGTGACCGGCGACATGCTCGCCGGCCGCACCGCCGTCTACGCCGACCTCGTCGCCTACGACGAGGTCGCCCACCACTCCGGCCCCGCCGGCCGCGACGCGCAGAAGGTCCTCGAACGGCTCGACCGCTGCCTCGCCCTCATCGAGAACGTCGCCGAACACGCCCCGCGCCCCTACCGGATCGTGGTGCTGTCCGACCACGGGCAGAGTCCCGGCGAGACGTTCCGCTCCCGCTACGGCCTCACCCTCGGCGATCTGGTGCGCGCCGGCTGCGGCCTGCCCGTGCCGCGCAGGGCGGAACGCACCCGCAGCGGGGCGGAGGCCCGGGCCGCCGTCCGCGCCGCCCTGCGCATCCCCGAGGAGGACGGCGGCGAGCGGCACCGCCCCGGACGACGGGAGGAGCCGATCGTGCTGGCCTCCGGCAACCTCGGCCTGATCTCCTTCCCGGACGTGCCCCACCGGATGACCAAGGAGGAGATCGACGCCCGCCACCCGGCGCTGCTGCCGACCCTCGCCAACCATCCCGGCATCGGCTTCCTGCTGGTGCGCAGCGAGGAGCACGGCGGAGTCGTCCTCGGCGCCTACGGTGCCGAGATACCGCTCGCCGACCTGGACGACAACCCCGGGCCGCTCGCGGCCTTCGGCCCGGGCGCTGCCGACGCGGTACGCCGGACGCACTCCTTCCCGCACACCGCCGACATCATGGTCAACTCCTTCCACGACCCGGCCGACGGCGAAGTCCTCGCCTTCGAGGAGCAGATCGGCTCCCACGGCGGGCTCGGCGGCGCCCAGGGCAAGCCGTTCCTGCTGTCGCCCACCGCGCTGTCGGCGCCGGTCCGGGACGGAGAGGCGCTCGTCGGCGCCGAGCACGTGCACCGGGTGCTGCGCCGCTGGCTGCGCGAGTCGAACGGACCGCAGGTGCCGGTGGAGACCGGCGAGGAGGAGCGCGCCGCCTGAAATTCGGCTGCGCCGGGCAGGCCGTCCGCGCACACTGTCGGTGTCCCACGCCGCACAGCTGCGCGTATGTCCCCATCCCCGAGGAGTAGCTGCTTTGCAGGCAGCCGTCACCGTCACGCCCTCCCGCGTCCCCGACCTGCTGCTCGGCCTCGCCACCGTGCGGCCGGTGTTCCTCTGGGGCGCCCCCGGCATCGGGAAGTCCTCCCTGGTGCGGGACTTCGCCGAGTCGCTGGGCCTGGAGTGCGTGAGCCTGCTGGGCACCCAGCTCGCCCCCGAGGACCTCATCGGCGTCCCCCAGATCCGCAACGGCCGCTCGGTGTTCTGCCCGCCGCAGGCCATCGCCCGCGACGAGCCCTACTGCCTGTTCCTGGACGAACTCAACGCGGCCACGCCCGACGTGCAGAAGGCGTTCTACTCGCTGATCCTGGACCGCCGCATCGGCGACTACGAACTGCCCCCCGGCTCCCTCGTCATCGGCGCCGGCAACCGCGCCACCGACAACGCCCTCGCCCGGCCCATCGCCTCCGCGCTCGTCAACCGGCTCACCCACGTGCACCTGGAGGCCTCCGCCGCCGACTGGCTGGCCTGGGCCCAGGGCAACGGCATCCACCCCTGGGTCGTGGACCACCTCACCGACCGGCCCGACCACCTCTGGTCCAAGCCGCCCAAGACCGAGGAGCCGTTCTCCACGCCCCGCTCCTGGCACATGCTCTCCGACGCCCTGCACTCCTTCGGCCCGGACCTCGACGAGGACACCCTGAAGGTCCTCGCCCACGGCACCCTCACCCCGGCGCACGCCACCGCCTTCTGCGGCTACGTCAAGATCGTCCGCAGCCGGTACGGCATCGAGGCGATCATCAGGGGCGACGCCGGCTGGCCCCATCGCCCCGAGGACCGCGACCTGCTCTACTACCTCGCCGACTCCTTCCGCGGCCGGCTGGTCAAGGAACTGCCGGTCAGCCGCGAGCACATGTCCGCCAACGGCCGCCGGACCGCCTACCGCGCCAAGTCGCTGCTGGTGCAGCTCGCGGAGATCTCCGTCGAGGTCGCCCAGACGGTCGTCGCCTCCGACAGCGACGGCAACCCGGTGCTGCCCTCGTGGTTCCTCGTCGAGGCGGCCCGGGACATGCCCCGGCTGGTGGAGGCGCGGCGGTGAGCCGCAGCCCCGCCAGGAAGAAGAAGCGGGACCTCGCCGGCGAGGCGTTCGCCGAAGGAGTACGCCTGCTGAAGGCCAACCCCGCCCTGGCGGCGGTCGAGTTCGACATCTGCCGCCGGGAGGAGTGCTCCCTCGCCCCGCGCGGCGGACTCGTCGCCGTCGACTCGGACGGCGACCTGCACGTCCACCCGGACCGGCTCGCCGAGCCCGCCGACTGGGCCTGGGCGCTCGCGCACGCCGTCCTCCACCTCGGCTTCGGCCACATCCCGGCGGTCAAGGGCGCACGCGTGCAGCCCGACGCCTTCGACGTCGCCGCCCGCTGCGTCGTCGTCAACCGCTTCCTGCTCGGCTTCACCGTCGGCAGCACCCCCGACCACCTGCCCGCCTCCTATCCGGACGGCGACGAGGACCAGCTGGCCGCGCGCTGGCGGCGCGACGGCCTGCCCGCCGCGTACGCCCGCTGCGGCACGGCCGGCGACGAACCCGACCAGGTGCTGGTGCCGTGGACCGGCTGGTCCCGTCCGCCCGACTGGCAGCTGGCCTTCGCCACCGCCCTGACCCGGACCGTCTCCGCCGCGATGGACATGGCGGGCGGCCGCCGCGACACCCTGGGGGGCGAGGCGCCCGACCGGCACCCCTGGCAGCGGGCCCTGAGCTGGTTCGTCTCCTCCTACCCGCTCCTCGGCGGCATCGCCTCCGGCATCGAGCTGGTCGCCGACGCCGAACTGGCCCGTGCCCACGGCATCGCGATCGCCGCCGTCAACGCCGAGGCCGGGGAGATCTACCTCAACCCGCTGCGCCGGCTGGACGAGGACGAATGGCGCTTCGTCCTCGCCCACGAGATGCTGCACGCCGCCCTGCGCCACGGCGACCGCTGCGGCACCCGCGACCCCTACCTGTTCAACGTCGCCTGCGATTACGTCGTCAACGGCTGGCTGACCGAGATGCAGATCGGCACCATGCCCGAAGGACTGCTCCACGACCCCGCCCTCGCCGGGCTGTCCGCCGAGGAGATCCACGACCGCATCGCCGGCGACCTGCGCCGGCAACGGCGCCTGGCCACCCCGCGCGGCAAGGGCGCCGGCGACGTGCTCGGCGCGCCGCTGGGCTCACCCCGCGCCTACGTCGACCTCGACGCCTTCTACCGCCGCGGTCTCGCCCAGGGCTTGGACCTGCACCAGCGCCAGGAGCGGGGCTTCCTGCCCGGCGGACTGGTCGAGGAGATCCGTGCGCTGTCCCATCCGCCGCTGCCCTGGGACGCGCGTCTCGCCCGCTGGTTCGACGAGTTCGTGCCCCGCCCCGAGCCGCTGCGCACCTACGCGCGCCCCTCGCGGCGCCAGGCGGCCACACCCGGCATCCCGCGCGCCGGGCGGTACTTCCCGCCCGAGGAGGTCGCCCGCTGCACCTTCGGCGTCGTCCTGGACACCTCCGGCTCCATGGACCGCACCCTCCTCGGCAAGGCCCTGGGCGCCATCGCCTCCTACGCCGGGGCCCGTGACGTGCCGGCCGCCCGGGTCGTCTTCTGCGACGCCGCCCCGTACGACGCGGGCTACCTGCCCGTCGGCGAGATCGCCGGCCGGGTGCGGGTGCACGGGCGCGGCGGGACCGTGCTGCAACCGGGCATCGACCTGCTGCACCGCGCCGACGACTTCCCGCCCGGGGCGCCCGTGCTGATCATCACCGACGGCTGGTGCGACGACCTGCGTGTGCGGCGTGAGCACGCCTACCTCCTGCCGCCGGGCGCGCGGCTGCCGTTCCGGCCCAGGGGTCCGGTCTTCCGCGTCAGTTGAGGCGTGATGTGATCGGATGGGGGACACAGGACCCGCCGGACGGGCCCCCACGCGACTCCGTACGCGAAAGGAAGAACTCGTGGCTACCACGCGCTCCGCACACACGGTCTGGGAAGGCAACCTGCTGGAGGGGAAGGGCGTCGTCACCTTCGACTCCTCCGGTGCCATCGGCGAGCAGCCGGTCACGTGGGCCTCCCGCGCCCAGGAGGCGAACGGGAAGACCAGCCCCGAGGAGCTGATCGCCGCCGCCCACTCCAGCTGCTTCTCCATGGCCTTCTCCAACATCCTGAACAAGGCCGGGACGCCGCCCACCAAGCTCGTCACCTCGGCCGACGTCTCCTTCCAGCCCGGCGAGGGCATCACCGGCATCCACCTCACCGTCGAGGGCACCGTCCCCGGCATCGACGAGGAGGCCTTCCTGGCCGCCGCCGAGGAGGCCAAGACCGGCTGCCCGGTGAGCCAGGCGCTGAAGGCGACGCCCATCACGCTGTCCGCCAAGCTCGCCTGAGCACACCCGGCTCCCGACGCGCGGGACCGCCCTGCCGGGGCGGCCCGCGCGTCGCGCTGTCCGGCGTGCACCACCCCCACCGGGCTGCGGCCGCCCGCACCCGGCATTGACAACAGCGCACTCAAGTTTTGTGCTGGAAGGTGTGCGGGGCGCCCTGACGGAAGGGGACAGCGATGGGACGGGCGGTCGGGATCGACCTCGGAACGACGAACTCGGTGGTCGCCGTGCTGGAGGGCGGCGAACCCACCGTCATCGCCAACGCGGAGGGGGCCAGGACCACACCCTCGGTCGTGGCGTTCGCCAAGAACGGCGAGGTGCTGGTCGGCGAGGTCGCCAAGCGGCAGGCCGTGACGAACGTGGAGCGCACGGCGCGGTCGGTCAAGCGGCACATGGGAGACGCCGGCTGGCGCTTCCCGGAGCACGGCGACGTCGACGGCACCCGCTACCGCGCGCAGGAACTGTCGGCGCGGGTGCTGCAGAAACTGAAGCGGGACGCGGAGTCCTACCTCGGCGAGGACGTCACCGACGCGGTGATCACCGTCCCCGCGTACTTCGACGACACCCAGCGGCAGGCGACCAAGGAGGCCGGCGAGATCGCGGGCCTGAACGTCCTGCGCATCATCAACGAGCCGACCGCCGCGGCCCTCGCCTACGGACTGGACAAGGGCGACGACCGGACGGTCCTGGTCTTCGACCTCGGCGGCGGCACCTTCGACGTGTCGCTGCTGGAGATGGGCGAGGGCGTCATCGAGGTCAAGGCCACCAACGGCGACACGCACCTCGGCGGCGACGACTGGGACCAGCGGATCGTCGAGTACCTGGTCAAGCGCTTCCAGGGGCAGTACGGCGTCGACCTCGCCCGGGACAAGATGGCCCTGCAGCGGCTGCGCGAGGGAGCGGAGAAGGCCAAGATCGAGCTGTCCAGCTCCACCGAGACGACCATCAACCTGCCCTATATCACGGCCTCGGCCGAGGGGCCCCTGCACCTCGACGAGAAGCTGACCCGGGCCCAGTTCCAGGAGCTCACCGCCGACCTGCTGGACCGCTGCAAGGCCCCGTTCCACCAGGCGGTCCGGGACGCGGGCGTGCAGCTCTCGGCGATCGACCACGTGATCCTCGTCGGCGGCTCGACCCGCATGCCCGCCGTGACCGACCTGGTGAAGGATCTCACCGGCAAGGACCCGCACAAGGGCGTCAACCCCGACGAGGTCGTGGCCCTGGGCGCCGCGCTCCAGGCGGGCGTCATCCGCGGCGACGTCAAGGACGTGCTGCTGCTCGACGTCACCCCGCTGTCCCTCGGCATCGAGACCAAGGGCGGCATCATGACCAAGCTCATCGAGCGCAACACCACGATCCCCACCCGGCGTTCGGAGATCTTCACCACGGCCGCCGACAACCAGCCCTCGGTCGGCATCCAGGTCTACCAGGGGGAGCGCGAGATCGCCGCGTACAACAAGAAGCTCGGCGTCTTCGACCTCACCGGACTGCCCCCGGCCCCGCGCGGCGTCCCGCAGATCGAGGTCGCCTTCGACATCGACGCCAACGGCATCATGCACGTCTCCGCCAAGGACCTGGCGACCGGCCGGGAGCAGAAGATGACCGTCACCGGCGGCTCGGCCCTGCCCAAGGACGACATCGACCGCATGATGCGCGAGGCCGAGCAGTACGCGGAGGAGGACCGCAAGCGCCGCGAGGCCGCCGAGACCCGCAACCAGGCCGAGCAACTCGTCTACCAGACCGAGAAGTTCCTCAAGGACAACGCCGACAAGGTCCCGGCCGACACGAGGACCGAGGTCGAGTCGGCCCTCCAGGAGGTGAAGGAAGGGTTGAAGCAGCAGGCGGACACCGCCGCCCTCCGCGCCGGCGTCGAGAAACTCGCCACGGCCGGCCAGAAACTGGGCCAGGCCCTCTACGCCCAGGCGCAGCAACCCTCCGCCGACCACCCCACCGCCACCTCCCGGGACGAGGACGGCGTGGTGGACGCGGAGATCGTCGACGAGGACCGACGCGACGCCAAGGAGGGCCCGGCCTGAGAAGCCGTGACGGCGGCGGCCGCGGCCGTCCGGCCCGTCGGGGGCGCGGGCGTCAGGGCCCGGGCAGGCGGGCCCCGGGCGCGGCGGTGACGGCCGGCGGCAGCGTCGCGCACACCGCGTCCAGGACCGCGGCGTAGGGGGTGCCGAAGGACGTCAGGCCCGTGCGGAGGGATTCCAGGCCGTCGCGGTGGTCCGTGAGCGGCCGGGTCGTGCCCGTGCGGGCCGCGAGCTCCAGGACCGCCGGCAGGAAGTCCGGGGGCTCCTCGCCGGTGGTCCGCAGGCCGTGGGCGCGGTAGAGGTCCTCCGAGGGCGCCGGGGCCGCCTCGCGCCAGACGCGCAGGTACAGGCTGTGCTCCCGGTGGCCGGACTCGAAGACCTCGACGTAGTGCGCGGCCAGCTCCCGCTGCGGGGTGACGGCCGCGTGGTCGGCGAACTCCCGCAACTGCGGCGCGGCTTCACGCAGCAGCGGCAACCGGGTGCGGAAGCCGTCGTCGGGGTACATCAGGCACAGTGCCGCCGCCTGGTACAGCACCTCGAATCCGGGCATCGGACCTCCTTCGCGTGCTCCCCGTCCCCCCGACGCTAGGGGCGCCCCGCCGGGGCCACCCGCCGACGGGGCCCGTACGGGTCAGGCCGCCGCGCGCCTCCAGGGGGCGACAGCCGGGACGGGCCGGGCCGCCCCGTCGCGCCAGGGGGGCGCCCGTAGGGGGCTCAGTACGCGTCGCGGTACTCCCGCAGCAGCTCCTCCGCGCGCCGCGTGGAACCGGACCGGGCCGTCATGTGGTCCAGGACCTCCAGGTGCGCCGAGACCTCCTTGCGCGAGTCCAGGTACAGCGCGCCGGTCAGGTACTCCGTGAAGACCATGTCCGGCAGCTCCGGCTCGGCGAAGCGGAACAGGGAGAACGGCGCGTACGTCCCGGGGTGCGGGCCGTCCCGGAACTCCGCGATCTGCAACGTGACCCGGTCCCGCGCGGCGTACTCCAGCAGCTTGTCCAGCTGCTCGCGCATCACCCGGCCGTCGACGCTCACCGGCCGCCGCAGCACCGTCTCGTCCATGATCACCCACAGGTGCGGGGGATCCGGCTGCTCCAGCAGGCGCTGCCGCTCCATGCGCAGCGACACGTGCCGCTCCACGGCCTCGGGCCCGGCGTTGGCGATGGTCCCGGTCTCCAGCACGGCCCGCGCGTACCCCTCGGTCTGCAGCAGGCCGGGCACGAAGTGCGGCTCGTAGGAGCGGATGATCCGGGCCGCGCCCTCCAGGCTCACGTACAGGCTGAACCACTCCGGCAGCACGTCGTGGAACCGCTGCCACCAGCCGGGCCGGTTCGCCTCCTCGGCCAGGTCCACGAACGCGGTCACCTCGTCCTCGCCGACCCCGTAGGCGGTCAGCAGGATCTGCACGTACGGGATCTTCAGCGCCACGTCGGCGGTCTCCATGCGCCGGACCGTCGCGGGGGCGACGCGCAGCACGCGCGCGGCCTCCTCCCGGCTCAGCCCCGCGGCCTCACGCAGTTCCTGCAGCCGCTTGCCCAGCACCACCTGGCCCACGGTGGGTGCGGCCCGCCGTTCGCTCACGCCACGCCTCCCCAACGTGCCCGGTCCGCGATCAGTCTGTCACGCCGGGTCCGCGCTCTCCCAGAGCCGGAAGCGGAATTGATCGACACGGCCGGTCGGGCGGGGGCATGACCTCGCGGGTAATCGACCCGGCCCGGCCGGTCCGGGATCGTCGTCCGTACCCCGCTCCGGGCCGGCGCACTCCGGCCCGGGGCGCGGCCCCGGCCACCGCACCACGACCCGACGGAGGGTGATGCCCCATGTCCGCGATCCAGCTCGCCGCGCTCGCCCGGACCTCCGAGCCGCAGTCCATGCTGCGCCGCTTCCTGGCCCTGGACGCCGTGGTGACCGGCGCCAACGCCGTCGCCTACCTCGCGTTCTCCGGCCCGCTGGGACGGTTCCTCGGCGTCGGCTCCGACCTGCTGCTCGGCGTCGGCGCCTTCCTCGCCCTCTACACGGCCGGGGTGGCGCTGCTGGCCGGACACCGGCGGCCGCCCACGGCCGCGGTGCGGGCCGTCGTCGAGGGCAACCTCGCCTGGACGGTGCTCAGCCTGGCGGCCCTGGCGCTGTGGCTGTCGCCGAGCACGGCCGGCGCCGTGTGGACGGTGCTCCAGGCCCTGGCCGTCGCCGGGTTCGCCGCCGCCCAGCACCTCGCGCTGAAAGCACGTCAGGAAGACATCTCCTGAAGGTACTTGACCGTCGCCGGGTCGGCCGGGAGCAGCGTCTCGATGGCCAGCTCGGCGACGGTCACGTCCATCGGGGTGTTGAACGTCGAGATCGACGAGATGAACGACAGCGTCCGGCCCTCGTGCTCGATCCGCAGCGGCAGCGCGAAGTACGGCACCGGCTCCGCCGCCTCCTCGGCCGGATCCTCCGCCGGTACGGGGTACGCCGAGACCTCCTCGTACAGGGCCCGCAGCGGCGCGGAGCGGTGCAGCGCGATCTGCCGCCGCATCTGCTCCAGCAGATGGCCGCGCCAGGCGCGCAGATTCCGGATGCGCGGCGCCAGCCCCTCCGGGTGCAGCGCGAGCCGCATCGCGTTCAGCGGCGGCTCCAGCAGGCCCGCGGAGACCCCGTCGACCAGCGCCATCACCCCCCGGTTGGCCGCGACCACGTCGTAGCGCGCGTCCACCACCAGCGCCGGATACGGTTCATAGCCGCCGATGAGCCGCTCGATGCCGGCGCGCAGCGCCTCCAGCGCCGGGTCGTCCAGCGGCGTCTCCGGGTAGCGCGGGGCGTAACCGGCCGCCAGCAGCAGGGCGTTGCGCTCCCGCACCGGGACGTCCAGGTGCTCGGCCAGCCGCAGCACCATCTCCTCGCTCGGCCGGGAGCGGCCCGTCTCGACGAAGCTGATGTGCCGGGCCGAGGAGTCCGCGCGCAGGGCCAGCTCCAGCTGGCTCACCCGGCGCTGCTCCCGCCAGGCCCGCAGCAGCGGGCCCACGCCCTGCCCGGCGGTGGACGCGTGAGTGGTCATGCCGCCGACCGTAGCCGAGATCCGGCCGTACCGGTCAGGCACACCGCCTGACCAGGGACGCAGGCCTCCCGCTGTGGCAGGCTGAGAGACGACGAGGACGCCGAGAGCCAGGGGAAGGAGCGCAGCCCATGCCCGTCGCACCGCTGTCGCAGAAGGAGATCGAGGACCGGCTGGCCGAGCTGCCGGGCTGGTCGCTCGACGGCGACCGCATCCGCCGCTCCTACCGTCTGGCCTCGCACACCGCCGCGACGGCCATGGTCGTGCACATCGCCCAGGTGCAGGAGGAGCTCGACCACCACTCCGACCTGACGCTGGGCTACGACACCGTGTCCCTGTCGGTGCACACGCACAGCGCCGGCGGCGCCGTCACCGCGAAGGACTTCGAGCTCGCCCGCAGGGTGGAGGACCTGGCCCCGGCGCACGGGGCACACTGACCGCGTGCTGGACTACGACAAGGAAGCGGAACGCTACGACGCCTCCCGCGGCGGCGAACCCCGGGCGGCCGCCGCCGCCCAGGCCGTGCTGGACCTCCTGCCGCCGCACGCGCGCGGCCTGTTGGACGTCGCCTGCGGCACCGGCATCGTCACCCGCCGGCTCGCGGCCGGCCGCCCGGACCTGCGCGTGACCGGCGTCGACCTCGCCCCCGCCATGGCGCGCCGGGCCGCCACCCGGCTCCCGGGAGCCGTCGTCCGCGCCGACAGCCGCCGACTGCCCTTCCGGGACGGGGAGTTCGACGCCGTGTGCAGCATCTGGCTGCTGCACCTGGTCGACGAGCCCGATGTGCGCGCCGTCGTCGGCGAGTGCGCCCGGGTGCTGCGGCCCGGCGGGGTGTACATCACGACCGTGGACAAGGCCGCCTCCCACAACGTGGGCAGTGACATCGATGTCGTCCTGTCCGAACGCCCGCCCGGGCCGGTCCGGGACGCGGCGGCGGACGTCACGTCCTGCGCCGCCGCCCACGGCCTGGTGCCGGCCGGGCGGGCGCGCTTCACCGGCCACGGCCAGGGCCGCAGCCCCCGCCGCACCGTCGCCGACCTGCGCCGGGGCTGGTTCGTCACCCTGCCGCCCGGCGACCCCCTCGCCGAGGACTTCGCGGCGCGCCTGGCCCGGCTCCCCGACCAGGACCGCCCGCGCCCCGACCCGGTGTTCAGCCTCAGGGCGTTCCGGAAGGGCGGCTTCGACCAGGGCGGCGCCGCCCCATGACCCGGCCGGCCGGGCCTCGCCGACACCGTTCGGCATCCGGCCCGTCCCGCCGCGCGCGATGCCGCCGGCCGTGGCGCGACGTGCTGCGCCCGGCCCGCCGGACCGGGTCGGCGTACCTCGGTCCATGCCCAGGCCGCTGGTTCCCCGCCCGGTTCCGGCAACCGATGCAGAACGCCCGAACGCCGCTGTCCTGGCCCCCTGAGGTGCCGTCCGCGCGGGCCCGCCGGGGCTTTCCGCCCCGGCGGGCCGGTGCCCGATTGTTGCCGGGACGGCAACATCGGTGGCCCTTTCGCGGTGCGTCGGCGCACGCTGGCCGCATCCGAGCGAGAGGCTGAGCCCCATGGCGCACCGGCACGACCACCCCCACGAGCACGAGCACACGCCCGGACAGGGCCACCACCACGGCCACACGGACATGGACTGGGCCGAGATGGGCCCGCTGCTGGAGTCCTCGGCCGAACTGTTCGCCTCCCTCTACGAGCGGGCACTGGGCTGGCTGGCGAAGGAGGTGACCGAACCGGGGCTGATCGTGGACGCGGGCAGCGGGCCGGGCGTCGTGGCGTGCCTGTTCGCGGAGACGTTCCCGGGCGCGCGGGTCGTCGCCGTGGACGGCTCCGTGCCGCTGCTGGAGCGGGCCCGGGCGCGGGCCGAGCGGCTCGGATTCACGGACCGCTTCGGCACGATCACCGGTGAACTCCCTGACGTACTGGGCGAGTTGGAGTACCCCGCGGACCTGCTCTGGGCGAGCCGCAGCCTGCACCACCTCGGCGATCAGCGGGCCGCGCTCGCCGCGTTCGCGGCCCGGCTGGCGCCCGGCGGCACGCTGGCCCTCATGGAAGGCGGGCTGCCCCCGCGGTTCCTGCCGCGCGACATCGGCATCGGCCGGCCCGGACTCCAGGCGCGGATCGACGCGGTGCAGGCCGAGTGGTTCACCCGGATGCGCCACGACCTGCCCGGGCACGTCGCCGAGACCGAGGACTGGCCGGCCCTGCTGTCCGCGGCGGGCCTGAAGCCCACCCGGACCCACAGTTTCCTGCTGGACCTCCCGGCACCCGTGTCGGACCGGGCCCGGGCCTACGTCGTGGCCTCGCTGTCGCACATGCGCGACAAGCTGGCCGAGGGGCTCGACGCCGAGGACCTCGCGACCGTCGACCGCCTCCTCGACCCCGACGACGAGGCGAGCGTGCACCGCCGCCCGGACGTGTTCGTCCTGGAGGCCCACACGGTTCACACGGCGGTCCGGCCGGGATAGCGCCCGCAACGGTCGTCGTCACCGGGCGGGGGACACCTGCGGGGACCTCGCCGGGGGCCGGCATCGCGCGGGTGCGCAACGCGCGGCGCCCCGGTCCGTGAGCCGCGGGGGCTTCGGGCCGGGGCGCCGCGCGTCGCGCCGGGGTGCCGGTCAGGCGTCGTTGAACTCCGCCGGGTGCGGGCCCAGGCGGCGGTCCTCGTTCAGGGCGCTGATGGCCGCGAGGTCCTCGTCGTCCAGGCTGAAGCCGAAGACGTCGATGTTCTCCTCGATCCGCGCGGGCGTCACGGACTTCGGGATCACCACGTTGCCCAGCTGGAGGTGCCAGCGCAGCACGACCTGGGCGGGGGTGCGGTCGTGCTTGCGGGCGATGGCCACGATCGCCGGGACCTCCAGCAGGCCCTTGCCCTGGCCCAGCGGCGACCAGGCCTCCGTGGCGATGCCGTGCTCCGCGTGGTAGTCGCGGGCGGCCTGCTGCTGCAGGTGCGGGTGCAGCTCGATCTGGTTCACCGCGGGGACGACCGACGTCTCGTCGATCAGCTGCTCGAGGTGCTCCGGAAGGAAGTTCGAGACACCGATGGCCTTGATCCGCCCGTCGGCGTGCAGCTTCTCGAACGCCTTGTAGGTGTCGACGTACAGGCCCCGCTCCGGCGTCGGCCAGTGGATCAGGTACAGGTCGACGTAGTCCAGGCCGAGCTTGCCCAGCGAGGTGTCGAAGGCGCGCAGGGTGGAGTCGTATCCCTGGTCGGCGTTCCAGAGCTTGGTCGTGACGAAGAGTTCCTCGCGGGGGACGCCGGACGCGGCGATGGCCTTGCCGGTGCCCTCCTCGTTGCCGTAGATCGCCGCTGTGTCGATGCTGCGGTACCCGGCCTCCAGCGCCGTCGCGACGGCCGTCTCGGCCTCGTCGTCCGGCACCTGCCAGACGCCGAAGCCCAGCTGGGGCATCTCGACGCCGTTGTTCAGGATGATCGGGGGGACCTTGCTCACGAGCTCTCGATCCTTAGGTTTGCGGTCAGGTGTGCTCCCATCGTCAACGATCACGAGCCGTGATGCATTCCTGACGGGAGAATTCCGAAGCGACGAATGCCCCGTACGGCAGGGGTCACGCCCGGTACAGCGCCTCGACCTCGTTCTCGTACGCCTTCTCGATCGCCCTGCGCTTGAGCTTCAGGGAGGGCGTGAGCAGCCCGTGCTCCTCCGTGAACGGCTGGGCCAGGATGCGGAAGGTGCGGATGGACTCCGCCTGCGAGACCAGCGTGTTCGCGGCGACCACCGCGCGCCGCACCTCCGTCTCCAGGTCCTCGTCGCGCACCAGCTCCGCCGGGGACATCCGCGGCTTGTTCCGCATCGCCAGCCAGTGCTCCACGGCCTCCTGGTCGAGGGTCACCAGAGCGGCGATGTAGGGGCGGTCGTTGCCCACGACGATGCACTGGTTGACCAGCGGGTGGTCCCGGACCCGCTCCTCCAGCACTCCGGGTGAGACGCTCTTGCCGCCCGAGGTGACCAGGATCTCCTTCTTGCGGCCGGTGATCGTCAGGTAGCCGTCCTCGTCGAGCACGCCGAGGTCGCCGGTGGCCAGCCAGCCGTCGTGCAGGGTCCCGTCGGTGGCCTTGGGATTGTTCAGGTAGCCCTGGAAGACGTTGTCGCCGCGCAGCCAGATCTCGCCGTCGTCCGCGATGTGGACGGTCATGCCCGGGATGGGCCGGCCGACCGTGCCGAAGCGGGTGCGCCCGGGCGGGTTGGCCGTCGCGGCGGCCGTGGACTCGGTGAGCCCGTAGCCCTCGTAGATGTGCACGCCGGCGCCGGCGAAGAACAGCCCCAGGCGCCGGTCCATCGCGGAGCCGCCGGACATGGCGTGCTTGATCCGGCCGCCCATCGCCGCACGGATCCTGGCGTAGACGAGCTTGTCGAACAGCTGGTGCTGCAGGCGCAGCCCCGCGGACGGGCCCGGCCCGGTGCCCCACGCCTTCGCCTCCATGGCGTCGGCGTACTGGACGGCGATGTCGACCGCCTTCTCGAAGGGGCCGGAGCGGCCCTCCTTCTCCGCCTTGCGGCGGGCCGCGTGGAACACCTTCTCGAAGATGTACGGCACGGCCAGGAAGAACGTCGGCCGGAATGCCGCGAGGTCCGGCAGCAGCGCCGCCGCGTCGAGCTGCGGCTGGTGGCCGAACTTCACCTTCCCGCGGATCCCGGCGACCTGGACCATCCGCCCGAAGACGTGCGCGAGGGGCAGGAAGAGCAGCGTCGAGGCCTCGTCGCCCCGCTTGGAATGGAACACCGGCTCCCACCCCTCGATGACGGTGTCCGCCTCGTACATGAAGTTGCCGTGGGTGAGGAGGCAGCCCTTGGGGCGGCCGGTGGTGCCCGAGGTGTAGATGATCGTGGCGACCGAGTCGGGGGTGACGGCCTGCCGGTGGCGGTGCACCACCTCGTCGTCGAGGTGCGCGCCGGCGTCGTACAGCTCGTGCACCGCGCCCGAGTCCAGCTGCCACAGACGGCGCAGCTGCGGCAGCCGGTCGATCACGGTGGCGATCGTCATGGCGTGGTCCTCGTGCTCCACGACCGCGGCCGTCACCTCGGCGTCGTAGAGCATCCAGAAGCACTGCTCGGCCGAGGAGGTCGGGTAGACCGGCACGACCTGGGCGCCGACGGTCCACAGGGCGTAGTCGAAGAGGGTCCACTCGTAGCGGGTGCGGGACATGATCGCCACGCGGTCACCGAACCGGACGCCGCTCGCCAGCAGTCCCTTGGCCAGGGCGAGCACCTCGTCGCGGAACTCGGCGCTCGTCACGTCCCGCCACTGCCCGGTGTCGTCCTTGCGGCCCAGCGCCACGTGCCGCGGGTCCTCCTCGGCATGGCGGAAGACCACGTCGGCCAGACCGCCCACCGGTGGTGCGGACGCCGACGGAGGGTTGGTGAACTCGCGCAAACCCCGCTCCCCGCTCCTCGGCGCTTCGATCGGGTGACGCCCCGCACAGCGCCGTGAAAGCTACCCCACACGTCCGGGGCGCGGGAGGGGGTGCGCAGGTGAGCAGCGCTCTCGTCCGCGCTGGTCAGCGGGGGAAAATGCGCTCACATGGGGAAGGGTCGGACACATTCCTGACGGTTGAGTAAGTTTCGGTGCCGTAATCTCCACCGAATCTGTACGACCCGCGTGCCGGTGCGGACGGCCGCAGAAAAGGGTGTCTCCCCTGTCAGCGCACCGCAGGCGCGTTCCGTCACCCGGCGGCGTGGCACCTCCGCCGCGCGCCCGGGTCACAGGTCCTCGCGCTCGCTGCGGCGCAGCCGGTCACCGCCCGACAGCAGCGCCGCCGCCAGGGCGTCCGCCGCTCCTTGCGCGGACGGCCGGCGCCGGCCGTGCACCACGACGAAGTCGACGTGCCCCAGCTCCGGCAGTCCAGCCCGGTCCGGCACCCGGACCAGGCCCGGCGGGATCAGCCCCCGCGAGTGGGCCATCACGCCCAGCCCCGCCCGGGCCGCGGCGAGGAGACCGTTGAGGCTGCCGCTGGTGCACACCACCCGCCATTGGCGGCCCTGCCGCTCCAGCGCCTCCAGGGCCAGCGCGCGGGTGATGCCCGGCGGCGGGTAGACGATCAGCGGCACCGGCCGGCCGGGGTCGAGCCGCAGGCGCTCCGCGCCGATCCACACCAGCCGGTCGTGCCGGACCAGCTCGCCGCGCGGGTCCTCGGGCCGCCGCTTGGCCAGCACGAGGTCCAGCTTCCCGGCGGCCAGCTGCTCGTGCAGCGTGCCCGACAGTTCGACCGTCAGCTCCAGGTCGACCTCCGGGTGCTCTTGCCGGAAGGCCTCCAGAATCTCCGGCAGCCGGGTCAGCACGAAGTCCTCCGAGGCGCCGAAGCGCAGCCGGCCGCGCAGCCGGGTGCCGGTGAAGAACGCCGTCGCCTGCTCGTGCACCTCCAGGATCCGGCGGGCGAAGCCGAGCATCGCCTCACCGTCCTCGGTCAGCTCCACCGAGTGGGTGTCCCGGCTGAACAGCGTCCGCCCGGTGGCCTCCTCCAGCCGCCGTACGTGCTGGCTGACGGTCGACTGGCGCAGCCCGAGCCGCCCCGCGGCTCGGGTGAAGCTCAGCGTCTGCGCCACCGACAGGAACGTGCGCAGATGGGCGGGCTCGTACACGCCCCCACGTTATCGCGGACCGTGATAGCAGTGAGTGCGGCGTACGGGATTCCCGATCGCCGGAGGGGGGAGCAGGATGGAAGGGGGCCGCCCCGGTCCCGCCCCGACCCAAGCACCGCAGCAGCACGAGCAAGTGGAGCACCGTGAAACGCCTGCACCGGCCCCGTCGGCTGCCGATCGACCCGTTCATCCTGCTGCTCCTCGGGACCGTGGGCCTCGCCGCCCTGGTCCCGGCACGCGGGCCGGCCGCCGACGCCGCCTCCTGGGCCTCCACGGCGGCCGTCGCCCTGCTGTTCTTCCTGTACGGCGCCCGGCTGTCCACCCGCGAGGCGCTGGACGGGCTGCGCCACTGGCGGCTCCACGCCACCGTGCTGGCCTGCACCTTCGTCCTCTTCCCGCTCCTCGGCCTCGCGGCCCGGGGGCTGGTGCCGGTGGTCCTCACGCAGCCCCTCTACCAGGGGCTGCTCTTCCTCACCCTGGTCCCGTCGACCGTCCAGTCCTCCATCGCCTTCACCTCCCTCGCCCGCGGCAACGTGCCCGCGGCGATCTGCGCGGGCTCCTTCTCCTCCCTCGTCGGGATCGTCGCCACCCCGCTGCTCGCCGCGTCGCTGCTCGGCAGCAGCACCGGGTTCTCCGCCGACTCGCTGCTGAAGATCGTGCTGCAGCTGCTGGTGCCGTTCCTCGCGGGGCAGGTGCTGCGCCGCTGGATCGGCGGGTTCGTCGCCCGCCACAAGAAGGTCCTGTCCCTGGTGGACCGCGGCTCGATCCTGCTGGTCGTCTACACCGCGTTCAGCCAGGGCATGGTGCAGGGCATCTGGCACCAGGTCAGCCCCGCGCGCCTGGGCGGGCTGTTCGCCGTGGAGGCGCTGATCCTCGCCGTGATGCTGGCGCTGACCTGGTACGGCGGCAAGGCCCTGCACTTCGGCCGCGCCGACCGGATCGCCCTGCAGTTCGCCGGCTCCAAGAAGTCCCTGGCGGCCGGACTACCCATGGCCAGCGTCCTGTTCGGCGCGCAGGCGGCGCTCGCGGTGCTGCCGCTGATGCTGTTCCACCAGATGCAGCTGATCGTGTGCGCGGTGATCGCCAGGCGGCGCGCCCGGGACCCGGAGGCGCGGCTCAGCGCGGCGGAGCCAGCCGCAGCGTCACGAACCGCGGCCGGTACAGGGACACGTTCCGGCTGAGCCGGTCCGCCGCGCCGGTGATCTCCAGCGTGTTGACGTCGTAGCTCAGGACCAGGCGCCCCTCGCCGCTCAGCACCGGATGCGCCTGCGGGTTGTAGGCGGCGACCTCTCCCTGCGGCAGCGGAGGGGTGAACTCCTTCCCCGGGCCGTGCCACGGTCCCTCCGGGGCGCAGGCCCAGTACGAGGCCACCGTCGTCAGGCCCTCGGCCCCGGTGGCCATCGTGAACAGCACGTACGTCCCGCCGTCCCGGACGAC
The DNA here is from genome assembly GCF_042878735.1 of Streptomyces sp. NPDC003456. Lineage (NCBI taxonomy): Bacteria > Bacillati > Actinomycetota > Actinomycetes > Kitasatosporales > Streptomycetaceae > Streptomyces > Streptomyces sp. NPDC003456. Next base: position 657,640 of record NZ_JBIAOK010000005.1, read on the forward strand.
CGAGAAGGCGCTGCCCACGCCCTTGCGCCGCCCGTCCCCGAGCACCGGGCGGGGCCGGGCCCCGGGCACCCAGTCCGCGCCGCTCCAGTACTCCCAGGCCGCCGGGTCCGCGAGGGCACCCCTCGGCACCCGGGCCAGGTAGGCGTGCGAGGCGGGGCGGGCGGCGGGCCGGCCGTCGTCGCCGCCGTAGACGTACGTCCAGCCGTCCCGGGCCACCAGGGTCGTGCCGAACAGCACCCGCCGGGACGCGTCCGGTACCCGGCTCTGGTCGAGGACCTCGACGATCGACTCCAGTTCCAGCCGCGGCAGGGACAGGGTGGCGACCTCGGTGGCAGCCGGGACACCGTAGATCCACGGGGCCTGGCCGGTCGTGCGCACCCACAGCAGCACCCGGAGCACCTGCTCGGCGGAGCCGGGGGAGCGGGGCTCGACGCGGGCGGCGACCGGCCAGCGCCACCGGCCGGGCGACGGGTCGGGGAAGAGCGGTGCGGGCAGGGTGGATTCGAGCCGTCCGCCGCGCATCAGCACCGCCGAGTTGCGCACCATCGGCGCGGTCGCGTCCCGCCAGGCGACGGGCTCGCCGACGGGGTTCGGCGGGCCGTGCACCCGGCCCAGGTAGGTGTCCGAGAACAGCCACAGCACCCGGCCGTCGGGCAGCCGCACCGAGTGGGTGCCGTCCCCGCCGGTCCAGTCGTCGGTGCGCGCCGGGTCGTCGCCGTACCGGGCGAACTCGCCGGTGAGGCCGTCGTCGGCACGCCAGGAGGCGACGGTCCGGGCCCGGCAGGCCGCGTCGTCCGGACCGTCGTCCTCCGGCAGGGCGATGAGCAGCGCCGCGCCGAGCACCAGAACCAGCAGCATGCCGATCCCGGTGCCCGCGCGCCGCCGTGCTCGTGCTGCGTCTGTGTCGTCCGGCACGTCGCGTGACGTTAGTTGCTGCCGTCCACCCGGTCCATGGGCAGGTGCAGCACGGTGCCCCGGGAGGCCGCGCCCGCGGCGCCGGACGCCAACTCCCCGTCGGACAGAGCCCGGTTCCACACCCGGACGTCGTCGACCGCACCGGTGAGGAAGGCGCGGCTGTCCATGCGCTGCCCGATGTGCACGCCGAACGGCGAGGTGCGGCTGACCGAGCCCGGTACGCCGGCGGTGCCGAAAGCCTCGCCGTCGAGGAAGAGGGTCAGCCTCCCGCCGCCGCGGCGCAGCGCCAGGTGGTGCCAGCGGCCGTCGTTGCGGGCGCCGGGGGCCGACACCGAGGCGGTCCGGACGGCGGCGGCACCCGAGCGGGTGGTGATCAGCGCCCGGATCCGGTGGCGGGCCGGTTCCCCGCGCAGCCAGACCTGGGGCTGGGCGCCGCCGGTGCCGCCCAGCCACAGCAGCGGCTGCTCACCGCCCCTCGCCGTGTAGCGGAAGTGCAGTGAGGCGGTGAAGTCGTCCTCGCCGAGGGCCAGTCGCGCGCGGTGGGGCAGCCGGACGGCGTCGTCGGCGCCGTCGAAGATCAGGGCGCCCCCGCGCACACCGTCCGTCCGCCGGGCTCCGCCCAGGACGGCCGCCGGTGCGGCGCCCGGTGCCGTGTCGGGGGTGGTCGGGTCGGCGGCCCGGCGGGGTGCCAGCCAGTCCTCGGTGAAGCGCGCGAACCTGATCTCGTCGCGGGCGTCGGCCGTGCCGCCCTCGTAGAGCAGCCCCACCGTCCGGTCGTCGACCGCCGCCAGGTCCGAGTAGCCGGACCAGTCCCGTGTGACGACCGTGCCGCGGTCCACGCTCTCCCAGGTGCGCCCGCCGTCGTAGGAGGAGCGGACCATCATCGTGCGGCGGCGGTCGGGGTCGGCCGGTGCCGACAGCAGCAGCCGGCCGCCCAGGCGCAGGGTCGCGCCCTGGACCTGCGGGGTGTAGAGGTCGGGGAGGGACCGGAAGGGGCCGGCGAAGGAGCCGCCGCCGTCGAGGCTGAGGGCCTGGGAGCGGTGGCCGGGGTCGGTGCCGTCCTGCTCGCGGCCGCTCACCAGGACGGCCCCGTCGGCGCGTTCGGTGAGCGTCATCTCCGACGGCTTCTGCCGGAACATGCCGTCCGGCGCGGCCGGCCACGTCTGCGTGGCGCCCACCCGCCAGTGGGTGCCGCCGTCGTCGCTGACGATCAGTGCGGCGTGGTTGGCGCTGACGCGGGAGCCGTCCCACGTCTCGGCGTTGACGCCCAGCACGAGCCGTCCGGCGCGGGTGCCGCGGGTCAGCTGGATGCCGTGCACGGGTCCGGTGGCGTACCAGGCGTTCCAGTGCGCGGGCCGGATGTCGCGGCTCAGGTCGCGCGGCCTCGACCAGGTCCGCCCGTCGTCGTCGCTGTACTGCAGGTACGGGGTGCGCTCGCAGGGCGTCGCGCAGTTGCCGGCGTCGCGGCGGCCGCGGTTGTACGTCTCGGCCAGCAGGATCCGTCCGGTGCGGCGGTCCACGAGGGGCGTCGGGTTGCCGCGCGTGTCGCCCGCGCCCTCGGTGACCACCCGCAGCGGGCCCCAGGTGCGGCCGCCGTCGGTGGAACGCTTGACGACGATGTCGATGTCGGCCGCGTCACCGCAGTTGAGGACCCGGCCCTCGGCGAAGGCGAGCAGCGTGCCGCGGGTGGTGCGCACGATCGCCGGGATGCGGAAGCAGGCGTATCCCGGGTCGCGGCCGGCCTCGAAGAGGACCCGCTGCGTGAACTCCGGCGCGGCGGCGGCCGGCCGGCCGTGGGCCGGACCCGCGGGCAGGAGCAGCGCCCCGGCCGCGGCGGCGGTGAGGGAGCGGCCGAGGGGTGAACGAAGGCGTGACGGCATGGTGCGACCTGTCCTTGAGGCGCCCGCCGGCCGGACCACCGGGCAGGAGGACGGTCGCCCGGTCTCCCGGACGTCCCCCGCGCGGGCGCCGGGCCGTGGACGGTACGTGGCTTCGCTGATCCCCCCGGGGAACACTCGTCAGGGAACGAGGACGACCTTGCCCAGGTTGGACCGGCCCTCGATCTCCCCGTGGGCCTTGGCCGCGTCCTCCAGGGCGAACCGCCCGTGCACGACGGGCCGGACCTCGCCGGCGGCGAACAGCCGCCACAGCTCCTCGCGCCACCGCTCGTACAGCTCGGGCCTGCCGCGGGCGACCCGGGCCATCTGGAACCCGATGACCGACTTCGCGCCCACGAGCAGGTCGTACGCCTGGATGGCCCCGCCGCCCGAGCTGTACGCCACCAGCCGGCCCTCGGGGACGAGCGCGTGCAGGGCCCGGGTGAGCAGCTCCCCGCCGACGGCGTCCAGGACGTAGTCGACGGGGGTGCCCCAGCTCGCGTCGCCGTACGACAGGACGTGGTCGGCGCCGAGACCGCGCACGAAGTCGGCCTTGCCCGGGTCCGAGACGGCGCCCACGACCCGCCCCGCGCCGCGCGTCCTGGCCAGCTGCACCGCCAGGTGGCCGACCCCGCTCGCGGCGGCCGTGACCAGCACCGCCTCGCCCGGCTCGGGGCGCGCCGCCTCCAGGGCGCCGAGGGCCACCAGACCGCTGCGGACCAGGGCCACCGCGTCGACGGCGCTCGCCTCGTCCGGGACCGGGGAGGCCATCGCCTCGTGCAGCAGCGCGTGGTCGGCGTATCCGTGCCCGACGCACAGGCCCGTCACGCGGTCGCCCGTGCCGAAGTCGGAGACGCCTTCGCCCACGGCCGTCACCTCCCCGGCGATCTCCCCGCCCAGCGGCACCGGTTCGGGGGTCTCGGCGACCTTGCGGACGGCCGGGAGCGTGACGCCGATCGCCTCCGTGCGCACGAGCAGCTCCCCGGGGCCCGGCTCCGGAAGCGGCGCCTCCTCGACGAACAGGGGGCCGCCTGGCGATTCGTAGCGGACGCGGCGCATCACACCTCCGGGATCGTCGGTGGACCCGACGAGATCGTTGGGGAGTCCAACGGTATAGGAGGATCGTAGGAACAACCAACGATCAGAGGGTTAGGCTGCGTCCATGTCGGAAGCCCCCCTGCCCGCGATCCGCTCCCTGCCCAGCTGGCTGCTGGGCCGTGCCGCCGCCCGCGGCCGGGCCCTGGTGGCCGAGGCGCTGGCCGCCGAGGACATGCGCATGTGGCACCACGTGGTGCTCTCCGCCGTCCGCGATCTCGCCCCGGTCGCCCAGGCCGATCTGGGCCGCGCGGTGCGTCTGGACCCCAAGGACCTCGTCGGTGTGCTCGACGACCTGCAGGGGGCCCGGCTGGTCGTCCGCGCACCCGACCCGAAGGATCGCCGCAAGAACGCCGTGTCCCTCACCCCCCGGGGAGCCCGGCTGCTGGAGCGCTGCGAGAAGGCGGCCCGCGCCGCCAACGACGAGCTGCTCGCCGAGCTGTCGCCGGCCGAGCGGGAGCAGTTCACCGGTATGCTGCGGCGGATATCCGGCACCGCCGCCGGCTGACGGCGGGGGACGCACCGGGACGGGGCCCCCGCGGCGCAGGGCGCGCTCCCCGTCGGCCGGGGCCCCGCCGCCGTGTCGCGGGAGGGGTTCAGCCCTGGGCGGCCGGGGCCCGCACGGCGATACGGCCCTCACCCGCGTACACGTTCATGGAGGCGCCCCGCAGGAAGCCCACCAGCGTCAGCCCCGTCTCAGCGGCCAGGTCCACCGCCAGCGAGGACGGCGCCGACACGGCCGCCAGCACCGGGATGCCGGCCATCACGGCCTTCTGCGCCAGCTCGAACGAGGCCCGGCCCGACACGAGCAGGATCGCCCGCGACAGCGGCAGCCGCCCGCTCTGCAGGGCGCGGCCGACCAGCTTGTCGACCGCGTTGTGCCGGCCCACGTCCTCCCGGACGTCCAGCAGTTCGCCCTCCTCGGAGAAGAGCGCCGCCGCGTGCAGCCCGCCGGTCCGGTCGAAGACCCGCTGGGCGGCGCGCAGCCGGTCCGGCAGGGCCGCCAGCAGCTCGGGGCCGATCCGCACCGGGGGAGTGTCCGCGAGGGGCCAGCGGGCCGTGGTGCGCACCGCGTCCAGCGACGCCTTGCCGCACAGGCCGCACGAGGAGGTGGTGTAGACGTTGCGTTCCAGCGTGATGTCCGGGATCACCACACCGGGGGCCGTCTGCACGTCGACCACGTTGTAGGTGTTGGAGCCGTCGGCCGTCGCCCCGGCGCAGTACACGATGTTGCGCAGGTCCTGCTGCCCGGCCAGCACGCCCTCGCTGACCAGGAAGCCCGCGGCCAGCGCGAAGTCGTCACCGGGCGTGCGCATGGTGATGGCCAGGGGCTTGCCGTTCAGCCGGATCTCCAGTGGTTCCTCGGCGACGAGTGTGTCGGGCCGGCTGGAGACCGCGCCGTCCCGGATGCGGAGCACCTTGCGTCGTTCCGTGACTCGTCCCATGTCCTGATCAGTCCCGGTTCTGTATGTTCTCGGTGGCCGAAGCGGCCCTTGATGCGGAGATCACCGCGGGTCACCGGGTGGTCGTGCGGCGAGGTGACCTCGACGATCTCATTGTCCTGCAGGTGCAGCGCCAGGTTGCAGCCCACTCCGCCGTACGCGCACACCGTGGTCGTCTCCCTCTGCCGCGACGGCTCCCCTGTACCCCCCGCACGCAGGTCGAACTCGGATCCGAAGGAAAGTGCGCCCGTGGGGCACACCTCGATGCGGTTCCCGCAGTTCCCGCAGTTCCCCCAGACGCAGGCCGAGTCGGTCAGCGGCGCGTCGTGCTCCACGGCCGACCGCGCGTCGAAACTCCGCCCGGCGACCACCCCGGGCGACGCGAGCCGCCCCAACCCTTGCGGGGCCGGGGTCCCGCGATCGACCGTTCGGCGCAGGCCGGGGACCGCTCGTCGCACCCGGACCGCCGGCGGCCTTCTCAACGCCGCGTGCGGAGTCCTACCGTCCGGGGTTCATGAGTCCCCCCGTCGCGCCCCCGGGCTGGAGCCGCTGGCTCGTCCCGCCCGCCGCTCTCTCGGTCCATCTCTCCATCGGCCAGGCCTACGCCTGGAGCGTGTTCAAACCGCCCCTCGAGTCCGCGCTCGGCCTCAGCGGCACCCAGAGCGCGCTCCCCTTCCAGCTGGGCATCGTCATGCTGGGGCTGTCCGCCGCGTTCGGCGGCACGCTCGTGGAGCGCAACGGCCCGCGCTGGGCGATGACGGTCGCCCTGCTCTGCTTCTCCTCCGGGTTCCTGCTCTCCGCACTGGGCGCGTCCCTGGAGCAGTACTGGCTGATCGTCCTCGGCTACGGCTTCGTCGGCGGCATCGGGCTCGGCATCGGCTACATCTCCCCGGTCTCCACCCTCATCAAGTGGTTCCCGGACCGGCCCGGCATGGCCACCGGCATCGCCATCATGGGCTTCGGCGGCGGCGCTCTCATCGCCTCGCCGTGGTCCGCGCAGATGCTGGAGTCCTTCGGCTCCGACAGCTCCGGCATCGCGCTGGCGTTCCTCGTCCACGGCCTGTCCTACGCCGTCTTCATGGTGCTGGGCGTGCTCCTGGTCAGGGTCCCGGCCGCGGCCGCGAAGACACCGGGGGCCGTGCCGCGGGAACCCGCCGGCCCGCAGGTCTCGGCCGGCCGGGCCGTCCGCACCCCTCAGTTCTGGCTGCTGTGGCTCGTGCTCTGCACGAACGTCACCGCCGGCATCGGCATCCTCGAGAAGGCCGCGCCGATGATCACGGACTTCTTCGCGGACACCTCCGCACCGGTCTCGGCGACGGCCGCGGCCGGGTTCGTGGCGCTGCTGTCCGCGGCGAACATGGCGGGCCGCATCGGCTGGTCGTCGACGTCCGACCTGATCGGACGCAAGAACGTCTACCGCGTCTACCTGGGCGCAGGCGCCCTGATGTACGCCCTCCTCGCGCTGTTCGGCGACTCCTCCAAGCCGCTGTTCGTCCTGTGCGCCCTGGTCATCCTGTCCTTCTACGGCGGCGGTTTCGCGACCGTCCCGGCGTACCTGAAGGACCTGTTCGGGACCTACCAGGTCGGTGCCATCCACGGGCGGCTGCTCACCGCCTGGTCCACGGCCGGGGTGCTCGGCCCGCTCATCGTCAACTGGATCGCCGACCGGCAGGAGGAGGCCGGCCGGCACGGCGCGTCCCTGTACGGGCTGTCCTTCGTCATCATGATCGGCCTGCTCGTCACCGGCTTCGTCGCCAACGAACTCGTCCGGCCGGTCGCCGCCCGCCACCACCACGTCCCCGCCCCGAGGGAGGCCGCTCATGCCGAGCGACACCGGTCCGAGCACACCTAGCCCCGGCGGGCGGTGGCTCATCGCCTTCGCCTGGCTCTGGGTGGGCGTCCCGCTCGCCTACGGGCTCTGGGAACTCGTCCGGAAGGCGGCCCAGTTGTTCACCGGATAGCCTTCCCGGTCCTGCCGGGTGGCCGTTCGACAGGTGTCCGGGCGTCCGAGGTGCTGACGGAAGCCGACAACCCGCGCGTCCGTTTCCTGTCGCCTCACCTGCCGTCGTACCCGCGAGTCACTGTCCAGACTGGTGGATCCGCTACCCAAGGCAACGAGGGGGACCCGCCCAATGAACGGCTCGCGCATCGCCGCCGTCGGCCACTACCAGCCCGCCAAGGTGCTCACCAACGAGGACCTGGCGGCGCTGGTGGACACCAGTGACGAGTGGATCAGGAGCCGGGTGGGCATCCGCACCCGCCACATCGCCGGTCCCGACGAGCCCGTCGACGAACTCGCCGCACACGCCGCCGCCAAGGCCCTCGCCTCGGCCGGGCTGACCCCGGCCGACATCGACCTGGTGCTGGTCGCCACCTCCACCGCCGTCGACCGCTCACCCAACACGGCCGCCCGGGTCGCCGCCCGCCTCGGCGTCCCGCAGGCCGCCACCATGGACCTCAACGTCGTGTGCGCCGGGTTCACCCACGCCCTGGCCACCGCCGACCACGCCGTCCGCGCGGGCGGGGCGAGCCGGGCACTGGTCATCGGCGCCGACAAGATGTCCGAGGTCACCGACTGGAGCGACCGCACCACTTGCGTCCTGGTCGGCGACGGGGCCGGCGCCGCCGTGGTGGAGGCCGCCGGCGAACCGGCCATCGGCCCGGTGCTGTGGGGGTCGGTGCCGGAGATGGGCCACGCCGTGCGGATCGAGGGCACCCCGCCGCGCTTCGCGCAGGAGGGGCAGAGCGTCTACCGCTGGGCCACCACCCAGCTGCCCCCCATCGCCCGCCGGGCCTGCGAGCGCGCCGGGCTCGAACCGGCCGACCTCGCCGGGGTCGTGCTGCACCAGGCGAACCTGCGCATCATCGAGCCCCTCGCCGAGAAGATCGGCGCCGTCAACGCGGTCGTCGCCCGCGACGTGACCGACTCCGGCAACACCTCGGCCGCGAGCATCCCGCTGGCCTTCTCCAAGCTGGTCGAGCAGGGCGCGCTCACCTCGGGCGACCCGGTCCTGCTGTTCGGCTTCGGCGGGAACCTGTCGTACGCGGGACAGGTCGTGCGCTGCCCCTGATCATCGCCGTGCTGGGCGGGGGTCCTGGCGTGAAGCACGGTGATGACGGTGCTGGGCCATCTCGCGGCGGTCGTGGCGCTGCTGCCCTCGCTCGGCCTGCTCGTGCGGCAGCTCACCACAACCGTCCACGGTTCCGGCTCCGCGCCCGCTCGCGCCCCGGCACCGGAGCCGACCGGGGCCCGAGCAGCCGCAGCGATGACCTCCACCCCTCAGGACGACTTGCCCGCGGCCGGTGACATGCCGGACGCCCCGTTCTCCGTGGCGCCCGCCCCGTTCGGGCCCGGCCGCAGAGGCCGTCGCGCGGAGCCGATGGCCGAGAACATCGGCCCCAGCCACCAGGCGCTGCTGGAGCCGCAGGAGAGCGGAGATGCGGGTCCTGGAGCAGCCGGTGATCCGGGCGAGCTCGTCGAGAGTGAAGCGGAAGCGGCCGGCGGCCCCAACCTGCCCCGCTACGCCTGGCGGTCGCTGCGTTCCCGCGACACCACCCTCGCTGTCGTGTCCTTCACCACCGCGGCCGTCGGTGACGGTTACCGCCGTCACCGCGACGTCGAGATCCCGGCGCCCGGCCCCTCCTTCGCTGAGATGCTGCACATCATCCCGGCCTCCCTCATGCGCTTCCTGCTGGGCCGCCGCCCAAGCAGCCCAGGCCGCGTCCGCGACACCACAGTGCGGGACGGGAGCGAGGACGCCGGTCGCTGCTCGGAGTCCTGGTGGTCGCGGCTCCTACGGCCGGAAGGTGAAACAACCTGGAGGAGGCGTGAGAGTGTCCTTGGAGATCTTGAACGACGAGATGTCGTTATCCAAAGTGATCTGGTAGCGGAAACCCTGGTTGACCGCAGGAATCAGGGTGAGACGGGGCAGCGTCCACCCTTTGGGGACGTAGAGGCATGTGCCCCCGTAGTTCACGTTCCTGAAGACGAGCAGGTCCACGGGGGACTGCCCGCCGCCGTCCGTCCTCAGTGACGATATGACGTCGTTCCAGTTCCCGTCACAGTGCCAGAGCCAGCATCCCCGGCCCTCCTTCGTCAGGTCGGGAATGTTCGCGTACCCCTGGCCCCAGACGTCTTTGTCGAGTTTCTGACCGCCCAGCCCTTCATCCATCCAGAATTGGGCACGGGGTGTGCCGGCGGCGCTAGCCGGACTCGCACTGACGACGGTCGTGAAGCAGAGCGCCACCGCGACACTCACAACATGACGAAGACGCATGGGCAGCCCTCCAGGCTTCGCAGAGCAGGGAATCGCGAAGGTGGAGCGCGACGGTCAGAACCGCGCCCCGAGTGAACGCCTTCGAATCTCGCATGCTGAGGACGACTGCAGGAGAGGCGCTCGGCATCACCGGAAGCTTCCTCCCTGGCGGTACGCGCGCCTTAAACGTCTTGCGCGCCCGGCACCGATGACCCGGGACTCGCTACAGACCCTTCGCAAGCAGTCGTGACCACATCAGCCTCGGCCGCGTGTCCAGCCAAGTGGTGTTCGGAGCTAGTCGGGTCTCGGCCGACTGGCAAGGGGCCCGTATGGGACCCGTCGTCCCGGAGCCGACGCCCAGCTCCCAGGGGAGGCGTTTCCCACTGGCTGTTCGTGCGCGGCGAGGCGGTGCCGTGCGGGAGGCACTGTGGTGGCACCCGGTCCACACGCACGACGCCGCGCCAGGAGAGCGAAGGTGCCTCCTCCGGGGGCGCGCAGGGCGTGAAACCGGACCCGGAGGCGGCGCACCCCGCGCATCGCGCGCGCCTGTTACGCCGTGCGCGGCGCGTCCGCTGGTTGCCACCGCAGCCGGCGAGAAGCAGGGCCACGCCGACGAGGGCCGCTGCCGCTGCCTTCCCGAACTCCGGGCCGGTGGCTCCGCCGCACGGCCGCCTTCGTGGGCTGCTGCTGAACGTCACCGCAGTCCTTCCTCGGAAAGCACATACGTACTTGATCAAGGAGCTGCGAGATCCGCAGGGGTGCCCCGCACCTGGTGACGGAGGGCTAGCGGGGTGTCGCGAGGACGTCCTGGAGTACGTCTTCGAGCGTGACCCGGGCCAGTTCGTGTCTCAGGGTCTGCTCGATGCCGTCGTAGACCCGCTGCATCGTCGGCTGGATGCCGTGGCCCACCACGCAATTCTGGTCCGGCGCGGTGCGGTGCATCGCGAACAGGGGGCCGGACTCCACTGCCTCGTACACGTCGAGCAGGGTCATCGATCCCAGGTCGCGCGCCAGTGACCAGCCCGCTCCTACGCCCCGCCGTGATTCCACGAGCCCGGCCCTGCGCAGATCGCCCAGGAGCCGTCTGATCACCACGGGGTTGGTGTTCGCACTGGGCGCGATCTGCTCGGAGGTGGCGACCTCATGGCCCTGACGTTGGTAGAGGCCGATCCAGGCCAGGGCGTGCGAGGCGATGGTGAGCCTGCTGTTGGCGCTCATGACCCTCCTCTCCGGACGCAACGCCTCATGTTACGACAGCCCAGTCGTAACAATGAAGGTTGCAACTGGCTGTCGTAACAACTAACGTTTCGACAGCAGGACGGATCGATCAACGAGGTGAGAAGAATGAGCAAGCCACTCACGGGCAAGGTCGCCCTGGTCACCGGGGGGTCACGAGGGCTGGGGGCCGCGACTGTGCGACAACTGGCCGAGCAGGGCGCCGATGTCGCCTTCACCTATGTCAGCTCCGAGGACAAGGCGCAGGCCGTCGTCGACGAGGTGCGCGGCAAGGGAGCGAACGCCGTCGCCCTCCGGTCCGATCAAGCGGACACGAGCCGGGCGCCGGCCCTGATCGACGACGTGGTCGCACACTTCGGCGGCCTGGACATCCTCGTCAACAACGCCGCGATCTCCGTGGCCGGCGCGGTGGACGATCCGGACGCCGACACCGCCGCCCTGGATCGGATGCACGCCACGAACTACCTCGGCGTGATCGCGGTCATCCGTGCCGCCGCCCGAGTGCTGCGCACGGGCGGTCGCATCATCACGGTGAGCTCCGGCCTGGGTTCCCGGGTCGGCGCCCCCGGCCTTGCCGACTACGCGGCGACCAAGTCCGGGATAGAGAGGTACACCATGGGTGTCGCACGCGACCTCGGGCCCCGGGACATCACGGCCAACGTCGTGGAGGCCGGACTGATGGACGGTGGCATGCAGCCGCCGGACCCCGAGACCCTCAAGACCCTGCTCGGCTCGCTGTCCCTTCAGCGCATGGGGCACCCCGAGGAGATCGCCGCGGCGATCGCCTTCCTGGCGAGCCCGGCAGCGTCGTACGTCACGGGCGCGGTGCTGGACGCTCACGGTGGCTACAACGCCTGAGCCGCCGATTCCCGCCGCTTGATCCGCCGGGAGTCGTCGCGCAGGGCGGGGCTACTGGGCGCGTGACACGTACGCGAGCTGCAGTGGGACCTGACCAGTGAGCCTCTCGATTCGCTCGGCGGTCAGGCGGGAACACCGGCCCGGTCCAGGACGGCGGCCATCTCGTCCTCGGGGAGCGCCGGGTTGGCGCCCGCGCTGGAGGCCAGTTCGGGGATATGGAGCGCCTCGCGGAGCCGGTGGAGCGGGAGGCGCGGGTCGCCGGCCGCCGCCTGGCGCGTCCAGACCTTGGGGTCATGGCTGAGCCGTTCGATCAGCGCGGGTGTGGCGGCCGGGTCCCGGACGGCCAGCCGACGGTAGTTGCCGTCCGGGTGGTCCGCGTAGCGGGCCGCGAGGCCCTCACGAGGAAAGCGGGGGTGCGTCTGCGCCATCCAGGCGGAGAACGTCCCACCGAGCCGCGCGAACACACGCAGCAGGACCTCCTCCGGGGTGTCGGGGTGGTGAATGCCCAGGCGGTTCTCCACCACAGGATCCTCGACGCGTGCGAGCAGGCGCAGAAGGTCGGGCGACAGATGGGGGCTCCGAGCGGCGGCGCGCCGGAGCAGCGGGTGGGCGGAGACCGCTGCCCGACGCAGCACCTCGGGGTCGGCGAGCCCGTCCCGTACCCACTGCACGTCGTCGCCGCTGTCGAAGTCCCCGACCGTGAAGTCGATCGCCATGCGCCGTGTCTCGTCCAACTCGGGCCTGAGGGAGACCGCGAGCCGTACGGCCTCGTCGGGGTCGACTGCGAGCCGCTCCACGAGGTCGGCCGGCAGCGAGGGGTTCTCGGCGAGGGCCAGCAGGTGCGTCCGTTCGGCGACGCACCGCTCGGCGTCGGCGCGGAGAAGGAGCCCTCGACGCAGCGCCTCGGGGGCGGACTTCGGGTCGCGGAGGAGTGCGGCGGTGACGTGTGCGTCCCGTCGGCACTCCCACAGCGCGGCGGCCCGCCGCACCTCGGGATCAGGGTCGGCCAGCAGCGCCGACCGCTTGCCCGGCGGCAGGATCTCCCATGCGCGCACCGCTTCCTGGCGCACAGCCGCGTGATGATGAGTGGCGAGTGAGGCCACGAACGACGGTGCCACATGGGGCGAGGCCAGCAGCGCCGTCCGGACGGAAGGGGCGGGGTCGTCGAGCAGGCGGACGCACACGGCGTCCGGGAGCGGCGCGACCTTCGTGCGCGGCTCGTATCCCTCGGGCCCGTAGGCAAGAGCTGCCCGCACCTCAGGAGAAGGATCGTCCGCGAGCCGGGCCCGCTGTGCAGGCTCCGCCCTGGCGCTCATGGCGAAGTCGATCCGGGCGGCCGGGTTCGGGTGGGTCAGGATCACCACGACGGCCGACTCGGGGAGGCCGGCCCGCTGGAGGGCGTCGCGGGGCGGTCCGTCACCGTCCCCCTCGAAGGCGAGCAGGCGCAGTAGCAGCGGTGTCGGCAAAGCCGGATTGCGGGCGACTCCGTCCAGCGCGGATGCGTGGAACGCCACCATGATTCCCCCCCTGTGTCTACCCCGATTGGTCCGCGACCATGATCCCCCCGATGCACGTCAGGAACCGCCGAACGGCACCACCCGTCCGGCTGGGTCCGCCCTGTCCGGGTACCGGGAAGCCCGGCCGTACCGAGTGACATCGGTCCTTGCCATGCGAGCAGTCCGGCCAGGCGAGGCGAGTTCCGGATTCCCAGCGGCGCCGGGCCCGCGGTGGACGGTCTTCCAGGCGGTCGCTCAGAGCGTGAGCACCGGCCGCGTGGAGAAGTTGTCGTACAGACCTTCCCCGTCGGGTCCGTGCACGAACTCGGCCGTGTCGGGGTTGCGGTTGGCGGTCGCCAGGGGGAGCCAGGCCAGCAGGTGGCCGTAGCCGCCGCACACCGACTCGCCCCCGTCGCCGCCGTGGACCGCGGTGACCTCGCCGGTCAGCTCGGCGCGGTAGGTGTCGTAGGCGATGTGCAGGCCGAAGGCGTTCAGGTCGTTGTGGGGGCCGGTGCCGTCGCCGTAGGGAATGCGGTCGAGGGGGCAGTCGTCACCCCACCGGAACAGGGTGCCCGCCCCGGCGCCGCAGGCGTGCTCCCACTCGTCGGGGCTCGGCATCCGCAGGCCACGGGCAGAGAGGGCTGCCGGTATGTCGGCCGGGGGTTCGGTCAGGGTCTCGTCCTCCACGGCCATGAGGACGGTGGCCAGGTGGACGCTGCGGGGAGCGCTGAGGATCCGCGCGAGGTGGGTGTGCAGGTCGGGCCCGTAGCCGTAGCCCTGCTCCCGGCTTTCGGCGTAGTCGGCGGCCTGCCGGGGGGTCGGCTGCCAGGTGTTCAGGTCGAAGCCCAGGGACACCTGGCCTCCGGGTATCAGGGCGAACTCCTGCCCGTCCCGCTCGATACGGACGCGGTGCAGCGGGGCACCGAGGTGTTCGGTGGCCTCGACCAGTGACACCCGGCCGTCCACGTGGTCGGCGGCCTTCTGGGCGATCCGCCGGGCGGTGACCTCATCAAAGGTCCGCCACAGGTCAAGAGTGAGATCAGCGAGCGACATGGCCGGCAGTGTGGCACGCGGCACTGACACAACACCTGCGACGAAGCGGCTAGCAGGATGGGGCCTACGGCTGGCCGGCAACACGGTCCTCGCCGAACTCGCCGCGCAGGTCGACCCGGCGCGTGCGCTGGTACTGCACGCCGGTGGCCCGTCGGCGCGGCGGGCAGTCCTGGATCGAGCACCGCGAACTCGTCGCCGCCGTGGCCGCGCGGGGCGAGCAGCGGGCCACGCGGCTGATGGGTGAGCACACCGAACACACCCGGCGGTCGTACCACGCGCGAGGGCGCTCGTAGGCACCGGGCGGAACCGCCCCGTCGCTTTCGCCCGGTGGGTGAGCCTCGCCTCCTCGCCTTTGTCCTGTGAGTGGAAAAAGTCGGCGGCAATTCCTGCGCGACTTCTTCCCAGTCCCGGCAGCCGCTGCTACGTTCCCTCCGAAAGCACGCCACCGCTGGTGGCGGAAAACCGGCGCGCAGAGGCCGAAAGAGGCGGGGAGGGGCTCGTGAGACGTATGACCGCACGACCCGGGAACGCGCACCAGGCCCGACTGCTCAGGCTGTTGCGCGACGGCGGCCCCAACTCGCGTGCCCAGCTGGGCGACCAGGTCGACCTCTCGCGGTCCAAGCTCGCCGTGGAGGTGGACCGGCTGCTGGAGACGCGGCTGGTCGTGGCCGACGGACTCGCCGCCTCGCGCGGCGGGCGCCGCAGCCACAACATCCGGCTCAACCCCGAACTGCGTTTCCTCGGCGTCGACATCGGCGCGACCTCGATCGACGTCGCCGTCACCAACGCCGAGCTGGAGACCCTCGGGCACATCAACCAGCCCATGGACGTGCGCGAGGGCCCGGTCGCGGTCTTCGAGCAGGTCCTGGCGATGGCGGCCAAACTGCGGGCCTCCGGGCTCGCGGAGGGCTTCGACGGCGCCGGCATCGGCGTTCCGGGCCCGGTCCGCTTCCCCGAGGGCATCCCCGTGGCGCCGCCGATCATGCCCGGCTGGGACGGCTTCCCCGTGCGGGAGGCGCTCAGCCAGGAACTCGGCTGCCCGGTCATGGTCGACAACGACGTGAACCTGATGGCGATGGGGGAGCAGCACGCGGGCGTCGCCCGCACCGTCGCCGACTTCCTCTGCGTCAAGATCGGCACGGGCATCGGCTGCGGCATCGTCGTCGGCGGTGAGGTCTACCGCGGGACGACGGGCAGCGCGGGCGACATCGGGCACATCCAGGCCGTGCCCGACGGCCGCCCGTGCGCCTGCGGCAACCGGGGCTGCCTGGAGGCACACTTCAGCGGAGCGGCCCTCGCCCGCGACGCCCTGGAGGCGGCGCAGCAGGGGCTCTCTCCCGAACTGGCCTCACGGCTGGAGACCGGCGGCGCTCTCACCGCCGCCGACGTCGCCGCCGCGGCGGCCGCCGGGGACGCCACCGCCCTGGAACTGATCCGTGAGGGCGGCAACCGCACCGGCCAGGTCATCGCCGGCCTGGTCAGCTTCTTCAACCCCGGCCTGGTGGTGATCGGCGGCGGGGTGACCGGCCTCGGCCACACCCTGCTCGCCGCGATCCGTACCCAGGTCTACCGCCAGTCGCTGCCTCTGGCGACCGGCAACCTGCCCATCGTCCTGGGCGAGTTGGGTCCCGCCGCCGGAGTGACCGGCGCAGCCCGGCTCATCAGCGACCACCTGTTCTCTCCCGCGTAGCCCGTCTCGCCCGCGCAGTCCTCCACGACAGCACGGCAGCACAGCAGTCCCGCACAGCACTCCGCACCGCGCACACCGCACAGCACTCCCGCACCGCGCACACCGCACAGCACTCCCGCACCGCGCACACCCCACGCCGCCCGTACGGCCACCACACCGCACCGGGTCGGCCCACCCACACCCGCACCAGCACGGCTCTCCGCACCCGCTCCCGCACCAGCCCGGCCCACCGCCCGCACCCGCACCGCACCCGGCACAGGCACGGCTCACCCGGCACAGCGCCCTGCTCCGCCCTGCCCTGCGCCGAACACGTCTGCCCGGCAAGCGCCCTGTCACCGGCCCGCCCGCCAAGGGGAATCCGCATGGCACCAGAACCACCGCTGCTCAGCATGTCCGGCATCACCAAGTCCTTCCCCGGAGTCCGGGCCCTCGACGGCGTCGACCTCGACGTCCTGGCCGGGGAGGTGCACTGCCTCCTCGGCCAGAACGGCGCAGGCAAGTCGACCCTGATCAAGGTCCTGGCCGGCGCGCACCAGCCCGACACGGGCGCCATCCGCTGGCGCGGCGAGGAGGTCACCCTCCGCTCGCCCATCGCCGCCATGCGGCTCGGCATCGCCACCATCTACCAGGAACTCGACCTGGTGGAGCACCTCTCGGTCGCCGAGAACGTCCACCTCGGGCACGAGCCGACCGCTGCCGGGTTCGTCGTCCGGGGCAGGGCGGCCAAGGAGTCGACCGCCGCGCTGCTCAAGCGGCTCGGCCACGGCGAGATCGACCCGGCCCGGCTCGTCGGGGACCTGTCCGCCGCACAGCAGCAGATCGTGTCCATGGCCCGGGCGCTCTCCCACGACGTGCGGCTCATCGTGATGGACGAGCCGTCCGCCGCCCTCGACCCGGACGAGGTCGACAACCTCTTCCGCATCGTCGGCGACCTGACCGCCGCGGGCGTCGCCGTCGTCTACATCTCCCACCGCCTGGAGGAGATCCGCCGCATCGGCGACCGGGTCACCGTCCTGAAGGACGGCCGGGCCGTGGCGAACGGACTGCCGGCGAAGTCCACCCCGACCCGCGAGGTCGTCGCCCTGATGACCGGCCGCAACGTCGAGTACGTCTTCCCGGACCGGCCCGTCTCCCCACCGACCGCCGAGCCCGTCCTGAAGGTGCGAGGGCTGTCGCGGCAGGGCGAGTTCGAGACGCTGGATCTGGAGGTGCGCCCGGGCGAGATCGTCGGCTTGGCGGGACTCGTCGGCTCCGGGCGCTCCGAGATCCTGGAGACCGTCTACGGCGCCCGTCGGCCCACGACCGGTCAGGTGCTGGTCGACGGGCGGGCGTTGAAGCCGGGCAGCGTGCGGGCCGCCGTGCGCGCCGGACTCGGGCTCGCCCCCGAGGAGCGCAAGGCGCAGGCCCTGCTGATGCTGGAGTCCGTCACCCGCAACGTGTCGGTCTCCTCCATGTCCCGCTTCTCGCGCGGCGGGTGGATCGACCGGGGCGCCGAACTCGGCGCCGCCCGGGCCGCCACCCGCGAGCTGTCGCTGCGGCCCGACAACCCGTCCGTGCCGGTGCGCACCCTGTCCGGCGGCAACCAGCAGAAGGCCGTGCTCGCCCGCTGGCTGCTGCGCGGCTGCAAGGTGCTGCTGCTCGACGAACCCACCCGCGGCGTCGACGTGGGCGCCCGCGCCGAGCTCTACGCGGTCGTCCGCCGCCTGGCCGACGAGGGCCTGGCCGTGCTGCTGGTCTCCAGCGAGGTGCCCGAGGTGCTCGGCCTCGCCGACCGCGTGCTGGTCCTGCGCGAGGGCCGGGTCGTCCACACCGCACCCGCGCGCGAACTCGACGAACACCGCGTACTCGACCTGGTCATGGAAGGAAGCCCGGCGTCATGACGCAGCCCGTCTCCCCGCCGCGGGACAGCAGCACCACCAAGGTGTCCCAGGCCCAGCCCCCCGCCTGGCGCGGCCTGATGGCCCGCGCCGACGTCCGCACCCTGTCCCTGCTCGGCGTCCTCGCCGTGCTGATCCTCATCGGGGGCATCACCAAACCCGACGAGTTCCTCGACACCCGCAACCTCCAACTCGTCCTCACCCAGGCGTCCGTGATCGGTGTCGTCACCGTCGGCATGACGTTCGTCATCGTCTCCGGCGGCATTGACCTGTCGGTCGGCGCCATCGTCGCCCTCGCCTCGGTGTGGGCCACCACCGTCGCCACCCAGGAGTACGGCTTCGCCGGCATCCTCTTCACCGCGGTCGTCGTCGGCGTCGGCTGCGGCCTGGTCAACGGGATGCTCATCGCCTACGGCGCGATGGTGCCGTTCATCGCGACCCTGGCCATGCTGGCCTCGGCCCGGGGCCTCGCCCTGCAGATCACCGACGGCAAGACCCAGATCGTCACCGTGCCGTCGGTCCTGGACCTCGGCGAGCGCGACGCCTACGTGCTGGGCGTCCCGCCGCTGGTGCTGGTGTTCGCCGTCGTGACGGTGATCGGCTGGCTGGTGCTCAACCGCACCACCTTCGGCCGCCGCACGGTCGCCGTCGGCGGCAACCCGGAGGCCGCCCGGCTCGCCGGCATCGATGTCCGGCGCCAGCGGCTCTACCTGTACCTGCTGTCCGGGCTGTGCTGCGGCATCGCCGCCTTCCTGCTGATCGTCCTGTCCGGCTCCGGACAGAACACCAACGGCAACCTCTACGAACTCGACGCCATCGCCGCCGCGATCATCGGCGGCACGCTGCTCACCGGAGGCCGCGGCACCATCGTCGGCTCCGTGCTCGGCGTCCTGATCTTCACCACGATCACGAACATCTTCGCCCTGAACAACCTGCAGAGCGACGTCCAGCAGATCGCCAAGGGCGCGATCATCGTCGCCGCCGTGCTGGTCCAGCGCCGTACCGCGAGCACGACCTGAGGAAAGGGTTCACCGCCATGCCAGAGATCACGAGCCGCAGAGGGCTGCTCTTCGGGGCCGCCGCCGTCTCCGCCGGAGCCCTCATCACGGGCTGCACCAGCAACGAGCCGTCCGAGTCCAAGGACGAGCCGGCCGGCAACAACCAGCCCGCAGCCGACGACAAGCCGGGCAAGCAGGTCACCATCGGCTTCGCCGGACCGCAGGCCGACCACGGCTGGCTGAACGCCATCAACGACAACGCCAAGAGCCGGGCCGAGAAGTACTCCGACGTCACCCTGGAGATCACCGAGGGCTCCAACGACACCGCCCAGCAGATCGGCCAGATCGAGACCCTCATCAACAAGAAGGTCGACGTCCTGGTCGTGCTGCCCGCCGACGGCAAGGCCCTCACCCAGGTCGGTCTGAAGGCCATGCGCGCCGGCATCCCGGTCGTCAACCTCGACCGCATCTTCAACACCCCGCAGGCCTACCGCTGCTGGATCGGCGGCGACAACTACGGCATGGGACTCAACGCCGGCCACTACATCGGCGAGAAGCTCAAGGACAAGAAGGACGCCCGCGTCATCGAACTGGCCGGCCTGGACAACCTCGAGCTGACCAAGCAGCGCACGCAGGGCTTCGACGACGCCCTGAAGAACTACCCGAACATCAAGAAGGTCGCCCGCCAGGCCGCCGAGTTCACCGTGGAGTCGGGCCAGGCGAAGATGGCCCAACTGCTGCAGGCCCAGTCGAAGTTCGACGCGCTGTGGAACCACGACGACGACCAGGGAGTGGGCGCCCTGCGGGCCATCGAGCAGGCCGGGCGCGACGGCTTCCTCATGGTCGGCGGTGCCGGCGCGCTGTCCGCCTTCCAGGCCATCAAACAGGACGACGGCGTGCTCAAGGCGACGGTGCTGTACCCGCCGACCATGGCCGCCTCCGCCATCGACCTCGCCCGCGCCCTCGGCCAGGGCAAGGGCATCGGCGGCCTCTCCGAGTTCGAGATCCCCTCGTCGCTGACGCTCTACTCGGCCGTCGTCGACAAGACCAACGTCGACCAGTACATGTCCACCGGCTTCAAGTGATCCCACCCGCACCCCCCACGTGCGCCACCCCGACCAGGACGAGGAGGACACCCGTATGGGACAGCCGCAAGCGCAGCCGGAAGGGACCGAGGCAGGGAAGCCACCCCTGCGCGTGGGAATGGTGGGGTACGCCTTCATGGGCGCCGCCCACTCCCAGGGGTGGCGCACCGCGGGCCGGGTCTTCGACCTGCCGATGGATCCCGTGATGGCCGTGATCTGCGGCCGGGACGCCGGCGCGGTGCGGGCGGCGGCCGACCGGCACGGCTGGGCGTCCACCGAGACCGACTGGCGCGCCCTCGTCGCACGGGACGACGTCGACCTGGTCGACATCTGCACCCCCGGCGACAGCCACGCCGAGATCGCGCTGGCCGCCCTGGCCGCGGGCAAGCACGTGCTGTGCGAGAAGCCCCTCGCCAACACCGTCGAGGAGGCCACCTCGATGGCCCGGGCGGCCGAGGAGGCCTACCGGCGCGGCCAGATCGCGATGGTCGGCTTCAACTACCGCCGGGTGCCGGCCACCGCGCTGGCCCGCCGGATGGTCGCCGACGGCCGCCTCGGCAGGCTGCGCCACGTGCGCGTGACGTACCTGCAGGACTGGCTGGTCGACCCGCAGTTCCCGCTGACCTGGCGGCTGCGCAGGGAGCAGGCCGGTTCCGGTGCGCTCGGCGACCTCGGCGCGCACATCGTCGACCTCGCGCAGTACCTGGTGGGGGAGCCGCTGGCGGGGGTCTCCGCACTGACGGAGACCTTCGTGCGCGAACGGCCCCTGCCCACCGGCGCCAGCAGCGGGCTGTCCTCGGTCACGGCCGCCGGCGCCGGGCAGGTCACGGTGGACGACGCGGCCCTGTTCACGGCCCGCTTCCCCTCCGGGGCCCTCGCCTCCTTCGAGGCCACCCGCTACGCCACCGGCCGCAAGAACGCCCTGCGCATCGAACTCAACGGCGAGCGCGGCTCGCTCGCCTTCGACCTGGAGCGGCTGAACGAGCTGTCCTTCCACGACGGCACCGGGCCCGGCGCGGAGGCGGGCTTCCGGCGGATCCTGGTCACCGAGCCCGACCACCCCTACCTGGACGCCTGGTGGCCGCCGGGCCACGGCCTCGGCTACGAGCACACCTTCGTGCACCAGGCCCGCGACCTCGTCCACGCCGTCGCCGAGGGCCGCCGCCCCGACCCCTCCTTCACCGACGGGCTCCAGGTGCAGCGGGTGCTCGCCGCGGTCGAGGAGAGCGCAGAGAAGAACTCCGTCTACACGCCGATCGCCCTCTGAGGAGGCCCGCAGGATGCCGCGCACCTTCACCCTGTTCACCGGCCAGTGGGCGGACCTGCCCCTGGAGGAGGTCTGCCGACTGGCCCGCGACTTCGGTTACGACGGCCTCGAACTCGCCTGCTGGGGCGACCACTTCGAGGTCGACAAGGCGCTGAGCGACCCCGGCTACGTCGCGTCCAGGCACCAGCTCCTCGACAAGTACGGCCTGAAGTGCTGGGCGGTCTCCAACCACCTGGTCGGCCAGGCCGTCTGCGACGCCATCATCGACGAACGCCACCGGGCGATCCTGCCGGACGCGATCTGGGGCGACGGCGACCCCGAGGGCGTCCGGCAGCGGGCCGCGGAGCGCATGAAGGACACCGCCCGGGCGGCGGCCGCCTTCGGCGTGGACACCGTCATCGGCTTCACCGGGTCCGCCATCTGGCACCTGGTCGCCATGTTCCCGCCCGCCCCCGACACGATGATCGAAGCCGGCTACCAGGACTTCGCCGACCGCTGGAACCCGATCCTGGACGTCTTCGACGCCGAGGGCGTGCGGTTCGCGCACGAGGTCCACCCCAGCGAGATCGCCTACGACTACTGGACGACCCGGCGCGCCCTGGACGCCGTCGGGAACCGCCCGGCGTTCGGCCTGAACTTCGACCCGTCGCACTTCGTGTGGCAGGACCTCGACCCGGTCGGCTTCCTGTGGGACTTCCGCGACCGGATCTACCACGTCGACTGCAAGGAGGCCCGCAAGCGCCTCGACGGGCGCAACGGCCGGCTGGGCTCGCACCTGCCCTGGGGCGACCCGCGGCGCGGCTGGGACTTCGTCTCCGCCGGGCACGGCGACGTCCCCTGGGAGGACGTCTTCCGGATGCTGCGCTCCATCGACTACCGGGGGCCGGTCTCGGTCGAGTGGGAGGACGCCGGGATGGACCGGCTCCAGGGGGCGCCCGAGGCCCTGACCCGGCTGAAGGCCTTCGACTTCGAGCCGCCCAGCGCGTCCTTCGACGCCGCGTTCAACAGCTGATCGGGGCACCCGGCGCAGGCCGGGGACCGGGGGCCGGCACCACCGCCGGTCCCCTCTCCGGCCTGCGCGGACACCGCTTTGTCCAGTGATGGGAAAAAGTTCAACCGATCCTGGCGCAAGGGGTGTTCGGGCCGGACGGACCCGGTTACCGTCCTTTGAAGTGTTCAGGACACACGCACCTCCGGGGTGACGGCGCACCCCGGCGCCCGCGCACCGCACGTCTTCGACCCACCCCGTACGGCCCACCCCGTTCCCGGAGGGACTTCGTGCACAGAAGCAGAATCAGCACCACCCGCACCCCCAGGCGGCCCAGGCTTCGCACCTCTCTCGCCCTCTTCACCGGCCTGCTCCTGGCCGTGGGCACCCCCGCCGGCGTGGCCGGAGCCCACCCCGGCCACCCGGAGCACGACGGACCGGCCGCCGCCGAAGGACAGTTCCAGCAGGTCCCCCTCGCCAAGGGCGAACCCGAGATGGGCGAGCCCATGTCGCTCGCCGTGCTCCCGGACCGCAGCGTCCTGCACACCTCGCGCGACGGCACGCTGCGCCTGACCGACCAGGGCGGCGTCACCAAGGTCGCCGGCAAGCTCGACGTGTACAGCCACGACGAGGAGGGCCTGCAAGGCGTCGGCATCGACCCGGACTTCGAGAAGAACCGGGCCGTCTACCTGTACTACGCCCCGCCGCTGGACACCCCCGCGGGCGACGCCCCCGAGACCGGCACCGCCGAGGACTTCGAGAAGTTCGACGGCGTCAACCGCCTGTCCCGCTTCACGCTGAACGCCAACGGCACCCTGAACCTCGCCAGCGAGAAGAAGGTCCTGGACGTCGCGGCCTCCCGCGGCACCTGCTGCCACGTCGGCGGCGACATCGACTTCGACGCGGACGGCAACCTCTACCTGTCGACCGGCGACGACACCAACCCCTTCTCCTCCGACGGCTACACGCCGATCGACGACCGCCCGAACCGCAACCCGGCCTTCGACGCCCGCCGCAGCTCCGGCAACACCAACGACCTGCGCGGCAAGATCCTGCGCATCAAGGTCGCCGAGGACGGCTCGTACACCGTCCCGGAGGGCAACCTCTTCGCCCCGGGCACCGAGAAGACCCGCCCCGAGATCTACGCGATGGGCTTCCGCAACCCGTTCCGGATGAGCGTCGACGACAAGACCGGCATCGTCTACGTCGGCGACTACGGCCCCGACGCCGGCGCCGCCGACCCCGAGCGCGGCCCGGCCGGGCAGGTCGAGTTCGCCAAGGTGACCAAGGCCGCCAACTTCGGCTGGCCCTTCTGCACCGGTGACAACGATGCCTACGTCGACTACGACTTCGCCACGAAGGAGTCCGGCGAGACCTTCGACTGCGCCGCCCCGAAGAACACCTCGCCGCACAACACGGGCCTGGTCGACCTGCCGCCCGCGCAGGCCGCCTGGATCCCCTACGACGGCGGCTCCGTACCCGAGTTCGGCAGCGGCTCCGAGTCCCCGATGGCCGGCCCGGTCTACCGCTACGACCCCGAGCTGGACTCCGGCGTGAAGTTCCCCGAGGCCTACGACGGAGACTTCTTCGCCGGTGAGTTCGGCCGCCGCTGGATCAAGCGGATCGAGCAGACCTCCGACGGACCCGACGGCACGGTCGCGAAGATCAACGACTTCCCGTGGACCGGCACCCAGATCATGGACATGGAGTTCGGCCCCGACGGCGCGCTCTACGTCCTCGACTACGGCGTCTCCTGGTTCCAGGGCGACGAGAACTCCGCGCTGTACCGCATCGAGAACGCCGAGGACGGCTTCTCCCCGATCGCCGAGGTGAGCGCCGACAAGACCTCCGGCGCGGCCGGCCTCAAGGTCAGGTTCACCGGCTCCGCCAAGGACGCCGACTCACCGCAGCTCACCTACAGCTGGGACTTCGGCGA
Organism: Streptomyces sp. NPDC003456; assembly: GCF_042878735.1. Classification (NCBI taxonomy): domain Bacteria; kingdom Bacillati; phylum Actinomycetota; class Actinomycetes; order Kitasatosporales; family Streptomycetaceae; genus Streptomyces; species Streptomyces sp. NPDC003456. Next base: position 681,709 of record NZ_JBIAOK010000005.1, read on the forward strand.
CGGCACCGAGGGCGAGGGCCTCAACCCCACCCATACCTACAAGAAGGCCGGCACCTACAGCGCCACCTTCACCGCCGAGGACCCCGAGGGCAACACCGGCAACGCCAGCGTGCGGATCGTCGTCGGCAACACCGAACCCAAGGTGCGCATCGACGTACCCGGCAACGGCTCCCTGGCCGCCTTCGGCGAACCCGTGCCGTTCAAGGTGACGGTCACCGACCCCGAGGAGACCGTCGACTGCTCCAAGGTCAAGGTCGCCTACAGCCTCGGCCACGACTCCCACGCCCACGAGCTGACCAGCGAGACGGGCTGCGAGGGCACCCTGAAGCCGCCGCCCGGTGACGGGGGCCACGACCCCAACGCCGACATCTACGGTGTCGTCGGCGCCAGCTACACCGACGGCGGGGCCAACGGCCAGGAGGCCCTGACCGGCACCGCCCGCTCCGTACTGCAGCCGCTGCACCGCCAGGCCGAGCACTTCACCGCCCACTCCGGCGTGTCCGTGATCGACAAGACCGGCGCCAACGGCGGCAAGACCGTCGGGGACGTCGACGACGGCGACTGGATCTCCTTCAGCCCCTACCGGTTCGACGGGCAGAAGAAGGTGACCGTGCGGGCCTCCTCCGGCGGCGCGGGCGGCTTCGTCGAACTGCGCACCGGCTCGCCCGAGGGACCACTGCACGGCTCGGCGTACATCCCGCCGACCGGCGGCTGGGAGACCTTCCAGAACGTCGACGTGCCGCTGCGGGCGCTGCCGAAGAAGACCACCGACATCTACCTGGTCTTCAAGGGCGGCGAGGGCGCGCTGTTCGACGTGGACGACTTCGAGTTCTCCAAGCAGCCCTTCAAGGGCGGCAAGAAGGTCCTGGTCTTCTCCAGGACCGCCGGCTTCCGCCACGACTCCATCCCGGCCGGCATCACCGCGCTGAAGGAGCTCGGCGCCCCCGCCGGCATCACGGTCGACGCCACCGAGGAAGCACGGCAGTTCACCACGGCCAACCTCGCCAAGTACGACGCGGTCGCCTTCCTGTCCACCACCGGCGACGTGCTCGACGCCGGGCAGCAGAAGGCGTTCGAGGACTATGTGGCGGGCGGCGGCGGCTACATGGGCATCCACGCGGCGGCCGACACCGAGTACGACTGGGAGTTCTACGGCGGCCTCGTCGGCGCCTGGTTCCACTCGCACCCGGCCATCCAGAAGGCCACCGTCCGCGTCGAGGACCACGACCACCCGTCCACCGCGCACCTGGGCGACACCTGGGAGCGCACCGACGAGTGGTACAACTACCGCACCAACCCGCGTGAGCAGGCCAAGGTCCTCGCCACCCTGGACGAGACCACCTACCAGGGCGGCACCATGAAGGGCGACCACCCGATCGCCTGGTGCCAGAGCTACGGCGGCGGCCGCTCCTTCTACACCGGCGGCGGCCACACCAAGGAGTCCTACGCCGACGAGGCCTTCCGCGCCCACCTGCTCGGCGGCCTGCAGTACGCCACCGGCCAGGTGAAGGCGGACTGCAAGCCGAGCAAGGACTACCGGAAGATCTTCAACGGCCAGACCCTGGACGGCTGGAAGCAGGCCGGCCCCGGCAAGTTCGTCGTCAAGGACGGCGTGATGGAGTCCGAGGGCGGCATGGGCCTGCTCTGGTACCAGGCCAAGGAGCTGACGTCGTACTCTCTTAAACTCGACTGGAAGATGCGGGGCGACGACAACTCCGGGATCTTCGTGGGCTTCCCGGCCTCCGACGATCCCTGGTCCGCCGTGAACAAGGGCTACGAGATCCAGATCGACGCGACGGACGCGCCCGACCGCACCACCGGCTCGGTCTACTCCTTCAAGTCGGCCGACATCAAGGCCCGTGACCAGGTCCTGCGGCCGCCCGGCCAGTGGAACTCCTACGAGATCAAGGTCCGGGGCGAACGCCTCCAGGTGTTCCTCAACGGAGTCAAGATCAACGACTTCACGAACAAGGACCCCGAGCGGAGCCTGACCGACGGCTACATCGGCCTGCAGAACCACGGCGCCGGTGACCAGGTCTCCTTCCGCAACATCCAGCTGAAGGAACTGCCCGTCCAGGGCCAGTGAACGGCGGCGGGCGGGGGACGCCGGACCCCCGCCCGCCGTCTCTCCTCCCTCCGTCCCCCCTCGGTTCGCGCACGACCAGGAGGCTGCCCATGTCCGCGTCCCTTCCCCGACCGCGTGTGGGGGTGTGGCTGATCGGAGCCCGCGGCTCCGTCGCCACCACCGTCGTCACGGGGTGCGCCGCCGTCACCGCGGGACTGCACCCGCCCACCGGCATGGTCACCGAGACACCCGCGTTCGCCGACAGCGGCCTGCCCGCCCTGTCCGATCTCGCCTTCGGCGGCCACGACACCCTCGACTGCCCCCTGCCCAAACGGGCCGAGACCCTGACCGCCGGCGGCGTCCTGCCGCCCGGCGTCGCCACGGCCGTCGCCGCCGAACTGGCCGCCGCTGACCGGGAGATCCGCCCCGGAGGCCCCACGCCCGGGGACACCCGGAGCGAGGCCGAGCTGATCACGGCCTTCGCCGACGACATCCGCGACTTCACGCACCGCCACGCGCTGGAGCGGACCGTGGTGGTGAACGTCGCCTCCACCGAACCCGCCTCCCACGGCCCCGGCGCCCCCCTGCCCGCCAGCACCCTGTACGCCCTGGCGGCCCTGCGCGCGGGCTGCCCGTACGTCAACTTCACCCCCTCCGAGGGCATGCACCACCCCGTCGCCGCGCGCGAGGCCGAACACAGCGGACTGCCCCACGCCGGCCGCGACGGCAAGACCGGCCAGACCCTGCTGCGCGCCGTGCTCGGCCCGATGTTCGCGCAGCGGGCCCTCACGGTCCGGGCCTGGTCCGGCACCAACCTGCTCGGCGGCGGTGACGGAGCCGCCCTCGCCGACCCGGCCGCCGCGGCGGCCAAGAACGCCGGGAAGGAACGCGTCCTCGCCGACACCCTCGGCGCCGTCCCCGAGGGCGAGGTGCACATCGACGACGTGCCCGCCCTCGGCGACTGGAAGACCGCCTGGGACCACATCGCCTTCGACGGGTTCCTCGGCACCCGGATGATCCTGCAGACCATCTGGCAGGGCTGCGACTCGGCGCTGGCCGCACCCCTGGTGCTGGACCTCGCCCGCCTCACCGCCCGCGCCCACGCAACGGGCCTCACCGGCCCGCTCGGCCCCCTGGGCTTCTACTTCAAGGACCCGGTGGGCGAGGGACCCGCGGGGCTGTCCGAGCAGTACGGGGAACTGCTCCTCTTCGCGCGGACCCTCCGGCGGTCCGAGGGGGAGGGGGGCGCCGCGCCGGTTCCGGGGCGGGCCGAGGGGGAGAGCGACGGCGGTGACGCGCCGGGCCGGGAGCGGGCCGGTGGGACGGGGCCCGAGGCGCCGGGCGGGAAGCTGGACGGCGGGGAGGGCCGCACCGCGCGGGCGGTGAGGAGCTCCGGGGGGACGGGGGAGAGCCTGTGACCCTGCGCCACGTCCCGGCTGCCGGTGCGGCCCGCGGCGGCCCGCCCGTCCCGGCCGCCGCTCCGCAGGCCGCTCCCGCCGAGGCGACCTTCCAGGCCCGCACGGAGCGCTCGCGCCCCCGGCGACGGCGCGCCTGGGCGGAACTGCTGCGGCTGCCCGCCCTGTTCAGCGTCCCCGGCGACGCCCTGGCCGGGGCCGCCGCGGCAGGGGCGGTGCCCAACGCGCGGACCCTGCTCGCCATCGGCTCCTCGCTGTGCCTCTACGAGGCCGGCATGGCTCTCAACGACTGGGCGGACCGCGACGTCGACGCCGTCGAACGCCCCCACCGCCCGCTGCCCTCCGGCCGGGTGCGCCCCGCCGCCGCCCTCACGGCGGCCTGCCTGCTCACCGGTGCCGGGCTGGCCCTGGCCGCCCGCGCCGGCCGTCCCGCCCTGGCCGTCGCCGCGCCCCTGGCGGCGACCGTCTGGGCGTACGACCTCGGCCTGAAGCACACACCCGCCGGGCCCGTGGCGATGGGCGCTGCCCGGGGACTCGACCTGCTGCTGGGAGCCGCGGCCACCATCGGCCGCACCCGCCCGGCCGCGCCGTCCGCCGCCCTCCTCGGCACCCACACCCTCGCCGTGACCACGGTCTCCCGCCAGGAGGCACAGGGCGGCTCACCCCTGGCCCCCCTGGCGGCCCTCGCCACAACGGCGCTGCTGACCCGGCGGACGGCGTACCGGCCCGCCCCGCCGATTCGCGACCCCGCGAGAGCGACCGGCCACGAGCCACGACCAGAACCGGCCGGACGCCCAGGGCACCGGGGCCCGGCAGCGCCGCTCACCACCGCCCCGCCCGGGCACCCGGCACGACAGAGCCCCGCAGCGCCGCTCACCACCGCCCCGACCGGGCACCCGGCACGATCGGGCCCCGTGGCGCCGCCGACCGCCGCCCCGACCGGGCAGCCGGGGCGTCCGGAGCCCGCAGGGCTCCTCGCCACCGCCCTGGCGGCCGCGTACGCCGTGAGCACCGCCCGCCCCTACGTCCACGCCGCGCTGAACCCCTCGCCGCCTCTCACCCAGCGCGCCGTGGGCGCCGGCATCCGCGCCACCGTCCCCCTCCAGGCGGCCCTGGCCGCCCGCGCCGGGCGCCCGGTCCCCGCGGTCCTCATCGCCGCTCTCGCCCCGCTCGGAGCCCGGTTCGCGAAGAAGGTGAGCATCACATGAGGCCCGTGGCCCCTGAGCCCGGCGGCAGCCGGAACCCCAGGAAGGGTGCCTTCGCCGCAGCCGTATCCGTCCCCTCGGACACCCCCCTCCGTTTCGGCTACGGCACCAACGGGCTCGCCGACCTCCGGCTCGACGACGCACTCCGCCTCCTCGCCGATCTCGGGTACGTCGGCGTCGGCCTGACGCTCGACCACATGCACCTGGACCCGCTCGCCCCCGACCTGGCCGCCCGCACCCGAAGGGTTGCGCAGCGGCTGGACGCGCTCGGCCTGGACGTCACCGTGGAGACCGGGGCGCGCTACGTGCTCGACCCGCGCCGCAAGCACGGCCCGTCCCTGCTCGACCCGGACGCCGACGACCGGGCCCGCCGGGCCGACCTCCTGGTCCGGGCCGTACGGGTCGCGGCCGACCTCGGGGCGCACGCCGTCCACTGCTTCAGCGGCGTCGTCCCGGACGGAACGGACCCGGACACCGCCTGGAAGCGTCTCGCCGAGGCCCTCGCCCCCGTCCTGGAGGCCGCCTCAGCCGCGGGCGTCCCGCTCGCCGTCGAACCCGAGCCCGGCCATCTCCTGGCCACCCTCGCCGACTTCCACCGCCTGCGCCGCGCCCTCGGCGACCCCGAACCCCTCGGCCTCACCCTCGACATCGGCCACTGCCAGTGCCTGGAACCCTCGTCACCCGCCGACTGCGTACGCGACGCCGCCCCGTGGCTGCGGCACGTGCAGATCGAGGACATGCGGCGAGGAGTCCACGAGCATCTCCCGTTCGGGGACGGGGAGATCGACTTCCCGCCCGTCCTGGCGGCCCTCGCCGCCACCGGCTACCAGGGCCTGACCGTCGTCGAACTGCCCCGCCACTCCCACGCCGGCCCCCGGCAGGCCGAGCGGTCCCTGCCGTTCCTCCGCCACGCCGAGCAGGCCGCGGCCCACCCGCCGCACCGGCCCGAACCGGCTCCCCAGCAGTCCGCGCCACCCCACGGCGCTCCCTCCGCATCCCCTGAAGGGAGCAGCAGATGACAGGCCACCGCGCCACCCACGCGCCCCGGACCGACAGCACCCAGGACAGCCACGGCACCACCGAGGACCGCGGCGACCCCGCGGACCGCGACGCCACGCCCTCCGCCGACGACAACCCCGCGGACCGGGACGCGACCGACCCCGTCCACGGCAACTCCGCCTCCGGCACCGGTTCCACCCCCTCCGGCACCGCCCCCGCCGCCTTTCCCTCGCTCGACGATCTCCGCCGGCAGCTCGCCGCCCGGCTCGAACCGGCCGCCCGCGCCTGGCTCGACCACGCCCTGGACGAAGCCGCCGCCCACCCCGGCACCCACGGGCCCATCTCCGCCTGGGAGCTGCGCCTGGCCGAGGCCGGGCGCCGCTGCGGAGCCGCCCACGCCGACGCCGCGCGCGTCCTCATCCTGGACGCCGCCCGCGCGGACACCGACGCGCTGAGCCGGGTCTACTTCCAGGGCACCGCCGACGAACGCCGGGCCGTCCTGCACGCCCTGCCGCACCTCGTGCCCGGCCCCGGCGCCCTCCCGCTCGTCGAGGACGCCCTGCGCACCAACGACACCCGTCTGCTCGCCGCCGCCACCGGCCCGTACGCCGCCCGGCACCTCGACCCGCACGCCTGGCGCCACGCCGTGCTGAAGTGCCTGTTCACCGGCGTCCCCGTCGACGAGGTGGCGAACCTGCCGGAACGCGCCCGGGGCGACGGCGAACTCGCCCGCATGCTGGCCGACTACGCCGCCGAGCGCACCGCCGCCGGCCGCGCCGTACCCGAGGACCTGCACCGCGTCCTGGACCTGACCGAGTCCGCGCCCGGCGCCCCCGGCGCGGACCACCCCCACGGCAAGGAGTCCTGATGCGCATCTTCGACCCCCACATCCACATGACGTCCCGCACCACCGACGACTACGAGGCCATGTACACCGCCGGTGTGCGCGCCGTCGTCGAGCCCTCCTTCTGGCTGGGACAGCCCCGGACCTCGCCGGCCTCCTTCCGCGACTACTTCGACGCCCTGCTCGGCTGGGAGCCCTTCCGCGCCGCCCAGTACGGCATCGCCCACCACTGCACGATCGCCCTCAACCCCAAGGAGGCCAACGACCCGCGCTGCACACCCGTCCTGGACGAACTGCCCCGCTACCTCGTCAAGGACAACGTCGTCGCCGTCGGCGAGGTCGGCTACGACTCCATGACCCCGGCCGAGGACACCGCCCTCGCCGCGCAGCTGCAACTGGCCGCCGACCACGGCCTGCCCGCCCTGGTGCACACCCCGCACCGCGACAAGCTCGCCGGTCTGCGCCGCACCCTCGACGTCGTCCGGGAATCCGCCCTGCCCGCCGGCCACGTCCTCGTCGACCACCTCAACGAGACGACCGTCAAGGAGGCCAAGGACAGCGGCTGCTGGCTCGGCTTCTCCGTCTACCCGGACACCAAGATGGACGAGCAGCGGATGGTGGCCGTCCTGCGCGCCTACGGCCCCGAGCAGATCCTGGTCAACTCGGCAGCCGACTGGGGCAGGAGCGACCCCCTCAAGACCCGCAAGGTCGGCGACCTGATGCTGGCCGAGGGCTTCGACGAGGACACCGTCGACCAGGTGCTGTGGCGCAACCCCGTCGCCTTCTACGGGCTCAGCGGGCGGCTGCGGCTCGACGTCGCCGGCACCGGGCCCACCCACGAGGGCAACTCCGTCCTGCGCGGAGCCCCCAAGGACCAGCCGGAGCCCGGCCGCACGGCACCCGCACGCGTCCCCGCAGCGGAGGCGTGAGCCATGCGCTTCCGCCACCCCGACGGCTCCACCGTCCACCTCGCCTACTGCACCAACGTCCACCCCGCCGAGACCCTCGACGGCGTCCTCGCCCAGCTGCGCGACCACTGCGAACCCGTCCGCCGGCGCCTGGGCCGCGACCGGCTCGGCATCGGGCTGTGGCTCGCCCGGGACGCCGCCCACGCCCTGGTCACCGACCCCGCCGCCCTGCGCGCCCTGCGCACCGAACTCGACCGCCGCGGCCTGGAGGTCGTCACCCTCAACGGCTTCCCCTACGAGGGCTTCGGCGCCGAGGAGGTCAAGTACCGCGTCTACACACCGGACTGGGCCGACCCCGCACGCCTGGAGCACACCACCGCCCTGGCCCGCGTCCTGGCCGGGCTGCTGCCCGACGACGTCACCGACGGCAGCATCTCCACCCTGCCCCTCGCCTGGCGCACCGCCCACGACGCGACACGGGCGTTGCGGGCCCGCACCGCCCTGCGCACCCTCGCCGAACGCCTCGACGCCATCGAGGAACTGACCGGCCGCTCCCTGCGCATCGGCCTGGAACCCGAGCCCGGCTGCGTCGTCGAGACCACCCGCGACGCCATCGCGCCGCTCACCGCCGTCGGCCACCACCGCATCGGCGTCTGCGTCGACACCTGCCACCTCGCCACCTCCTTCGAGGACCCGCACACCGCCCTGGACGCGCTCACCGCCGCCCGCGTCCCCGTCGTGAAATCCCAGCTCTCCGCCGCGCTGCACGCCGAACACCCCCACCTGCCGGAGGTCCGCGAAGCCCTCGCCGCCTTCGCCGAACCCCGCTTCCTGCACCAGACCCGCACGGCCACCCCCGCCGGGCTGCGCGCCACCGACGACCTCGACGAGGCCCTCGCGGGCCACGCCCTGCCCGACACCGCCCCCTGGCGCGCCCACTTCCACGTCCCGCTGCACGCGGCCCCCGCCGCCCCGCTCACCTCCACCCTCCCGGTCCTCAAGGCCGCCCTGGCCCGGCTCGTCGGCGGCCCGGCCCCCCTCACCCACCACCTGGAGGTCGAGACCTACACCTGGCAGGCCCTCCCGCCCGAGCTGCGCCCCAAGGGCCGGGCCCAGCTGGCCGAGGGCATCGCCGCCGAACTCACCCTCGCCCGCGACCTGCTGACGGACCTCGGCCTGAAGGAGCTGCCATGAGCACCCGCGAGCACCCCGACCCGGCCTCCGCGGGCTCCGGACGCCCCGTCCCGCTGCTCGTCCTCGACGTCGTCGGGCTCACCCCCCGCCTGCTCGACCACATGCCCCACCTGAAGGCCCTCGCACAGAGCGGCTCCCGCGCCGCCCTCGGCACCGTCCTGCCCGCCGTCACCTGCGCCGCCCAGTCCACCTTCCTCACCGGCACCATGCCCTCGGAACACGGCATCGTCGGCAACGGCTGGTACTTCCGGGAACTCGGCGACGTCCTGCTGTGGCGCCAGCACAACGGCCTCGTCACGGGCGACAAGATCTGGGACGCCGCCCGCCGCGCCCACCCCGGCTACACCGTCGCCAACATCTGCTGGTGGTACGCCATGGGCGCCGACACCGACATCACCGTCACCCCCCGCCCGGTCTACTACGCCGACGGCCGCAAGGAACCCGACTGCTACACCCGGCCCCCCGCCCTCCACGACGAACTCACCGGCAAGCTGGGCACCTTCCCCCTGTTCCACTTCTGGGGCCCCGGCGCGGACCTCGTCTCCAGCCGGTGGATCATCGACGCCACCCGCCACATCCTGCGCACCCGCCACCCCGACCTGGCGCTCTGCTACCTTCCGCACCTCGACTACGACCTGCAGCGCTTCGGCCCCGACGACCCGCGCTCCCTGAAGGCGGCCACCGACCTGGACACCGCGCTCGCCCCGCTCCTGGACGACGCACACGCCGAGGGCCGCACCGTCGTCGCCCTGTCCGAGTACGGCATCACCCGCGTGAACCGGCCCGTCGACATCAACCGCGCCCTGCGCCGCGCCGGCCTGCTCGAGGTGCACACCCAGGACGGCATGGAGTACCTCGACCCGATGGCCTCCCGCGCCTTCGCCGTCGCCGACCACCAGATCGCCCACGTCTACGTGCGCCGCCCCGAGGACCTGGACGCCGCCCGGGCGGCCCTCGACGGCCTGCCCGGCATCGAGCAGCTCCTCGACGACGAGGGCAAGAAGACCCACCACCTCGACCACCCCCGCGCGGGCGAACTCGTCGCCGTCGCCGAACCGGACGCCTGGTTCACGTACTACTACTGGCTCGACGACGACCGCGCGCCCGACTTCGCACAGCTCGTCGAGATCCACCGCAAGCCCGGCTACGACCCGGCCGAGCTGTTCATGGACCCCCAGGACCCCTATGTGAAGGTCAAGGCGGCCACCGCGCTGGCGCGCAAGAAGCTCGGCATGCGCTACCGCATGGCGGTGGTCCCGCTGGACCCCTCATCTGTGCGCGGCAGCCACGGCCGCCTCCCGCAGAGCGACGACGACGGTCCGCTCCTCATCTGCTCCACCCCCCGCGCCGTCGGCGACCGCCTCGCGGCCACCGACGTGAAACAACTCCTGCTCCGGCTCGCCGGACTCGGCTGACACCGCACCCCGCGCGCCGCCGACATCCGACTACCGAGAGTGAAACACACGGCACTGACAACGGCCGGTCCCGGCGGCACCGGAACCGGCCACGACCGAGAAGGCAGGCCACCCGTGACCCCGTACTCCGACCCCTCCCGCACCGACGCCGCCGCGTCCGCCGCCCCGGACGAGGAGCTGCGCCGCAGCCTCGGCGTGAACCGGCGCCGCTTCCTGACCACGTGCACCGCCGTGGCGGCCGGAGCCGTCGCGGCCCCCGTCTTCGGCGCGGCCCCCGCCCTGGCGCAGGACCGCGGCAGAGACCACGGGCACGGACGCGGCCAGGTGCTCGTCCCGCCCCACAAGCGCGGCATCATCCTCTACACCGTCCGTGACGCCACCGCCCGCGACCCCCTCGCCTCCGACCTGCCCTCCGGCTTCCGCGAGGTGTTCAAGCAGCTGGCCCGCCACGGCTACCGCCAGGTCGAGTTCGCGGGCTACCGCCAGCACGCCAACGCGCCCGGCGGCGACAACCTGGAGACCGTCCAGGGCGCCCGGCTGCTGCGCTCCTGGCTGGACGACCACGGTCTGCGCGCCCAGGGCAACCACGGCTTCATCCCGTCCTCCTGGCCGCTCACCACGGCGGACGAGGACACCTTCAAGAAGCACCTGGAGATCGCCAACATCCTCGGCATGGACCACATGGGCACCGGCGGCGACCCCACCGGAAGCTCCTACCGCGCCGACTGGGACGTGGCCGCCGACAAGTGGAACGCGCTCGGTGAGATCGCCCGCCGCGAGGGCATCAAGCTCTACACCCACAACCACGACAGCGCCTACGGCTTCCTCCTCGACGGCGGACCGCTGGACGACCAGGGCCGGCCCACCCGCAGCTCGGGCATCCGGAAGCTGGAGTACTTCCTGGAGGTCACCGATCCCCGCCTCGTATGGCTGGAGATGGACGTCTTCTGGGCGCACGTCGCCCAGTACAAGTTCCACACCTACACCGCCCACGACGGCTCCACCCGCCGCAGCGTCTTCGACCCGGCCGGCCTGGTCACCCGCCACAGCAAGCGCTACCCGCTGTTCCACGCCAAGGACGGCGTCGTCAGCACGACCAACGGCATGGGCTGGGACATGGTGCCCTTCGGCACCGGCGACATCGACTACACGACGTTCTTCTCCCGGGTCGGGCAGCCGAACTACCGCAACCCGATGGTGGAGGACGACAACTCGCCGAGCGCCACCGACCCCGCGCAGTCCCTGCGGGAAGCCAAGATCAGCTACGACAACATGGCGGCCCTGCGCAAGCGGCGCTGCTAACGGCGGACACAGACCAGGCGGCCCCTCCCGCGACACGCGGGAGGGGCCGACAACACCACAGCAGCGGGACCCGGCCCGTCCTCCAGGGCACCAGCGGGCTGTAAGACGCCGCTGCCTGGGGACCGCCAGTCAGCCGATCCCCTGCCGGTCCGGCCGCAGGGCGAACGCGCGGTCCGCCGGGGTGGGGGCGGCCAGACCGACGGCCTGGCGGAGCAGTTCGCGGTGGCGCAGCAGCGGCTCACGGCGCTCCGGCGGCGCGAGCAGGAGCAGGTCCTCCAGGCCGGCCAGCAGCCGGCGGCACACCTGGGGGCTTCCCACGGCGCAGCCCCGCACCTCCGTGAACCCCAGGTCCACCAGCTCGGTCCACCCCGGCAGGGGCTGCACCAGCCGAACCGCGCCGTCGCGGTCCCGGTGCCGGGCGGTGTCCAGCGGCCGCCGGCTCAGCGCCGCCAGGAACTGCACGACCCGGTCCAGGGCCTGCACCGCCGTGGTCGGATCGTTGATCGCGGACGACAGGGCCCGCAGCGCGATGTCCACCAGCTGCCGCAGGCCGAAACCGAGGTCCTGGTGATAGGTCCGCTCCACCCCCACCGAGACCGCGCGGCGCAGCGCCCGGCGCGGCGGCACCGGCCCGCCGTGCACCGCCAGCACGGGCATCCCGGGCACCACGAAGTCCCCGATGCGGGGGAGGAGCCGCAGCACCACCCCGTGCTTGCGGGCCACCCGCACCAGCCGCGCGATGTGCACGTCGCGCAGCACCCCGGCCCGGCCCTCGTGCGGCACCCACGCGGTATCGGGACCGAGCCCGGCCGGGTCGCCGTCCTCCACCGGCACCGGCATCGAGGCCACCACCCGGAAGGACTCCGTGGCGATGCGCGCGATCACCTGGCTGATCCGCATCAGCCGCAGCGTGCTGTTCACGTACAGCACGAACAGGAGCAGACTCAGCGCCACCATGCCCAGCGTGAGCACCGACTGCAGCAGGGGCACCGACGTGACGGCACGCGGGTCGTCGGCGCTGTCGAAGGACGTCAGGACCAGCAGGGTCAGCACGAACGTCGCCAGGAACACCGCGAACGTCGCCTTGGTGATCCGGCTCCGGACGAAGAGGCGCACCACCCGCGGGGTGAACTGCCCGCTCGCCATCTGCACCGCCACCAGCGAGATGCTGAAGACCACACCGATGAAGGTCATCATCGCGGAGCTGACCGCGTTCACCACGGCCTTCGCGTCGTCGGCGAACCGCATCAGCTCCTCGAGCGTGTCGTAGTCACCGTCTTCCTGCAGCGCCTCCACCAGGGCGGTGTCGAGCAGCTGCGCCCCGGCCCAGACGGCGAAGACGCACACCATGGCGGCGGTGGGGGCGAACCAGAACGTGTCCCGCAGATGCTCCGCGAGCGGTGACAGCGCTCGCGGGCGGCGCCCGCGCGAGGGGCTCTGCGTCACCATCCAGTCACTCATGGTGTGACCCTAGAGGCATCGGGCCGCGAGGTCCCGGACCCCCGCCCGGCGGACGGAAACGCAGGTGAAAGGCGCTCCGAAAGCTTGGTATTGTTGTGCGTGTCGCCGCGGGGAACACCCCTGGCACGGCGGCGGACACCTCGTCCGGGTGGCGGAATGGCAGACGCGCTAGCTTGAGGTGCTAGTGCCCTTTATCGGGCGTGGGGGTTCAAGTCCCCCCTCGGACACAGATCGGCCCGGGTGGGCCGGGAGGCATCCCGGCCCACCCGGGCCGTCGTACGTCGCGACGCGGTTGCAGCGGTCATGACCAGGGCCGACGATGGAATCAAGGCCCCGACGGCCGCCGCCGTCCGCACCACCTCGCGCAGGGCCTCACTCCGGCGCACCGGGAATCCTCATGGACCGAGCCGACCTCGCCGACCTCTCAGCGGTCTTCTACGGGGAGGGTCCCGTCCCCGTCCTGTGGGCCACCTACTGTCCGGTCCACTTCGACGTGTGGCTGGCGTTCTCCCAGCCGCCGACCGACGCCGTCCCCGACACCGGCGACGCCGCCCCCGGGACGACGGCAGCCGCGCCCGGGGCGGAGCAGGCGCGGCGCGACCTGATCCTCGCGATCCGCGAGGAGTTCGGCGTGGAGCAGGTGCTGGACCGGCTGCAGAGCCGCGCGCTGACCCGCACGTGCCGTCCCATCGCCGCCGGCAGCTTCGTCGCGGCGCAGCTCACCCTGAAGGAGCTCGTCAGCGACGTGCTGCCGCTGACCAGCCTCGCCGGTGCCGTGCGCGTCGCCCGCGAACTCGCCCTGCACAGCGGAGCGGAGGGCATCGAGGCGGCCCTGGCCGGACACGTCAGGACCCCGGCCACCAGCGAGATCCACGACAGCATGGAACGCCGGCAGGAGCGCGGCCGGCACGTCACCTGGCTGCTGCGGCTGCTGCACCGCGTCGTCGCCGGCGCCCGCCCGGACCTGCACCGGCACGAGGACGTCACCGCCGTCCTCGTCGACATGCTGAACGCCGTCGTCCTCGACAGCACCCCGGCGCGCAGACCGCACACACCCGGCGACCGGGACACCGACCGCCGGCGGAAGTACCCGGTCGTCTCCGTGACGACGAACCGGCCGGCGACGGTCGCGGTCGTGAGGTCGCGCCGCACCATCAAGGCCGACGCGGCCGAACAGGTCTTCTCCGTCGACACCGGCTCCATCGGCTGGGCGGTGGTCGACAGCGGCATCGACCCGCGCCACCCCGCCTTCCACGACTGGGACACCACCGGCCCCGTGCCCGAGCGGCTCGAGTCCCGCATCGCCCGCTCCTTCGACTTCACCGACGTACGGCGCACACTCGGAGCCGACGTCCTCGTGGGCGGTCTGGTGAACTGGGCGGCCGCGCTGCCGTCCCTCGACACCACCCCGTCCCCGGATCAGCCGCCCCGGCCGCCGCCGGGGGACCAGCACGGCACCCACATCGCCGGAATCATCGGCGGCTGGTGGCCGGAGCTGGACTTCCGGGGCATCTGCCCGCGCATCCGGCTCTACGACTTCCGTGTCCTGGACGACCGGGGCGCAGGCGACGAGTTCTCCATCGTCACCGCGCTCCAGGCGATCCGGCACATCAACGAGCAGGCCGGGCGGTTCATCGTCGCCGGGGTGAACATCAGCCTGTCGGTCCCGCACGACGTCGCCGGCCACTCCACCGGGTGGACGCCCGTGTGCGTCGAGTGCGACCGCCTGACGCGCTCGGGCGTGGTGGTCGTCACCGCCGCCGGCAACGCCGGATTCGCGGGCACCGCACGGACCCTCGGCGCCGACTACCGCAACATCTCCATCTCCGACCCGGGCAACGCCGAATCCGTCATCACCGTCGGCTCCACCCACCGCAGCAACCCCCACCGTCACGGCGTCAGTTACTTCTCCAGCCGCGGCCCCACCGGCGACGGCCGGCCCAAACCCGACCTCGTCGCACCGGGGGAGGACATCGACGGCCCCATCCCCGGCGAGGGCATCGCCGCCATGCACGGCACCAGCCAGGCGGCAGCCCACGTCAGCGGCGCCGCGGCCATGCTGCTGGCCCGCCACCGGGAGCTGCTCGGCCGCCCCGAACGCGTCAAGGACGTCCTGTGCGCCACGGCGACCGACCTCAACCGCGAACGCCACTTCCAGGGCCACGGGCTGGTCGACGTGCTGCGCGCCATCCAGTCCGTGTGACGCACCGCCCACCCGTCAGGAGCCGACATGCTCACCTTCGATTTCCTCGACGCCCGGCACGGCGACTGCTTCCTCGTCCGGTGGGGCCCCTCCGGGGAGCGGGTCATGCTCGTCGACGGCGGCCCCGGCGGCGTCTACCGGGCCACTCTCCGCGCACGGCTGCGGCAGCTCGGCGACCCGCCGCACGTCGACGTGGTCTGTCTCTCCCACGTCGACGACGACCACGCCGGCGGGCTCGTGAGGCTCTTCAAGGACATGCGGCAGGCCCAGCAGGACGGGGAAGCCCTGCCGTACGCGGTGGACGCGCTGTGGCTCAACTCCGTCGAGGAACTCGTCGACCGGCGCGCCCCCGGACTGAGCGCCTCCGTCCGGCCGTTGATGGAGCGCGCCGCCACCGACGCCGCCGTCGGGGCCAGTTACCGGCAGGGCCGCGACATCCGCACCGCGGCCGCCGCCCTGCGCCTGGACGGCAACGCCCCCTTCGGCGGCCCGCTCACCGAGGGCGCCGAGACCGAACTCGCCGACCTGGACGTCACGGTCGTCGCCCCCGACGAGCAGGCGCTGCGGGAGCTGGAGGAGCGCTGGCGGGAGGCGAGACTGCGCGAGGACCCCGGCGTCATCACGGCCGGGTACACCGACGGCTCGGTGCCCAACCTGTCCAGCATCGTCCTGCTGCTGCGCCACGAGGGCCGCACCGCCCTGCTCACCGGGGACGCCCGCGGCGACCGCGTCCTGGCCGGGCTGCGCGAACTGGGCCTGCTCGACGGCCCCGAGCCCTTCCACACCGATCTGCTGAAGCTGCCGCACCACGGCAGCGGCCGCAACGTGGACACGGACTTCTTCGAGCAGGTGCAGGCCGACCACTACGTGATCTCCGCCGACGGCGTCCGCCACCACCACCCCGACGAGGAGACCCTGCGTATGCTCGTCGGCTCCCGGGACCCGGACGAGGAGTACGTCGTCCACCTGACCAACCACATCCCCTTCGCCGAGGAGGAGCTGGCGCGGCTGGGCGAGGGCCGCTCCTTCGGCGTCGACGTACGGGACCCGGCCGCGCAGTCCCTCCCCGTCACGATCGGAGACCGGCCATGACGACCTCCCGGCACGCCCCTGCCCCACCCGCGGACCCGTCCGGCGCCCTGCCGGCCGGTGATCCGCGGTGGACCGTGGACTCGCCCGCCGTGGGAACCGGCCTGACGGCGCGTCCCTGCGGCGACACCCTGCGCCCGGCCGAACCGCCCGCGACGGCCCGGCCGGTCGCGCTCGCCCTGTCCGGCGGCGGGTTCCGCGCCACCCTCGCCGCACTGGGCTTCGTCCGGCTGCTGGCCGACACCGGGCTGCTGCCCCGGCTGCGGTACTCCGCGTCCGTGTCCGGCGGTTCGGTCGCCAACGGCTGCCTGGCCACCGCCTGGCCGGCCCTGCGCGAAGCGGGGTTCACCGCACGCGCCGTCGACGACCTCCTCATCGAGCCGGTGCTGGACCGCGTCTCCGGCCGCTCCCTCAAACACGCCCTGGTCGGCGGCCTGTGGCGGACCCTCGGCCCCACGACCCGCACGGACCTGCTCGCCCGGTGCCTGGACGAGTGGTTCCTCGACGGCACCGAACTGGAGCACCTGGACGCGCAGGTGCGCTGGATCGTCAACGCCGCCAACCAGACCACCGGCGCCCGTTTCACCTTCGAACGCGACGTGTACGGCGACTACACCATCGGCCTGGCCCCCACCGCCGGCACCGGACTACGGCTGAGCCGGGCCGTGTCGGCCTCCGCGGCCGTGCCCGGCGCCTTCCCGCCCGTCGTCCTGGACCGCGGCCCGTTCCCGTGCGCCACCCACCCGCCCGCGCTGCTCGACGGCGGCACGTACGACAACACCGGCCTGGAAGCCGTCGACGGGGACCGCTACCGCCACACCTTCCTGTGCGTCCTCAACGCGGGCGGACTGCTGCGCCCCGGCGTCTACGGCCGCGTCCCCGTGGTCCGCGACCTGGCCCGCGCCAACTCGCTGCTGTACCGGCAGAGCACCGCACTGCGCACCCGGGCCGTGGTCGAGCGCTTCGAGCGCGCCCGGGCCGTGGGCCCGGACGACGACGTGCCGCACGGTGCGCGCCGGGGCGTCCTCGTCCAGCTGTCCACCCGCTTCCCGGCGGACGGCTCCGAGGCCCTGCGCCGCTGGCGCGCGGCCTTCACCGAGCAACCCGCCCACGACGGGCGGCACCTCGCCCTCGTCCCCACCGTCTTCGACCGCCTGGACGCCGGTCTGTGCCGGGCCCTGGTCCGGCGCGGCTGGTGGCTCGGCGGCGCCGCCCTGGCCGCCTTCCACCCGCACCTGCTCCCCGAGGACCTGACGGCCCTGCGCCCACCGCAGCGGTGAACCGCGGGCCGGGATAATCGCTCGCTCCCGGCCCGCGCCCCTCCCTACACTCACGCACGTACCCGCGCCGCCCACGACCCGGCCCGGTGCACCGACGCGACGAACGAAGGGAGACGGCCGTGCGTGACCACACCGCTGCCGCCGCCTCCCTGCCGCGCTACGAGGTGATCCTCGTGTCCCGGTCGCCCCGGTGCCCGCTGCGCGGCGGCACCGGCCGACCGGGACGAACCCGCAAGCCGCACCGGTGAGCTGACAAAAAGTCAGTTCTCTGCCGGCCTGTGTTGCACCCGGCGAATCGCGCTGCCCTCCTCCCGATTCGCACCGAAAGGCCTCCGGCCGTGCGCACCCACCGCAACCCGCTCGCCGCCGTCCGCAACCTCGGCATCCTCGCCCACGTCGACGCCGGCAAGACCACCGTCACCGAACGGATCCTCTTCGCCACCGGAACCACGCACAAGCGCGGGGAGGTCCACGACGGCACCACCGTCACCGACTTCGACCCGCAGGAGCGGGACCGGGGCATCACCATCTTCGCCGCGGCCGTCAGCTGCGTCTGGGACGGGCACCGGATCAACCTCATCGACACCCCCGGCCACGTCGACTTCGCCGACGAGGTGGAGCGTGCGCTGCGCGTGCTCGACGGTGCGGTGGCGGTGTTCGACGCGGTGGCCGGCGTGGAGCCGCAGAGCGAGTCCGTGTGGCGGCAGGCCGACCGGCACGGCGTCCCGCGCATCGCCTTCATCAACAAGATGGACCGCGCGGGCGCCGACCTGGACGCGGCAGTCGCCTCCCTCAGGGAGCGACTGCACCCCGCCCCGCTGGTCGTGCAGGTACCCGTGGGAGCCGAGGAGACCTTCACCGGTGTCGTCGACCTCGTCCGCATGCGCGCACTGCTGTGGAGCGAGGGCGACACGGTGGAGGAGGTCCCCGTGCCGGACGGCCTGCGGCAGCAGGCCGCCGCACGCCGCCGAGGGCTGGAGGAGGCCGTGGCCGAGCTCCATCCGGGCGCGCTGGAGGAGTTCTGCGCGACGGGCGCGCTCACCGAGGACACCCTGCGGCGTGCGTTGCGGGACGTGACCCGCGACGGCGGCGGCCTCGTCGTGCTGTGCGGGTCGGCCTACCGCAACCGCGGTGTCGAACCGCTGCTCGACGCCGTCGTGGACTACCTGCCGTCCCCGCTGGACGTGCCGCCCGTCACGGGCACGCACGCCGGTGAGGAGCGGCGACGGCCCGCCGACCCGGCCGCGCCCGTGGCCGCGCTCGCGTTCAAGGTGCACGCCACCGCGACGGGACGGCTCACCTACCTGCGCCTCTACTCGGGCACCGTCGAGAAGGGAGACACCCTGTGGGACGCGACCGCGGGCCGCGCGGAGCGGATCGGCCGGATCCTGCGCGTCCGGGCCGACCGGCACGCACCCCTGGACCGGGCGGTCGCCGGCGACATCGTCGCCGTCGTCGGGCTGAAGTCGGCCCGCGCCGGCTCGACGCTGTGCGCGCCCGACGCCCCGCTCGTGCTGGAACCTCCCGGCGCGGCCGAGCCGGTGGTGTCGGTCGCCGTCGAACCCCGCAGGGCTTCCGACACCGGCCGCCTGGCGTCGGGACTGGCGCGCCTGACCGAGGAGGACCCCTCGCTGGCCGTGCGGACCGACCCGGAGACCGGGCAGACCGTGCTGTCCGGCATGGGGGAGCTGCACCTGGAGGTGGCGGTGGAGAAGCTGCGGCGCGACCTGGCGCTGGAGGTCAACGCCGGCCGGCCGCGCGTCAGCCACCGCGAGACCGTCGTCCGCGGCGTGTCCGGTCTGGTGTTCCGGCACGTCAAACAGGACGGCGGGGCGGGCCAGTTCGCCCACGTCGTGCTCGACGTGGAGCCGTACGAGGGCCACTTCGCGTTCCGGTCCGCCGTGACCGGCGGGCGCGTGCCGCAGGAGTACGTCCGGGCGGTCGAGGCCGGCTGCCGGGACGCGCTCGGCGAGGGCCCGCTCGGCGGGCACCCGGTGACCGGGGTGCGTGTGACGCTCACCGACGGGGCGACCCATGTGAAGGACTCCTCGGACACGGCGTTCCGCACGGCCGGCCGGCTGGGACTGCGCGATGCCCTGCGCAGCTGCGGCATGGTCCTGCTGGAGCCGGTCGTCGAGGTGACGGTCACCGTGCCCGCGGACGCCGTCGGCGGGGTGCTCGGCGACCTCGCCGCCCGGCGCGGCCGGGTGACCGGGTCGGTCACCCGGGCGGGCGCCGCGGTCGTCACCGCCACCGTGCCGCTGGCCGAACTGTTCGGCTACGCGACCCGGTTGCGCAGCCGCACCCAGGGCCGCGGCACCTTCACCGCCCGTCCCACCGGCTACGCCCCGGCGCCGGCCGCGACACCGGCCCGCTAGGGCCGGGCGCCCCTCCCTTCCCCTCGCGAGGGGAAGGGAGGGGCCGTCGCCTCACGGGTAGGACACCACCGTCGACGGCACGGTGGACGTGCCCGAGGTCGGCGCCCCCGTGTCGTTGATGACGCACTCGTACTGCCCGTTGCCGCCCAGCGACACCACCAGGAGGTCGTGGAAGCGCACCCCGGGCCGGTTCGGCGCCGCGAAGCCGTGGTGCTGGACGATCGTCGGGTCGACGTTGTAGTAGCAGTAGCTGCCCAGGCCCCAGCCCTCGTGGGTGGTCACGGCGTCCCCGACCCGGTAGGCCGCGTACCCCTTCACGGAGCCGTTCTGGATCGCCGCCTGGTTCGGCGCGTCGTACGCCTTCTCGTTCTGGTAGAAGATCGTGCGGCCGCGCTCGCCGAACCACTGCACGTCGTACTTGTTGAAGTGCTCCACGAACAGGCCGGTGGCCAGCACGTCGTGGCCGTTGACGACCACGCCGTAGTCCGCGCGGTTGGTCTCCCAGCCGACGCCGTCGCCGTGGTCGGCGCGCCAGACCCAGGTGTGGTCGACGATGGTGTGGCGGCTGTTGACGACCATGCTGGTGGTGGCCTTGCCGGGGCCCGCCCCGCCGATGCGGATGAACACGTCCTGGACGGTGGTCGGGTCGGCGGAGTGGTCCCGTGAGGCGCCGGCCGGGCCGACCTCCAGCAGGGTCGGGGAGTTGACCGGCCCGGCGTCGATGAGGAACCCGGCCAGCCGGACCCCGTCGACGTCGGCGACCTTGAGCGCCGTGACGCCGTTGTCGGGGATGAGCGTCGCGTAGCCGAGGCCCAGCACCACCGTGCCCGCGCGGTCGACCCGGACGGTCCGGTCCAGGTGGTAGATGCCCGGCGTGAGCAGCAGGTGCAGGCCCTCGGACAGGGCCTGGTTGAGCGTGGCCGCGCTGACACCCGGCTTGGCGACGTAGAAGCGGCTCAGCGGCAGGGAGGTGCCGCGCGGGGTGCCGCTGCCCCAGGTGACGCCCCGGGCGTTGGTCCGCTTCTCCGGCAGGAAGACCCGGTACTCGCCGCCGCTGAGGCAGAGGAACGGCTTCTCGCGGGAGACGGGCGTGGTGGTCAGCGTGGTGTACGGCGGGTTCGGGAAGCCCTGCGCGGGGGCGCCCTCGACGCCGGAGAACACCATGTTCCACACGCCGTTGAGCCAGCCGCCGATCGCGCTGTCCCGGGTGTACCACTGCTGCTGCGAGTACGGCTGCACCTGGCCGTCGATCCGGCTGTCGGCGATGTAGCCGCCACTGGACCAGCCGTAGCCGCTCGGGGCGAGGTTGAGGTTGCCGCGCACGTGCATCCGGCGGAACGGGGCCGCCTGGGACACCGCCCAGCGGTTGGTGCCGCTGACGGGGACCACGGCCAGGTTCTCCGCCGAACGCCAGAAGTTCTGGGTGGCGTTGCCGTTGAACCAGCCGGCGTCCACGGTGATGTCGCCGTGGATGGTGGTGTCGTCGGGGGAGAGGCCGAGACCGGAGACGGACGTGTAGAAGCCGATCTGCGCGTTCAGGCCGTGGTAGGCGCCGGGCTTGAACAGCACCTGGTAGCGGCCGGTGCCGAACTGGGCCGACTCCTGCCGGCGGAAGATCTCGTCCAGTCTGCCCTGGATGTCCGGCGTGGACGGGTCGAAGACCAGGACGTTCGGGCCGAGGTCGCCGCCGCCGGGCAGGGCGCGCGGCTTTCCGCGGCCGGGACGCCGGCGGTCGGCCGGGGCGGCCGCCGCGGTGCCGGGCACGGCGGCGAGGGCGGACGCGGCCGCGGCGGCGCCGAGCACCGCGCGGCGACCGGGCAGGGGCGGACGGGAGGACGGGGAGTCAGCAGGCATGGGGCGGCTCTCCTGGTTCAGGAAGTGAACGGAGTGGGGTGTGGGGAGCGCTCTCTCGCCGCTGAATGGTTCATCCCTGGAACACTTGCGTCAAGGGCTGCGACCGGAGTTCGAAGAGTGTGTCCAAACCCTTGACGGGACTGGCTTCCGGGGATTAACTCACGTCCTAAATTAAGCCATGACGCCTCACTCGCGGGTCGGGGAGGCGGTCGGGGAGATGTACTCGCGTACTTTCCCGGAAGGGACACGAGCAGCCATGCGCAGCATCCGAGCCGCGGCGGCAGGCGCCGTCACCTTGTCACTCGCCCTCGCGGCCACGGCCTGCGGAGGCGGCTCCGCGACGGGCGGCGGATCGAACGACTCACCCAAGACGCTGACCTACTGGGCCTCCAACCAGGGCGCCAGCATCGAGATCGACAAGAAGGTCCTCCAGCCCGAGCTGGACAAGTTCGAGAAGCAGACCGGGATCAAGGTCGAGCTGGAGGTGGTCCCCTGGTCCGACCTGCTCAACCGGATCCTCACCGCCACCACGTCCGGCCAGGGCCCGGACGTGCTGAACATCGGCAACACCTGGAGCGCCTCGCTCCAGGCCACCGGTGCGCTGCTGCCGTGGGACGCCGAGAACTTCGACAAGATCGGCGGCCGTGACCGGTTCGTCGACTCGGCTCTCGGCTCCACCGGCGCCGAGGGCAAGGACCCGGCCGCGGTCCCGCTGTACTCGATGTCGTACGCGCTCTACTACAACAAGAAGATGTTCGCCGAAGCGGGCATCTCCAAGCCGCCCGCCACCTGGGACGAGCTCGTCGCCGACGGCAAGAAGCTCTCCAAGGACGGCAAGTGGGGCCTGGGCGCGGAGGGTTCGAACCCGTCGGAGAACATCCACCACGCGTTCGTCTTCGCCGAGCAGCACGGCGCCGACTTCTTCACCCCCGAGGGCAAGGCCGACTTCACCGGCGACGGCGTGGTCACCGCCGTCAAGCAGTACGTCGACCTGATGGCCAAGGACAAGGTCATCGCACCGGGCAACGCCGAGTACGCGCAGAACCAGTCGGTGAGCGACTTCGCCAAGGGCAAGACGGCGATGCTGCTGTGGCAGTCCGCCTCCGCCAACCTCGCCTCCCAGGGCATGAGCGAGGACGACTACGGCATCGCGCCCGTGCCCGTGCAGTCCGGCACCCCCGGCACCGGCAAGCAGGTCAACTCGATGGTCGCCGGCATCAATCTGGCGGTCTTCGAGAACACCGACAACCTCGACGGCGCCACCCGGTTCGTGAAGTTCATGACCAGCGACGACGAGCAGAAGATCCTCAACAAGGCCTACAGCTCCATACCGCCGGTGAAGTCCGCGCAGTCCGACAGCGCCTTCAGCACGCCCGCCAACGCCGTCCTGAAGGACACCCTCGCCAAGAGCGCCGTCGCGCTGCCGCAGGTCGCCGACGAGTCGCAGTTCGAGACGGCCGTGGGCACCGCCATCAAGGGCCTGTTCGCCGACGCGGCCGCCGGACGCGCGGTCACCACCGCCTCGGTGAAGGCGGCCCTGCAGAAGGCCCAGCAGCAGATGCCGGCGGCCTGACGGACATGACCACCACGGTTGAAGCCGGCACCCCGCCGGTCCGCAAGAGCCCGTCCGGTGCGGCGCGCGGCCCCCGCCGCCGCCCCGGACGGATCCACCGCGCCGGGCTGCCCTACCTGCTGCTCCTGCCGGCGCTGCTGCTCGAACTGCTCGTCCACCTGGTGCCGATGGTGATCGGCATCGTCATGAGCTTCAAGGAGCTCACCCAGTTCTACATCCGCGACTGGAGCGCGGCCCCCTGGTCGGCCCTCGACAACTACACGGTGTCGGTGGACTTCGACGCCCCCGTCGGCGAGGCGCTGCTGCACTCCTTCCTCGTCACCGTCGCCTTCACCCTGCTGTCGGTGGGCCTGTGCTGGTTCATCGGGACCGCGGCGGCCATCTGCATGCAGGACACCTTCCGGGGCCGCGGCCTGCTCAGGGCCCTGTTCCTCATCCCGTACGCGCTGCCCGTCTACGCGGCCGTCATCACCTGGGTCTTCATGTTCCAGCACGACAACGGCCTGGTGAACCACGTCCTGCACGACCAGCTGGGCCTCACCGACAAGCCGTCGTTCTGGCTCATCGGCGACAACAGCTTCATCGCGCTGCTGGTCGTGTCGGTCTGGAAGGGCTGGCCGTTCGCCTTCCTCATCGTCATGGCGGGACTGCAGAACATCCCGCGCGAGCTGTACGAGGCGGCCGCCCTGGACGGCGCCGGCGTCTGGCAGCAGATCCGCCGCATCACCCTGCCGTCCCTGCGGCCCGTCAACCAGGTCCTGGTCCTGGTGCTGTTCCTGTGGACGTTCAACGACTTCAACACGCCGTACGTCCTGTTCGGCCGCACCGCGCCGGAGGCCGCCGACCTCATCTCGGTGCACATCTACCAGGCCTCGTTCGTTACCTGGAACTTCGGCACCGGATCCGCGATGTCCGTCCTGCTCCTGCTGTTCCTGCTGGTGGTGACGGGCGTGTACCTGGCTGTGACCTCGCGCGGACGGAGGGCCGCCTCATGAGTTCCCCCCTGGCCCCGCCGCGGTCCTTCCAGTGGTCCCGGCGGATTTTCCTCACCCTGCTGACGGGCTTCGTGCTCGTGCCCGTCTACGTCATGGTCTCCAGCTCGCTCAAGCCCCTCGCCGACGTCACGGGCAAGTTCCGCTGGCTGCCGAGCGAGCTGACCGTCCGCCCCTACATCGACATCTGGTCGACCGTCCCGCTCGCGCGCTACTTCGTCAACTCCCTGGTGGTGGCGGGCGCGGCCACGGTCTGCTCGGTGGTCATCGCGGTGTTCTCGGCGTACGCCGTCAGCCGCTACGACTTCCGCGGCAAACGTGTCTTCACCGTCACCGTCCTGTCGACGCAGATGTTCCCCGGCATCCTCTTCCTGCTGCCCCTGTTCCTCATCTACGTCAACATCGGCAACGCCACCGGCATCGCCCTGTTCGGCTCCCGCGGCGGGCTCATCCTCACCTACCTCACGTTCTCGCTGCCGTTCTCCATCTGGATGCTGATCGGCTACTTCGACTCGGTGCCGCGCGACCTGGACGAGGCGGCCCTGGTCGACGGCTGCGGCCCGCTCGGCGCCCTGTTCCGGGTGGTCGTCCCGGCCGCGGTGCCCGGCATCGTCGCCGTCGCCGTCTACGCCTTCATGACCGCCTGGGGCGAGGTCCTGTTCGCCTCGGTGATGACCAACGACACCACCCGCACCCTGGCGGTCGGCCTGCAGGGCTACTCCACCCTCAACGACGTGTACTGGAACCAGATCATGGCCGCCTCGCTGGTCGTCAGCGTGCCCGTGGTCGCGGGCTTCCTGCTCCTGCAGCGCTACCTCGTGGCCGGCCTGACGGCAGGAGCCGTCAAGTGACCGACTCGCCCGTTCTCGAAGGGACTTCCGTGACCATCGACCTCGCCGCACTCCCGCACGACTTCCTGTGGGGCACGGCCACCTCGGCGTACCAGATCGAGGGAGCCGTGGCGGAGGACGGCCGCTCGCCGTCGATCTGGGACACCTTCTCGCACACCCCCGGCAAGACCGCCGGGGGCGACCACGGCGACGTCGCCTGCGACCACTACCACCGCTGGCGCGAGGACATCGGCCTGATGCGCCGGCTCGGCGTCAACGCCTACCGCCTCTCGGTGGCCTGGCCGCGTGTCGTCCCCGGCGGGGACGGCCCCGTCAACGCCAAGGGCCTGGCCTTCTACGACGAGTTGATCGACGGGCTGCTGGAGGCCGGCATCACCCCGTCGGTCACCCTGTACCACTGGGACCTGCCGCAGGTGCTCCAGGACCGCGGCGGCTGGCCGGAGCGGGACACGGCTCTCGCGTTCGCGGAGTACGCCTCGGTCGTCGCCGAGCGGCTCGGCGACCGCGTCACCCACTGGGCGACCCTCAACGAGCCGCTGTGCTCGGCGTGGATCGGCCACCTCGAGGGCGTGATGGCCCCCGGCTGGACGGACCTGACCGCCGCCGTGCGCGCCTCCTACCACCTGCTGCTCGGCCACGGCCTGGCCTCCCATGCCGTGCGGGCGGCGGTGCCGGGCCCGCAGGTGGGCATCGTCAACAACCTCTCCACCGTCCACGCCGCCTCCGACCGGCCCGAGGACCTCGCCGCCGCCCGCCGCATGGACGGCCACACCAACCGCTGGTGGCTCGACCCGGTGCACGGCCGCGGCTTCCCGGCCGACATGCGCGAGGTCTACGGCGTCGACCTCCCGGAGCAGCCCGGCGACTCGGCGGCCATCGCCGCGCCGCTGGACTGGCTGGGCCTCAACTACTACTTCCCGCAGACGGTCGCCGACGACCCCGAGGGCCCGGCCCCGTACGCCCGTGCCGTGCGCCGCGAGGGCGTCCCGCGCACCGGCATGGACTGGGAGATCGACGCGAGCGGCATCGAGACACTGCTGCTGCGCCTCACCGAGGACTACGGGGCGCGCCGGCTGTACGTCACGGAGAACGGCTCGGCCTTCCCCGACGTCGTCCGCCCCGACGGCACCGTCGACGACCCGGAGCGGCAGGACTACCTGCTGGGCCACCTCGCCGCCTGCGCCTCGGCCGCCCGCAAGGGCGCCCCGCTGGCCGGCTACTTCGCCTGGTCCCTGCTGGACAACTTCGAGTGGGCCTACGGCTACGAGAAGCGGTTCGGCCTGGTCCACGTCGACTACGCGACGCAGCGCCGCACGATCAAGGGCACGGGCCACCGGTACGCCGACGTGGTCCGCTCCCACCGCCATCAGGCGCGCAAGGCGGCCTGAACCCCCGAACGCCGGGGTGGGCGAGGAACGCGGGAGTCCACGCCCACCCCGGCTCCACCTCCCGCGTCTGCGTCTGTCAGGTACACGTCAGTACGACCTGTACGTCCTGCAGGTACGTCCCCCCACCGGAGGAGAGAGCCATGCCGTCCCCCACGCCCCGCACCCTCCTGACCGCCGTCGCCGCACTGGCCCTGCTCTGCGCGGGCCCCGCCTTCGCGGCCCCCGCCCCGCCGGCACCCGCCGCCGCGGCCGCCTGGGACACGGACCGCGCGGCCGCCGCCCACGCGGTGAACCCGGCCGCTGTCACGGCCTCCGGCAGCGAGAACCCCGACACCGCCCCGGGCCGCGCCTTCGACGGCAACGGCTCCACCCGCTGGTCCAGCGACTTCGCCGACAACGCCTGGATCCGCGTCGACCTGGGCTCGACGATCCGCGTCGACCGGGTCGTCCTCGACTGGGAGGCGGCCTACGGCAAGCGCTACGTCCTGGAGTCCTCCAGGAACGGCACCGACTGGACGCCCTTCTTCACCGAGACGGCCGGCACCGGCGGTTCGGTCACCGCCCACACCCACCCCCAGGAGGTCACCGCCCGCTACGTCCGCCTCCGCGGCGTCGAACGCGCCACCCCCTACGGCTACTCGCTGTGGTCGATGAAGATCTACGGCGGCGAACCCGCCCCCGCCTCCACGACCCGCACCAACCTCGCCCTCCACCACCCGGCCTACGCGAACTACCACCAGCACGCGGGCAACTCCCCGGCGTACGTCACGGACGGCGGCCGGCCCGCCGACCTGAAGGCCGACATCAGCCGCTGGTCCAGCGACTGGAACGCCAACCGCTGGGTCTCCGTCGACCTCGGCGCCACCTCCACGATCGACACGGTCGACCTCTACTGGGAGGCGGCCTACGCCGTCGACTACGAACTGCAGGTGTCCGACGACAACCGCACCTGGCGCACCGTGCACCGCCCCTCCGCCGCCGAGGTCGCCACGCGCCGCGCGAACGTGAAGACCCCGGCGGAGGCGGTCGGCCTGCACGACTCGATCCGGCTGCCGCAACCCGTCACGGGCCGCTACGTCCGCATGCTCGGCAAGGAACGCCGCTCCTTCTTCAACCCGGCGCCCGCCACGGCCCAGTTCGGCTATTCGCTGTACGAGTTCGAGGTCTGGGGCACCGGCGGCAGCGCGACAGCCGCGTACCCGCCGCTCCCCGCCGAGCGGCCGGGCACCTACCGCACCACGTTCTTCGACGACTTCACCACCTCCGGGCTCGACCGCTCCAAGTGGCGGGTGGTGCGCACCGGCACGGAGATGGGCTCGGTCAACGGAGAGTCGCAGGCGTACGTCGACTCGCCGGACACCATCCGCACCGAGAACGGCACGCTGGTGCTGTCGGCCAAGTACTGCAAGGGCTGCACCCGCGCGGGCGGCGCCACCTACGACTTCACTTCCGGCCGCGTCGACACCCACACCCGCTTCGACTTCACCTACGGCAAGGTCAGCGCCCGCATGAAGCTCCCCGTCGGCGACGGCTTCTGGCCGGCGTTCTGGCTGCTGGGCAGCGACGTCGACGACCCCTCGGTCGGCTGGCCGTCCTCCGGCGAGACCGACATCATGGAGAACGTCGGCTACGCGGACTGGACCAGCACCGCCCTGCACGGCCCCGGCTACTCGGCCGACGGCAACATCGGCGCCCGCCAGACGTATCCCGGGGGCGGCCGGGCGGACGAATGGCACACGTACGCGGTCGAATGGACCCCCACGACGATGCGCTTCCACGTCGACGACCGCCAGGTCCAGGAGACGACCCGCAACAAGCTGGAGTCCACCCGCGGCCAGTGGGTCTTCGACCACGACCAGTACGTCATCCTCAACCTGGCCCTGGGCGGCGCCTACCCGGCCGGCTGGAACAAGGTGACGTCCGCGTACTGGGGCCTCCCGCAGTCGAGCGTGGACCGGATCGCGGCCGGGGGAGTGCGGGCGGAGGTGGACTGGGTCCGGGTGGAGCAGAAGGGGTGATTCGTGGGGGCCAGGGGCGGACCGCTCGCCCGTGGCCCGGCTCGACCCCGGCGACCACTCGTACGGTGCGCCCCCCGGCAGGTAATCTCGACCCCATCGTCAATGCGGCCCGACGGGCTTCCGCTCCGCCTCGGCGGAGTCTCGAAGGACACGCCCCCATCCGCACGAGTCACTTCGTGCTGCCTGGGGGAAGTTCTTGCTGTTCCGCGCGTCCGCGAAAACGGTCGCCGTCATGGCGCTCGACCGCTCGCTGTTCCTGCACCTCAATGACCAGTTCGTCCACATGCACGGTTACCGGCCAGGCGCTTCCGAGGTGCGCTCCTGGGAGCGCAGCATCCCGGTGCTGGCCGCCGCGCTGAACGACGCGGGTCTGGGTGACGTGGAGGTCCTGCTGGAGTACGCCCTGCCCCTGAACAGCAAGCGCGCCGACGTGGTGCTCGCCGGGGTGCACCCCGTGACCGGGGAGCCCTCGTACGTCGTGGTCGAGTTGAAGCAGTGGAGCCAGGCACTGCCTCACGAGGACGATCCCACGTTGTGCCACGTCGACGCCTACGCGCACCCTGTCCTCAACCCGATCGAGCAGGTACGCCGCTACTGCGACTACCTGGTCAACTTCAACGGATCGGTGGCCGAACGAACGCACCGGGTCAACGGGGTCGCGTTCCTGCACAACGCCACCGAGTTCGGCGTCACGGGCCTGCGGACGATCGAGCGGGACGGCAAGGGACTGCTCTTCACCGGGGAACGCCGCGGCGCTCTCGTGGACCACCTCCGCTCGCTGCTGAGCGACAAGCACCGAGGGGCTCGAGCGGCGGACGAACTGCTCGCGGGCGCCACGGTGCCGTCGAAGCAACTGATGTCCGTGGCCGCGGCGGAGGTACGGGAGCGCCGACAGTTCGTCCTCCTCGACGAGCAGCAGGTCGCCTACCGCATGGTGCTCAACGCCGTGGACCAAGCGAAGCACGCCGACCGCAAGGAAGTGGTCATCGTCACCGGTGGCCCCGGCACCGGCAAGAGCGTCATCGCCCTGCAGTTGCTCGGTGAGCTGTACCGGCGCGGGGTCCCGGCGCTGCACGCCACCGGCTCGCAGTCGTTCACCAAGACGATGCGGAAGGTCGCCGGTGCCCGGAAGCGGGAGGTCCAGGACCTGTTCAAGTACTTCAACAGTTTCATGACCGCCGAGAAGAACAGCCTTGGCGCCCTGATCTGCGACGAAGCCCACCGCATCCGGGAGACGTCGGCCAACCGCTACACCCGTGCCGCACTGCGGACCGGCAGGGCCCAGATCGACGAACTCATCGATGTCGCCTACGTACCCGTCTTCTTCCTCGACGAGCACCAGGTCGTGCGCCCTGGCGAGATGGGCACCGTGGCCGACATCAAAGCGGCAGCGGCCGAGCGAGGTATCCCCTGCCATGTCGTCCCGCTGGACAGTCAGTTCCGCTGCGGCGGCAGTGACGCCTACCTGCGCTGGGTGGTCCGGCTCCTCGGGCTCGAGCCCGGCGGCCCGGTCGTCTGGGATCCTGACGACCGCATGCAGCTGCTGGTGGCCGACAGTCCGCAGGAGCTGGAGGCGATGCTCGAAGCCCGCCGTGCCCAGGGCTACGGTGCCCGCATGTCGGCCGGCTACTGCTGGCGCTGGTCGCCGGAGCCCAAGCCGGGAGAGCCGCTTCCGCCCGACGTGGTCATCGGCGACTGGGCGCGCCCCTGGAATCTGCGGGGCGACCGCTCCGTGTCCGGCGCGCCCCCGGCCGCCCTGTGGGCGACCGATCCGGCGGGCTTCGGTCAGGTCGGCTGCGTCTACACCGCCCAGGGCTTCGAGTACGACTGGTCCGGCGTCATCATCGGCCCCGATCTGCTCTGGCGCGGTGATCGCTGGATCACGGACCGCACCGCCTCGAAGGACCCGGTGTTCAAGAAGTCCACGACCGACACCGACGTGGACCGCCTGATCCGCAACACGTACAAGGTGCTGCTGACCAGGGGGATGGTCGGGACGATCGTGTACTCGACGGATCCGGAGACTCGGGAGAAGTTGAGGGAGCTGGCAGGCCACCGGCTGGAGCGGCAACCTTCCGTCGTTTGAGACCACGTACTTCGGTTGAGACCTGCTCGCCGTGACTGAACGACCGCTGGGTGACCAGTGAGCCCACCAGCGGACGGGGCATACGGGCAACTCGGCGACCCTGAGCGCCTGTTGCGTCATCTGAAGGGGGCGGTTGGACCTGCCGCACCGGACAGCCGTGGCACCGGCCTCCCAGCGGTCCGCCGCCGGTGCGGCCCGACCGACGGAGCGAGCGCTACCGCTCCACCTCCCCGAGCCGTCATGCCCGCCCTGCAGCGGCCGCGGACCTGTCCTCCGGGCGGAAGCCCGGCACGGGACCGGTGAGCGCAGGGTCGCCGAACTGCGCGCGCAGGGCCTCGAAAGCCGCCACCTTCTGCGCGCCGAAACGAGCCACGTGCAGGGCGTATTCATCGGGGGAGAGGTACACCGAAGGCCGGGACTTGGTGTGGAACTTGTCCGCGTACATCACCAGCCTCTCCTCCTCCGTCACCGCCAGGTAGTCGGCGGGCGGGAGGGGCAGCCTCTGGGCCACGAT
The DNA here is from genome assembly GCF_042878735.1 of Streptomyces sp. NPDC003456. Lineage (NCBI taxonomy): Bacteria > Bacillati > Actinomycetota > Actinomycetes > Kitasatosporales > Streptomycetaceae > Streptomyces > Streptomyces sp. NPDC003456. The sequence goes on from NZ_JBIAOK010000005.1 coordinate 712,743, forward strand.
GTCCTGCCGCGTGAGTCCGACTCCGGTGTGGTGGGAGCAGAATCGGCGCAGCACCTCGGGCAAGCCCTCCGCTTCGAGGATCTCGTGGCCGAGCAGCCCGTGCCGGATGTAGTTCCGGTGGTCCAGCTGTCCCTGGTCGTCGTAGAGGCGGTAGACACCGATGTCGTGCAGGAGGCAGCCGGCACGGATCAGGTCGGCATCGAGGTGTGCGAGGTGGGGAGCGGACAGGAGCTGCTCCGCGATGCCCCACACGACCTCGCAGTGCGTGTGGACGAGTCCGAACGCTTCGGCGGTCGGCGCGTGCTTCTCGTGCAGTGCGCGAATCTCTGCGGGATCCGGAATCCTCATCGCGGGAGCGTAGCAACCGTTCACCCGGCTGAGCCCGGCAGTTCCCGGAGGGCGACAGTTCACACCATCGGATGGCCCTCCCGAAAGCGGGCACCCGCCCCCTCGGCCGACCGTTCGTGCTGGTGACGGGACTTGTCCTCCCGTCACCTACAAGGACGGGAGCACATCATGGGCCTGCATTTCCGACGCAACCCCGACGGCACCACGACCGGCCGCAACGAGGCGAACGGGTTCACCGTGACGCTCGCCGACGCCGAAGAGGTGAAGCGGCAGTTGTACGAGGACGCGGGGTGGGAGTACAGCCCGCCACCGCCACCGCTGCCGCCCGGCCGTCACCGGTTCACGCTGGTGCACGAGGAGTCCGGGGCCTGCGGGTTCGGGGACGAGCGGTACGCGGGGCTGCGGGCGCGTCCGCCCGAGGGGTGCGTGCCCGTGGATCGGGGATGGTTCGCCCTGGAGTGTGAGCGGCCGGGCAGAACGCTCGTGGACGCGGTCGCCGGCACCGTCGCGCAGGTCCGCCGCGAGCACGGGCTCGTGATGAACAGCCTGGGCGTCGAGAAGCCCCAGGAGTGGTTCGACTCGGGTCACAAGGACGGACATGCGGCCGAGATCGTCGCGCATCTGGTCCTGACGGCCGCCGACCGTGCCCGACTGCTCGGGTACCGGCGCAAGGACGTGGTCCGGCTACTCGATGCCACCGGGATCGAGTAGCCCGCCGAGCCGGCTGAGAGGGGGAGGAGGCGGCAGGCCCAGGGCCGGGCCGGGTCTCAGGCCGAGGCCGCCGGGCCCGGGACGTACTCCGGGTCCACCTGGGCCGTCAGGTTCCCGCCGGTGCGCGCGTCCGCCCACGCGCGGACGTTGCGCAGGTGGAACTCCACCGCGTGGCGGTGCAGCCGGTCCCAGTCGCGTACCTCGGCGTCGACCGTCTCGCGCAGGACGCGCAGGGCGTGGAGGTTGTGCGGTTCCAGGGAGGCGAGGGCGTCCGGGCCCGGCTCCGTGCGGCCTTGCTCCGCCGCGCGGACCCAGGGGGACTGCACCAGGTGGGTGAGGAGGTCGTCCCCGACCTGCTGCTTGAGGAAGAGCAGGTCGTCCTCGCAGGTCACCTTGTTGCCGACGACGGCGATCCGGATCCCGAACTGCTCCGCGTGCTCGCGGTACTGGCGGTAGACCGACACGCCCTTCCGGGTGGGCTCCGCCACCAGGAACGTGAGGTCGAAGCGCGTGAACAGGCCCGAGGCGAAGGCGTCGGTGCCGGCGGTCATGTCCACCACGACGTACTCGCCGGGGCCGTCCACCAGGTGGCTCAGGTACAGCTCCACCCCGCCGAGCTTGGAGTGGTAGCAGGCCACGCCCAGGTCGGACTCGTCGAACTCGCCCGTGGCCATGAGGGGGACGCCACCGGCCCGGCCGACGTGGCGGGCGTGCAGATCGTCGTCGCCGAGCGGGCGCAGGAGGCGGGAGCCGCGGCCGGGCGGCGTCGTCTTGATCATCGCCTCGGCGGAGGGAATGCGCGGGTTGGTGCCGCGCAGGTAGTCCTTGATCTCGGTCAGGTGTGCGCCGAGGGGAGGGGCCGGCACCTCCTCGCCGCCGAGCGCCTCGGCCAGGTGCTGGTTGATGTCGCCGTCGATGGCGAGGACCGGGGCGCCGGAGCGCGCCAGGTGGCGGGAGAAGAGCGCCGACAGGGTGGTCTTGCCGCTGCCGCCCTTGCCGACGAACGCGACCCTCACGACCGTTCCACCTTGTTGAAAATGGATGTCATGTCGTCAGGTTTAGGGAGTGGACCGTGTGCCTGTCAAATCGCTTGAGCCGTTCGGGAGCCGGGAGCTCACCGTCACCCCGCGACCAGCTCCGGGACCGGGCGGGCGGCCGGGGTCTGCTCCGTGCCCGCGGTCGCGGGGCGCCGGCTGCGGTACAGCCACAGCACGTCCCGGCCGAACGACCAGACCAGCAGGGTCAGGGCCAGCGCCGCCACCGCGAAGTCGGCCGCGTACGGCAGCAGTCCGGCGCCCGCCAGCAGCAGGAGGACGCCCTGCAGCGCGGCGACCGTCTTGCGGGCGGTGCTCGGCGGGAGCGCCGCCGTGAGCCAGGGCCAGACGCGGGCCGCGGCGACGAAGACGTACCGCATGCCGCCGATCAGGAGGACCCACGGGCCGAGCCGGGTCGACACGTACACGCTCAGTACGAGGATGAGGAACGCGTCGACCTCCATGTCGAAGCGCGCGCCCAGCGGGGTCGAGGTGCCGGTGCGGCGGGCCACCTTGCCGTCGACCCCGTCGAGGATCAGCGCCACCGCGGTCAGGCCGACGAACAGCGACACGGGCGGCGAGCTCTGGAAGGAGTCCGCCACGAGGGCGGTGACGCCGCCGACGAGGGTGGCCCGGCCGAGGGTGACCCGGTTCGCCGCGCCGAAGCTGCGCAGCCCCGACCGGTGCAGGGCCCGGGAGAGCACCGCCCAGGTGGCGACCGCGAACGCGAGACCGCTCAGCCAGCCCACCGGGCCCATCCCGATCGCCGTGCCGATCAGGGCCAGCAGCAGCACCTGCACACCCGCCCCCAGGGCGGTCTCCTGCTGGACGAGCCTCGCGTCGTACGTGTTGTTCAGGGCCACCGAACACCCTCCGGCCGTGTGACAGAGTCGATCAAGGCCGCTACCTTGTGCGCGGCCTGTGCACCCCTCGGTACGCAAGCAGCTTCCCGATCGTTCAGGAGGACTTCGATGAACCACACCGGACGCGCGTTCTGGGTCGACGCGCCTGGGCGAGGCGTGATCCGGGACGTCGAGGTGCCCGCGCCGGGAGCCGACGAGGTGCTGGTCCGCGCGCTGTACTCGGGAGTGAGCCGCGGTACCGAGACGCTCGTCTTCCGCGGCGGCGTGCCGGCCAGCCAGCACACGGCCATGCGGGCGCCGTTCCAGGAAGGCGACTTCCCGGGGCCGGTCAAGTACGGCTATCTCAGTGTCGGCGTGGTGGAGGAGGGGCCCGCCTCCCTGGCCGGCCGGACGGTGTTCTGCCTCTTCCCGCACCAGACGCGGTACGTCGTCCCGGCGAGCGCCGTGACGCCCGTGCCCGACGGGGTGCCCGCCGAACGGGCCGTGCTCGCCGGGACGGTGGAGACCGCGGTCAACGCGCTGTGGGACGCGGCGCCCCTGATCGGCGACCGGATCGCGGTGGTGGGCGGCGGCATGGTCGGCTGCTCGGTCGCGGCCCTGCTCGCCCGGTTCCCCGGCGTGCGCGTCCAGCTGGTTGACGCCGATCCGTCCCGCGCGGACATCGCCGGGAAGCTCGGCGTCGGCTTCGCGGCCCCGCAGGAGGCCCTCGGCGACTGCGACCTGGTGGTGCACGCCAGCGCGAGTGAGCAGGGCCTGGCGCGCTCACTGGAACTCCTCGCCGCCGAGGGCACCGTCATCGAGCTCAGCTGGTACGGCGACCGGGCGGTGAGCCTGCCGCTGGGCGAGGCGTTCCACTCGCGGCGCCTGACCGTCCGCTCCAGCCAGGTCGGCACCGTCTCCCCGGCCCGCCCCGGCCGCACCTACGCCGACCGGCTCGCCCTCGCCCTCGACCTGCTCGCCGACCCGGCCCTGGACGCCCTGGTCACCGGGGAGTCGGCGTTCGAGGACCTGCCGGACCTCCTGCCGAAGCTGGCCGCGGGCGAGATCCCGGCGCTGTGCCACCGCATCCGTTACGGCACGGGCGGCTGAAGTACGGCCGTAGGACGGGCAGGCCCGGCGTGCCCCGGGGCCGGCCGTTCGTCCCGCCGGGGCCGGCCTCGCGGCAGCACCGGCGCCTGACCTTGGAAGAAAGACGTAGCGCAGGCTGAACGGGGGAAGGGAAGGAGCCGTACTACACGGCATCCCCGGCAGCCATCAGCGGGGGAGCAGACGCGCCGCACCTGGAGGGTCGTCCGTTGTTCAGCATCACCGTCCGCGATCACATCATGATCGCCCACAGCTTCCGTGGCGAGGTCTTCGGACCGGCGCAGCGCCTGCACGGGGCCACGTTCCTCGTCGACGCCACGTTCCGGCGCGAACAGCTGGACGAGGACAACATCGTCGTCGACATCGGGCTCGCCACCCAGGAGCTGGGAGCGGTCGTCAGCGAGCTGAACTACCGCAACCTGGACAGCGAACCCGACTTCGCGGGGATCAACACCTCCACGGAGTTCCTCGCCAAGGTCATCGCCGACCGGCTCGCCGAGCGGATCCACAAGGGGGCCCTGGGCGAGGGCGCCAAGGGCATCGCCGGCCTCACGGTCACCCTGCACGAGTCGCACATCGCCTGGGCGAGTTACGAGCGTGCGCTGTGACCGACACGACCGTCGAACGGCCGGGGCAGAGCGGGCCGGCGCCCGCGCGGCTCAATTATGTTCCCGTGCAGCACGCCCCCCTGAAGAACGCCGAGATCATCCCCATGTCCCTGCGCACCGTGCACTTCGTGCTGCCGGGCGGCGTCGACGACCCCACGGCGCCGAGCGGCGGCAACGCCTACGACCGCCGCGTCTGCCTGGACCTGCCCGGTTTCGGCTGGCAGGTGACCAAGCACGCGGTCGCCGGCGACTGGCCCCGGCCCGCGGCCGCGGCCCGTACGGAACTGGCCCGCACGCTGGACGCCCTGCCCGACGGCGCCGTCGTCCTGCTCGACGGGCTCGTGGCCTGCGGCGTGCCGGAGATCGTCGTGCCGCAGACGCAGCGGCTGCGCATGGCCGTCCTCGTGCACCTGCCGCTCGGCGACGAGACCGGCCTCGACCCGGCCGTGGCCGCCGAACTCGACGCCCTGGAGCGGACCGTGCTGCGGGCGGTGCCCGCGGTGATCGCCACCAGCGACTGGGCCGTGCGCCGCTTGGTCGCCCACCACGGCCTGCCGCCGGAGCGTGTGCACGTCGCCGCCCCCGGTGCCGACATCGCGCCGCTCGCACCCGGCACCGACGGGGTCTCCCGGCTGCTGTGCGTGGCCGCCGTGACCCCGCGCAAGGGCCAGCACCGGCTGGTGGAGGCCCTGGCCGCGGTGGCCGACCTGCCGTGGAGCTGCGTGTGCGTCGGCGGGCTGAATCAGGACCCGGAGTACGTCGCGCACCTGCGGTCCCTGATCGCCCGCCACGGGCTCGAGGACCGGCTGGAGCTGGCCGGGCCGAAGACCGGCGCCGCGCTCGAGGCGAGCTACGCCACCGCCGACCTGATGGTCCTCACCTCCTACGCGGAGACGTACGGCATGGCCGTGACCGAGGCGCTGGCCCGGGGCATCCCCGTGCTGGCGACGGACGTGGGCGGCCTGCCGGAGGCCGTCGGCCGCGCCCCCGACGGCGGGGTGCCCGGCATCCTCGTGCCGCCGGAGAACCCGGCCGCGATCGCCGCCGAACTGCGCGGCTGGTTCGGCGAGGCGGACGTACGGCGTCGCCTCAAGGCCGCCGCCCGCGGCCGCCGCGCCGCCCTCGGCGGCTGGGCGACCACCGCACAGAGCCTGGCGGCGGTGCTGCGCCGGCTGCCGACCGACCCCCGGAGGGCCGCATGACGAACCCGGTGACGACCCAGCGGAGCGGGACCGGGCCGGCGCAGCCGGGACCCGGGAAGGCGGTCGCGACGAGGGACGGCGAGACTCCCGTCGGCGGAGCCGCTCCCGCGGGGGAGCGGCCCGGCGACGGCCCGCCCGCCGGCGCCCCGCAGGCGTCCCCCGGCGGGGTCATCCCCGGCGCCGGCCCCAGCGGGAAGCCGGGCTCGCGGCCCACGCTGAAGCTGCGGGAGGCCGACCCCGACGACCCGCCCCGCTACGCGCCCGAGTGGCTGCAGTTGCGCGAGCCGGCCGATGCCGCGGCGCGCGCGGAGGACCTGCTCGACCCGCTGCGGATCCGGCTCGCCGACCTGCCCGGCCGCCCCGGCGGGGTCGTCGTCCACGACCTCGGCTGCGGCACCGGCTCGATGGGCCGCTGGCTCGCGCCCCGCCTGGACGGCGCGCAGCACTGGATCCTGCACGACCGCGACCCCTACCTGCTGCACTTCGCCGCCGTCGCCTCCCCGCGCGCGGCCGCCGACGGCAGCCGGGTCTCGGTGGAGACGCGGCGCGGCGACGTCGCCCGCCTCACCGCGGACGCCCTGCAGGGCGCGTCCCTGGTCACCGCGTCCGCCCTGCTGGACGTGCTCACGCGCGAGGAGGTCGGGACGCTCGCGGCTGCGTGTGCCGGAGCGGGGTGCCCGGCCCTGCTCACCCTGTCCGTCGCCGGGCGCGTGGAGCTGACTCCGGCGCACCCGCTGGACGAGGCGATCACCCAGGCGTTCAACGACCACCAGCGCCGCGACGGACTGCTCGGCCCGGACGCCGTGACGGCGGCGGCCGAGGCGTTCTCCGAGCACGGCGCGACCGTACGGCTGCATCCGAGCCCCTGGCGGCTCGGGCCCGAGCAGGCCGCGCTGACCGAGCAGTGGCTGCGGGGCTGGGTGGGCGCCGCCGTCGAGGAACGGCCCGGGCTGAAGGCGGAGGCCGACGCGTACCTGGCCGACCGGCTGGAGGCGTGCGCCGCGGGCGAGTTGAGCGTCACCGTCCACCACACCGACCTCCTGGCCCTGTGCCCCCCGGTGGACGGAGCGTCATGACGGCACAGGCGACGGGAGCGCGCGTGGCCCCGCCGGGCGGGGCGGCGACGGTGGCCCGGTGCACGGCGACGGCGCCCCGCGACCGCCGGGCCCCCGGCGGCCCGGGGGCGGCCACCGATGCCGGTGCCCCGGTCGCTGCCGAGCCCGTGACCGCCGCCGGCCGCCGGCACGGCCTCGACCCCGAGGACCGGGCCGGCACGACTGCCGGTACCGCCACGGGCACCGCTGCCGATATCGCCAGGGGCACCGCCGCCGGTACCGCCACGGGCACCGTCGCCGCCACCGCCGCGGGCACCGCCGTTACCGGCACCCCCGAGGCCGGCCCCTGTTCCACCCCGGCCTCCCGCGCGCCCCGTTCGCCCCGCTCTCTGCGCGGCGGTCTCGCGCGGCTCGGCTCCGCCAGGGTCCGCGCGCACCTCGGGACCGCCGCCGGTGTCGTGATCCTCGGTGTGCTGTTCTGGCGTCTGGGCACCGGCGTCTTCGTGGACGGTCTGCGGCGGATCGACGGCGGGGCCGTCGCGCTGGCGCTCGGCATCGGGCTCGTCACCACCGTGTGCAGCGCCTGGCGGTGGATGGCCGTGGCCCGGGGCCTGCGGATCCGGCTGCCGTTCGGGGCGGCCGTCGCCGACTACTACCGGGCGCTGTTCCTGAACGCCGCCCTCCCCGGCGGCATCCTCGGCGACGTGCACCGGGCCGTGCGGCACGGGCAGAGCGAGGGGGACGTGCGGCGCGGTGTGAAGGCCGTCGTGCTGGAGCGGACCGCCGGGCAGCTGGCCCTGTTCGCCGTCGGGGCGGTGGTGCTGCTGACGATGCCGTCCCCGGTGCTGGCCGAGGCCCGGCACATCGCCCCGCTCGCGGGCCTGGCCGCCCTGGGGGCGCTCGCCGTCGTCCTGGCCCTGCGGATGAACCGCTCGGCGCCCTCGCGCCGGGCCGGACGGCTGCGGGCGACGCTCGCCGGGGCCCGGGACGGACTGCTGTCCCGGCGTATCGGCCCCGCGGTGGTTGTCTCCTCCGTGGTGGTCCTGGCAGGTTACGTCGCCATGTTCGTCCTCGCCGCCCGCGTCGCCGGGACCGCCGCCTCCGTGGCCGTCCTGCTGCCCCTCGCCGTCCTCGCCCTGCTGGCGATGGGCCTGCCGCTGAACGTGGGCGGCTGGGGGCCGCGCGAGGGCGTCACCGCCTGGGCGTTCGGCGCCGCCGGCCTCGGCGCCGGCCGGGGCCTGGCCGTCGCGGTGGTCTACGGGGTGCTGAGCCTCGTGGCGGCCCTGCCCGGCGCCGCCGTGCTCGTGGCCCGCTGGTACGCGGGAGTGCGCGCCGGGTCCCGGTCCGCCGAGACGGACCCGGTTCCCGGTCGCGCACCGGCGGCCGGCTACGCGTCGGAGGTCATCATCGAGAAATACGTCCCGAAGGATTCCGCCAGGCTCGCCAGGAGTTCCTTCCCCTTTTCCGCCGAACCCAGTGAAGGACGCCCGATGACACCGGAATCGGTATAGCCGGACATGCCGAGGGTGAGCAGATGACGACGGTCGTCAGCGACGAAATCGGAAGTCTCGTATCCGGGTCGGAGCATTTCGGGATGAGCGTGCAGCAGCACGGACGTCTCGATTTCCCCCGCGTGCATGTCGGTCAGCAGCGAGGTGACCACACCCGCCCGCTGCCGCGCCGCCTCCCAGTCCTCCGCCGCCGGGAACAGCGCCATCCGCTCCCCGCGGGCCGAGGCCTCCTGGACGACGTTGCCCAGCACGTAGTTGCCGCCGTGCCCGTTGACCACCACCAGGGCGTCGACTCCGGAGCGGCGCAGCGAGTCCGCGATGTCCCGCACCACCGCGTGGAGGGTCACCGCGGAGATGCTCACCGTCCCCGGCCAGGCAGCGTGCTCGTGCGAGCACGAGATCGTCACCGGAGGAAGGAGGTGCACCGGGTACGCGCCGGCTATCTCCCGCGCGACGGCACAGGCGACGAGTGTGTCGGTCGCCAGCGGGAGGTACGGACCGTGCTGCTCGAAGCTCCCCACGGGAAGCACCGCGACCTGCCGTGAGACACCGGCCCCCCGCATCCGTACGTCCTCCGAGGTGTCCGCCGGCACCAGATCACTCATCACGACACGGCCTTTCGTCTCTGCTTAGGAACTCGAGAATCATGACAGAAAAAATTGGCGTACTCGGCAAGAAGTCCCCGCAGCGGACCGGCGTGGAACGCGTCGTGAATGCCCCCCTGCCCACCGTCTACGGGAAATTCCAGGCCGTCGGCTATCTGGACCACGACCGCGGGGACGAACAGGTGGCCCTCGTCCACGGCGAGATAGGCGCGGACGGCGTTCTGGTCCGCCTGCATTCGGAATGCCTGACCGGTGACGCGTTCGGCTCGCAGCACTGCGAGTGCGGTGACCAGCTGGACGCCGCCCTGCGCGCGGTCGCCGCCGAGGGCGCCGGTGTCGTGGTCTACCTCCGGGGGCACGAGGGCCGCGGCATCGGCCTGCTCGCCAAGCTCCGCGCCATGGCCCTGCAGGCGGAGGGCCTGGACACGGTCGAGGCCAACCTCGCCCTCGGCCTGCCGGTCGACGCCCGTGACTACGGGGTGGCCGCCCGCATCCTGGAGGACCTGGGCGTGCGCTCCGTACGGCTGATGTCCAACAACCCCCGCAAGCGCGAGGCGCTGGTCGACCACGGCATCGCGGTCGCCGAGCAGGTGCCCCTGCTGATCCCGCCGTGCGAGAGCAACATCACCTATCTGCGCACCAAGCGGGAGCGGCTGGACCACCACCTGCCCCACCTGGACGCCGTGGTCAGCTCCTCCTGACCGCCCGGACGGGCGGGGCCCGGCACCCCGGCGCGACCCGGTTCCGATCCGTACGCGACCGGCCCCCCGGCCGCGTACGCTTCGTGGACGTCCGCCCCTTGAGCGCCGGCCCCGCCGCGGCCGGCACCTCACGTCCGGAGGCCCACCCGGTATGACCGAGCTCCACCTGTGGCTGCGCCACGAGGCCCGCACGACCGAGCGACGCACACCGATCGTTCCCGACGACGCCCGGCGGCTCGTCGGGAACGGAGTGGAACTGACCGTCGAGGAGTCCCCGCAGCGCGTCTTCCCGACCGGCGCGTACGAGGCGGCCGGCTGCCGGGTGGCGCCCGCGGGCTCCTGGGTGTCGGCGCCGCCGGACGCCGTCGTGCTCGGCCTGAAGGAACTGCCCGACGAACCGCCCGAGCTGACCCACCGGCACATCTTCTTCGGGCACGCCTACAAGGGCCAGCCCGGAGCGGCCGCACTGCTGCGCCGCTTCACCGCCGGGGGCGGGGCGCTGTACGACCTGGAGTACCTGGTGGACGACACCGGGCGGCGCCTGGCGGCCTTCGGTTTCTGGGCCGGGTACCTGGGGGCCGCCCTGGCCGTGCTCCAGCACCGTGGGCGGCTGCGGGCGCCGCTGACGCCGACGACCAAGGAGGAGCTCGACGGCGTCCTCGAACCCGCTCCGGGCGACGAGGAGTTCACCGGTCTGGTCGTCGGCGCCCTGGGCCGCAGCGGCCGTGGCGCCCGCGCGGCCTTCGCGGCGGCCGGCACCGACCCCACCTGCTGGGACCTCGCCGAGACCCGCGACCTGGACCGCCCGGCCCTGCTGCGGCACGACGTGATGGTGAACTGCGTGCTCGCCACCAGCCCCGTTCCGCCCTTCGTCCGCCAGCAGGACCTCGACGACCCCGGCCGGCGCCTGCGCACCCTGTGCGACGTCACCTGCGACGTCGGCTCACCGCTCAACGTTCTGCCGGTCTACGACGAGACCACCGACTGGGACGCGCCCGCACGCCGGCTGCGTGACGCCCCGCCGCTCGACCTCATTGCGATCGACAACCTGCCCTCCCTGCTGCCGCTGGAGTCCAGCACCGACTTCTCCGCGGCTCTCCTGCCCCACCTGCTCGACTTCGGCGTCTCCGGGCCCTGGGGACACTGCCTGGACCGCTTCCGCCGGGCCGTGGACGCACACGGAGTCGACCGGGGAGTGTGACAAGAGCCCGCCGGGCGTGTGAGGGGCCGGCAGCGCACGCAGGCCCGTGCCGCGGAGACCCTCCGCCGCCCGGGTCTCTCCGCGTCAGTCCGGCAGGGCCGCGTGCACGAGCGTCCTGAGGTCCTTGAAGACCGTGTGCGACGTCCTGGGCCGCACCTGCGACATGAACTGCACCGTCAGGTCACGGCCCGGGTCCACCCAGAAGGTCGTCGTCGCCACGCCGCTCCAGCCGTAGGCGCCGAGCCCGGAGGGCACCTGGGTGCGGGAGGGGTCGATCACCACGGAGCAGTTGAAGCCGAAGCCCATGCCGTCGTTGCCCGGTTCGTCATGGGCGGGGCGGCTGCCGAAGGCGCGCAGATCGGCGCCGCCGGGCAGGTGATTGCGGGTCATCAGGTCCACCGTCCCCGGCGCCAGCAGGCGCACCCCGTCCACCTCACCCCTGCGGCGCAGCAGTTCCATGAAGCGGTGGTAGTCGTGGGCCGTGCACACCATGCCGCCGCTGCCCGACAGGAACCGGGGCCGGCCGTGCAGCGGCAGCCCGGGGGCCGGTGCGATGCCGCCGCCCTCCTTCTCGCCGTACATCTCGGCCAGCCGGGGCGCCTGCTCGTCCGTGACGTGGAAACCCGCGTCGGTCATGCCGAGGGGGCCGAAGATCCGCTCGGCGAAGAACACGTCGAGCGGCTGCCCGGACACCACCTCGACGACCCGCCCCAGGACGTTGCTGGCCACGGAGTAGTTCCACTGGGTGCCGGGCTCGAACTGCAGGGGCAGGCTCGCGTACACCTCGACGGTCTCGGCCAGGTCGGCGCCCGGCGGCACCGACGACTCCAGGCCGGCCGCGCGGTACAGGGCGTCGACGGGGTGGGTGTGGTAGAAGCCGAAGGTCAGGCCCGCGGTGTGGGTCAGCAGGTGCCGGACGCGGATCGGGCCGTCGGCCGGGCGGGTCGTCACGTCCGGCCCGGAGCCGCCGACGTGGACCCGGGGGTTCGCGAAGGCCGGCAGGTGGGCGGCGACCGGGTCGTCCAGCGAGAGGCGGCCCTCCTCCACGAGCAGCAGCACGGCGACCGCGGTGACGGGCTTGGTCATCGAGTAGACGCGCCACAGCGTGTCCGGCTCGACGGGGAGCCCGGCGGCGATGTCGCGCAGACCATGGGTGGTGAGGTGGGCGACGCGTCCGCCGCGGGCGACGGAGACCAGGAAGCCCGGCAGGCGTCCTTCGTCCACGAAGCGGGCGAGGTGCGCGTCCAGCCGGTCCAGCGCCTGCGGATCCAGTCCCGCCTCGTCCGGCTCCACCTCTTGCCGCAGCTGTGCCATCGCTCTTCCTCCGTCGCCTTCGTCGAGGTGAGAACCGGCATACCCCGCCCTGGACGCCTCCCCTCCATCCTGGCTCCGTAACCCGCGATCACTTGATAGGCAAGTCGGCACTTGCCTATCGTGGGAGTCATGGCGGAGGATGTCTTCAAGGCACTGGCCGACCCCACCCGTCGGCGGATAGTGGACGAACTGGTGGAACGAGACGGGCAGAGCCTGTTCGAGATCTGCACGCGGCTGGTGACCAAGCACGGTCTGACCCTGTCCCGCCAGGCGGTGAGCCAGCACCTGGCCGTGCTGGAGTCGGCGGGTCTCGTCGTCACGCGGCGCGAAGGCCGCTACAAGTTCCACGACCTCGACACCACGCCCCTCGAGCGGATCGTGACGCGATGGCTCACGCCCGAGAAACCGGAGCACCCCTCATGAGGATCCACATCACCAGCGTCTTCGTCGACGACCAGGACAAGGCCCTGCGCTTCTACACGGACGTCCTGGGCTTCGTGAAGAAGCACGACGTGCCCGTGGGCGCGGACCGCTGGATCACGGTCGTCTCCCCGGAGGCACCCGACGGCACGGAACTGCTGCTGGAGCCCTCCGGGCACCCCGCGGTCCAGCCGTACAAGACGGCGCTGGTCGAGGACGGCATCCCGGCCGCGTCCTTCGCGGTCGACGACGTCCGGGCGGAGTTCGAGCGACTGCGCGCGCTCGGGGTGCGCTTCACCCAGGAGCCGCTGGAGATGGGCCCGATCACCAGCGCCGTACTGGACGACACCTGCGGCAACCTCATCCAGATCGTGCACACCAAGGGATAGGCCGCGGGAGAGCGGGCGGATTCACCTCTCGTGGGACGGCCCTCGCCGGAGGCGCTGGACGCGCCTCCGGCGAGCAGGTGTCACGCCCGGGTGTTCCACTCCGCCACCACCGGACGGCCGTGTTCGGTGGACAGCCGGCACACGGTGCCCGTCTCCAGCCGGAACAGCCGGCCCTCCGCCGGGGACAGGCCCAGCCTGCGCGCGGTCAGCACGCGCAGGAGGTGGCCGTGCGCCACCAGCAGCACATCGCCGCCCGGCAGCGCGTCCGTCACCCGGGACAGCACCCGGTCGGCGCGGACGCCGACCTGCTGGGGGGACTCGCCCGGCTCGCCGTCGGGCCCGGTCGGGCTGCCGTCCGTCCACAGGTCCCAGCCGGGGCGGGTGCGGTGGATGTCCTCGGTGGTGATGCCCTCGTAGGCGCCGTAGTACCACTCGTGCAGGTCGGCGTCCCGCTCCGCCCCGGCCACCCCCGCCAGCTCGGCCGTGCGTACGGCACGGCCGAGAGGGCTGGTGAGGACCAGGGCGAAGGAGCGGTCCGCCAGGAGGGGCGCCAGCGACTCCGCCTGCTTCTCCCCGCGGGGGGTGAGGGGCAGGTCGGTGAAGCTGGTGTGCTGCCCGCTCCGGCTCCACTCCGTCTCGCCGTGGCGGACCAGCAGCAGATCGCCCATGCCTACGCCTTCTTCGCCGACTCGACGGCGTGGCCGCCGAACTGGTTGCGCAGCGCCGCGATCATCTTCATCTGCGGCGAGTCGTCCTGCCGCGAGGCGAACCGGGAGAACAGCGAGGCCGTGATGGCGGGCAGCGGCACGGAGTTGTCGATCGCCGCCTCCACGGTCCAGCGGCCCTCGCCGGAGTCCTGGGCGTAGCCGCGCAGGTTCTCCAGGTGCTCGTCCTCGTCGAGCGCGTTGACCGCGAGGTCCAGCAGCCAGGAGCGGATGACGGTGCCCTCCTGCCAGGACCGGAACACCTCGCGGACGTTGTCCACCGAGTCCACGGCCTCCAGCAGCTCCCAGCCCTCGGCGTAGGCCTGCATCATGGCGTACTCGATGCCGTTGTGGACCATCTTGGCGAAGTGCCCGGCGCCGACCCGGCCGGCGTGGACGTAGCCGTAGGGGCCCTCCGGCTTGAGCGCCTCGAAGATCGGCAGCAGCCGGTCGACGGTCTCCTTCTCGCCGCCCACCATCAGCGCGTAGCCGTTCTTCAGGCCCCACACGCCGCCCGAGACACCCGCGTCGACGAAGCCGATGCCGCGCTTGCTCAGCTCCTCGGCGTGCTTCTCGTCGTCCGTCCAGCGGGAGTTGCCGCCGTCGACCACGGTGTCGTACGGCTTGAGCAGGCCGGCCAGCTGGTCGATGACGTGCTGGGTGGCGCCGCCGGCCGGGACCATGACCCAGACGGTCCGGGGCGCCTCCAGCGCGTTGACCAGGTCGGCCAGGCTGGCGACGTCGGACTTCTCGGGGTCGGTGTCGTAGCCGACGACCGTGTGGCCGGCGTTGCGCAGGCGCTCGCGCATGTTGCCGCCCATCTTGCCGAGACCCACAAGACCGATCTGCATGTCAGCTCACTTCCCGAAGAGTGCGGTAGGCGGCCACCAGTGCGGCCGTGGAGGGGTCGAGACCGGGGACGTCCGCGCCCTGGGTCAGGGCGGGCTCGATGCGCTTGGCGAGGACCTT
>NZ_JBIAOK010000006.1:0-654619 GCF_042878735.1 Streptomyces sp. NPDC003456
TTGTCCTCACGGCTGTTGGGCCGTTCCGACGAGTGAGACTTTAGCGGATTCCCCGGCTCCCGACCTAATCGGGGGCCGCGTCCTTTCGAACGTGGATTCCTCATTTCCGCGAATACGCGCACCAATGCATCGAGGACAGAGTTCTGCCCGTCGAGTAGAGGTGGGTACGTGCGGAGTGGCTGCCCGGGGACCGACCGGAGTCGGCTCTCACGTCGGGCAACTCGGAGAACACTACGGAGCGGGGCAGGGCGTGTCAAGTGCCGGGTGGGCGGCACCGCAGAGGCGTACTGTGGGGTGCATGACCACGCGTACGTGTCACCAGTCCTGGTGGGCCGCCTGACGGCGGCCGCGCTCACGTACGCACTCGACGGCCGCCGCTTCGGCGGCCGTTTCTGTTTCTCCCTCCGGTACCGACGGAGGGGCGGCCGGGCCGGGGCGGTGGTCCCGGACCGGAAGGTGGAACAGAGATGACGCGGGTCTTCAGCGGGGTCAAGCCGACGGGGCATCTGACGCTGGGGAACTACCTGGGAGCGTTGCGGCGGTGGGCCGCGGTCGACCAGCACGAGGCGGACGCCCTCTTCTGTGTCGTCGATCTGCACGCCCTGACCGTGGACCACGATCCGGCGCGGGTGCGCCGGCTCAGCCGGCAGGCCGCGAGTCTGCTGCTGGCGGCCGGGCTCGACCCCGAGTTGTGCACGGTGTTCGTGCAGAGCCACGTGGACGAGCACGCGCGGCTGTCGTACGTGCTGGAGTGCGTGGCCACCGACGGTGAGATGCGGCGGATGATCCAGTACAAGGAGAAGGCCGCGCGGGAGCAGCGGCGGGGCGGGAGCGTGCGGCTGTCGCTGCTGACCTATCCGGTACTGATGGCGGCGGACATCCTGGCGTACGGGGCCGCTGAGGTGCCGGTCGGGGACGATCAGCGCCAGCACGTGGAGCTGGCCCGGGATCTGGCGGTGCGGTTCAACCAGCGGTACGGGCACACGTTCGCCGTACCGCGGGCCACGCGGCCCCAGGTGGCGGCGCGGGTGATGAACCTGCAGGACCCGACGTCCAAGATGGGCAAGAGCGACGACGTCGGGCCGGGGATCGTCTATCTGCTGGACGAGCCGGACGTGGTGCGCAAGAAGGTCATGCGGGCCGTCACCGACAGCGGTCGGGAGGTCGTGTACGACCGGGAGGCCCGGCCGGGGCTCGCGAATCTGCTGGAGATCCTCGCCGCCTGCACGGACGGGGACCCCGAGAGCCTCGCCGGGGCGTACGCGTCCTACGGGGATCTGAAGAGGGACACCGCCGAGGCCGTGGTGGAGGTGCTGCGGCCCGTGCAGGAGAGGCACAAGGAGCTGTGTGCCGATCCCGGCGAGGTGGAGGCGGTGCTGCGGGCCGGTGCCGAGCGGGCCCGGGCGATGGCGCGGCCGACGGTGGACGCCGCGTACCGCGCGATCGGGCTGCTGGAGCCGCTGGCCGAGACGGTCGGCGCGGGCACCGGAGGCACCGTGTGACGTGAGGGTGCGGTGGGGGCGGTGCGCGGCCGCCCCCTCTCGGTCGTCAGCTGCTGTTGCCCGAGGCCAGGGCGCGGCTGCGGTCGCGGGCGGCTTCCAGGGCGGCGATGAGGGCGGCCCGCACGCCGTGGTTCTCGAGTTCGCGGATGGCGTTGATCGTCGTGCCGGCGGGGGACGTCACGTTCTCGCGGAGCTTGACCGGGTGCTCGCCGCTGTCGCGGAGCATCGTCGCGGCGCCGATGGCGGACTGGACGATGAGGTCGTGCGCCTTGTCGCGGGGCAGGCCGAGCAGG
This sequence comes from Streptomyces sp. NPDC003456, assembly GCF_042878735.1. Taxonomy (NCBI): domain Bacteria; kingdom Bacillati; phylum Actinomycetota; class Actinomycetes; order Kitasatosporales; family Streptomycetaceae; genus Streptomyces; species Streptomyces sp. NPDC003456. The sequence continues at coordinate 1,796 of NZ_JBIAOK010000006.1, forward strand.
ATGCCGGCGTCGGTCATGGCTTCGACCAGGTAGAAGAAGTACGCCGGGCCGGAGCCGGAGAGGGCGGTACAGGCGTCCTGCTGGGACTCGGGGACGCGCAGCGTCTTGCCGACGGCGCCGAAGAGCTCCTCGGTGTGGGTGAGGTGCTCGGCGGTGGCGTGGGTGCCGGCGGAGATGACGGACATCGCCTCGTCGACGAGGGCCGGGGTGTTCGTCATGACGCGGACCACGGGGGTGCCGGGGGCGAGGCGCTCTTCGAAGTAGGCCGTGGGGATGCCGGCGGCACCGCTGATGACCAGGCGGTCGGCGGGGACGTGCGGGGCCAGCTCGTCGAGGAGGGTGCCCATGTCCTGCGGCTTGACCGTGAGGATCAGGGTGTCGGCGGTCTTGGCGGCTTCGGCGTTGGTCACCGGGGTGACGCCGTAGCGGGTGCGGAGTTCCTCCGCCCGTTCCTGGCGGCGGGCGGTGACCAGGAGGTCGGCCGGGGTCCAGCCGGCGCGGATCATCCCGCTGAGCAGGGCTTCGCCGATCTTGCCGGTGCCGAGGACTGCGACTTTCTGGGTCATGGCTTTCGGTGCCCTCCGGGGGTTGCGCGTCGTCCTGCTTCATCCTCGCACCCGGGGTGGCGGGGCGGTGGGCGTGTCCGGTGGGCGGGACGCGCGCCCGGGCCGGTCACATGGTGCGGCGGCGGAGGGTGGCCGCTCCCAGGGTGAGGACCAGCAGGGCGCATCCGGCGACGATCGACACGTCCCGGACGAACGTGGCCGTCATGTCGGTGTGGTGCAGGACCTCGTTCATGCCGTCCACCGCGTACGACATGGGCAGCACGTCGGAGACGGTCTCGAGGACGGGGTGCATCTGGTCGCGCGGGGTGAACAGGCCGCACAGCAGGAGCTGGGGGAAGATCACCGCCGGCATGAACTGGACCGCCTGGAACTCCGAGGCCGCGAAGGCGGAGACGAACAGGCCGAGGGCCGTGCCGAGCAGGGCGTCGAGGAGCGCCACGAGGAGCAGGAGCCAGGGGCTGCCGGTGACGTCCAGGCCGAGCAGCCAGAGGGCGAGGCCGGTGGCGAGAGCGGACTGGATGATCGCGAGGGTGCCGAAGGCGAGGGCGTAGCCGGCGATGAGGTCGCCCTTGCCGAGGGGCATGGCGAGGAGGCGTTCGAGGGTGCCGGAGGTGCGTTCGCGCAGGGTGGCGATGGACGTCACCAGGAACATCGTGATCAGCGGGAAGATGCCGAGGAGGGACGCGCCGATGTTGTCGAAGGTGCGGGGGCTGCCGTCGAAGACGTAGCGCAGCAGGAACAGCATCACGCAGGGGATGAGGATCAGCAGCGCGATGGTGCGCGGGTCGTGGGTGAGCTGGCGCAGGACCCGGGTCGCGGTGGCGGTGGTGCGGGAGGCGCTGAGGGCGCGTGGGGGCGCGGTGGGCTCGGCGGGGGCGGGGGCGGCCGGGGGTGTGGTCGCGGTGGTCATCGGGTCGTCTCCTTGGTGCGGGCTGCGGCCCTGGCCTCGTCGACCAGGTGCAGGAAGGCCTCTTCGACGGTGTCGGAGCCGGTGCGGGCGCGGAGGGCGTCGGGGTTCTCGTCGGCGAGGAGGCGGCCCTCGCGCATGAGCAGCAGGCGGTGGCAGCGCTCCGCCTCGTCCATGACGTGGGAGGAGACCAGGAGGGTGGCGCCGCGGCCGGCCGCGATGTCGTGGAAGAGGGTCCACAGGTCCCGGCGCAGGACCGGGTCGAGGCCGACGGTCGGTTCGTCGAGGACCAGGATCTCGGGGGTGCCGAGGAGGGCCACGGCGAGGGAGACGCGGTTGCGCTGGCCGCCGGAGAGGTTGCCGGCCAGGGCGTCGGCGTGGGTGGTGAGGTCGACGTCGGCGATGGCGCGGGTGACGTGCTCGTGGCGGCGGTCGGCGTGGGCGCGGCCCGGGTCGAGGATCGCCGCGAAGTAGTCGAGGTTCTGGCGGACCGTCAGGTCGTCGTAGACGGACGGGGCCTGGGTGACGTAGCCGATGCGGGTGCGCAGGGCGGGGTGGCCGGCGGGGCGGCCGAGGACGTCGAGGGTGCCGGTGACCTTGGCCTGGGTGCCGACGATCGCGCGCATGAGGGTGGACTTGCCGCAGCCGGAGGGGCCGAGGAGGCCGGTGATCTGGCCGCGCGGGACGGTGAAGGAGAGGTCGCGCAGGACCGTGCGGGTGCCCCGGACGACGGTGAGGTGCTCGGCGCGGACGGCCGGGGCGGTTGCCGGGGCGGCCGGGGCGGGTCGGCCCTGGGGGTCGGGGTCCGGGCGCGGGGACGCGGGAGCATTATTCATCATGTGATGAATAATGCTCCTGAGGGTGAGGGGCGTCAAGCGTCTGGAACGTGAGGGGCGGGGCGGCCGATCGCGGTGAAGGTGCCGGGCACCGGTCGGGTGGTGAGGCCTCGGTGCGAGGTACCGGGCGGGGGCCGTGAGAACGCGGTGACCGTGCCCGGGCTCGCCGGAGCGGTGGGATTGCGGTGGGGACGTCCGGGGCCGGGCGGGCGGCGCTGAGACTCGGTGGGCGGTGTCCGGCGGTCGGGACGGGGAGCGCTCGGACTTCTGTCCGAAGCGGCCGGGAGGACCGGGCCCGGAACCTCGGGACGCCGGTCGGAGCCGCTGAGGGTCGGGGCCCGAGAGTCCGGGGTGCCGGTGGAGGGGGCGGGAACGTCAGGCGCGGCGGCGCTTCTTCGACGGGTTGCCTGTGCGGCGGGTGGCGCGCTTCTCGTGCCGGCGGCGGGCTTCCTCGTACTCGGCGCGGTACAGCTTCTCGCCGGGGGCCTCGGTGAGGGAGCGGAAGAAGTAGGCGAGGAGGGAGCCGACGAAGCCGATGGTGAGGAGGCCGCGCAGGGACGCCTGGCGGTCGGGGTCCTGGCGCCGGGTGAAGCCCTCCCAGGTGTGGCGGAAGGCCATCGCACTGCAGATCGCGAACATCGCGGTCGTCAGGAGCGTGACGAAGCTGCCGATCGCGGCGATCTGGAGGCCCTGGTAGGCGAGGCGGAGGACGAGGCAGGAAGCGGCGGCGGCGACGAGGGAGCCGGCGGCCACGGCGACGCGGCGGGCGGTGTAGCCGTCGTCGTGGTTCACCCAGCTGGTGCCGAAGAACCGGAGGGGCTCCGGGTGCGGGGCCGGGCCGGGGGCCGGGGTGCCTGTCTCTGCGCTCACCCGTCGATTATGGCTCGCAGGGGGGCGGCGGTGGTGCCCGGCGACCGGGGGTGCCGGCGGTATCGGCGGCGGGCCGGCGGTACCGGCAGTCTCAGCGGTGCCGGCTGTCTCAGCAGTATCGGCGGCCGACTGTGGATTCGCGGTACCCGCGGTCGACCGGGCCGGCGTAGAGGGACCTGCGGGGTGCCTGGGGTGTCCGGTGCGGTGTGGCCCGCAGTGGGGGTGGGCCACACCGGTCCGGGCGGGTGGTCAGGAGCAGCGGGGGCGGATGTAGCCGTCGCTGCCCGTCTGGACGAAGGCGTCGGAGATGTACTGACCGCTCGCGATGTTGTCCCAGATGTTGGTGGTGCCGTAGGGGCCCGTGACCCACGTGCCCGGCGACTGGCAGTTGATGGAGACCCTGGATCCGGCGGGCAGGACCTTGACGACCGGGTAACCGGTGCCGGGGCCGCTGCGGACGTTGACGCTCGTGCCCGGTGCGATCGGGTAGGTCGTGGCCGCCGCGGCCAGGGTGGTGACGACCGGCCCGGCGGCGCCGGCGGCGTCCTCCGGCTGCTCGGTGCGCTCGATCTCGGCAGGCTCGACTGACATGTGTTCCTCCCCCGTTGAGCCCCACGTCTGCCGTGGGGTCCCGTTGATTCCCTGGAATCACGCTCTCAAACACATGTGCGCGACTCGCCGCTGGAGGCTGGCAAGCCGCCTCTGTCCCGTACGAGTCATCGACTAGGCTCCGTGCGTCGCGCGCGCGGACGAACAGCACGGGGGTGGTCCCATGGCGCCACAGCGGAACGCCGGAGCGGGCCCGGAAGCGGAACTTCCCGAATACGCCGGGCACTACCGCCTGGAGTCCTGCCTGGGTTCCGGCGGGATGGGGGTCGTGCATCTGGCGCGCAGCACCTCCGGGATGAAGCTCGCCGTGAAGGTCGTGCACGCGGAGTTCGCCAAGGACCCGGAGTTCAGGGGGCGTTTCCGGCAGGAGGTGGGAGCTGCCCGGCGGGTCAGCGGGGCGTTCACCGCGCCGGTCGTGGACGCCGACCCCGAGGCCGGGCGGCCCTGGATGGCCACCTTGTACATCCCGGGCCCGACGCTCGCCCAAGAGGTGAAGCGGAACGGGCCGTTGCCTCCGGCCCGGTTGCGGCGGCTGATGGCCGGACTCGCCGAGGCGCTGCGGGACATCCACCGGGTCGGGGTCGTGCACCGGGATCTGAAGCCGAGCAACGTGCTGCTCGCCGAGGACGGGCCGAAGGTCATCGACTTCGGCATCTCCCGGCCGAAGGACAGCGAGTTGCGCACCGAGACCGGGAAGCTCATCGGGACACCGCCGTTCATGGCGCCCGAGCAGTTCCGGCGGCCGAGGGAGGTCGGGCCCGCGGCCGACGTGTTCGCCCTCGGGTCGGTGATGGTCCACGCGGCGACCGGGCGGGGCCCGTTCGACTCGGACAGTCCGTACGTGGTCGCCTACCAGGTCGTGCACGACGAGCCGGAACTGACGGGCGTGCCGGAGGAGTTGGCTCCCCTCGTGCAGCGGTGCCTGGCCAAGGAGCCCGAGGACCGGCCCTCGCCGGACGAGTTGATGCGGGAGCTGCGGTCGGTGGCGGCCTCGTACGACACGCAGGCCTTCATACCCGCGCAGCGCACCGAGGAGGAGCCGGCGGAGCCCGCGCCCGAGGCGCCGGCCGGTGAGGTGCCCGCGCCTGCGAGGTCCGGCCGGCTGGTGAAGCGGGGGGCCGTGGCGGCCGGGGCGCTGGCCCTGGCCGCCGCCGGGGTGCTGGCGCTGGTGGGCCTGCCGGAGGGTGGTGAGCCGGCGGGCGGGGCCGCCTCGCCGCGGGCCACGGCAGCCGCGTTCTCCGGGTGGGAGGCGGAGCCGCTCGACGGCCGGAGCACGCCGCAGTGCTCGTACGCGACGGGCGCCGTGGTGTGCGCGCAGGACGGGCTGGTGTTCGCGCGGGACGCCGTGGACGGGCGGCTGCTGTGGCGGCGGGCGCTGAAGGGTGCCGCCGCGAGCGGGCCGCCGGCCGGGGCGCCGGTCGTGGCGGACGGCAGGGTGCTGGGCGGTCTCGGTCAGGGCCGGGAGCTGACGGCCGTGGAGCTGGCGTCGGGCGAGGTGTCCCGGCAGGAGCTGCCGGCGTACGGCGGGCTGCGGGCCGTGGGGGGCATGGTGCTGCTCACCGCCTCCGACGGGACGGTCAGCGGGGTGGAGGCCGCCTCGGGCCGGGTGCGGTGGAGCCACCGGGTGCCCGGGCAGGACGTGCCGTACTTCGTGTCGTTCCCCGGTGACCGGCTGGCGTACGCGCTGGGCGTGTCCGCCGACGGGAGCCGCACGCGGGTCACCGCCGTGGAGCCGCGGACCGGTGCGGTGCGGTGGCAGGCGGGGCTGGAGGGGAACCTGGAGGCCGTCGGCACGGCGGACGGGGCGCTCGTGGCGGTGGCCGTGGACACCGCGAGCGGTCAGGCGCGGGCCGTGGTGCGCCACGACCCCCGCAGCCGCCGGACCGAAAAGGTCCCGTTGCGGGTCCCGCTGGCTCAGGTCCAGGGCGCCGTGCGCGGGGACGTCGTCCATCTCATGGCGGCCGGCGGGGCGTTGACGGCCGTGGACCTCGCCGCGCGCCGGCAGCTGTGGACCCTGGAGACGGGGGTCGTGCGGGCGTCCAGGCCGGCATCCGACGGCCGGCATGTGTACGTGAGCGCGCCCGACGGGCGGCTGCTCGCCGTCGACGCCCGGCGGGGCAGGCTCGTCGGGCAGACGCCGGTCCGGCTGGGTGAGCGGTCCGACCGGGTGCCGGCCTCCCTCCCCGAGCCGCTGGTGGTGGGCGACCGGGTCTACGGCAGCGCCCCCGACGGCGCGGTGTTCGCCGTCAACGGGCTTGATCCGGCGGCCTGGTGAGCGTGCACGGCGAGGGCCGCCCCCCGGTCGCGGGAGGCGGCCCTCGGTGGATGACGCGGGGTCAGCCCAGCTTCGACACGTCCCGCACGGCGCCCTTGTCGGCGCTGGTCGCCATGGCCGCGTAGGCGCGCAGGGCCGCGGAGACCTTGCGGTCGCGGTTCTTCGGGGCGTACCGGCCGGCCAGGGCCTGCTCGCGGCGGGCCAGTTCGGCGTCGTCGACCAGCAGGTCGATCGAGCGGCCCGGGATGTCGATGCGGATGCGGTCGCCGTCCTCGACCAGGGCGATGGTGCCGCCCGCGGCCGCCTCGGGCGAGGCGTGGCCGATGGACAGGCCGGAGGTGCCGCCGGAGAAGCGGCCGTCCGTGACCAGCGCGCAGGACTTCCCGAGGCCGCGGCCCTTCAGGTACGAGGTCGGGTAGAGCATCTCCTGCATGCCGGGGCCGCCCTTGGGGCCCTCGTAGCGGATGACGACGACGTCGCCGTCCTTGACCTGCTGGGTGAGGATCTTCTGGACGGCCTCCTCCTGCGACTCGCAGACGACCGCCGGGCCCTCGAAGGTCCAGATGGACTCGTCGACGCCGGCCGTCTTCACGACGCAGCCGTCCACGGCGAGGTTTCCCTTGAGGACCGCCAGGCCGCCGTCCTTGGAGTAGGCGTGCTCGGCGGAGCGGATGCACCCGCCCTCGGCGTCCTCGTCCAGGGCCTCCCAGCGCTCGGACTGGGAGAAGGCCTCGGCGGAGCGGACGCAGCCGGGGGCCGCGTGCCACAGCTCGACGGCCTCGGCGGACGGGGAGCCGCCGCGCACGTCCCAGGTCTTCAGCCAGTCGCCCAGGGAGGGGCTGTGCACCGAGTGCACGTCCTCGTTGAGCAGGCCGGCGCGGTGCAGTTCGCCCAGCAGGGCGGGGATGCCGCCGGCGCGGTGCACGTCCTCCATGTAGTACGTGCGGTCCTTGGCCACGTTCGGGGCGACCTTGGCCAGGCACGGCACGCGGCGGGAGACCTCGTCGATCTCCTCGAGGCCGAAGGGGACGCCCGCCTCCTGGGCGGCGGCCAGCAGGTGCAGGATCGTGTTGGTGGAGCCGCCCATGGCGATGTCGAGGGCCATGGCGTTCTGGAAGGCCGCGAAGGACGCCACGCTGCGGGGCAGGACCGTCTCGTCGTCCTGCTCGTAGTAGCGGCGGGTGATGTCCATGACCGTCCTGGCCGCGTTCACGTACAGCTGCTTGCGGGCGGTGTGCGTGGCGAGGACCGAGCCGTTGCCCGGCAGGGACAGGCCGATGGCCTCGGTCAGGCAGTTCATCGAGTTGGCGGTGAACATGCCGGAACAGGAGCCGCAGGTCGGGCAGGCGTTCTCCTCGATGCGGAGGATGTCCTCGTCCGAGATCTTGTCGTTCACGGCGTCGGAGATCGCGTCGACCAGGTCGAGCGTGCGGACCGTGCCGTCGACCAGGGTGGCGCGGCCGGACTCCATGGGCCCGCCGGAGACGAACACCGTGGGGATGTTGAGCCGCAGGGCGGCGTTGAGCATGCCCGGGGTGATCTTGTCGCAGTTGGAGATGCAGATCAGGGCGTCGGCGCAGTGGGCCTCGACCATGTACTCCACGCTGTCCGCGATCAGGTCGCGCGAGGGCAGGGAGTAGAGCATGCCGCCGTGGCCCATGGCGATGCCGTCGTCCACGGCGATGGTGTTGAACTCGCGCGGGATGCCGCCGGCCTCCCTGACGGCCTCGCTGACGATCCGGCCGACCGGCGCCAGGTGCGTGTGCCCGGGGACGAACTCGGTGAAGCTGTTGGCGACCGCGATGATCGGCTTGCGGCCGATGTCCGCACCCGGTACACCGGAGGCGCGCATCAGGGCGCGGGCGCCCGCCATGTTGCGGCCGTGGGTGACTGTGCGGGACCTCAGCTCGGGCATCGTCGCTCGCTCCTTCAGAGACTGCGTCAGAGGATTCGGAGATTTCTGACTGCTGTCGAGCGTACGCCGGTCATCCAGAGGGCGGGACGCGGTGTCCGGAATGCGGGACGGTCGTCTCGTATGCGCCGTCCGGAAGGGTCAGGGATCGGTCAGGTGTCCCTGGACCACGGGGGCCAGCCGCTCGATGATCTGCTCCGGGTCCGCCGAGGCCAGCGGCTCGACCTTGATCACGTAGCGCAGGATCGCCGTGCCCACGAGCTGGGCGGCGGCGAGCTCGGCGCGCAGCTCGGCGTCCGGCAGCTCCAGCCGCACGGCGATGCGGCGCAGCACCTGGGTGGCGACGATCCGGCGGAAGACGGCGGCCGCGGTGTCGTTGGTGAGGGCGGAGCGGACGATCGCGAGCAGGGGCGCCCGGGTCGCCTGGTTCTCCCACACGCCGAAGAAGAAGCGGGCCAGCCGCTCGCCCACGCCGTCGAGCGGTCCCTCCTCGATGGCCTTCGGCGCTTGCAGGGCCGGGCCGAAGGACTGGGTGATCGCCGCCTCGAAGACCTGCTCCTTGGTGCCGAAGTAGTGGTGGACCAGGGCCGAGTCGACGCCGGCGGACTTGGCGATGCCGCGCACGGAGGTCTTCTCGTAGCCGCGCTCGGAGAACTCGTCGCGGGCGGCGGTGAGGATGCGTTCGCGGGTGCCGGCCGACTCGGTGCGCGGCGGGCGGCCGCGGCGGCGCGCGGTGGCGCCCTCACCGCCGCCGGGCGCGGGCCGGTCGGTCATGGGCGCGGGACCTTCGCCGCCGCGGCCAGGTGCAGGCGGGTGAAGGCCAGGGCCTCGGCGAGGTCGGCCTCGCGCTCCGCGCTCGACATGGCGCGGCGGGTGTTGACCTCGATGACGACGTGGCCGTCGAAGCCGGTCAGGGCCAGCCGCTCCAGCACCTCGGCGCAGGGCTGAGTGCCGCGGCCGGGCACGAGGTGCTCGTCCTTGGCGGAGCCGCGGCCGTCGGCGAGGTGGACGTGGCCGAGGCGGTCGCCCATGCGGTCGACCATGGCCAGCGCGTCGGAGCGGGCCGTCGCCGTGTGGCTGAGGTCGATCGTGAAGTGCCGGTAGTCGTCGTTGGTGACGTCCCAGTCGGGGGCGTAGGCGAGCATCTCGCGGTCGCGGTAGCGCCAGGGGTACATGTTCTCGACGGCGAACCGTACGTCCGTCTCGTTCGCCATGCGCCAGATGCCCGTGACGAAGTCGCGCGCGTACTGGCGCTGCCAGCGGAACGGGGGGTGGACGACGACCGTGCTCGCGCCGAGCTTCTCGGCCGCCGCGCGGGCCCGCTGGAGCTTGGTCCAGGGGTCGGTGGACCAGACGCGCTGCGTGATGAGCAGGCAGGGGGCGTGCACGGCGAGGATCGGGATGCGGTGGTAGTCGCTGAGTCTGCGCAGGGCCTCGATGTCCTGGCTGACCGGGTCGGTCCAGACCATGACCTCGACTCCGTCGTAGCCGAGGCGCGCGGCGATCTCGAAGGCCGTGGCCGTCGACTCCGGGTAGACCGAGGCCGTCGAGAGGGCGACCTTCGCGTCCGGGATCTTTACGGCTGGCTCTGCCATGCAGCACAGATTACGGGGTGGGGTGGGCGGGAAGTGGGGGGTCTCCTGGCCGTTGTGGTGATTGCCACGTGAAGCCGCGGCCGGTTCCTCCCGCTCGCTCCGGTCCCCGCGGGGCCGCTACGCGGTCTCCATGTGGTCCAGCTTGCGCAGGATCACGCCTTCCCTGAGGGCCCAGGGGCAGATCTCCACGCGCTCCACGCCGAACAGGTCGAGTGCGGCCTCGGCGACCAGGGCGCCCGCCAGCAGCTGGCCGGCCCGGCCCTCGGACACCCCGGGCAGCTCGGCGCGCTCGCGCTCGGTCATCCCGGCCAGCCTCGGCACCCAGCCCTCCAGGGACTCGCGCTTCAGCTCGCGCTGCACGTACAGGCCCTCGGCGGAGCGGGCGGCGCCGGCGATGCGGGCCAGCTGCTTGAACGTCTTGGAGGTGGCGACCACATGGTCCGGGGGGCCGAGCCGGCTGAACTCGCCGACCGTGCGGGCGATCTCGGTGCGCACGTGGCGGCGCAGGGCCCGCACGTCGTCGGGGGCGGGCGGGTCGCCGGGCAGCCAGCCGGCGGTGAGGCGCCCGGCGCCCAGGGGCAGGGAGGCGGCCGTGTGGGGCTCCTCGTCCATGCCGTAGGCGATCTCCAGGGAGCCGCCGCCGATGTCCAGGACGAGCAGCTTCCCGGCCGACCAGCCGAACCAGCGGCGGGCGGCGAGGAAGGTGAGCCGCGCCTCCTCCTCGCCGGTGAGGACCTGCAGCTCGACGCCGGTCTCGCTGCGCACGCGCGCGAGGACGTCGTCGGCGTTGCGGGCCTCGCGCACGGCGGAGGTGGCGAACGGGAGCATCTCCTCGACGCCCTTGTCCTCGGCGGCCTGCAGTGCCCCGTGGACGACCGAGATCAGCCGGTCGACGCCGTGGGGGCCGATGGCGCCGTCCTCATCGAGGAGCTGGGCCAGGCGCAGCTCCGCCTTGTGCGAGTGCGCGGGCAGGGGGCACGCGCCGGGGTGCGCGTCCACCACCAGCAGATGCACCGTGTTCGAACCCACGTCGAGGACACCGAGTCTCATGTAGGGCACGCTACTGCCCGCCCGGTCCTCCGCGGTCCTCGGTGCGGGCACCCGGCCCGTACCCTGGAGGCGTGCCAAAGACGAAAAAGGCCAAGCGCGACAAATCACCTGGCGTCGCGATTCCCGACGAGCAGGGCCTCGACTTCGCCCGGGCGTGGGTGGAGTTTCCCGATCCGGCGGACGACGAGCAGGTGTTCCGCTGCGATCTGACATGGCTGACCTCTCGCTGGAACTGCATCTTCGGCAGCGGCTGCCAGGGCATCCAGGCGGGCCGCGCGGACGACGGGTGCTGCACGTTGGGTGCCCACTTCTCGGACGAGGACGACGAGAAGCGCGTCGCCGAGCATGTGGCCAGGCTCACCCCGGACATCTGGCAGCACCACGCCGAGGGCACGCGGAACGGCTGGGTCTCCGAGGACGAGGACGGCGACCGGCAGACCCGGCCCTTCCAGGGCTCGTGCATCTTCCAGAACCGGCCGGGCTTCCCCGGCGGCATGGGCTGCTCGCTGCACATCCTCGCCCTCAAGGAGGGCCGCGAGCCTCTGGAGACCAAGCCGGACGTGTGCTGGCAGCTGCCGGTGCGCCGGACCTACGAGTGGATCGACCGGCCCGACGACACGCGCGTGCTGCAGGTGTCGATCGGTGAGTACGACCGCCGCGGCTGGGGCCCGGGCGGGCACGACCTGCACTGGTGGTGCACCTCGGCGACCTCGGCGCACGGCGCGGGCGAGCCGGTCTACGTCTCCTACCGGCCCGAGCTGATCGAGCTGATGGGCAAGGCCGGTTACGACCGGCTGGTCGAGCTGTGCGAGCAGCGGCTGGCCTCGCAGCTGCCGATGGTGGCGCCGCACCCGGCGGATCCGGCCCCGCCCGTGCCCCCGGCCGGTCCGGCGGCCTGACGGGTCGCCCCTTACGACGTGGCCGGGCTCGGGTCATCGCTGCCGGACGGCGGGGGCGTCGAGCCCGCCGGCTCGGTGGGTGTGGGGTCCGTCGGAGTCGGGGTGGGGTCCGGGTCGGGGGACGGCGGCGGGGTCGTGGGCGTGGGGTCCGGGTCCGGTGCGGAGGTCGTCGGGGTCGGGTCGGGCCGGGTCGAGGGCTGACCGCTCGGCTTGCCGGGGTGGGTGCCGGGGCCGGCGGGGCTGGGCGCGGTGCCGTAGCCCCCGATGTGCACGACCGCGCCGGCCGGTGCGATCGCCACCCGTGCCTGCCAGGCGCCGGCGGGCTCGCGCAGATGGTCGACGTACACCTGGATCGTCACCGACTGCCCCGGTCGGAGCGTGCCCGAGGAGCGGCTGAGGTAGAGCCAGCCGGCTCCGGTGGAGGCGGACCAGCTCACCGTGGCCGGGCCGGTGGCGGTCAGGGTGATCAGGGTGGTGTCGCCGCTGTTGTCGGCCGTCACGTCCAGGGCGCTTGCGCGGCCCGCGCCGGCGACGCCGACGACCTCGACGGAGACGTCGGCCTTGCCGTCCTCGCCGAAGCGGGGACCGGGGCGGGTGCTCGCGTTGCCGGCGTTCTCGTAGCCGCCGCCCGCGATCTCGCCGTCCATGCCGTACGGGTCGTCGGCCTCGCTGGCGGAGGCGGAGCGGCCGTCCTCTCCCTCCCCGACCGGGGTGCCGCGGTAGGCGGCCCACAGGGCGAGGACCGGGGCGGCCACGACGGTGGCGACGACGGTCGTGGTGACGGCACGCGCGCGCAGGCGGTCCCGCCGGGCGGCGTGGTCCTTGGGGTCCATCGGGAAGCCGCGCCGGTCGAAGCGCGGTGCGTCGCCCCGCGCGCGCGAGTGGTGGGCCATGGCGACGTGCAGGGCCGCGCGGGGCGCCGCGAGGACGGGCAGTTCGGCGGGGGTGACGCTGGTGCCGGGCCAGCGGCCGGGGATGGCGCGCTCGGCGGTGCGGCGGCAGCGCGGGCAGTCGTCGACGTGCCGGACCAGTTCGCGGCGCAGGGTCGTGCCGAGGACGAGCCGGTCGTCGCCGACGAGGTGGGCGACGCTGGGGCAGGTGCCGGTCTCGACGACGGCGAGGGCCGCACGCGTGCGTTCCACCTCGCAGGCCGCGGAGGCGAGCAGATCGCGGGTGGCGGCCACGTCCCGGCCGAGGACGGCGGCGACCTCGTGCGCGGAGAGGTGGTGGCGCACGGCCAGTTCGAGCGCCTCGCGCTGCTCGGGGGTGGTGCCGGCGGCCTCCGGCCAGGCCAGCTGGGCCAGTTCGCGGCGGCGGTGCTCCTGCACCTCCTCCGAGGGGGCGGGCTCGGCCGGGCGCTCGGCGTGCTGCCGGCCGGAACGGCCCGCCGCGTGGCTGCTCTGACGTTTCTGCTTGGCCTCGGCCAGCTTGCGCAGGCACGCCCAGCGGGCCAGCGCGTACAGCCAGGCCCGGCGTTCGGCGGGGGCCTGGGGCACGTGCCGGCCGCGGCGTTCGGCGAGGGCGAGGACGTCGCCCAGGGCGCCGGTCGCGGCGTCGTGGTCGCACAGCACGGACAGGCAGTAGGTGAACAGGCCGTCCAGGTAGGGCTCGTAGCGCGCGGGCGGCCGCTGCGCCAGCGTGCGCGCCGCCCCGCGGTCACGCGCTTCCCGGTGCGCCCGGTGTGCGCCGGTGCTGCGGGCCGAGCGGGTCGGGATCTCCGGAGTACTGCTCATCATTCGGCGACCGTAGGGGGCCGGGAGTGGCACCTTCCGGCGGCTTGAGCACATTTAATCCGTACGGGTGAAACGATCCCTCAATAGGGGACAGGAACGGTTCGTTCCGCCGTCGGCGGGGGTGGCGGGGGCCCTGGCGCGCAGGTCGCGGGGACCGGCCGGTGCCGCGATGTCAGTGGCGGCGGCTACGGTTCGGTCCATGGCTGCCCGTACGAAATCCACCAAGGACCGCCCGTCCTACCGCTGCACCGAATGCGGCTGGCAGACGGCGAAGTGGCTCGGCCGCTGCCCCGAGTGCCAGGCCTGGGGGACGGTCGAGGAGTACGGCACGCCCGCGGTCCGTACGACGACGCCCGGGCGGGTCACCACCTCCGCCCTGCCCATCGGCCAGGTCGACGGCCGCCGGGCCACCGCCCGCACGACCGGCGTGCCCGAGCTGGACCGCGTGCTCGGCGGCGGGCTGGTGCCGGGCGCCGTGGTGCTGGTGGCGGGCGAGCCGGGCGTGGGCAAGTCGACGCTGCTGCTGGACGTGGCGGCCAAGTCGGCGAGCGACGAGCACCGCACGCTGTACGTCACGGGCGAGGAGTCGGCCAGCCAGGTGCGGCTGCGCGCCGACCGCATCGGCGCGATCGACGACCACCTGTACCTGGCGGCCGAGACGGATCTCGCGGCCGTGCTGGGCCACTTGGACGCGGTCAAGCCCTCGCTGCTGATCCTGGACTCGGTGCAGACGGTCGCCTCCCCGGAGATCGACGGCGCCCCCGGCGGCATGGCCCAGGTGCGCGAGGTCGCCGGCGCCCTGATCCGCGCCTCCAAGGAACGCGGCATGTCCACGCTGCTGGTGGGCCACGTCACGAAGGACGGCGCGATCGCCGGCCCCCGCCTGCTGGAGCACCTGGTGGACGTCGTCCTGCACTTCGAGGGCGACCGGCACGCGCGCCTGCGGCTCGTGCGCGGCGTCAAGAACCGCTACGGCACCACCGACGAGGTGGGCTGCTTCGAACTGCACGACGAGGGCATCACGGGCCTCGCCGACCCGAGCGGACTTTTCCTGACACGTCGGGCCGAACCCGTCCCCGGCACCTGCCTGACCGTCACCCTGGAGGGCCGCCGCCCCCTGGTCGCCGAAGTCCAGGCGCTCACGGTCGACTCGCAGATCCCCTCCCCGCGCCGCACCACCTCCGGCCTGGAGACCTCCCGCGTCTCGATGATGCTCGCCGTGCTGGAACAGCGCGGACGGATCAGCGCTTTGGGCAAAAGGGACATCTACTCCGCGACGGTCGGCGGGGTGAAGCTCTCGGAGCCCGCCGCGGACCTGGCCGTGGCGCTCGCGCTGGCGAGTGCGGCAAGTGACACACCTCTCCCCAAGAACCTGGTGGCGATCGGCGAGGTGGGCCTGGCCGGAGAGGTGCGGAGAGTCACAGGAGTGCAGCGCAGACTGGCAGAAGCCCACCGTCTGGGCTTCACGCACGCCCTGGTCCCGGCCGATCCGGGCAAGGTCCCGTCGGGCATGAAGGTTCTGGAAGTCGCGGACATAGGGGACGCCCTGCGGGTCCTTCCCCGGTCCCGTCGCCGAGAGGCCCCACGGGACGAGGAGGGTCGCCGGTAGACTTTGCCCTGGTCTCGCCCGTCCGTGCGAACCAAGCGTGCGACACGGGGGCGCCCCAGAACCTGCGACCGGAGGAGTGCAGTGGCAGCCAACGACCGGGCAGCAGCTCCCGGAAAGTCCGGTGGGAGTGCCGGTACCGATGGCCTCATGCGCGCCTCTCTGAGCGCCGTGGCACCGGGTACCGCCCTGCGTGACGGCCTGGAGCGGGTGCTCCGGGGCAACACCGGCGGGCTCATCGTGCTGGGCTCCGACAAGACCGTCGAGGCGCTGTGCTCCGGCGGCTTCGTGCTGGACGTCGAGTTCACCGCGACCCGCCTGCGCGAGCTGTGCAAGCTCGACGGCGGCATCGTGCTGTCCTCGGACCTGTCGAAGATCCTGCGCGCGGGCGTGCAGCTGGTCCCCGACCCGACCATCCCCACCGAGGAGACCGGCACCCGGCACCGCACCGCGGACCGCGTCAGCAAGCAGGTGGGCTTCCCCGTCGTCTCGGTCTCCCAGTCGATGCGGCTGATCGCCCTGTACGTCGACGGGCAGCGCCGCGTCCTGGAGGACTCGGCGGCGATCCTGTCGCGCGCCAACCAGGCCCTGGCCACCCTGGAGCGCTACAAGCTCCGCCTCGACGAGGTCGCGGGCACGCTGTCCGCCCTGGAGATCGAGGACCTGGTCACGGTCCGGGACGTCTCGGCGGTGGCGCAGCGCCTGGAGATGGTGCGCCGCATCGCCACGGAGATCGCCGAGTACGTGGTGGAGCTGGGCACCGACGGCCGGCTGCTGGCGCTCCAGCTGGACGAGCTGATCGCCGGTGTGGAGCCCGAGCGCGAACTGGTCGTGCGCGACTACGTCCCCGAGCCGACGGCCAAGCGGTCCCGCACGGTCGACGAGGCGCTGTCCGAGCTGGACGCGCTGACCCATGCCGAGCTGCTCGAACTTCCCACGGTGGCCCGGGCGCTGGGCTACACGGGCTCGCCCGAGACGCTGGACTCGGCGGTGTCCCCGCGCGGCTTCCGCCTGCTGGCCAAGGTGCCGCGGCTGCCCGGCGCGATCATCGACCGCCTGGTGGAACACTTCGGCGGGCTGCAGAAGCTGCTCGCGGCGAGCGTCGACGACCTGCAGACGGTCGACGGCGTGGGCGAGGCCCGGGCCCGCAGCGTCCGCGAGGGCCTGTCCCGGCTGGCGGAGTCGTCGATCCTGGAGCGGTACGTCTAGAACGCGGAGCGCCACGCACCGAGGGCGGTACCCCTGGCCGGGGTACCGCCCTCGGTGCGTGGGGTGCCTGGCCCCCGCGGGCCTGGCCGGGGTAGCGGCCTCAGTGCGTCGAGTACCGGGGGTCCGGCGGCCCTGGCCGGGCTGGCGGTCTCAGGGCGTCGCGTGCCGGGTCCGGCGGGTGTCGGCGTCCGCCGGTCGCGTGCGACCGAAGCGCCGCTCTAGTCGGCCGAGAGGACGAAAGAGGTCTGCACCTTCGCGAAGCCCGGTGCCTTCGCCTCGACGAGGTACGTGCCCGGCTTGGCGGAGCCGGCCGGCGGCGTGGCGCACTCGGCGGCGCTCGGCTTGCGGTCCCACTTCACGGTGTAGGTGATGCCGTCGTCCGAGGGCACCCGGAACACCTGGCGCGCGGCGGACTTGGGGCAGTCCTTCGAGGACCAGTAGTCGTCGTCGCTGTCGGCCTGGGAGATCGTGAACACCGCGCTCTTCGGCCCGAGATCGATCTTGCAGTCGTCGTCCGAGACGTTCCGCGCGGTGAGCAGGAAGGTGGGCGTCTGCTCGGGGTCGTAGGTGTTGTGGCGGCTGCGCAAGCTCAACTTGACCGCGCCGGGCGTGCAGTTGGGCAGGGCGGACCCGGCCGGCAGGGTGTCGCCCGCGCCGACGCCCGTCGCGGTGCCGCCTCCGGAACCTCCCGTGCCGCCGGCGCCCTCGGACCCACCGGAGCCCGCACCGGCACCGCCGCCCGAGCCTTCACCGGAACCGTCACCCGACCCGTCGCCCGAGCCACCGGTGGCACCGGCGGACGAACCGCCCGAGCCCGCGCCTCCCGACTCGTCGCGACCACCGGGTGCTTGGCTGATCGCCGGGCCGGAACCGGACGGGCCGGGCGTGATGGAGGGCGCGGGATTCTTGCCGTCGGCGCCGTCGCCGCCGTCGCCGCCCCCACCGCCCATGGACACGATCCAGGTGACCAGGAGCGCCAACAGGGCGACCACGGACACGAGTACGACCCTCCGACGCCAGTAGATGGAGGAGGGAAGCGGCCCGACCGGATTGCGCAGAGATCCCACGGCGCAAACCTTACGAGAGTTCGGCGTGTTCACCCGTCACACCCGCCGTTCGGACCGCAACTTTTCCGGATCATCATTCCGGAACTCCCGTCGCCACCCCCGTCTTTAAGGGGGTGCGGGGTGCGGTGATCGCTGAGTGTGACGAAATCGGCGCGTCGCCTACGCTGCGTGATCACGGACTGCGAAGGCGCCCTCTTCGCAATCGCGTTCCTTGCACCTCTGGCCATGGCAAGAGCGTCTGTGGTGTGGGGATGCGCAAGTCCCGCTGCTGGGCGAGGTGTTCATGGCCTCGGCCTTCAAATGGTCCCGACTCTGCTGTGTGGACGGCGAGTTGCTCTCCGGTACCGGCAGGGCGAACGGCGCGGCGAACGGCGACGCCCCCTTCCGGGCGCTGGACGCGCCGAGCGGGACACCCCCGGGCCGGGCGGAGCCGGACCGGCGGCGATCACCGGCCGGTGCCGATGACCGGACCGGTGACGATCACCGGCCGGTGGCGATCACCGGCCCGCCGTCGCCCACCGGGTGGCGGTGTGCCCGGATCGGCGGCCCCGCGTGGCACCATCGGAAGGCCATGACTGCTCCCACGAAGCCCTCGCACCCCGTCCCCTCCCCCTCCGGCCCGGTCCCCGGACCGCCGGCCGGCGCGGACCTGCACTCCCCCGTCATCGACTGGTTCGACGAGAACGCCCGCGACCTGCCGTGGCGGCGCCCCGAGGCCGGGGCGTGGGGCGTGATGGTCAGCGAGTTCATGCTCCAGCAGACGCCGGTGAGCCGCGTGCTCCCCGTCTACGAGCAGTGGCTGGCCCGCTGGCCGCGCCCCGCCGACCTGGCCAAGGAGGCGCCCGGCGAGGCCGTGCGCGCCTGGGGCCGGCTCGGCTACCCGCGCCGCGCGCTGCGGCTGCACGGCGCCGCGGTCGCCATAACGGAACGGCACGGCGGGGACGTGCCGGCCGACCACGCCCAGCTGCTGGCCCTGCCCGGCATCGGCGAGTACACGGCCGCCGCCGTCGCCTCCTTCGCCTACGGGCAGCGCCACCCGGTGCTGGACACCAACGTGCGCCGGGTCTTCGCCCGCGCGGTCACCGGGACGCAGTACCCGCCGAACGCCACCACCGCCGCCGAGCGGAAGCTGGCCCGCGCGCTGCTGCCCGAGGACGAGCCGACCGCCGCGCGCTGGGCCGCCGCCTCGATGGAGCTGGGCGCGCTGGTGTGCACGGCGAAGAACGAGTCCTGCCACCGCTGCCCGATCGCCGCGAGCTGTGCGTGGCGGCTGGCGGGCAAGCCGGCGCACGACGGTCCGCCGCGCCGGGGCCAGACGTACGCGGGAACCGACCGGCAGGTGCGCGGGCGGCTGCTCGCCGTGCTGCGCGAGGCGCACGGCCCCGTTCCGCAGGCGGCCCTGGACCGCGTGTGGCAGGAGCCGGTGCAGCGGGCCCGCGCCCTGGACGGTCTCGTCGCCGACGGTCTGGTGGAGCCGATGCCGGGCGGGCTGTACCGGCTGCCGCTGACCTGACCCCGCGGACGGACGCGGGGGCGGCTCGCCGTCACTGCGGACGTCACAGCGTTCAGGGTGGACAAATCACCCCATACACCTCCCAACTCCCCCGCTTCTTTACGCTGTTCCGACTTCCGTTACACAACCGACGGACAGCCGAGTGCTGGCCGCAGGCTGCTTCGGACAGTGCCGTGACAACGCCTCCGTACCTTCAGTTGCGTTCCCGGAAGACCCGGGGCGACTGAGGACCACAGGCAGTGCACGGGCGGCGGGGAGCCGGCCCGGACGGGGAAACGGGAGGCGGTTCACCATGGCGCAGGGCGAGGTGCTCGAGTTCGAGGAGTACGTCCGCACCCGGCAGGACGCGCTGCTGCGCAGCGCCCGCCGCCTGGTCCCGGACCCGACGGACGCGCAGGACCTGCTCCAGACGGCGCTGGTGCGGACGTACGGCCGCTGGGAGACGATCGAGGACAAGCGGCTGGCGGACGCCTACCTGCGCCGGGTGATGATCAACACCCGGACCGAGTGGTGGCGGGCGCGGAAGCTGGAGGAGGTCCCGACCGAGCAGCTCCCGGACGCCTCGGTCGACGACTCGACCGAGCAGCACGCGGACCGCGCCCTGCTGATGGACATCCTGAGGGTGCTCGCCCCGAAGCAGCGCAGTGTCGTGGTGCTGCGACACTGGGAGCAGATGTCCACGGAGGAGACGGCCGCCGCACTCGGCATGTCGGCCGGAACGGTCAAGAGCACGCTGCACCGGGCGCTCGCCCGGCTCCGCGAGGAGCTGGAGTCCCGCGATCTGGACGCACGCGCGCTGGAGCGTGAGGAGCGGGAGCGGTGCGCGGCCTGACCGACGGGGGTTCTGCACGGACCCGGGGCGGAGTCCGGGCGGTGGGCACGGCACTGGCCGTGCCCACCGCCTTCGCCCTTTTGGTGTCGGGGTGCGGGGCCGGCGGGACCGGCGCCCGCGACGAGGGCCCGGCGCACACCGACTCGGTGGCGGGCGCCGCCGCGGCGAGCCCCTCGGCCGCTCCGTCGAGGACACCGGACGCGGTGAACGCCGTCCGGCTCGTCAAGGACGACCCGAAGGTCGCCCCCGAGGTCAAGCGCGACCTCAAGCCGTGCGTCGCCGACGAGTACCCGGTCGACGTCTCCTACGGCAACCTCACCGGCGGATCGGCCGACGACATCGTGGTCAACGTGCTGACCTGCGGCGACGCGGTGGGGGTGGGCAGTTACGTGTACCGCGAGCAGGACGGCTCGTACAAGAATGTGTTCACGGCCGAGGAGCCGCCGGTCTACGCGGAGATCGACCGCGGCGACCTGGTGGTGACCAAGCAGGTCTACGAGCGGGGCGATCCGGTGTCGAGCCCGTCCGGCGAGAACGTGATCACCTATCGGTGGGCGTCGGGCCGGTTCGGCGAGAAGTACCGCACGCACAACGACTACGGGAAGGTCGCCGGCGACAGCGCGACACCGGTACCCGCGAGCTGACGCGGGCGGCCGGACGGCCGGACGACCGTGCGGATCCGGCCGGGGCGGCCGTCCGGTGAACGCGGCGCACGGCCCGTACGTCCCAGCGAAGAGAAGCACCCCACGGACCCGAAGGACTGAGAGCACCGGGATGGCAGACCAGACCCACGTCCTGTTCGTCGAGGACGACGACGTCATCCGCGAGGCCACGCAGCTCGCCCTGGAACGGGACGGCTTCATGGTCACCGCCATGCCCGACGGGTTGTCGGGTCTGGAGGCGTTCCGGGCGGACCGCCCCGACATCGCGCTGCTGGACGTCATGGTGCCCGGGCTCGACGGGGTGAGCCTGTGCCGCCGCATCCGGGACGAGTCGACCGTGCCGGTCATCATGCTGTCGGCCCGCGCCGACTCCATCGACGTCGTCCTGGGCCTGGAGGCGGGCGCCGACGACTACGTGACCAAGCCGTTCGACGGGGCCGTGCTGGTCGCCCGGATCCGCGCGGTGCTGCGCCGCTTCGGCCACGCCGGCGGCGACCGGTCGGCGGAACCGGCCGGCCCGGCCGACGGCGGGGTGCTGACCTTCGGGGACCTGGAGGTGGACACCGAGGGCATGGAGGTGCGCCGGGCGGGGCGGCCGGTGGCGCTGACGCCGACCGAGATGCGGCTGCTGCTGGAGTTCTCCTCCGCGCCCGGCACGGTGCTCTCGCGCGACAAGCTGCTGGAACGGGTGTGGGACTACGGCTGGGGAGGGGACACGCGCGTGGTCGACGTCCACGTGCAGCGGCTGCGGCAGAAGATCGGCCAGGACCGGATCGAGACGGTCCGCGGCTTCGGCTACAAACTGAAGGCTTGAGCGGGGTATGCGGGGGCACTTCCGGCGGCTGGTCGCCGCGGGCCTGGAGCGTGCGGGGATCCGCACGGGTCTGAGATGGAAACTGAGCGCGGCGATCGCGCTGGTCGGGGCGCTGGTCGCGGTGGCGCTGAGCCTGGTGGTGCACAACGCCGCCCGGGTGTCCATGCTGGACAACGCCCGCGACCTCGCCGACGAGCGCATCATGATCGCCCAGCGGAACTTCGAGTTGTCGGGGCGGATGAACTTTCCCAACACGAAGATCAACGACCCGGCCCTGCCGCCGGAGCTGCGCGAGCGGGTCGAGGCGGGCCAGCGGGCGACGTACGTGGCCGACCGGCCCGGTGACGTGCCCGACATATGGGCCGCCGTGCCGCTGAAGAACGGGCAGGTGATGTCGCTGCACTCGGGCTTCACCGACCGCAGCTCCGACATCCTGCAGGACCTCGACCAGGCCCTGTTCATCGGGTCGATCGCGGTCGTCCTCGGCGGCAGCGCGCTCGGGGTGCTGATCGGCGGGCACCTGTCCCGGCGCCTGCGCAAGGCGGCCGTCGCGGCGAACCAGCTCGCGGGCGGCGAGACGGACGTGCGGGTGCGGGACGCGATGGGCGGGGTCGTCCGGGACGAGACCGACGACCTGGCGAGCGCGGTGGACGCCATGGCGGACGCCCTGCGCCAGCGCATCGAGGCCGAGCGGCGGGTCACCGCCGACATCGCGCACGAACTGCGCACCCCCGTGACCGGGCTGCTGACCGCCGCCGAACTGCTGCCGCCGGGCCGCCCGACCGAGCTGGTGCTGGACCGGGCCAAGGCCATGCGCACCCTCGTCGAGGACGTGCTGGAGGTGGCCCGTCTGGACGGCGCCTCCGAGCGGGCGGAGTTGCAGGACCTGATGCTGGGCGAGTTCGTCGCCCGGCGGGTGGCGGTCAAGGACCCGGGCGTCGAGGTGCGGATCGTGCACGAGTCGGAGGTCACCACCGACCCCCGGCGGCTGGAGCGCGTGCTGTTCAACCTGCTGGCCAACGCGGCCCGGCACGGCAAGCCGCCCATCGAGGTCACCGTCGAGGGGCGGGTCATCCGGGTCCGCGACCACGGGCCGGGCTTCCCCGAGGACCTGCTCGCCGAGGGGCCGAGCCGCTTCCGCACCGGCAGCGCTGACCGGGCCGGGCACGGGCACGGCCTGGGGCTGACCATCGCGGCCGGCCAGGCCCGGGTGCTGGGTGCCCGGCTCACCTTCCGCAACGTCCGCACCCCGGGCGCGCGCGAGGACGTCAGGGCCGAGGGCGCGGTGGCGGTGCTGTGGCTGCCGGAGCACGCGCCGACGAACACCGGCAGCTACCCGATGCTGCCGTCCTCGTAGGCACCGGAAGCTCCGGCCGCACCGGCAGCCCGGCGGTTCAGCAGGACCAGTCCTGGTTCATGTCGAGGCCGTCCGTCCGGGGCTGGGTGAAGGAGAACCAGTTGCCCGAGTCGTCGCGGAACAGCGCCTCCGTGCCGTAGGGGCGCTCCTGCGGCTCCTGGAGGAACTCCACGCCCCGGTCCTTGAGCTTCTTGTAGTCGCCGTGGATGTCGTCGGTGGTCAGCACGCCCGCGCCGAGTGCGCCCTTGGTCACCAGCTTCCTGAGCATGTCGGCGGACTCGGGGTCCATCGCGGGCCCGCCCGGCACCATCAGGGTCAGCTCGACATCGGGCTGGTTCGGCGAGCCGACCGTGAGCCAGCGCATGCCGCCCTCGCCCATGGTCATGTCCGTACGGACCTCCAGCCCCAGCTTCTCCGTGTAGAACTCCTTGGCCCGGTCCTGGTCGAGGACCCAGACGGTCGAGATGGCGAGACCCTTGATCATGGCGTGCTCCTGCTGCTCCCCGGCGGTTGCTGCTTGCCCTGCCACGGTAGGCAGCGGGGCCGTCAGCCCGCTTCTCCGGAATTGCGCTCCTTGCGGGGACCGGGCGCGGGGCCGGGGCCGGAGCGGAACCCGCCCGCCCAGAGCATCGCGTAGCAGCCGGGGATGAGAGCGGCTCCGCGCCCGACGTGCCGGGTGCGGTACTCGCTCGGGGTCAGCCCGGTCCAGGCCTTGAAGCGCGCCGAGAAGGTGCCGACGCTGCTGAAGCCGACCAGGTGGCAGATCTCGGTGACGGACAGGTTGGCCGTGCGCAGCAGGTCCTCGGCCCGCTCGATACGGCGGTGGGTGAGGTACTGGCCGGGCGTCTCGCCGTAGGCCTCCTTGAAGGCGCGGATGAAGTGGTACCGCGAGTACCCGGCGTGGGCGGCCACGGTGTCCAGGTCGAGGCCGGGGTCGGCCCAGTCCCGGTCCATGGCGTCCTTGGCGAGCCGCACCTGCCGCGTCCTGTCCATGCGACCGATGGTGGCACCGGGGTCTGACAACGACCGCACGACGGCGCGCCCGCCCCCCGGCAGACGACGAAGACCCCGGGGGGAGATACCCACCCGGGGTCTCAGCAGTGTCGGCCGGCCGGAGAGGCGGTCGGACGGACAGGCGAGTGTCAGGCCGGCCGGTCGGCAGGCGGCCGGTCGGTCACCGGCCGCCGGCGCGGCCTCGCTTCGTCAGACCGCCTCCGCCAGCGGTGCCTGGGCCGCCGGGGCGTCCGGCTTCCCGTCCTCCGGGCCCTTCGGCCCGGCGCCCTTCAGCGGGACCTCCTTGACGAACACCGCCGCCGCCAGCGCGAACACCGCGATCACGGCCCCCAGCAGGAACGCCGAGTGCGTGCCGGCCGCCACCGCGTGCTGGTACGCCTCACGCGCCGCCTCCGGCAGCTTCGCCAGGCTCGCCTGGTCCAGCTGGGCGGACTGCTCGGTCACCCTGGAGCCCAGCGCCCCGGCCCGCTCGGCCATGACGTCCTGGACGCGGTGGTTGAACAGCGCACCCATGATCGCGACGCCGAAGGAGGAGCCCAGCGTCCGGAACAGCGTCGTGGACGAGGACGCGACGCCCATGTCCTTCATCTCCACGCTGTTCTGCGCCACCAGCATGGTGATCTGCATCAGGCAGCCCATGCCGAGGCCGACCACGGCCATGAAGAGGCCGGAGGTCACCCGGGACGTACCGGTGTCCATCGTGGACAGCAGATAGAGGCCGACGATCATCAGCACACTGCCGAGCACGGGGAAGACCTTGTACTTGCCCGTGTTCGTGGTGACCCGCCCGGCGACCATCGAGGTCACCAGCATCGCGCCGAGCATCGGCAGCAGCAGCAGACCCGAGTTGGTCGCGGTGGCTCCCTGCACGGCCTGCTGGTAGAAGGGCAGGAACAGCGTCGCGCCGAACATCACGAAGCCGGTGATGAAGCCGATGAGCGACATCAGCGTGAAGTTGCGGCTGCGGAAGATGTGCAGCGGCACCACCGGCTCCGCCGCCTTTGTCTGCCAGAACACGAACCCGACCAGCGCGGCGACCCCGATGCCGATCAGCTCCATGATCCGGGCGGAGTCCCAGGCGTACTCCGTGCCGCCCCAGGTGGTGACGAGCACGATCGCGGTGATGCCGACGGTCAGCAGCCCGGCGCCCAGGTAGTCGATCCGGGCCTGCGCCCGCTTCCTGGGCAGGTGCAGCACCGCGCTGACGGCGAGCAGGGCCACCACGCCGAGCGGCAGGTTGATGTAGAACGCCCAGCGCCAGCCCCAGTTGTCGGTGATCGTGCCGCCGACCAGGGGACCGCCGATCATCGCCAGCGCCATGACGCCGGCCATCATGCCCTGGTACTTGCCGCGCTCCCGGGGCGGGATCAGGTCACCGATGATCGCCATGACGCCGACCATCAGACCGCCGGCGCCCAGACCCTGCACGGCGCGGAAGCCGATCAGCTGGCCCATGTCCTGGGCCATGCCGCTGAGGGCGGAGCCGATCAGGAAGAGGACGATGGACGACAGGAACGTGCCCTTGCGGCCGTACATGTCGCCGAGCTTGCCCCACAGCGGGGTGGAGGCGGCGGTGGCGAGCGTGTAGGACGTGACGACCCAGGACAGGTGCTCCAGTCCGCCCAGCTCCCCCACGATCGTCGGCATCGCCGTACCGATGATCATGTTGTCGAGCATCGCGAGCATCATCGCGATCATGAGCGCGAGCAGGACAACCCGCACACTCCTCGGTTGCCTGCCGCCACTGTCGGCGGCGATCGCCACCGATGTGTCCGTCGTGTCCGCCATCGCTTCCCACTCCCCCAGCTACTGCTACTTACTTGCCGACCGGCTAGTGACTACACTCGGAAGTTAGCGGCGCACTAGCCGGTCGTCAAGTAAGTTTTCTGGAAAGCGGGCGGCGTAGGAGGATGGGCGGCACCATGGACGGCACCAGGCAGCGGCGCCGCGGGGACACCCGCCGGCGCATCCAGGACGTGGCCCTCGAACTCTTCGCGGAGCAGGGCTACGAAAAGACGTCCCTGCGGGAGATCGCCGAGCACCTGGACGTCACCAAGGCGGCGCTCTACTACCACTTCAAGACCAAGGAAGAGATCCTCGTCAGCATCTTCGAGGACCTCACCCAGCCCATCGAGGACCTGATCGACTGGGGCCGGCAGCAGCCGCCCACCCTGGAGACCAAGCAGGAGATCATCCGCCGCTACGCCGACACGCTGGCCCAGGCGGCCCCGCTGTTCCGCTTCATGCACGAGAACCAGGCGACCGTGCGCGAGCTGCGCATCGGGGAGTCCTTCAAGGAGCGCATCCGCAGCCTACGCGACATCATCGTCGACCCGGACGCGGACCTGGTCGACCAGGTCCGCTGCGCCAGCGCCATCTTCACGCTGCACGCCGGGATGTTCCTGCTCCAGGACATGGGAAACGACCCCGAGGAGAAGAGCAGAGCCGTCCTCGAGGTCGCCACGGACCTGGTGACCCAGGCCCACCGCGGAGCGGCGAGCTCCTAGCGGGCCCGGGGGGTCAGGCGGGTCAGAGCGTGACGCCCTTGGCGCGCAGGAACTTGACCGGGTCGACAGCCGAGCCGTAGTTCGGGGTCGTGCGGATCTCGAAGTGCAGGTGGGGACCGCTGGAGTTGCCGGTGTTGCCGGACCGCGCGATCTCCTGGCCGGTCTTGACGATCTGGCCGACGCGCACCTTGACCTGGGACAGGTGGGCGTACTGGGAGTACGTGCCGTTGCCGTGCTTGATGACGACGGCGTTGCCGTAGGCGGGGCCGTCGCCGGCTCCGTTGCCGCCGGCCTTCACGACGGTGCC
This sequence comes from Streptomyces sp. NPDC003456, assembly GCF_042878735.1. Taxonomy (NCBI): domain Bacteria; kingdom Bacillati; phylum Actinomycetota; class Actinomycetes; order Kitasatosporales; family Streptomycetaceae; genus Streptomyces; species Streptomyces sp. NPDC003456. Next base: position 27,936 of record NZ_JBIAOK010000006.1, read on the forward strand.
GCCATGGGCGGCCACGACCTGGGTGCCGCTCGGCACGGCGAAGTCCTGACCGCTGTGGGTGGACTGCCACATGCCGCCGTTCTGGGCGAAGCTCGCGGAGAGCTTGTACTTCTTCACCGGGTCCACCCAGGAGGGCGCGGCCTTCTTGGCGGCGGCCTTCTTGGCGGCCGCCTTCACCGCGGCGGCCTTGGCGGCCTTCTCGGCCTTCGCAGCGGCGGCCTTGGCGGCCTTGGCCTGGGCGGCGGCCTGCGCCTGGACGGCGGTGGCGGTGCCGGACGCGGCCGTGGTGTCGGCGGCGGACGCGACCCCGGCCCCCAGTGCGACCGAGACACCGAGGCCGGCGGCCAGCACGGTCGCACGGGTGCGGAGCTGGGACGTACGGGAAGAGCGGGACGTGACGCGCTGGGACATCGAAACCTCATGAGGAAGGGGACGGAGAAAACCACCCAGCGCACAGTCGCTCGCCGAATGGCCATCCCTTGGTAACCCGAAGTCCGACAAACGCCCAAAAGCGTGATCTACGGCCTGAGATAGTACGTAGGCACCGTGTTCCACGTCTCTTGACACAGTGCCCATTCGGGACAAATTCGGGCATCAGCCTGCTCTTCGGCCCGCGCGCAGGGAGAAGAATCCCTTTCCTCCCGGCCACTTAGCCACTATTCCGGTTAGTAACGGACATATCGCCTGTGCGGCATGTCACCGGTGGCCCACTTCGGCCATTCGGGAAATGTGGCGCACGCCTCTATGCGCCTACCGTCCGGTAACCCTACGGTTCCCCTCGCGCCACCCTCGCCCACAAGCATGCACACGACATGTTGGCAGCGTCACGGACGTGAGAGGACCCCCACGAATGCAGATCCGACGCCCCTGGTTGCGCCGCGCCTCAGTGACCGCCGTCTCGGCGGCCGCCCTCGTGGCCATGGCCGCACCGGCCGACGCCACGCCCGCCGACCGGGCCCCCACCGCCGCCGCAGCCGCCACCGCGGCCGCAGCGGCGGACGTCGACTACGGCACCTGGCAGAAGGACTGCCAGGCCGTGATGGATCAGGCACTGCCCTATCTGAAGCAGCGGATCGCGGCGACGAAGCCGGGCGAGAAGCAGGCCATCGTCTTCGACATCGACAACACGACGCTGGAGACCGACTTCGGCTTCAGCTACCCGCAGCCGGCCAACAAGCCGGTCCTGGAGGCCGCCAGATACGCCCAGGAGCGCGGCGTCGCGCTGTTCTTCGTGACCGCCCGCCCGGACATCGTCTACGCGTTCACCGACTACAACCTCAAGCAGGCCGGCTACCGGGTCTCGGGCCTGTACGTCCGCAACTTCATCGACCTGTTCAAGAACGTCGCGGACTACAAGACGGCCCAGCGCGTCTCGATCGAGAACAAGGGCTACACGATCATCGCGAACATCGGCAACAGCGCCACCGACCTCTCCGGCGGCCACGCCGAGAAGACGTTCAAGCTGCCGGACTACGGCGGCCGGCTGTCGTAGGGGCCCGGACATGCGGAAGGGGCCGGTGCCTTTCGGCACCGGCCCCTTCTCGTCAGGCCGTGACGCTTACGCGTCCTTGCTCAGGTTCGGACCGGTGCCACCGGCCGCCTGCTCGATGGGCGGGACGTCCGGCAGGGCCGACTTCTCCTCGCCGCGGAAGGTGAAGGTCTTGGCCTCGCCCTCGCCCTCCGTGTCCACGACCACGATGTGACCGGGACGCAGCTCGCCGAAGAGGATCTTCTCCGACAGCGAGTCCTCGATCTCGCGCTGGATGGTGCGGCGCAGCGGACGCGCACCCAGCACGGGGTCGTAGCCCTTCCTGGACAGCAGCTCCTTGGCGGACTGGGAGAGCTCGATGCCCATGTCCCGGTCCTTGAGGCGCTCGTCCACCTTGCCGATCATCAGGTCGACGATCTTGAGGATGTCGTCCTGGCTGAGCTGCGGGAAGACGACCACGTCGTCGACGCGGTTGAGGAACTCGGGCCGGAAGTGCTGCTTGAGCTCGTCCTGGACCTTGTTCTTCATGCGCTCGTAGTTGGTCTTCGTGTCACCCGAGGCCGCGAAGCCCAGGTTGAAGCCCTTGGAGATGTCCCGGGTGCCGAGGTTGGTCGTCATGATGATGACCGTGTTCTTGAAGTCCACGACCCGGCCCTGGGAGTCGGTCAGGCGACCGTCCTCCAGGATCTGCAGCAGCGAGTTGAAGATGTCCGGGTGGGCCTTCTCGACCTCGTCGAAGAGGACGACCGAGAACGGCTTGCGGCGCACCTTCTCCGTCAGCTGGCCGCCCTCCTCGTAGCCCACGTATCCGGGGGGCGAACCGAAGAGGCGCGAGACGGTGTGCTTCTCGCTGAACTCCGACATGTCGAGGGAGATCAGCGCGTCCTCGTCGCCGAAGAGGAACTCGGCGAGCGCCTTGGACAGCTCGGTCTTACCGACACCGGACGGGCCGGCGAAGATGAACGAGCCACCGGGGCGCTTGGGGTCCTTCAGACCGGCACGCGTACGGCGGATCGCCTTCGACAGCGCCTTGACGGCGTCGTTCTGGCCGATGACCCGCTTGTGGAGCTCCTCCTCCATGCGCAGCAGGCGGGAGGACTCCTCCTCGGTGAGCTTGAAGACCGGGATGCCGGTGGCGGTCGCGAGGACCTCGGCGATCAGCTCGCCGTCGACCTCGGCGACGACGTCCATGTCGCCGGCCTTCCACTCCTTCTCCCGCTTGGCCTTGGCGGCGAGGAGCTGCTTCTCCTTGTCGCGCAGGGACGCGGCCTTCTCGAAGTCCTGCGAGTCGATCGCGGACTCCTTGTCGCGGCGGACACCGGCGATCTTCTCGTCGAACTCGCGCAGGTCCGGCGGCGCGGTCATCCGGCGGATGCGCATCCGGGAACCGGCCTCGTCGATCAGGTCGATCGCCTTGTCCGGCAGGAAGCGGTCCGAGATGTACCGGTCGGCCAGCGTGGCGGCCTGGACCAGCGCCTCGTCGGTGATGGAGACGCGGTGGTGGGCCTCGTACCGGTCGCGCAGTCCCTTGAGGATCTCGATCGTGTGCGGCAGGGACGGCTCCGCGACCTGGATGGGCTGGAAGCGGCGCTCCAGGGCCGCGTCCTTCTCCAGGTGCTTGCGGTACTCGTCCAGCGTGGTCGCACCGATGGTCTGCAGCTCACCGCGCGCCAGCATCGGCTTCAGGATGGAGGCCGCGTCGATGGCGCCCTCGGCGGCACCCGCACCGACCAGCGTGTGCAGCTCGTCGATGAACAGGATGATGTCGCCGCGGGTGCGGATCTCCTTGAGCACCTTCTTCAGGCGCTCCTCGAAGTCACCGCGGTAGCGGGAGCCGGCGACCAGGGCACCGAGGTCCAGGGTGTAGAGGTGCTTGTCCTTGAGGGTCTCGGGCACCTCGCCCTTGACGATGGCCTGGGCGAGGCCCTCCACGACGGCGGTCTTGCCGACGCCGGGCTCACCGATCAGCACCGGGTTGTTCTTCGTACGGCGGGACAGCACCTGCATGACCCGCTCGATCTCCTTCTCGCGCCCGATGACCGGGTCGAGCTTGGACTCACGAGCGGCCTGGGTGAGGTTCCGGCCGAACTGGTCGAGGACCAGGGACGTGGAGGGGGTGCCCTCGGCAGGACCGCCGGCGGTGGCGGTCTCCTTGCCCTGGTAACCGGAGAGCAGCTGGATCACCTGCTGCCGCACGCGGTTCAGATCTGCGCCCAGCTTCACGAGGACCTGGGCGGCGACACCCTCGCCCTCGCGGATCAGGCCGAGCAGGATGTGCTCCGTGCCGATGTAGTTGTGGCCCAGCTGAAGGGCCTCGCGGAGCGACAGCTCCAGGACCTTCTTGGCACGGGGGGTGAAGGGGATGTGGCCGGACGGGGCCTGCTGGCCCTGGCCGATGATCTCCTCCACCTGCTGGCGGACCGCCTCGAGCGAAATCCCGAGGCTCTCAAGGGCCTTGGCGGCGACACCTTCACCCTCGTGGATCAGGCCCAGGAGGATGTGCTCAGTGCCGATGTAGTTGTGGTTGAGCATCCGGGCTTCTTCCTGAGCCAGGACGACAACCCGCCGCGCGCGGTCGGTGAACCTCTCGAACATCGTTAATCGCTCCTCAGAGCGGTCAGGCAGTGGGGGGAACTTCCCCTCCCTGTCCTTCCGCAGCTTAGTCCCGCAAGCGGGGACCGCTCATTCCAACTGCCGACACCGTCCTTGGCCTCCTGACCCCGAACGCCGACATCTGCTCCAACCCGATGGTGCGAGACGATGTTCCCGCAGGCCAGGCAGATACCCCACTCGCCAGTACGCCGATGGCGAACGTGAGACGTCCTTTCCTGCGTGTCGCCCCCTCCCACTAGGCATGTCTTACCCGCGCGGACCGGAAGTCCATGCCGAGCGCCCCCTTTCCCTCCGCTACGGGCGAACAACCTTGCGCCCCTCCGGGCTCCCCGCACACCCCCGCTCGGGCACTCTTCGCACCCGTGGAGCGACCCAGCGTAACCCCGAGGGTCTTCCGGCCGTTGCACTCGGCATGTCCGGCACCCCGCACGCGGTGACCCCCGCCACGCCCGCAGCGGCCCCTGCTGCGTCCCGGCTCGTCCCGCTCCCCCGTCGGCCGCTCGACCCGGCCGCCCCCGGGGCTGCGGGCTCCGACCCGGCCGACCGGGTCCGGCGGTGGTACGAGGACGGGCTGGGCTGGCCGACGGTGCCCGGGGACCCGGTGCGGCTGCTGGTGGGCGTGCGCTTCGACGTCCTGGACGTGCCGGCCGAGGCCGGCCGGGCAGCCCTGCGGCATCTGGTGCCCGGCTCCCCCGTGGCCGCCCGGGGCGCGCGCGTGCAGCTGCTGGTGGCGCCGGGGAGCGCGGAGGAGCTGCCGGGGCTGCTGGAGTGGCTGGACTGGGGGACGCTGCCGCTGGACCTGTCGGCGCTCGGCACGGGGGGCCTCATGGAGGCGCCGCGGCCGTGCGGGCCGGGCGCGGGGGCGTCCCGCGGTGCGGCGGGCCCCGGGGTCGTCACGGGGCAGCCCGGACCCGGGGAGCGGGTCGGTTCCCAGGGGGCCGCCGTGTGGCTGCGGCCCCCCGAGCCGGGGTGCGAGGCACAGGCCTCGCTGCCGACGCTGTCGGCGCTGGGGGGCGGTGGGGATGCCCCCGATCTCGTGCGGCTGGTGGACACGGTGGCCACGTGGTGCCACCGGACCCGGCTGCGGCGCGCGGGCGCCCGGCCGCCGGCCTCGCCTGCGCGGGGCCGGTAGCGCCGCTGTTCAGCCGTTGGCCTTCTCGTAGGCCTCGCGGATGGTCGCGGGGACCCGGCCGCGGTCGTTGACCTCGTAACCGTTCTCCTTCGCCCATGCGCGGATGGCCGCGGTGTCCTGGCTGCCGCTCGAGGCCGCGCGCGGCTTGCCGCGCCCGCCCGAGGCACGGCCTCCGGTACGACGACCGCCCTTCACGTAAGGATCGAGAAGGCCGCGGAGCTTGTCCGCATTGGCGGTGGTGAGATCGATCTCGTACGTCTTGCCGTCCAGCGCGAACGTCACGGTCTCGTCCGCCTCGCCGCCGTCGAGGTCGTCGACAAGAAGGACCTGAACCTTCTGTGCCACCGGATTTCCTTTCATCGATATCTTCAAGGGCCGGGGGAGTGCCGGCGTCCGCCGTATCGCCGTCCCCTGTTATATGCAGTACTGCAGTACCTCGGAAAGCAAACCGCTTTTGCCGGAAAAACACAAACCCCCGGCAGAGACCGGCAGCCCCGGCTCCGTCCGGAAACATGCGCGTTTCGGACATAGGCCACCGGGGCAGGGCGGCTCCGCGGAATACGTCTTGACGAACCGGCGCCCCGCCTTCGCGCTGCGTGTTGTCCGTCCCGGCGATCACAGATGCAGAAGCATCCGGCTGTTGCCCAAGGTGTTCGGTTTCACTCGTTCGAGACCGAGGAACTCCGCGACGCCCTCGTCATAGGAACGCAGCAGCTCCGCGTAGACATCGGTGTCCACGGGCGTCTCGCCGATCTCCACGAAGCCGTGCTTGGCGAAGAAGTCGACTTCGAAGGTCAGACAGAAAACGCGTCGAACACCGAGCCATCGAGCGGTCTGCAGCAACTTCTCCAGGACCCGGTGCCCGACGCCCGCGCCCTTGAGGCCGGGCTCGACCGCGAGAGTGCGCACTTCAGCGAGGTCTTCCCACATGACGTGCAGTGCGCCGCAGCCGACCACCTCGGCGTTGTCGTCGCGTTCCGCGACCCAGAACTCCTGGATGTCCTCGTAAAGCGTGACCGTCGCTTTGTCGAGCAGGATGCCGCCGCGGACGTAGGCGTCGAGGAGGCGGCGCACCGCCGGGACATCGCTGGTGCGGGCCCGCCGCACGGTGATGGCTTTTGCGGAGGGTTCGGGGCTCTTCGCGGACATGCCGGGACGCTATCGCCCGCGGGGGTCCGAAGGGGAGGCGGGGTTCTGAGGGGGGTCTTCCGGGCGTTGTGCGGGTTGTGCCGGCGCGGGGGATTCCGGCGGTGCGGCCGCTTCCCGGGTTTCCGGTCCCTGCACGATGCGTACGGCATCGGTGAGCGCCCGGCGCTGTTCCTCGCTCATCATGCCGAAGAAGGCGACCAGAGCGGCGGCGGGGTTGTCGCTCTGCGACCAGGCGTCGTTCATGAGGGCGGCGGCGTAGGCGGCACGGGTGGAGACGGCCTCATATCGATAGGCCCTGCCTTCCGCCTCGCGGCGCACCCAGCCCTTCTGATGGAGATTGTCCAAAACGGTCATCACCGTGGTGTAGGCGATGGACCGCTCCTTCTGGAGATCTTCCAGGACTTCTCGAACGGTCACCGGGCGGTTCCACTTCCACACCCGCGACATGACCGCGTCTTCGAGTTCTCCCAATGGGCGAGGCACCCTCAGCACAATAGTGGGAGATCTCGGTAATGGCGTGGCGGACGTGCGCTTCAGCGGCGAACACGAACAAAAAGGGCGTACGACTCGGTCGAGCGGGCTCGTGGAGTCGTACGCCGTGGGAGGAAGGGGCGGGTCAGGCCTCGGCCCCGGGGGGCGTCGCGGCGGACGGGCGGGCGCCGTCCGTACGCGCGAGGGCGGCGTCCACGGCCGCGTCCTCCTTGGCCTTGTTGGCGCCGCCCTGGGTCTTCACGATCACCCGGATCACGCCGATGAAGAACGCGGCCATGACGACCGGGGGCAGGAGCGCGGAGACGTAGTCCATGGCTCCAGGGTAGCCGTCAGCCCGCGGCGAGCTGCTGGGGGCTCGACGGGGGCGGCGGCGCGGGCTTGCGGCGCGGGAAGACCTCGCCCGGGGTGGGGATCGGGCGGGAGGGCTTCGGGGTGCCCGGGGCGGGGGCCGGGGAGGGCGCGGGAGCGGGCTTCGCGGGGCCCGGCTTGGCGGGCTTCCTGTCGGGCTGCCGGCCGACGCCGCCCGGGAGGGCCAGGAGCACGGCGGCACCGGTGGTGCGGGCGCGCGTGCGGGACGCCGGGACGGTGGCCGTCAGCGCCGCGGCCGGGGCGGTCCGGGTGGCCGGGGCGGGCGCGCACCGGTCCAAGAGGGCCGCCGCGGCGGGGTTGCCGCGCAGGGCGCGCAGGGCGGCGAGGTCGTCCGGGCCGGGGCGGTAGCCGGCGGCCAGGGCCTCGTCCAGGAGGGTGAGGTAGCCGGCCGCGGTGCCGGGGAGGGCTGCGCGGTACCGGCCCAGGTCGGCCACGAGGAAGGCGCGCAGCCTGGCTCCCTCCCGCTGGGCCTCGTCCAGCGACTCCGCGAGGCGGAGGCAGTCGCGGACGTCGTCGGGCGTGGCGGGGGCGGGATGGAGGGCGAGGGCGAGAGCGCGGCGGAGCACACGCAGCTCCTCCGGGCCGAACGCCATGCCGCCGCGGGATCCGTAGGGCGTGGGCATGCGGCGACCATACGCGCTAATCAGACAAATCACGCATAGGGGACGGGTGTGGCGACGGGGACCACCCACCTGGACGGGCACGGGCCGCCTGCGGCTCAGCGCCCGGGCCGGGCGGCGATGGCTGCCGGAGCGGGCGGCCTCGGTCCAGTGCGGGCGGGCGCCGCCTCTTCCTCGTCCCGTCCTGCCCGGGGCGCGGAGGCGCGTCGCCGTGTCCGGCCGGGGTGGCGACACACCAGCGTCGCCGTGCCCGGCAGGTGTCCGGGGCCCCCGCCCGGGGTGGCGACACCGCTCGGGCGGGCCGGGGGATCCGGGCGGGCTGCGACGCGGGCGGGCCGGGGCGCCCGGGTCGCAGCTCGCGCGGTCACATGCGGGACACGTTCCGCTCGTACACCAGGCGCAGGCCGATGAGGGTCAGCCACGGCTCGTGCTCGTCGATGACCGAGGACTCGCCGAGGACCATCGGCGCCAGGCCGCCCGTCGCGATCACGGTGACGTCCTCGGGGTCCTGCGCCAGCTCCCGGGCCACGCGGCTGACGACGCCGTCGACCTGGCCGGCGAACCCGTAGACGATGCCCGACTGCATCGCCTCGACCGTGTTCTTGCCGATGACGCTGCGCGGCCGGGCCACCTCGATCTTGCGGAGCTGGGCACCGCGGACGCCGAGGGCCTCGACGGAGATCTCGATGCCGGGGGCGATGACCCCGCCGACGTACTCGCCGCGCGCGCTGACCGCGTCGAACGTCGTCGCCGTGCCGAAGTCGACGACGATCGCGGGGCCGCCGTACAGCTCGACCGCCGCGACCGCGTTGATGATGCGGTCCGCGCCGACCTCCTTGGGGTTGTCCATGAGGATCGGCACGCCGGTCTTCACGCCGGGCTCGACGAGCACCGCCGGCACGTCGCCGTAGTAGCGGCGGGTCACCTCGCGCAGCTCGTGCAGGACCGAGGGGACGGTCGCGCAGATGGCGATGCCGTCGATGCCGTCGCCCAGTTCGTCGCCGAGGAGCGGGTGCATGCCCATCAGGCCCTGAAGGAGGACGGCGAGTTCGTCGGCGGTGCGGCGCGCGTCCGTGGAGATGCGCCAGTGTTCGACGATCTCGTCGCCGTCGAACAGGCCGAGGACGGTGTGGGTGTTTCCTACGTCGATCGTCAGCAGCATGGCCCTGGCGCTCCCCTACTCCGCCGGCCGCAGGTCCAGGCCGATGTCCAGGATCGGCGAGGAGTGGGTGAGGGCTCCGACGGCGAGGTAGTCGACGCCGGTGTCCGCGTACGCCCGGGCGTTGCCGAGGGTGAGCCGGCCGGAGGCCTCCAGGGCGGCGCGGCCCTGGACGATCGCGACGGCCTCCTCGCACTCGGCGGGCGTGAAGTTGTCCAGCAGGATCAGGTCGGCGCCGGCGTCCAGCACCTCGCGGAGCTGGTGCAGGGTGTCGACCTCGACCTCGATGGGGACCTCGGGGAAGCGCTCGCGCACCGCCTGGAAGGCCTCGGCGACACCGCCCGCGGCGACCACGTGGTTGTCCTTGACCAGGGCCGCGTCCGACAGGGACATGCGGTGGTTGACGCCGCCGCCGCAGCGGACCGCGTACTTCTCCAGGCTGCGCAGGCCCGGGGTGGTCTTGCGGGTGTCGCGGACCTTGGCCTTGGTGCCCTCCAGGGCGTCCGCCCACGCGCGCGTGGCCGTCGCGACGCCCGACAGGCGGCACAGGATGTTCAGCGCGCTGCGCTCGGCCGTGAGGAGGTCGCGGGTGCGGGTGGTGACCGACAGCAGCTTCTGGCCCGCCTCGACGCGGTCGCCGTCCTCGGCGTGCCGCTCGATCTCCAGCTCCTCCTCGCAGACGACCGAGACGACCGCCTCGGCGATGCGCAGACCGGCCACGACGCCCGCCTCGCGGGCGGTGAAGTCGGCGGTGGCCACCGCGTCCTCGGGGATGGTCGCGACGGTGGTCACGTCCACGCCGTGGGCCAGGTCCTCCTGGAGGGCCACGTTGGCGATGTCCTCGACCTCGACGGGGTCGAGGCCCGCGTCGGCCAGGAGCTGGGCGAGCGCGGGGTCCAGTCCGCACTCCAGGTACGCCTCGTCGTCCGCGCCGCAGGCGCAGCCGTCGCCGCAGCCTCCGGACGGGGCGAGGGGAAGGTCGTGGGTGCTCACGTCGGTCACTGCTCCTGGGGGGCCTGGGGCGGGCAAGTCGTAGGGAAGTGTGTGGTGTCCGTGGTGTGCACGGCCAGCGTGCGGTCGGGGTTGAGGCGTACGACGATGTGGCGGCGCCAGGCCGCGTCGTCGCGCTCGGGGTGGTCCTCGCGCCAGTGGCAGCCCCGGGTCTCCTCGCGCTGCCGGGCGGCGGCGACCAGGACGCGGGCCACGCACAGCAGGTTGGTGGCCTCCCAGGTGTCGGTGCCGGGCTCGGCCGTCTTGCCGTGCTCGGCGAGGGCCTCCCGGGCGTCCGCGTGCAGCCGCTCCAGCTGGTCGGCGGCGCGGGTGAGGGAGTCGGCCGAGCGCAGGACGCCCGCGCCGTCGGTCATGATCCGCTGGATCGTGAGGCGGGCCTCGGGGCTCTGCAGGGGGTGCTCGGGGATCTCGGGGTGCGGCAGTGGCTGCGGCACGCGCGCGTGCAGGGCGGCTCCGGCGATGTCGGCGGCGATCCGCTCGGCGTAGACCAGGCCCTCCAGCAGGCTGTTGGAGGCGAGGCGGTTGGCGCCGTGCACACCGGTGCAGGCCACCTCCCCGCAGGCGTACAGGCCGGGCACGGTCGTACGGCCGCGGGAGTCGGTGCGCACGCCGCCGGAGGCGTAGTGGGCGGCCGGGGCGACCGGGACGGGCTCGGTGACCGGGTCGATGCCGTGGGCGCGGCAGGCGGCCAGGATGGTGGGGAAGCGGCGCTCCCACATCTCGGCGCCGAAGTGCCGGGCGTCGAGGTACATGTGCTCGGCGCCGCGCTGCTGCATGCGGCGCATGATGCCCTTGGCGACGATGTCGCGGGGGGCCAGCTCGGCCAGTTCGTGCTGGCCCACCATGAAGCGCACGCCGTCGGCGTCGACCAGGTGGGCGCCCTCGCCGCGCACGGCCTCGGAGACCAGGGGCTGCTGGCCCTCGGCGTCCGGGCCGAGGAACAGGACGGTCGGGTGGAACTGGACGAACTCCAGGTCGCTGACCTCCGCGCCCGCGCGCAGGGCCAGGGCCACGCCGTCGCCGGTGGAGACCGACGGGTTGGTGGTGGCGGAGAAGACCTGGCCCATGCCGCCGGTGGCCAGGACCACCGCGGGGGCGTGGACGGCGCCGACCCCGTCGTGCTGGCCCTCCCCCATGACGTGCAGGGTCACGCCGGCCGTGCGGCCCTGGGCGTCGGTGAGGAGGTCCAGAACGAGCGCGTTCTCCACCGTGCGCATGCCCCGCGCACGCACGGCCTCGACCAGGGCGCGGGAGATCTCGGCGCCGGTGGCGTCGCCGCCGGCGTGGGCGATGCGGCGGCGGTGGTGGCCGCCCTCCCGGGTCAGTTCGAGGCCGCCCGCGGAGGACTCGTCGAACCGGGCGCCGGTGTCGATGAGCCGGCGTACGGCGTCGGGGCCCTCGGTGACCAGGAGGCGGACCGCTTCCTCGTCGCACAGGCCCGCCCCGGCGACCAGCGTGTCGTCCAGGTGCTGCTCGGGGGTGTCGCCCTCGCCCAGGGCCGCGGCGATGCCGCCCTGGGCCCAGCGGGTGGAGCCGTCGTCGAGCCGGGCCTTGGTGACCACCACGGTGCTCAGCCCCGCGGCCTCGCAGCGCAGCGCGGCCGTCAGGCCGGCGACCCCGGAGCCGACGACGACCACGTCCGCGGTGAGGGACCACCCGGGGGCGGGGGCGTGCAGTCGTATGCCTGTGGTGGTCACGAGGCGGCTCCGAAGGTTCCGAAGGTGAGCGGGATGTTGTCGATCAGCCGGGTGGTGCCGACCCGGGCGGCGACGGCGAGGACCGCCTCACCGGTGAAGTCCTCGCCGACATCGGTGAAGTCGGACGGGTCGACCAGGGCGAGGTAGTCCAGCTTCAGGGGCGGGTCGAGGCGGGCGGCCTCGTCCAGGACCGCCCGGGCGGCCGCGCGGACGGCCGCGGGGCCGCCCGGGGCGGCCGTGGCGACGGCGTGCGTGTCGGCGGCCGCCCGGGACTCGCCGAGGGCGCTGAGCGCCTCGGCACGCGCGTGCGTGGCGGGCACCTCGCGGGCCCGCGCGCGCAGCGCCTCCTGCGCGGCGTGCCGGTCCCGGCCCGCGAACAGCGCCCTGGACAGGGCCAGGGCCGTGCGCCGCTCGGGGGCGGACAGGTAGCGGTTGCGGCTGGACAGCGCCAGGCCGTCCTCCTCGCGGACGGTGGGGACGCCGGCGATCTCCACGCCGAAGTTCAGGTCCCGCACCATGCGCCGGATGAGGGCGAGCTGCTGGGCGTCCTTCTGGCCGTACAGGGCGATGTCGGGGCGGGTGAGGTGCAGCAGCTTGGCGACGACGGTGAGCATGCCGTCGAAGTGGCCCGGGCGGGAGGAGCCCTCCAGGCGCTCGCCCATGGGTCCGGCGCTGACGCGGACCTGGGGCTCGCCGCCCGGGTAGACCTCCTCCACGGCGGGGGCGAACACGACGTCCGCGCCGGACCGCCCGGCCAGCGCGACGTCGGCGTCCAGGGTGCGCGGGTAGCGGTCGAGGTCCTCGCCCGCGCCGAACTGCAGCGGGTTGACGAACACGGTGACGACGACCTCGCCGTCCGGCCCGGCGAGCTCGCGCGCGGTGCGCACGAGCGTGGCGTGGCCCTCGTGGAGGGCGCCCATGGTCATCACGACGGCGCGGCGGCCCGTGCGCACGCGTGCGTGCAGTTCACCGGCGGTGCGCAGCAGGGTGGTGGTCATCGGGCGTCCCCTTCGGTGCCGTCGGTCCCGTGGGCGAGTACCCCGAGGAGGTCCTCGGCGAGTTCCGGCTTGAGCAGGCCGTGCGCGAGGGCCCGGTCGGCGGTGGCGCGGGCCATCGCCAGGTAGCCGGCGACGGCCTGCGGGGCGTGCCGGCGCAGCTCGGCGACGTGCGCGGCGACCGTGCCCGCGTCGCCGCGCGCGACGGGGCCGGTCAGGGCCGCGTCGCCGGAGCGCAGGGCGTTGTCCAGGGCCGCGCCGAGCAGCGGGCCGAGCATCCGGTCGGGGGCGGAGACCCCGGCGGTGCGCAGCAGTTCCATGGACTGGGCGACGAGGGTGACCAGGTGGTTGGCGCCCAGGGCGAGGGCCGCGTGGTAGAGCGGGCGGTTCTCCTCGGCGATCCACTCCGGCTCGCCGCCCATCTCGATGACGAGGGCCTCGGCGGCCAGGCGCAGTTCCTCGGGGGCGGTGACGCCGAAGGAGCAGCCGGCCAGGCGCTGGACGTCCACGGGCGTGCCGGTGAAGGTCATCGCCGGGTGCAGGGCGAGCGGCAGGGCTCCGGCGCGCAGGGCCGGGTCGAGGACGCGTGCCCCGTACCGTCCGGAGGTGTGGACGAGCAGCTGGCCCGGCCGGACGGACCCGGTCTCGGCGAGGCCGGAGACCAGGCCGGGCAGGGCGTCGTCGGGGACCGTCAGCAGCACGAGGTCGGACCGCTGGAGGACCTCGGCGGGCGGCAGCACCGGCACGTCGGCCAGCAGCTCGGCGGCGCGGCGCCGGGAGCGCTCGGAGACCGCGGAGACGGCGACCGGGCGGTGTCCGGCGAGCTGGAGGGAGGCCGCCAGCGCGGGTCCGACCCGGCCGGCGCCGATCACGCCGACGGCGAGCCGCGCGGGGCGGTCCTGGGGGTCTGGCTGTGGGGTTGTGTTCACTCGACGGCGGCCTTCCCGTTCCAGTCCGCTCCGGGTACCGGACGATTTCTCGTCATGTTAACGCTATCGGTTCCCCGGGACGTCCGGCCGTCCACAGGCTGTGCACACCGGGCGGAGCCCTCGGTCGCCGCCCGCGGGTACGCCCTGCCGGACCGCCGATCTCGCTCAGGCGTGCGGAAAATGCGGGTGTCCGGCGGCACCCGCGCGAGGGAGGATCCGGAGCATGACTGACATGGCGGAGCACGACGACCCGACGGCGGACGGGGAGCGGGGCGAGGACGCGCGGGAGCGGGACGAGGACGCGCGGGAGCGGGACGAGGACGCGCGGGAGCGGGACGAGGACGCGCGGGAGCGGGACGAGGACGCGCGGGAGCAGGCACCGGGGCTGCGGGAGCGGCGGCTGGCCGCCCACCGCGGCGCACGGCGGGTGCTCGCCCGCTTCGGTTTCCACCGCACCCTCCGCGAGCGCCTGGCGGAGCTGGGGGAGGCGGACGGGCTCCACGACCTGGACGAGCCGTCCGACCTGTACGGCGACGGCGTCGTCGAGGCCCTGGAGCAGAAGGTCGCCGGGCTGCTCGGCACGGAGGCCGCCGCGTTCTTCCCGACCGGCACGATGGCCCAGCAGGTGGCCCTGCGCTGCTGGGCGGGACGCACCGGCTCCCCGACCGTCGCCCTGCACGGTCTCAGCCACCCCGAGGTCCACGAGCGCAACGCGTTCCGCGAGGTCGGCGGGTTGCGCCCGGTGCGCGTGACGAGCGAGCCGCGGCTGCCGACCGCCGCCGAGGTGCGCGATTTCGAGGAGCCCTTCGGCGCCCTGATGCTGGAACTGCCGCTCCGGGACGCCGGTTTCGTGCTGCCGTCCTGGGAGGAGCTCACCGGGGTCGTCGAGGCCGCCCGGGAGCGGGACGCGGTGGTGCACTTCGACGGGGCCCGGCTGTGGGAGTCCACCGTGCACTTCGGCCGGCCCCTGGCCGAGATCGCGGGCCTGGCCGACAGCGTCTACGTGTCGTTCTACAAGTCGCTGGAGGCGTTCGGCGGCGCCGCCCTGGCCGGCCCGAGGCCGCTGGTGGAGGAGGCCAAGGTGTGGCGGCACCGCTACGGCGGCCAGGTCTTCCAGCAGTTCCCTACCGTCCTGTCGGTGCTCGCCGGGCTGGAGCGGGAGCTGCCCCGGCTGCCGGAGTACGTGGCGCACGCGCGCGTGGTGGCCGCCGCCCTGCGGGAGGGCCTCGCCGCGGCCGGGCTGCCCTGGGCGCGGGTGCACCCGGAGGTGCCGCACACGCACGACTTCCAGGTGTGGCTGCCCTGGGACGCGGAGGTCGCCGCCGAGGCCGCGGTGCGGACGGCGGAGGAGACGGGCGTGGTGATGTTCGGCGCCGGCTGGGTCCGGGGCGGCCCGGGGCTCGCGTACACCGAGGTGCACGTGCGGGCCGCCGGGCTGGAGTGGACCGCCGAGGACGTGAAGGCGGCGGTGGCCGAGTTCGCGTCCCGGCTGCCGGGGCGGCCGTAGCCGCGCCGGGCGGCTCAGGCGCGCCGGGCGGGGTGCCTGCGCCACCGCGCCAGGGCGTCCCGGACGGGGTGGCGGACCGGGCGTCCCGCCAGGACCGCGCGGAACCGCCGTTCGCCCCGCCCTTCCCGCACGGCCTGCCGGTCGTGCGCGCCGGGCGCGGGCGGGGCGGCGTCGCCCAGGGAGCGGGCGCGGTAGGTGTCGAGGAGGTACTGCTGCGTGATGCTCATGGTGGATCGCCTCTGCGGGACGGGATGAGGGAGGTCCGAAGGCTCCGCGGCTGCCCCGGTGCCTCCACCGTGCGCCCGCTCCGGGAGCGCCGTCGCGTCGATTGACGGCGGCCGTCAATCGACGGGGGCGCTGTCGGTGGCGGGGTGCACCATGAGGGCATGAGCGTGCACATCGACATCGCCGGGCTGCGGCCGGAGAGGGTCGCCGTCGTCCCCTCGCCGCTGGCCGAGCTGGGCATGGCCCTGCACGCGCTGTCCGAGCCCGCGCACCACCCGGGTCTGCAGGGCTGGGTGACGGGCGTGAGCGCGCGGCTCGACCCGCACCTGGCCGACCGGATGTGCGAGGCCGACTTCCTGTGGCGGTCGACGTTCTCCGACCTGTTCATGCCGTGGGCGGGTCTGCCGGACGCCGGGACGCTGCCGGGCGGCACGCTCGCCGAGGAGCTGGACCAGCTCGACAAGCTGTCCGACGAGCAGTTCGTCGACGCGGCGCTGGAGTTCACCTGCGCCGTCGGCTACGGCACGTGCGGGCCGACCCCGCTGTCCGACCCCGGGGTGCGCCGCCGGGCGCTGGAGCTGGCCGCCGCGCGCGGGCCGCAGCAACTGCGCTTCACCGAGCGGCTGCTGACCGACCCGCCCGCCATCCGCGCCTGGCTGCGGCAGTTCCTGCGGGACTGCGACGAGGCGTTCTTCGCGGAGGCCTGGGGCCGGCTGCGCCACCAGCTCGCCGCCGACGCCCGGCACAAGACGGACCTGCTGCGGCACAAGGGCCTGCCCGGGATGCTGGCCGCGGTGTCCCGGGCGATCACGCTCGACGCGACGGGCACCCGGCTCACCGTCGACAAACTGGGCGGCGACGACGCCACGACCGCGGGCGACGGCGGGCTGCTGCTCGTGCCGACGAGCCTGGGCTGGCCGCACCTGATGGTCCTGCACCGGTACGGCTGGCGGCCGGTGCTGCACTACCCGGTGGGCTCCCCCGAGCTCGCCGCCCCGCCGAGCCTCGACCAGCTGGCGCTGCGCATGACCGCCCTGTCCCACCCGGTGCGCATGCGCATCTGCCGCTTCCTGGCCCGCAGCGCCTACACCACGGGCGAGCTGGCGCAGGTGCTGGGCATGACGGCCCCGGAGATATCGCGGCACCTGGCCCTGCTGAAGAAGGCGGGCCTGCTCACCACGCGCCGCCGCGGGCGCTACGTCCTGCACCAGCTGGACGTGACGGTGGTGGCCCGGCTCGGCAGCGAGTTCCTGGAGGGGATCCTGAGGTAGCGGCCGGTTCGGCTGCCCGGGACACGCGGGTAGCCCGCACCCGACGGGCCCGCCCGCGGGGGAGGCTCAGCCGTGTCCGCCCGCCCGGACCAGCCCCGTCTCGTAGGCCAGCACGACGACCTGCACGCGGTCCCTGAGGCCCAGCTTGGTCAGGATGCGGCCCACGTGTGTCTTCACGGTCGCCTCGGACAGGACGAGGCGGGCCGCGATCTCGCCGTTGGACAGGCCCTGCGCGACCAGCACCATGACCTCCCGCTCCCGGTCGGTGAGCCGTTCCAGCTCCTTGTGCTGGGGCTGCTGCGCGGTGCTCGGCAGCATCGGCGCGAAGCGGTCCAGCAGCCGCCGCGTGGTGGAGGGGGCGACGACCGCGTCACCGCTGTGCACCGACCGGATCGCGGCCAGCAGCTCACCCGGCGGCACGTCCTTCAGCATGAAGCCGGAGGCGCCCGCCTTCAGCCCGGAGAAGGCGTACTCGTCGAGGTCGAACGTGGTCAGGATCAGGACCTTCGGCGGGTCGGTGTCCGCGCAGATCCGGCGCGTGGTCTCCACCCCGTCCAGCTTCGGCATGCGCACGTCCATCAGGACCACGTCGACCTGGGTCGCGCGCAGCACCTGCAGGGCCTCGACGCCGTCGCCCGCCTCCGCGACGACCTCCATGTCCGGCTGGGCGGCGAGCACCATCCGGAACCCGGTGCGCAGCAGCACCTGGTCGTCGACGAGCATCACGCGGATCGTCATCGGGGCCTCTTCCGTGTCGTCATGACGGTTCTCAAGGGTGGAAAAGCGGGGCAGATCGGGGCATGTCCCACGGCGTGACAGGTGTCAGCGAGGGGCGTGCGGCGGCATCAGTGCGCCGCTTTGAGCGGGAGCAGGGCACTGATCCGGAATCCTCCGCCGGGGCGCGGGCCCGCGTCCAGGGTGCCGCCGACCATGCCGACCCGCTCGCGCATGCCGATCAGGCCGTGGCCCTGGCCGTCGAAGCCGCCCTCCTCGTACAACTCGTGCGGGGCGCCCTTGCCGTCGTCCTCGACGAGCAGGCCGAGACCGTCGTCGAAGTACACCAGGCGCACGCTGGCGCCCGCGTTGGGCCCGCCGTGCTTGCGGGTGTTGGTGAGCGCCTCCTGCACGATGCGGTAGGCGGTCAGCTCGACGCCGCTGGGCAGCGGCCGGGGCGTGCCCTCGACCTTGAAGTCGACCGGCAGGCCCGACCCGCGGCACTGCTCGACGAGGTCCTCGATCTGCTGCACGTCCGGCTGCGGCACGTACTCGCCGGCCTCCTGGTGCTCCCCGGTGCGCAGCACGCCGAGCAGTCGGCGCATCTCGGCGAGGGCCTGGCGGCCGGTGGAGGAGATGGTCTCCAGGGCCTTCTTGGCCTGGTCGGGGGCGGCGTCGAGGACGTAGGCGGCGCCGTCGGCCTGGACCACCATCACCGAGACGTTGTGCGCGACGACGTCGTGCAACTCGCGGGCGATGCGGGCCCGTTCGGCGGCGACAGCGACCTTGGACTGCGCCTCGCGCTCCTTCTCCAGCCGGGCGGCCCGCTCCTCCAGCTGCGCGAAGTAGGCCCGGCGGGTGCGGATGGAGTCGCCCAGCACCCAGGCCAGCGCGAACGGCACGGTCATGAAGACGGCCGCGGCGATGCCGGCCGCGACGCTGTCCTGTTCGTTCGGCCAGCGCAGATGGGCCACCGGGGCGGCGCACAGCCCGGCGCCCAGCGCGAAGCGCGAGGCCCAGCGCGCGCCCTCCGCCGCCACCGTGTAGACGATCACCAGCATGGCGAAGTCGGCGGGGCTCATCTCCACGTCGGTGATCAGCTGGGCCACCCCGACCGCGGCTGCCAGCAGCAGCATCTTCTCCGGCATGCGGCGGCGCAGGGCGACCACCAGGCACAGCAGCACCGTGAGCGGGACGGCGGCGGCGGGGGGCCCGAAGACGCCCGTCGCCCCTCCGACCACGGAGATCCCGAGGAGGGCCACGGCCCAGAAGCCGTCGACCCACATCGGGTGCCTGCGGAGGAAGTCATAGAGGCGCTGCACGTAACCCAGCGTAGGGAAGCGGAATAGGTGCAGGGGTCAACCGGAGGGCCGATCCGGACCGGGCGCGCGTACTCCGCAAGGTGGAGTTGCGTGCGTTGTGTGCGCATAGCCTGGGCCGGTGACGACGGGAACCGGCAACGAGTGGCGCGGGTGGCGTGCGGCGGCGCACGAGGCCCTGTACGCGCCGGGGGGCTTCTACCGGCGGGCCGGTGCGGGCCCCGCCGGGCACTTCCGCACGTCGGTGCACGCCTCGGCGCTGTTCGCCGGGGCGGTGGCGCGGCTGCTGTGCCACGTCGACGAGGCACTGGGCCGGCCCGGGACGCTGGACTTCGTCGACATGGCGGCCGGGCGGGGCGAACTGGCCGCCGGCGTCCTGGCCGCGCTGCCCGCCGAGGTGGCGGCCCGCACGCGCGCCCACGCCGTCGAGGTCGCCGGACGGCCCCCGGGACTCGATCACCGGATCGAGTGGTCGGCCGAGCCTCCCGGGGAGGCGACCGGGCTGCTCTTCGCCAACGAATGGCTGGACAACGTGCCCGTCGAGGTCGCGGAGGTGGACGGCACGGGCACCGCCCGGCTGGTCCAGGTCCGGCGGGACGGCGCCGAACGGCTCGGGGAGCCCGTCGCCGGGGCCGAGGCCCGCTGGCTGGAGCGCTGGTGGCCGCTGCCCGGCGAGCCCGGTCTGCGCGCCGAGATCGGACTGCCCCGGGACGAGGCGTGGGCCTCGGCGGCCGGGACGCTGCGGCGCGGGCTCGCCGTCGCCGTGGACTACGCGCACACCGCGGACGCACGGCCGCCGTACGGGACGCTGACCGGCTTCCGGGACGGCCGGGAGACCGCGCCCGTGCCGGACGGCTCCTGCGACCTCACCGCCCATGTCGCCCTGGACGCCTGCGCGCTGCCCGGCGGACGGCTGCTCCCCCAGCGCGAGGCGCTGCACGCCCTGGGCGTGACCGGCGCACGCCCGCCGCTCGCGCTCGCCTCGACCGACCCCGCCGGATACGTACGCGCCCTCGCGGGCGCCGGAGAGGCCGCCGAGCTGACCGCGCAGGGCGGGCTGGGCGACTTCGGCTGGCTGGTGCAGCCGGTGGGCGTCGCCGACCCGCTCCCCCGGTGAGCCCCTACTTGTCGATGTCGCCGACGACGAAGAACATCGACCCCAGGATCGCCACCATGTCCGCCACGAGCGTCCCCGGCAGCAGCTCCGTCAGCGCCTGGATGTTGTTGTACGACGCCGAGCGCAGCTTCAGCCGGTACGGGGTCTTCTCACCCTTGCTGACCAGGTAGTAGCCGTTGATGCCGAGGGGGTTCTCGGTCCAGGCGTAGGTGTGGCCCTCGGGGGCCTTGAGGACCTTCGGCAGCCGCTGGTTGACCGGCCCGGGCGGCAGCTCGGCGAGCCGGTCCAGGCAGGCGTCGGCCAGGTCGAGCGCGTTGTGCGTCTGCTCCAGCAGGCACTCGAAGCGGGCGAGGCAGTCGCCCTCCTGCCGGGTGACGACCTTCAGGGTGTCCCGCAGGTCGCCGTAGGCGAGGTACGGCTCGTCGCGGCGCAGGTCGAAGTCGACGCCGGAGGCGCGGCCGATCGGCCCGCTGACGCCGTAGGCGTGCACGGCCTGCGGGGACAGCACGCCGACGCCGCGGGTGCGGCCCCGGAAGATCTCGTTGCCCAGGACCAGGTCGTCGAAGCGGTCCATGCGGGAGCGGACGTCGGCCACGGCCGTGCGCGCGCGTGCGGTCCAGCCGGCCGGCAGGTCCTCCTTGAGGCCGCCGACGCGGTTGAACATGTAGTGGATCCGCCCGCCGGAGACCTCCTCCATCACGTGCTGGAGCTCCTCGCGCTCGCGGAAGGCGTAGAAGATCGGCGTGATCCCGCCCAGCTCCAGCGGGTACGAGCCGAGGAACATCAGGTGGTTGAGCACCCGGTTCAGCTCCGCGAGCAGCGTGCGCAGCCACACGGCCCGCTCGGGGACCTCCATGCCGAGCATCCGCTCCACGGCGAGCACCACGCCCAGCTCGTTGGAGAACGCCGACAGCCAGTCGTGGCGGTTGGCGAGCATGATGATCTGACGGTAGTCACGCGCCTCGAACAGCTTCTCCGCGCCGCGGTGCATGTAGCCGATGACCGGCTCCGCGTGCGTGATGCGCTCGCCGTCCAGCACGAGCTTGAGCCGCAGCACGCCGTGCGTGGACGGGTGCTGCGGCCCGATGTTGAGCACCATGTCGGTGCTCTCCGCGGCGCCGCCGATTCCGACCGTGGTCTCCGTCGTAGGAGTCATGGACACAGTCTCTCGTACGTACGCTGGCCTCATGGAGACGGGGAGCCCGCACGAGACGGGCACGACGGGGGCGAACGGCTCCACCGGAGCGGCCGGACCGGCCGCCGGCGGGGCGGCGGAGCCGGAGTGGATCGCCCTGCCGCCCGGGCTGCTGAGGATGCGGCGGTTGCTGCTGGTCGTCTGGCTCGGGCTGATCACGCTCGCGGCGGGACTCGTGCCGGGGCTGCTGGCCGGGCCCGCCTGGGCCGCCTTCGCGCTGCCGCCGCTGGCCCTCGCCGTGTGGGGCTGGGTGATGATCGAACGCAACTGGCGTTCCTGGCGCTACGCCGAGCGCGCCGACGACCTGCTGATCAGCCGCGGTGTGCTGTGGCGTGAGGAGACGGTCGTGCCGTACGGGCGCATGCAGCTGGTCGAGGTCACCTCCGGGCCCGTCGAACGGCACTTCGGGCTGGCCAGCGTGCAGTTGCACACGGCCGCCGCCGCGACCGACGCGACCATCCCCGGCCTGGACCCGGCCGAGGCGGAACGCCTGCGCGACCGCCTCACCGAGCTGGGCGAGGCCCGATCGGCGGGACTGTGACGCCGCCGGGAGCCGCCGGGACGGGGACGGACCCGCGCGGGAACGACCCGGCGCGACAGGGCCCGGCCGACCACGCCCCGACGGGCGACGACGCGACGGCGAACGGTCCGGCACGAAACGGCCCGGAACGGAACGGCCCGGAACGGAACGGTCCGGCACGGAACGGTCCGGCGGGCGACGCCTCGGTGGGCGACGCATCGGCAGGGAACGGCCGGGACGGCACCGGCTCCGCCGAGCGGAGGTTGCACCCCGTCACGCCGCTGCGCCGCGCCTGGGCGCCGATCGCCGTGCTCGTCGGCTGGGCCGTGCACGACCCCGACGGCGCCCAGCGCAACCTGTCCCGGCTGACCACCACCACCCTGCTCACAGGTCTCGCCGTCCTCGTCCCGGCCGCCGCCCTCTACGGCTTCTGCTCCTGGTGGTTCACCCACTTCGCGGTGACCGATACCGAGCTGCGCATCCGCACCGGGCTCGTCTTCCGCCGCACCGCGCACATCCGGCTGGAGCGGATCCAGGCCATCGACGTCACCCAGCCGCTGCTCGCCCGGGTCGCGGGTGTCGCCAAGCTGAAACTCGACGTCGTAGGCACCGACAAGAAGGACGAACTGGCCTTCCTCGGCGACGGCGACGCCCGCGCGCTGCGCGCCGAACTGCTCGCCCGGGCGGCCGGGTTCGCCCCCGAGACCGCCCACGAGGTCGGTGAGGCGCCCTCCCGGCAGCTGCCGCGCGTGCCGCCCGGCGTGCTGGCCGTGTCCCTGCTGCTGACCGGCGCGACCTGGGGGACGCTGGCCGCGGCGCTCGTCGTCCCGCCGGTGGTGTGGCTGGTCACCCACAGCCTGTGGACGGTCCTGGCGGTCGCCCTGCCGTTGCTGGGAGCGGCGGGCGCGAGCAGCGTGGGCCGGTTCGTCACCGAGTACGACTGGACGGTCGGCGAGTCCCCGGACGGACTGCGCATCGACCACGGGCTGCTGGACCGGGCGCACGAGACGGTGCCGCCGGGCCGGGTGCAGACCGTGCGCATCGTCGAACCGCTGCTGTGGCGGCGCCGGGGCTGGGTCCGGGTGGAACTGGACGTGGCCGGCTCCGCCAACTCCGTGCTGCTGCCGGTCGCCCCGCGCGCGATCGCCGAGGACGTCGTCACCCGCGTGCTGCCCGGGGTGACCGTGCCGGACGCGGCGGCCGTGTCGCCCTCCCCGCGCCGCGCCCGCTGGTGCGTGCCGGTGTGGTGGCGCGGCTACGGACTCGCCGTCACGGACGCCGTGTTCGCGGCCCGCTCCGGCCTGCTGCGGCGCACCCTCGCGCTGGTCCCGCACGCCAAGGTGCAGAGCGTACGGCTGTCGCAGGGGCCGTGGGAGCGGGCCAGGGGCGTGGCGGACGTGCACGTGGACACGGGCGCGGGCAAGACGGTGACGGCACGGCTGCGGGACGCCGCAGAGGCACGCGTGCTGCTGGCCGCGCAGGCCGAGCGCTCCCGCACGGGCCGCCGCGACGCCCGCCCCGACCGCTGGATGACGCACCGGACCTGACCCACCCCGACCGCGGATCAGCAAGCCGGCACGACCGGGCCCGGCCACCGGACGACCGACCCGGCCTGCCCCTCCCCCGCCAACCCGCCTGCCGCGTCGACCCGTTCGGCAGGGCAGGGCAACGCGAAGGCCCCCGGCCGTGGCCGGGGGCCTTCGTGCAGTGCGGACCGTCGGGTCAGGAGACCGCGCTGCGCAGCCCCTTCAGGTCGATCTGCTCCGTCTCGTCGTGGGCCGTCAGGTCGATGACCTGGCCGATGCCGCGGGACTCCTCGTCGGCCGGCTTGAACCGGGCCTCGGTCTCGGCCTTGTGCAGGGCGAGCGCCTCCTGGCCGACGACGTCGGCGAGGTCCTCGTTCTGCACCGCCTCCAGGTCGGCCGGCGACGTGCCCTTCTTCGTGCCGAAGAAGTCGAACCCGCCCTCGGCCACCGGTCGGCGCACCGGCTGCTGCGGCGCGACGGCCACGGCGGTCGGCACGGTGTAGTGCCCGGAGGGCGTCCGCCCGGCCCGCTCGGGAAGCCGGTCGCCGCCGGGCCCGGCCTGCTGCGGGAGGTGCGCGGTCCCGTCCTGCGCGGCGCCGGCGGCGGTCGCCTGCCGGTGCCCGTGCCCGTCGGCGGCCGCGGGCTTCTCCCGCGCCTCGTCCCGCGCGGCCGGCCGCTCCCGCTCCGGACCGTCCTGCTCGGCCTCCGACCCGTCCTGCCCACCCACCGGTGCGCCCCGCTCGGCCTCCGGCCCGTCCTGCTCGGCCTCCGGCCCGTCCTGCTCGGCCTCCGGCCCCTCCTGCGCGTCGCGGCCCTTCGGCCCGCCGTCGCCGTCGCCGTCACCGCCGCCGTCCGGGTCGGGCACCTTCTCGCCGTCGTCGAACCGGGCCAGTGCCGCCGCCGCCCGCAGGAACAGCCGGGACCCCTCGGGCGAGAACACCGCGGGAGGCGCGGTCTCCTCCTCGGCGGCGGCCGCGTCCGGCACCTCGGCCGGCACCTCGGCCGGCACCTCGGCCGGCGCGGCGGGGGCGTCCGCCGCGCCCGCGGGCAGCGCGGCCCGCACCGGTGCCGTCGCCTCGATCTCCAGCACCCGGCGGTCCTCCAGGACGCTCGCGCGCTCGCTCTCGGCGGTGGCGTACCGGCGCAGCAGCGCCGCGTGCTCGTTGCGCAGACCGGCCAGTTCGGTGCGCTTGGCGCGCAGCCGCTGCTCCAGCTTCGCGCGCAGCTCGCGCGACTCCTCGAGGTCGGCCTCCAGTTCGGCGACCCGCTCCTCGAAGCGCCACTCGTCGCTCGCACGCGCGCGTACGAGGTCGGCGACGCGCTTGCCCGCCTGGATGTCCCAGTGGCGCAGCACGACAGCACCCACGACCGCCGTCGCCGCCGCGGCGGCGGCCAGCGCGCGGAGCACCACCGGCTCCGAGAACACCCAGGGCCCCAGGGCGCAGACGAGGGAGACGCCTGCGATCGCCGACGGGGGCAACAGCCTGTGCAAGGGCGGGGAATGGCGATGACGTCCACGTGGCATGGCCAGAAACTTACCGCGCGTAGGCGAATCGTGGAGAGTCACCCCGCAAAAACAAAGCCATACCGTAAGACTCACGCGGCATCAGAACTCCGAAGCAAGCGGAATCGACTCTTCGCCCCTTTACGAAGATCATTTACGGGGGCCGTTCAGGCGCTCGTCCAACCACTCCAAGGCCGCGGGAATCTCGCGCCGCCAGGTGTTGAAGTTGTGCCCGCCGCTTTCGAGGACGATCGAGGAGATCCGGGTCCTCCCGGTGCCCTTCACGCGGTCTATGAACCGCAGGGTGTCCCGGTAGTTGGATTCGCCCTTCTTGCTGGTGGTGACCAGCAAAGACGTGTCGGGAGCAGGCCTGTGGCCGAGGTACCACCACAGGTCGGCGCGATGGCGCAGTGCCTCGTCGCCCTGGAAGAGATCACCCGTCGTGGCGTCGATCGGCGCCGTGTAGTACGCCGACAGACCCGCCCCGGCGCCGTACACCCCGGGATGGTGCAGCGCGATCTTCAACGCGCAGTAGCCGCCCGTGGAGTTGCCGACGATGCCCAGTCCGCCCGGCTTTCCGGTGACCCGGTAGTGACCGCGCAGGGCGTCGGGCAGGTCCTTCGCGAAGAAGGACTCGGTCTGCGGCCCGCCGGGGACGTCCACGCACTCCGTGTCCCGGGGCGGGGCCACCGTCGGCCGCAGCATCACCAGGATCATCGGCCGTGTCCGGCCCGCCCGGGCCGACTCCAGTGCCGTGCGCGGATAGTGGAGCTTGTCCACCAGGGCCGACGCCGTGCCCGGATAGCCGGTGAGCACCACGGCCGCGGGGAACGTCCGGGTGCGGTGACGCGGCTGGAAATACTCCGGTGGCAGATAGACATAGGCGGGCGAGGCGATCCGGGTCGTCCTGCCGACGACGTCCACGCGCTCGATCCGGCCCGCGGTGGCCGGGTCCCCGGCCGCACCCGGGACGTGCCGCGAGCCGACCACCCGCAACGGCCCGCGCCCCGGCGTGTGGTCGACGACCACACCCTGCTCCCTCTCCTGCCCGAAGAGGTCCGCCCAGCTCGCGTAGAAGCCGAACGCCCGGTTGGCGGCCAGCCCCACCGCCGCGAACAGCACCAGCTGCGTGGCCAGCAGCAGGCCGGCCCGCCCGGTCACCGCGCCCCAGGAACGCCGGGCGAGCCGCGGCCACAGCCCGATCGTCCCGGCGAACAGCAGCACGGCCGACAGCACCGCCACCGCCAGTACCCCGTCACTCGTCAGACCCATGGGTCGGTCACCTGCTCGCGCTCCGGGCCCGGCACCGCCCGCGATCAGGCCTTCACGAGAGGTTGCCCCGGGCTTTCCTCCGCCTTGGGGACGGCTTTGACGTGGGGAGTGAACCTCTCCCTCCGAGACACCGTCCTAGAGGGCGCAATGTCGCCGGATGCCCGAATCGGGCCCGGATCCAAGGTCTCTCGCAGAACTACGGGATGCGATGTCTGTCAGGACAGATGAGGAAATGTCGGGCCAGGTTCCGACCCGCCGGGGCGGCCCCGCGCGCACGGGCCGGATCGGCCGGGCACTGCGCGGCCCACGCCCCGGGGCCGTCCCCGTCCTGGTCGGCAGGGCCTGCGCCCTCGTGGGCCTGCTGGACATCGCCGCGGGTGTCTTCCCCCGCTTCCGGCACAGCCGGATGCACGCCCTCGCCGAGGTCCTGCCCGGCGCCCTCGGCCCGTTCGCGGCCGCCCTGTCCCTGAGCACCGGCGTCCTGCTGCTCCTGCTCGCCCACGGACTCAAGCGCGGCAAGCGCCGGGCCTGGCGGGCCGCCGTGATCCTCCTCCCCGCCGGTGCCGTCGCCCAGTTCACCTACCGGCACTCGCTCGCCGGCGTCCTGCTCTCCCTCGCCCTGCTGGCCCCCCTGCTGCGCCACCGCGACCAGTTCGACGCCCTGCCCGACCCGCGCAGCCGCTGGCGGGCCCTGGCCAACTTCGTCCTGATGGGCGCCGGTTCGCTGCTGCTCGGCCTGCTCGTCGTCAGCGTCCACCCCGGGCGCATGCTCGGCGACCCGAGCCTGGCCGACCGCATCACCCACGTCATCTACGGCCTCTTCGGGTTCGAGGGGCCCGTCGACTACCGGGGCGACACCTCCTGGACCGTCGCCTTCTCCCTCGGCGCCCTCGGCCTGCTCACCGCCGTCACCACCGTCTACCTGGCCTTCCGCCCCGAACACCCGGCCGCACAGCTCACCGAGCGGGACGAGGCGCGCCTGCGCGCCCTGCTGGAACACCACGGGCGCCGCGACTCCCTCGGCCACTTCGCGCTCCGCCGCGACAAGGCCGTCGTGTTCTCCCCCAGCGGCAAGGCGGCCGTCACCTACCGGGTGGTCTCCGGCGTGATGCTCGCCAGCGGCGACCCCATCGGGGACGTCGAGGCCTGGCCCGGCGCCATCGAACGGTTCATGGACGAGGCCAGGGCCCACTCCTGGACCCCCGCCGTCATGGGCTGCTCCGAGACGGGCGGCGAGGTGTGGACGCGCGAGACCGGGCTCGACGCCCTCGAACTCGGCGACGAGGCGGTGGTGGACGTCAGGGATTTCTCCCTGGCCGGCCGCGCGATGCGCAACGTGCGGCAGATGGTCAAGCGCATCGAGCGCGCCGGTTACGAAACCCGGGTACGACGCGTCCGTGACCTCGGCGAGGCCGAACTGGAGCGCATCCGCCGCGCCGCCGACGACTGGCGCGGCACCGACACCGAGCGCGGCTTCTCCATGGCCCTGGGCCGCATCGGCGACCCCGCCGACGGCGACTGCCTCGTCGCCACCGCCCACAAGGCCGACGAGCGGCCGGGACCCCACGGCGACCTCAAGGCGGTCCTGCACTTCGTGCCCTGGGGAGACGACGGCGCCTCCCTGGACCTCATGCGCCGCGACCGCTCGGCCGACCCCGGCATGAACGAACTGCTCATCGTGGCCGCCCTGCAGGCCGCACCCCGCCTCGGCATCGAGCGGGTCTCCCTCAACTTCGCCATGTTCCGCGCCGCGCTCGCCCGCGGCGAGAAGATCGGCGCCGGGCCGGTCCTGCGCGCCTGGCGCGGACTGCTGGTCTTCCTCTCCCGCTGGTTCCAGATCGAGTCCCTGTACAAGTTCAACGCCAAGTTCCAGCCGCGCTGGGAACCCCGCTTCGTCGTCTACCGGGCCTCCGCCGACCTCCCCCGCATCGGCCTGGCCGCCCTGCAGGCCGAGGGCTTCGTCAGCCTCGCCCTGCCGCTGCCGCGCTTCCTGCGCCGCCGCCCGGCGGCCCCCCGCCCCTGCGCCCACGGCGCCCGGACCGACCACCACGTCCGCGCGGCCTGAGCCCGCGGCCCCGCCCAGGACCCCGGGAAGCCCGCCCGGGGGCCGCCGCACCCGACCGCGGCACCGGCCCGCCCCCGCCTGGGCCTACGCTGAACATATGAGCAACCAGAGCGGACGCGGGCGCGTGGCGGGCCTACCGGACAAGGACCGCTGCGCGGTCATGGGAGTCGTGAACGTCACCCCCGACTCCTTCTCCGACGGCGGCCGCTTCTTCGACACCACGGCCGCCGTCAAGCACGGCCTGGAACTGGTCGCCGAGGGCGCCGACCTGGTCGACGTCGGCGGCGAGTCGACCCGCCCCGGCGCCACCCGCGTGGACGAGGACGAGGAACTGCGCCGCGTGATCCCCGTGGTCCGCGGCCTGGCCTCCGAGGGCGTCACCGTCTCCGTCGACACCATGCGCGCCTCCGTCGCCGCCCGCGCCCTCGCCGCCGGCGCCGCCCTCGTCAACGACGTCAGCGGCGGCCTGGCCGACCCGCGCATGATCCCGGCCGTGGCCGACGCCGGCGCCCCCTTCGTCGTCATGCACTGGCGCGGCTTCCTGGAGGGCGGCAACGTCCGCGGCACCTACGCCGACGTCGTCACCGAGGTCGTCGACGAACTGCGTGCCCGCGTGGAGGCCGTCCTGGCCGGCGGCATCGGGGCCGACCGCGTCATCGTCGACCCCGGCCTCGGCTTTTCCAAGGACGCCGAGCACGACCTCGCCCTGCTCGCCCGCCTCGACCGGGTCCTCGGCCTCGGCCACCCGGTACTCGTCGCCGCCAGCCGCAAACGCTTCCTCGGCCGCGTCCTGGCCGGCCCCGACGCGGCGCCCCCGCCCGCCCGCGAGCGCGACGCCGCCACCGCCGCCGTCTCCGCCCTCGCCGCGCAGGCCGGCGCCTGGGCCGTGCGCGTGCACGAGGTCCGCGCCACGGCGGACGCCGTACGGGTCGCCCGCGCCATCGAGGGAGCCCGCACCGGCGCGGAAGGCGAGCGGTGAGCGCCCCGCACACCGACGTCGAGCAGGTCGAGGCCGCCAACACGGCCTTCTACGAGGCACTGGAGCGCGGCGACTTCGAGGAGCTCGCCTCCCTCTGGCTGACCCCCTCCGACCTGGGCGTGGACGAGACCTACCACGACCCCGCCGACGCCGGCGTGGTCTCCTGCGTGCACCCCGGCTGGCCCGTGCTCACCGGCCGCGGCGAGGTCCTGCGCTCCTACGCCCTGATCATGGCGAACACCGACTACATCCAGTTCTTCCTCACCGACGTGCACGTCTCGGTCACCGGCGACACCGCCCTGGTGACCTGCACCGAGAACATCCTCAGCGGCGGCCCCGCCCCCGAGGGCGACGAGGAGCTCGGCCCCCTCGTCGGGCAGCTCGTGGTCGCCACCAACGTGTACCGGCGCACGCCCCAGGGGTGGAAGCTCTGGGCGCACCACGCTTCCCCCGTCCTCGCCGAGAACGACGACGACGAACCCGACGACACCCCCGCCTGAGCGGGTACCTGCGAGGACGTGGCGGGAATCACCGCCCGGCGGCCGCGGGGCGGCCCCCGGCCCGCGCGCCACCGGTCTGCCCAGGCAGAACACCCGGTGCGTCCCGCCGACACCGGCCCGGACCCGCACCCCCTGCGGCCCGGTCCCGCCCGGACACGCAGGTAGATTCGACCGAGGCCGGTGTGCCGCCCGCACACGGCACCGACCGGCCGGCACCGACGACAGCAGGAGTGATTCGCGTGGATCGTGTCGCGCTGCGCGGCCTGAGGGCCCGCGGGCACCACGGCGTGTTCCCCGAGGAGCGCGAGGAGGGCCAGACCTTCGTCGTGGACCTCGTCCTCGGCCTGGACACCCGGCCGGCCGCGGCCGACGACGACCTGACCAAGACCGTGCACTACGGCATCGTGGCGGAGGAGGTCGTGGCCGTCGTCCAGGGCGAACCCGTCGACCTCGTCGAGACCCTCGCCGAGCGCATCGCCCAGGTCTGCCTGCGGCACGAGGCGGTCGAGGAGGTCGAGGTCTGCGTCCACAAGCCCGACGCCCCGATCACGGTCCCCTTCGACGACGTGACCGTCACCATCACCCGGAGCCGAGCATGACCGCGCCCTTCATCAAGGGTCCCAGCGACCCGACCGTCCAGCCGGTACCCGCCTCCGTCGTCGACCGGGTCGACGCCGCCGACACGACCCTGTCCAACCCCAAACGGGCCGTGGTCGCCCTCGGCTCCAACCTCGGCAACCGCCTGGAGACCCTCCAGGGAGCCGTCGACGCCCTGGAGGACACACCCGGCGTCCGCGTCAAGGGCGTCTCCCCCGTCTACGAGACCGAGCCCTGGGGCGTGGAGCCGGGCAGCCAGCCCGCCTACTTCAACGCCGTCGTGGTCCTCAAGACCACCCTGCCGCCCTCCTCGCTGCTGGAGCGCGCCCAGGCCGTCGAGGAGGCCTTCCACCGCGTCCGCGACGAGCGCTGGGGCCCGCGCACCCTCGACGTCGACATCGTCTCCTACGCCGATGTCGTCTCCGACGACCCGCGGCTCACCCTCCCCCACCCCCGGGCCCACGAACGCGCCTTCGTCCTGGCCCCCTGGCACGACCTCGACCCCGAGGCGCAGCTCCCCGGCCACGGGCCGATCGCCGGGCTGCTGGACGCCGTCACCCGGGAGGGCGTGACGCCGCGCGAGGACCTGGAACTCCGGCTGCCCGAGTAGCCGTTAAGGTCGAGACGGCCGGGAACCGGGCCGAACCGGGGGATTGCGAAGGGACACCGTGAAAGAGCTGCGCATCAGGTTGCTGGCCGGCGTGTTCGTCGTGGCCGGAGTCCTGTCCTGGGCGGGCGCCCGCCTGTGGAACTCGATCGGCACGCTCCCCAGCGTCCCCCTGGCCGCCCCCATCGTCCTGGCCCTGATCGCCGTGGTCCTGCTGGCCACGGCGCTCTCGCTGCGCGCCCGGCTGAAGGCCCAGCGCGAGCGGCGGCCCGACGCGAAGGGCGTCGACCCGATGATGGCCGCCCGCGCGGTCGTCTTCGGCCACGCCAGCGCCCTGGTCGCCGCCCTGGTCGCCGGCATGTACGGCGGCACGGGCGTCTTCCTCCTGGAGTCCCTCGACGTCCCGGCCCGCCGCGACCAGGCCATCTACGCCGGCCTCTCGGTCCTCGCGGGCATCGGCGTCATAGCGGCCGCGATCTTCCTGGAGCGCGTCTGCAAACTCCCCGACGACGAAGAACACGACGGCACGGGCACGGCCCCCACGGTGTGACGGGCCCGGGGCTCACCACGGCTCACGGGCGAGATGCCCGTTGACCAGGAACCCGGGGTGGGGATGCAGCCGGTAGGTGTACAGGGTGTAGGGCTTGTTCGTCGTCTCCCGCCGACGGACCTCGTGCACCTGGACCCACGCGGTCTCCCGGAGCTGGAGAGGGTGACGCTCCGGCTGGAAGGTTCCTCGGGTGCTCCAGCTGTCGGCCACGACCAGCTGCGAGGCGGGCCTGCCGGGACGAGGCGTGAACCGTGCGCCGACCACCCGGGCCAGCTCGGTGAGGAACGGTACGTTCGCACTGACCAGCAAGCGGCCCGACCATGACGTGGACCGGTAGCCGTCGCCGTCGCCATAGCCGTCGAGAAAGCCCTCGAACGTCTCCAGGTCCCTGAGTACGACCCGGGGGAAGCGCTGGCGCAGATGATGGGCGTCACCGCCCAGGTACTGCCGGAGAAGGTCCGCGAGATACGAAGAGACGACCCGCACGCGGAAACCGGGAACGTCCCGCCGGAGGTACCCAGACGGCCGTGTCACGGCCTCCAGTCGTGCGGGCAAACCGGTGGCCGCGGTCAGGGACGCCGCGTACCGCGCGGCGAAGTGCTCGTCGTTCACCACCAGGGACACGTAGTTGCGGCCGACCGTCCCGTCGGAGCACGTGGCCCCCAGGAAGTAACCGAGGTCCCGCCCCGGCTCGATGGTCAGCCGCACCCGGCACAGCTTCCGCGCAGGTGTCCAGGCCAGGACGGTTCCTTCGGCGTCCCGCGCGTGGACCCACCCGTCCGGCGTGCCGAGCAACTGGTCCGGAGCCACTGTGAACGTCAGATGATCGGTCATCACGTCCACCACCTCACGCGAGCGGACGCCGGCGACTTCTGTGACGGTCGTCGGGACGGTGCGGTCCCCGTCAAGAGACCACAGTCGATCGCCCACTCGGACGCTCCTCGCCTGCGACCGACCACCGACGGTGTTGACCACCTGCTTGCTGGGCAGCCCGTACGGCACCGCAATCCCCCTGGTCAGCGATCACCCACCGCTGACCAGGACCGTATCGGGCCCCACCGACAACCGGGTCAGCGAGCCAGTATCAGGCTCATCGCCTCGGCCCGCGTGGTGGAATCCCGCAGTTGTCCGCGAACCGCCGACGTCGTGGTCTTGGCACCCGGCTTGCGAATGCCGCGCACGGACATGCACATGTGCTCCGCCTCGATCACGACGATGGCACCCCGCGCCTCGAGGATCTTCATCAACGAGTCGGCGATCTGTGTGGTGAGTCGTTCCTGCACCTGCGGGCGCCGGGCGAACACCTCGACCAGACGGGCAAGCTTCGACAGTCCGGTGATCTTGCCGGTCTCCGCCGGGATGTACCCGACGTGGGCCACACCGTGGAACGGCAGCAGGTGGTGCTCACAGAGGCTGACGATCTCGATGTCCTTGACCAGCACCATCTCGTCGTGGCCCAGGTCGAACGTCGTCGTCAGCACGTCCTCGGGCTCCTGACGGAGGCCGGCCAGCAGCTCGCGGTACGCCCGCGCCACCCGCGCCGGTGTCTCCCTCAGGCCCTCGCGGTCGGGGTCCTCGCCGACCGCGATCAGCAGTTCGCGTACGGCGTTCTCGGCGCGCTTCTCGTCGAACTCGCCGATCCGGCCGTCGCCGTCCAGCGTCACGGGGTCGGTCATCTGGTGCCTCGTTCCTGTGTCCCAATGGCGGAAAGCCGCGCCCCCCAGGCTAAAACCTGGGGGGCGCGGCTTTCATTCCGGGGCCGGGGGGCGCCGGGAGGGCTCCGGTCAGCTCTCCGGGCGGTCCTCCGGGGTGCGCTCCGGCGCCGGGGCGGGCTCCGCCGTGGTGCTCTTGGCGGTGCTGATCGCCGGCGTCGCGCCGTTCGCGCCGTTCGTCAGGGCCAGCTCCTTGGGGGAGAGGACCGGCGGACGGGTCGACGGCGTGCGGCGGGAGGAACCGGTCCAGGCGGGCCGGGGCGGACGCTTGACGATGGGGGCGAAGATCTCGGCGATCTCCTCCTTGCCCAGCGTCTCCTTCTCCAGCAGCTGCAGGACGAGGTTGTCGAGCACGTCGCGGTTCTCGACCAGGATCTCCCAGGCCTCGTTGTGCGCCGTCTCGATGAGCTTCTTGACCTCTTCGTCCACGAGCGCGGCGACCTCTTCCGAGTAGTCGCGCTGGTGGGACATCTCACGGCCGAGGAACGGCTCGGTGTTGTCCCCGCCGAACTTGATCGCACCCAGGCGCTCGGTCATGCCGTACTGCGTGACCATCGCGCGGGCCAGGCCGGTGGCCTTCTCGATGTCGTTGGCGGCACCCGTGGTCGGGTCGTGGAAGACGAGCTCCTCGGCCGCGCGGCCGCCCAGCATGTAGGCGAGCTGGTCGAGCATCTCGTTGCGCGTGGTCGAGTACTTGTCCTCGTCCGGGAGGACCATCGTGTAGCCGAGGGCCCGGCCGCGGGACAGGATCGTGATCTTGTGGACCGGGTCGGAGTTCGGGGAGGCCGCCGCGACCAGGGCGTGTCCGCCCTCGTGGTACGCGGTGATCTTCTTCTCCTTGTCCGACATGATTCGGGTCCGCTTCTGCGGGCCCGCGACCACACGGTCGATCGCCTCGTCGAGCATGTGGTTGTCGATCAGCTTCTGGTCGCTGCGGGCCGTCAGCAGGGCGGCCTCGTTCAGCACGTTGGCCAGATCGGCACCCGTCATGCCGGGCGTGCGGCGGGCGACGGCCGACAGGTCGACGTCCGGCGCGACCGGCTTGCCCTTCTGGTGGACCTTGAGGATCTCCAGACGGCCCTGCATGTCCGGGCGGTCGACGGCGATCTGCCGGTCGAAGCGGCCGGGGCGCAGCAGCGCCGGGTCGAGGATGTCGGGCCGGTTCGTCGCGGCGATGAGGATCACGCCGCCCTTGACGTCGAAGCCGTCCATCTCGACGAGGAGCTGGTTCAGGGTCTGCTCGCGCTCGTCGTGACCGCCGCCGAGGCCGGCGCCGCGGTGGCGGCCGACCGCGTCGATCTCGTCGACGAAGACGATGGCCGGGGCGTTCGCCTTGGCCTGCTCGAAGAGGTCGCGCACCCGGGAGGCACCGACACCGACGAACATCTCGACGAAGTCGGAACCGGAGATCGAGTAGAACGGCACGCCGGCCTCGCCCGCGACGGCACGCGCGAGCAGGGTCTTGCCGGTGCCGGGAGGCCCGTAGAGCAGGACGCCCTTGGGGATCTTGGCGCCGACGGCCTGGAACTTGGCCGGCTCCTGGAGGAACTCCTTGATCTCGTGGAGCTCCTCGACGGCCTCGTCGGATCCGGCGACGTCGGCGAAGGTCGTCTTGGGGGTGTCCTTGGTGATGAGCTTCGCCTTGGACTTCCCGAAGTTCATGACGCGGGAGCCGCCGCCCTGCATCTGGTTCATCAGGAACAGGAAGACGACCACGATGAGGACGAAGGGCAGGAGCGAGAGCAGGATCCCGACGATCGGGTTCTGCTTGGACGGCGAGACCGTGTAGCCGTCCGGGATCTGCTTGTCCTGGTACTTGTTCTGCAGCGTGTTGGCGATGTCCACGCCCTGGTCGCCGATGTAGCTCGCCTGGATCTTCGAGCTGCCGTCGACCTTTACGCCGTCCTTGAGCGAGACCTTGATGATCTGCTCGTCACCGGTGGTCAGCTTGGCCGACTCCACCTTGTTCTGGTTGATCGCCTGGACGACCTCGCCGGTGTCCACCGTCTTGTAGCCGCCGGACGAGCCGACGACCTGCATCAACACGACCACGGCGAGGACGGCCAGCACGATCCACATGACCGGCCCACGGAAGTATCGCTTCACGTCCATCCATACGGAGCGGTGCCGCCCCGTCCCTCCTGCCATAGTGAGTTTGACAAAGACTGTTCTTCGGACGGTACCCCAGCATTGTCACCTGAAGCTGCGCGGTGCGGCTGGCGACCCGTCCACGCCTGCTCCAACGGCGGGAACCCCGCCGGGGTTCCCGATCACCGTCATGTCACCCCGGCCGGGTGCATCAGCCGCCGTACACGTGGGGCGCGAGCGTACCGACGAACGGGAGGTTGCGGTACTTCTCGGCGTAGTCGAGGCCGTAGCCCACGACGAACTCGTTGGGGATGTCGAACCCGACCCATTCCACGTCGATGGCGACCTTCGCGGCCTCGGGCTTGCGCAGCAGCGTGCACACCTTGAGGGAGGCGGGCTCGCGCGAGCCGAGGTTGGACAGGAGCCACGACAGGGTCAGGCCGGAGTCGATGATGTCCTCGACGATGAGGACGTGCTTGCCCTTGATGTCGGTGTCGAGGTCCTTGAGGATCCGCACCACACCGGAGGACTGGGTGCCCGCCCCGTACGAGGATACGGCCATCCAGTCCATGGTGACGGGGGTGGACAGCGCCCGCGCGAGGTCGGCCATGACCATCACCGCGCCCTTGAGGACGCCGACGATCAGCAGGTCCTTGCCCGCGTACTCCGCGTCGATCTTCTCGGCCAGCTCGGCCAGCTTGGCGTCGATCTGTTCCTTGGTGATGAGCACCTTCTCGAGGTCGGCACCCATGTCTTTCGCGTCCACCCGCATCACTTTCGGTCGTCCCACCGGCTGAGCGGCCCTTCCCCCGCGGCTGCGGAGGGGTGGTGCTTCAGCCTTGCCGAATCACCAGTCTGCCACCCTGCCGCCGGGCCACGACCTTGCCGGGGAGGTTGATGGCTCCCTGACCGCGCCAGCCGGTGATCAGGCGGTCGACTTCCTCGAGGTGGCGGGCGAACAGCGATCCGGCCGGTGCCCCGGCCGCGACGGCGGCGCGGCGCAGGACGCGGCGGCGCACGGCGGGCGGCAGGGCGTAGAGCTTGGCGCACTCCAGCTGTCCGGTGGCGTCGCGGACGGTGGCCTCGGCCTGCGAGGCCCACGTGTCGAGGGCGTCGGCGTCGTCACGGGAGAGCTGGGCCGTACGGGCGAGTGCCTCGACGACGCCCTTGCCGAGGGCCTTCTCCAGGGCGGGCAGGCCCTCGTGGCGCAGCCGGGAGCGGGTGTAGGCCGGGTCGGCGTTGTGGGGGTCGTCCCAGACGGGCAGGGACTGGACCATGCAGGCTTTGCGGGCGGTCTGCCGGTCGAGCTCCAGGAAGGGGCGCCGGTAGCGGCCGCCGGCCCCCGAGACCGCGGCCATGCCGGACAGGGAGCGCGTGCCGGAGCCCCGGGCGAGGCCGAGGAGGACGGTCTCGGCCTGGTCGTCGCGGGTGTGCCCGAGCAGGACGGCGGCGGCGCCGTGGCGTTCGGCCGCGGTGTCCAGGGCGGCGTAGCGGGCGTCACGGGCGGCGGCTTCGGGCCCGCCGGCGCGGCCGACGCGCACGGCGACGGAGTCCACGGGGTCGAGGCCGAGTTCGCGCATGCGCTGGACGACTTCCGCGGCGCGCACGTCGGAGCCGGTCTGCAGGCCGTGGTCGACGGTGATGCCGCCGGCCCTGATGCCGAGCTTGGGGGACTCGAAGGCGAGGGCGGAGGCGAGGGCCATGGAGTCGGCGCCGCCGGAGCACGCCACGAGCACGAGCGGCCGGGGCGGCCGGTCGTGCGGGAGGGCGTGCGCGACCGTGGCGGGGGCGTGGTGCAGTTCGGTGAGGAGGTCGTGGAGGACGCGGCGGACCGCCAGGCGTATCGCCGCGACCGCAGGATGGGGACCCATGTCCGGTTCCCTTCATGAAGTTTTCGGGGGGTGAGCCCGCGTGTCGGTCACGCAGAGTGTGTAGATGGTGACAGAAGCGGGCCGTTCCCCGAGCATTGCACGCCTACCCCTGGCTCACGGTCCCTCGGACGGGTGATTGGTGGGGCGTTCGCCTGCCGTGGGCGGGTTCCTCTTCACGACCTGAACGTCCCCTGCGCTACTCGGCCTTGCGGTGCACCCGCGTGACCCAGTCCGCCGGTTTGGCGATCTCCGCCTTGGTGGGGAGGGTGTTGGGCGAGGTCCACACGCGGTTGAAGCCGTCCATGCCGACCTCGTCGACGACGGCCCGCACGAACCGTTCGCCGTCGCGGTACTGGCGGAGCTTGGCGTCCAGGCCGAGCAGCTTGCGCAGGGCGAGGTCGAGGCGGGAGGCGCCCTTGGCGCGGCGCTGCTGGAACTTCTCCCGGATCTCGCCGACGGAGGGGACCACGGACGGGCCGACGCCGTCCATCACGAAGTCGGCGTGCCCCTCCAGCAGGGACATCACGGCCGTGAGGCGGCCGAGGATCTCGCGCTGGGCGGGGGTCTGCACGATCTCGACGAGGGAGCGGCCGCCGTCGTCCTCCTCGGCCTCGGGGCGGCCTCCGGCGAGGCTCTGCGCGGCCTCGCGGACCCGTTCCAGGACGGTCATGGGGTCGACGTCGGTCTCCGCGAGGAACGCCTGGACCTCGCCCTCCAGGTGGTCGCGGAGCCAGGGCACGGCGGTGAACTGGGTGCGGTGCGTCTCCTCGTGCAGGCACACCCAGAGCCGGAAGTCGTGCGGGTCGACGTCGAGTTCGCGCTCGACGTGGACGATGTTGGGGGCGACGAGCAGGAGCCGGCCGCCGCCGCTGCCGCCGGGGAGTTCGCGGGTCGCCGGGGCGAAGGTCTCGTACTGGCCGAGGACGCGGGAGGCCAGGAAGGACAGCAGCATGCCGAGTTCGACGCCGGTGACCTTGCCGCCGACGGCGCCCATGACCGCGCTGCCGGCGCTGCTGCCGCGCCGCTCCTGCATCTTGTCCAGCAAGGGCCTGAGGATCTCCCGGAACCCGGCGACGTTCGCGCGCACCCAGCCCGGCCGGTCGACGACGAGGACGGGGGTGTCGTGCCCCTCCTCGGTGCCGAGCCGGGTGAAGCCGCGGACGTGTTCCTCCGAGGCCTTGGCGTGCCGGCGCAGTTCCGCGACGACGGCCCTGGCCTCGTCGCGGCTCACCTCGGGGCCCGGCCGTACGAGCCGGGTCGCGGTCGCCACCGCGAGATTCCAGTCGACCATGCCGGTTGAAGCACCACCGATGCTCGTCATGCGTCAACCGTACGTGAGCGCCGCCCGGTGGGGCAGGGCGGCGAGGAGCGGCTCTCCCCGGGGCCCGCTTCCGGACACCCGGCCCCGCGGCCACCGGCACCCCGGCCGGGCCCTTGCCGGCCCGGCGTCCGGGAGGCCCTTCGTCAGCCGCAGCCGCAGGCCGCCAGGGCGCTGGCCACCCGGTCGAGGGCCTTCTGGGTCGCCGTCGGTGCGACGCCCTCCGTGCCGGTGGTCATGAAGGCGAAGGCCAGCAGGCGGCCCTGTTCGTCGACCAGGGTGCCCGCGAGGGCGTTGACGCCGTGCAGGGTGCCGGTCTTGGCGCGGACCACGCCGGCCGCCCCGTCCGTGTAACGGCTGGTCAGGGTGCCGGTGAAGCCGGCGACGGGCAGACCGGTGAGGGCCGGCCGGAGCTCGGGGTGGGACGGGTCGGCCGCCTTGGCGAGCAGCGCCGTGAGGAGGCCGGGCGTCAGGCGGTCGGCCCGGTCGAGCCCGCTGCCGTCCTTGAAGGCGGCGCCCTTCACCGGCAGGCCCAGTGCGCGCAGCCGGGCGCCGACGGCCTTGTCGGCACCGGCGAAGTCGGCCGGGTGGCCCGTGGCGATCGCGGTCTGGCGGGCCAGGGACTCGGCGAGGTCGTTGTCGCTCTGGGTGAGCATGCGCTCGACGAGGGCCGACAGGGGCGGCGAGGAGACCTTGGCGAGGGTCTTCGCCCGGGTCGTGGCCTTGGACAGCCCCGGGGCGCCGGCCTTGATGCCGTGGCCCTTCAGGAAGTCGCCGAACCGGCGGGCCGCGTCCGCGGCCGGGTCCGGCACGCGCGCGGCGGGCCCGCTGGTGGAGTCGTCGGTGCGCCCCTCGTCGGCCATCAGGGGGGTGACCCGGGCGAGGTTGTCGTTCTCGCCGATCGGGTGCCTGTCGGAGCCGGCGTAGAGGGTCGTGTCGTAGGACAGGGTGACCTCGCGGA
This sequence comes from Streptomyces sp. NPDC003456, assembly GCF_042878735.1. Taxonomy (NCBI): domain Bacteria; kingdom Bacillati; phylum Actinomycetota; class Actinomycetes; order Kitasatosporales; family Streptomycetaceae; genus Streptomyces; species Streptomyces sp. NPDC003456. The sequence continues at coordinate 67,009 of NZ_JBIAOK010000006.1, forward strand.
TGCCGCGGTCGGCGAGGGCGGCGGCCGTGCCGGCGGCGAGGTCGCGCAGGCTGGCCTGGCCGTCGGCCTTCTCGCGGGCGGTGAGGGTGGGATCTCCCCCGCCGACGAGGACTACTTCTTTCGTGTCGGGTTCCAGCGCGGCCCGGGTGGTGAGCCGGTGGTCGGGGCCCATCGCGGACAGGGCGGCGACGGCGGTGGCGATCTTCGTCGTGGAGGCGGGGGTGGACGCGGCGTCCGGGCTCTTGCCGAACAGGCGCCTGCCGGTGGTGACGTCGACGACGGCCGCGGCGGGCCGGGGGCCGAGCGCCGGGTCCTTCAGCAGGGGTGTGAGGGCGTCCGCGAGCGCCTTGCCGTCCGGCCCGGACCGCACGGTGCTGACGCCGCCGAGACCGGTCAGCACGGGCCCGGCGCTGGGGGCGGGCCGCGGGCGGCCGGGCGCACCGGCGGCGCTGCCGTGATCTGTGCCACCCGGGCGGGACAGGGCCACGGCGCGGTCCCGCTCGGCCGTACGCTGGCCCGAGGAGTCCCAGGGGCCGGCCGCGGTCACCACTCCGGCCGCCAGGGCGAGCCCGGCGGTGGCTGCCCCCGCGGTGTACCCCCAGGTCTTCGGCCGCGCGACCTGCGGTTTTTCGTCTCCCCGGAGCCGGGCGAGTCCTGGTCGCACGGTCGCCGCGGCCCGGGCCAGGCGTGGTCGTACGGCGCCCGCGATCCGCACGACGTGCGGTCTCGCGGCCCGCCAAGGCCTCAGCTCTGGCACGACCACCAGCCCCTTTCGCGATCACACACCTGCGTGAGGGACACTTAACCACCAGAACTATGTGTTGATCATGGAGGAGCCACCGGTGGAGTTCGACGTCACGATCGAGATTCCGAAGGGTTCGCGGAACAAGTACGAGGTGGACCACGAGACCGGTCGTATCCGCCTGGACCGCCGACTCTTCACCTCGACCAGCTACCCGGCCGACTACGGCTTCGTCGAGAACACCCTCGGCGAGGACGGCGACCCGCTGGACGCGCTGGTCATCCTGGACGAGCCGACGTTCCCCGGCTGCCTGATCCAGTGCCGCGCGATCGGCATGTTCCGCATGACCGACGAGGCCGGCGGCGACGACAAGCTGCTGTGCGTCCCGGCGCACGACCCGCGTGTGGAGCACCTGCGCGACATCCACCACGTGTCGGAGTTCGACCGCCTGGAGATCCAGCACTTCTTCGAGGTCTACAAGGACCTGGAGCCGGGCAAGTCGGTCGAGGGCGCCAACTGGGTGGGCCGTACGGACGCCGAGGCGGAGATCGAGCGGTCCTACAAGCGCTTCAAGGAGTCGGGCGGTCACTGACCCCCCGCACGATGCTCACGGGCCGTACGCCTGCGCGTGCGGCCCGTCGGCCTGGATGTGCGCATACTGAGGCCAGGGGGTACTGAGGCTGACGTGTCGTACAGGGAGCGCCAGGCAGTGACGGACGCGGAGGACCGCAAGCCGAAGTCGGACGAGGCGCGGAGTGCCTTCCAGCCTCCGGCCCAGACGGTCGTCGACGGGGACATGTCGACGACGTCGGAGTTCGCGATCCCCGACGGGCTGGCCGTTCCGAGAGCGACGGTCTCCGAGTCCGAGACCACGTCCGAGTTCGCCGTGCCGGACGGGCTGGAGGTGCATCCGGCGCACCCGGCCGAGCAGGAGGGGTCGGCGTTCACCACGCCGAGCACCTACAGCTCCCAGCACGCGCCCGCGGCCTTCACGCCGCCCGACGGCATGCGCCAGGTCAGTCTGACCAAGGACGTGCCGTGGCAGGACCGGATGCGCACGATGCTGCGCATGCCGGTGGCGGAGCGGCCCGCGCCGGAGACGGCGCACCGCGGGGGCGACGAGAGCGGGCCGGCGGTGCCGCGCGTGCTCGACCTGACGCTGCGGATCGGCGAGTTGCTGCTCGCGGGCGGTGAGGGCGCCGAGGACGTGGAGGCGGCGATGTTCGCCGTCTGCCGGTCCTACGGGCTGGACCGCTGCGAGCCCAACGTGACGTTCACGCTGCTGGCGATCTCCTACCAGCCGTCCCTGGTCGACGACCCGGTCACGGCGTCGCGGACCGTGCGCCGCCGGGGCACCGACTACACGCGGCTGGCGGCCGTGTACCAGCTGGTGGACGACCTCAGCGACGACGAGACGGCGGTCTCCCTGGAGGAGGCCTACCGGCGGCTCGCGGAGATCCGCCGCAACCGGCACCCCTACCCGGGCTGGGCCCTGACCGGGGCGAGCGGCCTGCTGGCGGGCGCGGCCTCCGTCCTGGTGGGCGGTGACGTGGTGGTGTTCGTCGCGGCGGCGCTGGGCGCGATGCTGGGCGACCGGCTGGCGTGGCTGTGCGCGGGGCGCGGGCTGCCGGAGTTCTACCAGTTCACGGTGGCGGCGATGCCGCCGGCCGCGATCGGGGTGGCGCTGACGCTCGGTCATGTCGACGTGAAGGCCTCCGCGGTGATCACCGGTGGGCTGTTCGCGCTGCTGCCCGGGCGGGCGTTGGTGGCGGGCGTGCAGGACGGCCTGACCGGCTTCTACATCACGGCCTCCGCCCGTCTGCTGGAGGTCCTGTACTTCTTCGTGGGCATCGTCGCCGGGGTGCTGCTGGTGCTGTACTTCGGTGTGCAGCTGGGCGCGCGGCTCAACCCCGACCAGGCGCTCGGCGCCTCCGACGACCCGGTCATGATGATCGCCGCGTCGATGCTGCTGTCGCTGTCGTTCGCGGTGCTGCTCCAGCAGGAGCGCGCCACCGTGGTCTGGGTGACGCTCAACGGCGGTGTCGCCTGGGTCGTGTACGGCGCGATGCACTACGTCGGGGACATCTCTCCGGTGGCGTCCACGGCGGCGGCCGCGGGGCTGGTGGGACTGTTCGGGCAGTTGCTCTCCCGCTACCGGTTCGCCTCGGCCCTGCCGTACACGACCGCCGCGATCGGGCCCCTGCTGCCCGGTTCCGCCACGTACTTCGGTCTGCTGGCCATCGCGCAGAGCGAGGTCGACGCGGGGCTGGTGTCGCTGTCTAAGGCGGTGGCACTGGCCATGGCCATCGCCATCGGTGTGAACCTGGGGTCCGAGATCTCGCGGATGTTCCTGCGGATCGGCTCGGCGGAGAAGCGCCGCGCGGCGAAGCGCACCAGGGGCTTCTAGGCCCTGCACCGGCCGGGGGGAGCGGCCGCCCGGGCCGTCCCCCCTCGTGCCGCGCGGGCCGCTCAGTAACCGTTCCCGTAGGGGTCCTGCCCGCCGCCGCCCTGCCGGCTGCCGTACGGCTGCTGCGGCGCCTGCGGCTGACCGTAGGGCTGCTGGGGCTGCTGGGGCTGCTCGCCGTAGGGCTGCTGCGGCGCGTGCGGCCGGCCGTAGGGCTGCTGCCGGCCGTACGGCTGCTGCGGCGCCTGCGGCTGGCCGTAGGGCTGCTGCTGGCCGTAGCCCGGCTCCGGGCTCTGCGGGTACTGCCCGTGGTACTGCTGGTCCTGCCGGCCCGGGTGACCCTGTCGTCCCTGCCGGCCGTTCCCGTCGCCGTAGGGGGACTGCTGCTGCGGGTGGCCGTGGGGCGGCCGGTCGTCCGGGGTGATGCGGCGCAGCTGCGTCGTCGCGTCGTCCATGGCCGGGGGCTGCTGGTGGCGCCCCTCCTCGGGGGCCTGGGCGGCCGCGCGCTTGTTCTTCGCGCGCTCGCGGAGGTACTCGATGATGATCGGCACGACCGAGAGCAGGACGATCAGGACGAGGATCGCCTCGACGTTCTTGTTGATGAAGTCGATCTGGCCGAGCCAGTAGCCCGCGACGGTGACGCCGGTGCCCCAGGCGATGCCGCCGACGACGTTGTACGTCAGGAACGTGCGGTACTTCATGCGGCCGGCGCCGGCGACGATGGGCGCGAAGGTGCGCACGATGGGCACGAAGCGGGCCAGGACGATCGCCTTGGGCCCGTACTTCTCCATGAACTCGTGGGCCTTGTCCAGGTTCTCCTGCTTGAAGAGCTTGGAGTTGGGCCGGCTGAACAGCTTCGGGCCGAGGAACTTGCCGATCATGTAGCCCACTTGGTCGCCGAGGACGGCGGCGAGCACGATCAGCGTGCAGACCAGCCACAGCGGCTGGCTGATGTACGTGCCCTCGGCGACGAAGAGACCCGCCGTGAACAGCAGGGAGTCACCCGGCAGGAACGCGAAGAGGCCGGACTCCGCGAAGACGATGAGCAGGATGCCGGGCAGGCTGAACGTGGAGATCAGATGCTCCGGGCTGAGCCACTCGGGGCCGAGCGCAAGCGTGGTCACGGGGATGTGGCTCCTGCTGCTGTGGGATACGGGCTGGGGCTGACTGCCTCAAAGTATCAACGCAGCCGTCATGACCCAGGTTCCATGGGGGTTATCAGGATGCACTGTGGCCCGTCCCGGGCAAAGCTGTGGACATGGGCATCGACGAATACGGCGGTGGACAGGGGCCCCAGCCCGACGTCCTCGTCGTCACCACGAACGACGTACCCGGCTACCGCGTGCAGGAGGTGCTCGGGGAGGTGTTCGGCCTCACCGTGCGCTCCCGGCACATCGGCAGCCAGATCGGCGCCGGGCTGAAGTCGATGGTCGGCGGTGAGCTGCGCGGCCTGACCAAGACGCTCGTGCAGACCCGCAACCAGGCCATGGAACGGCTCGTGGAGCAGGCACGCGCGCGAGGAGCCAACGGCGTGCTCGCGTTCCGCTTCGACGTGACGGAGGCGGCGGACGTGGGCACGGAGGTGTGCGCCTACGGCACGGCCGTGGTCCTGGCCCGGGAGTGAGTCACCCCCGGGCCGGGGATCAGGAGGCGTGCCGGTCCGCGTTCGCGGCGATGGCGTCCTTGAGGTGCCCGGCGAGGCCGGGGCGGATCGCGTCGTAGAACGCCGTGAAGCGCTCGTCGGCGACGTACATCTCGCCCAGGCAGCGGTGCAGCTCGTAGGAGCACGGGTAGAACCAGGTGCAGATGTGCTGCCGGTGCTCCTCCGCGAGGGCCCCGGCCGCCTCGCCGGTGGGGGGCTCGCCGGCCTCGATCAGGGCGGCGTAGCGCCGGCCCCAGTCGGCGGCCTCGGCCTGGATGCGCAGCCAGTCGTCCTTGGTGTAGCGGGCGGCCCGGCGCTGCGACTCGGCGTACTCGGCCGTGCCGCCCCAGCGTTCGCGCACCTCCTCGTCGTACTGCTCGGGGTCCTGGTCGCCGAAGACCTCGAACTTCTCCTCGGGTGTGAGATCGATTCCCATCGTGCGTGCCTCCATGGCGTGCTCCACGGCCGCCGCCATCTTGCGCAGCTTCTCGATCCGGGCGGTCAGCAGGTCGTGCTGCCGGCGCAGGTGTGCGCGCGGGTCCGCGTCCGGGTCGTCGAGCAGGGCGGCGACCTCGTCGAGCGGGAAGCCGAGCTCCCGGTAGAACAGGATCTGCTGCAGCCGGTCGAGGTCGGCGTCGCTGTAGCGCCGGTGGCCCGCGCGGCTGCGTTCGCTCGGGACGAGCAGGCCGATGTCGTCGTAGTGGTGCAGCGTGCGCACCGTGACGCCGGCGAAGCCCGAGACCTGTCCCACGGAGTAGCTCACTTCCGCTCCCTTCCTCTTCCGCGGTCCACGGTCGGGCCTCACGCCGCGTGAGGTGCAAGCGTGTTTCCTGTTTGTCCGCTTTGATCCGTTTATCGTGTGCCCGTGGTCCAGGACACCGAGTCGCAGGCGCCTTCCGTCACCCCGGCGACCCCCGCTCGCGCCCTGCTGCCGTCGATCGTGCCCGCCGTGGCCGTCGGTGTCCTGTCCAGCCTGGTGCTGGTGGGCGTCGAGGTCGCCGCCGAGCACCTCCAGGACGTGCTCTGGGGGCCCCTGCCGGACGCGCTGGGCATCGGCCGGTACTCGGTGGCGTGGATGTTCGTGATGCTCGTGGCGACCGGGATCGCCGTCGGGCTCGTGGTGTGGCGGATGCCCGGGCACGCGGGCCCCGATCCGGCCACCGTGGGGCTGGACGCCCCGGTCCTGCCGCCCGTGGTGCTGCCGGGTCTGGTGCTGGCGACCGCGCTGATGCTGGCGGGCGGTCCCAGCCTCGGTCCGGAGAACCCGATCATCGCCGTCAACGTCGGCCTGGCGGTGTGGCTGGGCGGCCGGGCCGTCCCGCGGGCACCGGGCCGGATCTGGCCGGTGCTGGCCGAGGCGGCCACCATCGGCGCGCTGTTCGGCACGCCCGTGGCGGCCGCCCTGGCGATCTCCGAGGTGCTGGCCGGGCAGAAGACGCGGGGCCTGCTCTGGGACAACCTCTTCGCGCCGCTGACCGCCGCCGCGGCTGGCTCGCTGACGGTCTCCCTCGTCGACCGCCCGAGCTTCGACCTGGGCCTGCCGCCCTTCGGGCGTCCCGGCTGGGCCGATCTGGCGGCGGCCGTCGTGGTCGCCTCGGTCGGCGCGCTGCTCACCCTGTGCGCGGTGTACGCCTTCCCCCACGTCCACGCGGCCTTCCGCCGGCTGCGGCACCCCCTGCTGATGCTCCCGGTGGGCGGTGCCGTGCTGGGCGCCCTGGCGGCGCTGGGCGGCCACCTGACGCTGTTCAAGGGGCTCGACGAGATCGCCGTGCTGGCGCAGGACCCGCAGGCCCGCGGTGCCGGCGAGTACGCCGTGCTGACGGTGGTGAAGCTGGCCGCGCTGCTCGTCGCGGCCTCCTGCGGCTTCCGCGGCGGGCGCATCTTCCCGGCCGTGTTCGTCGGCACCGCCCTCGGCCTGGGCGCCCACGCCCTCGTCGACGGGGTGCACCCCTCGGTCGGGGTGGCCGCCGCGGTGCTCGGCGTACTGCTGGCGATCACCCGGCAGGGCTGGGTGAGCCTCTTCGTCGCCGCGGTGCTGGTCGCCTCCCCGTCGATCCTCGTCCTGCTGTGCGTCGCCTCCCTGCCCGCCTGGCTGCTGGTGACCGGCCGGCCGCAGATGCAGCTGCGCGAGGACGGCACATCGGTCCGCTGACGCCCCCGACCCATCCACCCCCTGTCGGAACACATCCCCTGGAGGCACCCGTGCCGCTCCACGAAGGCCCCCGCCGCTCCGGCGAGCACCGCATCTCCGTCAACCCGTTCTACGGACCCGCCAACCCCGTCGGCGACATGGCCGAGGCCCCGCCGACCCACCGGCTCCCGGACCAGCCGATGGCCCCGGCGACCGCCCACCAGCTGGTGCGCGACGAGCTGATGCTGGACGGCAACGCGCGGCTGAACCTCGCCACCTTCGTCACCACCTGGATGGAGCCCGAGGCCGGGCTGCTGATGGCGGAGTGCCGGGACAAGAACATGATCGACAAGGACGAGTACCCGCGCACCGCCGAGCTGGAGCGGCGCTGCGTGGCGATGCTCGCCGACCTGTGGAACGCGCCCGACCCGGCCGCAGCCGTGGGCTGCTCCACGACCGGGTCGAGCGAGGCCTGCATGCTCGCCGGCATGGCCCTCAAGCGGCGCTGGGCCCAGCGCAACGCCGACCGGTACCCGGGGGCCAGGCCCAACCTGGTGATGGGCGTGAACGTGCAGGTCTGCTGGGAGAAGTTCTGCAACTTCTGGGAGGTGGAGGCGCGGCTGGTCCCCATGGAGGGCGAGCGCTACCACCTGGACCCGCAGGCCGCGGTCGAGCTGTGCGACGAGAACACCATCGGGGTCGTCGGCATCCTGGGCTCCACCTTCGACGGCTCCTACGAGCCGGTCGCCGACCTGTGCGCCGCGCTGGACGCGCTGCAGGAGCGCACCGGGCTCGACATCCCGGTGCACGTCGACGGGGCGTCCGGCGCGATGGTCGCGCCCTTCCTCGACGAGGACCTGGTGTGGGACTTCCGGCTGCCGCGGGTGACGTCGATCAACACCTCGGGCCACAAGTACGGCCTGGTCTACCCGGGTGTCGGCTGGGCGCTGTGGCGGGACGCCCACGCGCTGCCGGAGGAGCTGGTGTTCCGGGTGAACTACCTGGGCGGTGACATGCCGACGTTCGCGCTCAACTTCTCCCGGCCGGGGGCGCAGGTCGTGGCGCAGTACTACACGTTCCTCAGGCTGGGCCGGGACGGCTACCGGGCCGTGCAGCAGGCCGCGCGGGACGTGGCCACGGGGCTGGCCGCGCGGATCGAGGCGCTCGGCGACTTCCGGCTGCTGACCCGGGGCGACCAGCTGCCGGTGTTCGCCTTCACGACCGCGCCGGACGTGACGGCGTACGACGTGTTCGACGTGTCGCGGCGGCTGCGCGAGCACGGCTGGCTGGTGCCCGCGTACACCTTCCCGGAGAACCGTCAGGACCTGTCCGTGCTGCGGGTGGTGTGCCGCAACGGCTTCTCCGCCGACCTCGCGGACCTGCTCGCGCAGGACCTGGAACGGCTGCTGCCGGAACTGCGCCGGCAGCCGCACCCGCTGACCGAGGACAGGGGCGCGGCCACCAGCTTCCACCACTAGGGCAACAGGCCCTCAGGCCCGGCGCCCGGGTCGATCCGGGCGCCGGTCCTCACCGGCTCAGCCGCGCGAACCTGCGCACCGCCAGCGGGAAGAACACCGCCAGCAGCGCCAGGGGCCAGGCGACCGCCGCCCAGACGTGCCCGGACTCCGCGCCGGGGACACCGAAGAGGTGCCGTACGGCCGTGGCCGTGTGGGACATCGGGTTCCACTCGACGACCGTGCCCAGCCAGCCGGGCATGGAGCCGGGCGCGGCCAGGGCGTTGGACAGGAAGCCGACGGGCCAGACCAGGATCTGCACGGCCTGCACCATTTCCGGCCGGCCGGCCACCAGGGCGAGGTGGATGCCGATCCACAGCATCGCGAAGCGGAACAGGAGCAGCAGGCCCAGGGCGGCCAGGAGGGCCGCCGGGCCGCCGCCGGGCCGCCAGCCGAGCGCCGCGCCGACGCCGATCAGCACCAGCAGGGCCATCGCCGACTGGAGCATGTCGGCGGCGGAACGGCCCACCAGCACCGCCCCGTCGGCCATCGGCATCGACCGGAACCGGTCGATGACGCCCTTGTTCAGGTCCTGGGTGACGGCGAGCATCGTGCCTTCCAGACCGAAGGCCATGGTCAGCGCGAGCATGCCGGGGATCAGGTAGTCGCGGTACTCGCCGCTCACGCCCCGGCCGCCGCCGACCAGGTAGCCGAACATGAGCAGCAGCATCACCGGGAAGACCAGGTTGACGGCCAGCTGGACCGGCTGCCGCTGCCAGCGGGCGAGCTCGCGGCGGGTCATGGTCCAGGAGTCGGTCAGTGCGTGCGCGGTCACGCGGCCTCCTTCACTCGGTGGGCGTCGCCGGTCAGGTGCAGGAACACCTCGTCCAGCGTCGGCCGGCGCAGGGCGACGTCCTCCGCCTCGATCCCGGCCTCCGCCAGGGCTCGTACGACGCCGGTCAGGGCCTGCATGCGGTCGGCGACCGGGGCGCTCAGCAGGCGGCGGTCGGCGTCGACGGTGACCCCGGTGAGGGGCAGCAGGGCGACGGCCGCGCCGAGCTGCCCCGCCTCCCGCAGGACGACGTCGATGCGGTCGCCGCCGGTCTCGGCCTTCAGCTCGCCGGCCGTGCCCTCGGCGATCACCCGCCCGGCGTCGACCACGCTGATGCGGTCGGCGAGCTGGTCGGCCTCCTCCAGGTACTGCGTGGTGAGCAGGACCGTCGTCCCGCCGCCGACCAGGGCGCGGACGGAGTCCCACACCTCGGCCCGCCCGCGCGGGTCGAGGCCGGTGGTCGGCTCGTCCAGGAACAGCACCTCCGGCTCGGTGATCAGGGAGGCGGCCAGGTCCAGCCTGCGCCGCATGCCCCCGCTGTACTGGCCCACCGGCTTGCGGCCGGTGTCGCCGAGGCCGAACCGCTCCAGGAGCTCGCCGGCCCGCGCGCGTGCCCCTCGGGCGCCCAGGTGGTGCAGCCGGCCGAACAGCTCCAGGTTCTGCCTGCCGCCGAGTTCCTCGTCGAGCGCGGCGTGCTGGCCGAGCAGGCCGATGCGCAGCCGCACGGCGTACGCCTCGCGGACCGCGTCGTGGCCGGCCACCACCACCCGGCCCGCGTCCGGCCGCAGCAGCGTGGACAGGACCCGGACCAGGGTGGTCTTGCCCGCGCCGTTCGGCCCGAGCACCCCGTGCACCGTGCCGCGCGCGACCGTGAGGCCGAGCCCGTCCAGCGCCTTCTTCTCCCCGTACCTCTTGTGCACGCCCTCGACGGTGATCGCCGCGTCGGCCACCGGGCCTCCCTCTCTAGTCAAACTTGACTACCCGCATGAAGGTATCCCCGCCCGCGCCATTCGTCAAACTTGATTAGTGAGCGTCCCCGGGGTGCCGCTCCCCCGTGCCGTACGGGTTCTCCTCGTCGTCGGCCAGGACCCCCACGAAGGGGTCGCCCTCGTCGGCGAAGGTGTAGGCGCCGCCCTCGATGCGCTCGATCAGCCCTCGGGTCCACTCGGCCTCGGAGTCGGCCGTGTGGACCCACAGGTTCATGATCTCGCCGATGTGACCGAGCTGCTGGGGTCCCTCCTCGGGCACGTAGTGCTCCAGGACGGCGGCCCGCCACTGCTCGATGCGCAGCGTCCGCTCCTTCAGCAGGGCGACCGCCTCGGCACGCGGCAGGTCCACCACGAAGCCGACGGCGGCCGTCTTGACGTCCCCGCGCTGGTCGTAGGTGACCAGCGCCTCGCGCAGCAGCCGGAAGTACTCCTCGGTGCCTCGCCCGGTGACCTCGTACTCCGTGCGCGGCGGGCCGCCGGCCGTGGACGGGGCGACCTCGTGCGCGTGCAGCAGGCCCTGCTTGGCCATCTGCTTCAGCGCGTGGTAGATCGAGCCGGGCTTGGCGCTGGACCACTCGTGGGCGCCCCAGAACTCCAGGTCGTTGCGGACCTGGTAGCCGTGGGCCCGCCCGTGCATGCGGACCGCGCCGAGCACGAGGAGACGGATCGCTGACATGGGGCCAGCGTAGGCCGGGGCAGGTCAGCCCCAGGAGCTGCCCTGCTCCTTCGCCACCAGCTCGAAGGCCGTCGCGCCGTCCAGCGACTCGCGGATGATGTCGGCGTGACCGGCGTGCCGGGCCGTCTCGCGGATCAGGTGCAGGCAGAGCCAGCGCAGGGAGAGCTGCTCGTCCTTCGGGTTCCAGGACGCCGCCGGCAGCAGGAAGGTGTCGTCGAGGCTGGGCACCGCGCGGATGAAGGCCTCCGTCTCGGCGGCCACCTTCTCGTAGTACGCGAGCGGCGACTCCACGGTCTCGTCGCCGACCAGCCGGAAGCACTCGTCCCAGTTCGACTCGTCGCGGTGGACGGCCGGCGGCTCGCCCTTGGCCCGGGCGATCCAGCCCTGCTCGACCTCCGCCACGTGCTTGAGCAGCCCCGCCAGGGACAGCTCGCTCGCGCTCGGGCGGGACGTCGCCTGCTCCTGCGTCAGACCCAGCAGCGACCGGCGGATGCCGCCGCGCTGCTCGGCGATGAAGTTCAGCAGCGCTCCGCGCTCGTCGCCGGGTGCCTCCGCGGGAACGTGAGTGACCATGACCGCCGCCTTCCGTCGTGACCGGGGGCCTCTCCCCCTCACACCGACGACGCTACGCACCCTTGCGGTCAGGTGCTGTCCGCAACGGCGGCGGGCACGGCGTCGCCGTCAGAACGGGAAGCCGCTGCGCCCGTGCTGCACCGAGATCCACTTGGTGGTGGTGAAGGCGTCCAGCATCGTCTCGCCGTTGAGGCGGCCGACGCCCGAGTGCTTCTCGCCGCCGAAGGGGACGATCGGCTCGTCGTGGACGGTGCCGTCGTTGACGTGGAACATGCCGGTGTCGATCTGCTGGGCGAACCGCACGCCCCGCTCGACGCTCCCGGTGTGCACCGCGCCGCTCAGGCCGTACGGCGTGTCGTTGACGAGGCGCACGGCCTCCTCCTCGCCGTCGAACGGCACCAGGAAGACGACCGGCCCGAAGACCTCCTGCCGCAGCAGGGCGGAGTCGGCCGGCAGACCGGTCAGCACGGACGGCTCGACGAGGTTGTCGGTCCGCCCGCCGCGCACCAGGGCGGTGGCGCCCTCGGCGAGGGCCTGCTCGACCACGCCCGCGAGCGCCTCGGCCTGCGAGGAGTTGATGACCGGGCCGATCACGGTCTCCGGGTCGCGCGGGTCGCCCGTCTTGAGGCTCTTCACCTTGGCGACGAACTTCCCGGTGAACTCCTCGGCCACCGACCGGTCGACCAGGACGCGGTTGGCGGCCATGCAGACCTGGCCCTGGTGGACGTACCGGCTGAACACCGCGGCGTCGACGGCGTAGTCGAGGTCGGCGTCGTCCAGCACCACCAGCGCGCTGTTGCCGCCCAGTTCGAGCACGGAGCGCTTGAACTGCCGGGCGCAGACGGTGGCGACGTGCCGGCCGACCTGGTCGGAGCCGGTGAAGGAGATGACCTTCGGGACCGGGTGCTCGATGAAGGCGTCGCCGATCTCCGCGATGTCGGTGATGACCACGTTCAGCAGGCCGCCGGGCAGTCCCGCGTCCTCGAAGAGCTTCGCGACCAGGGAGCCGCCGACGATCGGCGTGTTCTGGTGCGGCTTGAGCACCACGGCGTTGCCGAGGGCGAGGGCCGGGGCGACGGACTTGATCGACAGCAGGAAGGGGAAGTTGAAGGGGCTGATCACACCCACCACACCGACCGGCACGCGGTAGACGCGGTTCTCCTTGCCGTCCACGGGCGAGGGAACGATCCGGCCGGCGGGGGCGAGGGCCAGATGGACCGCCTCGCGCAGGAACTCCTTGGCCAGGTGCAGCTCGAAGGCGGCCTTCAGGCGGGTCCCGCCGAGCTCGGCGACGATGGCCTCGGATATCTCCGCCTCGCGCTCCTCGACGAGCCGGAGCGCCTTCTCGAAGACCGCGCGGCGGGCGTAGGGGTTGGTCGCCGCCCACTGCTCCTGGGCGCGGGCGGCGGCCCGGTACGCCTCGTCGACCTCGTCGGCCGTGGCTATCGTGATCGACGCCAGCTTCTCGTCGTCGTACGGGTTGAAGTCGATGATGTCCCACGAGCCGGTGCCCGGACGCCACTCACCGTCGATGTACTGCTGTGCGAGGTCGGTGAAGCAGGACGACGACATGTGATCCCTCGATCCCTCAGACCCTCGGCCGCTTCCCCGCGACCTGATCACGCGTCATCGTACTTGTGTTTCAGGAGAGTTGAAGGAGACCCCGGAGAAGGTCCCGGCTCTCGGAGGGGCCGGGGCTGTCGCGCTGCAGCTCCTTGAGCGCCCGCTCGTACTGGGCGACGTCCTCGGGCTTGTCCAGGTACAGCGCGCTGGTGAGCTGCTCCAGGTACACCACGTCCGACAGGTCCGACTCGGGGAAGCTGAGGATCGTGAACGCGCCGCTCTCGCCGGAGTGCCCGCCGAGGCTGAACGGCACCACCTGAAGCCGCACGTTGGGCCGCTCCGAGATGTCGATCAGGTGCTGGAGCTGGCCGCGCATGACCTCGCGGTCGCCGTAGGGGCGGCGCAGCGCGGCCTCGTCCAGGATGATGTGGAAGTCGGGGGCCGACTCGGCCACCAGGTGCTTCTGCCGCTCCAGGCGCAGGGCCACGCGGCGCTCGACGTCGGCCTCGCTCGCGCCCTGCATGCCCCGGCGGACCACCGCGTGCGCGTACGCCTCGGTCTGCAACAGGCCGTGCACGAACTGCACCTCGTACGCCCGGATCAGCGAGGCGGCGCCCTCCAGGCCGACGTAGGTCGGGAACCAGCTCGGCAGCACGTCGGAGTAACTGTGCCACCAGCCCGCGACGTTGGCCTCCTTGGCCAGCGACAGCAGGGACGAGCGCTCCTGCTCGTCCGTGATGCCGTACAGCGTCAGCAGGTCCTCGACGTCCCTGGTCTTGAAGCTCACCCGGCCCAGCTCCATCCGGCTGATCTTCGACTCGGAGGCGCGGATCGAGTAGCCCGCCGCCTCGCGCGTGATGCCCCGCGCCTCACGCAGTCGCCTGAGTTGTGATCCGAGCAGCATGCGCCGCACCACCGATCCCGGCTCTCCCGCGCTCACGTTCGCCAGCCTCCCCAACGGTTTCAGGGGCCGAAGTCTGCCACTAAAACACTTCGAGCAGTACTCGTCCGGTTACGGAAACGGAATCGAGACAGTCGACGCACGCGCGTGCACGGAAGAAAGAGGCATGCGAACGGCCGAAGAGCGACGTCGAGATGACGGAAAAATTGACCAACAAGCGGTACGGGACGACGCATTCCGGTCACCTGCACGTGCATCTGCCCTTGCATCTGCTGTACGCATCCGAAACCATGGTCCCGCACCACCGCTGCATCGCACCGACCGCGAACACCCGGGAGTGCCTCGCATGGGGACGAATGGATCGACCATGCTCGAGCCGTTACGGCAGGGCCTTCCGCCGCTGGACCCCGCGGCCGTGTCCCACGCCGCCTCCTGCGCACTGCCCGCCCGTTTCGAAGCCGTGGGCGAGGCACGCCGGTTCACCCGCAGAACCCTCGACCAGTGGGACCTGGGCGACCGGTTCGACGACGTCTGCCTGGTGGTCTCGGAACTCGTCACCAACGCCCTGCGGCACGGACTGCCGGCGGGCGCCCTGTGCGCGGCGCGCCACGAACCCCCGGTGCGCCTGCACCTGATGCGGTGGCCCGAGCGGCTGGTGTGCGCGGTGCGCGACCCCAGTCACGACAGCCCGGTCGCCCGGGAGACCGACGACTTCTCGGCCGAGTCCGGACGGGGGCTGTTCCTCGTCGACTCCTTCAGCGACAGCTGGGGCTGGCACCCGCTCGCGGGCGCCCTCAGCGGCAAGGTGGTCTGGGCGCTGTTCCGGCTGCCGCACACCGGAGCCGGTCCCGTCGGCGGATGAGACACCGCGGCGCCTCCTCGCGCCGCGGTTCTACGCGCGTCACAGCGCAGCAGCGGCGCACCGGTCGCCCCGCAGGGCGACATCGCTGTCATCCACCGACGAGATGGTCGAACTCCCCGTCCTTCACCCCGAGCAGCATCGCCTCGATCTCGGCACGGGTGTAGACCAGCGCGGGACCGTCGGGGAAGCGGGAGTTGCGCACCGCCACGTCACCGCCCGGCAGCCGCGCGAACTCCACGCAGGAACCCTGCGAGTTGCTGTGCCGGCTCTTCTGCCAGGCAACACCGTTCAGCCTGGTGGCCGCCATCCCGTTGTACACGTCGTGGTCCACAGGTCGCTCCCCGGTGGTGCACTGGCTGGTGTGGCCATTGATGCAGCGGTCAACTGACCCGGATCATAGCTCTGTTCATGTGCAGATGCAGGAGCAGATGCACGTGCACGCGGGGTGGTCCCGCGGTTACAGCTTTGGTGCCCGCTTTACCGAAAGCTCTTGCTTGTCTGACGCCGCTGACTCGTGTCGCGTTCCCTCGGGCCGGGCGGGAACCGGGCGGGCCCGGTGGAGGTCCGATGGAGGCGGAGCATCCGCTCGACCGGTCCGGTGGGTGACTGTACGGCGTGGAACCCGGGGCCGGGGACCGGATCCGGAGGCACCGGGCACGCGGCTGAGCAGGGACAGATGCGCCGCGCGCACGATCCGGCCGTCATGCACCCGTGCCACGCCCGGCTCGGACCGGTGCCCGGTCCGTGCTCGGCGCACCGGACCGGCCGGACCGGCCCAAGCGCTTTCCCCGGTGTCCGCCGGACGCCCCGCCCGAGCCGGGCGACCGGCCGTCCGGCACTTCCCCGGTGGCCCGCCGGAAGGCCGCCGCGTCGGCCCCGGCACGCACAAGAGGTCCCCCACACGTGGAGCGTGGGGAACCTCACCCGGGCGGGGACGTGCTCAGCGGGCGGAGTAGGGCAGCAGCGCCATCTCCCGCGCGTTCTTGATCGCCGTGGCCAGCTGCCGCTGCTGCTGGGCCGAGACCCGGGTGACCCGGCGGCTGCGGATCTTGCCGCGGTCGGAGATGAACTTCCGCAGCAGGTCGGTGTCCTTGTAGTCGATGTACGTGATCCCGGCCTGGTCCAGGGGATTGGGCCGGTTCCTGGCAGGGGTGCGTTCGGCTTTGCGGGGCATGTCGGTTCAGACCTCCAGGAGGGTGTCGAAGGCGTGCGGCAGGTGCTGCCAGGCCTCGCGCCCGGCCGCGTACTCGGCGTCGGTGAGCAGGCAGGACTCCAGCAGCCGCTCCAGGCCGTCCCGGTCGAGGCCGGGCGAGGTGAAGACCAGGTGCTGGCAGCGGTCGCCGTGCTCGGGGTGCCAGTCCAGCGCGGCGGCGGCCCGGCGCACCGGCGGGACCATCTCCCAGGCCGCGTCCGGCAGGGAGGCCAGCCACGGCCCGGCGCTCTCCACGCACAGGGCCCCGCCCGCCGCGTCCCAGTGGAACAGCGTGTCGGGCTTGTCGGCCAGCCAGAACCGGCCCCGGCTGCGGGCGGCCGCGCAGGTCAGGTCCTCCAGCGCGGCGTAGAGCCGCTCCGGGTGGAAGGGGCGGCGGCTGCTCCAGACCAGGGTGGTCACGCCGTGCGCGTCGGCCTCGGCGGGCAGCAGCGCGCAGGCGGGGTGCTGGGCGGCGGCGGCCGCCTCGATGTCGAACCCGGCCAGGGCGGCCCGGGCCAGCACGGACAGCGGTCGCAGGCGCGGCGGCGGCACGGTCAGGTCACCACCGGCCGGTTCGGCCGGGTCCTCCGGCGCGAGCGGCACCTGCCGGGCGGTGGGGTGCAGCTGGGCGAGCAGCTCGCGGTCCTCGTCGTCGGCCTCCGGGGAGTCGGCGACCGCGAGGACGGGGGCGTACTCCAGCTGGCGCGCGAAGGTGTCGGCGACCGTGCGCTGGTCGGTGGCGGCCGCGGCCAGACCGCCGTCGGCCAGGTCGTCGCCGTTGGCCAGGTACGGCAGGACCAGGGCCGGGTCGACGGCGGTGATCACCCCGGTGACGGTGAGCCCGCCGGCGGCCACGACCTCGGCCATGGCCTTGGGCTCGACGGAGTCCCACAGCTCGACGACGGCAAGCCGGGTGCCGCCGGCGTCCCGGAGCCGCTCCAGCTCCGGGACCAGGTCCTCGCGCAGGGCGCAGCAGGCGCAGTCGTTGACGAGCGGCGCCCGGCCCGCGTCGAGGACACCGGTCGCGTCCCTGATGGTGCGTACGACGGTGCCCGCCGCAGCCGTCGACAGGTCGTGGTGGAGGACGACGCTGCCGGGCACGTCGGCGAGCAGCCGTGCGACGGCCGCCCGGCGGGCGTCGGCGTGCAGGCCGCCGACCAGGACGACGGGGAGCCCGGACGCGGCGGGCTCGGGAACGGGGAGCTCGGGCACGGGGTCAGTCCTTCTTCCCGTACCGGCGCTCGAAGCGCTCGACGCGGCCGGCGGTGTCCAGGACGCGGGCGGTGCCGGTGTAGAAGGGGTGGCTGACGTCGGAGATCTCGACGTCGACGACGGGGTAGGTGTTGCCGTCCTCCCACTCGATCGTCTTCTCGCCGGTCATGGTGGAGCGGGTGAGGAAGGCGTAGTCCGCGGCACGGTCGCGGAAGACGACCGGTCCGTACTCCGGGTGGATCCCCTCGCGCATGGTCAGCGCTCCTCTCGGAAGTCGACGTGGCGGCCGGCGACCGGGTCGAACTTGCGCAGGGTCAGTCGGTCCGGGTCGTTGCGGCGGTTCTTGCGGGTCACGTAGGTGTAGCCGGTCCCGGCGGTGGACCGGAGCTTGATGACCGGCCGGAGTTCGTTGCGAGCCATGCCGCTATGCTACTGAAAATGAATTCCATTTACATCGCCTGAGACGAGAGGTACGTCACCACCATGTCCGCGCACTGCATGCTGACCGGGGCCCGCCCCGGCTTCGGCAACCGCATCTCGCACTCCCACCGGCGCACGTCCCGCCGGTTCGACCCGAACATCCAGTCCAAGCGCTACTGGCTGCCGAGCGAGGGCCGTCACGTGCGGCTCCGGCTGAGCGCCAAGGGGATCAAGACCGTCGACACGATCGGCGTCGAGGCGGCCGTCGCCCGCATCCGGGCCCGGGGAGTGAGGGTCTGATGGCGAAGAAGAGCAAGATCGCGAAGAACGAGCGGCGCAAGGAGACCGTCGCGCGCTACGCCGCCCGGCGCGCCGAGCTGAAGGAGATCGTGCGGCGGCCCTCGTCGAGCGAGGACGAACGAGCCGCCGCCCAGGCCGAGTTGCGCAGGCAGCCGCGGGACGCGAGCGCCACGCGGGTGCGCAACCGGGACCAGGTGGACGGGCGGCCGCGCGGCTACTTCCGGGCGTTCGGGCTGTCCCGGGTCGGGCTGCGGGAGCAGGCGCACGCGGGGTATCTGCCCGGTGTGCGCAAGTCGTCCTGGTGACGGGCTTTCCGGGAACCCCTTGACGGGCCCTGGTAGCTTGCTGCGGTCGTTCCGGCCACGGGACCGGCCGGTTCTCCCGGACCGGCCGCCGACCGGCTACAGCTTGGGGGCTTGCAGTGACTTCGGTGATCTTCTCGCGCCGCTCCGGCGCCGTGCGCCTCGCGGCGGCCGCCGCGGGGCTGGTGGGGGCGCTCGCGCTGACCGCGTGCAGCGGCGACGGCGACGGCGGATCCGGTGACGACCCGGCGTCCGGCCCGTCCGCCTCGGCGTCGGCCGACACGGGCGGCGACTCCGGCTCCGGGTCGTCCGGGTCGGACTCCGGCTCCGGCTCCGGTTCCGGCGAGGAGGAGGGCGGCGCCCTGGCCGGCAGCTGGCTCGCCACGACCGACGGCAAGGCCGTGGCCCTGGTGATCACCGGCAAGCAGGCCGCGCTGTTCGCCACCGGCGGGGGCGTGTGCAGCGGCACCGCGGGCGAGGAGTCCGGGACGAAGACCATCCGCCTGAAGTGCACGGACGGTTCGAAGGGCCGGTCCACCGGCACGGTCGACTCGGTCACCGGCACCAGCATGAAGGTCACCTGGGAGAACGGCGTGGGCACCGAGACCTACACCAAGGCCGAGGGCGGGAAGCTGCCCACGGGCCTTCCGACGGCGAGCCTCGGCGCGCAGTAGGAGCAGGCCCCGGCGCGCGGCAGGACCCCGGACGCCGACACGGGCCGCGGTACGCCTCCGGGCGCCGCGGCCCGTCCGGCGTTCGGGGGATTCCCCAGGGGTGCGTGCTCGTGCGGCACCGCGGTGCGTGATGATCCAGGGAGCCGAAGCCCCTCCTGCTGATCGCCCAGAGGACCTCATGCGCACCCTGCCCGTCACCCTGGCCGCCGCTCTGTCCGCGACGCTCCTGCTGACCGCCTGCGACGACGGCGGCACCGGCGCCGACGACACGAAGAACACCGATCCGTCGAACGGCCCGGTGGCCTGCGCGCTGCGCGACATGGACGTCGAGGTCGGGGCGGGCGCCGCCCCCGCGGCCGGGGACACCGGCAATGTCACCGTCACGCTCACCAACCAGGGCGCGCAGTGCACCCTGAAGGGCTTCCCCGCCGTGGACCTGCTGGCCGACAGCAGCACGACGAACGTGCTCCCGGAGGAGGGCGCCCAGGCGCAGCCGCTCACGCTCGGCAAGGGCGCCACGACGTCCTTCACGATCACCTACGTCCGCGGCGAGGACGACCCCGCGAAGAGCCTCGCCGTGCACGCCGCGTCCTTCACGCTGCCGGGCGCGCCCCGGGACGCGCACGAGCTGAAGTGGTCCTACGGCCCGGTGGCCCGTCAGGAGGACGGCGGCACGGTGGACGCCACGGTGAGCGGCTTCGAGAGCTCGGGAGACTGAGGGGCCCCCGGCGGTGACGGGCCCGGCGGCGGGGCGGCGCTGAGTCGGCATCAGCGCCCCAGGGGACCGTCGACGTGCCGGGGTGAGCGAAGGCCGTTCGCTGGTCGGCGCTGTCGAAGGCCGTTCGCTGGTCGGCGCTGTCGACCCGCCAGGGGGCCGGAGGCCGTCCGCTCGTCAGTCCAGTCGTGGGCGGTGGCGCATCTGGGCCCGGTCCGCCGCCTGTGCGCCCTCCGTCCAGCCCGCCGCGTCGCGCACCGAGCGCAGGCGGGTCGTGGTCGTCTCCGGGAACATCCGGTCCAGCCGTCCGGTGACGGCCACCTCGCGGCCGGCCAGGACCGGCAGCAGGTCGTCGGTGACCTGCGTCTCGGCCGCCGCGGCCAGGCGGACGCCGATGCGGTGGGCGTAGGCCGCGAGGAAGGACTGCCGGAAGGTCTTGGTGCGCTTGCGCCCACCCGCCCGCTGAGCGGCCTCCGCCTTGGTCATCGCGGTCGTGGCCTGCACCAGCAGGGAGGTGTGCAGGAGCTCGACCACCTCCAGGTCGGTCTCGAACCCGACGACCGTGGAGAAGCCCAGCGCCTCGTTCCACACCGCCCGGCAGTGATTGGCCGTGGCGACGGCGTCCAGCAGCACCGCCTTGGCCTCCTCGTACGGCGGCTCCACCCCGATCCGGCACGCCCCGGGCGTCTCGGGGGACGGTGCCCGCGCGGCGAGCAGCGCCTCGTCGACGCTGTGCCGGGCCATCAGTTCCTGCGCCTTGGCGCTGAGCGCCTCCGCCTCCTCCGGGAAGCCGGTGGCCTCCGCCTTGGCGAGCAGGGCACGGATGCGGGTGAGCATGCGGGACTCGGTGCGCGCTCCCCCGGGCTGTTCGTCGAGCACCTCCAGCGGGGGCAGGCGCAGCAGCAGCCGGTACAGCTCCAGCACGGCCGTGGCGTGCGAGAAGCGGTCGGTGCGGGGCGGCGGATCGGCCGGCAGCGCGGCGAGCTGGGCGCTCCAGCGCCGCCCGCGCGGCCGGTCGCCGCCGTGCTGGGCGCGGATCAGCTCCGCCGCGAGGCGTACGTGCGTGTCCTCCAGCTCCCGCCGCACGATCCGTACGACGTCGGCGGGCTGCCAGCCGCGGCGCCAGGCCGCCGCCAGGAACTCCTGACCGCGGCGGGCGAGTTCGGCGTCGGCCCCGGGGTCGGCGGCCAGCAGGGACGCTCCGGTGTCGAGGGCCGTCTCGCCGGTCTCGTAGAGGGAGGCGGCGAAGGCCCGGTCGACGGTGGTGGACGTGCTCACCCGGCCGATGGTGCCACGAGAGCAATTGTCAACCTTTGGTTGACACCTCTGAGGGCGCAACCTACGGTTGACACATGACGAACTCCGATCCCACGTCGTCCGTCCGTCTCGACGACCTCATCGCCGCGATCAAGAAGGTCCACGACGAGCCGCTGGAGCAGTTGCAGGACGCGGTGATCGCCGCCGACCACCTGGGCGACGTGGCCGACCACCTGATCGGTCACTTCGTCGACCAGGCCCGGCGCTCCGGCGCCTCCTGGACCGACATCGGCAGGAGCATGGGCGTCACCCGGCAGGCCGCGCAGAAGCGGTTCGTGCCCAAGGAGTCGGCCGACCTCGACCCGAGCCAGGGCTTCAACCGGTACACGCCGCGGGCCCGCAGCGCCGTGATGGCCGCGCACCACGCGTCCAAGGCCGCCCGGAACACCGAGGGCCTGCCCGAGCACCTCGTCCTCGGCCTGCTGGCCGAACCCGACGCCCTCGCCGCGAAGGCCGTCGTCGAACAGGGCGTCTCCCTCGACGAGGTCCGCGCGGCGGCCACGGCGGCGCTCCCGCCGGCCGCCGACGACGTCCCGGAGCTCGTGCCCTATGGCCCGGCCGCCAAGAAGGTCCTGGAGCTCACCTTCCGCGAGGCCCTGCGCCTCGGGCACAACTACATCGGCACCGAGCACATCCTGCTCGCCCTCCTGGAGCACGAGAACGGCCAGGGCGTCCTCAGCGGCCTGGGCATCGGCAAGGAGCGGACGGAGCAGTACGTCGTCAAGGTGCTGGAGAAGATCGCGCGGGCGCAGGAGAACGTGCTCGACGAGTCCTGACCTGCGACGGCGGTGCCGGGGGGCCGTTGTCAGACCCCCCTGGCACACTCGCTGCATGACCGACCGGTGGGCCCTCGCCCCGGCCGAGGACGGCGGCGTGGACGTCGCCCCCCTCGGTCCGGACGGGCTGCCCGCCGGGCCGGTGCGGCGGGAGGCGGATCCCGCCGCGGCCGTGCGGAGCCGTCCCGGCGTCACGCGGTGGGTGTGGCGGTCCACCGCCGAGGTCTACCCGCGTCTGCTCGCCACGGGGGTGCGAGTCGAGCGGTGCTACGACATCGAGGCCGCCGAGACGCTCCTCCTCGGCCACGAGGGGCGGTACGGGGAGCCCCGTTCGGCCGCGGCCGCCCTGGCCCGGCTGCGGGACCTGCCCGTGCCGCCCGATCCGCCGCAGCGCTCCGCCGCACCCGGCGCCCAGTCCTCGCTGTTCGAACCCCAGGGCGCCCACCTGCCCCTGGCGGACCTCCTCGCGGTCTACGCCGAGCAGCAGCGGCGGCACACGCGCGCCGAGCACCCGGACCGGATGCGGCTGCTGACGGCGGCCGAGTCGGCGGGCATGCTGGTGGCCGCCGAGATGAACCGCGCGGGGCTGCCCTGGAGCGCCGAGGTGCACCGGGCCGTCCTGCACGACCTGCTGGGCGAGCGGTACGCGGGCGGGGGCGAACCGCGCCGCCTGGCCGAGCTGGCCGACGAGGTGTCCGCCGCGTTCGGCCGCCGCGTCCGCCCCGACCTGCCGGCCGACGTCGTCAAAGCCTTCGCGCGGGCGGGCGTCAAGGTCACCTCGACCCGCCGCTGGGAGCTCAAGTCCGTCGACCACCCGGCCGTGAAGCCGCTCATCGAGTACAAGAAGCTGTACCGCATCTGGGTCGCCCACGGCTGGTCGTGGCTCCAGGACTGGGTGCGCGACGGCCGGTTCCGGCCCGAGTTCCTCGCCGGCGGCACCGTGACCGGCCGCTGGGTGACCAACGGCGGGGGCGCCCTGCAGATCCCCAAGATCATCCGCCGGGCGGTGGTCGCCGACCCCGGCTGGCGGCTCGTCGTCGCCGACGCCGACCAGATGGAACCGCGCGTCCTCGCCGCCATCTCCCGCGACCCCGGCCTCATGGAGGTCGCCGGGCGGGAGAGCGACCTCTACCAGGCCGTCTCCGAGCGGGCCTTCTCCGGCAACCGCGACCAGGCCAAGATCGCCGTGCTCGGCGCGGTGTACGGGCAGACCTCCGGGGACGGGCTGAAGAACCTCGCCGCGCTGCGCCGCCGCTTCCCCCGCGCCGTGGCCTACGTGGACGACGCCGCCCGCGCCGGGGAGGAGGGCCGCCTCGTACGGACCTGGCTCGGCCGGACCTGCCCGCCCGCGGCCCGGGGCACGGACGACGGCACCGAGGAGGCCGGCATCCCGGCGGCCGACGAGGAACAGCCGGATTCCACGCAGTGGGTGCCCGGATACGCCTCCACCAACGCCCGCGCCCGCGGCCGCTTCGCCCGCAACTTCGTCGTCCAGGGCAGCGCGGCGGACTGGGCACTGCTGCTGCTCGCCGCGCTCCGCAGGAACTGCGCCGGCCTGGCCGCCGAGCTGGTCTTCTTCCAGCACGACGAGGTGATCGTGCACTGCCCCGAGGAGGAGACCGGGGCGGTCGTGGAGGCGATCCGCGAGGCGTCGGCCCTCGCCGGCCGGCTGACCTTCGGCGAGACACCGGTGCGGTTCCCGTTCACCACGGCCGTGGTCGAGTGCTACGCGGACGCCAAGTGACGGGCGGGCGCCGCAGACAGGAGGACGGTGGGTGAGCGACCCGGCGGCGCCGGCCACCCGTCGCGGTGCCCGGCTGCCCCGTCGCTCCTCACCCGCCCGTCTCCCGCGCGAAGTCCCGCACCAGGTCGTGCGGCGTGTAGCGGCCGTACGCCGTCTCCTCCAGGAGCGCCACGTCGCGGAGGCGGTCCAGTGCGGCCTCGGTGCGGCGCACGTCGAGGCCGGTGAGGGGGGCGAGGTGCCCGGCACCGCAGGCGGGCAGGTCGAGCGCGCCCATGCGGCGCAGCACGAGGGCCGCGTCCCGGTCGACCGTGTGCTCGGACGCGGTGAGCGCCTCGTACGTCACCGCGAGGGAGCGCCGGACGCTCAGGTCGTCGTACTCGAGAAGCCGCAAGCGCTCTTTTCTGTCGGCCAGTTGCTCCGCGAGGGCTTCCGGCGTGAGGGCCGGGCGCGCGGCGAGCCGGGCGGCGACGATGCGCAGGGCCAGCGGGAGGCGGCCGGTGCGGGCGACGAGGTGCCGGGAGGCCGGTGAACGGCCGAGGCCGTCGCGGCCCGAGGCGGCACGCAGGAGTTCGGCACCGTCCTCGTCCGAGAGGGGCGCCAGCGGGAAGCGGGCCGCTCCGTCGAGGGAGGTCAGCGGCGAACGGCTCGTGACGACCACGGCGCATCCGGCGCCGCCCGGCAGCAGGGGCCGTACCTGCGCGGCACTCGCGGCCCCGTCCAGCACCAGGAGCGTGCGGGTGCGGGCGAGCAGGGAACGCAGCAGAGCGGACGCGGAGTCGGGGCACTCGGGCACGCGGCAGGGCTCGATGCCGAGGTCACGCAGCAGCGCGGCCAGGGCCTGGCCGGGGGTGAGGGGCGTCCTGCCCGGGGTGGCACCGTGCAGGTCGAGATGGAGCTGCCCATCGGGGAAACGTTTCGCCAGATCGTGCGCGACCACGAGCGCGAGTGCGGTCTTGCCGACCCCGGCCATACCGCTGAGGACGACGGTGGGACGCGGCCCGGCAGCGGTGAGGGTACGGCGGAGGGCGTCACTGACGGGGCGGCGCCCGGTGAAATGGGCGGGTGGGGGCGGCAGTTGCGCGGGCGGGGGTGAGGGGTGGGTCGGCGGGGGCGGGAGCTGCGCGGGCGGGGACGAGGCGTCGGCGGTCGAGAGCGACCGCGTGACAGCGGGATCGCTGATCCGAGGGGCAGGCCCGGCGGTGCCGGTGGACGAGGCCGAGGGCGTTGCGGCGGGATCGCCGGTGCCGGCGGATGGGGCTGGGGACGCGACAGCCGGGTCGCTGATGCCGGCGGATGACCTTGCGAGCGTCACGGCGGGGCCGCCGACACCAGAGGTCCGGGCCGGCGGTGGGGCAGGACGGTGGCTCGTGCCGACGGACGGCACGGACGGCCCGACACGGCGGCCGCCGGGGTCGGCGGGCGGGCTCGGCGGTGCGGCAGAGCCGTGGCTCAGGCCGGCGGACGGCAGCGCCGGCCCGACACGGCGGTCCCCAGGGTCAGCCGGCGGGCACGGCGGTGCGGCGGCAGGGCGGTGGCGGAAGTCGAGGGAACGGCCCGGCGGCGTCGCAGGGCGGTGGCCGGTGTCGGCGCCTCCCCGCAGCACCTCCACGTGCGCCGCCTGCACCCCCGGCCCCGGTTCGATGCCGAGCCGCTCCACCAGGCGGGAGCGCAGCTCGGTGTGGACGGCCAGGGCCTCGGCGCGGCGGCCGGTGCGGTGCAGGGCGAGCATCAGCTGGCGGTGGTACACCTCGCGCAGCGGGTACTCGTCCGTCAGCACCGCCAGCTCCGACACCAGTTCGTCGAGGCGGGGGCCGCCCAGCGCCAGTTCGGCGTCGTAGCGCCACTCCAGGAGCAGCAGCCGCGCCTCGCGGAGCCGGTGTGTGAGGGCGTATCCGCCGACCTCGGGCGGCAGCCCGGCGAGGGGCGCGCCCCGCCACAGGGCGAGCGCGGCCTCGACCTCGCCCACCACCCGCTCCCGCTCGTGGCACATGTGGGCGGCCCGGGCGGCGGCGACGCGGGCGTCGAAGACGTGGACGTCCAGCTCGCCCTCGTCGATCCGCAGCACATAGCCGGACGGCACCGTCCGCAGCCGGTCGGGGTCGTCGAGCAGCCGCCGCAGCCGGGACACGTGGTTGTGCAGCGAGGCGTGGGCGGACACGGGCGGGGCGCCGCCCCACAACGCGTCCATGAGCGACTCCACGGAGACGACCCGTCCGGCGTCCAGGAGCAACGCGCCCAGCAGCGCGCGGGACTTGGCGCTCGGGACGAGCCGGGGCTCTCCGGGTTCACCGCCCGGGGCGCCGTCGAACAGCGCCGGTGGCCCGAGCAGCCCGAACCGCATCACCACTTTGCCTCCCCCGTGCCCGTGTCCGTGACGCGATCACGCTCCCGGACGGCGACTTTCCGCCACCTCTGCTCTCGTGGCCGCCCCGCAACGGTCCCCTGCCAGGGCCGTTCTCGATTCTGGTTCGGTGAGTTCCAGCCAATCGACCGATGGCGCAACGGCGAACCGTTGGCCACATGTTAGCGATCGGTTGGCAAGGTTTGATGTGATCACTTCATTGGATCCGGCCCGGGGGCGCGCGCGTATGGACGCGCAACTCGGGGGAGTGCCGCCGCCGTGGCCGGATCCGGGTCCCGGCCGGCGGAGGTGATCGGCCGGGACCCCCTTTTTCCTCCCGCACAAGCGGTCGGTGACCCCTTACCGGTCGGCCGGCCCGACACCGGCCGGACAGCCGGTCACCGGCTCCGGTGCGTGTTGAGCCGGGCCGCCTGGCGGGTCAGGTGGTCCCGCTCGGCGAGGCTGGACGCCTTCCCCGCCGCCTCCGTGTACAGCCGGGCCGCCGTCACCGGGTCGCCGTCGCGCTCGTGGAGGTAGGCGGCCACGGCGCTGTGCCGCGGGAGCCCGGCGTCGAGCTCCGCGAGTGCCGCCAGACCGGCGCGCGGCCCGTCGGCCTCCCCGACGGCGACCGCGCGGTTGAGCCGGACGACCGGACTGTCGTTCAGCCGCAGGAGCTCGTCGTACCATTCGACGATCTGCACCCAGTCGGTCTCCTCGGCGGTCCGCGCGTCCGCGTGCAGGGCGGCGATCGCGGCCTGCGCCTGGAACTCGCCCAGCCGGTCGCGGGCGAGAGCCGCCTGCAGGACATGGACGCCCTCGGCGATCAGGCGGGTGTCCCAGCGCCCGCGGTCCTGCTCGGCGAGCGGTACGAGGCCGCCGTCCGGCGCGGTCCGGGCGGCACGCCGGGCGTGGTGGAGCAGCATGAGGGCGAGCAGCCCCCGCACCTCGGGGTGGTCGTACCGGGCGGCGAGCTGCCGGGTGAGCCGGATGGCCTCGGCCGCGAGGTCGACGTCCCCGGAGTAGCCCTCGTTGAAGACCAGGTACAGCACGCGCAGCACGGTGGCGACATCGCCGGGCCGGTCGAACCGCACCCCGGCCACGGTGCGCTTGGCCCGGCTGATGCGCTGGGCCATTGTGGCCTCGGGCACGAGGTACGCCCGGGCGATCTGGCGCGTGGTCAGGCCGCCGACGGCGCGCAGGGTGAGGGCGACCGCGGACGACGGGGTCAGCGACGGGTGGGCGCACAGGAAGTACAGCTGGAGCGTGTCGTCCACCGCGGACGCGGGTCCGGGCGGCGGCTCCTCGTCGACGACGTCCTCGCGCCGGCGCCGGGCGGCGTCCGCCCGGGTCGCGTCGAGGAACTTCCGCCAGGCGACGGTGACCAGCCAGCCCTTCGCGTCCCGCGGCGGGTCGCCCGGCCAGACCCGGACCGCCTCGATCAGCGCTTCCTGGACGGCGTCCTCGGCCGCCGCGAAGTCGGCTCCGCGGCGGACGAGGACGGCGAGCACGCTCGGGGTGAGGCTGCGCAGCAGGGCGTCGTCCATGGGTGCCATGGATGCGGTCACTCCGTGACGGTGGGCTGCACACCGTAGAACGGGCGCACCTCCAGCCACTCGTGGATCGGCTTCCCGTCCTTCCCGGGCGCTGCCGACAGCTCCCCGGCCAGTTCGACGGCCCGCTCGTAGGTGTCGACGTCGATCACCATCCACCCGGCGATGAGGTCCTTGGTCTCCGCGAACGGGCCGTCGGTGACCGGCGGGCGCCCTTCCCCGTCGTACCGCACCCACGCGCCCTCGGGGGCGAGCGCCTGACCGTCGACGAACTCCCCGCTCTTCTCCAGCCGGTCCGCGAAGTCCTGCATGTACTGCATGTGCGCGGAGATCTCCTCCGGCGTCCACTGGTCCATCGGCACGTCGTTCACCGCCGCCGGGGCGCCGCGGTAGTGCTTCAGCAGCAGGTACTTGGCCATGGTGCTCTCCTCGATGCGGATGCGGCCCATTGTGGCCGCGCTCACCCCGGGGACGAAGCAGCGACCGCGTTCTCGACACCACCGCGGAACTTTTTTCGCGGACCGTCGGGAGCACCCCCACCGCACGACAAAACCCCAGGCCGGAGTCCATCCGACCTGGGGTTTCAGGTGAGCCGCCTTCGGGATTCGAACCCGAGACCTACGCATTACGAGTGCGTTGCTCTGGCCATCTGAGCTAAGGCGGCGCGCTGTCCGCACTATGGTGCGATCAGCAACGACGGTAAGTCTACACAGTTTCCGAGGGTGCTCCGCACCAGCCCCGGAGGCAGGGCTTCCGGGGCCGGGAGCAGGGGCTATGAGCAGCGCTTTCCGTCCGGCGGCGGGGTGCCCCGCAGCAGGTAGGCGTTGATCGTCCGGTCGATGCAGGAGCTGCCGCGCCCGTAGGCCGTGTGGCCGTCGCCCTCGTAGGTGAGCAGGCGGGCCGAGGAGAGCTGGCCGGCCAGGGCCCGGGCCCAGCGGTAGGGCGTCGCGGGGTCGCGGGTGGTGCCGACCACCAGGATGGGCGCCGCGCCCCTCGCCTCGATGCGGTGCGGCTCGCCCGTGGCCCGGACGGGCCAGTACGCGCAGTTCAGCGAGGCCCACGCCAGGCCCTCACCGAACACGGGCGACGCCTTCTCGAACTGGGGCAGCGCCCTGCGCACCTCCTCGGGGGTGTCGAAGGCGGCCGGCAGGTCCAGGCAGTTCACCGCGGCGTTGGCGAACATCAGGTTGCTGTAGGCGCCGTCGGCGTCCCGTTCGTAGTAGCTGTCGGACAGGGCGAGGAGCCCGGAGCCGTCGTCGTCCTTCATCGCCGCGTTCAGCACCTCGCGCAGCTGCTCCCAGGCCCCCTCGTCGTACATCGCCGCGATCACGCCCGTCGTCGCGAGGGACTCCGTCAGCCGGCGTCCGTCGGCGTCGCCGGTGGGGGCGGGCCGCCGGTCCAGCCCGGTGAAGAACGCCTTGAGCTTCTTCCCGGCCTGCTCGGGCTCGGTGCCCGCACCGCCCAGCGGGCAGTCCGCGCGTCGGACGCAGTCCCGGGCGAAGGAGCGGAACGCCGTGTCGAAGCCGGCCGTCTGCTCCAGGTTCAGCCGCCGCGCGGGCAGCGACGGGTCCATCGCGCCGTCCAGCACCAGCCGGCCCGCCCGCTTGGGGAAGAGCCCGGCGTACGTCGCCCCGAGGAAGGTGCCGTAGGAGGCCCCGACGAAGTTCAGTTTCTCGTCGCCGAGCGCCGCCCGGACGATGTCCATGTCCCGGGCCGCCTCGACGGTGGACACGTGGCGCAGCAGCCGGGGGGCGTCCGCCCCGCACCCTTCGGCGAACGTCCGGTAGGCCGTGACCAGCCCGTCCGTCTCCTTGACGTCGTCGGGCGTGGAGTCGGTCTGCGTGTACCTGTCCATGTCCGGACCGTCCAGGCACTCGACGGGCTCGCTGCGGGCCACGCCGCGCGGGTCGACCGCGACCATGTCGTAGCGGGCCCGCACCTCGGCTGGGTAGCCGATGCCCGCGTACTGCTGCACGTAGCCGACCGCCGAGCCGCCCGGCCCGCCGGGGTTCACCAGCAGGGAGCCCAGTCGTTCGCCCGGTCCGGTGGCCTTCTTGCGGGCGACGGCGAGCTTCACGTCGCCGGCGGCGGGCTCCGCGTAGTCGAGGGGCGCCTTGACGGTGGCGCACTCGAAGCCGGGGACGCCGCAGCCGCGCCAGGCCGGCTTCTGCCCGTAGTACGACGCGAGGGCCGCCGGGGTGGCCTGCGGCAGGGCGGCCAGGGCGGCGGTGCCTCCGGCCGCCGACGCGGTGGACGTCGAGCTGCCGGAGGAGCAGGCGGAGACCAGCAGCGCGGCCGTGGCGAGCAGACCGGCCGCGGTCCTGGCCCGGCTCCGGACCCTGCGGTGGCCGCCGCCGGAGCGGGATGCGGTGGCGGTGCCCGGGACGGCGGTGGTGGTGCCGGGGACGGCAGTGGCGGTGCGTGGGGGACGCCTTGTGTACATCCCGCGAGCGTAACTCTGGGCGACGCCGCAGACGCCCTGCGTGCAGGGTGTGCCTCGGACGAGTGACGCCGTCAACCCGCCGGGGCATCCCCCGGCACGTCCGCAGGCGTGTCCCGCCGAGCCGTCTCAGCCCGCTCTCAGCGCCATGGTCATCGCCTCCACCGCGAGCAGGGGCGCCACGTTGCGGTCGAGGGCGTCCCGGCATGCGGCGACGGCCTCGATCCGCCGGAGCGTGGACTCGGGCGTGCTGCCGCGGGCGAGCCGCTCCAGGGCGTCCTCGGCGTCGGCGTTGGCGATGGCCACGCGTGAGCCGAGCTGGAGGGCCAGCACGTCGCGGTAGAAGGACGTCAGGTCGCTCAGCGCGAGGTCGAGACTGTCGCGCTGGGTACGTGTCCTGCGGCGCTTCTGCTTGTCCTCCAGGTCCTTGATCACGCCCGCTGTGCCGCGCGGCATGCGCCCGCCCTGCGCCGCGCCGAGGGCCGTCTTCAGCTCCTCGGTCTCCTTGGCGTCGGTCTCCTCCGCGAGCTGCTTGGCGTCCTCGGCGGCCGCGTCGACCAGTTCCTGGGCGGCCTTCAGCGCACCGCCGACGTCCTCGACGCGCAGCGGCAGGCGCAGCACGGCGGCGCGCCGCTCGCGGGCCGCCGGGTCGGTGGCCAGGCGGCGGGCCCGGTCGACGTGGCCCTGGGTCGCGCGGGCCACCGCGGCGGCCACGGGCGGTTCGATGCCCTCGCGGCGGACGAGCATGTCGGCGACGGCGTCCACCGAGGGCGTGCTCAGGTTCAGGTGGCGGCAGCGGGAGCGGATGGTCGGGAGGACGTCCTCGATGGAGGGGGCGCACAGCAGCCAGACCGTGCGGGGGGCGGGCTCCTCCACGGCCTTGAGGACGGCGTTGGCCGACTTCTCGTTCAGCCGCTCGGCGTCCTCGACGAGGATGATCTGCCAGCGTCCGTTGGCCGGCGAGGTGAACGACTTGCGGACGGTGTCGCGCATGTCGTCGGCGAGGATCTGCGTGCCGACCGCGGCGACGCTGGTGACGTCGGCGTGCGTGCCGATCAGGGCGGTGTGGCAGCCGTCGCAGAAGCCGCAGCCGGGCGAGCCGCCGAGCGCGCGGTCGGGGCTGACGCACTGCAGGGCCGCCGCGAAGGCACGCGCCGCCTGGTTCCGCCCGGCTCCGGGCGGGCCCGTGAACAGCCAGGCGTGCGTCATCTTCGACGTCTCCGGCGGCGGGGCGTCGGCGGAGGCCGCGGTGACCAGGGCGTCGGCGTCCCGGGCGGCAGCGTCCAGCTGCTCGCTCACCCTCTCCTGCCCGACGAGGTCGTCCCACACGGTCATGGGTCACGCCGCCCTTCCGTCACGTTGCGCGTTGCCAGGTCCATTGTGGGGGCGGCCACTGACAGCGGCGGCGGGACGTCTCCCCGGGGGCGCCGGTGGAGCCACGAGGGGACCGTGCCGACCGGGCCCGCCGGAGCCGCCAGACGCATACCGACCCGGCCGGCCGCGTCACCAACCTGTCCGAACGGCACACCTGGGTGGACCGACCAGCCCGGGCGGTACGGCCGTCCCAACCGGACCAGCCTCCTCGGCGGACCGACCAGCCCGGCGGCACCCACCAGCCCAGCCGGACCGGTCAACCCAGCCGGAAGCCCGATGGCCGGCCAGCCAGGAGACCCACCCCTCAGCCGTAAGCCGGACCAACCGACCCATTCGCAGGCGGCCCGGTCAGCCCGAGCACGGACCGGACATCTCCTGGCCCGCCGGAGCGCCGAGCGGCCGCAGCCGCCCCTGCTCCGGGCCCGGCCGCTCCTGCCCCGGAGGGCTCAGCGGCCCCGGCCGCCTCTGCCCCGGCGGCCCCGGCCCTCGTCCGGCTCGTCCTCGTGCGGTCCGAGGAGTTCGTCCGCCAGCGACGGGAGGTCGTCCAGCGGGGTCTCCTCGGCCCAGTCGGAGCGGCGGCGCCGCGGCGCGCCCTCGGCGTCGACCTGGGGCAGTTCCCGGGTGCGGTCCTCGCGGCCGTCGGGCCGCGCCGCCTCGTCGCGGAAGTACCCGGGCGGCACCCGGTCGTCCGGTCCGCCTCCACGCACGGGCGGCAGCACCGCCGTCTCCTCGGCGTCCGGCCGGACGGGCGGGAGGACGGCCGTGTCCTCCGCGTCCCCCGGGCGGACCGGAGGCAGGACGGCCGTCTCGTCGGCCGCGCCGGAAGGCCCGTCCGCGGAGGAGCCGTCCGCGGCACCGGGGCGGACCGGAGGCAGCACCTCCGTCTCCTCCCCCGTGCCCTGCGGAGCCGGCGGCAGCGGCAGCTCGGCCGTCACCTCGGACTCGGACACACCGGACGCCCCGGACGCCGGCGAACCGGACGCCCGGCGCGCGTCCTGGTCGCCGGTGCTCTCGTCGCGCACGGGGCGCAGCACGGTCGTGTCGTCCGCCGCGCCGCCCGGCTTCACCACGGGCGTCGGCACGGTCGCCGCGTCCTGGCCGGCCGCCGGGGCGGCGGGCCCGCGCGGGGCGGTCCGGGGGCCGGCCTCGGCGGCGGCTGCCGCCGCCTCCGCGAGGCGCCGCGCCTCCTCGGCGCGCAGCAGGGCCTCCTCGGCCTTGCGCTGCTTCTCCAGCCGGAGCGCCTCGGCCTCGGCACGCAGCCGTGCCTCCTCCTCGGCCTGCTTGCGGCGCCGCTCCTCCTCCGCCTTGCGGCGGGCCTCCTCCTCGGCGCGGGCCTTCTCCTCCGCGAGGAGCCGTGCCCGCTCCTCCTCGGCCTTCCTGCGTGCTTCCTCGGCCCGGCGCCGGGCCTCCTCCGCCTGCCGTTCGGCCTCGCGGCGCTGCGCCTCCTCCAGCTCGCGGCGCTTGCGCTCCTCCTCCTCGGCGCGCAGCTTGGCCAGCTGCTCCTGGCGCTCGCGCTCCAGGCGCTCCTCCTCGGCCTTGCGGGCGGCCTCCTCCTCGGCCTTGCGGCGGGCCTCCTCCTCGGCCTTCCGCCGTGCCTCCTCCTGGGCCTTGATCTCGGCCTCGGACAGGGGCAGCACCTGGTCCAGCCGGTGCCGGATGACGGTCGTGACGGCCTCGGGCTCCTGCCCGGCGTCCACCACCAGGTACCGCCCGGCGTCCGCGGCGGCCAGGGTGAGGAAACCGGCCCGCACACGCGCGTGGAACTCGGCGGGCTCCGACTCCAGCCGGTCGGGCGCCTCCGTGAACCGTTCGCGGGCGGTCTCCGGCGCGACGTCCAGCAGCACGGTCAGATGCGGCACCAGTCCGTTCGTCGCCCAGCGGTTGATGCGGGCGATCTCGGTCGGCGACAGGTCGCGGCCCGCTCCCTGGTACGCCACCGAGGAGTCGATGTACCGGTCGGAGATGACGACCGCGCCGCGCTCCAGGGCGGGCCGTACGACGGTGTCGATGTGCTCGGCCCGGTCCGCCGCGTACAGCAGGGCCTCCGCGCGGTGGGACAGGCCGGCGCTCGACACGTCCAGCAGGATCGAGCGCAGCCGCTTGCCCACGGGCGTCGCCCCCGGCTCGCGCGTGAGCACGACCTCGTGGCCCTTGCCGCGGATCCACTCGGCGAGGGCCTCGGCCTGCGTGGACTTGCCTGCCCCGTCGCCGCCCTCCAGGGCGATGAAGAAGCCGGTGGCCGCGGGTGCCTGGTCGGGGTCGTCGCCGCGGAGCAGGGCGTCCTTCAGGTCCTGCCGCAGCGGCACCCCGGAACGGTCGTCGACCTTGGCCAGCACCAGCGCGGCGACGGGCAGGAGCAGCGCCCCGGCCAGCATCAGCGTGAAGGCCGCGCCGCCGTGCGCGAAGACGAACTTGCCGCTCTCCAGGCGGTGCGGACCGATCCCCGCCGCCACCAGCGGGGCGACGACCGCGCCGAGCGCCACGCAGACGCGGACCACCGCGTGCAGGTGCTCCGTCGTGCGGGGGCGCCGGTACTCCTCGGTCTCCTGGTCGAGCAGGGTGTGCCCGATGTTGGCGGACATGCCCGCGCCGACCCCGGCCAGCGCCAGGATCAGCAGCACGGTGGTGACGTCCGGGACGAGCCCGGCGGCCAGCAGCGCGACACCGGTGAAGGCGATGGTCAGCGCGAGCAGCCGGCGCCGCGACAGCGCGGGCAGCAGCGCCGGGGCCGTGCGGATGCCGACGACGACACCGCCGGTGAGCACCCCCACGAACAGGCCGTACAGCACGGGTCCGCCGCCCAGGTCCCTGGCGTGCAGCACGGCCACGGCGACGGCGGCCGAGACGGCGGCGGCGACGGCCGCGCAGGCCAGGACGAGCAGCGGCGTCGCGCCGGTGCGGCCCTTGTCGGCGCCGGTGCCGGTGCGCGGGCGGCGCAGGCCCTCCAGCGGCGACCGCGCGCGGGGGGTGCGCGTGCCCGGCAGCTCCAGGAAGGTCAGCACGGACAGCGACGCGGCGAACAGCCCGGCCGCCACGTAGGAGGCGAGGGCCGCCTGGTGCTGGCCGAACCAGTCGATGCCGGCGCCCAGCGCGTTGTTGAACAGGGATGCGACGACGAGCACGAGCGCGGCGAGGGGGATCGCCACGAAGCCGGTGCGCAGCGACAGGCGGCGCAGGGCGTCCATGTGGTCGGGCAGCGGCCGGACCGTGGCGCCCTCGGGGGGCGGGGCGGGCAGCAGGGCGGGGGCCGCGCTTTCGCGGCACACCGTCCAGAACCGCTCGGCGACCCCCGCGACGAAGACCGTGACGAGCAGCAGCACCGGCGCGTTGCGGGGCGTCCAGTCGATCCACAGGGGGGCGACGATGAGCAGCGCCGCGCGCACACCGTCCGCTCCGACCATGGTCCAGCGGCGGTCGAGCGGGCCGTCCTGCGAGGTGAGCGCGGTGAGCGGGCCGAGCAGAACGGCCCCGAACAGCAGGGTCGCGAGGATGCGCACCCCGAAGACGATCGCCACTGCGAAGGCCACGCCCCGGTACCCGCCGCCGAACGAGCCCTCGGCGACAGCGGCCTGGACCATGAGGAGGACGAGGACGAGAAGGGCGAGCGTGTCACCCACACCACCCACGAGCTGGGCGCTCCACAACCGCCTCAGCTGCGGCCGTCGCAGCAGGGCGCGGACGGCGCGCTCGCGGGAGTCCGTGACCAGTGCGTCGTCGGGGGCCGGCTGAGGGGCCGTCGGTTCGTCGGCTCGCGTCATGCGTTCAGCCTATCGGGAGCCGCCGACACCACGGGCCGCCCGGTATGGCATGCGCACGCCCCGACACCGAAGTGTTGCCGGGGCGTTCGCTCTGCGAACCCGGGGCGGAGACCCGGGGCATGGTGCCCGGATCTCCGACGGGTTCTCACACTCTCTTCACGAGGAGGTCAACGGCCTCAGTCGTCCGCCGGGTTCGAGGCGGTCGCCGTCTTGGCGGCCGCCTTCTTGGCGGCGGTGGTCTTCTTCGCCGTCGTCTTCTTGGCGGCCGTCGTCTTCTTCGCCGCGGTCTTCTTGGCCGTCGTCTTCTTCGCCGGGGCCTTCTTGGCCGTCGTCTTCTTCGCGGTCTTCTTCGCCGGCCCCTTGGCGCGCTTCTCGGCGAGCAGCTCGTAGCCGCGCTCGGGGGTGATCGTCTCGACGCTGTCGCCGGAGCGCAGGGTCGCGTTGGTCTCCCCGTCGGTGACGTACGGGCCGAAGCGGCCGTCCTTGACCACGACCGGCTTCTCGCTCACCGGGTCCGTGCCCAGCTCCTTCAGCGGCGGCTTGGCCGCGGCCCGGCCACGCTGCTTGGGCTGGGCGTAGATCGCCAGCGCCTCCTCCAGCGTGATGGTGAAGAGCTGCTCCTCGGACTGCAGCGAACGCGAGTCCGTCCCCTTCTTCAGGTACGGGCCGTAGCGGCCGTTCTGCGCGGTGATCTCCTGGCCCTCGGCGTCGGTGCCGACGACCCGCGGCAGCGACATCAGCCGCAGGGCGTCGTCGAGGGTCACCGTGTCCAGGGACATCGTCTTGAACAGGGACGCCGTGCGCGGCTTGACCGCGTTCTTGCCCGTCTTCGGGGTGCCCTCGGGGAGGACCTCCGTCACGTACGGGCCGTAGCGGCCGTCCTTGGCGACGATCGCGTGGCCGGTGGCGGGGTCGGTGCCCAGCTCGTAGTCGCCGCTCGGCTTGGCGAGCAGTTCCTCGGCCAGCTCGACCGTCAGCTCGTCGGGTGCCAGGTCGTCGGGGATGTCGGCGCGCTGGTGCTGCTCGGTGTCCTTCTCGCCCCGCTCGATGTACGGCCCGTAGCGGCCGACCCGCAGCACGATGTCGTTGCCCACCGGGAACGACGACACCTCGCGCGCGTCGATCGCGCCCAGGTCGGTGACCAGTTCCTTCAGGCCGCCGAGGTGGTCCCCGTCGCCGTTGCCCGCGTCGGCGGCGACGCCGCCGGCCCCCGCGGCGAAGCCGCTGTCGGGCGCTGTCTCGCCGAAGTAGAAACGCTTCAGCCACGGCACGGACTGCGCCTCACCGCGGGCGATGCGGTCGAGGTCGTCCTCCATCTTGGCGGTGAAGTCGTAGTCGACGAGCCGCCCGAAGTGCTTCTCCAGGAGGTTGACCACGGCGAAGGACAGGAAGGACGGCACCAGGGCCGTGCCCTTCTTGAACACGTAGCCGCGGTCGAGGATGGTGCCGATGATCGACGCGTACGTCGACGGGCGGCCGATCTCGCGCTCTTCCAGCTCCTTGACCAGGGAGGCCTCGGTGTAGCGGGCCGGGGGCTTGGTGGCGTGCCCGTCGACCGTGATCTCCTCGGCCGTCAGGGCGTCGCCCTCGGAGACCTGCGGCAGCCGGCGCTCGCGGTCGTCCAGCTCGGCGTTCGGGTCGTCGGCGCCCTCCACGTAGGCCTTCAGGAAGCCGTGGAAGGTGATCGTCTTGCCGGACGCGCTGAACTCGACGTCCCGGCCGTCGGAGGCGGTGCCGCCGATCTTCACCGTGACGCTGTTGCCGGTGGCGTCCTTCATCTGGGAGGCGACGGTCCGCTTCCAGATCAGCTCGTAGAGCTTGAACTGGTCACCGGTCAGTCCGGTCTCGGCGGGAGTGCGGAAACGGTCACCCGAGGGGCGGATCGCCTCGTGGGCCTCCTGCGCGTTCTTGACCTTCCCGGCGTACGTCCGCGGCTGCGGCGGCAGGTAGTCGGCGCCGTACAGCTGCGTGACCTGGGCGCGGGCGGCGGCGACCGCCGTGTCGCTCAGCGTCGTGGAGTCCGTACGCATGTAGGTGATGTAGCCGTTCTCGTACAGCTTCTGCGCGACCTGCATGGTGGCCTTCGCGCCGAAGCCGAGCTTGCGGCTCGCCTCCTGCTGCAGCGTCGTCGTACGGAACGGGGCGTACGGCGAGCGGCGGTAGGGCTTGGACTCCACGGAGCGCACGGCGAACCGCGTCTGCTCCAGGGCGGCGGCCAGGGAGCGGGCGTTCGCCTCGTCGAGGTGGAGGGTGCCGGCGCTCTTCAGCTGTCCCAGGGAGTCGAAGTCGCGGCCCTGCGCGACCCGCCTGCCGTCGACGGTCTGCAGGCGCGCGACCAGCGACGACGGGTCCGACGGGTCTCCGCCGCGGCCGGTCGCGAAGGTGCCCGTCAGGTCCCAGTACTCAGCGGAACGGAAGGCGATGCGCTCGCGTTCCCGCTCCACCACGAGGCGGGTGGCGACGGACTGGACGCGGCCCGCGGACAGCCGCGGCATGACCTTCTTCCACAGGACCGGCGAGACCTCGTAGCCGTAGAGGCGGTCGAGGATGCGGCGGGTCTCCTGGGCGTCGACGAGCCTCTGGTTGAGCTGGCGCGGGTTGGCCACGGCGGCCTGGATCGCGGCCTTGGTGATCTCGTGGAATACCATCCGCTTGACCGGGACCTTGGGCTTGAGCACCTCCTGCAGGTGCCAGGCGATGGCCTCGCCCTCACGGTCCTCATCGGTGGCGAGGAAGAGCTCGTCGGACTCCTTCAGCAGGTCCTTGAGCTTCTTGACCTGCGCCTTCTTGTCGGCGTTGACCACATAGATCGGCGCGAAGTCATGGTCGACGTCCACACCGAGGCGGCGGACCTCGCCGGTGTACTTCTCGGGCACCTCGGCGGCGCCGTTGGGAAGGTCGCGGATGTGCCCGACGCTCGCCTCGACGATGTAGCCGGGGCCGAGATAGCCCTTGATCGTCTTCGCCTTGGCAGGCGACTCGACGATGACGAGTCGGCGGCCGCCCTTCGCGGTCTCGCTGGTCGGGGACAACTTCGCTCTTCTCTCCGGTCGACGCTGGGGCCTCCCCGGAGTCGCTTACCGGGGCTGGGTACGTGGTGACGCTGCGGAGTGTGACGGTACATCCCGCCCCCGTGTCAAACGGGAAAAGCCCGCAACGGCCACTCGAACGGTAACCCGACTACCACCATTCCTGCCGCCCGGAGTGCGGGGCCCGGACCCCGCTCCGAGCGGAGCGCGACCCCCCGGATCACCGGCGGACGTCCCGCCGGAGCACCCTTCACAGCCGCGTGAAGCACCAGGTTCCGGCCGCCAGCGCGAGCACCGCGACGACGCCCGCCACGGCCGCCGATGCGACCGGCCTCACACCCTCGGCGACGGGCCGCTCCTGCCACACGCACGCCACCGTCCACGCCAGCAGCCCGCCCCCGAACAGGGAGAACACCGCTCCCGCGAAGATCGCCGGTTCGCTCTCCATGGCCCGCCGCGCCCCTTTTCTCCCACCCACCCGTGTCCAGCCCCGGGAGGCTGTCACGCGTGGGCGGCGAGGAGGCGAACCGGAGGTGAACGCCGGGGCGGCGGGCCTGCGTGATCATGGCGGTCCGTCCGGCGGGGCCGGCGCCGGACGAGGTGTTCAAATCGACTCGAATTTGTTGGCGAGCCGCCCGGACGGACCGGCTGCGGCTCCGTCCGGCCCGGCCGTCCCGCGCGGCGGCGCCTCAGCGGGCCGGCTCCAGGAAGCCCTGCTCGACCAGCAGCCGGATC
This sequence comes from Streptomyces sp. NPDC003456, assembly GCF_042878735.1. Taxonomy (NCBI): domain Bacteria; kingdom Bacillati; phylum Actinomycetota; class Actinomycetes; order Kitasatosporales; family Streptomycetaceae; genus Streptomyces; species Streptomyces sp. NPDC003456. Next base: position 105,657 of record NZ_JBIAOK010000006.1, read on the forward strand.
TGCGCCGGGGTGCGGTCGCGCAGCAGCACCGGGTCCTCGCCGACCAGCTGGGCGATCGCGTCCAGGATGACGCCGGCGCTCATCGAGCCGTCGCACACCCCCGCGAAGCCCGCGCCGACGGTGTCCACCCGGGTGGCCCGGCGCATTCCGCGGTTCTGGCGCAGCACGACGTGCTCGGGGTCCTCCGCACCGGGCAGCCCGACCTGCTCCTGCACCACCTCGGCGGTCAGCCGGAAGTGAGCCGTGAGGAGAGCGGCGTCGTCGTGGCGGCGGAGGAAGTCGAGCCGGTCGAAGTGGTGGCGGATGGTGTCGCCGAGCGGCTGCTCGACCGGGTGCGGCCACTCCTCCACCGTCACCGAGGGCACGGCGGCGTCCGTCCTGCGCAGGGTGATCCAGCCGAAGCCGACGGCCTTCACCTTGCGCGCCTCGAACTCGTCGAGCCACGCGTCGTACCGCGCCTGGTACTCCGCCGGGTCGTCCCGGTGGTCCCCGGCGTCCCGCAGCCACAGCTCGGCGTACTGATTGACGTCCTGCACCTCGCGCTGCACGATCCACGCGTCGCAGCCGCGGGGCACCCAGGACCTGAGCCGGTCCTGCCAGTCCTCCCCCTCCACGTGCTGCCAGTTGGCGAGGAACTGCGCGAACCCGCCCTCGTTCAGCCGCTCCCCCGCCTCCTGAACGAGCGTGCGGCACAGATCGTCCCCGCCCATCCCGCCGTCGCGGTAGGTCAGCCGGGCGCCGGGCGAGATCACGAACGGGGGGTTGGAGACGATCAGGTCGTACGTCTCGTCGTCGCGGACGGGGGTGAAGAGGGAGCCCTCGCGCAGGTCGGCGGCCGCGGTGCCGGACAGCGCCAGCGTGAGCGCGGTGATGTGCAGGGCGCGCGGGTTGAGGTCGGTCGCCGTCACGCGCGTGGCGTGCTGCGCGGCGTGCAGCGCCTGGATGCCGGAGCCGGTGCCCAGGTCGAGCGCGGCGGCGACGGGCGTGCGCACGGTGATGCCGGCGAGGGTCGTGGAGGCGCCCCCGACGCCCAGGACGACCCCTTCGTCCCGGCGTCCGATCCCGCCGGCGCCGCCGACCGCGCAGCCCAGGTCCGAGACGATGAACCAGTCCTCGCCGCCGGGCCCGCCGTAGGGCCGGACGTCCACCGTGGCCGCCAGTTCGCCCTCGCCCGCGCGGGCCAGCCAGCCGCTGTCCAGGCACGCGTCCACGGGCAGCACCTCCGCCACGCGCGCGTGCGGCACGGGCTGCTGGAGCAGGAACAGCCGGACGAGCAGTTCCAGCGGCGTGTCCCCGCGGGTCGCCCGCAGTGCGGGCACGGTCTCGCTGCGGGCCAGCGCCGCGTACGCGGGGGCACCGAGCAGGTCGAGCAGTCCGTCGGCGGTGAAGGAGGCCGCGAGCAGGGCGGCCCGCAGCCGGGCGGCGACGTCGGGCCGGTCGGCGGCGGGCAGCGGGGGGAGGGGCGACTGGGGCAGGGGTGACTGGCTGGCGTTACTCACGCCCCCATTGTGGCCGCCGCGGACGGGTTCGCACGTGCCCGTGCCGCGGACACCCGGGCGGGGGCGTCCTGCGCCGCGGGTGCGGGCGACGCCCGGCTCGGTGGCAGGCGGTCACCGCACCGGCATGGGCGCCGTCCCGGCTTGCGGGCAGGGGCGCAGCCGCACGGGCAGGGGGGTTGTCCCGCGTTGCGCGCAGGGGGTCGCCCCGCTTTGCGCGCATGGGCGTCGTCCAGGCTTGCGGGATAGGGCCTCGTTTCGTGCGGGCAGGGGGTCGCCCTCCCATCCGGGCACGGCAGTCGCCTCGTCCCGAGGGGAGCGGCGTCAGCCGCGCACTCCCGGGCGTCTCCTGCCTCGACGGCCCCGGGGGGCTGCCGCGGCGGCCCGGGCGGCGGTCAGCTCTGGGTCGCGCCCGCCGAGGCCGTGGCCGCCTTGCAGCTGGACTGACGGGCCATCGCCTGGCCGACCTCGCCCTCTTCCAGGTTCTTCAGGGCGTCGTTGCCGCTCTGGCTGAGCTTGTCCAGCTCGCCGGCGATGTCCTTCAGGCCGTCGGCGAACTTGCCCTGGTCCTTGGTGTCGAGCTCGTCCACCTGCTTCTTCAGCGAGGCGTACGACGCGGAGATCGAGTTGAGCTCCTTGACCGCGTCCTGCTGCTTCTTCTCACCGTTCTCGACGTCCGGCGCCCCGGCCTTGTTCACGGCGCTGCCGATCGCCTTGTAGGCGTCGGACATGTCCTGGAAGGCCTGTGCGTCGGTCTTCTGGACGTCCTCGGGCGCGCTGTTGTCCGAGGTCTCCTTCTGGATCGCGGCGTTCGCCGACTCGATCTTCTTGGCCTGCGGCTGCACGGCGTCGCAGACCTGCTTGGCCCAGGAGTCGAGCTTGTCGTTGCCGTCGTCGCCGCCGCAGCCGGACAGCGCCAGTACCAGTACCGCACCGCCGGACAGTGCGGCCGCGAGCTTCTTGTTCACCGGTTTGGTCCCTTCCATGGCTCTCGGCCCCGGAACATACACGCCGCATGCACGGCAACCGCACGCCGAACGCCTAATAAGACCGTTTTGTAACCTTTTGCACCAAGCGAGAGAAGGCTCACGCAACGGCCGTGCACAGCGCGGGCGGGCGACGCGTCAACGCGCGCCGCCCGCCCACACCTTGAGCCGGATATCCAGGAACGCCCCTACGAAACCACCGCCGGATCGACCGACTTGGGGTTCGGGGGCTTGGGCTCGGCACTGTCGCCGTCCCCCATGGCGATCCCGCGCCGCTTCGACACGTACACCGCCCCGGCGATGACGACGAACGCCAGGGCCGCGATGAGGATGCGCACGCCGATGCTCTTGTCCGGGCCGTAGGAGAACTTGATCACCGCGGGCGCGATGAGCAGGGCCACCAGGTTCATGACCTTCAGCAGCGGGTTGATCGCGGGACCGGCGGTGTCCTTGAACGGATCGCCGACGGTGTCGCCGATCACGGTGGCCGCGTGCGCCTCACTGCCCTTGCCGCCGTGGTGGCCGTCCTCGACGAGCTTCTTGGCGTTGTCCCACGCGCCACCGGAGTTGGCGAGGAACACCGCCATCAGCGTGCCCGCGCCGATCGCACCCGCGAGGAACGCGCCGAGCGCGCCGACGCCCAGCGTGAACCCGATGAAGATGGGCGCCATCACGGCCAGCAGACCGGGAGTGGCGAGCTCGCGCAGGGCGTCCTTGGTGCAGATGTCGACGACCTTGCCGTACTCCGGTTTCTCGCTGTAGTCCATGATCCCGGGCTTCTCGCGGAACTGCCGCCGCACCTCGAAGACCACGGAACCCGCCGACCGCGACACGGCGTTGATCGCCAGCCCCGAGAAGAGGAAGACGACCGCCGCCCCCGCGATCAGGCCCACGAGGTTGTTGGGCTGCGAGATGTCCATCATCAGGCTCATCGGCGCGCCTTCGCCGCTGAGCTTCTCGCCCACGTCCCGCGCCCCGGTGAAGATCGCGTCGCGGTACGACCCGAACAGTGCCGCCGCGGCGAGCACGGCCGTGGCGATCGCGATGCCCTTGGTGATCGCCTTGGTGGTGTTGCCCACCGCGTCCAGGTTGGTGAGCACCTGCGCGCCGGCGCCCTCGACGTCACCGGACATCTCGGCGATGCCCTGGGCGTTGTCGGAGACCGGCCCGAAGGTGTCCATCGCGACGATCACACCGACCGTGGTGAGCAGGCCGGTGCCGGCCAGCGCCACCGCGAACAGCGCCAGCATGATCGACGTACCGCCGAGCAGGAACGCCCCGTACACCCCGAGTCCGATCAGCAAGGCGGTGTAGACGGCCGATTCCAGACCGACGGAGATGCCCGCGAGGACGACGGTGGCCGGGCCGGTCAGCGAGGTCTTGCCGATGTCGCGGACGGGCCGGCGGGTGGTCTCCGTGAAGTAGCCCGTCAGCTGCTGGATCAGCGCGGCCAGCACGATGCCGATGGCCACCGCGACCAGGGCGAGGATCCGCGGGTCGCCGTCCTTGCCCTGGATGGCGGCGTCGGTCACGCCGTCGAGCTCGGAGTACTTCCCCGGCAGGTAGACGAACACGGCCACCGCCACCAGCACGAGCGAGATCACCGCGGAGATGAAGAAGCCGCGGTTGATGGCGCTCATGCCGCTGCGGTCCGCCCGCCGGGGCGCCACCGCGAAGATGCCGATCATCGCCGTGACCACACCGATCGCCGGCACCAGCAGCGGGAAGCCCAGCCCGGCGTCGCCGAACGCCGCCGAGCCGAGGATCAGCGCGGCGACCAGGGTGACGGCGTATGACTCGAAGAGGTCGGCCGCCATGCCCGCGCAGTCGCCGACGTTGTCGCCCACGTTGTCGGCGATGGTCGCGGCATTGCGCGGATCGTCCTCCGGAATGCCCTGCTCGACCTTGCCGACCAGGTCGGCGCCGACGTCGGCGGCCTTGGTGAAGATGCCGCCGCCGACCCGCATGAACATGGCGATCAGCGCGGCCCCGAGCCCGAAGCCCTCCAGCACCTTGGGCGCGTCGGCGGCGTACACCAGCACCACGCAGGAGGCTCCGAGCAGGCCGAGGCCCACCGTGAACATGCCGACCACGCCACCCGTGCGGAAAGCGATCTTCATCGCTTTGTGCGAGACGGTGGTCAGGTCCTTTTCCGGCTCGCCCTCCGCCGGTGTCGCCTCACGCGCCGCGGCGGCGACGCGCACATTGCTGCGGACGGCGAGCCACATGCCGATATAACCGGTGGCCGCCGAGAACGCCGCTCCGATCAGAAAGAACACCGAACGTCCGGCACGCTGACTCCAGTCGTCCGCGGGAAGCAGCATGAGCAGGAAGAACACGACCACGGCGAATACGCCGAGGGTGCGCAGCTGCCGCGCGAGATAGGCGTTCGCGCCTTCCTGGACCGCTGCCGCGATCTTTTTCATGCTGTCGGTGCCCTCGCCGGCCGCGAGCACCTGGCGCACCAGAACTCCCGCGAGCACCAGGGCCGCCAGTGCGACGGCCGCGATGACCACGACGAGCACACGGTTGCCGTCGGTCAGTACGGCGGCTGCGAGGTCGGTGGGATGGCCCGACTGTGGTGTGATGGAAAGCCCCGCCATTCGTCCTCCTTGACGCTTGGGCTGAGCTCAAGATGTGGACGGGATTGTAGGTACCGGAACCTGATCAAAACAGTGTGCGATAAACGGAATTCGCCGGGCGAGGTAATGCCTTGAAAGCATTCTCGAAGTGCCGCCCGGCGCGCAAAAGATCGTGAAATGATCGTGAATCAATTCACGCGGCGACCAGCACAGGACCCACTGTAAAGGCGATCACTGACACCCGCACATGACGAAGGGCCCCACGGGTGGGGCCCTTCGTCAAGAACGGTGTGCGAGGGTGGCCGCGGGTGCGCGGCGGTCGGATCACACCAGGATCGTCGGCGGCGGCGTCGTCGGCCAGGTCATCTTGATGGATCCGCCGTGCTCTCCCGCGCTGACCTGAACGTCGTCGACGAGTCCGCTGATGACGGCCAGACCCATCTCGTCCTCGTCGGCCTCGCCGTCCCCGGCGCCGGATGCGCGCCCGCCCGGTACCGCGTGCGGGGCCTCGTCGCCGACCTCGATGGAGAACTGCTTCTCCTCCTCGATCAGCAGCACCTTCACCGGTGCCGAGATCCCGCCGATCTGGTGCAGTCCGACGGCCCGGGTGCACGCCTCACCGACGGCGAGCCTGACCTCGTCGAGGACGGCCTCCTCCACTCCGGCCCTGCGCGCCACCGCTGCCGCCACCAGCCGGGCGGTCCTGACGTGCTCGGGCAGCGCGCTGAAGCGGAGCTCAACGGTGGCCATGCATCCCCCTCGCGACTTCGGGCGTGCTGTCGAGGGGCTCCGGGCCGCCGAAAGGCCGGGCCCCCTCGGTCTTGACTTCCGCCGGACATCGGCCGGCCCGGGCACGGGGCCCGGGACCGGTGTCAGTCGGTGGCCGCAACCGCTTCCTCGACCGAGGTGTGAATCGGGAACACCTTGGTGAGGCCGGTGATGCGGAAAATCTTCAGAATGCGCTCCTGGTTGCAGACCAGGCGCAGGGAGCCCTCATGGGCACGCACGCGCTTCAGGCCGCCGACCAGAACGCCGAGCCCGGTGGAGTCGAGGAAGTCCACGCCCTCCATGTCGACGACAAGGTGGAAACTGCCGTCGTTCACCAGCTCGACCAACTGCTCGCGCAGCTTGGGCGCGGTATATACGTCGATTTCGCCACCGACCCTGACGATCGTGCGATCGCCCATGGTCTCGGTCGACAGGGACAGGTCCACGGATCCTCCAGCACCTTGCTATCGAGCGGTCGCCCTAGGGGCATCTCGGCTTCAGCCCTTGGACGCTTCGCCAGCCGCGATGGCATTCAATCACTTACCGGCAGGCGTGCACGACGCCTTGGCTCCATTGTCCGTCACGCCAGTGACACACTCGGTGCCGATGGCCAAGAATCACCGATCCGATCGAACCCCGACGGACCCCGCCTCCCGGCCCGCGCCGGGCGCGGTCCTGGACCGGCTCGCGTCCGGTCCGAGCAGGGCTTCGCGCATTACTCATACGGAGCACTTGCCCCCGCGCGAGGGTCGGCATGCCGTCTGGCCGGACCGGATCCGCTCGGAGGTCGTGGCGGCCGTGCAGGCGGCGGGCATCGAACACCCCTGGGCCCACCAGGCACGGGCGGCCGAGCACGCCCTGGACGGCGACTCGGTCGTGGTCGCCACCGGCACCGCCTCGGGCAAGTCACTGGCCTACCTCGTGCCCGTGCTGTCCACCCTCCTGGACGGCTCCGAGGCCCCCAACGGCCGCGGCGCGACCACCCTGTACCTGGCTCCCACGAAGGCCCTGGCGGCGGATCAGTGCCGCGCGGTGAAGGAACTTTCACAACCGCTCGGCACCTCCGTCCGGGCGGCCGTGTACGACGGCGATACTCCGTTCGAGGAACGCGAGTGGATCCGCCAGTACGGCAACTACGTGCTGACCAACCCCGACATGCTGCACCGGGGCATCCTCCCCTCCCACCCCCGCTGGTCCTCCTTCCTGAAATCGCTGAAATACGTCGTCATCGACGAGTGCCACACCTACCGGGGCGTCTTCGGCTCCCACGTCGCCCAGGTGCTGCGCCGGTTGCGGCGCCTGTGCGCCCGGTACGGCGCGTCGCCGGTGTTCCTGCTGGCCTCGGCCACCGCCGCCGAGCCCGCCGTCGCCGCCCGGCGCCTCACCGGCCTGCCGGTCGTCGAGGTCGCGGACGACGCCTCGCCCCGCGGTGAACTGGTGTTCGCCCTCTGGGAGCCGCCGCTGACCGAGCTGCAGGGCGAGAAGGGCGCCCCCGTCCGCCGCACGGCCACCGCCGAGGCCGCCGACCTGCTGACCGACCTCACCGTCCAGGGCGTCCGCTCGGTCGCCTTCGTCCGCTCCCGGCGCGGCGCCGAGCTGATCGCCGTCATCTCCCAGGAGCGACTGGCCGAAGTCGATCGCTCCCTGCCCGGGCGTGTCGCGGCCTACCGGGGCGGCTACCTCCCGGAGGAGCGCCGCGCACTGGAGCGAGCCATCCATTCGGGTGAACTCCTGGGCCTCGCCGCGACGAACGCCCTCGAACTCGGCATCGACATCTCCGGCCTCGACGCCGTCGTCATCGCCGGCTACCCGGGCACCCGCGCCTCCCTGTGGCAGCAGGCGGGCCGGGCCGGACGGTCCGGCCAGGGGGCGCTGGCCGTCCTCGTCGCCCGGGACGACCCGCTGGACACCTTCCTCGTCCACCACCCGGAGGCCCTGTTCGACCAGCCGGTCGAGTCGACGGTCCTGGACCCGGACAACCCCTACGTCCTCGCTCCCCACCTGTGCGCGGCCGCCGCGGAACTCCCCCTGACGGACGAGGACCTCCACCTGTTCGGCCCCGCCAGCGAGGGCCTGCTGCCGCAGCTGGAGGCCGCGAAGCTGCTGCGCCGCCGCACCCGCGCCTGGCACTGGACCCGCCGCGAACGCGCCGCCGACCTCACCGACATCCGCGGCGAGGGCGGACGCCCGGTCCAGGTCGTGGAGGCCGACACCGGCCGGCTCCTCGGCACGGTCGACGCGGGCGCGGCGCACTCGACCGTCCACGAGGGGGCGGTCCACCTCCACCAGGGCCGCACGTACCTCGTGCGCTCCCTCGACCTGGAGGACTCCGTCGCCCTCGTCGAGTCGGCCTCCCCGCCCTACTCGACGGTCGCCCGCGACACGACGGCCATCTCCGTGCTGGAGACCGACGTCGAGATCCCCTGGGGCGACGGCCGCCTGTGCTACGGCTCCGTCGAGGTCACCAACCAGGTGGTCTCCTTCCTGCGCCGCCGGCTCATCACCGGTGAAGTGCTGGGCGAGACCAAGCTCGACCTCCCACCCCGCACGCTGCGCACCCGGGCGGTGTGGTGGACCGTCACCGAGGACCAGCTCGACCGGGCCCGGATCAGCCCCGAGATCCTCGGCGGCTCCCTGCACGCCGCCGAGCACGCCTCGATCGGCCTGCTGCCCCTCTTCGCGACGTGCGACCGCTGGGACATCGGCGGTGTGTCGATCCCCCTCCACCCCGACACTCTCCTGCCCACCGTCTTCGTCTACGACGGCCACCCCGGGGGCGCGGGCTTCGCGGAGCGCGCCTTCCACACCGCCCGCACCTGGCTGACCGCCACCCGCCAGGCCATCGCCTCCTGTGAGTGCGAGGCCGGCTGCCCCTCCTGCATCCAGTCCCCCAAGTGCGGCAACGGCAACGACCCCCTGCACAAGAGGGGCGCGGTACGCCTCCTCACCGTGCTCCTGGAGGGAGCACCGGAGGAGAAGCAACCGGGCGGGGAGCCCCAGGATCACGAGAAGGAACCAGGTGGGCAGCCCAGGGCGAGTGAGAAGTAGCCAGGTGGGCAGCCCCAGGCGAAACGGGAAGGAACCAGGTGGGCAGCCCGGGGTTGAGCGCGGCTGACGGGAGCCCGGCAAGGTGGCTGCTGCGGAGCCCGGGGAGCGCGAGGCTGGAGCCGGAGGGGTAGCCGGGGGACACGCCGCCGAGGACGCGCCGCCTGAGGTGCCCGGGCCGATCTGATCCCCCCTCCCCCGGCCATGACACCCGGCTACCGGCCCCGCCGAGGAACTGCGCCACCCTCCTTCCACCCCGCGCCCTCCTCCGGTACCGCGGTGTGCGTCGCCGTCGGCGACCGCGGCACCGCCCCGTCCGTCGCCCTGGGCGGCCCGGCCCGGGCCCTGACCCGCGCTGTGAACGGTCCCCGTCCCGACGCCGCCGTCACGTCCGAGACCTCCCCGGCGACCTCGCACCGCACGAGCCGTACGCCCTGCGCCCGGGCCACCCGGCCGGCCAGGGCGCAGGCCTCCGTAGCGCCCTCGGCCCAGTGGTCCGCCGCCGCGAGGGCGGCGAGATCCGCGCCGCCCGCCGCACGGTGCCGGATCACCACCGCCTGTCCCAGCGCGAGGACCACACCGAAGACGACACACAGCACGGCGATCGCCCCGACGCTCCAGACGGTGGCGGACCCCCGGTCCGAGGCGAGCCCTTCCCGCGAGGCGCCACCTCGGGGACCGGGGCACGCTCGCCGCAGGAGACGGTGACCCCCGCCCTTCATGTCCCCACCGTCTCCTCCACCGACGCCACGGCCTCCTCGCGCACGGCGAAGGACAGACCGCGCAGGACCGGCGGCTCGGCCACCACGACCACCCGGACCTGCTCCGGCCCCCGGCTGACAGTGACCCTCGCGCCGGGCGGCGCCGCGTCGCGGGCCAGTCGCACGACCCGCTCGGGCGGGTCCTGGCGGGCCGCCGCACGGGCACCGGTACGGGCCGCGTCCACGCACTGGATCTGCGCGGCCACCACCAGCAGGCCCCACACCAGAGCCATCGCGAACATGACCAGCACGGGCAGCACCACGGCCGACTCCGCCGTCACGAACCCGCGGTCACCGCCCCGCTCACATCCGCGCATCGAGGGCGCCCTTCACGATGGCCTGCAGCTCCGCGCTGACCGTGCCGCTCGTGACGACCTTGTAGAGCACCACCGCGAAGGCCACCGCGGCCACGATGCCCATCGCGTACTCGGAGGTGACCATCCCCGCGTCCCTGCGCGCCGCCCGCATCCCACACACCAGGGCACGCAACCGCGCCCGTACCGCCTGACACATCTCAACCCCCGTAGAGAGTCCGAACTTCCACTGCTCGTCGCTTGCTTCGCCTGCTTCGCTCACTGCGCTCCTTGCTCCGACACGTGTCCGCCTCAGTCACCACCTCCTCCTCCGAGCACTCCGCCCGCCAGCCCGATCACCACGGGCAGCACCCCGACCGCGATGAAGGCGGGCAGGAAGCACAGGCCGACCGGTGCGCTGACCATCACGCCCGCCCGGCGGGCCCGGGCCGTCGCCGCCCGGCCCCAGTCGGCGCGGGCCTCGGCGGCGAGCCGCGCGACCGGCGCGGCGGCGGGCAGGCCCGACACACCGGCCCGCTCCAGCAGCCGGGCCAGTCCGGCGGCACCGGGCAGAGCAGCCAACCTCCGCCATGCGGCGGCGGGTTCACCGCCCAGCCGAACCTCCGCCGCGCCCCGGGCCAGGGCGTCGCCCACCGGACCGCCCAGCGCCTGCCCGACGGCCTGGGCGGCGACGACCGGGCCGGCGCCCGCCGCGATGCAGGCGGCCAGCAGGTCGGCGGCCAAGGGCAGTTGCCGCTTCACCTCGGCCGAGAAAGGGGCGTTCCGGTCGGTCCCGGCCTTGGCCTCCTGGTGCAGCCGCCACCGCCACACACCCACCGCAGCCGCGAGTCCCACCGCCACTCCGGCCGGACCACCGACCAGCGCCCAGCCGGCACACGCCACGCCCACGGGAGCCGACCAGACGCGCGCCACCGCGCGCAGGTCGAGACGTGGGGAAGAGGCGGTCTCTTCCCGGACCCGCAGCCGTGCCAGCCGCCGCCGTGTCGTCCGGCGGCGCCGTGTCTCCACCAGCCACCGGCCCCACCAGCCGAGGGCGAGCGCCGTCCCCAACACCACCCCCAGCCTGTGGACGACTTCCGCGCTCATGCCACCGCCTCCGCACCCCGCACGATGCGCGACACCCACCACAGGCCGAGGCCTTCCAGGGCCCCGCCGACCGCCAGGCAGCCCAGGCCCGCCGGGGTGTGCAGCAGGACGTGAAGGGGGTCCGCACCGAGTGCCGTGCCGATGAGCAGTCCCAGGGCGGGAAGCCCGGCGAGCATCACCGCCGTCGCCCGGGCGCCCGCCAACTGGGCGCTCAGATCCGACCGTTGGTCCCGTTCGGCTCTCAGGGCCGCTGCCAGCCGGTCGAGCCCGGCCGCGAGTCCCGCGCCCTGGTCCACCGCCACCCGCCAGCACGCGGCGAGTCCCCGCAGCCCTTCGGCGCCCGGTTGCCGTGCCGCCGTCGCGAGTGCCTCCGGCACGTCACCGCCGAACCGTGCCGCCGCCAGCACCGTCGCCTGCGCCTCGGCGAGTCCGCCGCACTCCCGGGCGCCCCGCAGCAGCGCCTCTCCCGGCTGGCGTCCGGCCCGCACCTCCCCCGCGAGCGCCGAGGTCAAGGCGATCACCTCGTCGGCACGGCGCTCCCGGGCCCGGCGCTCGTGGCCGGCCAAACGGGCCCTCCGCAACAGCGGCACCCCGGCCGCGCCGAGGACGACCGGCAGCACCGACGCCCCGAGCACCGCGACCACCAACCCGGCCGCCGGCGCCCACCACTCCGTCCGCCACCGGCCACGCACCTGCCTCAGGGCACCGGACTTCACGCGCCACCCGGGGGGATCCCCGCCGACAGTTCCTCCGCCCGCGAGCAGCAGCCGGGCACGCCGTGCTGCCGTGTCCCGCTCGACCAGCAGCCACACCACCGCGCCCACGCAGGCCGCAGCCGCTCCCATGGAAATCCCCGTCATCCCCAGCACTCCGTCACCCCGTTCACAAGCCCTGACTCCGTTCCGGCCCCTTCACCGGCCGCTCTTCGCAGCCCCGTATCCGCTCGGCATCCGAGGCCGCGAACCCGCCCGGCCCGCCGAACTCCGCGACCGCCCGGCCCGCCGACACCGGGACCGCCCAGTCCGCCGACTCCGCGACCGCCCGGCCCACTGACACCGGGACCGCCCGGCCCGCGGCCTCCCGGCCCGCCCGGTCCGCCGACACCGGGACGCCCCGCCCCTCACCAGCCACCGCGCCCCGGTCACCCGAACCCCCGCCACCCCCCGCTCCTTCGTCCACGCCCCAGCCGGACTCGCCGGGTCCGTCCGCGGGCCTGTCACCCCGCAGCAAGCCACGCAGCCGTGCCCAGCCGCGCTCCCGCACGAACGCGTCCGCTCCCCACCGGAGCGCCGGCACGGTCCGCACCAGCCCGGACGGCTCGCGCTCCAGGACGTGCACCTCGGCGATGCGCCGCCGACCGGCCCGGTCGCGTGCGAGATGCAGGACGACCGAGAGGGCGGCCGCCACCTGGCTGTGCAGGGCGGCCCGGTCCAGCCCGGCGGCCGTGCCGAGGGCCTCCAGGCGGGCGGGGACGTCGGCGGCGGCGTTCGCATGGACGGTCCCGCAACCACCCTCGTGTCCCGTGTTCAGCGCGGCGAGCAGATGCACCACCTCGGGTCCGCGCACCTCACCCACCACCAGCCGGTCGGGGCGCATCCTCAGCGCCTGGCGCACCAGGTCCTCGAGGGTGACCAGGCCGGCGCCCTCCTGGTTGGCCGGGCGGGTCTCCAGCCGCACCACATGCGGGTGGTCCGGCCTCAGTTCCGCCGAGTCCTCGGCGAGGACGATCCGCTCGTCCGGCCCGACCAGGCCGAGCAGGGCGCTCAGCAGTGTCGTCTTCCCGCTGCCGGTGCCGCCGCTGACCAGGAACGACAGCCTCGCGTCGAGCAGCGCGCGCAGCACCCGGTCCCCGCCGGGCGGCACCGTGCCCGCCGCGACCAGTTCCCCGAGGGTGAAGGCCCGCGGCCGGACCACCCGCAGCGACAGGCAGGCGCAGTCCACGGCCACGGGGGGCAGCACGGCGTGCAGCCGGGTGCCGTCGGGCAGCCGGGCGTCGGCCCACGGGCGGGCGTCGTCCAGTCGGCGGCCCGCCACGGCCGCCAGACGCTGGGCCAGCCTGCGCACGGCCGCGGCGTCCGCGAACCGCACCGGCGTCAGCTCCAGCCCGCCGCCCCGGTCCACCCAGACCCGGTCCGGGCCCGAGACCAGCACGTCGGTCACCGCCGGATCGGCGAGCAGCGGCTCCAGCGGCCCGCTGCCCACCAGCTCGGACCGCAGCCGGGCCGCCGCACCGAGGACCTCCGCGTCGCCGAGCACCCGGCCCTGTTCCCGCAGGGCCTGCGCCACGCGTGCCGGGGTCGGTTCGGCGCCGCTGTCGGCCAGCCACCGCCGCACGCCGTCGAGCAGGTCCGCGCCTTCGAGTCCGGCCAGGGTGCTCATGCCGCACCCGCCTGGACGAGCGCCCGCTCCCAGAACTCCCGGCAGAACCGGGCGAGGGGTCCGCGCGGGGCCGCCCCCGGTGGCGCCGCGCCTCCGTCAGGCCGCAGCAGTCCGGGCTCCACCGGCACCTCGCCGGCCAGGGGCAGTCCGAGCAGCCGGGCCACCTCCCGGTCGTCGAGCCCGGGCGCGTACGGGCCGCGGACGGCCACCCGCACGTCTCGCAGGACCATGCCGACAGCCGACGCCATCCGGCCGGCGGCGGCCACGGCCCGCAGCTCGGCGGGCACCACGAGCACGCCCACGTCGAGCTGGCCGAGCACCTCGGCGACACCGTCGTCGATCCGGCGCGGCAGGTCGACCACCACCGTGCCGCCCCGGCGGCGGGCGGCCGCCAGCACCGCGCGCACCGCCTGGGGCGGGACGGCGATGCGGTCGCCCCGGTCCCAGCTGAGCACCCGCAGCGAGTGCAGCTCGGGCAGTGACTCCTCCAGCGCGCCTCCGCCGACACGCCCCCGTGAGGAGGCGAACGCCGGCCAGCGCAGTCCCTCGGCCGTCTCCCCGCCGAGCAGGACGTCGAGTCCGCCACCCAGCGGATCGGCGTCCACCAGCAGGGTGCGCAGTCCTTCCCGCGCGGAGGTGACCGCGAGGGCGCAGGCGAGCGTGGACGCTCCGGCTCCTCCCCGGCCGCCGACGACCCCCACGGTGAGGGCGGGCCGGCCGACGCCCTCGGCGACGTCGGCGATCCGGTCGACCAGCCACTGCTCGCCGTCGGGGAGCATCAGGACGTGCTCGGCGCCGATCTCGACGGCCCGCCGCCACACCCCCGAGTCGTCCTGGTCCCGTCCGACCAGGACGACGCCCTTCCTGCGGGCGGCGCCACGCACCCGCCGCGCGGCGTCGTCACCGACCAGGACGAGCGGTGCGGCCTCCCATCGGCCTCTGCGCTCGGGCACCCCGTGGTGCACCTCGGGTGTGGCGCCGGCCGCGGCGCACAGGCGCAGCAGGTCGTCGAGGAGTTCGGTGTCCTCGGTGACGATCAGCGGTCCGCCCTGCCGCCCTGCGGCGGGCGGCGGTTCGTGTGTGACGGTTCCGGCCACGGTGTCCATCCCCCTTCGCTGCGCGCGCGGCCCCTGCGGCCCCGCGATTCCCAAACGTGGGGAGAACCGGCAAGGCGGCCTCCCTCGGAACGGCCGACGAAAACCGGCCAAACGCCTCCCCGCAATCGCCGAACGGCCACGGAAGTCGCCGCGAGCGGGACGCGCTGGAATCACGGTGCTGCGATCCCGGAAATCGTGTGGATCTTGGTGGAAAACTGTGGAAGCCCCGGGGGTTGTGAATATCGCGGTCACCCAAACCGGTGAGCCCGCCGGGCCCTCCCTGCGACATCCACAGAGCAGTCCGACGACTACCCTGCGTGACGAAGCCGGGACATGCCGAAGGAGCGGCCGCAGCCGCTGCGAGGCGGCGTCAAGGCCGCGAGAAGGAGGAGAAAACCCATCCGGACATGCGACGACCCCCGCCGGGGGGGAGAGCGGGGGTCGTCCCCACGGCCGACTCGGGGGGGGGAGGAGTCGGGCCGGGTTAGCACGGTCGCGAACGATCCGTGACTTCCATGGTGTACCCGAGAGCCCTCTCAGGCAAACCCACGCGCCACACCTTACGCCGAATGGGCTGCCCCTATGCTCAAGGGCGTGGAAAACCACTCCTTGCCCCGCACAGCGGCCTTCTTTGACCTGGACAAGACGGTCATTGCGAAGTCGAGCACGCTCACCTTCAGCAAGTCGTTCTACCAAGGCGGTCTGATCAACCGCAGGGCCGTCTTGCGGACCGCGTACTCCCAGTTCGTCTTCTTGGCCGGCGGCGCCGACCACGAGCAGATGGAGCGCATGCGCACCTACCTGTCCGCACTGTGCCGCGGCTGGAACGTCCAGCAGGTCAGGGAGATCGTCGCCGAGACACTGCACGACCTGATCGACCCGATCATCTACGACGAGGCCGCCTCCCTCATCGAGGAGCATCACACCGCCGGCCGCGACGTGGTGATCGTGTCCACGTCGGGTGCGGAGGTGGTCGAGCCGATCGGTGAACTCCTCGGCGCTGACCGGGTGGTGGCCACCCGCATGGTCGTCGGCGAGGACGGCTGCTTCACCGGGGAGGTGGAGTACTACGCCTACGGCCCCACGAAGGCCGAGGCCGTCAGGGAACTCGCCGAGTCCGAGGGCTACGACCTCAGCAGGTGCTACGCCTACAGCGACTCGGCCACCGATGTGCCGATGCTGGAGTCCGTCGGCCACCCCTACGCCGTGAATCCGGACCGGGCGCTGCGCCGCGAGGCACTCGCGCGGGGCTGGCCCGTCCTGGACTTCCACCGTCCGGTCCGGCTCAAGCAGCGCATGCCGGCGTTCTCGGTGCCCCCGCGTCCGGCGCTGGTGGCGATCGCCGCGATAGGCGCGGCGGCGGCCACCGCGGGACTCGTCTGGTACGCGAGCCGGCGCCGGGCGTCGGTCGCCTGAGCCGCGCCGCACGCGCGTCCTGTTTGAACCTAAAAGTAAAGAACTGCGGCCCGGACTTCCGCTACCAACGGGTCAGGAGTACAAAGGACACAACGGCCCGCGAGACCAAGGACATCCGAAAGGATCACCTTTAATACGCATTTGGCCCCACGGACCGCGCATGAACACCGGGCACCCACGCGACGTCGACCCGTCGATTACGGGCCAGCCGCACCAGGTGACGGGCAAAGTCCCCGGCCTGATGGGCACATATCGAGGACGCTTGGTAACCCGGTGGTCATGCCAGCGGCGGTGCGACTCATCGCACCGCCGCATTTCTGTGCCGGTGTGTCACGCGGCTCCGCGCTGCAGTGCCTCGCACACCGCCGTCGACTCCCTGGCGCCCAGCTCGACCGCCCTGCCGCAGTGGGCGATCCACGCGGCCATGCCCTCCGGGGTGCCGGAGACGTAACCGTCGAGCGCCTTCAGGTAGGCCGCGCGGCCCAGTTCGGCGTGACCGACCTCGGCCGGGCAGACCGACTTGGGGTCCAGGCCGCTGCCGACCAGGACGATCCGCTCGGCGGTGCGCGCGACCAGGCCGTTGTGCGAGGTGAAGGGGCGCAGGGCGAGGAGTTCGCCGTGCACGACGGCGGCCGTGACCAGGGCGGGTGCGGAGCCGCCGGCGACGATCAGCTCGGCGAGTCCCTCCAGGCGGCCGTGTGTCTCGGCGGCGCCGGGCAGGGGGAGCCCGACGAGGGGTTCGTCGACCGGCTCGCCCTCCTGGCGGGGGCGTCCCACCTGCTCGGCCTGGTCGGCGGCCGCCACGAGGTGCAGCCGGGCCAGGACCCGCAGCGGTGACTGCCGCCAGATCGAGAGCAGCTGGCCCGCCTCCGCGGTGAGCCGCAGCGCGGCGCCGACGGTGCGCGCCTCGGCGTCCGCGCTGAAGTCCGTGCGGCGGCGCACCTCCTCCAGGGCCCAGTCCGCGCCCGACAGCGCGGCCGAGCCGCGGGCACCGCGCAGGGCCGCCTCGGAGGTGATCTCGTTGCTGCGCCGCCGCATGATCCGGTGCCCGTAGACCCGGTCCACGGCCTTGCGGACGGACTCCACGGAATCGGCCACGCCGGGCAACGCGCCCAGGGCCGCGAGCGGATCGGTCGCACCTGCTGTACTCATGAGTACGACCCTACGCATCCCGCGGCCCCGCCCTGCGGTGGAGTGGCCTTCTTCACGCGCGCGTGGAGCGGGGGAAGGCCTCCGGGAGGGCTAGCCCTTGGCCGCCGGGGCGCCCGGCACGCCCTTCGGCGCGGGGGCCGGACGGCCGGACAGGAAGGCCTCCCAGCCGCCCTTGGGCGCCTCGCCCACCTTCAGGGTGCGCAGCTTCTCCAGCGTCTTGGGATCCTGCGCGTCCAGCCAGTCCGCGAGCTGGCGGAACGAGACGCAGCGCACCTCCTCCTTGGTGCACACGGTCTCGATGACCTCCTCGACGGCCCGCATGTAGGTGCCGCCGTTCCACGACTCGAAGTGGTTGCCGATGATCAGGGGCGCGCGGTTGCCGTCGTACGCCCGCTGGAAGCCGGCGAGGAGGCCGTCACGCATCTGGTCGCCCCAGAAGTCGTGCATGGCGGGGTTGCCCTGGGTCTTGGTGCCCGACTGGTTGACCATGAAGTTGTAGTCCATGGTGAGCTGCTCGAAGGAGTGGCCGGGGAACGGCACGAGCTGCATGGACAGGTCCCACAGGCCCTGCTTCTGCTTGGGCCAGACCTGGTCGTTGACGCCGCTGGTGTCGTAGCGGAAGCCCAGGTCGCGGGCGGCCTCCATGAAGTTGCGCTGGCCCTCCAGGCAGGGGGTGCGGGCGCCGATCAGCTCCTTGTCGTAGTCGAAGGGCAGCGGGGCGGCGTCCTTCATGCCGGTGTTGGTCTTCCAGGTCTTCACGAACTGCTTGGCCTGGGAGATCTCGTCCTTCCATTCCTCCACCGACCACTCGCCGACGCCCCCGCCGCTGCCGCAGAAGTGCCCGTTGAAGTGGGTGCCGATCTCGTTGCCCTCCAGCCACGCCAGGCGCAGCTGCTCGGCGGTGGCGGCGACGCCGCTGCGGTCGTTGAAGCCGATGTCGGAGCGGCCCGGGGAGTGCTGGGGCGGCCGGTACCGGTCGCGCTTCTCCTCCGGCAGCATGTACACGCCGCTCAGGAAGTACGTCATGGTCGCCTTGTTCTCCTTGGCGACCTTGCGGAAGTGCGAGAACAGCTTCTGGCTGTCCTCACCGGCGCCGTCCCAGGAGAAGACGACGAACTGCGGGGGCTTGTGGCCCGGGCGCAGCCGCTCGGGGGTGGGCAGGTGGGGCTGGGCGCCGGTGTAGGCGGTGGAGCCGTCCCCGATCAGGCGGACCATGCTCTTCGGGGCCTGGGCGGGCTTCGCCTTGGAGGGTTCGGGGTTGCCTTGCCGGGGAGTGCCGGTCCCGCAACCGGCGAGCGATACGGCGCAGACCGCGGCGATCACGGAGCACGCGGCGATCCTGTGGGTGGCGGCCATGTTCCGCCCACCTTCTTCCTTCTCTCGGGTGCCGACAGCGCCGCCACATTCACATGACCCGGAGAAGGAATTAGTACGACAAGCCGATCACATATCCGCTTCACTCGTCTGGATGGTGCATTCACCCATTTGCCCGGAAAGTCTATGCCCCTCCTTTACTCTGCATTACGATCCATTTACCGAGCGTTGATTCATCCCGCCGATTTACGCCGTGACCCACGGCCGCGACCGACCCCGCCGGAGCGGGGACCACAGTCATGCGACCGCGCAGCCCCGGAGGAGACGGGAACCCCATGTCAGCCTGCGTCCCCACACGTACCGCCGACCCCGGCCACACCGAGCACACCCATCCACCCCACAGCCCGCCGCCCACCGGCCCCCGCCGCTTCCGGATCGCGGGAGCCGACGTGTCGGCCTCGATCGCGGTCTTCCTGATCGCCCTGCCCCTGTCCCTGGGCATCGCCCTCGCCACCGGCGCACCCCTGCAGGCCGGTCTCGTCGCCGCCGCCGTGGGCGGGCTGGTCGCCGGACGGCTCGGCGGGTCCGCGCTCCAGGTGAGCGGACCGGCCGCCGGCCTCACCGTCGTCACCGCCGACCTCATCCAGCGCTACGGCTGGCGGACGACCTGCGCCATCACCGTCCTCGCCGGACTGGCCCAACTGGGCCTCGGCTGCCTGCGCGTGGCCCGGGGCGCGCTGGCCGTCAGCCCCGCCATCGTGCACGGCATGCTCGCCGGCATCGGCGTCACCATCGCCGTCGCCCAGCTGCACATCGTGCTCGGCGGTACGCCGCAGAGCTCCGTGCCGGACAACCTGCGTGCGCTGCCCGCACAGTTGGCGGACATGCGTCCGGCGTCGGTGTCGGTGAGCGTGCTCACCCTGACCCTGCTGCTGCTCTGGCCGCGACTGCCCGGCCGGGCCGGGCAGGTGCTGCGCAAGGTCCCGGCCGCGCTGGTCGCGGTCGCCGGAGCCACCGCGGTCGCCGCGCTCGCCGGCCTGCGCCTGCCCAAGGTCGACCTGCCGTCCTGGAGCAACCACGCGCTGGCCGGGCTCCCCGAGGGCCCCGTGCTGGGCCTCGCCGCCGCCGTGCTCACGACGACGCTGGTGTGCAGCGTGCAATCGCTGCTCGGCGCTGTCGCCGTCGACAAGCTGGCCGCCGGCCGCCCGGACCTGCCCGCCCGGGCCGGGCGATCCGACCTCGACCGCGAACTGCTCGGGCAGGGAGCCGCCAACATCGTCTCCGGCTCCCTCGGCGGACTGCCCATCGCCGGTGTCGCGGTGCGCAGTACGGCCAATGTGCACGCCGGAGCGGTCAGCCGGAACTCGACGATGCTGCACGGCGTTCTCGTAGTGTTCGCCGCGCTGCTGTTGGTCCCGATCCTGGAGTTCATCCCCCTCGCCTCGCTCGCCGCCCTGGTGATGGCCGTCGGCATCCAGATGGTGTCCCTGAACCACATCCGCACGGTGACACGCCACCGAGAGGTGTGGGTCTACGCCGTGACGACCCTGGGCGTGGTGTGCCTCGGCGTCCTCCAGGGTGTGGCCCTGGGGATCGCCATGGCCGTCGGCGTCGCCCTGCACCGCCTCACCCGCACCCGCATCACGCACGAGGAGAGGGAAGGAGTCCATCACGTCCACGTCAGAGGGCAGTTGACGTTCCTTGCGGTGCCGCGGCTCAGCCGTGCCCTGCACCTCGTGCCGCACGCCGCCGACGCCGTCGTCGAACTGGACGGGTCGTTCATGGACCACGCGGCGTACGAGACCCTGCAGGACTGGCAGAAGACGCACACCTCGCAGGGCGGCACCGTGGAGATCACCGGACGCCATCCCGGCATCCGCATCTCGGAGCCCCAGGACTTCAGCGGCTGCCGCTGCCGGCCCTGGACGCCCTGGCGCAACCACCAGTGCGAGCGGCCCCGGCCGACCCGCTCCGAGCACGACCGGGCCGCGGCGGGAGAGACGGGCGGCTCCGACCGGAACCCGCCGGGCACGTGCGGCACCGAGGGGAGCAGCGGGCACGAACTGGCTCGCGGCATCAGCGCGTTCCAGCGCAACACCGCGCCCCTGGTGCGCAGTGAGCTGGCCCGGCTGGCCCGCGAGGGGCAGCGGCCTTCGCAGCTCTTCCTGACCTGCGCCGACTCCCGGCTGGTCACCTCGATGATCACCTCCAGTGGTCCCGGTGACCTGTTCGTGGTCCGCAACGTGGGCAACCTCGTCCCCCGCCCGGGTGAGGAGAGCGGTGACGACTCCGTGGCCGCGGCGATCGAGTACGCCGTGGACGTCCTGGGCGTGCGGTCCATCACCGTGTGCGGGCATTCCGGCTGCGGTGCCATGCAGGCCCTGCTCGACGCCGAGCCCGGCGGTGGGCGGACCCCGCTGCAGCGGTGGCTGCGGCACGGCATGCCGAGCCTGGAACGGATGGGCGACGGCAGCCGGCCCTGGAGCAGGCTGGCCGGGCGGATGCCCGAGGACGCGGTCGAGCAGCTCTGCCTGACCAACGTCGTGCAGCAGCTGGAGCACCTGCGCGCCCACGAGTCGGTGGCCCGGGCCCTGGAGAAGGGGGCGCTGGAGCTGCAGGGCATGTACTTCCACGTGGGCGAGGCGGAGGCGTACCTGCTGACCGAGACGGAGGCCGGTGGCGTCTTCGACCGCGTACGGGAGGCGGACGTGCCGGTGTGAGCCGGAGGGCGGACCGAGCGGGCAGGGGTGCGGCCGCGTGGCGTACGCGGCCGCACCCCGCGCGCCGTCCGGCCGGCACCCGCCACCGGCGCCGCCCTCACCCCCGCCACCCCGTGAACTTTCCCTGGTCGGCGTCCGTGGGTACGGGTGAACCCGGTCCCCGGCAGCATCGCTCACCGCACCGCCCACAGGTCTAAACCAATCGGCGGTCGGCCCTTGTCAGCGCACCCCCGGGTCTGATGAGCTGTGGCTCGGGACACAACGGACACCCTGGGAAAGGCAGATGCCGTGAGCAATGAAAGCCTGGCCAACCTCCTGAAGGAGGAGCGACGCTTCTCGCCCCCCGCCGACCTGGCCGCGAACGCCAACGTCACCGCGGAGGCGTACGAACAGGCCAAGGCTGACAGGCTCGGCTTCTGGGCCGAGCAGGCCCGCCGGCTGACCTGGGCCAAGGAGTTCACCGAGACCCTCGACTGGTCGAACCCGCCGTTCGCCAAGTGGTTCAAGGACGGCGAGCTCAACGTCGCCTACAACTGCGTCGACCGGCACGTCGAGGCCGGGCACGGCGACCGGGTCGCCATCCACTTCGAGGGCGAGCCCGGCGACAGCCGCGCCCTCACCTACGCCGAGCTCAAGGACGAGGTCTCCAAGGCGGCCAACGCGCTGCTGGAGCTGGGCGTTCAGGCCGGGGACCGGGTCGCGGTCTACATGCCGATGATCCCCGAGACAGCCATCGCCATGCTGGCGTGCGCCCGTATCGGTGCCGCCCACTCGGTCGTGTTCGGCGGCTTCTCCTCCGACGCGCTCGCCACCCGCATCCAGGACGCCGACGCGCGCGTGGTCATCACCTCCGACGGCGGCTACCGGCGCGGCAAGCCGTCCGCGCTCAAGCCGGCCGTGGACGAGGCCGTCGAGAAGGCGGGCAACGTCGAGCACGTCCTGGTCGTGCGCCGCACGGGCCAGGAGGTCGCCTTCACCGAGGGCCGCGACGTGTGGTGGCACGACCTGGTGGACCGGCAGAGCGCCGAGCACACCCCGCAGGCGTTCAACGCCGAGCACCCGCTGTTCATCCTGTACACCTCGGGCACCACGGGGAAGCCGAAGGGCATCCTGCACACCTCCGGCGGCTACCTCACCCAGGCCGCCTACACCCACCATGCCGTCTTCGACCTCAAGCCGGAGACCGACGTCTACTGGTGCACCGCCGACGTCGGCTGGGTCACCGGCCACTCGTACATCGTCTACGGCCCGCTGGCCAACGGCGCCACGCAGGTCATGTACGAGGGCACGCCCGACACCCCGCACCAGGGCCGCTTCTGGGAGATCGTGCAGAAGTACGGCGTGACGATCCTCTACACCGCGCCGACCGCGATCCGCACGTTCATGAAGTGGGGCGACGACATCCCCGCCAAGTTCGACCTGTCCAGCCTGCGCGTGCTGGGCTCGGTGGGCGAGCCGATCAACCCCGAGGCGTGGATCTGGTACCGCAAGCACATCGGCGGCGACCGCACCCCGGTCGTCGACACCTGGTGGCAGACCGAGACCGGCTCGATGATGATCACCCCGCTGCCGGGCGTGACCGCCACCAAGCCCGGCTCCGCGCAGACGCCGCTGCCCGGCATCTCCGCGACGGTCGTCGACGACGAGGCGAACGAGGTGCCCGACGGCGGAGGCGGCTACCTGGTGCTCACCGAGCCGTGGCCGTCGATGCTGCGCACCATCTGGGGCGACGACCAGCGGTTCATCGACACCTACTGGTCGCGCTTCGAGGGCAGGTACTTCGCCGGTGACGGCGCCAAGAAGGACGACGACGGCGACATCTGGCTGCTGGGCCGGGTCGACGACGTCATGCTCGTATCCGGGCACAACATCTCCACCACCGAGGTCGAGTCCGCGCTGGTGTCGCATCCCTCGGTCGCCGAGGCGGCCGTGGTCGGCGCGGCGGACGAGACGACCGGGCAGGCGATCGTCGCGTTCGTGATCCTGCGCGGCACGGCCTCCGAGACCGAGGACCTGGTCGCCGAGCTGCGCACGCACGTCGGCAACACCCTCGGCCCGATCGCCAAGCCCAAGCGGATCCTGCCGGTGGCCGAACTGCCCAAGACCCGCTCCGGCAAGATCATGCGCCGGCTGCTGCGGGACGTCGCCGAGAACCGCCAGCTGGGTGACGTCACCACGCTGACGGACTCCGCGGTCATGGACCTCATCCAGGCCAAGCTGCCGGCCGCGCCCAGCGAGGACTGACCGCCCGGGGCATGGCACGAGCCGCTGAGGGCACCCGGTGATCGGCACACCGGGTGCCCTCAGCGCGCCTGCACCGCAGCTCAGGGATGCGCGACATCACTCCCTTAGCTAAACTAAGAAAAACAAGTGCTCCAAGGTGCGCCGGGAAGTCTGGTCGGCATGTGCTCCGCCCTGCCCACCTCCCGGAGGTCCTGCTCGTGACTGCGCCCCGCCCCACCACCACCCGCAAGGTCCTCGGCCGGCTGTCGCTGCCGGAGCGGACCTACGTGGCGGACGCGCTGCGCACCGAGACCCTGGGCGGCGTGCTGCTGCTCGTCGCGGCGGTGGCCGCGCTGCTGTGGGCGAACATCCCCGGCCTCCACGACAGCTACGAGAGCGTCTCCGACTTCCACTTCGGCCCCGCCGCCCTCGGACTCGACCTCTCGGTCGCGCACTGGGCCGCCGACGGGCTGCTCGCGGTCTTCTTCTTCGTCGCCGGCATCGAGCTCAAACGCGAACTCGTCGCCGGCGACCTGCGCGACCCCAGAGCGGCCGCCCTCCCGGTCGTCGCCGCGCTGTGCGGCATGGCCGTACCCGCGCTCGTGTACACCCTGACCACCATCGGCGGTGGCGGTTCGCTCGCGGGCTGGGCGGTGCCGACCGCCACGGACATCGCCTTCGCCCTCGCCGTGCTGGCGGTCATCGGCACGTCCCTGCCGAGCGCCCTGCGGGCCTTCCTGCTCACGCTGGCCGTGGTCGACGACCTCTTCGCGATCCTGATCATCGCGGTGTTCTTCACCGGCAGCCTGAACTTCGCCGCGCTGGGCGGGGCCGTCGCCGGCCTGGCCGTGTTCTGGCTGCTCCTGCGCACGGGGGTGCGCGGCTGGTACGTGTACGTGCCGCTCGCACTGGTGATCTGGGCGCTGATGTACAACAGCGGCGTCCACGCCACCATCGCCGGTGTCGCCATGGGCCTGATGCTGCGCTGCCACCGCCGCGAGGGCGAGAAGGTCTCCCCCGGCGAGCGCATCGAGCACCTCGTGCGGCCCCTGTCGGCGGGGCTGGCCGTTCCGCTGTTCGCGTTGTTCAGCGCGGGCGTCTCCGTCTCGGGCGGGGCGCTGGGGCGGGTGTTCACCCAGCCGGAGACGCTCGGGGTCGTCCTCGGCCTGGTGGTCGGCAAGACGCTCGGCATCTTCGGCGGGACCTGGCTGACGGCCCGGTTCACCCGGGCCTCGCTCAGCGACGACCTCGCCTGGGCGGACGTGTTCGCGGTGTCGAGCCTCGCCGGGATCGGCTTCACCGTGTCCCTGCTCATCGGTGAACTCGCCTTCGAGGGCGACGAGGCGATGACCGCCGAGGTCAAGGCGGCGGTCCTGATCGGCTCGCTCGTCGCCGCGACACTCGCGACCGTGCTGCTGAAGCTGCGCAACGCCAAGTACCGCCGCCTGTGGGAGAACGAGGAGCGGGACGAGGACGCCGACGGCATCCCGGACGTCTACGAGGAGGACGACCCGGCGTACCACCTGCGCCTCGCGGACCTCTACGAGCGCAAGGCCGCCGAGCACCGCAGGATCGCCCAGGAGAAGGCGGCGGCGCGCCACGGGCTTGCCGAAGTGCCGGGCGGGGCAGGCGAGGACCACCACCGTCCGGCATGATCTGACGAGACGGTACAAAAGACGGGACCGTACGCAGTCGGGCCGGA
The DNA here is from genome assembly GCF_042878735.1 of Streptomyces sp. NPDC003456. Lineage (NCBI taxonomy): Bacteria > Bacillati > Actinomycetota > Actinomycetes > Kitasatosporales > Streptomycetaceae > Streptomyces > Streptomyces sp. NPDC003456. Next base: position 130,698 of record NZ_JBIAOK010000006.1, read on the forward strand.
CGCACGGGACGACCGTGTGCGGACCGGCACAGGCAGCGGAAAATCGGACCGTACGCGAAAGAGGGAGACCGCGATGAGCGCACCCGACGGCAGCCCGGTCGGCGCCGAACGCAGCATCGGCCAGCTGTTCGCCTCGGCGACGGCGGAAATGTCGGCGCTGGTGCACGACGAGATCGCGCTGGCCAAGGCGCAGCTCAAGCAGGACGTCAAGCGCGGCGCGACCAGCGGAGGTGCCTTCTCGCTGGCGGGTGCCGTCCTGGTGTTCTCCCTGCCGATGCTGAACTTCGCGCTGGCGTACGGCATCCGGACCTGGTCGGACTGGAACCTGGCCGTCTGCTTCCTGCTGTCCTTCGCCGCGAACGTGCTGGTCGCGGGCGGGCTGGCGCTGATCGGCGTGGTCTTCGCGAAGAAGGCCAAGAAGAGCAAGGGCCCGCAGAAGGTCGCCGCGTCGATGAAGGAGAGCGCGGTCGTCCTGCAGAACGCCAAGCCGCACCCGCGCCCCGAGCTCGCGCGGGACCGCGTCCCCGAGGCCATCGAGGCTGTGGCACGCTCGTCGTCATGACGGACCCCGCCCCGCCCCCGGCTCCCCCGGCCTCGGCCGTCCTCCTCGACGGACCCTGGATCCACCGCGACGTCGCCGCCAACGGCGCCCGCTTCCACATCGCCGAGCTGGGTGACGGGCCGCTGGTGCTGCTGCTGCACGGCTTCCCGCAGTTCTGGTGGACCTGGCGGCACCAGCTGGTGGCGCTCGCCGACGCGGGGTTCCGGGCCGTGGCCATGGACCTGCGGGGCGTCGGGGGCAGCGACCGCACACCGCGCGGCTACGACCCCGCCAACCTCGCGCTCGACGTCACCGGCGTCATCCGCTCCCTCGGCGAGCCGGACGCCGCGCTGGTCGGCCACGACCTGGGCGGATACCTCGCCTGGACGGCCGCCGCGATGCGTCCCAAGCTGGTGCGGCGGCTGGCGGTCGCGTCGATGCCGCATCCGCGGCGCTGGCGCGCGGCCATGCTGCGTGATGTCAAGCAGACCCGTGCGGGTGCACACATCTGGGGGTTCCAGCGCCCCTGGATCCCCGAGCGGCAGCTCACCGCCGACGACGGGGCGCTCGTGGCGGAGCTGATCCGCGACTGGTCCGGGCCGCGTCCGCCCGAGGACGAGGAGCTGGAGAACTACCGCCGCGCCATGTGCATCCCCTCAGCGGCGCACTGCGCGGTCGAGCCGTACCGCTGGATGGTGCGGTCCCTGGCGCGGCCGGACGGCATCCAGTTCAACCGCCGGATGAAGCGGCCCGTGCGGGTGCCGACGCTGCACCTGCACGGCTCGCTCGACCCGGTGATGCGCACCCGCAGCGCGGCCGGCTCCGGCGAGTACGTCGAAGCCCCGTACCGCTGGCGGCTGTTCGACGGCCTCGGTCACTTCCCGCACGAGGAGGACCCGGTCGCCTTCTCCGCGGAACTCATCAACTGGCTGCGGGATCCCGAACCCGACCGCTGAGCGCGGGACCCGCGTCCGCCGCGCCCGATCTGAACACCTGTCCGACGCACGGCCATGTGCCCGGCGCATAGGCCAATTGGCCGCCACCGAAGCGGTTATGGACCATGGGCCGGGGGCAGACGTCCGGGTATGGGCTGGACGCACGACTACAGTGACGCAACCCGCAATCGCCGCTCGGCGAGCGGCACGAATCCCTACCGGCGAAGCGGCGCACCGCAGATGGCGACCGCCGACCCCAGGGTGGGGATCCCGCGCATCCTCCGCCGCCGGGCCCGCTGGGTCTCCGTGCGTCTGCGTCACCCGCGCGACTGAGGTGCCACTCGTGTGAGTGACAACCCGGCCGTGCCTCCCCCGGGCTCCCCCTAGAGCGCGCAGCTGTCGCTGTCCACCTGCTGGTTGGCGGAGCGCCCCTTGGTGATGTCCTCGCGGATCTCGTCCACGGTGAGCGCGTACCCCGTCTCGGCGTCGTCGAGGCTCTTGGCGAAGACCACGCCGTAGACCTTGCCGTCGGGGGTGAGCAGCGGGCCGCCGGAGTTGCCCTGGCGGACGGTCGCGTACAGGGAGTAGACGTCGCGCCGGACCGTGCCGCGGTGGTAGATGTCCGGGCCGTTGGCCGTGATGCGACCTCGCACGCGCGCGGCCCGCACGTCGTACGCCCCGTTCTCCGGGAAGCCCGCGACGATGGCGCTGTCGCCGCTGGTCGCGTCCTTCTCGGTGAACCGCAGCACGGGCGCGTCGAGGTCGGGCACGTCGAGGACGGCGATGTCGCGCCGCCAGTCGTAGAGCACGACCTCGGCGTCGTACTTCCGGCCCTCGCCGCCTATCTGCACGGTCGGTTCGTCGACGCCGCCCACCACGTGCGCGTTGGTCATGACCCGGCGGTCGGCGAAGACGAAGCCGGTGCCCTCCAGGACCTTGCCGCAGCTGGGGGCCGTGCCCATCACCTTGACGATGGAGCGCTGGGCGCGGGTGGCGACCGGGCTGTCGGCCAGCGCCGGGTCGGGCGGCCGGACGTCGGTGATCGGCTCGTTCGAGAACGGGCTGAAGACCTGCGGGAAGCCGTTCTGCGCGAGGACGGAGGAGAAGTCCGCGAACCAGGTGGCGGCCTGGTCGGGCAGCGCCCGCGAGACGCCCAGCAGCACCTTGGAACTGCGGACCTCCTTGCCGAGCGTGGGCAGGGTGGTGCCCGCGAGGGCCGATCCGATCAGCCAGGCGACCAGGAGCATCGCCACGACGTTGACCAGGGCGCCGCCCGTGGCGTCCAGCGCCCGGGCCGGGGACCAGGTGATGTGCCGGCGCAGCTTGTTGCCCAGGTGGGTGGTCAGGGCCTGCCCGACGGAGGCGCAGACGATGACCACGACGACCGCGACCACGGCGGCGGTCGTGCTCACCTCCGCGTTGTCCGTGACGGCGTCCCAGATGACAGGCAGCACGTACACCGCGACGAGGCCCCCGCCCAGGAAGCCGATCACCGACAGGATGCCGACGACGAACCCCTGGCGGTATCCCACGACCGCGAACCACACGGCGGCGACCAGCAACAAGATGTCCAGCACGTTCACGAAGGCCACCCTGTCATGCGCGCCAGTCGAGCGGGACCTGCTTCTCCCGGTCCCACGGCCGCTCCCAGCCCGCGAAGTGCATCAGCCGGTCGATGATCCCGGCCGTGAAGCCCCAGACGAGGGCCGATTCGACCATGAATGCCGGACCTCGGTGACCGCTGGGGTGGACAGCGGTGGCCCGGTTCGCCGGGTCCGTGAGATCCACCACGGGGACGGTGAAGACCCGGGCGGTCTCGTTCGGGTCGACCACCCCGACCGGGCTCGGCACCCGCCACCAGCCCAGCACGGGCGTGACGACGAAGCCGCTGACCGGGATGTACAGCCGGGGCAGGACACCGAACAGCTGGACGCCGGAAGGGTCGAGCCCGGTCTCCTCCTCGGCCTCGCGCAGGGCGGCCCGCAGGGGGCCGTCACCGGCCGGGTCCCCGTCCTCGGGGTCGAGCGCCCCGCCCGGGAAGGACGGCTGCCCCGCGTGCGAGCGCAGGGAGCTGGCCCGCTCCATCAGCAGCAGTTCGGGGCCGCGCTCGCCCTCGCCGAACAGGATCAGCACGGCGGACTGGCGTCCCGCGCCGTCCTCGGGCGGCAGGAAGCGGCTCAGCTGCTGCGGCCGGACCGTCTCGACCGCGTGCACCACCGGGTCCAGCCAGCCGGGCAGGCCCTCCTTGCTCAAGGTCACCGGCCCGCCCTGCGTCTCACTCGCCCGCGTCATCGCCACCCCCGTCGTCCTGCCGCTTCCAACGCCCGGCGCCCGGCGGATCGTTCCACGCACGGCCCCCTTCCGCCGGAGGAGGAACGGCGATCGGCGAGGCGGGCGCGCCGGCGGTGGGGGCGGGTCATCCGGCCCCCAGCGGCGGCGCCGGCCTGCCGCCCGCGTCCAGGTACGCCTGCGGGGGCCGCAGCCGCTGGCCCGGGAAGCCGCCCTTCTCGTACTTCAGCAGCTTCTTCGCCTTCTCCGGGTCGGTCTCGCCCTCCCCGTACGCCGGGCACAGCGGGGCGATCGGGCAGGCGCCGCACGCGGGCTTGCGGGCGTGGCAGATGCGGCGGCCGTGCCAGATCACGTGGTGCGACAGGTCCGTCCAGTCGCTCTTCGGGAACAGCGCGCCGACGTCGGCCTCGATCTTGTCCGGGTCCGTCTCGGCGGTCCACCGCCAGCGGCGCACCAGCCGCTGGAAGTGCGTGTCGACGGTGATGCCGGGCCGTCCGAAGGCGTTGCCGAGCACGACGAACGCCGTCTTGCGACCGACCCCGGGCAGCTTCACGAGGTCCTCCAACCGGCCGGGCACCTCCCCGCCGAACTCCTCCACCAGCGCCTTCGACAGCCCTATGACCGACTTGGTCTTGGCCCGGAAGAAACCGGTCGGGCGCAGGATCTCCTCGACCTCCTCGGGGTTGGCGGCGGCCAGGTCCTCCGGGGTGGGGTACTTGGCGAACAGGGCGGGCGTCGTCTGGTTGACGCGCAGGTCCGTGGTCTGCGCCGACAGCACCGTGGCGACGACGAGTTGGAAGGGGTTGTCGAAGTCCAGCTCGGGGTGGGCGTACGGGTAGACCTCGGCCAGCTCACGGTCGATGCGGCGTGCGCGGCGGACCAGGGCCGTGCGCGACTCGTCGCCGGGCGGGTGCACGACCGTCCTGGCGGGGGCGGCGGCCTTGACGCGGGCGGTGGCCTTCTTGGGCGCGACGGCCACCTTCTTCGCTGCCGGTGCCTTCTTCACCGCGGCGGTGCTCTTCTTCGCGGCCGGTGCTTGCTTCGCGGCGGCGGTCGTCTTCTTCGCGGTCGATGCCTTCCTCGCAGCGGCGGTCGTCTTCTTCGCGGCCGGTGCCTTCTTCGCGGCGGCCGTCGTCTTCTTCCCGGCGGCCGACGCTTCCTGAGCCGCCGTCGCCTGTTTGACCGCCGGCGTCTTCTTCGCCGCCTTCGTCGTCTTCTTCGCGGGCGCCGCCTTCGTCGCCTTCTTCGCGGGCGCCGCTCTCTTCGCCGCGGGCGTCGTCTCCGCCGAGGCCGCCGTCTTCCTCATCGCCGCCTCCTCTGTCGCTTTCGCCGTTTTCCTACCGCCATCGGGGCCCTGTTCGCCCACAGCGGAATCGCGACGTACAACCACCCGCGCAGCCCCCTCGGCCTGTGCTCTCACCGGCGATTTGGACACCCGGCCAGCCTAAGCCGTGGCACCCTCATCCGCCCCGGCCCCTGAAGATCGGCGCCCAATTGGACCCCTGCCGCGTACCCCGGGACACGTGTGCGGCATCCTTGTGACAGATCACACTGTTTGGACCGTCCGGCAAAATGGGCACCACGGTCCCCTGGAACGCAGGGGAGCAAGATCCCCTGAGCAGGTCGAAAGGGAGAGAACTCGTGGACGACGTTCTGCGGCGCAATCCGCTCTTCGCGGCGCTCGATGACGAGCAGGCCGCGGAGCTCCGCGCCTCCATGAGTGAGGTGACCCTCGCCCGCGGGGACTCGCTGTTCCACGAGGGCGACCCCGGTGACCGCCTCTACGTGGTGACGGAGGGCAAGGTCAAGCTGCACCGCACGTCGCCCGACGGCCGGGAGAACATGCTGGCCGTGGTCGGCCCCGGCGAGCTGATCGGCGAGCTGTCGCTGTTCGACCCGGGCCCGCGCACGGCGACCGCCACGGCGCTGACCGAGGTCAAGCTGCTCGGCCTGGGCCACGGCGACCTCCAGCCCTGGCTGAACGCCCGCCCCGAGGTGGCCACGGCGCTGCTGCGCGCCGTCGCGCGCCGGCTGCGCAAGACCAACGACGCGATGTCCGACCTCGTCTTCTCGGACGTCCCGGGCCGTGTCGCCCGCGCGCTGCTGGACCTGTCGCGCCGGTTCGGCGTGCAGTCCGAGGAGGGCATCCACGTCGTCCACGACCTCACGCAGGAGGAGCTGGCCCAGCTGGTCGGCGCGTCCCGCGAGACGGTCAACAAGGCCCTGGCGGACTTCGCCCAGCGCGGCTGGCTGCGCCTGGAGGCCCGCGCGGTGATCCTCCTGGACGTCGAACGCCTCGCCAAGCGCTCGCGCTGACGCGCCCGCCCCGCCGTACGTCTCGGGCCCTGTCCTCCACGGGACAGGGCCCGACGCCGTGTCACGGCAGGGGCTGCCGGCGTCGTCGGCGGCCTCCAGGCGCCCGGCCCGGGGGTGCTCGCCCGCAGGGCTCCCACGCGCGCGTGCCGGAGAGGTCCGTCCGGTCGTCACCGCGGCCGGGACGCGGCCGGCGGACGGGTGCGGGGCACCTCCCCGCACCGCACGGTGCGAAGGCCGCTCCCGGGGCCTCCTAGCCGAGGCCCTGGATGAGGCCGTGCTCCTCCAGGTAGTCCATCTGCGCCCGGACGGACAGTTCCGCGGCCGGCCACAGGGAGCGGTCCACGTCCGCGTAGACGCGGGCGACCACCTCGGCCGGGGTGGTGCGGCCGTCCTCCACGGCCGTCTCCACCTGGGCGAGGCGCGTGGCGCGGTGGGCGAGGTAGTACTCGACGGCGCCCTGGGCGTCCTCCAGCACGGGGCCGTGGCCCGGCAGCACCGTGTGGACGCCGTCGTCGACGGTGAGGGACCTCAGGCGGCGCAGGGAGTCCAGGTAGTCGCCGAGGCGGCCGTCGGGGTGGGCGACGACCGTCGTGCCGCGCCCGAGGATCGTGTCGCCGGTGAGGACGGCCCGGTCCGCCGGGAGGTGGAAGGACAGCGAGTCGGCGGTGTGGCCGGGGGTCGGCACGACCCGCAGTTCGAGCCCGCCGGTGGTGATCACGTCCCCGGCGGAGAGTCCCTCGTCGCCGAGCCGCAGGGCCGGGTCGAGGGCACGCACGCGCGTGCCGGTCAGTTCCGCGAAGCGGGCCGCGCCCTCCGCGTGGTCCGGGTGGCCGTGCGTCAGCAGGGTGAGGGCGACGCGCCTGCCCGCCTGCTCGGCCGTGGCGACGACCCGGCGCAGGTGCCCGTCGTCCAGCGGCCCCGGATCGACCACGACGGCGAGGTCCGAGTCGGGCTCCGCGAGGATCCAGGTGTTGGTGCCGTCCAGGGTCATCGCCGACGCGTTGGGCGCCAGCACGTTGACGGCCCGCGCGGTGGCGGGCCCGGACAGGACCCCGCCCCGCGGCTGGCCCGGAAGGGCTGCGGCGTCGGTCATGCGCCGCCTCCGCCGGTCGGGGCCGCCGGTACGTGCTTGGTGAACTCGTCGTGGCCCGGCCACGACAGCACGATCTCCCCGTCCACCAGGCGCGCGGTGGCCAGCACGGGCGTGAGATCGCGCTCGGGCGCCGCCGCGAGGGCCTGCGCGGCCGTCCCGTACGCCGTCAGCTGGCGCAGGGTGGCGATCGTCGGCGGCATCATCAGCAGCTCGCCCTCGTCGTAGCGGGCCGCCGCGTCGCCCGGGGTGATCCACACCGTGCGGTCGGCCTCCGTGGAGGCGTTGCGCGTGCGCTGCCCCTCGGGGAGCGCGGCCACGAAGAACCAGGTGTCGTAGCGCCGCGACTCGAACTCGGGGGTGATCCAGCGGGTCCACGCGCCGAGCAGGTCGGAGCGCAGCACGAGACCGCGGCGGTCGAGGAACTCCGCGAAGGACAGCTCCCGGGCGACCAGGGCGGCCCGGTCGGCCTCCCAGCCGGCACCGGTGGTGTCGCCGACGACCGAGTCGGGCGCCGGACCGGCGAGCAGCACGCCCGCCTCCTCGTACGTCTCCCGGACGGCCGCGCAGACGATCGCCTGGGCCTCCGCCTCGCCGACGCCGAGCCGCCGGGCCCACCACGCGCGCGTGGGGCCCGCCCAGCGCACCTGGTGGTCGTCGTCGCGCGGATCGACACCGCCGCCCGGATAGGCGTACGCGCCCCCGGCGAAGGCCATCGAGGCGCGTCGGCGCAGCATGTGGACGGCCGGGCCGCTGCCCGTGTCCTTCAGGAGCATGACGGTGGCCGCGCGCCTGGGGGTCACCGGAGTGAGGGTCCCCGCCGCGAGCGCGCGGATGCGGTCCGGCCACTCCGCGGGGTACCACTGACCGTTCGCCATGGGCGCGAGGCTATCCCGTGACGGGCGGATGTTCGAGTGGCCCCCGGGTACGGATCACGCAGCTCGGGCGGGTGCCGGGGTGCTACGCGAGCTCCACCTGGATCTCGACCTCGACCGGGGCGTCCAGGGGCAGCACGGCCACGCCGACGGCGCTGCGCGCGTGCACGCCCTTGTCGCCGAGGACCTCGCCGAGCAGCTCGCTCGCGCCGTTGAGCACTCCGGGCTGGCCGGTGAAGTCCGAGGCCGAGGCCACGAAGCCGACGACCTTCACCACGCGCGCGATGCGGTCCAGGTCACCGGCGACGGACTTCACGGCGGCCAGGGCGTTCAGCGCACACGTGCGTGCCAGCTCCTTGGCCTCCTCCGCGGTGACCTCGGCGCCGACCTTGCCCGTGACCGGGAGCTTGCCGTCCACCATGGGCAGCTGGCCCGCGGTGTAGACGTACGGGCCGGACTGCACGGCCGGCTGGTACGCGGCCAGCGGCGGGACCACGTCGGGCAGGCTCAGGCCCAGCTCGGCGAGTTTCGCCTCGACGGCGCCCACTACTGCTTCTCCCGCTTCAGGTAGGCCACGAGCTGCTCGGGGTTGTTCGGCCCGGGCACGACCTGGACGAGCTCCCAGCCGTCCTCGCCCCAGGTGTCCAGGATCTGCTTCGTGGCGTGGACGAGCAGCGGCACGGTTGCGTATTCCCACTTGGTCATGCGGCCGACTTTAGCCCGTGTCCGGGCGGGCCAGGGCCGCGGTCCCGGGCCGACCCCGGCACCCGTTGTCCACAGCCTGCCGCGTAGCTCGGGCGCGGACTGGTTAGGCTCGAATACGTGAGCAGGCTCCAGGTCGTCAGTGGCAAGGGTGGTACCGGCAAGACCACGGTGGCCGCCGCCCTAGCGCTGGCCCTCGCCACGGAGGGGAAGCGGACGCTTCTCGTCGAGGTCGAGGGCCGCCAGGGCATCGCGCAGCTCTTCGAGACCGAAGCGCTGCCTTATGAGGAGCGGAAGATCGCCGTCGCTCCCGGGGGCGGGGAGGTGTACGCCCTCGCCATCGACCCCGAACAGGCCCTTCTGGACTACCTCCAGATGTTCTACAAGCTGGGCAGCGCGGGACGGGCCCTGAAGAAGCTCGGGGCGATCGACTTCGCCACCACGATCGCGCCCGGCCTGCGGGACGTCCTGCTGACCGGCAAGGCGTGCGAGGCCGTGCGCCGCAAGGAGCGCAGCGGCCGCTTCACGTACGACTTCGTGGTCATGGACGCGCCGCCGACCGGCCGCATCACCCGCTTTTTGAACGTCAACGACGAGGTCGCGGGGCTCGCCAAGATCGGCCCGATACACAATCAGGCGCAGGCGGTGATGCGGGTGCTGAAGTCGCCGGAGACGGCGGTGCACCTGGTGACGCTGCTGGAGGAGATGCCCGTCCAGGAGACGGCGGACGGGATCGCCGAGCTGCGTTCGGCCCGGCTGCCGGTGGGCAGGGTCATCGTGAACATGGTGCGCCCGGAGCTGCTGGACGCGGCCGACCTGGAACTCGCGGGGTCGGTGGCGCGTTCCACTGTCGCGCGGTCGCTGTCGTCGGCGGGGCTGGGCGGCGCGCGACGCGGGGGGCACGCCGAGCGGCTGGTGGACCCGCTGCTCACGCAGGCCGGGGAGTACGCCGAGCGGTACACGCTGGAGCAGGAGCAGCGCGGGGTCCTCGCCGAGCTGGGCCTGCCGCTGCACGAACTGCCGCTGTTCGCCGAGGGCATGGACCTGGCGGGGCTGTACGCGCTGGCGCGCGAGCTGCGCGGGCAGGGCGTGTCATGAGCGGCGGCGCGCGGTCGGGGGGCACACGGTCGAGGTCGGTCACGAGCGGAAGCAGGGGATGAAATGAGTCGTCCGGACCCGGCCCACACGCACGACCAGGCCCGTCACCACCTCACCCCCGCCCGCCTGCTGGACGTCGACCCGCTGCTCCAGGACCGGCGGACCCGGATCGTGGTCTGCTGCGGCTCGGGCGGGGTCGGGAAGACCACGACCGCGGCGGCGCTGGGGCTGCGTGCGGCCGAGCGGGGCCGCAAGGTCGTCGTCCTGACCATCGACCCGGCCCGCCGGCTGGCCCAGTCCATGGGCATCGACTCGCTGGACAACACCCCGCGCCGCGTGAAGGGCATCGACGACGCCGCGGGCGGCGAGCTGCACGCGATGATGCTGGACATGAAGCGCACCTTCGACGAGATCGTCGAGGCGCACGCGGACCGCGAGCGGGCGGCCGCCATCCTGAACAACCCCTTCTACCAGTCGCTCTCGGCGGGCTTCGCGGGCACGCAGGAGTACATGGCGATGGAGAAGCTCGGGCAGCTGCGCGCCCGGGACGAGTGGGACCTGATCGTCGTCGACACCCCGCCCTCGCGCTCGGCGCTGGACTTCCTGGACGCTCCCAAGCGGCTGGGGTCGTTCCTGGACGGGCGGCTGATCCGGCTGCTGACGGCTCCGGCGAAGCTGGGCGGCCGGGCCGGCATGAAGTTCCTGAACGTCGGGATGTCCATGATGACCGGCACCCTGGGCAAGCTGCTCGGCGGTCAGCTCCTGAAGGACGTCCAGACGTTCGTCTCCGCGATGGACACGACGTTCGGCGGCTTCCGCACCCGCGCGGACGCGACGTACAAGCTGCTGCAGGCGCCCGGGACGGCGTTCCTCGTGGTCGCGGCCCCGGAGCGGGACGCGCTGCGCGAGGCCGCCTACTTCGTGGAACGGCTGGCCGCGGAGGACATGCCGCTGGCCGGTCTGGTGCTCAACCGGGTGCACGGCAGCGGCGCCGACGGGCTGTCCGCCGAGCGGGCGCTGGCCGCCGCGGAAAATCTTGAAGAAGCCCGCATTGTGGATCAGGGGGACGGGAAAGCACTACTTCGTAACTCCCCCGACGCACAGGACAGTTCAGACTCTCCCACGCCCGGAACCCCAGTACGTGACGCCGCTCAGGCTCCCGAGTCCGGCTCCCCCGCCGAGAACAGCGAGAACGCCGAGGGCGGCGACGACAGCGAGAACACCGAGGCCGCCGCGCAGGACGAGGGGGCCGTCGACCGGCTCACCGCGGGCCTGCTGCGGCTGCACGCGGACCGTATGCAACTGCTCTCCCGCGAGCAGCGCACGCGGGACCGCTTCACCGCGCTGCACCCCGAGGTGGCCGTGACGGAGGTGGCCGCGCTGCCGGGTGACGTGCACGACCTCGCGGGACTGCGCGAGATCGGCGACCGGCTCGCGGCAGGCGAGCGCGAACTGCCCGACCCGGCCGTACCGGCCGCGACGGAGCCGGACGACACATCCGAGGCGACTGCCTGAGGACGCCGTCGCCGCGTGCCGGGCAGGGCCCGGTGCCGTTCGGTGCCGGGCCGCGTGCCCGACCACAGATGGACGGCTGCGTGACCCGGTGGTGGTGACGAGTGAGCGTGACCGCCGGCGGCGGGCCCCGTGAAGGGCCCTCGGCCTCCGGCGGCTCCCGGCGGGAGCCGCTCAGCTCACCGCCGCGTAGTTCTCGTACACCTCGTCGTCGTCGAGGGGGAGGACACCGCACCCCCGCTCGTACTCCGTACGCGCCGTCTCCAGCAGCCGGCGCCAGGAGGTCACGGTGGGCCGCCTGCGCAGCAGTGCGCGGCGCTCCCGTTCCGTCATTCCTCCCCACACGCCGAACTCGACGCGGTTGTCCAGCGCGTCGGCCAGGCACTCCGTGCGCACCGGGCATCCGGTGCACACCGCCTTGGCCCTGTTCTGCGCTGCTCCCTGAACGAACAGTTCATCCGGATCGGTAGTGCGGCAGGCCGCCTGCGCACTCCAGTCGGTTACCCAGCCCATACCGGCGCCGTCCTCTCCCGAATCGAGGCTCCCCCACGGCGGCAGCGGCATATTCACCGCCGCCAGTTGAGGACGTTACGGAAGGTGGGCAGAGCGCAACACCCCCAGCGGGCCCAATCTTGAATGGTCCGAACGGACTATGGGTAAGCGGCAGATCACCCGGGGGAGTGAGCTGGCGACATACGCAACTTTCCCGTCAAAACGGGACAGTTCAGTTGCGTCACATCGGACGCCGTATGACACACAAGGCGGATTCGGACACGTCCCGATCAGAAAGTCGGGGAACATCCGGAACGATTCGGGGTCGCCGGACGTATGGATACGTGACCGCGCTGCTGTGACAGTCGAGAGCAGCTTAGGCCAAGGCATATACGCCTGTCCGGCGAATGAGAACGTAGGCTGCCCTCATGCCAAACAAGCGCTCGGGCGGTGGTCTGTCTCCCACGCAGCAGGCCGCCAAGTTCCTCGGTGTCAGTGTCCTGGCGGGGGCGGTGCTGGCCGGCCTCGCCCTGCCCGCGGTGGGCGCGCTGGGGCTGGCGGCGAAGGGATCCGTCGAAAGCTTCGACGAGCTCCCGGCCAATATGAAGACGCCGCCGCTGAGTCAGCGCACCACCATCCTCGACGCCGAGGGCGGCCCGATCGCCACGGTCTACTCGCGCGACCGCACGGTCGTCCCCCTCAAGGACGTCTCGCCGTACATGCAGAAGGCGATCGTCGCGATCGAGGACTCCCGCTTCTACCAGCACGGCGCGGTCGACCTGAAGGGCGTCCTGCGCGCCCTGAACAAGAACGCGCAGACCGGCGGGGTCTCCGAGGGCGCCTCCACCCTGACGCAGCAGTACGTGAAGAACGTCTTCGTCGAGGAGGCGGGCAACGACCCGACCAAGGTCGCCCAGGCCACCCAGCAGACCATCGGCCGCAAGATCCGCGAGCTCAAGTACGCGATCCAGGTCGAGGAGGAGCTGGGCAAGAAGAAGATCCTCGAGAACTACCTGAACATCACGTTCTTCGGCCAGCAGGCCTACGGCATCGAGGCCGCGTCCCGCCGCTACTTCTCCAAGCCCGCCAAGGACCTGAACATCCAGGAGTCGGCCCTGCTGGCCGGCATCGTCCAGTCGCCCAGCCGGTACGACCCGGTCAACGACGAGGCGGAGGCCACCCAGCGGCGCAACATCGTGCTGCAGCGGATGGCCGAGGTGGGTGACATCTCCCGGGCCCAGGCCGACGAGGCCGGCCGGGCACCGCTCGGCCTGAAGGTCAGCAAGCCCAAGAACGGCTGCATCACGGCCGTGAAGGGCGCGGGCTTCTTCTGCGACTACGTGCGCGAGGTCTTCCTCACCGACCCGGTCTTCGGCAAGACGCGGAAGCAGCGCGCGAAGGTCTGGAACCAGGGCGGCCTCACCATCCGCACCACCCTGGACCCGCAGGCCCAGGACGCGGCGCAGGACTCCATCCGGGACCACGTCTACAAGAGCGACGAGGTGGCCACCGCCGCCACCGTGGTCCAGCCGGGCACCGGCAAGATCCTCGCCATGGGCCAGTCGCGTCCGTACGGCTTCAAGAAGAACGAGACGCAGATCAACCTCTCCGTCGACCAGGCGATGGGCGGCGGCATGGGCTACCAGCCCGGTTCGACGTTCAAGCCGATCGTGGCGGCGGCGGCACTCGAGGACGGCATGCCGGCGAACAAGGTCTACTCCTCGCCGTACCAGATGCCGTACCCGAGCCCGGTCTCGGCCTGCGAGGGCAAGCAGTGGATGAACGACCCCGGCAACCCGGCCCGGCTGGAGAACGAGAACGAGTCGGAGGTCGGCCCGTACGACATGCGCGAGGCGACCGCCAAGTCGGTCAACACCTACTACGTGCAGATGATCAGTGACATCGGCATCTGCCCGGTGACGACGATGGCGAAGAAAATGGGCGTCCAGCGCGCCGACGGCAACAAGATGCCGCAGGTGCCGTCCATCGCCCTCGGCACCCAGGAGATGTCCCCGCTGACCATGGCGAACGGGTACGCCACCTTCGCCTCGCGCGGCATGTACTGCACGCCGATCGCCATCGAGTCGGTCAGCCGGCGGATCGGCGACAAGACGAAGTCGCTGCCGGTGCCGAAGTCGACCTGCTCGCGTGCGATGTCGGAGAAGACCGCCGACACGATCAACGCGCTGCTCAAGGGCGTGGTCGAGGACGGCACCGGTTCGAAGGCGGGCCTCGGCGGCCGTCCCAGCGCGGGCAAGACCGGTACGACGGACGAGCGCTACGCGGCCTGGTTCGTGGGCTACACGCCGAACATGGCCGGCGCGGTGTGGGTCGGCGACCCGGCGCACAAGCGCAAGATGACCGGCATCACCATCGGCGGCCGCTCGTACGGCAAGGTCTTCGGTGGCGAGGTGCCGGGCCCGATCTGGCGGGACATGATGTCCGGCGCGCTGGCGGGCAAGCCGGTCGAGGACTTCAACGACGTCCGCATCCCCAGCGGCATCGACCGCGACCGGGACCGCGGCGACGACGACGGCGACCGTGACGACGGCGGCAACGGCGACGACGGTTTCATCGGCGGCCTGGTCGGGGGCAACAACGGCGGCGGTGGCGGGGGCGACAACCCCTTCCCGACGCCTTCGTTCTCCATCCCGGAGGGCCTCTTCCGCGGCCAGGGCAACGGCGGTGGCAACGGCAACGGGGGCGGCGGCTTCCGCTGACGCGGGCGGCTTCCGCCGGGCAGTGACACGAGAGCGGCCCCCTTCCACCGGGTGGTGGAGGGGGGCCGTGTCGTCTTCAGCCGAGCGGAGGCCGGGCCTGAGGCGGACCGGCTTAAGGGACCGGAGTCCGGGCCTGAGGCGGACCGGAGGCCGGACTCGGAAGCGGGACCGGAGGCCGGGCCCCGAGGCGGGACCCGGAAGCCGGACCGTAGGCGGGACCCGGAAGCCGGACCAGCAGGACCGCAAGCCGGACTCGAAGCCCGACCAGAAGCCGGGGCCGTCCGCTCGGGGCGGTGGCTCAGCCGGCCAGGAGCTTCTTCACCACGGCGGCGACGCGGCCGCCCTCGGCCTGCCCGGCCACCTTCGGGTTCACGATCTTCATGACCGCGCCCATGGCCCGCGGCCCCTCCGCACCGGCCGCCTTGGCCTCCTCGACGGCCTGGGCCACGATCCGCTGGAGCTCGTCGTCGGACAGCTGCTGGGGCAGGTAGCCGGCGAGGACCTCGCCCTCCGCCTTCTCCCGCTCGGCCTGCTCGGGACGCCCACCCTGCGCGAAGGCCTCGGCCGCCTCGCGGCGCTTCTTCGCCTCGCGGGTGATCACCTTCTGGACCTCGTCGTCGGAGAGCTCGCGCTTCTCCTTGCCCGCGACCTCCTCCTTGGTGATCGCGGCGAGCGTCAGCCGGAGCGTCGAGGAGCGGAGCTCGTCGCGCTCCTTGATCGCGGCGTTGAGGTCATCCTGCAGCTTCGACTTGAGCGTGGTCATGGGGTGATTGTCGCAGGTGCGCGGTGGAAGGCGCCCCCGGATTAAGCGGTCCCGCCGCCGCCCCGCCCGGGAACGGCGGGGCAAGAACCCCTTCCGGCGGGCCACTTCGCCCACCGCCGTACCCGGACAGCCCTGCCGGTCTGACACGATGGTCGTATGCGCGCGCGATACGGAGTCCCCCTGGGCATCGCGGCGGCTGGCGCCGCCGGTCTGGTCTACGCCGCGGGTTTCGAGGCCCGCTCCTTCCGCCTCCGCCGGGTCACCGTCCCGGTCCTGCCCCCGGGGATGCGCCCCCTGCGTGTGCTCCAGGTCTCCGACATCCACATGGTCGGCGGGCAGCGCAAGAAGCAGCGCTGGCTGCGCTCCCTGGCCGGCCTGCGCCCCGACTTCGTGATCAACACGGGCGACAACCTGTCCGACCCCGAGGGCGTCCCCGAGGTCCTGGACGCGCTCGGCCCCCTGATGGAGTTCCCGGGCGCGTACGTCTTCGGCTCCAACGACTACTACGGCCCCAAGCTGCGCAACCCGGCCCGCTACCTGAAGGAGAAGGCCCAGGGCCGCCACGGCTTGAACGGCAACCCGCCCGCCCGGGGCGTGGTGCACAACCCGTGGGAGGACCTGCGGGACGGGTTCGACGCGGCGGGCTGGCTCAACCTGACCAACACCCGGGGCGAGCTGAAGCTCACGGGCGGGACGGTGGAGCTGACGGGCCTGGACGACCCGCACATCAAGAGGGACCGCTACGCGCGGGTGGCCGGCGGGCCGTCCGACTCGGCCGACTTCTCGATGGGCGTGGTGCACGCACCGTACCTGCGCACCCTGGACGCCTTCACGGCCGACGCGTACCCGCTGATCCTCGCCGGCCACACCCACGGCGGGCAGCTGTGCATCCCCTTCTACGGCGCCCTGGTCACCAACTGCGACCTGGACACGGACCGGGTGAAGGGCCTGTCCACGCACACGGCCGAGGGGCACACCTCCTACCTGCACGTCTCGGCGGGCTGCGGCACGAACCGCTACACCCCGGTCCGCTTCGCGTGCCCGCCGGAGGCGACGCTGCTGACGCTGGTGGACCGGGACCAGGGGCGACGCTAGCGAGCCGGGCGTGACGGGGGCGGGTGGAGCGGGGCCTGGATCACCCACTCGGCTCCGCCCGCATCGCCCCCTATGTCCGGTTCTGCCAGCGTGGGGGCATGACAGCCCCGATACCCAGGGACATACCGGACCTCCCCGCGATTCCGGGCAAGCCCGCGCTGAAGCCGACGCCCGTGCCGGCCACGGCCGTCGTCACCCCGGTCCGCCGCCCCGCGGCCACGGTGTTCCGCCTGCTGGTCGCCGCCGCGGCGGCCGGGGCGGTGACGCTGGAGCTGGTCCTCGGCGACGCGTCCCGGGCCCTCGGCTACTTCGCCGTTCAGAGCAACATCCTGCTCGCAGTCGTCATGCTCCTGTCGGCCCGCCGCGCCTGGACGGCCAGCCGCCCGCTGCCGGGCGCCCTCCTGGGCGCGACGCTGCTCTACGTGGTGATCGCGGCGGCGGTGCACCACCTGCTCCTGGCGAACGACGCGAGCCCCTTCGCCCTCACCGGCGAGGCGGCGGCCGAGCCGACCGGCTGGCGGGCGCTCTCCCAGGCCGTCCTGCACACCGTGACGCCCGTCGCGGCGGTACTGGACTGGCTCCTGCTCACGACCCCCGGCCGGCTGCACCTGCGCCAGGCCAGCACGTGGCTGCTCTACCCCCTGGCCTACCTGGCCTTCAGCCTGGGCAGAGGCGAGCTGCTCCTGCCCGGTTCCACCGACCAGTACCTCTACCCCTTCCTGGACGTCGGCCAGGACGGCTACAAGAAGGTCCTCGGCAACGCCCTGCTGCTGGGCCTGGCCTTCTACGCCCTGGCGCTGCTGCTGGTGGGGCTGGACCACGCCCGCCCGAACCTCATGCGCCACCGCGGCAAAACCGGATTTCGTCTCTAGCCACCGGTGGGCTAAAGTAAACGACGTCGCCGCGACAGCAGCGACATCGGGGTGTAGCGCAGCTTGGCAGCGCGCTTCGTTCGGGACGAAGAGGTCGTGGGTTCAAATCCCGCCACCCCGACAGCCGAAGCAGCAGGTGAGGTACCTAGGAAAGCTCCTAGGTACCTCACCTGTTTTCGTGTGCGTGTCTATCTGCGTGACTACCGGTTCCCGCGTGTCTACGGCCGCTGCGGATCAGCGCCGAAGATCCCGTCCTTGACCACGGCGCCGGTCTGGATCACGGGCCGGATCTGCTTCCGGTAAACCTCCTCGGTCACGGCCGTTCCGGAGTGCCCGACGAGCCGGGAGATCACTTCCAGCGGGACGCCACGATCGGACAGCAGGGACACGAAGCTGTGCCGGAGCTCCCGGGGTGTCCACTCCTCCGCGTTGATCCCGTCGATGCCCTTGAGCGCCTGGCGGAAGGCGCGGCGGAAGTTGGCGGCGTCGAGCGGCTTACCCACGGCCGAGGAGAAGACGAGCCCGTGTTCCTCCCACTTGTCGCCGGCCGCCAGCCGATCCCACCCCTGATCTTTTCTCCAGACGCCAAGCGGCCTCCGGAGCCATGTTGGTTGCCGAAGCCGTCGAAGACTGTGCCGCATCGTTGGCCGAGCGTCGTTGTTCGCCAGTATCGGCAAGCCTGAACACCGGAGTTGGCCTCCCGCCTTCTCCCTACGGGGCACGATGGAGTCATGGCACCCACCGACCTGTCTCGCCTGCAGTTGCCGCGCGCGTGCCGTGAGGCTCTTGTCAAGCAGCGATCAGAGCGGATCGACGGTCACACCATCCCCATCGCCACCGACTGGTGGAATGCCGAGATAGCCGCCGCTCACCTGCCTGGTGCGCCCGTGACCGGACGAGATGTCACGCAGCTCAGTCGCGGTGACCTATTCAGGGATGCGGCCACCCTTGATGCGGGCCGGGAAGAGGAGCTGCTGCGATTTCTGTGGCGAGTCCTCGCCTGGGGCAGCGGCATGAGGCTCCGCCTCAACCGCCAGCGCATCCGAGCGGTGGCGAATAACCTGTCCTCAGTCGTGGCGGCTCTGCGCCAGGCTCTGCAGGTGGCTCGCGAAGATCCGGCCCACGCGTACGAAGCTCTGCGCCCGGGAGGTCGCAACGCCATTGCGTATCTGGGCCCGGCGTTCTCGACCAAGGTCTTGTATTTCGCCGGCAGTGGCGCTCTCGACCACCCGTGCGTGATCCTCGACTCCCAGGTAGCCGCCACGCTCAGGGACATCTGCAAGTGGGACTCACTCGGTGAGGACGGATGGCCCACCAGCACCTACGTCCGGTACTGCGCGCTCTTGGACCGCTGGGCCCACGAGGAGAGCAGGCAGCTCGGGCGCCGCATCGGCATCGACGAGATCGAACGCTGGCTGTTCAGGCCCTGACCGACCGATCTCTGTAGAGCTACGGATCAGATGGCTTCTGACATCCATCGCTGACATCAACGACGTCGGACGGGGACGTACACCCAGCGACTCTGTCCGGCCGCCGCACCAGTCGCCCACCGCAGTCAAAGCGGGCCCGGATCGAACTCCTAAAGCGGGTGTCGCGCTTCGGCAAGGCCGACGTCGTCACGATCATCGAAACCGGCGCCGAGAGATCCGCCGCCGAGCCATCGAAGTCAGCCAGTTCCACGCACCCCACCAGCCGCGCGACTACAACAGCCAAAGCGGCTGCATCCTGAAGTGGCCGCCATCAGCTTGCCGCCCCTGTGGCCCCAACTGCTGTCAGTGCAGCCGTTCACAGAGGATGATGCGTCTCACAACAGCACCATCCCAGGGGGGATCATGAGTACCAACATCACGCCGCCGCCGATGCCGGCTCAGCCGCCGCAGCCCGGCAAGAAGAGCCACACCAACGCCTACATCATCGGCGGCGCGGCCATCATTGCCGCCGCCGTCGTCGCCACAGGGATCGCCATCTCTGGCCGCAGCGACGACACAGCAAAGCCACAGCCCACCGTCACCGTGACGGAAACCGTCGAGCCCGAGGCCGCAGTCGAAGAGGACACCGCAGCAGCAACCGACCAGAGCACAGACGCCAAGGTCGGCGAGCAGGCTCGGAACGACGGAGCCGTCGTCAAGGTCACCAAGGTGGCAGAGGCCGACACCATCGTGCTCGCCGGAGCCCGCAAATCCGCAGGCGCCGACGCCAAATACGTCGTCCTCAAGACCGTCGTCAGCAACGAGGGAAAGGCCAGCATGGACCTGACGTGCTCGCTGCCCATCGTCAATGCGCTCATCGACGACCAGGGTCGGCGCTTCGACACGATCGAAGATCTTTACGACGTCGCCGGCAACCCAGAATGCAACGCGCAGTTGCAACCCGGCTTTGACGACGAGATGCAGTTCGTCTATCGCGTCCCAAAGGACGCGGTGGTCACAACATGGGAGTTCTCCGAGTACGACCTTGAGAACGAAGTGACACCCACCCTCGTCGACCTGACCTGACCAGCCACCATCGGGCCTCCACCCCTCAACCAGGAGTCGGGGGCCCTGTCGTGCTGTCAGTACCTGCCAGCACAGGCGAGGCGAGCGTGAGGTATGCGTCGATTAGGGGGCCTCCTGCGCACTCATTCGTGTGAGCACCGCACCACAAGCGCAACCAGATCGAGCGGGAACAGCGGGGAGTAGCGGTGAGAACGATCGAGCCCGACGAAGGACGCGCCAGTTGTATGCGCAGCTCAACGCCGTAGGAAGCGCAGAGCGCCACAGCTTCCCGAGCTGATAGCTCAGGCAGCGTCGTCACGGCTCAGCCGACGCTGCTTGCTCTGGTCGACGGCATGGCAGCGTGGCTGAGGCCGGTGGGGGTGCGGCGAGGCACACGCGCGCGTGGTCGGTCGGCGCGCCCGGCGTCGTGGCTGGCTGTCGTCGGCTGAGGTTCAGGAGACCTACGTCGAAGGCGCCCGCAGTCGGTCAGCCTGCCGGACCGTGATGGTTAATCCCTAGGCCGTCCGAGGTTCCCCGACGCCACTCGTCAGCGACCGACAGTGACAGATGGGGCCAGCCTCATCCCCGCAGCACTCTCTCGTACGGTTCGCAGGTCAAGATACCGGCCCGCCAGGCATCCAGGCGATGGCTGAGGTCAATTTCGGTTGCTGTGGGGTTTGGCGTGCTCTGTACTCGTCCACGAACGTCGAGCATCGCCCCCGACCTGCGAGGGAAGTTCACTGCCGGATATCTCCGGACTGCCACTAATCAAGCCCGAACAGCCAGCAACGCGGGAGTCAGATGCTGACTCGGGAACTCACACCCGCAGTCAAGCTACTCGGCATTGGGCTTCTCTGCCATGGGGAAGGCCGACACCGACGCCAGGAACTGTGCAGACGTGAAGTAGGGATTGTTGGTACCACCGAGCACCTCGATGAGGATCGCTTCCCCGTCGCACTCCATGACCCGGTACTGGTCACCGGCCCGGAGCACGAGGCTCTTGCCGTCCTCGCCGTCGGACACAACGTCGAAGACCTGGCCCTTCGTCGAGCACGGGGCATTCCGCTTCTTGGCCGCAGCCTTGACGGCTTTCCTGCCGGCTTCAGCACCTCGGCCGATGGCCCACCCGCTCACGGCAATGACGACGGCCAGCGTCCCAGGGCCGCCCACCTTCTTCGCCAGCGTCGTCATCGTCTGGTATCCCCCCAGATTGCCCACCCGTGCCTCCTCGTTGGCCGCGCACCAGCGTCAATCCTATGGAAGGTGGCCATCGGCGTGTCCACCAATTGTCACCCGATCGTGTAGCGGACCCCCGCCCCCCTGTCGGTCAATCAGAGTGTTGTCGACATCGAAGAGCGCCAGCACATGGTGGACACTACTTGGCGGTTCCTTGAGCCAGATCGGCAACCCTCGCTGGGATAGAAGACGCCGATGGCAAGCAATTACGATCTCGCGTATGCCTCCACACTCTCGCCTTCCCACTGTCATCGACGCCGCCAACGCCTTATCCGCCGGGCTACGAAACCCCTCGCTGCTGGTGGGCCTTCACCGCGACATCGACGGCTTGATCGGGAAGGACGGCAAGTCGCTCGGGCGCTCGACGAAGCAATACGCTCTGCGATGGGGAATCTTCACGATGTCCTACGCGGCCGTCGAAGCCTTCTTCAACGACGTCCTTGCCCTCGAACCGTCCCGGACGCGACATCTGCCGCTCAACCCGGACAAGATCCGCCATATTGGACAGCAGCACGCAGTCCGGCTCTTCACCAACGACTGGGGAGTCCGTACGAGAATTCTGGGCAACGCCCCCGGCAACCGATCGCGTTGGAAGGCCTACGTCGGCACCCAAGAGGTGCAGTCGTACCTCGCCGACATGAAGAGCCTCCGCGACATCCTGAGCCACGGCGGGGACCCATACACGGTGTCGAACCGCTCCGGAGCGTTGTGGCCCCTGAAGAGCGGCGGGCACTCCATGCGCCTCATGGGCGCTGAAGGCTTCATCCAAGCGTGCTGCGACCTCGCCTCGCAGACCGTGCTCGCCTACGGTGGGGACTCTGCCGACCTTCCCGAGTGGCCAGAGCCTGAGCGGTCGGGGCTCTCCGCGGAACGGCGTCCGCCACTGCCGCTGTTGCGCTGATCAGGTTAACGGCCCCAGCCGCGGCCCCCGGCACCGTCACCGCGGTTAGAAAGCGTGCGCCTGCCTACACGGAAGGGGGTGCACGGTCGGCTCCGGCAGGTCATCCGCTGGCCATCGACAAAGCCCGACTGTCGGTTAGGTCCCGGACGATTCTCCGGGCCGCCCCCAGACAGGCCGGGGATGCAACCATTCCTTACAGAGCTGGAACCCCCGGAAGCCGCCGGCGCGCTTGAGGCCATGGGCGCAAGCACTGACAACCGACTCGCCGGCGATCGACCGTCGAGCGGTGAGTGTCTAACTGCGTGACAACGCCAGCGAACATTGGCGGACGAGCGCGAACGTCTGCGGACCATCAGCGCAGGTGAGAGGCACATCATGCCAAGGCAGATCCTCCGCCCAAGTTGCTTCGGGACGAAGAGGTCGTGGGTTCAAATCCCGCCACCCCGACAGTCGCCTTCAACGAGCCGCGGACGCGCAGCGTACGCAGGTCTTCGCCGCCGGGCGGACTTCGAGGCGCTCCGCCGGGATCGGCTCACCGCACTGTTCGCAGCGCCCGTAGCCGCCTCTCTCCAGCCGTTCCAGGGCCCGGTCGAGATCGTTCAGATGCTCGCGCGCCTGGGACAGCAGGGCGGCGACGTGCGCCCGCTCGAAGGCCGTGCTCGCGCCCTCCGGGTCGTGCTCGTCGTCAATGGCCACCAGTGCGTTCGCCTCGACGATCCCTTCGAATTCGCGATTGAGGGCGGATATCTGCTGCAGCGTGCCGGCACGGTCGGCCTCGAGCAGCGCCCGCATCGACCCGCTCTGGGGGGCGGCGAAACCGGCATTGGTGGATTGATCGGTCATATGGGAGGAAACCTCATCGTCCTGTGCCGCATTCCCCGGTGCTCGGGCGACGACGGCGTCAGCGATGACATGGGCGGCCGGATCGGGTTGCGCAGCGGTTCTCGCGCGAGCGTGATCGCGTCGGCCGAGCGGTACCCGCGAGGAGCTGGTCGGCCTGCTCCGGTGCCCTGATCAGGCGGCGACTGGACTTTGCGGTTCCGGCTTGCCGGCCCGGGCGGACGCCGCCCACCCGGCGGGGTGCAGGCGGCCACCCGCGGCCGTCCGCGCACCGGTCCCTACGTCAGCGTGCCGGTCAGCGTCCCCGCCGCCGTGAGGGCGAGGAAGGCCGCGCCCCAGAGCATCGCGTGCCGTGTGCGGCGGTGCTTCACCGTGACGGTCGGGCGGGGGCCCGCGGCCAGGCTCAGCAGGAACAGGGACGGGGCGCAGGCCGCGCAGCCGGTCCACAGGAGGAGTTGGGGGAGCACGGCGTACTGGGCCGGGGTCAGGACGCCGGTGGTGATCGCCGTGAGGAGGGCGGTCAGCACCGCGCCCAGGGTCGCCAGGGTCAGGTTCGCCCGGTCGTCGGCCTTCGCCCGCTCCCGGCTCGCCGACGGCCTCGCTCCTCTTCCCTTCGGCGCGTGCCTTCTCGTCCGTTCGGCCGTGCCTGTGCGCCCTCCGGCTCGCCGGGTCTCGAGTGTGGTCATCAGCCCCCCTCGCTGGACAGCGGCAGACCCGAGTACCCCATATGCGGCCCGTCACACCGCAGTTCAGCCGTTCAGGGTCTCGTCGTACGGGTCCTGCGGGGCCGGTACCGGGCGGGAGCCCGTGACCTCGACGTACGGGATCGGGCCGTCGTTGACCGGGTCCTTCGTGCGGCGCGGGGTGTAGTGGCCGGTGATCTCCAGCCAGGTGTCCGGGCGCAGCACCGGGGGGATGTCGCCGGTCAGGGCGATCTTGACCGGCTGGGCGTCCGCCGCGCAGCAGTTGAGGCCCATGCGGACCAGGTACGGCGTGCCCGCGCGGTCGAGGGCGACGAAGCCGGTGATCCTCACCTCGCGGTCGCGCAGGGAGCGGCCGTCGTCGTACACGGCCCGGCCGGCGTAGTCCGCCACGGCGAGGCGGAGGGGGTCGCCGGGGGGCAGGGGCGGGAAGCCGAGCGGTTCGGTCAGGGCCGTGCCGGTGTGGGTCGCGCTGTAGGAGCCGAGGGCCGGGGGCGCGACCAGGATCAGGGCGAAGACGGGCAGGACGAGGAGCCAGGAGACGCGGGGTTCGTGGTGCCCGTGGCCCGGTGCGGGGCCGCGGCGGTCGTACCAGAGGGTCGCCGCCGCCGTGGCGATCAGCACCGCGCCCGCCAGCAGCACCAGGGGGCGCAGGCCCTCCTTGACGTAGCGCAGGTAGAGGTCGGTCGTGCCGGCGTGCAGGAGGGTCGCGCCGAGCAGGAACAGGAGGGCCGACTGGGCGAGGCGGTTCACAGCAGGACCGTTCCGGTCAGGGCCGCGACGAGGACGGCCAGGGCGAAGGTCGCGGGGGCGAAGCGCAGGGCGAAGGCACGGCCGAAGGTGCCCGCCTGCATCGCGAAGAGCTTGAGGTCGATCACGGGGCCGACGACCAGGAAGGTCAGCCGGGCCGTCAGGGAGAACTGGGTGAGGGACGCGGCGACGAACGCGTCCGCCTCCGAGCACAGGGACAGCACCACGGCCAGGGCCGCGAGGACCAGGACCGACAGGACCGGGTGACCGGCCGCCGCGCCCAGCCAGTGCGCCGGCACCACCGCTTTCAGCGTCGCCGCGGCCATCGCGCCGACGACGAGGAAGCCGCCCGCGTGCGTCACGTCGTGGCGGACCGAGCCCCAGAAGGCCGCCCCCTTGCCCTGGCCCTCGTAGGAGGCCCGGGCCGGGAGCCGCAGCCAGTCCGTGCGGCCGAGCCGGTGCCACAGCCAGCCCATGGCGCAGGCCACGAGCAGCCCGGCGACGAAACGCGCCAGGACCATCTCGGGGTTGCCGGGGAACGCCACGGCCGTCGCCGTCAGGACGACCGGGTTGATGGCGGGTGCCGAGAGGAGGAAGGCCAGGGCCGCCGCCGGCGTGACCCCGCGGCGGACGAGGGCCCCGGCCACCGGCACGGACGCGCACTCGCAGCCGGGCAGCACCGCGCCCGCCGCGCCCGCCACCGGCACCGCGAGGAGCGGGTGCGCGGGCAGGGCGCGGGCGAAGAAGGACGCCGGCACGAACACCGCGATCGCCGCGGACAGCAGCACGCCCAGCACCAGGAACGGCAGGGCCTGCACCATGACCGCGACGAACACCGTCATCCAGCTCTGCATCACCGGCGCGGCCAGCGCCCCGCGGACCGGGTCCTGGAACATCACCGCCGTGAGCAGCAGCAGGGTCAGCAGGAGCGGGGAGTCGAGCCGCCGCGTCGCCGGCGGGGTGCGGTCGTCGTCCGGTGCGGTGTCCGCGCGCTCGCCGCCGTCGCGCGGGGCGGTCTTCGTGATGGCCACGGGTCCGGTACCTCCGGTCGTGCGCGGGGGCGTTCCCCGTTCCCTCCCCGTGCGTACGTGCCGCCGGGGCCTGGCGTTCACCCCCGGCGGTCCCTTCCGGGACCCGCGGCCGGGAGCGGGCGTTCGCACCGGCGGTCCCTTACGGCACCCGCGGCCCGGACCGGGCGTTCGCCCCGGCCGTCCGTTCCGCGACCGGAGGCCCGGACCGGGCGTTCGCCCGGGCGGCGGCTTCCGGAACCTGCCGCCGTCACCGGGGAGTTCACCCCGGTGGCCCGTCTGGAACCGGCGGTCCGGGTGGGGCAGTCTTCTCCCCGTGGGGAGCGTTCCGAACCAAGGGCAGCCAGGTGATCCGGCCACGCACATGATCGTGTGCGGGGACGACGGTCTCGCGCACCGGCTCGCCGCCGAACTGCGCGGGGTGTACGGCGAACAGGTCACCCTCGTCGTGCCGCCCTCCGGGCGCCGCGTGCGGCAGCCGGTGGTCGGACGGGCCCGCGCCGCCTCGGCGGCGCTGCTCGACCGGGTCAGCGCCGCCGTCAACCGGGCGGGTGCGGGCGCCCCCGGCGGCGAACCGGCCGGCAACGAGCAGGTCGTGGAGGCCGCCGAGGTCACCGAGGCCGTGCTCGGCGAGGCCGGGGCCGACCGCGCGGCGGCCCTGGCGCTCGTGTACGACGACGACGAGACCAACATCCGCGCCGCGCTCACCGCCCGCCGCCTCAACCCCCGGCTGCGGCTGGTGCTGCGGCTGTACAACCGCCGACTCGGGCAGCACATCGAGGAACTGCTCGACCAGACGGCCGCGTTGGCCTCAGGCTCGGATGGAGGCGGCACCCGGGGCTTCGACGCGTCGACGACCGTGCTGTCGGACGCCGACACGGCCGCACCCGCGCTGGCCGCGACCGCCCTGATCGGCACCAGCAAGGTCGTGCAGACCGAAGGGCTCGTGCTGCGCGCCGTCGAACGGCAGCCGCCCGGGCCGGGCGAGGTGGCCGACCCGGGGCTGTGCACGCTGGCCCTGCTGTCCGCGACGAGCAACGACCCGGCCGGCGCCGACGGCTCCGAGGGCAGCGGGGAGCACGGGCCGCGGCTGCTGCCCGACGAGGCGGCGGTGGCGTCGGCGACGGGGCGCGGGACCGTCGTCCTGGAGCAGGTGTCGTACTCCGGCCCGTCCCTGCCCCATGGGCGGGGCGGTGTGCCGCCGTTGGGTTCGCTGTTCTCGCGGCGGCTGCGGTGGTCGCTGGCCGGGCTGGTCGGGTGCGTGCTGGCCCTCGCGGTCGCCCTGACCCTCGTCACCGGCGAGCACCCCCTGTACGCCACCTACGTCACCCTGCTCGACCTGTTCGGCATCAACGACCCCGCGTTCCACCAGCCGACCGGGCAGCAGGTGCTGCAACTGCTGTCCGGGCTGGTGGGCTTGCTGCTGCTGCCGGTGCTGCTGGCCGCCGTCCTGGAGGCGCTGGGCACCTTCCGCACCGCGTCGGCGCTGCGCAAGCCCCCGCGGGGACTGAGCGGGCACGTGGTGCTGCTCGGGCTCGGGAAGATCGGCACCCGGGTGCTGACGCGGCTGCGCGAGCTGCACATCCCCGTGGTGTGCGTGGAATCCGACCCGGAGGCGCGCGGCTTGGCCACCGCCCGGCGGCTGCGGGTGCCGGTGGTGCTCGGCGACGTCACGCAGGAGGGCGTGCTGGAGGCGGCGAAGATCCACCGGGCGCACGCCCTGCTGGCGCTGACCAGCGCCGACACGACGAACCTGGAGGCGTCCCTGTACGCCCGGTCCCTCCGGCCCGACCTGCGGGTCGTCCTGCGGCTGTACGACGACGACTTCGCCACCGCCGTCTACCGGACGCTGCGCGCCGCGCACCCCTCCGCCCTGACGCGCAGCCGCAGCGTGTCCCATCTGGCCGCACCCGCCTTCGCCGGGGCGATGATGGGGCGGCAGATCCTCGGGGCGATCCCGGTGGAGCGGCGGGTGCTGCTGTTCGCGGAGATCGAGGTGGGCGGGCACCCGCAACTGGAGGGGCGCACGGTCGGGGAGGCGTTCCGGCCGGGGGCCTGGCGGGTGCTGGCGCTCAACACGGCGCCCTCCGGGGGCCGGCGGGGCGACAGGGAGGCCGCCGAGGACGACGGCGCGGCGACGTCGGGGCTGGTGTGGGATCTGCCTCCTTCGTACGTGCTGGGGGCCGGGGACCGGGTGGTGCTGGCAGCGACACGGCGGGGCCTCGCGGAACTGCTGGGACGCAGGCGGCGGGAGCGGGCGGGGGCGTGACGGGGTGCCTCGCGCCCCGGGGGGCGCGAGGCACCCGCGCGATCGGCCGCCGCCGCCCGCAGCCGCCGGACCGCCCCCGCCGGTCGGCCTACCGGGCCCCCGCCACCCCCACCCCGAGGTGCCGCTCGGCGAACTCCAGCTCCAGCCGGACCTGCTTGATCCGCTCGTCCACGACCAGCGAGCCGTGGCCCGCGTCGTAGCGGTACACCTCGTGGACCGCGCCCCTCGCCTCCAGGCGCTTGACGTAGTTCTCGATCTGGCGGATCGGGCAGCGCGGGTCGTTGACGCCGGCCGAGATGTAGACGGGGGCCGTGACCTTGTCGACGTAGGTCAGGGGCGAGGACGCCTCGAAGCGGTCGGGGACCTCCTCGGGGGTGCCGCCGAGGAGCGTGCGGTCCATCGCCTTCAGCGCCTCCATCTCGTCGTGGTACGCCGTGACGTAGTCGGCGACGGGGACCGCGGCGATGCCGAGGGCCCACGCGTCGGGCTGCACGCCGAGGCCGAGGAGGGTGAGGTAGCCGCCCCAGGAGCCGCCGGTCAGGATGAGGCGGTCGGGGTCGGACAGGCCGGTCTCGACGGCCCAGTCGCGGACCGCGGCGATGTCCTCCAGCTCGATGAGCCCCACGCGGTGCTTCAGGGCGTCCGTCCAGGCGCGGCCGTAGCCCGTGGAGCCGCGGTAGTTGACCCGGACGACCGCGTACCCGTGGTCGACCCAGGCCGCCGGGGCCGCGGCGAAGGAGTCGCTGTCGTGCCAGGTGGGGCCGCCGTGGATGTCGAAGACGGTGGGGAGCGGGCCGGTGGCGCCCTCCGGCTTCTGCACCAGGGCGTGGATGCGGCCGCCGGGGCCCTCCACCCACACGTCGCGCACCGGCACCGAGCCGGGCGACTTCATGCCGGGCGGGTCGAGCACCACACCGCCGCCGGTGGAGCGCACCGCCGGCGGCTCGGCCGCGGAGGACCACAGGTACTCGACGCTGCCGTCGGGGCGGGCGGTCGCCCCGGACACCGTGCCGGGCGGGGTCGGGATCTCGGTGAGGGCGCGGCCCTGGAGGTCGTAGCGGAACAGCTCGCTGCGCGCCTCGAAGCTGTGGACGATCAGCAGGCCGCTGCCGTCCGGGTACCACTCGGCGCTGACGTCGCCCGGCAGCTCCAGCGCCAGGTCCGTCTGCTCGCCGGTGGCCACGTCCCACACGAGGGGTTCCCAGCGGCCGCGGCGCTGGTGGCCGATGAGCAGACGCGTGTCACCGTCGACGGGCGCGAAGCCGAGGACCTCCAGGCCCAGCTCCCGGGTGCCGCCCTCGGTGTCGTCGAGCTCGGCGACCGGCCGGCCGTCGGGGCGCAGCACCCGCAGCGCGGAGTGCATCGCGTCGCCGTGCTCGGTGTGTTCGACGGCGATGAGGGAGCCGTCGTGGGAGAGGTCGCCGACGCCGGCGGACTCACGGTGGCGGTAGATCTCCACCGGCGTCTCGCCGGTGCGCACGAGGTGGATCGTCGTCCCGTCCTCGTCGGTCGAGCGGCCGACGACCGCCGTCCGGCCGTCGCGGCCGAGGGCGAGGCCCGCCGGGTAGGAGGGCTCCAGGCCGTCGGCGGCCGGTTCGTCGGGGCCGCCCTCGAAGGGCTGGCGGCGCCAGATGCCGAATTCGTCGCCGTCCTTGTCGTCGAACCACCAGATGAAGGCGCCGTCGGGCGTCAGCACGCCGTCCGTCGTGCCGTTCGGCCGGTCCGTCACCTGGCGCTGCTCACCGGTCGACCGGTCCCAGGCGTACAGCTCGTAGGTCCCCGTCGCGTTGGACACGAACAGGGAGCGGTCGGGCGCGTCCAGCGCCCAGTCGGGCAGGGACACCCGGGGTGCCCGGAAGCGCTTCTCCCAGTCCGGCATCCGCTCCTGCTGATCCGGTGCCGCCCCTCGCTGCTGGTCCCGCTGATCGCGCGCTTCGGACCCGTTGCTCTCAGTCATGGCCCCATAGTGCACGCCCGGGCCGACTGTTCGCTGCCGAGGTCCCCAGCCTGTGGAAAACCCGCACCGGTCCCCCTCCGCCGCAGGCCGGCGAGGAGGGCCGCCGGAGCGGTCCCGCGAGGCGACCGCCGTTGCCCACCCCGCGGGCCGGGGACGTCCGCAGGCCCCGTACCGTGGGGGTGTGTACCGGTTTCTGCTGACGCCCCGATGGTGGGGGATCAACGTCTTCGTGCTGCTGTCCATCCCCTTCTGCATCTTCATGGGGTCCTGGCAGCTGGGCCGGTTCGAGGACCGTGTGCAGGACCACCGCACCGCGACCGAACAGGTCTCCGAGGCGGGGCGCGAGGCGCCGCGGCCGCTCGGCGAGATGCTGCCGGTGACCAAGGCGACGTCCGGCAAGCCCGTCACCGCGACCGGACGCTACGGCGAGCAGCTGCTGGTCCCGGACCGCAAGCTCGACGACCGGCAGGGCTTCTACGTGCTGACGCTGCTGCGGACCGGCTCGGGCAAGGTCCTGCCGGTGGTCCGCGGCTGGCTGCCCGGCACGGCCGACGCGGCGAAGGCCCCCGCGCCGCCGCGCGGCGAGGTCACCGTCACCGGGGCGCTCCAGGCGTCCGAGACCCCGGGCGACAACGGGGTCAGCGCGCGGGGCGGGCTGCCCGCCGGGCAGACCGCGGCGATCAGCGCGGCGTCGCTGGTGAACCTGGTCTCCTACGACGTGTACGACGCGTGGGTGACGCTGGCCGAGGCCGACGCGGGGATGACGGCCGTTCCGGCCGCCGCGCCGCCGGACTCCGGGCTCGACCTGAAGGCGTTCCAGAACCTCGGTTACACCGCCGAGTGGTTCGCCTTCGTCGGGTTCGTCATCTTCATGTGGTTCCGGTTGCTGCGCCGCGAGACCGAACTCGCGCGCGACCTGGAGCTGGGGCTGGTACCGGACGAGGAACCGGTCGCCGTGGAGACCGCCGCCAAGTAGCTCCGCCGGGCGGCCGAAGGGCCCCGGCGCGATCCCCCGCCGCCACCGCACCACCCCGGCAGGGCTCGCTCGCGTCCCCACCCCCCGGGCCTCGGCAGGGCTCGCGTCCCCACCCCCAGGGCCTCGGCAGGACTCACACCCCGCCCGCAGAGCCACGGCAGGGAGATCGCATCCCCGCCGACAGCGCCCCGGCAGGGGTCACGCCCCCGCCAGCACTCCCGTCCAGTACACCGTCCCCGCGCACGCGTTCGGTACCGTCACCGAGCCCGCGCCCGAGCCCGTGGCCGGGGTGTACGTCACCGCCACACTGCCGTCGACCGTGCCGTCCTCCCGGACGAGCTGCGTGCCGGTGCCCGTGTCGCCACCGGTGGAGGTGCCCGCCGTGGCCGCCGGGTCGTCCGACGGGGTCGGGTCGGGGCTCGGGTCGGGACCGCCGACGCCGCCACCGGGGGTACCGCAGGTCTCCGAGGGGACCCAGGCGAACCTCACGTCGTAACCGGCGCCCGGCTGGAGCACCAGCCCGGCCGCCTCCATGGACGGGTCGGGCAGCAGACCGGCCGCCGCGTCACCCGCGGTGTGCCGGGCCGAGGTGACCTTCGCCGGGTCGGCCCCGCCCTGCGCCGAGGCGTACACCGAGCCGGGGCCGGCGACCGTGCAGGCCGCACCGGAGACGTTGACGACGCGGAAGGAGCCGGAGACCGCGCCGGTGGATCCCGGGGCGCCGCTGCTGCCGGACGCGGGGCCGAGCTGGGCGGCGGTGCAGGCGGCGATGCCGGCACTGGTGGTGGAGGAGGGGCCGGTGCCGCCGGCGGAGGTGCCCTTGGAGGCGCCGGAGCCCTTGCCCTTGTCCTTGTCCTTCTTGCCGTCCTTCTCCTTCTCCTCGACCTTGTCGGAGGGCTTGTCCGAGGAGTGCTCACCGCCGTCCGGGTCCTTGCCCCCGCCCGACTCGCCGGGCGTGGCGGAGGCGTGGCCGATGGCGGAGGGGTTGGCGTCGGAGCCGGTGGCGTTGGAGACGTGCACCAGGGCGGGGACGGCGGTGCCGACGAACAGCGCGGCCGCCGCCATGCCCACGAGGGCCTGGCGCTTGCGGGCGCGCCGCTGCGGGACCGCCTTCCGCAGGTGGTCCAGGGTGCCGTCGCGCGGTGCCACGTCGTGCACCGCCTGGTGCAGCATCGTGCGCAGGTCCAGCTCGTCCGAGTCGAGCCGGTCGGGGCTCTGGTCGTCGGGGCCGTGGTTCACAGTTCCGTTCCCAGCGTGCGATTGCTTCGGATCTTGCCCGTGCAGCCGTGTCGGCTCGTGCCACTCGAAGGGCTCGTGCCGGTCGCGCCCGCCGCGGGGCGCGCCGTCCCCGTCGCTCATACCGGCGCCTCCATGGCGACCCGGAGCGCCGCGATCCCGCGCGAGCCGTACGCCTTGACCGAGCCCAGGGATATGCCGAGCGTCTCGGCGACCTGCGCCTCGGTCATGTCCGCGAAGTAGCGCAGCACCAGCACCTCGCGCTGGCGGCGCTGCAGGCCCTTCATCGCCTTGATGAGGGAGTCCCGCTCCAGCTGGTCGTAGGCGCCTTCCTCGGCGCTGGCCATGTCCGGCATCGGCTTGGACAGCAGCTTCAGGCCGAGGATGCGGCGGCGCAGCGCCGAACGCGAGAGGTTCACGACGGTCTGGCGCAGGTACGCCAGGGTCTTCTCGGGGTCGCGCACCCGCTTGCGGGCGGAGTGGACACGGATGAACGCCTCCTGGACGACGTCCTCGCAGGAGGCCGTGTCGTCGAGGAGGAGGGCGGCGAGACCCAGCAGCGAGCGGTAGTGCGCGCGGTAGGTCTCGGTGAGGTGATCGACGGTCGTCCCGGCCGCGACCGAGTCCTCGGCGCCGTCACGCTGACTGGGGATGCGGGCCGGCCGCGCTGCGGGCACGGGCGCGATCACCGGCATGCCACCGGGCGTGCCGGGCATGCGGGGTCGGAGAGCCGCCGGACGGGGCGGTCTGAGGACCGTGCCGCGTGCCGCGCTGAAGTCGAGTACCTCTGCCACGCTTGTTGGACACGCTCATCCCGGTGAGGGTTGTACGTGCCGGGCGTCACTTTCGCGCCGACCGCCGCCACCGACGGTCTACCCGCGTCAGGCAGCACAACAGATGGTGCATCACATGCCCTCATGCGTCCCGCTCTTCCCCTATGTCCCGATGTGACCGGGCGTCCCCACGTCCGGTTCCAGGCGTCCCCACGCCTGACAAGCGCTCCCACGGCCCGAAGGGCGACGGCAAAGACGCTCCCCGCCCTCCGCGCGGTTGCGGAGAGCGGGGAGATAAATCCTCCGACGGCAAAGCCCCAGGCCACAAGTGGTCCGGATCATCGACCGGATCACATGCGAGGTGCACCGATCCTACAAACCGGCACCGACATCGGCCCGGGAGTTTCCGGGCCGGCGGGCGGTCACGGGGGCGGGGCGGGCACCCTCAGGCGAGCTCCCGGGCCACCAGTTCGGCGATCTGGGCGGTGTTGAGCGCGGAGCCCTTGCGCAGGTTGTCCCCGCACACGAAGAGTTCCAGCGCGGTCGGGTCGTCCAGGGCCCGGCGCACCCGCCCGACCCAGGTCGGATCGGTGCCCACGACGTCGGCGGGGGTCGGGAACTCCCCCGCGGCCGGGTTGTCGAACAGGACGACCCCGGGCGCCGTGGCGAGGATCTCGCGGGCCTTGTCGACGGTGACCTCGCCCTCGAAGCGGGCGTGCACCGTGAGGGAGTGGGTGGTGATCACCGGGACGCGCACGCAGGTGACGGCGACCGGCAGCTCGGGCAACCCGAGGATCTTGCGGGTCTCGCCCCGCACCTTCAGCTCGTCCGAGGACCAGCCGTCCTCGCAGGCCGTGCCGGTCCACGGCACGACGTTCAGCGCGACCGGCTCCGGGAAGGGCCCGGTGCGGTCCCCGAGGGCGCGCCGCACGTCCCCGGGACTGGTGCCCAGCTCGGTGCCGGCGACCAGGGAGAGCTGGCGGCGCAGGGTCGCCACGCCCTCGCGCCCGGCGCCGCTGACGGCCTGGTACGAGGAGGCGACCAGCTCGCGCAGCCCGAACTCGGCGTGCAGCGCGCCCAGCGCCACGATCATGGAGAGGGTCGTGCAGCTGGGGTTGGCGATGATGCCCCGCCGGCGCATGCGCACGGCGTGCGGGTTGACCTCGGGCACGACGAGCGGCACGTCCGGGTCCATCCGGAACGTGCCGGAGTTGTCGACGACCACCGCGCCCTTGGCGACGGCGACGGGCGCCCACTCCTCGGCGACCTCGTCGGGCACGTCGAACAACGCGACGTCGACCCCGTCGAAGGCCTCCTCGGTGAGCGCCACGACCTCGGTCTCCTCGCCGCGCACGGCCAGCTTGCGGCCGGCCGAGCGCGGGGAGGCGACGAGCCGTATCTCACCCCAGACGTCGGCACGCTGGGACAGGATCCCCAGCATGACCGTGCCCACGGCGCCGGTCGCTCCCACCACGGCGAGGGTGGGCCGGCCGGACCGGCCGGTCCCTCGGAGGTCGGCCATCAGCGGCCGGTGCCTCCGTAGACGACGGCCTCGTCGCTGTCGGAGTCGAGACCGAAGGCCGTGTGCACGGCGCGGACGGCCTCGGGGACGTCGTCGGCGCGGGTGACGACCGAGATGCGGATCTCGGAGGTCGAGATCAGCTCGATGTTCACGCCCGCCTGGGACAGGGCCGTGAAGAAGTCGGCCGTGACGCCCGGGTTGGTCTTCATGCCGGCGCCGACGAGGGAGATCTTGCCGATCTGGTCGTCGTAGCGCAGCGAGTCGAAGCCGATGCCGGCCTTGTTCTTCTCGAGCGCGTCGATGGCCTTGCGGCCCTCGGTCTTCGGCAGCGTGAAGGAGATGTCCGTCAGGCCCGTGGAGGCGGCGGACACGTTCTGCACGACCATGTCGATGTTGATCTCGGCGTCGGCGATCGTGCGGAAGATCGAGGCCGCCTCGCCCGGCTTGTCCGGCACGCCGACGACCGTGACCTTGGCCTCGGAGGTGTCGTGCGCGACACCGGAGATGAGAGCCTGCTCCACCTGCTTGTCCCCTTGATCGATCGGCTCACTGCTGACCCACGTGCCCTGCAGTCCGCTGAAGCTGGACCGGACGTGGATCGGGATGTTGTACCGGCGGGCGTACTCCACGCAGCGGTGGAGGAGGACCTTGGATCCGGACGCCGCCAGTTCGAGCATGTCCTCGAAGGAGATCCACTCGATCTTCTTCGCCTTCTTCACCACGCGCGGGTCGGCGGTGAACACGCCGTCCACGTCGGTGTAGATCTCGCAGACGTCGGCGTCGAGCGCGGCCGCGAGGGCCACCGCCGTGGTGTCGGAGCCGCCGCGGCCGAGGGTGGTGATGTCCTTGGTGTCCTGGCTGACGCCCTGGAAACCGGCGACGATCGCGATGTTGCCCTCGTCCACCGAGGTCTTGATCCGGCCCGGCGTGACGTCGATGATCCGGGCTTTGTTGTGGACCGAGTCGGTGATGACACCTGCCTGGCTGCCGGTGAACGACTGGGCCTCGTGACCCAGTTTCTTGATCGCCATCGCCAGCAGGGCCATGGAGATCCGCTCTCCGGCGGTCAGCAGCATGTCGAGCTCGCGCCCGGCAGGCATCGGGGAAACCTGCTCGGCGAGATCGATCAGCTCGTCCGTCGTGTCGCCCATCGCGGAAACGACGGCAACCACCTGGTTGCCGCTCTGCTTCGCTTCCACGATCCGCTTGGCGACGCGCTTGATGCCCTCGGCATCGGCTACGGAGGAGCCTCCGTACTTCTGCACGACAAGGCCCACGTGCGCTCCTCGCTCAATCCGTCTCTGTCCGCTCATACGCATTCGTACCGCGGTCGGCTCAGTCTAACGAGCGTCCGAAAATCCCCTCCGCGATATCGCATGGTGAGACCCCGGCGCCCGCCAGAGGGGCTCATGCCCATCTCGGCACGGGCCACGCGGAAAGTGCCCGGTGTCACAACGCGCCCGACCGGTCCGGGTGCCGCACCGGGCGTACGGGAAACCCCTGATCACGCCGTACGGCCGGGGCCGGGCGCTACCGTGCGGGCATGGAGATACTGCGCTACGTGGCGTTCAGCGGGGATCCCGAGGGCGGCAACCCCGCGGGGGTGGTGCTGGACGCCGCGGGGGCCGGCGAGGCGGCGATGCTGGCGGCGGCCGCCGAGGTCGGCTACTCGGAGACGGCGTTCGTGACGGAGGCCCGCGACGGCTCCCTGGCCGTGCGCTACTTCAGCCCGCTCGCCGAGGTGCCCTTCTGCGGGCACGCGACGATCGCCACGGCCGTGGCCCACGCGGAGCGGCACGGCCCCGGCCGGCTGGTGCTGGACACGGCGGCCGGGCAGGTCCCGGTCACCACGGACCGGGCGGCGGACGGCGGCCTGGTGGCGACGCTGGTGAGCGTGGCACCGCGCACGGCACCGCTCGCCCAGCCGGACCTGGACGCACTGCTGTCGCTCCTCGGCTGGTCCGCGGGGGACCTGGACCCGCAGCTGCCGCCCCGCGTGGCCTACGCCGGGGCCTGGCACCCCGTGATCGCCGCCGCGCGCCGGGAGCGGCTGGCCCGCCTGGACTACGACATGGCCGCGCTCGCCGGCCTGATGGCCCGCAGGGACTGGACGACGATCGACCTGGTGCACCGGGAGTCGCCCACGCTGTTCCACGCCCGCAACCCGTTCCCGCCCGGGGGTGTCGTCGAGGACCCGGCCACGGGCGCGGCGGCGGCCGCGTTCGGCGGCTACCTGAGGGAACTCGGACTCGTGGCTCCCCCGGCGACGCTGACGATCCGCCAGGGCGAGGACATGGGACGGCCCAGCACCATCACCGTCTCGGTGCCGCCCGGCCCGCGGGAGGGAATCGCCGTGACGGGCACGGCCGTCCGGATCCGGGGGGTGTGACGGACCCGGGCGCTCCCCCGGCGGGACACCGGCTCACCGGCGCGGCGACCGCCGGGCGGTGACCTGACGGAGCGTCACTTGGTCTGCCGCAGTCCCAGGGGGCGGGCGATCTCCTCCACCATCACGCGGCCCGCCTCGAACTCCAGCGTGTCGTCGCCCATGCCCTGGTCCGTGTCCAGCCCGTCGAGTTCGGCCAGGGGCTGATTGAGGCGGACGTGGGCGAGGACCGACTGCAGGGCGCGCAGGGTGGCCGACGCGGTGGAGCCCCAGTTGGAGAAGTAGGAGAACTGCCACCACCACAGGGCCTCGGTGGTGCGGCCCGCGCGGTAGTGGGACATGCCGTGGCGCAGGTCGGCCATGACGTCGGCCAGGTCGTCGGAGATCCGGGCCGGGACGGGGGCCTTGCGGGGCTCGTAGGGGTCGAAGACCTCGGAGTAGATGTCGATGGGGTCGAGCATCCGCGCC
The DNA here is from genome assembly GCF_042878735.1 of Streptomyces sp. NPDC003456. NCBI lineage: Bacteria > Bacillati > Actinomycetota > Actinomycetes > Kitasatosporales > Streptomycetaceae > Streptomyces > Streptomyces sp. NPDC003456. The sequence continues at coordinate 167,515 of NZ_JBIAOK010000006.1, forward strand.
AGGTTCTCGCGCAGTTCGTCGACGTCCGCCTCGGGGCCCGAGTCGGGCTCGTAGCGCTCGTCGGGCACGATGTCCTCGTGCGCGCCGAGGCGGCCTCCGGCGAGCAGGAGCTGGGAGACCTCCAGGAGGAGGAAGGGGACGGCCGACTCCGGCTCGTCGCCCTTGGCCACCTCGGTGACGGCGACCAGGAAGCTCTCGATCTGGTCCGCGATCTGGACCGCGAAGTCGTCCGGGTTCTGGTCGGTGGCGTGCAGCGTGGCGTCAGACATCTAGGAGTCGTCTCCCCTCGAAGGCGCGTCCGAGGGTGACCTCGTCCGCGTATTCCAGGTCGCCACCCACCGGGAGGCCGCTGGCCAGGCGGGTGACCTTCAGGCCCATGGGCTTGATCATGCGGGCGAGGTACGTCGCTGTCGCCTCGCCCTCCAGGTTCGGGTCGGTGGCGAGGATCAGCTCGGTGACCGCGCCGTCGGCGAGACGGGCCAGGAGCTCCCTGATGCGCAGGTCGTCCGGGCCCACCCCGTCGATCGGGCTGATGGCGCCGCCCAGGACGTGGTAGCGGCCGCGGAACTCACGGGTGCGCTCGATCGCGACGACGTCCTTGGGCTCCTCGACCACGCAGATGACGGCCGGGTCGCGGCGGGTGTCGCGGCAGATGTTGCACAGCTCCTCCTGCGCGACGTTGCCGCAGGTCGCGCAGAAGCGGACCTTCGCCTTGACCTCCATCAGGGCCTGCGCGAGCCGCCGCACGTCCGCCGGCTCCGCCTGGAGGATGTGGAAGGCGATCCGCTGGGCGCTCTTGGGACCGACGCCGGGCAGCCGCCCCAGCTCGTCGATCAGGTCCTGGACCACGCCTTCGTACAACGGACTGCCCTTCCTGGGTCTTCGGGGTCGGTACGCACCCACCCGTACGTACCGTAGTTGTCAGCCGCCCTCCCGAGGAAGGCGGTGCGCCGGGTCAGAACGGCAGGCCGGGGATCCCGCCGCCGCCGAGGCCCTGGGCGAGGGGGCCGAGCTTCTGCTGCTGGAGGGTCTGCGCGTTCTCGTTGGCCGCCTGGACGGCCGCCACGACGAGGTCGGCGAGGGTCTCGGTGTCCTCCGGGTCCACCGCCTTCGGGTCGATCTTCAGGGCGCGCAGCTCACCGGCGCCGGTGACGGTCGCGGTCACCAGGCCGCCGCCGGCCTGCCCGTCGACCTCCGTCTGCGCCAGTTCCTCCTGCGCCTTCGCCAGGTCCTGCTGCATCTTCTGGGCCTGCTGGAGCAGCTGCTGCATATTGGGCTGGCCACCACCGGGGATCACGATCAGCTCCTTGCTCGGTACGGGTTTTCCCGCTCGGCACGAGCCTACGTGGTCGGGCCTGCCGCTGCCCCAGCACTCTTTCGAGTGAGTCCCTCTCGCGCCCCATAACCGATCAAGGAATACTTCCGGGCGGAAAACCGGCGAAAGCTTCATCTTCGCCACCCGTTGGGGGGTAGGAAGGGTCGGGCGCGGCAGGAGGCGGCGTCCGTCCGTCGCGCAGCGTGATCGGTGAGTGAACCGTACGTGGTCATTCGTGGTCAGTGAGGAGTGCCGGGTGGGTCAGCCGGAGATGCAGCCCGAGGGGCCGCCTCAGGACGGGCGGGGCGAGGGGGCGGCGGCCCGGTTGCGGCCGGACGACCTGACCGGGCGGGCCTTCCCGCTCGGCGACTGGGGGGAGCCGGCGGCCCGGCTGGACGAGCTGTACCGGTGGGTGGAGCGGGGGGCGCTGGGGACGGCGGCCTGGTACCTGGCGGACCGGATGTGGAAGCGGCGCTGCGCGCGGGTGCTGCGCTGCGGCGCGCTGGCCGGGGCGGTCACCGGCGTCGCGCTGCCCCTGCTGGACCTGACGGGCGTGGCGGGCGGGACCGCGTCCTGGGGGTGCCTGGCGCTGCTGCTGGGGGTGGCGTGCGTGGCCGTCGACCGGTACTTCGGGGTGACGTCGGGCTGGATGCGGGACGTGGCCACCGCGCAGGCCGTGCAGCGCCGGCTCCAGGCGCTGCAGTTCGACTGGGCGGCGGAGAGCGTGCGGGAGGTGCTGGGGCCGGCGGAGGGGACGGCCGGTGAGGCCGCCGAGCGGTGCCTGGGGGTGCTGCGCAGGTTCTCCGAGGACGTCACGGAGCTGGTGCGGGTGGAGACGGCGGACTGGATGGGCGAGTTCCGCACCGGCGGCGCCCCGGCGGCCTGCCTGCAGACGGTGGTGTTCCCGGGGCCCGGCCGCCCCGTGGAGGCGGGGGGCGTCAACGGGCGCTTCGTGGTGCCGCCGGCGGGCGGCGCCCGGCCGAACATGCCCCGCCAGCGGCCGCCCGAGCCGAGGTGATCCGGGGCCGTCCCGGTCGCCGCGCCGCCGGTCAGGGCCCGCCGCCGTCCCGGGCGCACAGCGTCAGGCCCTCCGGGGTCCAGCAGGGCACGTGGCCGTGGGTGCGCACGACGTCCTGCCCGTTGCCCCGGGACAGGTAGGCGAGGAAGCCGGCGGCGAGCGAGTGGGCGGGAGGACGGCCGTAGGTGTAGGCGTACTCGATCTCGCGGTAGGGGTAGTCGCTCGTGCCGTGCCCGACGGCGTCCACGGAGGGCGGGTCGCCGTCGAGGCGCAGCGCGTGCAGGCCCTTCGCCCGGGCGGCCAGGTTGAGTTCGCTGTAGCCGACGGCACCGGGCAGGCCGGCGACGGTGGCCAGGACCTGTTCGGTGGAGTCGAGTTCGCAGCGCGGGACGGGGGCCGTCGGGTCGTCCTTGTGCAGGCAGTCGACCGAGGAGTTGGCCGTCTCGCCGCGGCCGAGCACCCGGCGCTGCAGGACCTGCCGCGTCCCGGATCCCGCGTCCCTGCTGACCAGGCGCACGGGCAGGTCGGGGCCGCCGAGCTGCCGCCAGTTGCGGATCTCCCCCCGGTACAGGCGCCGCACGGCGTCGGTGGACAGGTTCGTCAGGCCCACCTCGTCGTTGACCACGAGCGCGAACACGGACACCGCGACCCGGGTCTCCCGCAGTGCGGGCAGGCCCGGGGGCTTGGGCCCGTCGGACAGGGCCACCAGCGGCGGGGAGCCGGTGCCGTCCCGCCGCGCCCGGGCCCCGGCCGCCGCGAGCTCCCGGATCCCGGCCGTCGAGCCGTGGGTGTCCACGCGGATGGCGGGATCGCCGCCGCAGTCCCGCTCGTAGGCGCGGGCCGCCTCGCGCAGGACGGGGGCGAAGGCCGTCGAGCCGGTGAGGGTCAGCGTGCCGCTCGCGCAGCCGATCGGCGCCGGGCTGTCGTCCCGCGCGACGACGATCGCCGCCAGGGTGACCACGCTCGCGGTGAGCGCGATGGTGATCAGCCGCGCGGCCCGGCTGAACAACGGCGGCTTGTCGTCGGGCGTGGCGCTGCGGTTGGGGTGCACCTCGCCGTCGCGCAGGCCGCCGACCAGCCGGATCTCGTCGCCGACGTCGCCGCCGGACAGCAGGACGAGCAGCTTGAAGTGGTCGCCGCGGTTGAGCGGGACCCGGGGGATGCGCAGGGTGTTGCCGTCGTAGGCGAAGCCGCGCGGGGCGGTGAAGTGGTCCATCAGGTGGTCGGTGTCCGACGGCTGGGTGACCGAGACGCCGCGCACGGTCCGGCCGGTGAACACGGCGGTGAGACCGTGGAGTTCGGGGCCGGTGTAGTCGTCGCGGCCGATGCCCTGCGAGCCGTCGTTCTCGATGCGCAGCAGCACGAGGGTCGCGTCGGCCATGCCCGGGGCCTCGTCGAACAGGCCGAGTCGGCGGTTGGCCCGGCCCGACCGCACGTCGTCGCCGATGGCGTTGTCCATCTGGACGCGGTACCCGATGCGTGTGCGCCGCGGCACCCGGCGCTCGTACCAGACCATGACGCCCGAGGCGACGATGCCGAGGAGGGCGGTCGCCACCGCCACGAGGTTCTCCGCGCTGAACCACTCCACCGTGGGTGCCCCCGTGCCGCCCGACCCGCCCGCCGTCCCCGCCCGACCGGCGGGGAGGTCACCGTACGGCCGCCCGGGCCCGCGCCGGGCTCACGTCGGCCGGAGTTCGCCGGACGTTCAGCAGCCGTGCCCGGGACGGGAGTCCGGCTACTGCCTGGTGTAGGTCAGGCGTTCCCCGCTGCTCGTGTTGCGGCGCTCCAGCGTGCCGTTCGGCAGGAGGGTCACCTCGGTGGCGGCGCCCGGGGTGCAGGCGCTGCGCGGCTGCCCGACGGTCACCGTCGACGGGCCGATCCGCAGCGTGCCGCCCGCCCCGGGAGCCGTGACCAGTTCGCCCTCGAACACGCAGTGGTAGGAGCCGCCGCCCCGGGTGGGCCCGTCGGCCACGAGGGAGAGCACCGTGTCGCCCGGCTCGCCCTGCCGGAGGGTGAGCGAACGGCTGTGCTGCCCGTCGGCGTTGTCGATGGTCGTGGTCCAGGTGCCGAGGTACCCGGACGGGATCGTGCCCTCCTGTGCGGAGGCGGAGACGTCCGGCTGCGTGGTCGTCGGCCCGGGGCCCGGGGTGGTCGGGGGTGCGCCGGTGCTGCGGGTGGGGCTCGGGTCGCCGCCGGACGTGTCGTGGTCGCCGCCCTGCATCAGGGCGTACACCGACCCGCCCGCGGCGAGCGCGACGACCAGGGCGATCACGACGAGCAGCGCGGTGGACCGGCCGTCCCGGCGCTGTTCGGGCTGCGGCGGGCCGTAGGGCGGGGTGCCGCCGTACGGGGGCGGACCGTACGGCGGGGTCGAGCCGAGCCCGCCGTGGCCGGAGTGCGCGGGGGCGCCGGGCTGCGGGTGCTGCTGGGGGTAGCCGTACGCGGGGTACGGCGGTGGAGGCGTGTGCGCCTGCTGATGCGCCGGGGCGCCCGCGCCGGGGGCCTGTCCGGGCGGCGGTGCCGTGCCCGGCCCGGCGACCAGGGTCGGCAGATGGTTCACGTGCGGCCCGTCGCCGGGCCGGCCCGGCGGGGGCGGCACGGCGGCCGGGGGCAGCGCGGGGGCCGCAGGCAGGCCGGGCCGGGCCGTTTCGTCGGCCGCGGCGGCGTGCTCGGGGGACGGGCCGGGCGCCGGGCGCCCGCCGGCGGCGGGCACGGCGCGGCCGGGGCGTTCGTCGGGGTCCGGGCCGCCCGGCGTGCCCTGCCCCCCGGCCGGCGGGCCGCCGGCGGGCGCCCTTGCCGCCGTGTCCGACTCCGGGTTCTCCGCGTCCAGCAACCGCACCGCGTGGCGGCCCAGCTGGGCCACCAGCGCGCTCGGCAGCCAGGGGTCGAGGGCGCGGCCGTCGGCGACGGTGTCGTCGGCGCCGGTGCGCTCCAGGACGTGGTCCAGGGTGGGCCGGGCGGCGGGGTCCTTGCGCAGGCAGTCGCGGACCAGGTCGGCGATGCCCTCCGGGACGCCCTCCAGGTCGGGCTCCTCCTGGGCGATGCGGAACATCAGGGCGTGGACGCCGCTGTTGGCGCTGCCGAAGGGCAGGGCGCCGGTCGCGGCGTAGGCGAGGACGGAGCCGAGGCAGAAGACGTCGCACGCCGGGGTGATGCGGTCGCCCCGCACCTGCTCGGGCGCCATGAACCCGGGCGACCCGACGAGCGCGCCGGTGCGGGTGAGCCCGCCGTCCGTGACGGTCTCCAGGGCGCGGGCGATGCCGAAGTCGATGACGCGCGGGCCGTCGATGGTCACCAGCACGTTGGACGGCTTGAGGTCGCGGTGGACGATGCCGGCGGCGTGGATGTCCTTGAGCGCGTGCGCGAGCCCGGCCGCGAGGATGCGCACCGACCGCTCGGGCAGGGCCCCGTGGTCGTGCCCGACGACCTGCTGCAGGCTCGGCCCGGCGACGTACCCGGTGGCGACCCACGGCACCGGGGCCTCGGTGTCCGCGTCCAGCACCGGCGCGGTCCAGTACCCGCCGACGCGCCGCGCGGAGCGCACCTCCTGGCGGAACCGCTCGCGGAACTCCTCCTGCGCGGCGAGTTCCTCGCGCACGAGCTTCACGGCGACGGTCCGGCCCCGCTCCGAGCGGGCCAGGTAGACGTGCCCCATCCCTCCCGCACCGAGCCGCGCGAGCAGCCGGTAGGCGCCGATGCGCGGCAGGTCCCCGGGCCCCAGCTTCTCCATCGCTCAGCCGCCTTCCCCCCACACGTGAGCAACGGATCGAGAATAGTGCGGGCCCGGGCCGGGGCGGCCCGGGCGATCTCTACGGTTCCGTAACAGGCGCACCGGCCCCGGCGCCGGGCTCGGGCGGCCCCACCTGGTCGAGCACCTCCGACAGCCGCTCCAGCAGCGCCACCGCCCGGGCCAGTTCCGCCTCCCCGAACGCCTCGGCCAGCCGGTCGGCGAAGCCCGCGTGCCCCGGGTCGATCCGGGCGACGGCCGCCCGGCCCTCCCCGGTCGGGGCGAGCAGCTTGGCGCGGCGGTGCGCCGGGTTGGGCCGGTACTCGGCGAGGCCCCGCTCCACCAGCAGGTCGGCGACGCGCTGCACGCTCTGCCGGGTGATGCCCATGGCGCGGGCGATGCCGGAGACGGGCAGCGGCTCACCGAGGACGGCGCCGAGCACCTGCCACCAGGCGGCGGTGAGCCCGGCGGGCCGGGCCAGTTCCTCCGCGACGCCGAGGAACTGGCCGTTCAGCCGGAACACCCCGAGCGCACCGCGGCTGAGCAGGTCCTGCCGCCGACGGCTCACAGCGCCCCGGCCTTCTCCAGCACCCCGTAGGCCGCGGTGTCGGAGTCGTGGAACAGCCGGTACCAGGCGTCCAGCACCTCGCCCTCGTAGACCCCGAGCAGCCCGAGGACCTCCCGGGCGAACGCGACCGGCTCGGTCGGTCCGGCGGTGACCAGCCCGCGGTCGGTGACGGCGTCCGCCTCGACGTAGCGGCCGGCGCCCGCGTAGCCGGTCGCGGCCAGGTAGAAGGAGACGGCGCTGGTGTGGGCGCGGTCGTCGAGCAGGCCCTCGCGGGCGAGTCCGGCGGTGGCGCCGCAGATCGCCGCGACGGGCACGCCCGCGTCGAGGAAGGCCCGGGCCGTGCGCGCGAAGGGGGCCAGGTCGTCGCCGGTGTCCCAGAGGTCCGCGCCCGGCAGGATCAGCAGCGCGCTGTCCTCGGGGCGCAAGTCGGGCAGGGCCAGGCCGGGCTGGATGCGCAGTCCCCCGGTGCTGCGCACGGGGGCGGTGGCCGGTCCGACCGTGCGGATCTCCCGGCCCGCCCGGGCGAGCTGGGCCGTGGCGTGACCGGTCTCCCAGTCGGCGAGGGTGTCGTAGACGGCGAGGTGGACGGGCTTGCGGTCTGCGGTGGTGTTCACGGTTCCTCCTCGGACCAGTGCCTGATGACAGCATCCTTACATTTCGACAGTAGGCTGTCAATGCTCACCGGCGCGCCTCGACAACCTGTCGCGGAAAGCCGCCGACGGCATACAGGCCGCCGATGTCACCACCCGCTCCCCCGCGCCTACGCTCGCCCGCATGACCCCTCAGCCGAATCCCGAGGCCGGCGCCGCCGTCAAGGCCGCCGACCGCGACCACGTGTTCCACTCCTGGTCCGCGCAGGAACTCATCGACCCGCTCGCCGTCGCCGGTGCCGAGGGGTCCTGGTTCTGGGACTACGACGGCCGCCGCTACCTGGACTTCTCCAGCGGGCTCGTCTACACGAACATCGGCTACCAGCACCCCAAGGTCGTCGCCGCGATCCAGGAGCAGGCCGCGCGGATGACGACGTTCGCGCCCGCCTTCGCGGTGGAGGCGCGCTCGGAGGCGGCCCGGCTGATCGCCGAGCGGACCCCGGGCGACCTGGACAAGATCTTCTTCACCAACGGCGGCGCCGACGCCGTCGAGCACGCGATCCGGATGGCCCGGCTGCACACGGGCCGCCCCAAGGTGCTCTCCGCCTACCGCTCCTACCACGGCGGCACCCAGCAGGCCGTGAACATCACCGGCGACCCGCGCCGCTGGGCCTCCGACAGCGGCACGGCCGGCGTCGTGCACTTCTGGGCGCCCTACCTGTACCGCTCCCGCTTCTACGCCGAGACCGAGGAGCAGGAGTGCGCGCGGGCGCTGGAGCACCTGGAGACGACGATCAGCTTCGAGGGGCCCTCGACGATCGCCGCGATCATCCTGGAGACCGTCCCCGGCACGGCCGGGATCATGGTCCCGCCGCCCGGCTACCTCGCCGGGGTGCGCGAGCTGTGCGACAAGTACGGCATCGTCTTCGTCCTGGACGAGGTCATGGCGGGCTTCGGGCGGACCGGTGAGTGGTTCGCGGCGGACCTGTTCGGCGTCACGCCCGACCTGCTGACCTTCGCCAAGGGCGTGAACAGCGGGTACGTGCCGCTGGGCGGCGTGGCGATCTCCGGCGCCGTCGCGGAGACGTTCGCCCGGCGGCCCTACCCGGGCGGGCTCACGTACTCGGGGCACCCGCTGGCGTGCGCCGCCGCCGTCGCCACGATCGGCGTGATGGCCGAGGAGGGCGTCGTGGAGCACGCGGCCCGGCTGGGCGAGAGCGTGCTCGGGCCGGAGCTGCGGGCGCTGGCCGAGCGGCACCCCAGCGTGGGCGAGGTGCGCGGCGTCGGCATGTTCTGGGCGCTGGAGCTGGTGCGCGACCGCGAGACGCGGGAGCCGCTGGTGGCGTACAACGCCTCCGGTGAGGCGAACGCGCCGATGGCCGCCTTCGCCGCCGCCGCGAAGGGCGGCGGTCTGTGGCCGTTCGTGAACATGAACCGGACGCACGTCGTGCCCCCGTGCAACATCAGCGAGGCGGAGCTGAAGGAGGGGCTCGCGACGCTGGACGCGGCGCTGTCCGTCGCGGACGAATACACGGCGCAAACGGACACGAATCCGTCAGGGGACGACAACCTCGGACGCCGTTCGAACGCGTAAGGTGGCGTGCTCGTAGTCAACGACGAGCACGCCATCCGCACGCGACGAGGAGACGCCCTGACCATGCCCGGCAGCACCGGCAACGGCGCCGTGACGCGCAGCACCCTGCGCCAGCAGATCGCCGAAGCACTCCGCGACGAGGTGCTGGCCGGACGGCTCCAGCCGGGGCAGGAGTTCACGGTCAAGGAGATCGCCGAGCAGTACGGGGTGTCCGCGACACCGGTCCGCGAGGCGCTCGTCGACCTCTCCGCGCAGGGGCTGCTCGACGCCGACCAGCACCGCGGCTTCCGGGTCCACGAGTACTCGGCCGACGACTTCCGCGGCATGGTCGAGGCCCGCGGCCTGGTCATCGAGGGGATGTTCCTGGCGCTGGCCGCGGGGCGCCCCGACGCCGTGCGGCCCGACGACCCGCGGGCCGCCTCCGTCGTCGCCGGAGTCCGCAGGCGCGGCGAGGAGGCGCAGCGGGCCGCCGCCGCCGGGGACCTCACCGTCCTGATCGGGTACGACCTGCGGTTCTGGCGCGAGCTGGGCGCCTGCTTCGGCAACCCCCACCTCACCGACTTCCTGAACCGGCTGCGCGTGCAGACCTGGGTGTGCGCGGTGCAGCACCTGCGCCGGCTGCCCGATCTGCGCGGCGCGCTGTGGGCCGGGCACACCGAGCTGGTCGACGCGCTGATCGCGGGCGACCACGACACCGCCCGCGAGATCATCGCCGCCTGCGACGCGCACGCGCTCGCGCTGATCGAGCGGCTCACCGCCCGGTGACCGGCGTCGAGGCGGTCCGTATGGGTATGGGACATGCACGGCGGGAGCCGTGACCGCGCCGCACCGCTACCCTTCTTGACCACCGTGCTACCCGACGACCGTGCTGAGCGAGGAGCCTTCTTTGGCCTGTGACCTGTGGCTGGTACCGCTCGTCGACGTGTTGTGCCACACGCCGGACAACCCGTTCGCCGAGGAACTCGCGCAATACAACAAGGTGCTCGCCGAGGCCGGGCTGCCGCCGGTGCCGGTGTACCAGTACATGCCGGGCCTGTCCGGCGAGGTCGCCCCGGTCGCGGGCTTCGACTACGACGCGCTGCACTTCCTGCGCCGCGCCTACCTGCTCCAGGTGTGCGGGCTGCCGGTGACGCCCGTGGACGAACTGGGCGGCGACTACGAGCAGTTGCTGGAGATGTTCGAGTCGACGGCCCAGCAGTCGCACCTGGTGTGGCACTACGACCACGCGGGCGCCTACGTCCCGGTCGACTTCCCGAGCCCGCTCGCCGACGACGACCTCCTCGCGGGCGGCGGCCCGCTGGGCTCCTCGCACGCGCTGCTGCGGGAGCTGGAGGTGGTCGCCCCGGCGATCGGCATCGACCCGGCCAACCCGCCGGCCGCTCCCCAGCCGCCGCTCGCGCCGACGGAGCTGGAGGAGCCCGCCGTCCCGGCGCCCCACGACCCGAGCCCCTTCGCCCGGGAGCGGCACGTCTGGCTCGGTCTGCACGCGGCCGCGACCCGCAGCCTCGCCCAGGGCTCGATGATCGTCTTCAGCTGAGCCGCGCTCAGCGCCCCAGCTGGGACAGGCCCTTCTGCACGTCCTCCATGTTCATCACGGGCGTGTAGGTGATCTCCGCGCCGAGATCCAGGAAGAAGGGCTCGCTCAGCACCGGCATCTGCGCACTCTCCTGCATGTCGAAGACCAGGTAGGCGGTGCGCTTGCCGTGATCGGTGGTGAAGTAGGCCGCTTCGGGCCTGATCAGCTCCATGGACTCCTGGATCAGCTTCCCCAGGGTGCCGTTGCGGATGGCCTCGTTGGCCTTCTCCGTGTCCATGCAGGCCTTGAGCAGAACGCGCATCGCACTCACCTTCTCCTGTGTCGACGCACGCGGGATGTGGCCTCCAGCCTATGCCCGATGCCCGCGGGTCACCCGGCGGGAGAGAACGCCGGCCGCCCCCCTGGGCAGGGGGAGCGGCCGGCGGACGCGGAGCGGATCAGAGGAACGAGTTGATCTCGATCGTCTCGTCGCGGCCCGGGCCCACGCCGATCGCGGAGATCGGCGCGCCGGACATCTCCTCCAGCGCCTTCACGTACGCCTGCGCGTTCTTCGGCAGGTCGCCGAAGGACTTGGCCTTGCTGATGTCCTCGCTCCAGCCCGGCAGCATCTCGTAGACCGGCTTGGCGTGGTGGAAGTCGGTCTGCGAGTAGGGCAGTTCCTCGACGCGCCTGCCGTCGATCTCGTAGGCCACGCAGACCGGGATCTGCTCCCAGCCGGTGAGGACGTCGAGCTTGGTGAGGAAGAAGTCCGTCAGGCCGTTCACGCGGGTCGCGTAGCGGGCGATGACCGCGTCGAACCAGCCGCAGCGGCGGTCGCGGCCGGTGGTGACACCGCGCTCACCGCCGATGCGCCGCAGCGCCTCGCCGTCCTCGTCGAACAGCTCGGTCGGGAAGGGGCCGGCGCCGACGCGGGTGGTGTACGCCTTGAGGATGCCGATGACCCGGCTGATCTTCGTCGGGCCGACGCCGGCACCCGTGCAGGCACCGCCCGCGGTCGGGTTCGACGAGGTGACGAAGGGGTACGTGCCGTGGTCGATGTCGAGCAGGGTGCCCTGCCCGCCCTCGAACAGCACGACCTTGTCCTCGTCCAGCGCCTGGTTGAGGACCAGCACGGTGTCGGCGACGTAGGGCGCGAGCTTGTCGGCGTAGCCCAGCAGCTCCTCGACCACCTGCTCCACGGCGATGGCCCGCCGGTTGTAGAGCTTGGTGAGCATCTGGTTCTTGACGTCGAGGGCCGCCTCGACCTTCTGCGTCAGGATCGACTCGTCGTACAGGTCCTGGACCCGGATGCCGACGCGGTTGATCTTGTCGGCGTAGGTCGGGCCGATACCGCGTCCGGTGGTGCCGATCTTCCGCTTGCCGAGGAAGCGCTCGGTCACCTTGTCCACCGTCACGTTGTACGGCGTGATGATGTGCGCGTTACCGCTGATCAGGAGCTTGGACGTGTCGACGCCTCGCTCGTTCAGCCCGTTCAGCTCGGAGAACAGGACCGACGGGTCGACGACGACGCCGTTGCCGATGACCGGCGTGCAGCCGGGGGACAGGATTCCGGAAGGGAGGAGGTGGAGGGCATACTTCTGGTCGCCCACGACCACCGTGTGGCCTGCGTTGTTACCGCCCTGGTAACGCACCACATAGTCCACCGAGCCACCGAGCAGGTCGGTGGCCTTTCCCTTGCCTTCGTCACCCCACTGAGCACCGAGCAGCACAAGTGCGGGCACGCGCGTACACCCCTTCCGGGCGGGGCATGTCCATGGTCGAGGGCGTACGCGGAGGTCTCCGCCGCGTGCACCGCGACCACCGTTGGCCGCCAACCGTCGGACCGGATGCCCCGGAATAGACGAAGCCCCTGGCGCAATAGCGCAAGGGGCTCTTGCACAAAGATGCTACCCGAGGAAGCGAGGCATGGCCGAGGTGGCGACATCCACGACGTCCGAGCAGCTGCTGGTGGTGGTCGACCCGGTCGCCCGAAGGTCGGACGGCGAGTCCGTGCGGATCGCGAAGGACGTGCTCGGCGCGGGTGCCGCCATGAAGCTGTGCCTGCCGGACGGCCCGGAGGAGTTCGCCCGGGCGCTGGCCCGGCGCGGTGCCCGGCGCCCGGTGGTGGTGGGCGACGACCGGGCCCTGCTGCGGGCGGTGTCGGTGCTGCACCGGCAGCGTGAGCTGGCGGCGTGCGGGCTGTCGCTGGTGCCGGTCGGCGACGCGCTGTCCCTGGCCCGGTCCCTGGGGGTGCCGACCGGGACGGTGGCGGCGGCCCGGGCGGTCCTCGACGGGGTCGAGCGGCGGATGGACCTGATGGTCGACGACAGCGACGGGGTGGTGCTGGGCGCGCTGCGCATACCGCCGCTGTCGCCCCCGCCCGGCGGGGAGGGCGTGCGGGAACCGGTGGCCGACGCGGAGGACGCCGCGGGGCGGCCGTGGCTGCGGACCTGCCAGTCGCTGGTGCGCACCCTGGTCCCGGCGTCCCGCCCCTCCCGGCCCGTGTCCCCGCCGGAGCCCGGGCCGTCCCGGCTGCGGGTCGAGGTGGACGGGGAGACCCTCGTGGACCTGAACCAGCCGGTGGAGGCGGTGTCGGTGGCCCCGTCCGCCTCGGGCGTCGCGTCGGTGGAGGTCCGGCCGGTGTCGGTGGGCGCGGAGGCGTCACCGCTGCTGGCCGAGGGCCGCACGGTGACGGTGTCCGGGGCGCACTTCCGCTACCGGGCGGACACCCAGGTGTCGGGCCCGGTGCGCACCCGCACCTGGGTGGTCCGCGAGGGAGCGTGGAGCCTGACGGTCCCGTCGGGGGCGTGAGGCGCGGGGCGGCCGGGGCCCGCCGGCGGCGCCTTCCGCTCCCCCGCGGCGGCTCACCCCACCTCGACGGCCAGTCCCTCCAGTCCCCTGATCACGAAGTTCGGCTTGCGGGCCGGCTCCTGCGCCAGGCGCAGGGTGGGCGTCCGCTCCAGCAGGGCCTGCATCGACGCGGCCAGTTCGATGCGGGCCAGCGGGGCGCCGATGCAGTAGTGGATGCCGGCGCTGAAGGAGATGTGCGGGTTGTCCCGGCGGCCCAGGTCGAGCGCCGAGGGGTGGTCGAAGACCGCCGGGTCGTGGTTCGCGGAGCCGAACAGCATGGCGATCTCGGTACCGCGCGGGATCGTCGTGCCGGCGATCTCGATGTCGTCCAGGACCCAGCGCTCGAAGAGCTGGAGCGGGGTGTCGTAGCGCATCAGCTCCTCGACCGCGCTGGGGACGAGCGAGTGGTCGGCGCGCAGCCGCCGCAGCTCGGCGGGGTTGCGGAACAGGGCGTACCAGCCGTTGACCGTGGCGTTGACGGTGGCCTCGTGGCCCGCGTTCAGCAGCAGCACGCAGGTGGAGATCATCTCCTGCTCGGTGAGGCGGTCCCCCTCGTCGTGGGCGGCGATGAGACCCGAGACGAGGTCGTCCCCGCGTTCCTTGCGGCGCGCGGCGATGAGTTCCCGCAGGTACGCGGAGAACTCCACCGACGCGCGGACCGCCCTGGCCGCCGTCTCCTCGGACGGGTTCAGCTCGTACATGCCGCAGATGTCCGCCGACCAGGGCCGCAGCGGGGCACGGTCGGACTCCGGGATGCCGAGCATCTCGGCGATGACGGCGACGGGCAGGGGCTCGGCGACGTCCGTCAGCAGGTCGCCGCCGCCCGCGTCGGCCAGGGCGGAGACCAGCTCGCCGGCCAGGGCCCGCACGTACGGCTTGAGGCGCTCGACCGTGCGCGGGGTGAACGCCTTCGACACCAGGCGGCGGATCCGGGTGTGGTCCGGCGGCTCCAGGTCGAGCATGCCGTGGTCGTTGAGGGTGTGGAACGGCTCGTGCTCCGCCGGGGGCGCGCTGCGGCCGAACTCCTCGTGCGTGAAGCGGTGCTGGTAGGTCCGGCCCAGGCGCCGGTCGCGCAGCAGGGCCGAGACGTCCGCGTGGTGCGGGACCAGCCACTGGTTCGTGGGCTCGAACCAGTGCACGCGGCCGGCGGCCCGCAGCTCGGCGAGGGCGGGGTAGGGGTCGGCCAGGAACGCCGGGTCCCACGGGTCGAACCCGGTGTCGGAGACAGCTGCCATGGACGGACGCTAGCCCGCCGCACCCCACTCTGACCAGGGGCGCCACCGGCCTGCCGCCCCGCCGCCCCGGCCGGCCGTCAGCCCGGGGTGACCAGCCGGGCCTCGTAGGCGAACACCGCCGCTTGGGTGCGGTCGCGCAGGCCCAGCTTCACCAGGATCCGGCTGACGTGCGTCTTGATCGTCGACTCGGCGACTACCAGCCGCCCGGCGATCTCCGCGTTCGACAGGCCCTGCGCGATGAGGACCAGCACCTCCGTCTCCCGCTCGGTGAGGTCCCCGTACGCGGCCTGCGCGGAGGGCATCAGGCGCGGGGTCTCGGAGAGCTTGGAGAACTCGGTGATCAGGCGCCGGGTCACCGAGGGCGCCAGCAGGGCCTCGCCGGAGGCCACCACGCGGACGCCGTCGGCGAGCTGGCGGGCCGAGGCGTCCTTGAGCAGGAAGCCGGAGGCACCCGCGCGCAGCGCCTGGTACACGTACTCGTCGAGGTCGAAGGTGGTGAGCACCAGCACCTTCGCGGCGCTGTCCGCCGCGACGATCTCGCGGGTCGCCTCGATGCCGTTCAGCTCGGGCATGCGGATGTCCATCAGCACGACGTCCGGGGCGAGTTCGCGGACCTTGGCGACGGCCTCCCGGCCGTTGACCGCCTCGCCGACGACCTCCATGTCCGGCATCGCGTTCAGCAGCACCGAGAAGCCCTCGCGGACCATCATCTGGTCGTCCGCGATCAGGACGCGGATCGTCATGCCTCGTCCCCGTCCGGCAGGGCGACCGGCAGGAACACCGCCACCTCGTACCCGCCGTCGTCCGTGCGGCCCGCCGTCATCTCGCCGTTCAGCATCGTCACCCGCTCGCGCATGCCCGTGATGCCGTGCCCGGCGCCCGGCGAGGGCTTGATGAGGCCCGGCTCGGGCGGCGGGCCGTTGACCACGCGCAGCCCCAGGCCGCCGAGCACGTACCCGATCTCCACCCGGGCGGTCGAGCCGGGGGCGTGGCGCAGGGTGTTGCTCAGGGCCTCCTGCACGATCCGGTACGCCGACAGCTCCACGCCCTGCGGCAGCTCCCGCACCGCGCCCGTCACCGCCTTGTCCACGGGGAGTCCGGCCTCGCGCACGTTGGCCAGCAGCGCGTCCAGGTCGGCGAGCGTCGGCTGCGGGGCGTCGGGGGCCTCGTAGTCCTCGGCGCGCACGACGCCCAGGACCCGGCGCAGCTCGGTCAGGGCCGCCACCGCGTTCTCCCGGATGGTGGCGAACGCCTTCTCCAGCTCGGGCGGCGGGTTCTCCACCCGGTAGGGGGCGGCCTCGGCCTGGATGGCGACCACCGACATGTGGTGGGCCACCACGTCGTGCAGCTCGCGGGCGATCGTGGTGCGCTCCTCCAGCAGCGTGCGCCTCGACCGCTCGTGCGCGGTGACCGTCTGCTGGGCGGTGACCTCCTGCGCCGCCTCCTTGCGGGTGTGCCACACGGTCACGCACAGCAGGATCAGGGCCGACAGGATCAGCATGGGCGCCGAGTTGGTGCCGTACATGTGGCTCGGGCCCACACCGGCGTCCGCGATCAGCGCGTACAGCGCGGTCAGCGCCCACATCCACCCGGCGGTGCGGGGCCGGGTGCGTATCGCCACGACCGTCAGGACCGTCAGGTGGCACAGGAAGCTGCCGGCCTGCCAGGGCCAGTCGCTCCAGGTGCCGCCGAGCGTGCCGGTGACGGGTGTGGCGGCCATGGAGAGCCAGAACGCCCCCACCGGCCGGACCATGGTGGCCAGCACCGGCAGCGCGGTCAGCAGGGCGATGAACAGCACGGAGCCGTCGGCGGTCCCGAGCATCAGGCTGAACAGGGCCGCGGTGACGATCAGCGCGTGCGGGGTCCAGGTCGCGTACTCCCGCAGCCGTCGCGGCAGGCGCCGTACGAAGCGGCCGTCCGGGCTCCTGCGGGGCAGCGGCCGGTAGGCGAAGGCGTCGTGGAAGAGGTCCTGCCGCAGTCCGCGCAGGGAGTCCACGGCCACCCGGTACTCCGGGCTGCGCGAGGGCGTCCCGTCCCCCGGCGGCGTGGGGTGCAGGTGAGTCGTCTCGGTCACGTACGGAACGGTAGGCCCACCGGGGGGTCGCGGTCGTCCCCAGTGAGAGGGGTCACCGGGGGTCCCTCTCAGGTACTACGCGCCCGCCCCGGTCCCCTCAGCAGCCCGACGGCCGCACCAGCCCCGACTCGTAGGCGAACACCGCCGCCTGCGTCCGGTCCCGCAGGCCGAGCTTCACCAGGATGCGTCCCACGTGCGTCTTCACGGTCTGCTCGGCGACGAACAGGTGCCGGGCGATCTCCGCGTTCGACAGGCCCCGCGCGATCAGGGCGAGCACCTCGGTCTCCCGCTCGGTCAGCTCCCCGACGCGGTCCTTGAGCGGGGCGCGGGGACGGTCGTCGAGCCGGGCGAACTCGGCGATCAGCTTGCGCGTGACGACCGGCGCGAGCAGGGCCTCCCCGCCCGCCACCACCCGGACCGCCTCGGCGAGCTGCTCGGAGGAGGCGTCCTTCAGCAGGAACCCGGAGGCCCCGGCGCGCAGCGCCTCGTAGACGTACTCGTCGAGGTCGAAGGTGGTGAGGACCAGCACCCGCACCCCGGGGTGCTCGGCCGTGATGCGCGCGGTGGCCTCGATGCCGCCGACACCCGGCATGCGGATGTCCATGAGGACGACGTCCGGGGAGGTCTCGGCGGTACGGGTGACGGCCTCGGCGCCGTCGCACGCGTCGCCGACGACCTCGATGTCGGGCTGGGTGCCGAGCAGCACGGTGAAGCCCTGCCGGACCATCGCCTGGTCGTCGGCGATGAGGACCCGGATGGGGTCGCCGGTGCGGCTCGTCATGATCGCGCCTTTCTGGGGTCGGGGGTGCGGCCGGTGCCCGGGGTGCCGGCGGGCGGGGTGCCGGGGAGGAACGCGGTGACCTCGAACCCGCCCCCCGGCCGGCGGTGCGCGGTCATGGTGCCGCCGAGCATGGCGACGCGCTCGCGCATGCCGAGCAGGCCGTGGCCCGCCCCGGTGGACGGCGGCGCGGGCGCGGCCGGGCGGTCGTTGACGACCTCCACGCGCAGACCGTCGGGCCGGTGGTCCAGGCGGACGGTGATGGCGGCGCCCGGCGCGTGCCGCAGGGCGTTGCTGAGGGCCTCCTGCACGATCCGGTAGGCCGACAGCTCCACGCCCTGCGGCAGCGGGCGCCGCTCACCGGTGATCTCGGTGGCGACCTCGCGGCCGGCGGCCCGTGTGTTCTCCACCAGCGCGTCGAGCCGGTCGAGGGTGGGCTGCGGGGCGTGCGGGGCGGCCTCCTCGCCGGGGCCGGCCGGCGGGTCCCCGGGCCCGGGGTGCTCCGAGCGCAGCACGCCCAGCACCCGCCGCAGCTCGGTCAGGGCGTCCAGCGCGTTCTGCCGGATGCCCGCGAGGTTCTCCTTCAGCTCCTCGGGCGGGTCCTGCACGAGGTGCGGGGCGACCTGCGCCTGGATGGAGATGACCGACATGTGGTGGGCCACCACGTCGTGCAGTTCCCGGGCGATGCGGCTGCGCTCCTCCAGCAGGGTGCGCCGGGTGCGCTCCTCGGCGGTGAGCGTGGTCTGCTGCACGAGCTGGGCGCGGGCCACGCGGCGACCGCGCAGGGCCGTGCCGACGATGACGACGATGCAGGCCAGGGAGAGCAGGAGCGCGCCGGTCTCGTCGTGCTCCATCCCGGCCGCGGCGCTCTCGGCGAGCCAGGTCAGCAGCGCGGTCACCGCCAGGGCCGCCACCGCCGCGCGGGTGGGCACCCGCAGCGCCAGCAGCAGCAGCACGAGCAGTTCGGCGACGATCGCCGCCGCGGTCCAGGGCCAGGCGTAGGTCTCGAGGCCGGTCCCCGCCCGGATCCGCACCGCGGCGGCGTACAGCACGAACACGCCCAGAGACAGCCACCACGCCGGGACCGGCCGCCACAGGCCGAGGACGACGGCCCCACCCTGCCCGACGGCGACCAGCAGGGCCGGCCCGAAGGCCAGCTGCCTGCTCTGGAGGTCGTGCGCGGAGGCGATCGTGACGCCGAACGCGGCCAGGCACAGCAGGCCGTGCGGCAGCCAGCGCAACCAGGTGGAGGGCGGCAGCGGATCGGGGCGCAGCGTCCACAGGTCCGCGCGCAGCGCCCGCAGCCAGCCGTCGACGCGTGCCCGCAGCGCGCGGCCCACCCCCATGTCCGTCACACGGCTCAGCCTAGACATGGCGGGCCCGTGCCGCCGCACCCCGGTCGGCGGGCCGGTGCGCGCGCACCACCCGTGCCGTCCCGCCCGGCCCGCCGCCCCGTTCGAAGGACCGGAACGCGGCCAGGCACAGGGCGAGGGCCAGGGCGAACACCGGCAGCCACAGCAGCCGGGCCGCGACCCAGGCGGGGCCGTCGGGCACGGTGTGCAGCCCGGGGAGGCGGCCCGCGAGCAGGCCGGTGGCGGTGGTGGCCATGAGGGCCGTCTGGTGCCACAGGAAGACGGTCATCGCCGACAGGTTGACCAGCGCCACGGCCGCCCAGGCCAGGGGCCGGCGCAGGGCGCGGCGCAGCGGCCCGCGCAGCAGCAGGGCGAGGCCGCACTGGGCCAGGCCGAAGGTGACCGCCGCCAGGGTCGGCGGGTCCAGGTTGGACACCTCCTGCCCGGGGACGCCGACCATCGACGCGGGGTAGCCCGCGAGGGCGACCAGGGCCGCGGTCGTCACCGCCCCGCCGGTGAGGAGGACCCAGCCGGCGCGGCGGCCCTCCAGCTCGCCCCGGGTCCAGGCCGCGCCGAGCGTGTAGGGCACGGCCCAGCCCGCCGCCACGTTCGCCCAGCCCAGCCAGGAGGGACCGCCCGTGCCGAAGCGCAGCAGGTCCACGTGGAGCACGACGGCCAGCGGCCACAGCGGGGAGATCCGGGCCAGCAGCGGGGTCGCCGCGGTCAGGCCCGCGAACACCACCAGGAACCACAGCGGGGACAGGGCGAGCTTCACCAGCGTGCGGACGGTCCCGAACTCGGCGCCCGACAGCAGCAGGGCGAGGGCGGCGGCCGTCCACAGGATCAGGACGGCGGCCACGGGCGTGAACAGCCGGGCCAGCCGCGCCCCCAGCCACCGGCGGTACGGCACCCCGCGGTCCCGGGCCGAGGCGTGGCCGCGGGTGGCGACGTGCCCGCCGACCAGGAAGAACACGGCGAGGGTCTGGAAGACCCAGGAGACGGGCGCCAGGGCGGGCGCGTACCGCAGCGGGCTCGCGGTCCGCAGGGTGCCGCCGTCCGACACCAGCGCCGTGACCAGCCAGTGCCCGAGGACCACCCCCAGGACGGCGGCCGCGCGCAGGCCGTCCACGGCCCGGTCCCGGCCCGCGGGCGTGGCCGCGCCGATCCGGGCGGCGCCCGCGTGCAGGGCCCGCCCGCTCCTTCCTGCCCGGACGTCAGCCACGGGTCACCGCCTCGGTCTCGCCCAGGACGATCCGGGCCAGGTTGGCCAGGGAGGCCGTCGCGGGCCTGAAGTAGTCGCTGTGGCCGCCGTCGCCCGCCGCGAAGACCCGGGCGCCGAACTGCGGTGAGACGGGGTCGGTGCCGAAGCCCACGGTGGTCCCGAACAGGCCGGCGTCGAGGTGCGGGACGTGCTCCACCCAGTCGTCGCCGCCGCGCGCCGCCCAGATCCGGGCCCGGCTGCGCAGGGCGGCGGCGCTGTCCGCGCCGGTGCCGGGGCTGCCGACGAGCGCGATGTCGTCCACCGGCAGGCCGGGCGCGGCCCGCCCGCACACGACCGAGCCGTAGGAGTGGCACAGCAGGGCGACGCGGGCCGCGCCGCCCGTCACGGCGCGCAGGTCCGCGACGAGGGCGCGCAGCCGCGGGGCCGCCTGCTCCGCCCTGCCGGTCGTGGCGACCGCCGTGCTGACCGTGCCGGGCGTCTCGTAGCCCAGCCAGGCCACCACCGCCGTGCGCGGGCCGCCCGCCCGGGCCCGCGCGGCGAGCTGCCCGTGGAGTGCGGTGGCGGCGGCGCGGAAGCGGCCGTAGGTGTCCAGGCCCGTGTCGGACCCGGGGACCAGGACGGCGACGCGCTCGGCGCGGCGGAGGTCGCCCAGGACCTCGGTCACCCGGCCGGGGCCGCGGCCGTCGAACGCCAGGAGCCGGCGGGCCGGGGCCGCCAGGGCCCGGTCGGCGGCGGCCCGGTGCCGGGCGTGGTGCGCGGCGGCCGTACGGGCCGCCTGGGCGGCGTTGGCGCGGTTGGCCGCGTACACCACGTCGAGCGTCGCCGCGCCGAGCGGCGGGAGGGCCGCGGGCGGCGGGGCGGGGACCCGGGGACGGCCGGCCCCGGACAGGGGGACCACCACCGCGGCCGCGACCAGCGCCGCGAGCGCGGCCCGCCGCCATCGGCCGGCCCGGCGGCGGTACCCCTGTGCGCGTCCCACGGTCGCTCCCCCTCCTGCGCGCCCGGCGGTCGGGCGTGCCTGGAAGGGAAGGTACGGACGCGGCGGTCTCGTCCGCGTCCCGCCGCGGAACTCACCTGCGGGGTAGCTCTCAGGTATGACGGGGAGGACCGGGACCGGCCGGGGAGGCTGTGCAGCCGTCCGCCGACTGCCGTGCTCACCAGGCCAGTTGGGCGATCTCCTCGACCACCACCGCGCAGGCGTCGGCCGCCGGGTCGATCAGCGGGAAGTGCCCCACGTCCTCCAGCAGCGTCACCCCGACCATCTCGCCGGCCTTCGCCGCCGCGTCCGCGTACGACTCGGCGACCGCCTGCGGCACGTCCAGATCCGCGCGGCCCTGCACGACGGTGGTGGCGATGCCGGTGGGCAGCAGCAGCGCCGGGTCCGCGTGCGGCTGCCGCTCCGCGAAGTGCTCGACTCCGCCCAGGAGTTGGCGTACGGCCCCGTCGCACACGCCGAGCTCGTCGGCGACGGCGAGGTCCGCGATCGGGGCGAGGGCGACCACCCCGCGCAGCGCCGCCGGGGCGCCGCTGCGCCAGGGCGAACCGGCCGGCAGGACGTGCCGGGCCGCGCCCCACAGGGCCAGGTGCCCGCCCGCCGAGTGGCCGGTGAGGACGGTACGGCGCGGATCGGCCTGCGGCAGCTTCTCCCGCACCAGGGCGGGCAGGGCGTCCAGCGCGGCGGCCACGTCGTCGAGGGTGTCGGGCCAGCGGCCCGCGACGGAGGCGTCGGCGGTGCCGCGCCGGTACTCGACACTGGCCACGGCGAACCCGTGCCGGGCGAGGAAGGCGGCGAACGGGCTGACGTGGCGCCGGTCGTAGGGCGCCCGCCAGGCACCGCCGTGCAGCACCACCACGACCGGGGCGGGACCGCCCGGGCCGCCCTCACCGCGCGGGGCGAAGAAGTCGATCACCTGGTCGGGGTGGCCGCCGTAGGCCGCGGTGGCGTCGGGGTCGACGGGCGCGTGGGAGAGAGCCGACTTCTCCTCGGCGGCGGCCCGTGCGGCCGCGACGTCGTCCGTCATGCTCCACCCTTCCAGCGATGAGCCGTCGACGGCGGAACCGGTCGAGCCGGTCGCGCCGTTGGCCGGGACGGTACCAGGCGCGTGACATGCGCGAACACGGGGATGTCACGCTCGGTGAGGACCGGAAGGAGAGGCCCGCGGCGGGCGGTGGGGCCGGGTCCGCGCGGTGCGGTCCCCGGCCCCGCGGCTCACGCCAGTGTCCCGGCCAGCACGCCCGCCGCCCGCTCCACCTCGGCGAAGCCCACGTACAGCGGGGTGAAGCCGAAGCGCAGCACGTCCGGCGGCCGGAAGTCGCCGACCACACCCCGCTCGATCAGGGCCTTCATCACATCCCCGGCGTCGGGGCAGCGCAGCGCGATCTGGCTGCCGCGCTCCGCGTGGGCCAGGGGGGTCAGGCACTCGACCCGCCCCTCGGGCACGTACTCCGCGACGCATTCGAGGAAGAAGTCCGTCAGGGCGAGGGACTTGGCCCGCACCGCGTCGACGGACACCCCGTCCCACACCTCCAGGGCCGCCTCCAGGGCGAGCATGGAGAGGATGTCCGGCGTGCCGACCCGGCCGCGCAGGGCACCGGCCGCCGGTTCGTAGCCCGAGCGCATCCCGAACGGCTCGGCGTGCGAGTTCCAGCCGGGCAGCGGCGAGTCGAAGCGGTCCTGCAACCCGGCGCGCACGTACAGGAAGGCCGGTGAACCCGGCCCGCCGTTCAGGTACTTGTAGGTGCAGCCGACCGCGAGGTCCACCCCGTGCCCGTCCAGCTCCACGGGCAGCGCGCCCGCCGTGTGGCACAGGTCCCACACCGCGATCGCCCCGGCCGCGTGCACGGCGGCCGTCAGCGCCGGCAGGTCGTGCAGCCGGCCGGTGCGGTAGTCCGCGTGGTTGAGCAGGACCGCCGCCGTCCGCCCGCCCAGCGCGCCCGGCACCTCGGCGGGCGCCACCGGCCGCAGGGTGCAGCCGGTCATCCGCGCGGCGGACTCGGCGATGTACCCGTCGGTGGGGAAGGTCGTGGCGTCCACGACGATCTCGTCCCGGCCCTCACCGGCCAGGCGCACCGCGCCCACCAGCGCCTTGAACACGTTGACGCTGGTCGAGTCGCCCACCACGATCTGCCCCGGCGCGGCCCCGACCAGCGGGGCGATCCGGTCGCCGATCCGCTCGGGCGCCGTCCACCAGCCGCTCTCCTCCCAGGACCGGATGCGCAGGGCGCCCCACTGACGGCGGACCACGTCCTCGACCCGGCCGGGCACCACGGCCGGCAGCGCGCCCAGGGAGTTGCCGTCGAGGTAGACGACGTCGTCCAGCACGAACGCGGCCCGCTTGTGCGCCAGTTCGTCGGCGGCGTCCAGCTTCTCCGCGCGCTCCCTCAGCTCAGACATAGGACCGCGCCGTCCACAGCTCGGGGAACACGTTCTTCTGCGCGCGCTTCTCCAGCCAGGCCACCCCGGCGGAGCCGCCCGTGCCGGTCTTGGCGCCCATCGCGCGGCGGGTGGCGACCAGGTGGTCGTTGCGCCAGCGCCACACCAGCTCGGCCACGTCGCTCAACGCCTCGCCCAGGCGGGCCAGTTCGTCGCTCTCGTCACCGGAGTACACGGCCGTCCAGGCGGCCTCCACCTCCGGCGCCGGCTCGTAGCGCCGCGCGACGTCGCGCCGCAGCACCGCCTCGGGGATGTCGTACCCGCGCCGGGCGAGCAGCCGCACGACCTCGTCGTACAGGCTCGGCTCGTGCAGCGCCTTCTCCAGCTCGGCGTGCACGCGCGGGGACCCGCGGTGCGGCACGAGCATGGACGCCGACTTGTCGCCGAGCAGGAACTCCATGCGCCGGTACATCGCCGACTGGAAGCCGGAGCCCTCACCGAGGGCGCTGCGGTACGAGTTGAACTGGGCCGGCGTGAGCTGGCCGAGCGGCTTCCAGGACGCGTTGAGCGCCTCCAGCTCGCGCACCGACCTCTTCAGCGCGGCCGTGGCGGTGGGCACGTCGTCGCTCCTGAGTGCGCGGGCCGCCGTCTCCCACTCGTGGACGATGACCGTGAACCACAGCTCCATCACCTGGGTCGTCACCAGGAAGACCATCTCCCCGGGATCGTCGGAGAGGGTGTGCTGGAGGTGCGTGAGCACGTCCGCCTTGACGTAGTCCTCGTACGGCGTCGTGCCGTGGAAGTCGAGATGCGGGGTCTCGGGCTCGTGAGCCTCGTGGGACATCGCTGTCTCCTGCAGATAACTCCGGGTAGCGGTCCGCCCCTGCCGATGCCGGCACGGGGGCCCCGGTCCCCACGGGAATCCTCCGCAATCGTGCCCCGGAACCGCAAGGCCCGCCTCCTGAGAGACGGGCCTCATGCCGGCGCGGGGCGGCGGTCAGCCCAGGACCTGGGCCGCCGTGGGCGAGGAGTCCTTCAGGAACTGCGAGCAGCGCTCGTACTCCTCCGTCTCGCCGATCGCCTGCGCGGCGCGGGCGAGGGCGTGCAGGGCGCGCAGGAAGCCGCGGTTCGGCTCGTGCTCCCACGGCACCGGGCCGTGGCCCTTCCAGCCGTTGCGGCGCAGGGAGTCCAGACCGCGGTGGTAGCCCGTCCGGGCGTACGCGTACGACTCCACGGCCGCGCCCCGCTCGAACGCCTCGTCGGCGAGCTGCGCCCAGGCGAGCGAGGAGGTGGGGTGCGCGGCGGCGACCTCGGCGGGCGCGGCGCCCGACGCGAGCATCTCGCGCGGCCCGGGGTCGTCGGGCAGGTGGGTCGGGGGCGGGCCCCCGAGCAGGTTCTCGTGAATGGACATGCCTCAAGTCTGCGGCATCGCCGCCCCCGCTCCCGTCCGCTCCCCCGGCACCGCCCGCGGATGCCCGAGCCCCTTCCGCGCGCACGGCCCGCCCGCGCACCGCACCGGCCTCTTCCTACCCCAGCCTCTTCCGGCTCGGTTCGCCCTCCAGGGGCGGGGCCGTCAGGCCGCCCTGCCGCAGGCACTCCGGCCGCCTGCAGTCCGGCGGCGGTCTGCGCACCACCGCGGCCGCCACCGCCGCACCCGCCACCAGCGCCCCCGCGCACCACCCCATGGCCCGTCCGAAGGCCGCGTCGAAGGCCGCCGGCTCCCGGTACGCCTCCTCGCCCATCCCCGTCAGCAGCGGCAGCGCCGCCACCGCGACCAGCCCCGCCGCACGGGCCGCCGCGTTGTTGACGCCGGACGCCAGCCCGGCCCGGGCCACGCTCACCGAGCCGAGCACCGCCGCCGTCAGCGGTGCCACCAGCGTCACCATCCCCAGCCCGAGCACCAGCAGCGCGGGCAGCACGTCGAGCGCGTAGGACGCGCCCGGCCCGGCCCGCAGCATCAGCAGCATCCCGGCCGCGCACAGCAGCGGCCCCACCGTCAGCGGGATCCGCGGCCCGATGCGGTCGGCCAGCTCCCCGGAGCGTGCGGACAGCAGCAGCATCAGCGCGGTCGTGGGCAGCAGCGCCGCACCCGCGGCGAGGGCCGAGTAGCCCACGACGACCTGGAGCTGGAGCGCGGCGAGGAAGAAGAAGCCGCCGAGGGCCGCGTACACGCACAGTGTCACCAGGTTGACGGCCGTGAACTGCCGGGAGGCGAAGATGTCCGGCGGCAGCATCGGGTCGGGCCGGCGCCGCTCGGTCAGGACGAACGCGACGGCCGCGGCCAGCCCGGCCGCCCCGGACACCGCCACCACCGCGCCGCCCTCCGGGGCCTTGATCAGGGCGTACGTGACCAGCGCGAGCGCCAGCGCCCCGAGCACCGCCCCCGCCACGTCGAACCCCCCGTGCGCCCGCCCTCCTGCGGCGCCCTCCGGCCCGGCGGGGCCGCCGCCCGACTCGGGGACGTGCCGCAGGGCCACCGGCACGCACACCAGCGCCACCGGCACGTTCAGCAGGAACACCCACCGCCAGCCCGGACCGTCCACCAGCCAGCCCCCGACGAACGGCCCGACGGCCGCGCCGACCCCTCCGAACCCGGACCACAGCCCCACGGCCCGCCCCCGGTCGTCGGGATGGAAGGACGCCTGGATCAGCGCCAGCGACCCGGGCGTCAGGAGCGCGCCGCCCACCCCTTGCAGGGCCCGGGCGGCGATCAGGACCCCCGCGTTCGGCGCGATCCCGCACAGCAGCGACGCCGCCGCGAACCACACCACGCCGACGACGAACACCTTGCGCCGCCCGAACCGGTCCCCGAGCGCCCCGCCCAGCAGGATCAGCCCGGCGAGCGTGACCATGTACGCGTTGACGGTCCACTGCAGGACGGCCAGGTCCGCGTCGAGGTCGCTGCCGATGCGCGGCAGGGCGACGTTGACGACGGTCGAGTCCAGCATCGCCATGCCGGAGCCGAGGACGGTGGTGAGCAGGACCCACTTGCCCTGCGGGGAGGACAGCCGGACGTCGGGCATAAGGGGAGCATACGGAAGAGCCCGGCACCCGAGGGGGTGCCGGGCTCGACGCGAGCGGGACCGGGAACTACTTGATCTTCGTGCCGGTCGAGCGCAGGTTGCCGCAGGCCTCGACCACGCGGGCGGCCATGGACGCCTCGGCCAGCTTGCCCCAGGTGCGCGGGTCGTAGGTCTTCTTGTTGCCGACCTCGCCGTCGACCTTCAGGACGCCGTCGTAGTTGCGGAACATGTGGTCCGCGACCGGGCGCGTGAAGGCGTACTGGGTGTCCGTGTCGATGTTCATCTTCACGACGCCGTTCTCCAGCGCGGTGCGGATCTCCTCCTCCGTGGAGCCGGAGCCGCCGTGGAAGACGAAGTCGAACGGGGAGCTCTTGCCGAACTTGGCGGCGACGCCCTCGTTCAGCTCCTTCAGCAGCTCGGGGCGCAGCACGACGTTGCCCGGCTTGTACACGCCGTGCACGTTGCCGAAGGACGCGGCGAGCAGGTAGCGGCCCTTCTCGCCCAGGCCCAGGGCCTCGGCGGTGCGGATCGCGTCGTCGACCGTGGTGTACAGGGAGTCGTTGATCTCGTGGGAGACGCCGTCCTCCTCGCCACCGGTCGGGGTGATCTCGACCTCGAGGATGATCTTCGCGGCGCGGGCCTGCTCCAGCAGCTCCTGCGCGATCGCGAGGTTGTCGGCGAGGGTCTCGGCGGAACCGTCCCACATGTGCGACTGGAACAGCGGGGTCAGACCGGCGTCGACGCGCTTCTTCGACAGGGCCAGCAGCGGGCGCACGTACCCGTCGAGCTTGTCCTTCGGGCAGTGGTCGGTGTGCAGCGCGATGTTCACCGGGTACTTCTCGGCGACGATGTGCGCGAACTCGGCCAGCGCGACGGCGCCGGTGACCATGTCCTTGCTGTACTGGCCGCCAAGGAACTCGGCGCCACCCGTGGAGATCTGGACGATGCCGTCGCTCTCCGCCTCAGCGAAACCGCGCAGGGCCGCGTGCAGGGTCTGGGTGGAGGTCACGTTGATGGCCGGGTAGGCGAACTTTCCTGCCTTCGCCCGGTCCAGCATCTCGTTGTAGACCTCGGGAGTTGCGATGGGCATGCGTCCGCTCCTTGTATCTGCGGGTTGACGTACTGCGGTGTCTGCGGCCCTGACCTAGACCTTGGGGTGCGACGTCATTGTCGGGCCCATCTTTCCAGACTCGGCCGGAAGGTCCAGATCGCTGTCCACGCCCTGGTCAGTCCAGGCCCAGCTCGTCCTTGGAGAAGGCGTACAGGTACGGCACGCCGGCGCCCTCCTGGATCTTCTCCGCGGCACCGGTCGCCCGGTCGACGATGGTCGCGACGGCGACGACCTCGGCCCCGGCCTCGCGCACGGCCTCCACGGCGGTGAGCGGGGAGCCGCCGGTGGTGGAGGTGTCCTCGACGACCAGCACGCGGCGGCCGGCGATGTCCGGGCCCTCGACGCGGCGCTGAAGGCCGTGCGCCTTGGCGGCCTTGCGCACGACGAAGGCGTCCAGGCGCTTGCCGCGGGCGGCGGCCGCGTGCAGCATGGCGGCCGCGACCGGGTCGGCGCCCATGGTCAGCCCGCCGACGGCGTCGAAGTCCAGCTCGGCGGTCAGGTCCAGCAGCACCTGCCCGACCAGCGGGGCGGCCTGGCCGTCGAGGGTGACGCGGCGCAGGTCCACGTAGTAGTCGGCTTCGAGACCCGACGACAGGGTCACCTTGCCGTGCACCACGGCCTTGTCCTTGATCTGCTGCAGCAGCGCGCCGCGTGTGTCCGTCATGCCGCCCAGCTTAGAGGCGGCGCCAGCGCCAGGTGGTGGTGGCCTCCAGCGGTTCCAGCGGCGTGACCAGCCGCGGCAGGGTGTTGAGCCCGTCCGGCGGGCCGGTCTGCGGCTCGACGCACACGGCCTCCCGCTGCTCGTCGTAGACGACGACCCACTCCGCCCGGCTGGACACGGTCAGCTCCAGCTGTCCGGGCCAGGTCAAGGTGGCCTCGACGCCGCCGGGCATGCCGAAGCAGTCGTCCCACGGCCCGGGCTTGGGGTCGACGCGGTGCCCGGTGGGCAGGTGGTCGTCGCCGCGCTCCTCCTGCCAGGCGGGGGAGAAGTCGAGCCTGACGTCCTCGCCGCCGAGGTTGCGGTGGAACCAGGGGTGCCAGCCGATCTGCGCCGGGAAGGACGACTCGTACGTCTCCACCGAGATGGTCAGCGTCAGGGAGTCCCCGGTGAGGTCGACGACCTGGGTGACGCGGCCCGGGTGCGGCCAGGGGTCGGTGAGCTCGCAGGTGATGACGGCCTCGGACGCGGTCCGGCGGGCGGTGCGCCAGGCGGTGTCGCGGACGGTGCCGTGGATGGCGTGGGGCGGGGCGTTCAGCGGCAGCTGCCGCACCTCGGCGCCGTCGAGGAAGCGGCCGTGGCGGGTGCGGCCGCACCACGGCACCATCGGGAAGCAGCCGAACCGCTCGCCCTGGCGCAGCAGTTCCACCCCGCCGATGCGCAGCCCTCCGATGCGTCCGCCGTTGCCCGGCTGCACGGTCGCCTCCGCGTCACCCGCGGTCAGCGTGATCTCTTCGTCACTCACAGGACGACCCTACTGGGGTGGATCAAGAGGGCCTGGCTCCGAGCGACCGCCCTAGCGGCGCCGGCGCAGGGCCCGGACCGCGACGACGGCCGAGGCCAGGGCGAGGGCCGCCGCCGGGGCCGCCCAGCGCAGCGGGGCCGGGGGCGACACGGTCTGCGGCGCGGGCACGGGCGCGTACCGGCCGCGCGGTGGGGCGTGGTCCACCTCCTCGGCACTGCGCCCGATCATGGTCCGGCGGGCATGGGCGGCCTCGGCGATGCCGTCCTCCTCGTCGTCGTCCTCCTCCGCCGGTTCGAGGGCGGAGGGCGGGAAGTCCGCGCCGAAGGCTGGGCCGGGCTCCTCGGTCAGTCCGGGCCCGGCGGGTTCGTCGTCGCCCTCCCGGCCCGCGGTGTCCGCGCCGGCTGCCGCGGGAGGCGGTGGCGGGTCGTCCGCGTCGGGGGTCGTCCCGTGGTCGTCCGCGGCATGGGGTGCGAGGTCCCCGGGGACGGGCGGCGCCGCCGGCCCGGGCTGTGCCGGCGGTTCGGGGGCGGCCTCGGCCAGGTGCTCCGCGAAACGGTTCAGCAGCCGGGTGACGGCACTGTCCACCGCGTCCGCCGGGAGCTCCTTGATGCGGCCGTCCGCGGAGGCCGTGCCGTCGAAGACGACCGTGCAGCCGTCCTCCGCCTCCCGCAGGGCGATCCGCAGCGCGAGCGTCACCGAGCCGCTGCCGCGCGCCTCCTCCGCCTTCCCGTCGGCGGCGTACGACCCGTCGTCCTGCCGGGACAGCCGTACGGCACCGCGGTAGGTGACGGAGTGGCTGCCGACCCGGACCTTCAGCCGGCCGGCGACGGGCTCGGCGCCCGCGTCCTGCTGGAGCCCGGGAACGGCCCGGGCGACCCGCGCGGGGTCGTCCAGCACCCCCCTGAGCCGCTCGGCCGGGACCGGAACGAACACCTCGTGCTCCATGTCGACGGACTCTACCCAGCACGGGCCGGATCGCACCCCCGCCCGGGGGATTCGCCCCCGATCCACCCCCACCAGGCGTATCCTCCCGGCCCGCCGCGCCCCGGGCCCCGGCGCGCGTCCGGTCCGCACCGGAGGGAGGCGGCGGGGCCCGTCAGTACCGGGGGTGCAGCAGGGTCGAGGCGGGCAGCCCGCCGATCCGCGTCGCGCGCACCTGCCGGATCCCGGCCCGCAGCGCCGCGGGGGTCAGCGCCCCGGGCCGCGGCCCGTCCGGGTCGATCCGCGGCCGCGGCCGGGTACGGGAGGCCAGGACGAACCCCCAGTCGCCCGGCGGCCGGGAGCGGCCAGGCTCTGCGCCGTGCCCGGCGCGGCGCGCGCCCAGGACGTAGGGGGCGGTGCGCAGGCCGGCGGCGCGGACGGACGCCTCGACGGTCCAGAAGGCCCGCGGGCCGGCGGCGACCGGCCCGGCGTGCACGACCAGCCGGCCGCCGGGGGCCAGGGCGCGGCGCGCGAGGCCGTAGAACTCCTGCGAGTACAGCTTCGCGCCGGCCGTGATGCCCGGGTCGGGCAGGTCGCAGACGATCACGTCGTACGCCGCCGGGGGTGTGGCGCGCAGCCGGCCGAAGGCGTCGTCGATCGTGACGCGCACACGGCGGTCACCGAAGGCGTGCCGGTTCAGCGCGGACAGGCCCGGGTCGGTCCGGGCCAGCCGGATCATCTCCGCGTCGACCTCGACGACGTCGATCCGCTCCACCCCCCGGTGGCGCAGCACCTCGCGGACGGCCAGGCCGTCCCCGCCGCCCAGGACGAGCACGCGCGCGTGCGGCCCGGCCATCGCCGGACGGACCAGGGCCTCGGGCCGGCGCCGCCCGTCGGGCCCGCCGGCCCGCAGCCGCCCGTCGAGGTACAGGTCCAGGGGCCGCCCGCGGGTGCCCCCGGCCAGGACGATCTCCTGCACGCCGCTGCGCAGCGCCACGCGTACGTCGCCGCCGTACACCGCGTGGCGTGCGGCCCGTTCGAAGTCGTCGGCGAGAAGGGCGGCCGTGGCCAGGAGCGCGAGGACGACGACGTTGGCGAGCAGCAGCAGCCGCCGGGCGCGCCGGGTCAGGTCCCGCCGGAACAGGCCGCACACCAGGGCGCAGCCGACCACCGCGTTGACGGCACCGGTGAGGAGCGCGCCGGTGAGCTGCCCGAGGAGCGGCAGCAGCAGGAAGGGGAACGCCAGTCCGCCGACGAGGGCACCGACGTAGTCCGCGGCGAACAGGTCGGCGACCGCCCCGCCGGGGTCCTGGCGGCGGATGCGCTGGATCAGCTCCATCAGCAGCGGGATCTCGGCACCGATGAGCAGCCCGGTGGCGAGGGAGAAGGCGACCAGGAGGCCGCGCGGCCCGTCGGGTCCCGTGCCGCCCCCGTCGCCGCTCCAGGCGAACACCGCGTGCAGCGCCATCGCGCTGCCGCCGCCGACCAGCGCGAGCAGGGCCTCGACGGCGCCGAACCCGGCCGCGGCCAGCCCGCGCAGCCGTTTGGCGGCGAGGGAGCCGAGGCCCATCGCGAAGACCATGACCGACAGCACGACGGACGCCTGGGTGACGGAGTCGCCCATCAAGTACGAGGCGACGGCGACCAGTTCCAGCTCGTACACGAGTCCGCAGGCCGCACAGACGAACACGCCCGCGAGGACGAGGAACCGGCCGGTCCCGGGCCGCACGGGCAGTCGCGGCGGATCGGCCGGGCGGCCCACCGGTTCCACCGGGCCCGCCATGCCGCCCGAGTCGCTCCAGGGCGGCGGGGAACCGGGCGGGGCGGGCGCGTGCGGCTCGATCACCCTGGCGACGTTACGTCACGCACCGACAGCGGGCCGTCACCCACAGGAGTGGTGATGGTTTACGGCAGCCGGACGGCGGTACGAGGTGCGTTTCGGCACGCTCGGCGTCTGCCGTCCCTCTCGCCGGCGGCCGTCACAGCACCGGGACGGCCGTCCGGCTGCGCACCCCGACCCGGGACCGGGTCGCGACCAACTGCCCTTCCTGCGGGTAGGCGTGCCAGGTCCGCCAGTGCACCTGCCCCTCGTGGTGCTGGGCGAGCAGTGCGGTGAAGGCGTGCGGGCTGCCGGGGAAGACCCCGGCGAGGCCGTGCGGGTGGTCGGAGACCAGGTCCAGCAACTCCTGGGCCCGGCCCGCGAAGGAGCCGGGCGAGAGCACCTCGACCCGGGCCGCGAACTCGTACTCCCAGTCGCCCACCCGCTTGGCGACGCCGAGCGGGAGCGGGGCGCTGCTGCCCGGGATGCACGCCACCGTCTCCGAGCGGATGCCGCCGCGCTCCTCCAGTACCACCTGGTGCGACGCGCCGAGCAGTCTCAACTGCATTTTTATGCCCGTCAGTTCGAGGTCGAGCGTGGCCAGCGCCGGGAGCGGCTCGCGCCCCAGGGCCCAGGCGAGATCGTCCGCGCGCGTGTCGGTGTAGGAGGTGTTCAGGGTCGTGAGCATCGATCGGCTCCGCAAGCACACAAGGAGAGTGAGGAGGGGAGTTGGGTCCGTGGCGCCCCGGTCACGCCGGAGGATGTCGGCCCGGTCAGCCCGGACGGCCGGTTCCCGGCAGGTGTCCGCAGAACGTCCGGGGGGCTGTGTCGGTCGATTGAGAGGGAATCATGAACCGTGCCCCCGTCACAGCGTTTTTACCCAAGTTCGTAGGGTTTCCATCCCTCAGAGGGCTGCACAGCTCAACTGTTCAACAAACGGCGTGCGCCTGCACCGGGGAGGCGTGCGCCGGTGCGCGGTGCCGCCGCGCACACAGCAGGGAGGAGCGGACGCGCGTACGCCCCGGCGGACCGCCGAAGTGACCGGTCGGGAGCCGTAGTTGCCGGGGAGGCGGTGCGGAGCCGGTACCGGCGTGCCCGGACGGTCCCGTGGACGGACGGGCCGCGCGCACGCCTGTGACGCACGGGGTCAGAGGTTCGAGACACCGCTCCTCCGGGGAGCGGCCGACCGGACGCCCTCCGCCCCGCGCGCGGCCCGAACCCACCCGGCTTCGGCGACGCGGGCCCGCCGCGGGTGCAGGGCCCGGACATGGCGACGCGGGGCCCGCCCCAGGTGCGGACCCCGCGTGCGGTGGGTGCGGCGCCGGTCCTCCCGCCGGGAGGGTGCCGCGCCGGCCTCGGTCAGCTGCCTCCGCCGCCGCAGCCACCGCCTCCGCCGCAGGACGACCCGCCTCCGCAGGACGAGCCTCCGCCGCAGGAGCTTCCCGAGTGGCGGCTGTCGCCGCCGCCGGACGAGCCGGAGTCTCCCCCGCCCGCCCACCAGCTCGTGCTGCCGCTGTCGCTGGACGACCTGCGGGACGTCCGCGCCCCGCTCCGCGTCCCCGCGGGACGGCGGGAGCCGCCCCTGCGGGCGAGCGACACCAGCGCCCCGACGAACAGGACCGCGATCACCGCCAGGATGATGCCGACGAACATGGCGCCACCCTCCTTCCGTTTCCCCCGAAGCGGCCCCCCGTGGGCGCCTCGCTCTTGCGTGACCGGGAGATGCCCGGCCGCCACGCGCGCCAAAGCAGAGTTGAGGAACTCCAGAGCTTCGGCGCAGGATGGCCGGCATGACCTCCAGCGCGCGCCCCCTCCTCAACCGCCGGCTCGCCGAGTTCGGGACGACGATCTTCGCCGAGATGTCGGCGCTGGCCCTGAGCACCGGGGCCATCAACCTCGGCCAGGGCTTCCCGGACACCGACGGGCCCGAGGAGGTCAGGGAGGCGGCCGTACGGGCCCTGCGCGACGGCCGCGGCAACCAGTACCCGCCCGGCCCCGGCGTCCCCGAGCTGCGCACCGCGATCGCCGCCCACCAGCAGCGCCGCTACGGCCTGTCCCTCGACCCGGACACCGAGGTCCTGGTCACCGCGGGCGCCACCGAGGCCATCGCGGCCGCGCTGCTGGCCCTGGTCGAGCCGGGTGACGAGGTGGTCGCCCTGGAGCCGTACTACGACTCCTACGCGGCGTGCATCGCGATGGCCGGCGGGCGCCGGGTGCCGGTGACGCTGCGCGCGGACACCGAGGAGGGGCGCTTCCGCCTGGACCTGGACGAGCTGCGCGCCGCCGTCACCGACCGCACCCGGCTGCTGCTGGTCAACACCCCGCACAACCCGACCGGCACGGTCCTCACCCGCGCCGAGCTGGCCGCGATCGCCGAACTCGCCGTCGAGCGCGATCTGCTGGTGGTGACGGACGAGGTGTACGAGCACCTGGTCTTCGACGACGCCGAGCACGTGCCCCTCGCGACGTTCCCGGGGATGCGCGAGCGCACGGTGACCATCTCCAGCAGCGGCAAGACGTACTCCTTCACCGGCTGGAAGGTCGGCTGGCTGACGGCGGCCCCGGAGCTGGTGACGGCGGTGCGCTCGGCGAAGCAGTACCTGACCTACGTCTCGGCGGGCCCCTTCCAGTACGCGATCGCCGAGGCGCTGTCGCTGCCGGAGGCGTACTTCACGGACTTCCGCGCCGACATGCTGGCCAAGCGGGACCTGCTCGCGGCGGGCCTGGAGGAGGCCGGGTTCCGGGTCTTCCGCCCGTCGGGCACGTACTTCGTCACCACCGACATCCGCCCCCTCGGCGAGAGCGACGGCTTCGCCTTCTGCCGGGCCCTGCCGGAGCGCGCCGGCGTCGTCGCCATCCCCAACGCGGTCTTCTACGACCACCGCGAGGAGGGCGCCCCGTTCGTCCGTTTCGCCTTCTGCAAGCGGACCGCAGTGCTGGAGGAGGCGGCGAAGCGACTGGGGGCGGCGTTCCGGTGACGCGGCGGGCGTCCCCGTCGGGCTCCGGGCGCGGGAGCTGGTCGCGGTCGGGTTCGGTGGCCGCCTTCGGTGCACCGGGCGCCGCCGTGCCGTGAGCGGAGTCCGAACGGTCCTCTCAGCCGGCTGCCCGCAACGGCTCCCCGCCCGCGAGGTCACGGCAGGTGCGGCAGTGTCCGGGCGTCGCCGCGCGGAACGCGCGCTCGCAGCCGTCGCAGGTCTGGAAGGGCAGGACGTGCGGCCGGGCCGCCGGTGTGGGCGGTGCGGGCAGGGGTGTTTCCCGGAGGCGGAAGGCAAGGACGCTCGCCGGGCGGGCCCGGAAGCGGTCGGGGAGGCGCAGGGTCAGCAGTTCGGTGATCTCGCGCGGCCCGACCCCGGCCGCCAGCCACTCGGTGACCGCCGGGGCCAGTCGGGCGGCCTCCTGTGGCGGACAGGACGAGGCGTGGGTCGACCCGGCGCAGGGCGGCCAGGACGGCGACCGCCTCCGGGTCGGCGTCGGCGAGGGCGGGCGCCCGGCCCCCGGTCGTCTCCTCGGGGCCGCCCGCCGACGGTGCGGCAGGAGGCGCGGCCCGACGGACGACCGGCGGCTTCCGGGGACCGGGCGGGCGAGGCGGGCCGTCGGGGTCTCGGCCGCCGGGCACGTCGTAGAAGTACGTCCGGGTGCGGATGTGCCCGGAGGGCGTGCGCTCGCGGCGGCGTTCCAGGTATCCGGCGGCCTCCAGTTCCCTCAGCGCGCGCGAGATGAGGATCTCGCCTTCGCTGAAGTGCGCGCAGAGGGCGGTGATGCTGACGGGGGTGCCGTCGGGCAGGGAGGCGATGTACGCCGCGACGCCGATCGTGACCGCGCTGCCGCGGCGCTGGGCGAGGGCGTTGGAGAGCACCGTGAAGTCGGCCGTCAGCCGGGTGCGGACGTGGATCACACCGGAGGTCGGAGCTCCGGCGTCGGCGCGCAGGCGCGCGTTAGACTGCGGGTCAGCCATCGGGAAGTGCACTCTTCCTGATCGGTCAGGCCCTCGTTCGGGATGCCAGTCCCGGCCGGGGGCCGTATCTGTCTGCGGTTGTCGCGGCGAACGTAACGGTCCGTTACCCGCCGTCGCAAGCCGGTCACCCGGACGGGTGACGCCCGCGCTCCGGCGCGGGAGGGTGGGTGGGCGGGGAGTTCTGTCCCCGGTTCTTTCCGGAGGTCAGCGGCCCGCCGGACCCTCGCGGACAGGGGTCCGGCCCGCGGAGGAAGCAGAACGGCGCGTACAGCACGTACCTGCTCGTACGTGCCGACGCGCCGTGGGAGGTCGCTTGCGGACTACTCGTCGTCCTCGGGCTTCTCCGCCTCGTTGATCTCCTGCTCCAGACCGAGCTGCTCGACGAGCCACTTGTCGAACTCGATCGCGGCGCGCACCCAGCTGACCGTCGAGGAGACGAAGTGCTCCAGGCTGACGCCCATGCCGATCAGCATCTGGGCCTCGCCGATCAGGCGGACCGTGCCGTCGTCGTGGGTGTGGCTGTAGACCTTGGGCCACAGGGTGCGGCGGTTCCAGTCGTCGATGGACTCCAGGATCTGCGGCTTGGCCTCGATCTCGTGGGGCCGGTCGTAGAAGGTCCGCACGGAGAAGACCTGCTGGTCTCCCTCTCCACGGAACATGAAGTAGGTGCGGAACTGCTCCCACGGCGCCGCGAGGTCTCCCTCGTCGTCGACGACGTACTTGAGCTCCATCTGGTCGAGGAGCTGCTTCACGAGGTCCTGATCCGGGACGACGGGGCCCGCCGGTCCTTGCGGCTGCGGCTCGGGCTGGCCCCCGAAGTTCGGAATCGAGGACGGGTCGATGGTCACCGTGATTTTCCCTTCGTACGGATTCCGCCATCCTCCCCCATGCGGGGAGGGGGGTGGCAAGCCCCGACAGGCCCTGTCAGCCCTCGGCTGACACGATCCGGTCACCGGCCGGGGCACGGACAACCTCCGCCCGCCCGGCACCGTCTCCCTGAGCGGCGGACGAAGGGGGCGTGGTCATGGCGGCACCGGGGCGAGGCCGTACCAGGTGGGAGCTGGTCCTGCCGATCGTGGCGGTGCCGGTGATCGTCCTGGCCGCCCTGGTCGCGGGCATCGCCCTGTGGGCCGTCTCCGGCGACGGCGGGAGCGACGGCGACCGCGACCGCGACGGTGGGCGTACGGGCGCCGCGGCCGAGGTCCCCTGCGCCGAGGTCCTGGCCTTCGGGGCCGCCGCCCGCCCGGACGGCGCGCACGTACGCGACTGCACCGTCCAGCGGGGCATCGACACGTCCTACAGCGCGGTGCTGCGCATGCCCCGCGACGACGTGCGCGGCTGGCTGCGCGCGACGTACCCCGACGCGCCGGAGCCCCGCACGGGCGGCGGGGTGTGCGGCGCGCTCTGCCTGGACGTGACCCGCGGGAAGGGGCTGCCGGGCACGGCCGGGGCGCACGTGGTGCAGGTGCGCGTGGAGAACGAGAACGCCGAGACGGCGCTGGTGCGCTTCTCGGCGTTCACGATGTGACGTCCAGGCCCCGCTGCGGCCCTACAGCGTCTTGCCGGCGCCGGCGGGCCCCACGAGCAGGCCGTCCTCGAACCGGTCCACCCGGACGGTGTCGCCGTCCTTGATCTCCCCGGACAGGATCTCCTTGGCGAGCCGGTCGCCGATGGCGGACTGCACCAGCCGCCGCAGCGGCCGGGCCCCGTACGCCGGGTCCAGGCCCTCCTCGGCGAGCCAGGCCAGCGCCTCGGGCGTGATGTCCAGGCTCAGGCGCCGCTCGGCCAGTCGCTTGGCCAGGCGGTCGATCTGGAGCTTGGCGATGCGCTCCAGCTCGGGCTTGGTCAGCGCCGAGAAGACGACCAGGTCGTCCAGGCGGTTGAGGAACTCCGGCTTGAAGGAGGCCCGGACCACCTCCAGCACCTGCTCCTTCTTCTCCGTCTCGCTGGTCAGCGGGTCGACCAGATACTGGCTGCCGAGGTTGGAGGTCAGTACCAGGATCGTGTTGCGGAAGTCGACCGTGCGGCCCTGCCCGTCGGTCAGGCGCCCGTCGTCGAGCACCTGCAGCAGGATGTCGAAGACCTCGGGGTGGGCCTTCTCCACCTCGTCCAGCAGCACCACCGAGTACGGCCGCCTGCGCACGGCCTCGGTGAGCTGGCCGCCCTCCTCGTAGCCGACGTACCCGGGCGGGGCGCCGACGAGGCGGGCCACGCTGTGCTTCTCGCTGTACTCCGACATGTCGATGCGGACCATCGCCCGCTCGTCGTCGAAGAGGAAGTCGGCGAGGGCCTTGGCCAGTTCGGTCTTGCCGACACCGGTCGGGCCGAGGAAGAGGAAGGACCCGGTGGGCCGGTCGGGGTCGGCGATCCCGGCGCGCGAGCGGCGCACGGCGTCGGACACCGCCCGCACGGCCTCGCTCTGCCCGATCAGCCGCTTGCCCAGCTCGTCCTCCATGCGCAGCAGCTTCTGCGTCTCGCCCTCCATCAGCCGCCCGGCGGGGATGCCGGTCCAGGAGGCGACGACGTCGGCGATGTCGTCGGCGCCGACCTCCTCCTTGACCATGGTGTCCCGGGCGACCTCCTCCTCGGCCTCGGAGGCGGCCTCCAGCTCCTTCTCCAGGGCCGGGATCTCGCCGTAGAGCAGCTTGGAGGCGGTGTCGAAGTCGCCATCGCGCTGGGCGCGTTCGGCCTGGCCGCGGACCTCGTCGAGGCGCTCCTTCAGCTCACCGACGCGGTTGAGGGACTGCTTCTCCTTCTCCCAGCGGGCGGTCAGGCCGCGCAGCTCCTCCTCCTTGTCGGCGAGGTCGCGGCGCAGCTTGTCCAGCCGCTCGCGGGAGGCCGCGTCGGTCTCCTTGCCGATCGCCAGCTCCTCCATCTTCAGCCGGTCGACGGCGCGCTGGAGTTCGTCGATCTCGACGGGTGAGGAGTCGATCTCCATGCGCAGCCGGGAGGCCGCCTCGTCGACGAGGTCGATGGCCTTGTCGGGCAGGAAGCGGGAGGTGATGTACCGGTCGGAGAGGGTGGCCGCGGCGACGAGCGCGCTGTCGGCGATCTGCACCTTGTGGTGGGCCTCGTAGCGGCCCTTGAGCCCGCGCAGGATCGCGATGGAGTCCTCGACGGTCGGCTCGGCCACCAGCACCTGCTGGAAGCGGCGCTCCAGGGCGGGGTCCTTCTCGATCCGCTCGCGGTACTCGTCGAGGGTCGTCGCACCGACCATGCGCAGTTCACCGCGGGCGAGCATGGGCTTGAGCATGTTGCCGGCATCCATGGCGGAGTCGCCGCCGGCGCCGGCGCCCACGACGGTGTGCAGCTCGTCGATGAAGGTGATGATCTGCCCGTCGGAGTCCTTGATCTCGGCCAGGACGGTCTTCAGGCGCTCCTCGAACTCGCCCCGGTACTTGGCGCCCGCGACCATCGCGCCGAGGTCGAGCGCGACGAGCCGCTTGTCCTTCAGCGACTCGGGGACGTCGCCCTTGACGATCCGCTGGGCGAGCCCCTCGACGACGGCGGTCTTGCCGACGCCGGGCTCACCGATCAGCACGGGGTTGTTCTTGGTGCGCCGCGACAGGACCTGCACCACGCGGCGGATCTCCTGGTCGCGGCCGATGACCGGGTCGAGCTTGCCTTCGCGCGCGGCGGCGGTGAAGTCGGTCCCGAACTTCTCCAGGGCCTTGTACTGGCCCTCGGGGTC
This sequence comes from Streptomyces sp. NPDC003456, assembly GCF_042878735.1. NCBI lineage: Bacteria > Bacillati > Actinomycetota > Actinomycetes > Kitasatosporales > Streptomycetaceae > Streptomyces > Streptomyces sp. NPDC003456. The sequence goes on from NZ_JBIAOK010000006.1 coordinate 206,710, forward strand.
GGCGGTGGTCACGCGGCGCTGTCCTCGTGTCTTCTGGAAGGCGGCCTGCAGCTTCTTGGCGTCGGCGCCCTGGCGGGTGAGCACCTCGCCGGCCGCGCCGCCCTTGGCGGCGATACCGATCAGCAGGTGCTCGGTGGACAGGTACTCGTCGCCCAGCTCCTGGGCGCGGGACTGCGCGTCGGCGACGACGGCGAGCATCTCGCGGTTGGGCTGGGGCGGCGCCACGGTCGAGCCGGTGACGCTGGGCAGCCCGGCGAGGACGCGCTCGGCGCCGGAGCGCACGGCGGCCTGGTCGGCGTCGACCGCGGCGAGCAGGTCGGTGATGTTCTCGTTGTCCTGCCCCTGGAGCAGCGCGAGGAGCAGGTGGGCGGGGGTGAGGTCGGGGTGCCCCTCGGTCACGGCCCGGTTGCTGGCAGCGTTGATCGCGTCCCGGCTCCGGTTGGTCAGCTCGGCGTCCACGTTCGCGTTCTCCTCCTTGCGTGCAGCGGTGTGCGGCGTCTCCTCGGGCAGTCCGTACTGACTGGGTCAACGTCCACAAAGTTGAGTCTATTCCACTCAAGGCCGATTCCGGGAGGGCAGGAGCGTTAAGTTCCGTCCATGGCGACCAAGTACTCCGTGGATCCGGGCGCTCCCGATCCGTCGTACCTCAGCTTCTGGCGGGAACGGCACCTGTGCACCCTGACGACCCCACGCCCGGACGGCACACCGCACGTAGTACCCGTCGGGGTCACATACGATCCCGAGGCCCGTCTGGCTCGGGTGATCGCCAACGGGGCCAGCAGGAAGGTGCGCAACGTGCTGGCCGCGGGGGAGGAAGGAGCGCCCGTCGCGGTGTGCCAGCTGGAGGGCCGCCGCTGGGCGACACTGGAGGGCCGGGCCGTCGTGCGCCGGGAGCCGGAGCGGGTCGCGGAGGCGGAGCGGCGGTACGCGGAGCGCTACGGCCGGACGCCGTCGCCGAATCCGGCCCGGGTGGTCATCGAGATCCGGCTGACGCGGGCGATGGGCCGGGGTTGAGAGAAGTGAACGTCCACACCGGGAACCGGCCGGATCCGGCCACGGTGTGCGGCGGGCCGCCGGGGGCGATACCCGGAAATGTCCCCGCAAACTGCAGCGGCGTCACCGTGTTCAGGTCACGGTGACGCCGCTGCGGGGGGAAGCACCTGAGCGATCTGTTACGACGGGGGAATCGCGTCAGGCACTGCGGGGGGTGGCAGAGATGGTCCGCGGGACAGGCGCGTCGGCCTCCACCTGCTGGTGGTCCCGCTGGTCCAGGTTCACAAAGATCATTCCGTACCGTACGGCGCACCGGACGGGCTGCGGCGCCCCCCGAGGCCGCCGCAGGCACCGGTAGGCCCGTACGTCTCCGTCCTCGTCCCGCGTGACGACGACCGGCTCTCCGAACACGGTCACCATCAGGGAGTCACCGCTGTGGGGGATGGCGGTGACCAGGTCGATGAAGTGCCAGCCGGAGCGGTAGGCGGTGGCCATCTCACGACGGAAGGAGCGGTCGTCGGGTGGAGTGGTCACGATCAGCCCCCGGCTCCGTCTGCGGTACCGACGGTGGACTGTGCCGCCGCCGGCCACACACTGTCGGCCAGGACATGACTCTTGGCGGTCGCCGGCCAGACACTGTCCGCCCGGTCGTCGCCGTTCGGGCCCGAGAGGCCGCTCACGGTTCCGAAGGCCACGACGGCGGAGAAGGCGGCGACAAGCCCCAAGCGAAGCATTCTGTTACGCATAGTCGGCTTCGTCCTCACTTGAAGGTCCCCTCTTCCCCCGTCGAATACGACGATGGCTCATTCGGGCACGTCATGGCCACAGAATCAATGCATCATGTTCCTGCATGTTCAGGACCCTGGGGGGTGGAGATTTGACAACGAATCGGACCAAGGTGACACATCCCCATGTGGTGACCGAGATGTGCGAGGAAGGTGGCCGACTGTACGCGAACGCCCTGCGTGCGGGGCGCATTCTGCGGACCGACACGGAAGCGGCTCCCTGCCTGATGGAGTTCGCCCTTCTCCACCCGGATCCCGACGACCCGGACTGGCTGCGCCCCATCCCCCCGGCCGTGGCACTTGCCCAGCGGCTCAATCCCATCGAGAGCGAGATCACCGAGCGCAGGCGCGAGTCGATCCAGCTGTCCGACGCCTTCGCCCCGTTCATGGCGCTGAGCGCCCAGGCCATGACGAGCAGCGACTCCATCACGGTCCTGGAGGGCAGCGAACGCATCAACGCCGCGCTCAACCTGGCCACGTCCCAGTGCCAGACCGAGATGCTCACGATCCAGCCGAGCGGCCACCGGCCCGAACGCAGCCTGATCCAGGGTCTGGAGCGCGACCGCCCGCTGATCGAACGTGGTGTGCGCATCCGGACGCTGTATCCGCACACGGCGCGGTACAACTCCGAGAGGCTCGCCTACGCCAGCCAGTTCACCGACGGCAAGGTCGAGTACCGCACCATCGACGGGCTGGTCGAGCGGCTCATCGTCTGCGACGAGACCGTCGCCTTCATTCCCACCCGCGACGACCAGAAGGTCGCTCTCGAACTGCACCACCCCGGTCTCGTCTCCTACCTGATCAAGGTCTTCGAGTTCATGTGGGACCGGGCGGTACCGCTGAGCGCCGGCGCCCCCTACGAAACCGCCCCCGACGGCATCACCGAAATCCAGCACTCCATAGCGAAGCTCCTCGTCGAAGGCCATGTCGACGAGGCCATCGCCCGGCGCCTGGGCATGAACGTGCGCACCTGCCGGGCTCACATCGCCAAGCTCGCCTCGGCCCTGGGCAGCGGGAGCCGGGCCCAACTGGGCTTCCTCATAGCGCAGTCCGGCATCCTGGACCGCACGGGGGCCGCACCGTGAGCGCACGCCACCCGGAGCACGCCGAGGACGACCTGTGCGCGGCGGGCGCGGACCTGTACGAACGCGCCCTGCGTGAGGGGGCGGTGCCGGCCGGGGACGCCCGGGCCGCGCCCTGCCTCGTCGACCTGGGCCTGCTGCACCCCGCCCTCGACGACCCCACCCGCCTGGAGCCCCTCGCCCCGGTCGTCGCACTGCACCGGCTGCTGCGCGGCTCCGGGGAGCGGATCGCGAGCGAACGGCGGCGTGAGGCACGGCTGGCCGAGACGTTCGGCTCGCTCATGCGGATCGCCGGCCCTCAGGCCCCGCCGCCCGGCAGCGGCACGCTCCGGCTGCTCCAGGGCACGGAACGGATCAACCGTGCCATCACCGACGCCATGGCCGAGGCGTCCGACGAGGTGGTCACCGTCCAGCCCCGCGCCGGACTCACCGGCGAACGCGGTCAGGTCGCCGACACCGCGTCACTGGGCCGCGACCAGGCCGCACTGGACCGCGGCTGCCGGATCCGCACCCTCTACCCGCACACGCTGCGCCACTTCCCGGTGATCACCGCCCGCTGCGAGCGTCTGAAGGGCGACGTGCAGATACGCACGCTGGACGAGGTGCCCGACCGCCTCGTCCTCATCGACGGCTCGGTGGCCTTCGTCCCGGCCGGCCAGGACGGCAGGCTCGCCCTCGAGATCAGGCACCCGGCGCTCGTGCAGTACCTCGGCGTCGCCTTCGACCGACTGTGGCGCCTTGCCACCCCCATGCATCCCGAAGCCGCCCCCCAGCCCTCCCCCGGCGGCGTCACCCCCCGGCAGCACGCCATCGCCGCGCTGCTCGTGGAGGGGCACACCGACACCGTGATCGCCGAGCGGCTCGGGATGAACGTCCGTACCGCCCGGGTCCACATCGCCAAGCTCGCCGCGACGCTGGGGAGCCGGAGCAGGGCGCAGCTCGGCTACCTCATCGGGCGGTCCGGGATCCTCGAGCGGGAACACTGAGCGTCGGCGAGGCGGCCGCCCGCGGCGGCCCGTCCAGTCCCGCCTGGGCGATCCGCACGCCCAGTTGCGTCCGGCTGGCCGCCCCCAGCGTCTCCGACAGACGCGCGATGTGCGCCCGGCACGTCCGCACGCTGATGCCCAGCCGTTCCGCGATGACCGCGTCCTGGTGCCCCTCCGCCAGCAGCGCCGCGATGGACTGCTCCCGGTGGGAGATGCCCTCGATGCCCGTGTCGGGCAGCGGCGCGGTCAGCGGGATCGCCAGGCGCCAGAGCCGTTCGAAGACCGTGACGAGGTAGGCGACCAGGGCGGGGTGCCGCAGCTCCAGCGCCATCGTGCGGTCGCTGTTGGCGGGGACGAACGCCACGGTCCGGTCGAACAGGATCAGCCGGTCGATGACCTCGTCCAGCGTGCGCGCCTCCACCGCGTCGCCCATGATCTCCAGGTACGTCAGCAGCCCCTGCCCGTGCCGGGCGACGTGCGTGTACAGGTCGCGCATCCGCACGCCCCGGCCGCGCAGCGCCAGCGCGCGGTGCAGGCCCTCGGAGAGCTCCGCCTCGCGGCGGATGCCGCCGGGCTGGACGGTGAGCACCTCGGTCGTGCACGCCTCGGTCGCCTCGTCCATCGCGGCCTGGATGCGGGCCAGTCCGTCCAGGACCCGGATCGCCGAGCCCTCACCGGCCGACGGGGCGGGACGGACCTGCCGGCCCAGTCCGGCGTACCACTCGACGGCGGCCACGGCCGAGCCCACCCGCCGCTGGTTGGCGCTGACCTCGTCGTACATCCCGCGCAGCAGCCGGGTCATGACCTCCTGCGGGGAGGTCGGCACCAGCCAGTCCATGTCGTCGGGGTCGGGGTGCAGCAGGGCGAGTTCGAGCAGGCAGGGCACCGGTTCCGCGTCCCGGCGCGGCACCCGGCCCCGCCGTACGGCCCGGGAATACACGCGATCCCCGGCCTCGCACAGTCGGTCGGCACCATGTGGATGCTCCTCCGCCCCGTGCCCGGCCATCGCCCATCCCACCCCCGGTTCGCCGTCTCGCCGCAGCGGCAACTATGCGCGGCCGGACGGTGCTCCGCAACACGGCTCCGTCCCGGCGGCGGTTCGTTTCCACCCGTTTGAATCCGGTATCCGCATGCCCGTTGACGGCCCGTTTCAACAACCTGGGGAGGGCGGGGGCGGGGCGGCCTACTTCAGGCCCGCCGCCGCGCAGTCCGACTTGTACTTGCCCGTGCAGATGTCGGACAGCTTGAAGATGTCGTCGGCGACGACCGTGTCCTTGATGTTCTCCCGGGTCAGCGCGACCACGGGCACGAGCTGGGCCGGGATGTCCTTGTCCGTGGGGCTGTCGACCCGGTCGCGGGTGAGGGCGGCGAACTGGATGTCCCGGCCCTGGACCTTTGCGACCGCCATCTCCGCGGCGTTCTCGGCCTCCTGCGGGTAGGGCTTGTACACGCTCATGTACTGCTCGCCCGAGACGATCCGCTGGACCCCGGCCAGCTCCGCGTCCTGCCCGGTGATGGGCGGCAGCTTGGTCACGCCCGCGGCCTCCAGGGCGTTGACGATGCCGCCGGCCATGCTGTCGTTGGCCGAGTAGACGGCCTTGATGTTGTCCTTGCCGATGGCGGCGATGGCCTTGGCCATGTTCGCCTGGGCGTTCTCCGGCTTCCAGCCCTCGGTGTCGTAGGACTTCGCGATCGTGACCTTGCCGTTCAGCTCGGACAGCGCCCCGGCCTTGAACTGCTTGGCGTTCGGGTCCGTCGGCGAGCCGTTCATCATCACGATCTTGTCGGAGATGCTGACGTCCTCGCCGATGGCCTCCAGCAGGGTGCGGCCCTGCACCTCGCCGACGAGTTCGTTGTCGAAGGAGATGTACGCGTCGATCGGACCCTCGGCCAGCCGGTCGTAGGCGATGACCGGAATGCCGGCCTCCTTGGCCTTCTTCACGCCACTGGCGATGGCGTGGGAGTCGACCGCGTCGAGCAGGATCACATCGACCTCGTCGTCGATCATCTGCTGCATCTGGTCGGCCTGCTTGTCCGCGCTGGCCTCGGCGTTCGCGTACTCGACGCGCCCCTTGTCGTTGGTGAGGGACTCGACCTTCCGCTTGATGATGGGGTAGTCGAAGGTCTCGTACCGGGTGTTGGCCTTCTCCGGCAGCAGCAGGCCCACCGTGATGTCGTCGCCCTTGGCCGGGCTCGCCTCGTCACTGCTCCCGCTCGCGTTGAGCACGCCGCAACCGGCCAGCGTGACGGACATCGTGGCGGCTGCCACGGTTATGGCGATACGACGCATCGGGGAGCTCACTTCGCGTGTGTTTCGGACGTGGGCACAGCTTTGTGGCCCATGTGACTGAAAAGCCAACGCCGACGCGCCCCCAGCGTCAAGCGGAACCACTTAACGAGATGGCAACACCACGCTCCGCAGCAGTTGTGAAGACTCTGCGGAATCATCTCCAAGTGCCCTGCACCACACGGTCATCGGCAGGAGAACGGGCGAAACCTCCGCAAGGCACGCGAAAGGGACCAGGAGTGAACTCCCGGTCCCTTCGGCGTGCTTGAGCGGACGCGGCCGCCTCAGTCGGCCTGCTGCTGCCGCTTCGGCCGCCACACCACCAGTGCGCTGGTCTGCTGGACCTCCTGGTACGGCACCAGGTCACGGCGGTAGGAGGCGTGCACCGCCGCCTCCCGCTGGCGCATGGTCGCCGCCGCGCCGTCGAGCGCGTCCTGCAGCTCGGCCACGCGGGACTGGAGCGCGGCGACCTGGTTCTCCAGTTCGATGATGCGCTTGATTCCGGCCAGGTTGATGCCCTCGTCCTGCGACAACTGCTGCACCTGGCGGAGCAGTTCGATGTCGCGGGCCGAGTAGCGCCGGCCCCGGCCGGCCGTGCGGTCCGGCGAGACCAGGCCGAGCCGGTCGTACTGGCGCAGGGTCTGCGGGTGCAGGCCGGACAGCTGGGCCGCCACCGAGATGACGTAGACCGGGGTCTCCTCGGTCAGTTCATACGGGTTGCGTCGACGACCGTCCATCTGCCTCATGCTCCCTTCGCGGCCTGGAACAGCTCCGCCCGCGGATCCTCGTCCGCGGTCGCCTCGCGATACGCCTCGAGCGCGTCACGAGCCTTCCCCGACAGGTCCTTCGGAACACTCACCTCGACGGTGACCAGCAGGTCGCCGCGAGTTCCGTCCTTGCGGACCGCGCCCTTGCCCCGGGCCCGCATCGTACGGCCGTTCGGCGTGCCCGGGGGCAGCTTCAGCGTGACGGGCGGGCCGCCCAGCGTCGGCACCCGGACCTCGCCGCCGAGGGCCGCCTCGGTGAAGGTCACCGGGACGGTGACGGTGAGGTTGTCGTCCTTGCGGCCGAACACCGGGTGGGAGTCGACGTGCACGACCACGTACAGGTCGCCCGCCGGACCGCCGCGCTCGCCCGGCGCGCCCTTGCCGCGCAGCCGGATCCGCTGGCCGTCGCTGACGCCCGCGGGGATGCGCACCTGCATGGTCCGCGAGGACTTGGCCCGGCCGCTGCCCTTGCAGACGTCGCAGGGGGTCTCCGCGATCAGGCCCCGGCCCTTGCAGTCGGGGCAGGGATCGGTGAGGGAGAACCCGCCGCCGCTGCCCCGGGCGACCTGCCCGGTGCCGACGCAGGTCGGGCACACGCGGGGCGTGCCGTTCTTGTCGCCGGTGCCCGAGCAGGCCTTGCAGGGCGACTGCGAGGACATCCGCAGCGGGACGGTCGCGCCCTCGATCGCCTCCGTGAAGGTGAGGGTCACCTCGGACTCGATGTCCTGGCCGCGCCGGGGCTGCGTCCGCGAGCCCGGGCCCGCGCCGCCGCGGTTGAACAGGCCCCCGAAGACGTCACCGAGTCCGCCGCCGAACCCGCCGGCACCCTGCCCGCCCTGGGCGCCCCCGAAGAGGTCGCCCAGGTCGAAGTTGAAGGAGCCGCCGCCCGCGCCCGGCCCCGGGCGGAACCCGCCGCTGCCGAAGAGGGCGCGCGCCTCGTCGTACTCCTTGCGCTTCTTGGGGTCGCCGAGGACGTCGTTGGCTTCGGAGATCTCCTTGAAGCGCTCCTCCGCCTTGACGTTTCCCTTGTTGGCGTCCGGGTGGAACTCGCGGGCGAGCTTCCGGTACGCCTTCTTGATCTCGGCCTCGGTGGCGTCCTTGGGGACGCCGAGGACCTTGTAGTAGTCCTTCTCGATGAAGTCCTTGGTGCTCATCCTCGACGTCCCTCCTTCCCTTCGTACGTGACGTCAGCCCTCGTCCGGGCCACCGCTCTCCTTGTCGTCGGCGTCGGCGGACTCCTCCGCCTTGACCGTCTGCGCCCCCGGCTGGGGTTCGGCCACGGCCACCCGCGCGGGGCGGATGGTGCGCTCGCCGATCCGGTACCCGGGCTGCAGGATCGCCACGCAGGTCGTCTCGGTGACGTCCGGGGCGTAGCTGTGCATCAGGGCTTCGTGGATCGTCGGGTCGAAGGGCTCGCCCTCCTTGCCGAACTGCTGCAGGCCCATCTTCGCCGCGGTGCTCTCCAGCGACTCGGCGACGGACTTGAAGCCGCCGACCAGTTCGCCGTGTTCGCGTGCGCGGCCGATGTCGTCGAGCACGGGCAGGAGCTCGGTCAGGAGGTTCGCCACGGCGATCTCCTTGACCGCGATCCGGTCGCGCTCGACCCGGCGGCGGTAGTTCTGGTACTCGGCCTGGAGGCGCTGGAGGTCCGCGGTGCGCTCACCGAGAGCGGTGCGCACCTGGTCCAGCTGGGCCACCAGACCGGCGTCCTGGCCCGTGTCCCCGGCCGGGGCCGCCCCCTCCTCCGCGGAGGGGGAGGCGGCCTTCGGCTCGGCGTCGTCGGAGGTCGCGCCGGAAGGGACGTCGGGCTGCTGCTCGTCGAAGCCCGGGGTCTCCTCCGTCACGCGGCACCGTCCTTGCGGTCCTCGTCGACGATCTCGGCGTCGACGACGTCGTCGTCGGCCTTGGCGTCACCGGCACCCGCGCCGGCGGAGGCACCGCCGGCGGCCTGGGCGCCCTGGGCGTCGGCGTACATGGCCTGGCCCAGCTTCTGGGAGACGGCGGCGACCTTCTCCGTGGCGGTGCGGATCTCGGCGGTGTCCTCGCCCTTGAGCTTCTCCTTCAGCTCGGCGACGGCCTCCTCGACCTCGGTCTTGATCTCGCCCGGGACCTTGTCCTCGTTGTCCTTGAGGAACTTCTCGGTCTGGTAGACGAGCTGCTCGCCCTGGTTGCGGGTCTCGGCGGCCTCGCGGCGCTTGTGGTCCTCCTCCGCGTAGCGCTCGGCCTCCTCGCGCATGCGGTCGACCTCGTCCTTCGGCAGCGAGGAGCCGCCGGTGACGGTCATCTTCTGCTCCTTGCCCGTGCCGAGGTCCTTGGCGGTCACGTGCATGATGCCGTTGGCGTCGATGTCGAAGGACACCTCGATCTGCGGGACGCCGCGGGGCGCCGGGGGCAGACCGGTCAGCTCGAACATCCCGAGCTTCTTGTTGTACGCCGCGATCTCGCGCTCGCCCTGGTAGACCTGGATCTGCACGGACGGCTGGTTGTCCTCGGCGGTGGTGAAGATCTCGGACCGCTTGGTCGGGATCGTCGTGTTCCGCTCGATGAGCTTGGTCATGATGCCGCCCTTGGTCTCGATGCCGAGGGACAGCGGGGTGACGTCGAGGAGCAGGACGTCCTTGACCTCGCCCTTGAGGACACCGGCCTGCAGGGCGGCGCCGATGGCGACGACCTCGTCCGGGTTGACGCCCTTGTTGGCGTCCTTGCCGCCGGTCAGCTCCTTGACGAGCTCGGCGACGGCGGGCATACGGGTCGAGCCGCCGACGAGGACGACGTGGTCGATCTCGCTGATGGAGATGCCGGCGTCCTTGATGACGTTGTGGAACGGCGTCTTGCAGCGCTCCAGGAGGTCCGCGGTCAGCTGCTGGAACTGGGCGCGGGTGAGCTTCTCGTCGAGGTGCAGGGGGCCCTCGGCGGAGGCGGTGATGTAGGGCAGGTTGATCGAGGTCTCGGTGGACGAGGACAGCTCGATCTTCGCCTTCTCGGCGGCCTCGCGCAGACGCTGCAGGGCCATCTTGTCCTTGCCCAGGTCCACGCCGTGGCCGGCCTGGAACTGCTGGACGAGGTAGTCGACGACGCGCTGGTCCCAGTCGTCACCACCGAGGTGGTTGTCACCGTTGGTGGCCTTCACCTCGACGACGCCGTCGCCGATCTCCAGCAGCGAGACGTCGAACGTACCGCCACCGAGGTCGAAGACCAGGATGGTCTGGTCGTCCTTGTCGAGGCCGTAGGCCAGGGCGGCCGCGGTGGGCTCGTTGACGATGCGCAGGACGTTCAGGCCGGCGATCTCGCCGGCCTCCTTTGTGGCCTGGCGCTCGGAGTCGTTGAAGTACGCCGGGACGGTGATGACCGCGTCGGTCACCTTCTCGCCCAGGTAGGCCTCGGCGTCCCGCTTCAGCTTCTGCAGCACGAAGGCGCTGATCTGCTGCGGGTTGAAGGGCTTGCCGTCCAGCTCGATCTTCCAGTCGGTGCCCATGTGGCGCTTGACGGACCGGATGGTCCGGTCCACGTTCGTGACCGCCTGGCGCTTGGCGACCTCGCCGACGAGCACCTCACCGTTCTTGGCGAAGGCGACGACGGACGGCGTGGTCCTGGCGCCCTCGGCGTTGGTGATGACGGTGGGCTCGCCGCCCTCCAGAACGCTGACGACGGAGTTAGTCGTGCCCAGGTCGATGCCGACCGCACGTGCCATGGTTGGTTCCTCCAGCTGACTTGAGTGCAACGGACTCAAGTGTGCACGACGGCCCGCGACCGGTCAACAGAGCTGAGTCGAGTGGGCTCAACTCTTATCCGTTCCTTACACGCAATGGCGCTCCGACCTGCGACGATACGCTGCGTCGAGGCTCGTGCACAGGGACACGCGAAAGAGCGAACGCGACCAGGAGGGTCGCTCCCACCACCCACCACAGGGCACCCGCCCCGATCCACCCGGCATGGGCGAGTACCCCGGTGAGCACCCCGCAGAACGCGAGGAGGCCGAGCAGCACAGTGACGCCCGGCACGGTCAGCCCGAGCCGGCGCAGCCGGTGGGCGAGGTGGTCCGGCCCGCCGCGCCCCCCGGCCCGTCCGAACGGCCGCCGCGCCGCCAGGACGAGCAGGGCGTCGGCTGCCGCGAGGGCGCTCAGCGCGAACAGCACCCCGGCGCTCTCGGCCACACCGAACCCCGCGCGGACCTGCACGGCGCCCGCGGCGATCACGAAACCGGCGGCCATGGACCCGCAGCTGCCGAGGCCCGCGCGCGCGGGATGCCAGTTGTGCAGCAGGAACCCGGTCAGCGCGGCGGCCAGCACGCTCGCCAGCCCCGCGACGCCGTCCATGACGTCGACGGCGGCGCAGGCGGCCACACCGAAGGCGGCGAGGACCCCGACGGCCCCGGCGAGCCCGTCGGCGTGGTCGAGCCCCCTCAGGCCCATCGTCACCCCGACGACCCACACGGCCCCGAGCAGCGCGGTCGCCACCCCCGCCTCCGCGTACGGCGCCACACACAGGGCCGCGACCGCCGTACCGCCGGCGAGGACCCGCCGCCGCAGCCGCCACACGTCGTCGGCGAGCCCGAGGAGCGCGACCGCGCCGCCGGCGGCGAGCAGCCCGCCGGTGCCGCTCCCGCCTGAAGACCGGTCCCCGACCGCCACGACCGTCAAGGTGACCGCGACGACGGCCACTCCCCCGGACAGCGGCACCGCCCGCCGGGACCGCCGCTCGATCAGCCGCAGCCGCAGGGCGGGGCCTCTGAGGGCGGCCGCGAGCAGCGCGGTGAGCAGCAGGGCGATGGCGGCGGCGGCGATCCCGTAGAGCACGGATATAAGTTAGGCGCCACTATGACAATTCGGTACGAATAACACGACGGCATCCGTGCGGGTTCTGAGGCAACCCTCAGCGATTCAGATCACTGCCCACCCGGCTACAGTGCGGCGGAAGATAGGGGTAGTCTCAGACGGACTGCATAAGTTACCGCTTAGTAATTTCGGGTAGGCCTGAAGAACGACAGGTCACCCCGACGAAACCCCTCGCAGGCCCGAGGAGCCCCCATGCAACTCGCCGCGATCATCGTGTCGCTGGTACTGACCGTGGTCGGCGTCGCGCTGCTCGCACGCGCGATCGGCCAGTTCGTCCGGTACTTCAAGCTGGGCCAGCCCGTGCCCGCCGGTACCCGGACCGACAACCCCTACCAGCGCAGCGTGACGCTGGTGAAGGAGTTCCTCGGCCATACGCGCATGAACCGGTGGGGCATCGTCGGCGTCGCGCACTGGTTCGTCGCGGTCGGCTTCCTGACGCTGCCGCCGACCCTGGCCCAGGCCTTCGGCCAGCTGTTCCAGGCCGACTGGGTGCTCCCGGTCATCGGCACGTTCCTGCCGTTCGAGCTGTACATCGAGTTCATCGGCGTGATGACGGTCCTGGGCATCGCGGTGCTCATCGCGATCCGCCTGGCGAACCTGCCGAACCGGCCCGGCCGCAAGTCCCGCTTCGCGGGCTCCAAGGCCGGCCAGGCCTACTTCGTCGAGTACGTCATCCTCACCATCGGCCTGGCGATCTACGTCCTGCGGGGCCTGGAGGGCGCGCTCCACCACGTCGACCACTACGAGGCCTCCTACTTCGCCTCGTACCCGCTGGTCCTCGCCTTCAAGGGCCTGTCGGTCACGACGCTGCAGAACCTGGTCTACCTGGCCGCCATGATCAAGATCAGCACCTCGTTCATCTGGATGATCGTGGTGTCGCTCAACACCAACATGGGCGTGGCCTGGCACCGCTTCCTGGCCTTCCCGAACATCTGGTTCAAGCGCGAGTCCGGCGGCGGCACCGCCCTCGGCGCGCTCCAGCCGATGACCTCGGGCGGCAAGCCGATCGACTTCACCGACCCGGGCGACGACGACGTCTTCGGCGTCTCCCAGGTCGAGCAGTTCTCCTGGAAGGGCCTGCTGGACTTCTCCACCTGCACCGAGTGCGGCCGCTGCCAGTCGCAGTGCCCCGCCTGGAACACGGGCAAGCCCCTCTCCCCCAAGCTGCTGATCATGTCGCTGCGCGACCACGCGCACGCCAAGGCGCCCTACCTGCTGGCCGGCGGCGGCAAGACGATGGAGGGCGAGGAGAAGGCGCCCGAGGAGCAGCTGGCCGGCGTCCCGGCGTCGGCCCTGGCCGAGGCCGAGCGCCCCCTGATCGGCACGCTCGAGGACAACGGCGTCATCGACCCGGACGTCCTGTGGTCCTGCACCACCTGCGGTGCCTGCGTCGAGCAGTGCCCCGTGGACATCGAGCACGTCGACCACATCGTCGACATGCGCCGCTACCAGGTGATGATCGAGTCGGCGTTCCCGTCCGAGGCGGGCACGATGCTCAAGAACCTGGAGAAGAAGGGCAACCCCTGGGGCCTGGCGAAGAAGCAGCGCCTGGAATGGCTCAAGGAGGTCGACTTCGAAGTCCCGGTCATCGGCAAGGACATCGAGGACCTGACCGAGGTCGAGTACCTGTACTGGGTGGGCTGCGCCGGCGCCCTGGAGGACCGCGCCAAGAAGACCACGAAGGCCTTCGCGGAGCTGCTGCACATCGCGGGCGTCAAGTTCGCGATCATGGGCGGCGACGAGAAGTGCACCGGTGACTCCGCCCGCCGCCTGGGCAACGAGCCCCTGTTCCAGGAGCTCGGCATGGAGAACGTCATGGCCCTGAACATGGCGTTCGGCGAGGAGATGGACGACGAGGGCAAGGTGACGCCCGAGTCGGCGAAGCCGAAGTCCGCGAAGAAGATCGTCGCCACCTGCCCGCACTGCCTCAACACGATCGGCAACGAGTACCCGCAGCTCGGCGGCGACTACGAGGTCATCCACCACACGCAGCTGCTGCAGCACCTGGTGGACGAGGGCAGGCTCATCCCGGTCACGCCGGTCGAGGGCATCATCACGTACCACGACCCGTGCTACCTGGGCCGCCACAACAAGATCTACACGCCGCCGCGCGAGATCATCGCCGCCGTCCCCGGTGTCCGCAACGAGGAGATGCACCGCCACAAGGAGCGGGGCTTCTGCTGCGGCGCGGGTGGCGCGCGGATGTGGATGGAAGAGCGCATCGGCAAGCGCATCAACAACGAGCGCGTGGACGAGGCCCTGTCGGTCAACCCCGACATCGTCTCGACGGCCTGCCCGTTCTGCCTGGTCATGCTGACCGACTCGGTCAACGGCAAGAAGAACGACGGCAAGGCCAAGGAGTCCATCACGGTCGTCGACGTCGCCCAGCTGCTCCTGGACTCGGTGAAGACGCCGGTCCCGGCGGAGTCCGCGGACGCGGACGACTCCGACGACGACGGCGAGCCGCCGGCGGGCACGTCGGACTCCGAGAACGCCCCGGAGCCGGAGCCGGTGAAGTAACCGCCCCCTCCCGCACCTCACACCCCGAACGAGGAAGCCCCGCCGTGGACGGCGGGGCTTCCTGCGGTTCTGTCCGCTCGGAGCCGACCACTTCAGCAGTGGTCGGCCGAGTCCTCAACGGCCGTCGGGCCGGCCGCTCAGTTCCATGGCGAGGTGGTACCCCCCGGCGAGATCGATGTCGGTCCGCTCCCGGAGCAGTCTGATCGCCGCGTCACGGTCGCCGCTGCCCAGCAGATCGGCCATCTCGGCGACCAGAGGCGCATCGAGTGCCCGCAGGCTCTCCAGCGCTTCGCCATAGGTGGTGGGCAGCGCGTGTCCCTGGCTGAGCAGGTCCAATGCCACGGGAGCCGCGGACAGACCGAGTCCTGAGTCCTTGCGCAACCGCCGGACGGCCTTGGCGGTACGCCCCTCACGAGCCAGGGCCTTCGCTTCGTCCTGAGCTTCCTGCTCGACGGGCGTGATCAGTGCGGTGGTACGTACCTTGGTGCTCGTCATGACGCTATTTTTCCTGCGTCGACGAGTGCGCCCGTGCCCCGGGGCGTGCCGGTCCCGTGTCCCGCCGGTCCCGTGTCCCGCCGGTCCCGTGTCCCGCCGGTCCCGTGTCCCGCCGGTCCCGTGTCCCTCCGGTCCCGGACATTGACCGGACTCACGTACAACCCTTACGCCCCCGTGTGGGTCTCCTGATCGCCGACCGCCCGTGAACGCCCGGACAACTCGCGGCGAACCGGACGGTACCGGCCCCACATCGACTGCGGACGTCCGCGCGACGTCCCCCGCATGCAGCTGGAGATCCGCATGCACCAGCACGAGCGCCCCGCCGGGCGCCCGCTCGCGCTCGCCCGGCCCCGCCGCCGCCACGGCCTGCGTCTCGCCCTCGCGACCGCCGTCGCCGCGGCGCTGACCGGCACGCTGCTGACGGCCACCGCCGGCACCGCGGCCGCCGCCGACTCGACGCACACCCCGCAGGCCGACTTCAACCACGACGGCATCGGCGACGTGGTGTTCTCCGCCGTCGGCGCGTACGTGAACGGCAAGAAGGACGCCGGCCAGCTCGTCGTCCTGTACGGCACCGAGAGCGGCGTGAACTCCTCGAAGCGGTCGGTGATCAGCCAGAACACCACCGGCAGCCCGGGCACCGCCGAGGCCGGGGACGTCTTCAGCGCCGACAGCGCCTACGCCGACTTCAACGGCGACGGCTACGACGACGTCGCCGTCTCCGCCCCCATGGAGGACGTCGGCAGCGACAAGGACGGCGGCACCGTCGCGGTCCTGTGGGGCTCGGCGCAGGGCATCACCGGCAAGGGCGTCACGATCCCGGACGCGGCCCCGACCAAGCACGACCGCTGGGGCCGCAAGCTCGCCGCCGGCGACTTCGACGGCGACGGCAAGGCCGACCTGGCCGTCGGCACCACATCCGACGTCATCCACGTGCTCAAGGGCGGCATCAGCCCCACCGGCACCGCCGTCGGGGGCCGCTCCGCCGTGAAGGCGCCCGTGTACGCCTCGGGCGAGGGCACCGGGGCGATCAACCTGACCGCCGGCGACGTCAACGGCGACCGCCGCACCGACCTCGTCATCGACGGCTTCGAGCCGGACACCGACAATTACTGGCGCGCCAACTACCTTCTGCTGGGCACGAGTTCGGGCCTGTCGGCCTCCGGGGCCCGGCAGCTGAAGGCCGGCCCCATCACCGGCATCGGCGACATCAACGGCGACGGCTTCGGCGACATCGTCAGCGGCATGTTCTGGAACAAGGCCGACGACGGGGTGGAGTTCCCCGGCGCCGCCGACGGCGGCAAGGTGTGGATCACCTACGGCGCCGCGGACGGCGTCAGCTCCACCACCGGCATCACCCAGGACACCGGGAACGTCCCCGGCAGTTCGGAGAAGAACGACTACTTCGGCTACGAGCTGGACCTGGGCGACGTCAACGGCGACGGCAAGCAGGACCTCGTGATCGGCGTCGCGGGCGAGAACATCGGCTCCGTCACCGACACCGGGCAGCTGGTGGTGCTGTACGGCTCGGACGCCGGCGTCAACACGTCCTCCGGCGCGCAGTCGTTCGCGCAGAGCACCGCGGGCGTCCCCGGCTCGGACGAGAAGGGCGACATGCTGGGCCTCGACGTCAAGCTCGACGACGTCACCGGGGACGGCCGCGCCGACCTCCTGGCCGGCTCCTTCGAGAACACCTACGACGGCTCGGTCCTCTACCTGCCGTCCACCGGCACGAAGATCACCGCCACCGGATCCCGCGCGATCGGCCCCGCCGCGACGGGCGTCTCCACGACCGGCTACCCCGACTTCGGCGCGAACTTCGGCGACTGAGCCGTCCCTCCACCCCTTCGGGGCCGGGCCGCGCGGGCCCGGCTCCCCACTCACCGGATCCACCGGACTCACCGGAGCACTCCCTTGCGCAAGCGCACCCTCCTGCTGGCCGCCACCCTCACCACCGGCCTGCTCACCACCGCCGGCCCCGCCTCGGCCGCCCCCTCCAAACTCGCCGGGGACTTCAACGGCGACGGCTACCGCGACTTCGCGGCCGGCGCCCCGTGCGCCGACGTCGGCACGGCCTCCTGCGCCGGAGCCGTGGTCGTGCTGTACGGCTCCTCGTCGGGCGTCTCGGCCACCCGCAAGGCCGTCATCACGCAGAACTCCGCGGGCGTACCCGGCACCGCCGAGGCGGCCGACCTGTTCGGCTCCGCGCTCGCCGCGGGCGACCTGGACCGGGACGGCTACTCCGACCTCGTCGTCGGCGCCTCCAACGAGAGCGTCGGCGACCGCGACGGCGTCGGCTCCGGCACCGTCCTGTGGGGGAGCGCGTCCGGCCTGACCAGCGGCAAGGGCCTGCCGCAGCCCAGCACGCTCGCCGAGTTCGGCAACTTCTCCCGGGGCATCGCCACCGGCGACTTCGACGGCGACGGCGACACGGACGTCACCCTGACCGGCCAGAGCCACACCCGCCTGTACAACGGCCCCTTCACGCGCACCGGCGGCCCGGTGAGCCACTTCCGCGTGGGCGAGGTCGGCACCACGTTCGAGGTGATCGCGGGCGACCTCACCGGCGACGGCACGGCCGAGCGCGTCTACCCGTTCAACGTGGACGGCGACACCGGCGGCGAGATCAACTGGTTCCGCTGGACCGGCACGTCGTACAAGATGGCCGAGTTGACGCACGCGGACGGCTATCCCGGTGCGATCGGCGACATCAACCGCGACGGCTTCGGCGACCTGGTCCTCGGCGACCCGACGGACCCGTTCGACCTGAAGCCCGGCGGCCACAAGGGCGGCCAGATCACCGTCTGGTACGGCGGCCCGAACGGACCCGACCCGGCGCAGCAGCCGACCGTCGTCCACCAGGACACGGCGGGCGTGCCCGGCGCGGCGGAGACCGACGACGCCTTCGGCTCGGCGGTGGACACCGGCGACATCAACGGCGACGGCTACGCCGACGTGGTGGTCTCCGCGCACGGCGAGGACGTCGGCTCCGCGCGGGACGCCGGCTCGGTCACCGTGCTGTTCGGCTCCGCCTCCGGCCTGAGGACGGCGACCGGCGTGAAGTCGTACACCCAGGACACCGCCGGCGTGCCCGGCACCGCCGAGGAGGGGGACCGCTTCGGCTCCGCGGTCGACCTCACCGACGTCACCAAGGACGGCAAGGCGGACCTGATCGTCGGCGTCAGCGGCGAGAACGGCACGGGCGGCCTGTGGACGCTGCGCGGCTCCGCCTCCGGCCCGACCACCACCGGCGCGCAGGGCATCACCGCCACCGGTGCCGGGCTGCGGGGCGGCGCCGGCCTCGGTTCCGTCCTCGCCCAGTGACCCCCCTGCCCCGACGACTCCCCAGTGAGGCCGTGATCCCCATGCGCACCCGTCTCGCCGCCGCCCTGCTCGCGGCGGCCCTCACCCCGCTCACCCACACCGCCACCGCGCACGCCGCCCCGGCCGCCGCCCCCTGGGACTTCAACGGCGACGGCCGCGCCGACCTCGCGATCGGCGCGCCCGGCGCCACCGTCTCCGGGAAGGCCGCGGCCGGCGCCGTGAGCGTCGTCTACGGCGGCACCGGGGGGCCGAAGACCTCCACCCGCACGCTGCTCACCCAGAACACCGCCGGCATCCCCGGCGCGGCCGAGGCCGACGACGCCTTCGGCTCGGCCCTGGCCTCCGCGGACCTCGACACCGACGGCTACGCCGACCTGCTGGTCGGCGTCCCCGGCGAGGACTCCTACGACACCAACAACGGCACCGTCACCGTCATCTGGGGCTCCGCCTCGGGCCTGAGCGGCGGCCGTTCCCTGCTCAGCCCGTTCGACACCGACTACGACCGCTACGGCCGGACCCTCGCCGCGGGCGACTTCGACGGCGACGGCGACCCCGACGTGGCGTCCGGCTCCACCGGCCCGATCACCCTCACCCTCGTCCACGGCCCGCTCACCAGGACGAGTTCCTCCAGCGAGGCCTCGGGCAGCCGCAACTCCTGGTGGTCCGCGTCCGCGGGCGTCACCCACCTCTCCTCGGGCGACGTCACCGCGGACGGCCACCCCCGGGTGGTGCTGCACGGCCGCACCACGCACGACGGCGCCGCCGCCACCGGCCTCGCCGACCTGAAGATCGGCAACTACAACGACTGGCTCCAGAAACTGCCCGGCGGGTTCGTCTCCGCCGTGGGCGACATCGACCAGGACGGTCACGCCGACATCGCCGTGGGCAACGACCGCGAGACCTCCGCCGACCCGGGCGGCGCCCTCGGCGGCAAGGTCACCGTCGTCTACGGCGGCCCCGAGGGCCCCGACACCGGCCGCGCCCCGCTCGTCCTGACGCAGGACACCCCGGGCGTGCCCGGCGCCGCGGAGAAGGGCGACCGGTTCGGCAGCGACGTGGCGCTCGGCGACGTGAACGGCGACGGCCACGCCGACCTGGTGGTCGGCACCGCGGGCGAGAACGCGTCCGCCGGAGCCGTCACCGTGCTGTACGGCTCGGCGTCCGGCCTCACCACCAAGGGCTCGGTGTCGTACACGCAGAACACCTCGGGCGTGCCCGGGAGTTCGGAGGCGGGCGACCGGTTCGGCGAGCGCGTCACGCTCACCGACGTCACCGGCGACCGGCGCGCCGACCTGTCGGTCGCGGCGCCGGGCGAGAACTCCGGCGACGGCGCGGTGTGGTTCCTGCGCGGCACGGCCACCGGCCCGACGACGTCCGGCTCGACGAGCTTCGGCCCCGCCACGACCGGCATCTCCACGGCGGCCACCCCGGGCTACGGCACGGCCCTGAACTCCTGACCGCGAGCGACGCGCCTCCGGTACGTCCTCCCGGGCCGGGGCCTGTCCGACCGTTTCCGTCGTTCGGGCCCCGGTCCCGCCCCCGCCCCCACACCCCCCACCAGGAAGGTCACGCATGCGCAGGCAGACAGCCGCCGCCCTCGCCGCCACTGTGCTGGCGGCCGGGCTCACTCCGGTGCTCCTCGCCGGACCGGCCCTCGCCGCCCCCGCCACGTACGCCGACGACTTCAACGGCGACGGCTACCGCGACCTGGCCACCGCCGCCCCCTACACCCCCGTCGGCGGCAGGACCGACGCCGGCGCCGTCGTCGTCACCTACGGCTCGGCGAACGGCATCAGCGCCGCCCGCCGCACCGTCCTCACCCAGGACACCGCCGGCATCCCCGGCACCGCCGAGCAGGGCGACCGCTTCGGCAAGGCCCTCGCCTCCGGCGACCTGAACGCCGACGGCTACGCCGACCTCGTGATCGGCAGCGTCGGCGAGGACGTCGGCTCCGACGCGGACGGCGGCTCCGTCACCGTCGTCTGGGGCGGCAGGAGCGGCCTGTCCGGCGGCAAGAGCGTCCCCGACCCCGCCGTGGCGGCCCACGACGAGTACGGCATGTCCCTGGCGGTCGGCGACTTCGACGGCGACGACCGCCCCGACCTCGCGGCCGGCAGCACCGGCAGCGACGTCTGGATCCACCGCGCCTTCACCAAGGCGGCGGGCGCCCAGGACCGACAGGAGCTGGCCACCGGCCTCCAGCCCGGCAACAGCATCCGCGGCGCCCAGAGCCTCGCCGCCGGCGACATCGACGGCGACGGCACCGACGACCTGGTCGCCACCGGCAGCAGGGCGTCGACGTACGAGGACGGCAGCTTCGTCTACCTCGGCGCCGCCTCCGGTCTCACCGAGCAGGCGTTCCTGGTCAGCGGCGGCTGGGAGCTGGCCGCGGTCGGCGACCTGAACAAGGACGGCTTCGCCGACGTCGTCACCGCGGCCTACGGCGGCGACGGCCGCAGCCTCGGCGGCTCGGTCAGCGTCTGGCCCGGCAGCGCCGACGGCGTCCGCACCCGCCCGCAGACCACGATCCACCAGGACACCGCCGGGGTCCCGGGCGCCGACGAGGAGGGCGACTGGTTCGGCAACGACCTCTCCGTCGCCGACGTGAACGGCGACGGCTACGGCGACCTGGCCGTCGGCACGATCCACGAGACCGTCGGCTCCGCGAAGATCGCCGGCAGCGTCACCGTGCTGCGCGGCTCGGCGGCCGGCCTGACCGGCACCGGAGCCCGGTCGTTCACCCAGAACACCGAGGGCGTCCCCGGCACCGCCGAGTCCGCCGACCGCTTCGGCTCCGCCGTCCGCCTGTCCGACCTCACCGGCGACGGCAAGGCGGACCTGTCGATCGGCTCCGACGGCGAGAACCACCCCTCCGGCGCGGTGTACAGCCTGCGCGGATCCGCCTCGGGCATCACCACGAAGAACGCCGTCAGCTTCGGCCCCGGCTCCCTCGGCATGTCGACCACCGGCTACCTGAGGCTCGGCCAGGACATGCTCTGATCCGCACCCGCGCGCCCCGGGCGACCCCCGTACGGCGGAACCCCGACACCCCACCGACGCCCAAGGCCCCTGCCCCTTAAGGGATGTCACAGCTCGGCCGCAAAGCCGGGCCCGGAACCCCGGGCCCGGCACGCCACCGCGCGGGACCAGGTACGTTCGAAGACGTGGCTGGATTCAGGATCGGACGCGGCCGGAACAACGGCGCTCCTCAGACGCGACCGCACAACCCTCCGTACGGGCAGCAGACGCCGCAGGGGCCGTCGTACGGCTACCCGCAGGCGCCGCAGCCGTACCCGCAGCAGCAGCCGCCGTACGGCAGCGGCGGCAGCGGCGGCGGCCCGGGCTGGCCGCAGCCGAACGCCGGCCACGGCGGGCACGGCGGCGGCTACGGCGGGCAGGGCGGTGAGCCGGAGTACTTCGGCGACGGCGCCTACCCGCACGGCCCGCAGGGTCCGCAGGACCCGTACGCGGCCAACAATCCGGGCCACACCCAGGCCTTCTCGGTCGGCGAGGACCCCTACACGCAGGGCGACACCTACCGCGCCGGCTCCGCGGCCCCGGCGCCCGGCCCGGTCGGCCCGCGGCTGCACTGGAAGGCCCTGCTGAAGGGCATCGTCCTCGCCCCGAACCAGACGTTCCTGCAGATGCGGGACTACGCGATGTGGGGCCCCGCCCTCGTCGTGACGTTCCTGTACGGCCTGCTCGCGGTCTTCGGCTTCGACGGCGCCCGCGAGGACGCGATCAACGCGACCCTCTCGAACGCCATCCCCATCGTCCTGACCACGGCGGTCGCGATGGTGATCAGCGCCTTCGTGCTGGGCGTGGTCACCCACACCCTGGCCCGCCAGCTCGGCGGCGACGGGGCCTGGCAGCCCACGGTCGGCCTGTCCATGCTGATCATGTCCCTCACGGACGCGCCGCGCCTGGTCTTCGCGATGTTCGCCGGCGGCGACGCGACGTTCGTGCAGCTGCTGGGCTGGGCCACCTGGGTCGGGGGCGGCCTGCTGCTCACGCTCATGGTGAGCCGCTCCCACGACCTGCCCTGGCCGAAGGCGCTGGGCGCGTCGGCGATCCAGCTGATCGCGCTGCTGTCGATCGTGAAGCTGGGCACGGTCTGACGCCCGCGCGGACACAGCAAGGGGCTCCCCGGGGGGAGCCCCTTCTTCGTTCCGGGCCGCTCAGCGGCGCTCAGGCATCGAGCACCTGCCCGGCCCGCCGCACCACGGGCGGCTCGACCGACCACGGGAAGTTGATCCACTCGTCGGTCCGCTTCCAGACGTACTCGCACTTCACGAGCGACTGCGACTTCTCGTAGACGACGGCGCTGCGCACCTCGGCGACGGTGTCGAGGCAGAAGTCGCGCACCAGCTTGAGCGTCTTGCCGGTGTCGGCGACGTCGTCGGTGATCAGCACCTTCTTCCGCGAGAAGTCGATCACGTTCGGCACGGGAGCCAGCATGACCGGCATCTCCAGGGTGGTGCCGACGCCCGTGTAGAACTCCACGTTGACCAGGTGGATGTTCTTGCAGTCCAGGGCGTAGGCGAGCCCGCCGGCCACGAAGACGCCGCCGCGGGCGATGCTGAGCACGATGTCGGGCTCGTAGCCGTCGTCGGCGATGGTCTGCGCCAGCTCGCGCACGGCGACGCCGAACTTCTCGTAGGTCAGGTTCTCGCGTACGTCACTCATGCCGGTATCCCCTCGCCCGTCCTCTTGCCAGCGTCGCTCATCACCGGCCGGCTCACACCTGGGTCCGGTGGAAGTTGAGGAACGACCGGGAGGCGGTCGGCCCCCGCTGCCCCTGGTACCGCGAGCCGTACCGCTCGCTGCCGTACGGGAAGTCGGCGGGCGAGGTCAGCCGGAACATGCACAGCTGCCCGATCTTCATGCCCGGCCAGAGCTTGATGGGCAGGGTGGCGAGGTTGGACAGCTCGAGGGTGACGTGCCCGCTGAAGCCGGGGTCGATGAAGCCGGCGGTGGAGTGCGTCACGAGGCCCAGCCGCCCGAGCGAGCTCTTGCCCTCCAGCCGGGAGGCGAGGTCGTCGGGCAGGGTGATGACCTCGTAGGTGCTGGCGAGGACGAACTCGCCGGGGTGCAGGATGAACGGCTCGTCCCCCTCCGGCTCCACCAGCCGGGTCAGATCGGCCTGCTCGATGGCGGGGTCGATGTGGGGGTAGCGGTGGTTCTCGAACACCCGGAAGTAGCGGTCCAGCCGCACATCGATGCTCGACGGCTGCACCATCGCGTCGTCATACGGATCGATACGCACCCGCCCGGCATCGATCTCGGCCCGGATGTCCTTGTCTGAGAGAAGCACGCCCCGAGGATACGCAAGGCGCGCGGAGCGCCCACAACCGGACGACTCCACGCGCCTGTGTGCTGCTGTATGCCTGCCTTTGTCCGCTACGGCCAGCGCCGTACCCGGCCACTCCGACTCCGACTGCGACCGGACTGCCACCGCCTGCCGCGACTGCTCGCCGGTGCTACATGTCGCTACTGCTTCTGCAGGGTCACCGGCACGACGCTGCGCAGCCGCGCGCAGCGCGGACACCGAAGCAGCCGGCCGGGGCCGAGTCGCTCGGCCTTCTGCATCGGGAACGAAGCGGTGCTGAACACGTGCCCATCGGCACAACGGACGACGGTGCGCTCCATCAAGTCCAAGAGTCCCTTCCCCAAGAGGCGCGTCGGGCTGCTGCTCGCCCGACGACAAAAGCCACAGTACGGGATCAAAGGGACGGCCCTCCAGGCGGCACTCCGGTTCCACCGGGGCCCTCTTCGACCGCACCACCGTACGCCCCAACTCCGTTCCCCCGCAGCCGCATCCCATGCCTGAAACGGCCTCAGGCCCCGCGGCAACAACACCGGGGGCCTGACATGAGGTAAAGTGGCGATCGCTCGGACACCGACTCGATCGGCGTCTTACGCGGGTGTAGTTTAATGGTAGAACATCAGCTTCCCAAGCTGAGAGCGCGAGTTCGATTCTCGTCACCCGCTCCACGAAGAAGGCCCAGGTCAGAGACCTGGGCCGTTTTGCTGTCCGGGGTGATCACTGGCCGCGTGCCAGATCCGTGCCAGAACGCTTCTCGGCGGCCTTCCGGGCAGCATCCTCGCGGGCCTTCCGGACTGTGACGTCAAGGCCGGCGGCGACCTCCTCCTGTCGCTCCTCGTCGGAGTGCTGATAGATCAGCGCGGCCTTCTCGGACGACTGTCCGGCGCGCACCATCGTGTCCTTCAGGGTGGCACCGGAACGGGTGGAGAGGGTGTGCCCGGTGTGCCGCAGGTCGTAGAACCGGAACCCCTCCGACATGCCGACGACCTCCCGGGCCTTCCGCCACTTCCGCCCGAAGGTGCTGCGCCGGAAGGGAGCCCCCTTCTCCCCGACGAAGAGCAGCCCGTCCGGGCCCGGCTCGGCGTAGGACTCCAGATGCCAGCGGAGCTCCAGGCGGAGGAAGGCGGGAAGAATCACAGTCCGGGTGCCGGCCTCGGACTTGGTGTCGCCCTGGACGCGGCGCCCGTTCATCCGCTCCGGTTCGGCGAGGCGGACTCGGAGCCGTAAGTGGTCAAGGTCGACATCCCGGCGCCGGAGACCGGCCAGCTCTTCGGGCCGGAGCGGACCGTAGGCGCCGAGGTAGACCATGAGCCGCCACCGCATGCCCACCGCGTTGGCGAGGGCGTCCACCTGGTCGACGGTGGCGATACGACGCTCGGCGGCCTTCTCCTTACCCGCACCCTTGATGCGGCACGGGTTGCGTGTGATCAGCTCGTCATCCACGGCCGTCTCCATGATGGCCTTGAGGAGCCGGTACGCCTTGGCTGTGATCGTCTTGCCCGTGAGCCGGAGCCGTTCGGCCCGCCACTCCCGGACTCGGGGCGCGGTGATCTCGTCTAGGTCCAAGTCCGCGAAGGCGAACAGGTGCTTGTCGAGGAGGTAACGGTAGAGGTCCTGCGTCAGCGGCGCGAGCTCCCGTTCCTCCACCCACTTCTCCGCGTAGGCCCGGAAACTCACCGCGCCCGCATCGGGGTCACGCCACTCGCCACGGCGGATCTCGGTCTGCTTCTCGGCGAGCCAGTCATCGGCGTCCGCCGTCGTCTCGAAGGTGAAGGGAGCGGGACGCATCACACCGTCAGGTCCTGGATAGCGAGCCTGATAGCGGCCTGACGGCAGTTTCCTGATTGCTCCGAAGCGGCGCCGTCTGCCTCGGTTGTTGGCCATCAGGCAGCCCTCCCGTAGCGAGCGCGAGGCCGCCGGATCGGCTCGACCGTATGAGACGAGATGAACTCGGCAAGGGCGCTTTCTGGGATACGTACGTGCCGACCGACTTTGACGTAGCGGATACGCCGCTCCTCGATGAGTCGCCGAGGAAAGCGGACCGTGGTGCCGAGCAGTTCGGCGACCTGCCCGACCGATAGATAGCGCTCAGCCACGTGTGGGCTCTCCTTCCGTTCCGGGAGCGGGATCGATGGTTTCGGCGAGCCAGGCTTCGGCGTCGGTGAGGCCGGTCCCGGCGTAGATCCAGTGCGCGAGGACGAGGGTCGTGTCCGGGTCGGTCTCAGCCGCCTCCAGGGCTTGTGCGCGGCGCCATTCGGCGCGGGCGTGGCGGAGGGCGCCGAGAGTGGTGGAGTAGCGGCGGGACTTGGTGGAGAAGTGGCCGCGGAAGCCGAGCATGTGGGCCCAGGCGCGCAGGCGGAGGTGTTCGAGGTCTTTGCGTGCGCCGAGGGTCCAGGCGGTGCGGACGAGCCGGCGGGCGTGGTCGCTGATGTCGAGCTGGGCGAGTTCGGCGAGGAACCTAAGCGGCCGGTCCAGAGCTCCCGTGGCGGTCTCGGCGCCCTTGGTGGCGTACTTGGCGATGTACGCGGCGACGGGCCGCTCGGTCAGCTCCTGGCCGCCGTCGAAGTCGGTCGAGCGGATGGTGCGCACGTCGAGCTGACGGCCGAAGGCGAAGGTGTGAGCCCGGCCGTCGATGACCGGCCCGTCCACACGAGCGGCGGCAGCAGCCGACCGGATGGCATCGGTCAGCAGCTCGGCGGTGGCCCAGGCAGGTGGCGGGGTGTCGCCGCCCTCGGGGCCGTCGATGCGGATGACGGCGTGGAAGTGGACGGCTCCACGCTTCTGGTACTCGGCGACCTTGGCGAAGGACACCCGCGCGTGCTCACGAAAGGCCCGTTGAGTCAGTCCGGCACGCTTGGCGACCTCCCGGCGCAGGTAGGTCGAGAAGCGCCGCCACAGCGGACCGGCGTGGGCGTTCCAGAGCACGGCTGCTTCGTAGTCGTAGGTGTCCGGGTCGAGCGGGGTGCCGAGTGCGGGGTCGTCCTGGTCGTGGAGCGTGCCGCAGCGGCAGCGGCGGATCGAACCGGCCGGGCCGGTGGGGCGGTTGTGGACCGGGCCGAAGCTCGGCGCGGTGAAGGTGGCGAAGACGCGCGGGTGTGCTGCGACGCGTTCGGGGACGCCTTTGCCGCCGCGCAGCCCGGAGGTGATCAGGTGGAAGGTGTCGCGGCGGTAGACCTCGGCGCAGGCCGCGCAGCGGGTGGTGCGGCGGTTGTTGCAGCGGACCAGGAGGTGACCGGCCGGCAGGCTGGAGGAGTCGAGGTGGTGGAGGACGTTGCCGATCTCGCCGGTGCGGGTGTTCAGGTCGTACTCGGTGCGGTGGCCGTCGAGGCGGATCGGGTGGGTGCAGCCGCCGAGGCCTGCGAGCTGGCGCAGGAGTGCGGGCATGGTGCCCAGGGCGGCCAGTTCGCCGAGTTCGTGGAGCGGGGGCGGAGTGGCGCGGGTGATGATGTCTTCTCCTTCTGGTTTCGGCTGGAGGGAGAGGGCCCCCGGGGTGGCGGATGCTTGGCGGTATCGAGGCCGCCCCGGGGGTCTGGTGTGTCAGCGGCGGTGCTGGTCGCGGAGCACCGAGCGCAGGACCACGGCGGTGACGGCCACGGAGATGGCCGTGACGGCGACGGCGGCCAGGAGTGCGGTCAGCACGACGCCGCCGACGAGGGCGGCCGCGACCGCTCCCGTGCTGACGGAGATCTGAGGGGCGGGACGCCGCGCGGGTGTCTGGTCGGCCACGGTGTGCGGGTACGCGGGCGGCGGCGTCGGACTTTCGGGGTACTTGGGCAGGAACACAGCGAAGCTCTCCTTACCTACTCGTCTAGTTATGTGAGCCGTTTACGATGTCCACGCCGGAGCGCGTACCGGACTCGATGGCCGGAGCCATGAACGTGTGCGAGAGCCAGAAGCCGAAGAGGGCGATCAGGACGACAATCCACGTGCGAACCCCGAGGAACTTGACCGCTCCCCAGGTGAAGAAGCCGAGGACGACGACGAGCGGCAGGCTGACAGTCACGGTTTCCGGGTCCTTTCAGCGGACGGGGCAGCGGTGGGTACGCGCGGCCAGCTCTGCGGCGGCGCGGCTGTCGTAGTCAGCGGAGAAGCCACAGCGCGGGGCCGTGCAGGCGGCGGTGTGCTTCTCCCGGCCGCGACCGTCGTAGTACGTGCCGACCTGAACGGGGCCGATGCGAGTGACGGAGCGGAAACGGCGGTTGGTGATCATGTGGGTCTCCTCTCAGAGCTGGGCGGCGATGGCGTCGGCCATGGGCGGCGGAACGCCGAGGCGGGCGCGCAGAGTCGGAGTGTCGATGGCCGTTCCGGTGCGGGCGTGGTGCTCGGCGGCGACTTTCCGGGCGTGCTCGACCAGGGCGGCCGGGACGGCGACCGGCGACGGGGCTGGAGGCTGAGCCGGTGCTGGCTCGGCTGCCGGAAGCGTCAGGGGTTCCGGTGCGGGGTCGGGCTCGTCCTCCTGGTCCTCGATGTGCTGGGGCGTCTCCCCGTCCACGGCGTCACCGGACTCGTCGTGCGAGGCTGGCGGGGAGTGGACAAGGAGAGTGCCGCCGAGGAAGGCGACCGCGGGCCAGCCCGCGACGAGGATGCGGAGCCAGGCCGGTACGTGGTCGAGGTCGAGCAGTCCGGCGGTGGCGATGTTCGCGCCGAGGGATGCGGCGAGGGCGATCAGGAACCAGCACCACCCGGCCGCTTTCGCCTCCCCGGAGCGCAGTCGGCGCCAGGCGGCGACGAGCAGCAGGTCGACGCTGATCGGGTAGGCCCACGCCTTCCACCCGTCCTGTCCGGCCGCCGAGGCGACGTCGTGCAGGTGGGCGAAGGACAGCGCGGCGGCGATGACCGCTTGGACGAGCACCGCGTCGACGCGGGCCAGGGGGGCACGCATGCTGCGGCTCCTTTCGGATTCAGGCATGGGAGGGGTAAGGGCTTGGCGTGAGACGGTCACGCCGACCGGGGATGCGTACAGCCGAGAATCAGTCGGTCACTGGCCGGGGGCGTACGACCGGGTCCGGAGTCTCGACGGTCGGGCGTACGGGCACGTCGGGCCGGAAGGGCTTGAGCGCGGGCAGGTCGGGAACCAGGTGGGCCGACGCGCGGCAGGTCTCGGCGGCGTCGCCGAGGGAGAGGTACGGGGTACGGATGCGGGACCAGCCGCCGGAGGTGTCACCGGCAACGGCGAGGCCGGGCCGTTCGGGGGCGATGGCGCAGGCGGCGGCAACCGCTTCGGGGGCGATGTCGCCGAGCGCCATCTTCGCGGAGGCTTCGTCGTTGACGCGGTGGCAGACGCGGCCGGTCAACTGGGCCCGCAACATGGTCGCGCCCTTGCCCAGTTCGGCGCCGAAGCGCTGGCCGCAGACCTCCAAGTAGATGCCGGCGGCCCTGCCGAGCTGGGCGAGCCGGATGAGCTGGGTGACCATCTCGTCCCGGCGTTCCTCGTCCTTCTTCGTGGCGACGAGGAAGAGTTCGGCCACCTCGTCGACGAACAGCACGACGGGCACCGGGCGTTCGTGCTCGGGCAGGCCCCAGATGTCGGAGGTGATCTCCTCGTCCGGCGTGTTCGGCGCGATGCCCTGACGGGCCTTGATCAGGTCGTACCGGTCCTCCATTTCCCTGATGAGCACGGGCAGCAGTTCGGCGGCCTGCTCCGGGTCGGTGGCGAGCGCCGACAGGCGCGGGGCGAAGGGCGCCAGTTCCACGCCCCGTTTGCAGTCGATGCCGACCAGGGCGACGGGCTGACGCGCGAGGCCGGCGACGAGGTGACGCAGGTACATGGATTTGCCGGACAGCGTGGCACCGAGGGTGAGCTGGTGCGGCACGGTGCGGTAGTCACGCACGAACGGAGTGGCGTCCTCGCGCAGTGCGACCGGCACCCGCAGCAAATCCGGGTGGAGCTTGCGAGACATACGAACCTTCCGCAACACGTCGAAGCCGACGAGCCGCAGTTCCACCACCCCCGGCTTGACCGTGGTCACGTAGACGGCATGGACGCCCCAGGCGTGCCGCAGCCGTTCGGCGGAGGCGGCCACGTCGGCGGGCTCCTGGTCCGGGGCAAGCCGCAGGCGGACCCGCAGCCCCGTCGCGGTCGGCCGGATGATCCCCCGACGCGGCGGCACGGGCCGGACCTCACGGCGGGTGGTGGCTTTGACCGCCAGGACCCGCAGCCGGGAGGGCGCCACAGTCGGACCGCACGCCTCCATGACCGAGCTGTAGGAGCTGAGGAGCCGGACCGTGGATATCGGTAAGCCGACGGTGGACCAGTCCACCCGGGGTGCTTGGCCCGGGCGTAGGCGGCCCCACCGCCGAGCGCGGCGACGGGACCACCCACCTCCAGAAGTGTTGCCAGGTCGGTCATCAGGCCGCAGCCCCCACGGAGGCCGGGTAGGCAGCCGGAGTGACGGCGGCGGCGCGAAATGCGATGCCGTGACGCTGCTGCCCGTTGAAGACGCTCTCCCACGGCCGGGCGACCAGACCCGGCAGAGAGACCGGGGCACCGAGGGTGAGCCCTTCAGCCACCCCGCTCTCCGGGACGGTCACCTTGATCAGGGACGACTCCCCCTCCTCGATGTAGACGACGCCGATCGTCATCAGGGCCTCACCGCTGACGGCGTCCTTGGCGATCTCGCCCGTCTGCCGGTCGCGGACTTTGGGTTCGGGCGCCTCGGTCAGCAGGATCGTCGCGGCCGAGGTCTCCACACGGATGGTGCGCAAGGTTCTTTCCCATCTACTCGTCTAGACGAGATGTAGTCTTCGGACCCGGTGGCGCCGGGAACGGTGACCGCCTTACCACACAACTTGCCCACTCGTCTATACGAGTATGCGTGTCGAGGTGTACGAGTCCGGAAAAGTGGCCTCGTGCACCGCCGATCAGTTCGCCGGGAGCTGGTAGGAGAGGACGTAAGCGTCCGCCGCCATGACCGTGTCACAGACCTCCACGGCCCGCCCCGCAGTGTCGAAGGCCGTGCGGATCAGGTGGATCACCGGCACGCCAGAGGCGAGTTGCAGCGTCTTGACCTCGGACGGCGAGGGCATCCGGGCCCGGATCTCCTCCTCGAAGTGGTCGAGCTGGTGGCCCAACTCCTCAAGCCGGGCGTAGATACCGCCGGGGCCGGGATTCGGCTCGGCGATCTGCGTCCCGCGAGCGATGTCGAGCGGCAGGTACGAGGTGGCGAACTCGACCGGCCGTCCGTCGAGCAGGTACCGACGACGCCGGGCGAGCACGCGCCGCACGGAGCCGAGGCGGGTGGAGATGTCCTGGCTGGCCTTCTCCTCCTTGACCTCCAGACTGTCCACCTTCGGGTGACTGCCGGCGGCGTCGGCCTCCACGATGAACGCGGACTTGCCCTGCTCGCGGTGGCGCCGGGCGAACCGGTCCGAGGCGAGCCGCCGCACCGGGGGCCGGGGCCGAACGAAGACGCCCTTGCCGTGCTCGGCGTGCACCAGGCCCTCGCCCTGGAGAACCGAGAAGGAGTTGCGGACCGTCATCCGGGAAACGCCGTAGTGCTCGACCAGCTCAGCCTCGGAGGGCAGCTTCTCCCCCTCCTTGAATCGCCCACGGTCGATGGCCTCGCGCAGCTGGTCGGCGATCTGCCGGAAGACCGCACGATCGCTGGTCGGGTCGAGGCCGCCGAGAATGCTCGGTAGAGACGTCACGCGTACTCCTTTAGGTATCTAGACGAGTGGGCGAGTGTTGTTGCTACGGTGGAGAGCCTAGTCAGCCGAGAGGGCCGAGGAACGTGAGCACAGAACGCCCGCACTCCGTGAGCGTCGCCGGGGTCATCGCCGACGACCAAGGCCGGGCCCTCTTGATCAAGCGCCGCGACAACGGCCACTGGGAGCCCCCGGGCGGAATCCTCGAACGTGAGGAAACCATCCCCGAAGCCCTCCAGCGCGAAGTTCTCGAAGAGACCGGCATCAAGATCGAGCTCCCTGCAACCTTGACCGGCGTCTACAAGAACATGACGGGCCTGATCGTCTCCCTCGTCTTCCGCTGCCAGGCAGCCGACGGCACCCCCACCACCGGAGACGAGACCCGCGCACTGCGCTGGGCCACCCGCGAAGAGGTCATCGAACTCGCCGACGAGGCCTACGCGATCCGCGTCCTTGACGCACTCGACGCGACGACCCCGCCGGCCGTCCGCGCCCACGACGGCGTGAAACTCGTCTAGCCCAAACCCGCTGCACATGGCGGCCTACCAGCATGAAGGAACTTGTATGCACGAGTATACGAGTACAGCCCGGGTCTGGGGACTGTCTTGCCCAGGTTTCCCGGAAGAGGTCAGCCGGGCCCGCCGCTGGACCCGGGACATCCTGCGCGGATCTCCCCTGGCCGACGACGCCGAGCTGATCGTGAGCGAGCTGAGCGCGAACGCGGTCCTCCATACCGCCAGCGGCATGCAGACGGGCAGCTTCCATCTGGCGCTCGCGGTGTCCCCTCAGGTGATTGCCCTGTCCGTCACCGACGAGGGAGGAACAGGTACCGCCCCGAAGGTCGAGCAGCCGAATGAGGATGCGGTACACGGCCGCGGCTTAGGCATGGTCAGCGTCATCGCACACCGGATCGTCGTCCACGGCAGCCACAGCGGCTACACCGTCACCGCCGAGCTCTTCACGGACATTCAGCCCGGAGGACACCCGTGTTGATGGACAAGCCTCAGAGGGGCTTCTGGTGCGAGTGCTGGACGCAGGACGTCAACGACGAGACAGGGTGGCCGACGCTCCGAGCCTCCTTCGATGCCTACTCGGCACCGCAGGCCGACAGATGGGCCGCGGTTGCCCTGCGCACAATCTCACCGGCACTCGACCCGGATGCCTTTGATGAGGCCTGGGTCTGGCTCTACGACGGCCGCATCGAGACGCGGCGAGCCCTCTTACGCATGGAACCCTGCATGGTCTCTGTAACCCACGCCAGCACCCGCATCACCTGGACGATCCGGCCGGCAGTCTTCCTGCCGTTGCTCCATCGCCAACACGCAGAACTCCCAGTCTGCGCGTACGACTTCAACCCTCGCGCCACAGACTGAGTTACAACTTTCTCTACTGGTTCAAGAGCCCGCGCACGGCGCGGGCGCGCGCCGCCTCTGCGGCGCGGCCTGCCTCCTGTCTGCGCCCCGGCTGGCCGCGCCCGGCGGCGCGCTCAGCGACCGCGGGCATGGGGTGTGAGACACCCTCTGTGGCTGGGGCGGTCGGCTCCACAGCTTTAGGCAATCACAGCAGCACGAAGACAACGACGCCAGGGAACCCCTATGATCGACTTCACTTTCAACAATACCCCAAATCACGTCAGGTGAAAGGAAAGCATGGCCGGGAATAGCCGGGACGACTTCCTCGCCGCCACAAAGAGGGCAGTGGCCAACCGGGCAGGGAACCGGTGCAGTAATCCCACTTGCCGATTGCTCACGAACAGACCCGATCCCATCCACGTGGATAAATTTCTCAATCTTGGCGTGGCAGCCCACATTCGAGCCGCAAGCCCCGGTGGGCCGAGGTACGACGCCACAATGTCACCGGAGCAGCGACGATCGGCAGAGAACGCAATCTGGCTGTGCAACACCTGCTCGAAGGTAATCGACGACTCCCCCGACGCCTTCACGGTAGACGGACTACACGCCTGGAAAGTCAATGCAGAAATGGCGGCGTCCAGAGACTCGAAGGTTACTGCCGACCATGTTGGCTCTGCGATTGTCGAGTTGGAGGCGCTACGCCTTGAGATCCTTAGATTCTCCTCCTATTGGCAGAGTTTCGACCCAACAAATGAATGGCCATCAAAATCTCCATTCGAGGAGGTCAGTCGAAACATAATCAAGCATAGCCAGTTGCGAATTGCCGCATACGAAGAGCAGCTCTCACCGCGCATTTCGGATGCACTCAGTCTTGCGATGGTAATTCTTGGGCCAGATAGCACTGAGGTGAAAAATCTCGCATCAGTATCTGAATACGCCCGAACCAATTACCTCTCTATGATGGAATGCGCTCGCGCTTTGCAGAAGGTGAAGGATGTCCTGACCATGCGCTAGCCGCCCTGCCAGTCCTTTGGTCACGTTAGTGCACTCCCTCTCAAAGTCGCCTACGACATACAGTCTCGCACGTCTATCTGTCGAGCATCCTATTCTGGAGGCAGGGCAGCCATGATTGCGGTTGGCAGCGAGTGTTGCCGCAGATAGAAGCCCATAAATCGCGCCTCATTTGGATGTTCGCGCAGGAGCGATGCAACCAACAAGATATCCTCGGCTTCTTTCATGTTCGAGACAATCGAAGCAAACATCTCACCGACGAAGAAACGATTGTGACTCGCGCCAACAATGAGGATCCTACGAAGCACTCGCCGACGAATCGCATAGTCATCATCGGGCGCGACGAATGCCACGTTGCGAAAAAACTTAGCAATAGCGTCAGTGTAGCTGAACGGGTGACTACCTTCGGAAAACTGGTCGAAGGCAGCGACTATTTGCCGAAACTCCTGCGGCGCATGCTCCTCAATCTCGCTCAGCGTCTCGATGGAAAGAGCAGGAACGAAATCCCTGTAGAAAACCTCATCGTCCGCCTTTTCGACCAGGAGCCGAGCCAGCGAGAGTGTGGCTTCCGAATCACCCTCAAGAGACTCCGCATTAAGGGCGCGCGCCCGCTCCATTGGTGGGGTCAGGTCTGGCGTGCCCGTGACGAGTAGCTCCAGCTCTTGCCGGAATTCGCTCACCGTCTGATACCTGGCAGAGGGATCCTCAGCCACAGCCCTGGTCACCAGGTACCGAAACTTTGCGGGGATCAGCTCACTCCGAAAGTAGGGGAAGGGAACTCTACCCGTAAGACAGTGATAGAAGATGCGACCAATGGATAGAATGTCCGCACTCTCGGTCACTTCATGCGCATCGTCGTACTGCTCAGGCGCCATGTAAGCGACGCTGCCAACGACAGTCCTAGATCGAGTAATGGTGGCACTATCGGAATTTACATCTCTACACAGTCCAAAGTCGGAAACAACCCACCTGCCGTTCAAATATAGAATGTTGGCGGGCTTAAGGTCGCGATGCAAAACGCCTTCACTGTGCGCAAAGTCCACAGCGTCAGCAATGGTAAGAATGATGTCGACGCTTTCCGTCTCCGTTAGCGGCCCATTGCTAAGTTCTTGTTCCAGAGACGTTTCCGCGTACGGCATCGTGAAGAGCGGCCCAGTGGGTGTTTTATATATGCGCAGGATCGGCATAATGCCGTCATGACGGAGAGTCGACTGGATTCGAACCTCTCGCTCGAATCTAGCGCGATCGGGGCTACCCTCGCTGACGTCGAGACTATCCAGCGGGCGCTTTAGAACGACAATCTCTCGCGACTGGCCTTCGCGCGCAAGCCAGACTTCGCCTTGCCCTCCTGCGCCTAGCTTGCGGATCTTGAAAAGCTTGACACCGGCCACGAGGAGTCCCCGTTCTCACAGTTGGCTTCGTCGCCCACACTGGCTGATAGCCGCATTTTAGCGGCACCAAGGACGACGGTGAGGCTTCAACTGAGTAGCCCCTGAGGCTGCGTGGGTACGACGCTGGCGCCCGCACGCGTCCGGTGCACTCAGCGTTTGAGTGTCTAGCTGCGTGACAACGACCGCGTACGGTGACGCATGCTCTGGTCGACGACATGGCAGCGTGGCTGAGGTCGGTGGGGGTGCGGCGAGACACACGCGCGCCTGATCGGTCGACGCACCCGCCGTCGTGGCTGACTGTCGTCTGCTGAGGATCAGACAACACTCCCGGCGCAGCTACGCGGAGGGACGTACGAGGCGAAGGGCCCGTGCCATTCGCGTGCCAGATCCTGCGGGGAACCACGGGGAACAGCGGGAAGTCGCCCCGGGTCCGACGAGGACTCCAACACGGCTCCGCCGCAGCTCAGCGTCACAACCGCCCCCAAGAAACCCGAGCTTCCCAAGCTGAGAGCGCGAGTTCGATTCTCGTCACCCGCTCCATGTGAAACCCCCAGGTCAGAGACCTGGGGGTTCTTTGTTATCTAGACCGGTGGACCGGTCATGCACCACAACCGCACCATTAGCTCTCGGCAGCGTCCTCACTGTGGTGCGCGGGGTCGTCCGTGTGGCACTTCGCACGCTCGACCCGCACCAGGTCGTCGAGCCCGGCCGCCACCTCCCGCTTCCGCTCCTAGTCGGAGTGCTGATAGATCAGCGCGGCCTTCTCGGAGGACTGCCCGGCACACACCATCGTGTCCTTGAGGGTGGCGCCGGAGCGGGTCGACAGGGTGTGTCTGGTGTGGCGAAGGCCGGCCAGTTCCTCCGGCGGCATCGGACCATACGCGCCCAGGTAGACCATGAGGCGCCAACGGATGCCGATGGCGTCGGCGAGAGCATCGACCTGGGCAACGGTGGCGATACGCCGTTCGGCGGCCGACTCCTTGCCCGCGCCCTTGATCCGGCACGGATTACGCGGATCAGGTCGTCGTCCACGGCCTTCTCCAGGATGGCCTTGAGGAGACAGTACGGCCTGGACTACGGCTGTCTTTGGCCCGGTGGTGCGGAGTCGCTCCACTCGCCATTCGCGGACGCGGGGAGCGGTGATCTCATCCAGGTCGAGCGGGCCGAAGGTCGGGAGGATGTACAGGCGAAGGAGATGCCTGTACAGGTCGTCGGTGCGCACGGACAGCTCCTGCTCCTCGACCCACTTTCCTACCTACACGCGGAAGTTGACTGCTCCTGCGTATGGGGCGCGCCAGTCCCCGCGGCTCAGGTACCTTCACTGCCGCACCGCACCGAAGCGGCGGCGCCTCCCCTTCTTGTTCGCCACCAGGCGGCCCTCCGAAGTGCAGGGCGACGAAGCTTGACCGGCTCGACGGTGTAGGAAGGGATGAACTCGGCAAGGGCACGATTTCCACGGCTGGCATCAACGGCGCCGGACGGAGGCGTACCGAGCGTCTCTGTCCATCCGTCGTGTCGGGGAGAAGGGGCAGCCAGAGCAAGCTGAGATCGAACTCCTCCAGTGTGGGTCGCCAGCCGCCAGACTGCCCCTCCGGTGGCTGGCCGGTGCACCTACTCGAAAGTGGGAGCGACTGCCACCAACATGGTGCTGTCTGACCACTTGTCGGCGGCAGCTGTGGTCGGGTTGATGCTGGCTTCCTCTGCGACCGTCGTCGCCCAGCAATCACCGAAGGTCGCCGCCCAGTCGCCGGCCAGGTCACTGTCGGGATCGAGTTCCTCCGGCTTCCCCGTGAGGCCGTAAGCGTCGAGGAGTCGTCGCTCGACTCCGAACGGTTCGCCCAGGGCGAGCTCCGGGTACTCACTTATCCAACGTCTGACAATCCGTCCGCGCTCGGCGATCAGCCACGCCTCCCCATCGTTCTGCTCACTGTGGAAAAAGAGTTGAGCTTTGCCGAAGTGCGTGCTCAACTCTCGGCACAGGTCAGTGACGTGCGTTGTCTGCTGCGGATAGGGCAGGCCGAAGTACGGTCCGATCACCAGGGTCCATCCCCGCACGGATGGAGTAACGACGACTGTGGAGAACGGCTGCTCCTCCTCGTGCGCCACCTCGTCGATGAGCTCCACGGCGTCGCCCCATGTGGTCTCCCGTACATCCGTCAGGCCAAGGGCCTTCACCACCCTTGCCTGATCGACGGTCTCGACCGCGAGCCATGAGAGCCAACAGGCGCGTATGAGCGGTACCGAATCGGACGTTACCATGGCGTGCATCGTAGGGCCGTAGGAGGATGACTCGTCCCTCGCCGGCGGCTGTTGCGGCACCGGACGGACGTGACGGATGCGTGCCAGGTCCCGCGGAGAACCAAGGGGAGCAGTGGGGAACAAGTGGGCAACCGCCCGGACCTCCTCTCCAGGCCCACCGCAGGTCAGAACGGTGACCGCCTCCAGAAGACCTGAGCCTTCCCAGCTGAAGTCCCATCAGCGCATCGAAGAAGGTCATTGCCGCGTCGAGGCCGACCACAGTCGTGGACGATGACCGCATGCGCTACTTCAACGGGACAGGCTGGCTCGCGATCTTCACCGGCACGGAGACGACGATCGGGCGGACAGTGCACGTGGACGCCTGGGACGAGGCAACGGGCAATGCACTTGTGGTCGATCCCAAGCGCGGTACGCGCCGCCCGGTGACCGACTACCCAGACTTCTCCCACCTTGAGCAAGCTGACCAGGTCGTGGCAGCCATCCCAGGAGGCGGATGGCGCGCATATTGGCACGACGAGGGACCGCACAACGGGCGGTTGACCGAGCAGGTGCTTGCATGGCTGGTCACGGCGAAGGGACGAGCAACACCCATCACCGTCGATGCTCACGGACACGTGGACGACGCCGAGAGCGCTGATCGCCTCATCCCGCCTGGGGAGGAGTGAGCGTCACCACCCCACCACCACAGATGGAAAGCGTGCGCCCGAACCGGCGCGCGGGGTTGAGGGGCGGCCGGCGCGCGAGTGATAGGCAGCCGCCAACGCACCATGACGTGGTGTTCTGCGACGAGGGCTACACCTTCGACGTTCGCCTACGGCCGGAGGCCACCGACGCTGAGCTGGACGGCCTGACGATGCATTCTGACCCAGTGGCAGAGTGGCCGTGATCTTCACCTTGCCGACGAGCGGCCCTGCGGTTCTGAGCGCACCATGGAGTCAGCGGCAAGGAGGCGCGCTATGAGCAAGAACCGTCGCGCTCCGGAACCACAGTCGTGGGGTCCCCGCGGTGCGCGAAGCTCCGGACCCCCGCCCGCCGCGTGGCCCGGACCACCCCAGGGTTTACCTCCGGGCCGACCCACTTACGAGAACCCGCCGGTGGCCCCGCCTCCGGAGAAGCGGCGCCGCGTCTTCTTCTGGGTCTTCCTCGCGGTCCAACTGCTGTTCCTGGCCTGGGTCATCTGGGGCGCCACGACGGCCGACGGCACGCCCGCCGAGTGCCGTGGTCTGACAGGCGACGACCAGGATCTGTGCAACGACGCGCACGACGTCGGCACGACGATCGGGGTGGGCCTGGTCATCGGCCTGTGGGTGGCTGTCGACTTCATCCTGGCTCTCACGTACGTGATCTACCGGCTCGCCACCCGGCAGCCTCGGTGATCAGGGGAACGCGACACAAGTTCAAGGTCCATGCCTCCGGGGCGGTGACTCAGACCTTCTCCGCTCGTACGGTGGATGCTCGGCAGTGAGCAGCTAGCCAGCGCACCGCTCTCGCCGCTGCCCCGGCGTTCGCATGCGCCGTCGGCCAGCTGGGCGCGCTCGGCAGCCATGGCTTCAGGGCGGCCGGGCCGTTGAACGCGTCGAAGTCCGCGAGCAGCTTGTCGAAGTTGTCCGGCTCGATCTGTCGCCGGGCGGGAAGTCAGCGTCGTCGTCAGTCGCACTGCGCGTATGCGATGCGAGACAGCACACCGACGGCGACTGCATGTACCGAGCCAGCCCCTGCGGCAGGCGGAGTTGCAACCATCTATCCGTGCCCGCGGGAGCCGCGTCAGAGGGGAAGGTCGTCGGGGAGTACCCGGAACGACTTGTGGCGGCCCAACGGGCGTACGGCCCGGAAGTC
Organism: Streptomyces sp. NPDC003456; assembly: GCF_042878735.1. Classification (NCBI taxonomy): domain Bacteria; kingdom Bacillati; phylum Actinomycetota; class Actinomycetes; order Kitasatosporales; family Streptomycetaceae; genus Streptomyces; species Streptomyces sp. NPDC003456. Next base: position 245,603 of record NZ_JBIAOK010000006.1, read on the forward strand.
TCGTCGGTCGAGGGTCAGGATCGCGTCCGTGTCGTAGTCGGCGGCAAGCGCCACGTTCACCGCGTCGGCGAGGTCGAGGTCCAGCGCGCGGTGGCGGACGCGGACCGACTGGGCGGCACCGAGGTGGTCCTCCGTGATCTCCGGCACGACGACACGGCCTCGGCTCATCCAGCGCCGCAGGTCGTCGACCGCGCTGAGGGCGGCATCCCGGCCGAGTTCACGCGTCGCCACGTGGTCCAGGTGTACATCGATGCGGCAGTGCCCACCACTGACTACTGTGGCGTGCGCCGCTGTCAGGAGTGAATGGACCGGTTGTGTGCGGCGGGGGGAGGGAGGGGACGATGCGCGTCAGGGCTGTCCGACCGGTTCCGGGAGGGCGTGGTACGGGCGCGTCGCCGTCCGCTTGGCGGCACCTGGGGGCCATGCATCTGAGCGGGATCGTCCTGCTGCTCACCTTCCTGGTGCCGCCGCTGTGGATGGTGGATGCCGGTTACGCGGTCTCGGGCAGTGATCCCACCGGCGACGCTCCCTTTGCTCTGCTCCTCGCCGTGCCGCTCGCCTGCCTCGGTTTCCACGTGCTCGTGCAGATACCGGCCGGGCTCGCGGGCGCGTGGTGGGGCGGGAGTCGCACGGCGTTCGTTCAGTACGCCTGTGCGGTTCTGGTGGCGGGCGCCCTCGGCCTGGTCGTGTTCCTGAGCCTTGGATGGGGCCCCTGGAGCCGGCTGTGGCCGGCGTGGGCCGATGCCATGGTGCGGGGCGCACTCGGTCTGGCCGTGTACACGTGGGCCGTTCGCGCGCGGCCTGCATCGGTGCGGCGCGGCCGGCCGTCGAAGCGCTAGCTTTGAGTCTTCTGGCGGGTCTTCGTGCGAGGAAGGCAGGGGCCGTGGGCGGGAGTTGGGCCGGACTGGTCGTTGCCGTGGTGGGTGTGGTGGGGACCCTGGGCGCTGCGTTGCTGACGCAGAACCGGGCCGATCGCACCAAGCGGCTGGAGTTGCGGGCCGCCGCCGAGCAGCGGCGTGAGGAACGGCAGCACGCCGAGGCGCTGCTGCAGGCCGAGCAGGCCCAGGTGCGTCAGCGGGAGGGCCTCGAGTCGAGGCGGCGGTGCTACATCGAGCTGAACACCGCTTCCCGGCAGTTCCTGACCACCATGAACAGCTACCTGCACGCCCTTCGGCACGACGGCGATGTCGATGCGGCGCTGGCGGAGTTGGAGGCCGTCCGGCTGGCCTACCGGGACCGCTACTCGGAAGCCCAGATGATCGCGCCACGGCCCGTGCTGAACGCCTGCGGTGTGGCCAAGCACCGGCTGAACGGCGCCTACCGGAAGATCAAGCAGCAAGCGCCCGCCCTGTCCGGGGCCGCGGCCGAGCTGCAGGCGCTGGAGGACGAGCTGCACGAGCAGGTCTGGCCGTGCGTGGGGGCGCAGAAGGACGCCATGCGCGCCGACCTCGGTGTCGAGGACGCCGACTAGGACGGCGGACACCTCCCCGTGCGGCGGGCCGGACGGCCTGTCGCGCCTTCGCTTGTCCCGGCGTGGCCGTCCCGTCCGCCGGGAAGGAAGCCCTTGCGCCGTCGTCCAGGGCGGCGCCGGACCGGTCGGAGGCGTCGTGCTGGAGATTGGCCTTCTGTTCGGTGGGCTTGCGGGGATCGTGGCCGTGCTCGTCGTCGTGCTGCTGCGGCGCGGCAACCGCCCGACCGAGAACGCCGACGGGCTGCTCGTCGAGCAGGCCCGGCGCATCCACGCCCAGGAGGAGCGGGCGAGGATCACCGGCGTCGCCGTGAACGGGTTCCTGCCCGGGGACTCCGACCCCCGCCGTCCGTAGGCCGGCCGGGGTCAGGCCGTCGGGTCCGGGCCCCAGGTGTCCGGGCCCGCGCCGCGCCAGTCGATCCACGGGGCCCGCGCCACGTCCGACGGTTCTATGTCCAGGCCGGCCCGGCGCAGGAACTCCGCCACGTCGGCCAGGTTGTGGGCGAGGCCGAGGATCTCGCCGTCCACGCGCACGCGCCGGCCCCCGGTGGGTGACGGGGGGTGCACGATCACCCGGATCGGTCCGGCCATGTCTTCAGGATCGTCCTGGGCGTGTTCACCCGCATGCCGGCGCGTCATCGGGCGGTCCGGGCGGAGGTGTCCGCGGGCCGGCGGGCCAGTTCGCGCAGTTCCCACCAGGCCGCGGGGGTGGGGCGTCGCTGCCGCCAGTAGGGGTGGAAGAACGCCCGGACCGAGAGGCGGTGCAGGCGCCGGCGCAGTTCCGGGCGGCCGGGGCGGTCGGCGAGCTGACGGTAGGTGGCGCTCCACTCCCGCTGCACCCGGACGAGGTCGTCGGGAAACGTTCGCATGCTCGAATTCAATCATGTGTTCGATTTTTGGGGCCAGCGGGAGCCGGGGCGCGGCGCGGGGCGCGTCAGACGGGTTCCGGCTGGGGTTCCGGGCGCGGGGCCGGGGCGGGGGCCGGCTCCCACTTCCTGGTGGTGCGGACGTAGCCGTGGACGACGGACAGCATCGCCAGGAGGAGGACGGGGCCGGACAGCTCCGGGTAGCGGGCCAGCTGCATCGGCAGGTAGCGGTACGACAGCAGCAGGGCGACGAAGACGACCGAGCCGTAGGCGACGAGCTGGACGCCGCGCCGGTCCCAGCCGTGCCGCGTCGCACGCAGGGCCGCCTCGACGGTGAGCGCGAACACCACGCCGGCGATGAGGTCGACGCCGTAGTGGTAGCCGAAGCCGAGGGTCGCGGCGAGCGTGGTGACCAGCCAGAACGTGCCGGCGTAGCGCAGCGCCCGCGGCGCTTTGCGGGTGTGGACGAAGATCGCGACCGCCCACGCCGTGTGCAGGCTGGGCATGCAGTTGCGCGGGGTGATCCCGTCGTACGTCATGGGCTGCGGGGCCGTGAGCTGCGGTGACGTGTGCGGCCACAGGTCGGCCACGGCCCACTCGACGCCGCCCGTGCCCGAGGCGCCCGGGCCGTAGGCGAAGACGGGTCCGACGACCGGGAAGAGCATGTAGACGGCGGGTCCGAGGAGGCCGATCAGCAGGAAGGTGCGGACCAGGTGGTGGCTCGGGAAGCGGCGTTCGACGGTGACGTGGCGCAGCTGGTACGCGGCGACGACGACGGCCGCGACGGCGAGCTGGGCGTAGACCAGCTGGAGGACGTGTGTGCTGACCGGGTGGGTCGCCTCGACGATCCGGCCCGCCAGCCAGGACGGGTTGCCCAGGGCGTGGTCGGCGGTCGCGACGTACTGGTCGAGCACGGTCGGGCGGGTCTTGGCGGTGATGAACAGCCAGGTGTCACCGGTCTTGCGGGCGGCCACCAGGAGCAGGCCCAGACCCACGCCCTTCAGGAGCAGGACGCGTTCCTCGCCGGTGCGGCGGGTGACGGCGACGAAGGCCGTGGCCAGCATCACCCACAGGGCGCCGGTGCCCGCGGAGTGGCCGTCGGGCGCCTCCGCGCCGGCCGCCCAGCGCACCAGCAGCAGGACGGCGTCGATGCCGAGTGCCGCGCCGGCCGCGAGGAACCGCTGCCGCCAGGTGAGCACCACCATCATCAGCACCAGGCCGCCGTACAGCGGTCCCGGCTTGGGGGCGAGGACCAGGGCCGCGGCCTGGGTGGTGAGCGGCCCCGGTTCGCCGTACCGGCGGGCGGCGATCTCCAGCGCGGTGAGGAAGCCGAGTGCCACCACGGCGGCCGTGCCCCAGAGCACCGCGCGCCCGTACCGCCCCGTGTCCGACGAAGCTGTGCCGCCTATTCGCGAATACACGCGCGATGCTCCCGCTGTGGTCCGAGGGCCGCCGCATGCGAACGGCTGGTGTGACGGATGCGAAGCGATGGTGTCACCATCGCAAGCTCGAACATGCTAACGGCGGTGTGCATTCGGCGGCAGTGCCCCGTAGATCCCGCACCGGCACGGATCGTCGCCGGTGCCCCTTAGGTGCTTCTTGGGTGCTCCTCGGATACCTCGGATGCTCCTCGGGGCCGAGCAGCACACGGGCTCCACAGGTGAGGATCCACGGACATGGGACCGTCACACAGGGGCATTCGAAAGGCGTCAAGAGTGAGGAGAGTGCGGCCCGTTCGGTCCGTGCAACCGACAACTGGGAGTATCCAATGGCGACTTATGGTGGTTCCTCCGCCGCGTCCGGATCGCGCACCAACGGCCTGGCGATCGCGAGCCTGTGCTGCGGCATCATCGGCCTGTTCTTCCTGAACATCATCCTGGGCCCGCTGGCCATCGTCTTCGGTGCCATCGCCCGCCGCTCCGCCGGCAACGGCGCGGGCATGGCCAAGGCCGGCATCATCCTCGGTGTCGTCGACGTGGTCCTGTGGCTGATCCTGCTCGCCGTCGCCGCCAACAACGGCGGATTCAGCTGGTACGTGGGCGGCTGACGCAGCGCTCGGCAGACCCGGGTGCGCGGGCGGGCGCGGGCCGGAGACCGGCCGCCCCCCGCACCACCCGGCAGCCGCGGTCACGGACGGGCCGAACCAGGTCCGTCAGTGGGCCGCGGCTGTCTTCTTGCGCGCCCGGTAGGCCGCCGCCTTGATCTTGTTGCCGCAGGAGTCCATTCCGCACCACTGCCGGCGCATCCCGCGTGAGCGGTCGATGTAGACCCGGGTGCACTCCGGGTTGCCGCACTCCTTCAGCAGCGGCACGTCCTCGCCGCTCAGCAGCTCGACGGCGAGCCGGGCCACCGTGGACAGCGCCTCCTCGGGCGTCGCCTGCGTCCACCGGCCCGCCGGGGTGAGCTGCGGGACGGCGGGCGGCTTGCGCGCCGCGTTGTTCAGCACGGTGAGCGCCGTCTTCTCGTACTCCTCACCGAGCCGGCGGGCCGTGACCAGCCGGTAGACCGCCTCCCGTACGGTCTTCGCCTCCTCGACGTCCGCCTCGCGGCACGGGGAGACCGCGTCGACGACGCCGGACTCCACGTGCCAGGCGTTCAGCCGGTCCGGCGTCGCGAACATCTCGAACCGCACCGTCCGGCGCGCCCGGAGCGTGGCCGCGAAGTCGAGGGCCGGGTTCCCGCACACGAAGACATGGTCGAGGTTCACATCACCATCCTGGCCGGTGAGCGTTGCCGGTGGCAAGGCGGGGGATCAAAGACCCAGGTCGGCCGCGAGGCACGCGAAGACCCGCCAGGACGCCTCGGGATCGTGGCCGTACCTGGCCGGGTCGTTCGGGGCGGCGGGCCTCTCCTCGACCAGGTCCTCCGTCCGGATGCGCGCCGGCAGCGAACCGAAACGAGCACGGCGGGCCGCCGCGGCACGGTCGCCGGGGCCAGTGCCGGTGACGCCTACGTCGATGTCCGTGCCGGTGGTGTCGGTGGTGAGCTGGTCCATGACGTGGACTCCCTTCTCGGTGGAGCGAGCGGGTGAAGCCGGAGCGTCACCTGTCGAGCAGGTGGTTCGAAATCGCCGACCGCCCGGGCGAAGGCGACGGGCGCCCCTTGGGGCCGTTGCGGCCGACCCCCGGCAGGCCGCGGTCCTCGTACATGCAGGGGGGTGGTCCGGATCGAGGGGGCTCGACTGGTGCGTCACCCTGACTGTGGCACGCCTTCCGTCACCGGTCAAGACGGTGACTTCACAGATTGCACCTCGCAGATGCGAGGAACCGACACCGGCTGGACGGGTGACAGTGGTCGGGTCCGCGGACGGAGTCCTGCGGACCCGCGGTGCTGCGTATCGAGCTCGGCGCGCGGTCGCCGTCCGACGGCTCCCCTCCCGGCGGCGGGCCGCGGCGCACCGCCGCCGATACTGGCCGGACGACCCGGGCGCGCACGGCCCCGGGCGCCCGGTCGGTGCGGGAGGCGCGGTGGAGTGGGGAACCGGAGCACTGGGGTTCGCCGCCGGCGTGGTGATCTCGCTGGTCACCGCGCCCGTCGGGGTCTCCGGGGCGGTGTTCCTGCTGCCCGTGCAGCTCAGCGTGCTCGCCGTGCCGAGCCCCGCCGTCACCCCGACCAACCTGCTGTACAACGTCGTCGCCGGCCCCGGCGCGCTGCTGCGCTACCGCCGGGACGGGGTGCTCGGCGGCCCGCTCACCCGGCGGCTCGTCGCGGGGACCGTGCCGGGCGTCGTCCTCGGCGCGGTCGTCCGCGTCTTCGCGCTGCCCGGCCCGGCCGTCTTCCGGATCCTGGTCGCCGTGCTGCTGCTCCCTCTCGGGCTGTGGCTGGTCGCGCGCACGCTGCGCCCGGCCCGGCGGCGCGGGTCCGGGGAGCCGTCCGCCGGGTCGGTGAGCGCGATGGCCGTGGCGGTCGGCGTGGTCGGCGGCGTGTACGGCATCGGCGGCGGTTCCCTGCTCGGGCCGCTGCTGGTGGGCCGGGGCATGCCCGTGGCCCGGGTCGCCCCGGCGGCGCTCGCCGCGACCTTCGTGACCTCGCTGGCCGGCGCGGGCACGTACGCCCTGCTGTCGCTGACCGGCGGTGAGGACATCGCGCCCGACTGGCTGCTCGGGATCGCCTGCGGGCTGGGCGGCCTGACGGGCGGCTACCTCGGCGCCCGCCTCCAGCCCCGCCTGCCCGAGCGGTCCCTGAGGCTCCTGCTCGGCACCCTCGCCGCGTCGGTCGGCGCGCTGTACGCGGTGCAGGCCCTGCGCTGACGCGCGGCGCGGCCGAGCGGCCCCGTGGCCACCGAACGGGGCGGCGCGGAACGCCGTTCGGCCCGGCGCACCGCCGCTGAACGCCTGACGCAGCGGCACGGCACGCCAGAACAGCGGGACGACGACCGCGGAGCGGACGAAAACACCAGCGCGGCGCCGAGAGCAGCCCCGCGACGACCGCGCGGCGGACGGGCGCCGGTGCGTGCCGGCGCTCCACCGTCAACGCGCGTGCCGCCGCCCGGGCCGGTTCAGTCCTCGCCCTCCAGGTCGCCCTCGGTCTCCAGGTAGACCTGCCGCAGCGCGTCCAGCACCGCCGGGTCCGGCTTCTCCCACATGCCGCGCGACTCCGCCTCCAGCAGCCGCTCGGCGATGCCGTGCAGCGCCCAGGGGTTGGCCTCCTGGAGGAACTCGCGGTTGGCCGGGTCCAGGACGTACGCCTCGGTGAGCTTGTCGTACATCCAGTCGGCGACCACGCCGGTCGTGGCGTCGTAGCCGAAGAGGTAGTCGACCGTGGCGGCGAGTTCGAAGGCGCCCTTGTAGCCGTGGCGGCGCATCGCCTCGATCCACTTGGGGTTGACGACCCGGGCGCGGAAGACGCGCGAGGTCTCCTCGACCAGGGTGCGGGTGCGGACCGTCTCCGGCCGCGTGGAGTCGCCGATGTACGCCTCGGGCGCCGTGCCGCGCAGCGCGCGGACGGTGGCGACCATGCCGCCGTGGTACTGGAAGTAGTCGTCGGAGTCGGCGATGTCGTGCTCGCGGGTGTCGGTGTTCTTCGCCGCGACCGCGATCCTCTTGTACGCCGTCTCCATCTCCTCCCGGGCCGGGCGGCCGTCCAGTTCACGGCCGTAGGCGTAGCCGCCCCACACCGTGTACACCTCGGCGAGGTCGGCGTCGGTGCGCCAGTCGCGGGAGTCGATCAGCTGCAGCAGGCCCGCGCCGTAGGTGCCGGGGCGGGAGCCGAAGATGCGGGTGGTGGCGCGGCGTTCGTCGCCGTGCTCCGCGAGGTCGGCCCGGACGTGGGCGCGCACGTGGTTGGCCTCGGCCGGTTCGTCCAGGGAGGCGGCCAGGCGGACCGCGTCGTCCAGCAGGCCCACGGTGTGCGGGAACGCGTCGCGGAAGAAGCCGGAGATGCGCAGCGTGACGTCGATGCGCGGGCGGCCCAGCTCCTCGTACGGGACGGGCTCCAGGCCCGTGACGCGGCGGGAGGCGTCGTCCCAGACGGGGCGCACGCCCAGCAGGGCGAGGGCCTCGGCCACGTCGTCGCCGGCGGTGCGCATGGCGCTGGTGCCCCACAGGGACAGGCCGACGGACGTGGGCCACTCGCCGTTGTCCGTGCGGTAGCGCTCCAGGAGGGAGTCCGCGAGGGCCTGGCCGGTCTCCCAGGCCAGGCGGGAGGGGACGGCCTTGGGGTCGACGGAGTAGAAGTTGCGGCCGGTCGGCAGGACGTTGACCAGGCCGCGCAGCGGGGAGCCGGACGGGCCCGCGGGGACGAAGCCGCCGTTCAGGGCGTGCACGGCGTGGTCGATCTCGCCGGTGGTGGCCGACAGGCGGGGGACGACCTCGTCGGCCGCGAACCGCAGGATGGCCGCGACCTGTTCGGCGCGCCCGGCGTCGACTCCGGCTGCCACCACGGCGGGGACGGCGGCCGGGTCCCAGTCCGCGTCCTCCATGGCCTGGACCAGGGCGCGGGCCTGCTCCTCGGCCGCGTCGGCGGTGGTGCGGGTCGCGGCGGACTCGTCCAGGCCGAGGGCCTCGCGCAGACCGGGCAGGGCGGTGGTGCCGCCCCAGATCTGGCGGGCGCGCAGGATGGCCAGGACGAGGTTGACGCGGTCGGCGCCGGCCGGCGGGTTGCCCAGGACGTGCAGGCCGTCGCGGATCTGGGCGTCCTTGACCTCGCAGAGCCAGCCGTCGACGTGCAGCAGGAAGTCGTCGAAGCCGTCGTCGTCCGGGCGGTCCTCCAGGCCGAGGTCGTGGTCGAGCCGGGCGGCCTGGATGAGGGTCCAGATCTGGGCGCGGATCGCGGGGAGCTTGGCCGGGTCCATGGCGGAGATCTGGGCGTACTCGTCGAGGAGTTGCTCCAGGCGCGCGATGTCGCCGTAGGAGTCGGCGCGGGCCATGGGCGGCACGAGGTGGTCGACGAGGGTGGCGTGCACGCGGCGCTTGGCCTGGGTGCCCTCGCCCGGGTCGTTGACCAGGAAGGGGTAGATCAGCGGCAGGTCGCCGAGGGCCGCGTCGGGGCCGCAGGCGGCGGACAGGCCGGCGTTCTTGCCGGGCAGCCACTCCAGGTTGCCGTGCTTGCCGAGGTGGATCATCGCGTCGGCGCCGAAGCCGCCGTCCTCGGCGCGGGCCGCGATCCAGCGGTAGGCGGCGAGGTAGTGGTGCGACGGCGGCAGGTCCGGGTCGTGGTAGATGGCGATGGGGTTCTCGCCGAAGCCGCGCGGCGGCTGGATGAGGATCAGCAGGTTCCCGAACCGCAGGGCGGCCAGGACGATGTCGCCCTCCGGGTTGCTGCTGCGGTCGACGAACATCTCGCCGGGCGCCGGGCCCCAGTGCTCCTCGACCGCCGTGCGCAGTTCCTTCGGCAGCGTGGCGAACCAGCGGCGGTAGTCGGCGGCCGGGATGCGCACCGGGTTGCGGGCGAGCTGCTCCTCGGTGAGCCACTCCTGGTCGTGTCCGCCGGCCTCGATGAGGGCGCGGATCAGCTCGTCGCCGTCGCCGGAGACCAGGCCGGGGATGTCGGCGTCGCCGAAGTCGTAGCCCTCCGCCTTCAGCCGGCGCAGCAGGGCGACGGCGCTGGCGGGGGTGTCCAGGCCCACCGCGTTGCCGATGCGGGAGTGCTTGGTCGGGTAGGCGGACAGCACCAGCGCCAGGCGCTTGTCCGCGGCCGGGATGTGCCTCAGCCGGGCGTGGCGTACGGCGATGCCGGCGACGCGGGCCGCGCGCTCCGGGTCGGGCACGTAGGCGGGCAGGCCGTCGGCGTCGATCTCCTTGAAGGAGAACGGGACGGTGATGAGGCGGCCGTCGAACTCGGGGACGGCGATCTGGGTGGCGGCGTCGAGCGGGGAGACGCCCTCGTCGTTCTCCTCCCAGGAGGCGCGGGAGCCGGTCAGGCACAGGGCCTGGAGGATCGGCACGTCCAGGGCGGCGAGCGCGCCCGCGTCCCAGGACTCGTCGTCCCCGCCCGCGGAGGCGGTGGCCGGCTTGGTGCCGCCGGCGGCGAGGACGGTGGTGACGACGGCGTCGGCGGAGCGCAGGGCGTCGACCAGTTCGGGCTCGGGGGCCCGCAGGGACGCCACGTACAGCGGCAGGGGGCGCCCGCCCGCGTCCTCGACGGCGTCGCACAGGGCGGCGACGAACGCGGTGTTGCCGCTCATGTGGTGGGCGCGGTAGTAGAGCACGGCGACGGTCGGGCCGTCGCCGGGGCGGGCCTCGCGCTCCAGCGGGCCCCAGGTCGGGGCGGCCGCCGGGGCCTCGAAGCCGTGGCCGGTGAGCAGGACCGTGTCGGACAGGAAGCGGGCGAGCTGCTCCAGGTTGGCCGGGCCGCCGTGGGCGAGGTAGGCGTGGGCCTCGGCGGCGATGCCGACGGGGACCGTGGAGGCGGCCATCAGCTGGGCGTCCGGGGCCTGTTCACCGGTGAGGACGACCACCGGGCGGCCGTCGGCGAGGAGCAGGTCGAGGCCGTCCTGCCAGGCGCGGATGCCGCCGAGGAGGCGGACGACGACGAGGTCGGCGCCGTCGAGGAGGCCGGGCAGGTCCTCCAGGGGCAGGCGGGAGGGGTTGGCGAAGCGGTAGGGCACCGGGCCGTTCGCCGCACGGGCGCTGAGCAGGTCGGTGTCGGACGTCGACAGCAGGAGGATCATGCGGCGTCGGCCTTCCTCGGGGTGTCCGCGCCCCGGGTGGTGGTGTGGGGCCCTGGCTCCTGCGGAGGGGGGAGCCGGGGGAAGGGAGTTCCTGACTTGCCCGGGTTGTGGCCGGGTTCACAGTGGCGGGACCGCGCCGGAATCACACCGGGCTTCCTCCCCTGGTCGCCGTGGTGGCGGTGGTGACGGACCTGATGATCCGCCGACGAGCATAGTAAGGGGCAGGGGAAAAGGGCAGAGCGTACAGCCGGTGTGATGGTCGGTATGCTCGCCGCCATGTCCACGGCTGCCCCCCGTCCATCGCCCCAGGCCACAGCGGCCTCACGGGTCCGCGGTGACGCATGCCCGGGCACCCTGCGGCTGCACGAGGCGGACGACGGGGCGCTGGCCCGGGTCCGGGTCCCCGGCGGTGTGCTCACCGCCCCGCAGGCCCGTGCCCTCGCGGAGGCGGCCGGGCGGCTGGGCGACGGGGAGGTGCATCTGACCTCGCGCGGCAACGTGCAGTTGCGCGGCCTGCGGGAGGCGTGCGGAGCGGAACTGGCCGAACTGCTGGACGCGGCCGGGCTGCTGCCGTCGTACGCGCACGAGCGGGTGCGCAACGTCGTCGCCTCGCCGCTGTCGGGGCTGGACGGGCGCGGCTCGCGGGACGTGCGGTCCTGGCTGACGGAACTGGACGCGGCGCTGTGCGCGAGCGTGTCCGCGACCGCGCTGTCGGGCCGTTTCCTGTTCGCGCTCGACGACGGGCGCGGGGACGTGGCCGGGCTCGGCGCCGACGTGACCGTGCGGGCCCTGCCCGGCAACGAGGCGGTGCTCGCGCCGGGTTCGGGCGACGAGGTGCTGTACGTGTCCGGGGACGACGCGGCGCGGGCCGCGCTGCTCGCGGCGGAGGCGTTCGTCGACGTCGTGCGCGACAGTGGGGCCCGGGTGTGGCGGGTGGACGAACTCCCTTGCGGGCGGGAGGTGTTGCTTCGTGCGGTCCGCGACCGGCTGGCCGGGTCGGGAGTCGGCTTCCGGGACGGGGTGCGGGAGGCCGCCGAGGGCGCGGGGCCGCCGTCGCCGGGGGCCGTCGGGTCCGCCCTGATCGTGCACGTCCCCCTCGGCCGTCTGACGGCCGCGCAGTGGCGGGAGGTGACGGAGGTGGCCGACGGGGAGCTGCGGCTCACGCCGTGGCGCTCGGTGGTCGTGCCCGCCGGTACGGGCGACCCGGCGGCCGCCCTGTCCCGGCTGGCGGACACCGGCCTGGTCACCGATCCCGGCTCGCCCTGGCTGCGGGTCGGGGCGTGCATCGGCCGGCCCGGATGCGCCAGGTCCCGGGCGGACGTCCGGGCCGACGCCGCCCGCACGCTGGCCGCCGCCGGCCGGTCCGCCCTCCCCTTGTACTGGTCGGGCTGCGAACGCCGGTGCGGGCACCCCCGGGGCGGCCGGATCGACGTGGTGGCCGCGCCCGGCGGCGGCTACGAGCTGACCGCCGCCGAGCCCGGCCGGCCGGCGCGCACCGCCCTGCTGGACGATCCGTCCGACCTCGCCACCGCCCTGGCGGCGATCACCCCATGAGCCGTATGCCGACGACCGAGAGCAGCGAGAACACCACCGTGACCACGTACGACTACGAGAAGGACGGCGCGGCCATCTACCGCCGGTCCTTCGCCACCATCCGCGCGGAGTCGGACCTCGCGGGACTGCCCGCCGACGTCAGCCAGGTCGCGGTCCGGATGATCCACGCCTGCGGCATGGTGGACCTGGTGCGGGACCTGGCCTACTCGCCCGCGGTGGTGGCCCGGGCCCGGGAGGCGCTGCGCGCCGGGGCGCCCATCTTCTGCGACGTGCAGATGGTGGCCAGCGGCGTGACCCGCAAGCGGCTGCCCGCCGGCAACGACGTGCTGTGCACCCTGTCCGACCCGTCGGTCCCCGAACTCGCCGCGAAGCTGGGCACCACGCGCAGCGCCGCCGCGATGGAGCTGTGGCGGGACCGGCTGGAGGGCTCGGTCGTCGCCGTGGGCAACGCGCCCACCGCGCTGTTCCGGCTGCTGGAGATGATCGACGCGGGGGCGCCGAAGCCCGCCGCCGTCATCGGTGTCCCGGTCGGGTTCATCGGGGCCGCCGAGTCCAAGGAGGCCCTGGCCGCGCACCCGTCCGGCCTGGAGCACCTGGTCGTCCGGGGCCGTCGCGGAGGCAGCGCCATCGCCGCCGCCGCGCTCAACGCGATCGCGAGTGAGGAAGAGTGAGCGGGAAGCTGTACGGGGTGGGGCTCGGCCCCGGTGACCCGTCCCTGATGACCGTACGGGCCGTCGAGGTCATCGCCGAGGCGGACGTGATCGCGTATCACAGCGCCCGGCACGGGCGGTCCATCGCCCGCTCGATCGCGGCGCGGCACATCCGCGCCGACCACATCGAGGAGAAGCTGGTCTACCCGGTCACCACCGAGACCACCGACCATCCCGGCGGCTACCAGGGCGCCATGGACGACTTCTACGCCGAGGCGTCCGAGCGGCTCGCGGCCCATCTGGACGCCGGGCGCACGGTCGCGGTCCTCGCCGAGGGCGACCCGCTGTTCTACGGCTCCTACATGCACATGCACAAGCGGCTCGTCGGCCGCTACGACACCGAGGTGATCCCCGGCGTCACCTCGGTCTCCGCCGCCGCGGCCCGGCTGGGCACACCGCTGGCCGAGGGCGAGGAGGTGCTGACGATCCTGCCGGGCACGCTGCCCGAGGAGGAGCTGACGGCCAGGCTCGCCGCGACGGACGTGGCGGTCGTGATGAAGCTGGGCCGCACCTTCCCCAAGGTGCGGCGCGCGCTGGAGGCCTCGGGGCGGCTGGCGCGGACGCGGTACGTCGAGCGGGCCACCATGGGCGGGGAGCGGCTGGCCGAACTGGCCGACGTGGACCCGGAGTCGGTGCCGTACTTCTCGGTCGCGGTGCTGCCGAGCCAGGTCGACGCCGAGCCCGTCGCGCGGGAGCGGGGCGAGGTCGTCGTGGTGGGCACCGGGCCCGCCGGGCCGCTGTGGCTGACGCCGGAGTCGCGGGGGGCGCTCGCCGCCGCCGACGACCTCGTCGGGTACACCACCTACCTCGACCGGGTGCCGGTGCGGCCCGGGCAGCGGCGGCACGGCTCCGACAACCGGGTCGAGTCCGAGCGTGCCGAGTTCGCGCTGCAACTGGCGCAGCGGGGGCGGCGGGTGGCCGTGGTCTCCGGCGGCGACCCCGGGGTGTTCGCGATGGCGACGGCGGTGCTGGAGGTCGCCTCGCAGAAGGAGTATGCGGACGTGCCGGTGCGGGTGCTGCCCGGGGTGACCGCGGCGAACGCCGCCGCCGCCCGGGCCGGGGCGCCGCTCGGCCACGACTACGCCACCCTCTCCCTGTCCGACCGGCTCAAGCCGTGGGAGGTGATCGCCGAGCGGCTGCGCGCGGCGGCCTCGGCGGACCTGGTGCTGGCGCTGTACAACCCGGGCTCGCGCAGCCGCACCTGGCAGGTGGGCAAGGCCCGCGACCTGCTGCTGGAGTACCGGGACCCGCAGACGCCCGTGGTCGTGGCCCGGGACGTCGGCGGTCCCGGCGAGCGGGTCCGCGTCGTCCCGCTCGGCGAACTGGTCCCGGAGGAGGTCGACATGCGCACGATCCTGCTGGTCGGCTCCACGCAGACCAGGGTGGTCCGCCGGGGCGACGGCGAGGAGATCGCCTGGACACCCCGCCGCTACCCGGAGGACTGACACCGGCGACCTAGGGTCTGTCGTTGCGGTCCCCGGCCGCCCGCCGGGTGATCCAGGCGGCGGCCGCGGGGGCGTCCGCGACCACCGGGACGTCCTCGGGGACCGGAGGTCTGCGGACCACCACCACGGGGACGCCCGCCTCCCGCGCCGCGGTCAGTTTCGGTGCCGTGGCCGTGCCCCCGCTGTCCTTCGTCACCACCACGTCGATCCGGTGCCGGCGCAGCAGCGCGCGTTCCCCGTCGAGGGTGAACGGGCCCCGGTCGAGCAGCACCTCCATGCGGGGCGGGTGCGGCGGCGCGGGCGGGTCGACGGACCGTACGAGGAACCACGGGCCGTCCAGGTCCGCGAAGGCGGCCAGGCCCATCCGGCCGGTGGTGAGGAACACCCGCCGGCCCAGCGCGGGCAGCAGCGCCGCGGCCTCGTCCAGGGAGGCGGCCTCGTGCCAGTCGTCGCCCGGCACGGGGACCCAGCCGGGACGCCGGAGCGCGAGCAGGGGAACATGGGCGGTGGCGGCGGCCCGCGCCGCGTGGAAACTGATCGTCCCGGCGAAAGGGTGCGTGGCGTCGATGAGCGCGTCCACCTCATGCTCGCGCAGCCAGGCGGCGAGCCCCTCGGCCCCGCCGAACCCGCCCACCCGCACCTCGCCGGGCGGCAGCCGGGGCGCGGCGACCCGTCCGGCCAGGGAGTTCGTCACCCGCGTGCCGGGCGGCGCGCCCGCCGCGAGGAGCTCGGCGAGGCGGCGGGCCTCCGTGGTCCCGCCGAGAATGAGTACGTGCACGACAGTGCTGTCCCTTCCGAGGAGCAGGCCGTGACCGGCCAGGCAGAGGGCGGTCGCAGCGCCCAACTCAAGCACACCGGTCTGCGGGCCGGCTGGACGACCGGTGCCTGCGCGACCGCCGCGACGACGGCCGCGTACACCGCCCTGCTCACCGGCGAGTTCCCCGACCCGGTGACGATCACCCTGCCCAAGGGGCAGACCCCGGCGTTCGCGCTGGCGGCGGAGGAGCTGACCGGGGCGTCGGCGATGGCGGGCGTCGTGAAGGACGCCGGTGACGACCCGGACGTCACGCACGGCGCGCTGGTGCGGTCGACCGTGCGGCTGCTGCCCGCGGGGTCCGGGGTGGTCTTCCGGGCGGGCCCCGGGGTGGGCACGGTCACCCGTCCGGGCCTGCCGCTGGCCGTCGGCGAACCGGCCGTGAACCCGGTGCCGCGCCGGATGATGCGCGACCACGTCGCGGAGGTCGCCGGCCGGCACGGCGGCACCGGGGACGTGGAGATCACGCTCTCCGTCGACCACGGCGAGGAGATCGCCCGCTCCACGTGGAACCCCCGGCTGGGCATCCTGGGCGGGCTGTCCATCCTCGGCACGACCGGCATCGTCGTGCCGTACTCCTGCTCGGCGTGGATCGACTCCATCCGGCGCGGCGTGGACGTGGCCCGGGCGGCGGGGCGCAGGCACGTGGCCGGCTGCACGGGCTCGACCTCGGAGAAGACCGTCGTCGCCGAGTACGGGCTGCCCCTGGACGCGCTGCTCGACATGGGCGACTTCGCGGGCGCGGTGCTGAAGTACGTCCGCCGCCACCCCGTGGACCGGCTCACCCTCTGCGGCGGCTTCGCCAAGCTGTCCAAGCTGGCGGCGGGCCACCTGGACCTGCACTCGGCCCGCTCCCAGGTCGACAAGGGCTTCCTGGCGGGGCTGGCCCGCCGGGGCGGGGCGGACGAGGCGCTGGCCGCGCGGATCGCCGACGCCAACACCGGTCTCGCCGCCCTGCAGTTGTGCCAGGCGGCGGGGGTCCCGCTGGGCGACCTGGTCGCGGCGACGGCCCGCGACGAGGCCCTGGCGGTCCTGCGCGGCGCCCCGGTGGCGGTCGACGTCCTGTGCATCGACCGGGCCGGGACGGTGGTGGGACGCAGCGAGGTGGCGGGCCCGGGCTCCGGCCGGTCCTGAACCCCGGCCGGCGTCCCGGCCGTTGCCTGCGGCCCGATCCCCCACCCGACCCCGAATCCCGACCCGCTCCCGCATCCCGGCCGCGGCCCGGAGCCGGCACTCCGCGCGTGGCCGTCCCCCCGGCCGTCCCGGATTCCGCCCGGGTGCCTCAGCAGGTGTGGCGGTCGCGTTCCGGTGAGTACAGGTGGCTGTCGCGGAAGTGCTCCGCGCCCAGGGTGCGGCCGACCATGATGACGGCCGTGCGCAGCACCCCGGCCTCCTTCACCTGCCCCGCGATCTCGTCGAGCGTGCCCCGCAGGACCAGTTCCTCGGGGCGGGAGGCGTAGGCGACGACGGCGGCGGGGCAGTCGGCGCCGTAGTGCGGCAGCAGCTCCGCCACGACGCGGTCCACGTACCGGGCGGCCAGGTGCAGCACGATGAGCGCGCCGCTGCGGCCGAGGGTGGCCAGGTCCTCGCCCTCGGGCATGGCGGTGGCCTGCTGGGCGATGCGGGTGAGGATGACGGTCTGGCCGACGGTCGGCACCGTCAGCTCCCGCTTCAGCGCGGCCGCGGCGGCGGCGAAGGCCGGCACGCCGGGCACCACCTCGTAGGGGACCCCGGCCGCGTCCAGCCGCCGCATCTGCTCGGCGACCGCGCTGAACACCGAGGGGTCCCCGGAGTGCAGCCGGGCCACGTCGTGGCCCTCCTCGTGGGCGCGCACCAGCTCGGCGGTGATCTGGTCCAGGTCGAGCCGCGCGGTGTCCACCAGGCGCGCGCCGGGCGGGCACTCGGCCAGCAGTTCGCGCGGCACCAGGCTGCCCGCGTACAGGCAGACCCGGCAGGCGGCGAGCGTCCGGGCGCCGCGCACCGTGATCAGGTCGGCGGCGCCGGGGCCGGCACCGATGAAGTACACGGTCATCTGTCTGCTCCTGGAAGGGTCGGAGGGTTCCTACGCGTCCTTGCGCACGGCCCACTGGGTCACCGGCATCGCCTGCCGCCACCCGGTGAAGCCGCCCACGGGCACCGCGTGGGACACGGCGAGCCGCACCAGCTCGCCGCCGTGGCGCCGGCAGGCGTCCGCGAGCAGCGCCTCCGACTCCAGCGTCACGGTGTTGGCCACGAGCCGCCCGCCGGCGGGCAGGGCCGCCCAGCAGGCGTCGAGAAGCCCGGGCGCGGTGAGCCCGCCGCCGATGAACACCGCGTCCGGGGGCGGCAGTTCGGCCAGCGCGTCCGGCGCGGCACCGGTGACGACCCGCAGGCCGGGCACGCCGAGCCGCTCGGCGTTGCGCTCGATGCGCGCGGCCCGCACCGGGTCGCGCTCCACGCTGACCGCCCGGCAGGAGGGGTGGGTGCGCATCCACTCGACGGCGATGGAGCCCGACCCGCCGCCGACGTCCCACAGCAGTTCGCCGGGGGCGGGGGCGAGAACGCCCAGGGTGACGGCCCGGACGTGCCGCTTGGTGAGCTGCCCGTCGTGCTCGTACGCCTCGTCCGGCAGGCCCGGAACGGCACCCAGGCGCGGGGCGTCCGGGGCGCGGCGGCACTCCACGGCGACGATGTTCAGGGGGTCTCCGGGCGGGAGGGCCCAGCCGTCGGCGGTGACGGGGCCGCTCACCCGCTCCCCCGGGCCGCCGAGCTGCTCCAGCGCCCGCAGGCGGCTGGGCCCGAAGCCGCGGTTGCGCAGCAGGGCCGCGACCTCGGCGGGGGTGTCCGCGCCGGCGCTCAGGACGAGGATGCGCCGCCCCTCGTGCAGGGCGGCGGCGAGGCGGGCCGCCGGGCGGCCCACCAGTGTGACCACCTCGGTCTCCTCGACGGGCCAGCCGAGCCGGGCGCAGGCGTGGGACACCGAGGAGGGGTGCGGCAGCACGCGGACGGGCCCGTGCACCTCGGTGAGGGTGCGTCCGATGCCGTGGAACATGGGGTCGCCGCTGGCCAGGACGGCGATCCTGCGGCCGGCGTGCGCGGCGAGCAGGCCGGGCACGGCCGGGCGCAGCGGCGAGGGCCAGGCGACGCGTCTCCCGGCGCACTCGGGCGGCAGCAGGTCCAGCTGGCGGGGGCCGCCGACGAGGACCTCGGCGTCGAGCAGCACGGCACGGGAGCCGTCCGGGAGTCCCGCCCAGCCATCGGCACCGATCCCGACGACGGTCACGGCGGCCGGCGCGGCGGGGTCGGCGGGGCGTTCGCGGGTCACGGCTCGGTTCCTCGGGTCTCGGGGGACGGCTTCGAGGCACTTTACGGGGCGGTGGCCTGCGCTCCCGCGCTCGGGTGCGCCCCGGCCGGGACCGTGCGGTGCCCGCCGCCCGGCCGGGGACCCGGGCGGTTTCAGGCGTCGTACGGGCCGTCCGCGCCGCGGGCGCCCGGTGCGGGGCGCGCGGGGGCGAGGCGGCGGTAGGCGGCCCGGGCGTGCACGAGACGGGCCAGGCCGGTGCCGACGAGGGCCGCGGTGAAGAGGCAGACCAGCCAGGGGGTGTCCCGGTGTCCGGTCCAGGTGAGCACCCCGGCGGGCGGGATGGCGAACCCGTTGAGGAACAGCCAGCACAGCAGGGCCGTGCCCGGGGCGGCCGTGAAGCGGGCGCACAGGCCCAGTACCGCGGCGAGCAGCGACAGCGCGGCCAGGGCGAGGTCCGGACGGCCCGGCCCGGCCACCGTGTTGAGGACCGCCACCAGCAGCAGGGCGCCGACACCCGCCCCGGCCCAGACCAGCGGGGTGGCCACGGGCTGCGGCACGGGTCTGGCTCCGGCTCCCAGCGGCTTCCACTCGATCATGCCGGTACTCCCTTCCGCTCCTCCTGGACGGGAATTGTCCCCCCGGCCGGTCCGGCCGGCTCCGGCGGCCGGTTGCCGGGTGCTCGCCAGGGTGCCAGCACCCCGTGCCGGGCGGAACGGCCGAACCGGCCAGCCCGGGAGGCGGGCAGGGCCCGTCCCCGGCCACGTTTGCGCCGTCGTTCCTCAGGCGGTGCCGTCGGACGGGGTCCGGTGCGTGAGGGCGGCGACTTCGGCCTCGTAGAGCCGGGCCGGGTCGAATCCCATGCCCGTGAAGTGGCCCGCCAGTTCGAGGGACAGGGCACCGTGCAGGCGGGTCCACAAGGTCAGGGCCCGGTGGAGGACCGCGGGCGGGGCGGGGTGGTCCGCGGCCCAGTCGCGGTGGTCGGCGAGGTGGGCGGCGAAGCCGGTCTCCGGGCCGTCCGCCGGCGGCTCCGCGCAGGCGTCCAGCAGGTGGGCCATGATCTCCGACGCGATCGCCGTGATGTCGTCGGGCGCGTGGTAGCCGGGGATCGGCGTGCCGTAGACGAGGAAGTAGCGCTGCGGGTCCGCCAGGGCCCATGCGCGCAGGGCGTGGGCCAGGGCGGTCACGTCGGCGCCCCCGTCGGCGGCTGCCGCGCCGATCGTGTCGGCGAGGCTGCGGTACGCGTCCCGGACGAGTGCGGTGATCAGCTCGTCCCGGCCGCCGAAGTAGCGGTACAGCGCCGGACCGCTCATGCCCATCTGCTTGGCGATCGCGTTCAGGGAGAGCGCGGACGCCCCGGCCGTGGCGATCTGCTCCCACGCGCGCTGCTTGATCTCCGCCCGGACCTGGGCGCGGTACCGCTCGCGGGGCGTCGCGCCCTTCTCTGCCTCCGTCATGGTGAGAGGTTATCACTCACGTTATTGACACTCACTTCCGCAATGCGTTACAACCTATAACGAACACAAGAAGCAGTAGCCCAAGCCGTACGGAGGCCGTCATGAACCGCACCGGGGAACTCGTCGAGATCGTCCTGCCGGGCAAGGTCGAGCCCGAGGGACTGGTCACGCGGCGCGGTCCCGTCCCCGCCCCCGGCCCCGGGCAGGTGCTGATCCGCACCGAGGCCACCGGCGTCTCCTTCGCCGAGCAGCAGATGCGGCGCGGCCGCTACTACGACCAGCCGCCGTTCCCGTTCGTCCCGGGCTACGACCTCGTCGGCACGGTCCTGACCACCGGCGAGGGCGTCGATCCCGCGCTGGCCGGGACCCGGGTCGCCGCCCTGGTCAAGGTCGGCGGCTGGGCGAGCCACGTCGTGGCCGACGCGGCCGACGCGGTGCCCGTGCCCGCCGGGGTCGGGGCGGCCGAGGCCGAGACCCTGGTCGTCAACGGCGTCACGGCCTGGCAGATGCTGCACCGCAAGGCCCGCGTGCGCGCCGGCCACACCGTCGTGGTCCTCGGGGCGAACGGCGGCGTCGGTTCCGTGCTGGTCCAGCTCGCCCTGGCGGCGGGGGCCCGTGTGATCGGCACGGCGTCCCCCCGCCATCACGAGGCCCTGCGCGCCCAGGGCGTCCTGCCCGTCGACTACCGCGCGGACGACCTCGCCGCCCGCATCCGCGCGCTGGCGCCCCAGGGGGCCGACGCCGTCTTCGACCACGTCGGCGGCCGCGGCATCGTCGGCTCCTGGCGGCTCCTCGCCCCCGGCGGCACGCTGGTCTCCTACGGCAGCGCCTCCACCCGGGACGCCGAGGGCTCCAAGCAGTGGCCCGTGCTGAAGCTGCTGGGTCGGGTGTGGCTGTGGAACGCGCTGCCGAACCGCCGCCGCGCCTGCTTCTACAACGTCTGGGCCGGGCGGGCGCTGTCCCGCGACCGCTTCCGCGCCCGGCTGCACGCCGACCTCACGCAGGTCTTCGCCGCCCTGGGACGCGGCGAGGTCAGTGCCCGTGTCGCCGCGCGCCTGCCCCTGGAGCGGGCCGCCGAGGCATTGCGGCTGGCCGAGTCCGGCACGGTCGCCGGGAAGGTCGTCCTCATCCCGTAGCCACCACCGCCCACCCGCTCCGCGCGAGCGACCCGTCCGACGAGAGAAACCCCGACACCGTGCCCGCCAACCGCCCCGTCACCCCTGCCCTCACCGCCCGGCCGCCGCGCGCCCCCGCGCTCGTCCTCCCCCTGGCCGGCGCCCTCGCCGCGCTCCTCCCGGCCGGTCCGTCGAACTCCGTCAGGAGGTCGTCGGGGCACAGCTCGTAGAGGTCACCCCGCCCGCGCCGCCCCCGGTTGTCCCAGATGCGGTAGCCGGCTGGGGGCCGACGGGTGAATCGTGGGGCGGGGGTGTGAGCGGGGGGCGGGGGCCGGGGAAGGGTGGGGCGTACCGCACCTTCGACGGGCAGGACGGTTCCTCCATGCCGAAGTTCCTCATCCAGGCCACCTACACGCCCGAGGGCACCAGAGGGCTGCTCAGGGAAGGCGCGAGCGGGCGGCGGGACGCCGTCGAGCAGGTCGTGACCGGGCTGGGGGGCCGGGTCGAGGCGATGTACTTCTCCTTCGGCGGCGACGACATCGTGCTCATCGTGGACTTCCCCGACGCCGTCTCCATGGCCGCCGTCAGCCTCACGGTCAAGGCCAGCGGCGCGCTGCGCACCCGCGCCACCCCCCTGCTCACCCTCGACGAGATCGACGAGGCCACCCACCGCCAGGTCGCCTTCCGCGCACCCGGGGCGTGAACCGGCCCCGCCCCGCTACGGTGTGAGCGGCCGGCACGGGACGGGGGTCGTGACAGGTGACGGGCGTACGGGGCATGGTGCGCGGGTGGTGGCAGCGGGGACGGGTCCTCGCCGCGTCCCGTCCGCTGCTCGTCGACATCGGGGTCGCCCTGCTCGTCCAGGCCGCCATGACCCTGCCGTTCGTGGTGCCGCGGGCGGCCGGCCTGCCCCCGGCGACCTGGGCCGCCTACGGGCTGAGCACCCTCACCGTCGTACCGCTGGTGTGGCGGCGGCGGGCGCCCCTCGCCGTGCTGTTCGCGGTGCTGGCCGCCAACGCGCTGTACCGGCTGACCGTGGACGGGCCCGGGCAGCCCCTGCCGTACACCGGGCTCGTCGTCGCGTACACGATCGCGGTCGTCTCGCCCGCGCGCACCCGGGCCACCGCCGCGCTGGTGCTGGCCGTGGCCGTGCCCGTGGGCGTGTGGTTCAACACCCGCTCGCTGCGCGAACTGACCTTCTCCTTCTTCGTCCTGGCCGCCGCCTACGCCTTCGGCCGCCTCACCGACACCCGGCAGCGGGCGCACCGCGTGGAGGCCGAGCGGGCCGCGGCCCGTGAACGGGCCCGCATCGCACGGGAGATGCACGACGTCCTCTCCCACGCCGTGAGCCTGATGATCGTGCAGGCGGAGGCCGGGCCCGTGGCGGTGCGGGCCGCGCCCGAGCGGGCCGAGGCCGCCTTCGACGCCATCTCCGCCACCGGACGCGAGGCCATGGCGCAGCTGCGCCACATGCTGGGCGTCCTGCGCGACGGCGACGACCCGGACGGCTCCCCGCGCTCACCCCAGCCCGGCCTCGCCGACCTGCCCGCCCTGCTGGACCGGGTGCGCGGCAGCGGGCTGGACGTGGTGCACGAGACGGCCGGGGCCGTGCGGCCGCTGCCCGGGCCGGTCGGCGCCACCGTCCACCGCGTGGTGCAGGAGGCCCTCACCAACACCGTCCGGCACGCCCGCGCGCACACCGCGACCGTCCGGCTGGTCTACGGCGCGTCCGACGTGGAGGTCCGGGTCACCGACGACGGGCGCGGGCCGCGCGGGCACGCCGCCGGCGGGCACGGTCTGACCGGGATCCGGGAGCGGGCGGCGGCCCACGGGGGCAGCGCGGTCGCCGGGCCGGGGCCGGACGGCCGCGGCTTCGAGGTGCGGGCCCGGATCCCGGCACCGGCCGCCGCCGTGGCGGAGGCGGGGCGATGACCCTGCGGGTGGTCGTCGCGGACGACCAGGAACTCGTGCGCAGCGGCTTCGCGATGATCCTGGACGCGCAGCCGGACATCGAGGTCGTCGCGGAGGCCGGTGACGGCGCCGCGGCCGTCGACGCGGTACGGCGGCACGCGCCCGACGTGGCGCTGCTGGACATCCGGATGCCACGCGTGGACGGCATCGCGGCCTGCCGCGCGATCAGCGCGGCGGGCGGCTGCCGGACCGTCATGCTGACGACGTTCGACTCCGACGAGTACGTGTACGAGGCGCTGCACGCGGGCGCGAGCGGCTTCCTGCTCAAGGACGTCCGGCGGGACGACCTGGTGCACGCGGTGCGGGTCGTGGCCCGGGGCGACTCGCTGCTCGCGCCGTCGGTGGCGCGGCGCCTGGTGGAGCAGTACACCCGGCCCGCCGCCCGGCCGCGGCGGGCCGATCCCCGGCTGGACGTGCTCACCGGGCGGGAGCGGGAGACGCTGCTGCTGCTCGCGCGGGGGCTGTCGAACGCCGAGATCGCCGCCGCGCTGGTGGTCAGCGACCACACGGTGAAGACCCACGTGGGCAACGTGCTGGCCAAACTCGGTCTGCGCGACCGGATCCAGGCCGTGATCTGCGCCTACGAGACCGGCCTGGTCACGGCCGGGGATCCCCCGCCCGGGGGACCCGGCACGGGCGGCCCCTCCCCCTGGCCGGCGAGGACGTGACCGGGCGGGACCGCCCGCGCGGGTGATCCGCGCGGGACGGCCGGTGCACAGGATGGAGACGTCCACACCACCGCTTCCCCGCACCGGAGTTGCCCGTGAACGTCCGCATCAGCCTGCTCGCCGCCCTCGTCGCCGGGGCGGTGGCCGGACCGCCCGCCCTGCCGGCCGCCGCGTCCGCGCCCGCCGCCGTGGCGGCCGCCCCGGCCCCGCGCTCCGCCCCGTACCCCGCCCTGGAGGCCGCCCTCGCCGGTCTGCCGGACGGCGACGCGACGGCGGCGCTCGTCCGGGTCCGGGGCGAGGAGGGCGCCTGGCAGGGCAGTGCGGGGGTGCACGACCTGCTGTCCGGGCGCCCGGCCGACCCCGCCGGGCGGTTCCGCGCCGGGTCGGTGACGAAGGTGTTCACCGCCGCGGTCGTCCTCCAGCTGGCCGCCGAGGGGAGGCTGGACCTCGGCCGCAGCGTCCGCTCCTACCTCCCCGGCCTGGTCCCGGCGGCGTACGAGGGCGTCACCGTGCGGCAGCTGCTGAACCACACGCACGGGATACCGGCCGCCGGCGTGCCGGGCGGGACGGTCGAGGAGCGGTACGCGGACCGGTTCCGGATCCACGACCCCCGGGAGACGGTGCGGGCGGCGCTGGCGAAGGAGCGCGAGTTCGCACCGGGCGAGCGGCAGCACTACCTCAACATCGGGTACACGCTCGCCGGCCTCCTCGTCGAGCACGTCACCGGGGACACCTACGAGCACCAGGTCGCCCGCCGGGTGCTCCGGCCGCTGGGGCTGCGGGGCACGTACTTCCCGGGGGCCGACCCGCGCATCACGGGGCCGCACAACCACGGCTACCAGCGGATGCGCCTCGACGACGGCACGACCGGGCTGCGCGACGTGACGGTGTGGGGGGCCACGGACGCCTGGGCGGCCGGGGACATCGTCTCGACCACCGCCGACCTGGAGCGGTTCACCACCGCCCTCTTCCGGGGGCGGGTCGTGCGCGGGCCGGTGCTGCGGGAGATGTTCACGGTGCCCCGCGTCACCGACGCCGCGACCGGCAGGCCCGCCGCCCACTCCGCCGGGCTGTCCAGGACGGTCCTCGGCGGCCGGGAGGTGTGGGGGAAGACGGGCGGCCGCTGGGGCTACAACGCGGCGATCGGCTCCACCCGCGACGGCTCGCGCACCCTCGTCTACAGCGTCAACTCCACCGACGCCAAGGGTCAGGACATGAACCGGGTCGCGGAGAAGATCATGGTCGCGGTGTACGGCCGTCCGTGACCGGGGGCGCCCAGCCCCGCAGCGGCCGGCGCGATACAGAATTCGGCCACGGCGGAACGACCCCCGATCCGGTGTCGATCATCCGCCCGGCGTGTCCGTTCGCCTGCCGTCCCCTGGCCGTACGGCTGCCGTCCATCCGCGGTACTCGGACCCCAGGGGAAGCAGGGTTGAGGATCAGCCACGGGTACGACAAACCCGGGCCGTGTGCCGACGCCTGTGCTACCTTCGATGACGTTGCAGTTTTGGTTCCCAGAGACTTCGAGTGCTCTTTCGACCTCCGTCGACGAGCACTCTTTTTGTTTCCGAGGATTTTCGGATCTCTCCACAGGGTGATCATTTCGGCGACTACGGGTCCGCGAGGTGCGGATCTGAGTACTGCCCTCAAGGGAGATTCATATGGCTACCGGCACCGTGAAGTGGTTCAACTCGGAAAAGGGCTTCGGCTTCATCGAGCAGGAGGGCGGCGGCCCCGACGTCTTCGCCCACTACTCGAACATCGCCACCTCGGGCTTCCGTGAGCTCCAGGAAGGCCAGAAGGTGACCTTCGACGTCACGCAGGGCCAGAAGGGCCCGCAGGCCGAGAACATCGTTCCCGCCTGACGCTGACGCGCATGCCCTGACCGGGGCCCGCACCCCTGCGGTGCGGGCCCCGGTTCGTTTCGTCCGTTCCGGCTCGCTCTTGCGAATCCGCGGCCCTCCGGCGCCGTCGTGCATTCCCCGATACGTGCCGCATCGAGGAAGGCTCCCCCATGGACCGCACCGCTCGCAGGAACAATCCCACCCGCTCCCGCGACCACGGGAACCGCGCCCGCAAGAACACGGGCCGCGCCCCCGCGCCCCGCTCCGGCGGCGGCCGCCGCCCGGCCGGCACCCGGGAGTTCGCCGCTCCCGTCACCGTCACCCCCGCCCTCCCGGCCGTCGAGGCGTTCGCCGACCTCGACCTGCCCGCGCCGCTGCTCACCGCGCTGGCCGCCGAGGGCATGACCGCGCCCTTCCCGATCCAGGCGGCGACCCTGCCGAACTCGCTGGCCGGCCGGGACGTCCTCGGCCGCGGCCGCACCGGCTCGGGCAAGACGCTCGCCTTCGGTCTCGCCCTGCTGGCCCGGATCGACGGCACGCGCGCCGAGCCGCGGCAGCCGCTGGCGCTGGTCCTGGTGCCCACGCGGGAGCTGGCCCAGCAGGTCACCGACGCCCTCACCCCGTTCGCCCGCGCGCTGCGCATCCGGCTCGCCACGGTGGTCGGCGGCCTGTCGATCGGCCGGCAGGCGCACGCCCTGCGCTCCGGCGCCGAGGTCGTCGTCGCCACGCCCGGCCGTCTGAAGGACCTCCTGGACCGGGGCGACTGCAAGCTGGACCAGGTCGGTGTGACCGTGCTGGACGAGGCCGACCAGATGACCGACATGGGCTTCATGCCGCAGGTCACCGCGCTGCTCGACCAGGTGCGTCCCGGAGGTCAGCGGATGCTGTTCTCGGCGACCCTGGACCGCAACGTCGACAAGCTGGTCCGCACGTACCTGCACGACCCGGTGGTGCACTCGGTCGACCCGTCCGCGGGCGCGGTCAGCACGATGGATCACCACCTGCTGCACGTCGAGGACGACGACAAGCACGCCACGACGACCCGGATCGCCGCCCGCGACGGCCGGGTGATCATGTTCCTGGACACCAAGCACGCCGCCGACCGGCTGGCGAAGAAGCTGCTCGCGGTCGGCGTGCGCGCCTCGGCGCTGCACGGCGGCAAGACCCAGTCGCAGCGCACCAAGACCCTGGAGCGCTTCAAGGACGGACAGGTCACGGTCCTGGTGGCGACCAACGTGGCGGCCCGCGGCATCCACGTCGACAACCTGGACCTCGTGGTCAACGTGGATCCGCCCGGCGACCACAAGGACTACCTGCACCGCGGCGGCCGTACGGCCCGGGCCGGCGAGTCCGGCACCGTCGTGACGCTGGTCCTGCCGCACCAGCGGCGCGAGATGAACCGGCTGATGGCCGACGCGGGCATCACCCCGCAGGTCACCCGGGTCCGCCCCGACGAGGCGGAGCTGAGCCGCATCACCGGCGCGCGGGAGCCGTCCGGCGTGCCGGTCGTCCTCACCCCGCCGCCCGCCGCGAACCGCCCCGCCCGCACGGGCTCCGCCCAGGGCGCCCGCCGCGGCGGCCCGTCCCGCCGGCGCCGCCGCTGAGCCCGGGCCCGGGCCCCGGCCGGGGCCCGGGCGGCTCGGCGGTCGCGAGGCGGCCGGTGGCGCAGGGGAGCACCGCGCCCGTCGTCACCGGCGGCCGATGACCTCCGCGACGCGGAGGAAGCCATCGCCGCCGTGGCCGAGGCCGACGGCGCGGCGGGCCATGCCCTCGGCCGCGCGCATGACGCCCGCGTCGATGCCGTGCTCCTCCGAGACGTGCACGATGTGGGCCATCGACGACACGGCCGAGGTCAGCGGGTTGCCCTCGCCGCTGTAGGTGCCGGCGTCGGCGTCCGCGGCGGTCTGCGCGAACACCGGCGGCAGGATCGCCCCGATGCCCTGGGCGAACGGCGCCAGTTCGCTCGCGGTGACGCCCTCCGCCCGGGCCAGGGCCACCGCGTGCGCGTACCCCGCCATCGCCGTCCAGAAGATGTCCAGCAGGGCGATGTCGTAGGCGGCGGCCCGGCCCACGTCCTCGCCGAGGTGGGTCTGGCTGCCGCCCAGCGCCCTGCGCACCGGGGCCGTCTCCTCGTACAGGTCCGGCGGTCCGCTGTACAGCAGGACCGCGCCGGCCGTGCCGATGGTGTCGGTCGGCGTCATGATCGCGCCGTCGAGGTAGCGGACGCCGTGCGCGGCGGCCCAGGCGGCGGTGGAGCGGGCCCGGGCCGGGGTGTCGGCGGTCAGGTTCACGACCGTACGGCCCCGGAGCGCGGCGGCGGCCCCGTCCTGGCGCAGGACGGCGTCGGCGGCGTCGTAGTCGACCACGCAGACGACGGTCACGGCACTGGCCGACACCGCCTCCGCCACCGTCCCGGCACCCCGCGCGCCCCGCTCGAGGAGGTCGCGTTCGCGGCCCGGGGTGCGGTTCCAGACGGTGGTGCGCAGGCCCGCCGCCAGGAACGCCCCGGCCAGGGCGCGGCCCATCGGCCCCAGGCCGAGGACCGTGACGGTGCCGCCGTCGGGGGCGGGGAGCGGGGAGGCGGAATGCGCGGGGGACGCGGACGTGCTGTACGTGGACACGGGGGAACTCCTCGGGAACTTGGGAACGGGAACGGGGTCCGGATGACGCGCCGACGCCAGGACACGGACGTGTGCGGGGTGACCGCCGCGATCGCCGTGATCGACGGCAAGTGGAAGACGGCCCTGCTGTGGCTGCTGGAGTCGGGCGCGCACCGGCCGGCGGAACTGCGCCGCAAGCTGCCCGGCCTCACCGAGAAGGTGCTCACCGAGGCGCTGCGGGAGATGGAGGAGGACGGGCTGGTGCACCGGCGGGTGTACGACGTGCTGCCGCCGAAGACGGTCTACTCCCTGACCGCGTTCGGCCGCGAACTCTCCGACGCGCTGGCCCCGTTGTCCGACTGGGGGCACCGCCGCCTGGAACGGCTCACCGACGCCGGCCGGCCGGTGTCCTGAGCGCTGCCCACCTCCGTCCTTCCTCGTGCCCTCAGCGCCGGCGGCCTCCGCTCACCAGACTCCCCGCAGGGCCGCGCCCTGCCAAGTACGCACAAAAAGGTGGGTATGAGCGCTCCCGCCGGCGCGGTCACCCCGCTCGACGCCCTGGGCGGCCCGCCGCTCAGCCGTGCCGCTCCTGCGCCGAGGCGATGCGGTCGCGGAACGGGCGGCGGGTGACCGCCTCCGCCACCTCCGTCAGCACCCGGGCCAGCGGCAGGGAGAGTTCCGCGTCCAGCTCCGCCATCGCCGTCCTCGTCGCCTCCCATTCCGCCTCGATGCGCGGGAGCAGCGCCCGGGCCTTCGCGGTGAGGCCCACCAGCCGGCGGCGACCGTCGGCGGGGTCGGGGGTGTGGGTGACCAGGCCCGCGCGGGCCATCTGGGCGGCCGTCTGGCTCGCCGCCGAGTGCGTGACGCCCGTGGCCGCCGCCAAGTCCCGCACCGACAGCGGGCCTTCGGCCACCAGGGCCCGGACCGCCGGGGAGAAGCGGGGGCGGTACTCGGGGACGCCCTGCTCCGCGTAGACCCTGGCCACGTCGCCGTCCAGCAGGTCCAGGACGTGACGCAGCAGCGTGCCGACGGCGCAGGGGTCGGGGTGACCGGTCACGCTGTTAATCTAACAGCACTGTCAGGTCGGCGGGAGGGGCGGCGAGGACGCCGCCGGGGCGGGAGGGCGAGGGACGTGAGCGGGGAACTCCATCCGCCCGTCGAGCCGTACGAGCAGGGCATGCTCGACGTCGGCGACGGCAACCTCGTCCACTGGGAGACCTGCGGCGATCCGGCGGGCAAGCCCGCCCTCGTGCTGCACGGCGGGCCCGGGTCGGGTGCGGGGCCGTTCTGGCGCCGGCTGTTCGACCCGCGGACGTACCGGATCGTGCTGTTCGACCAGCGCGGCTGCGGCCGCAGCACCCCCGACGCCGCCGACCCGGCCACCTCGCTCGCCGCCAACACCACATCCCACCTCGTCGCAGACATCGAGCGGCTGCGACGGCACCTCGGCATCGACACGTGGCTCGTCCTCGGCGGTTCCTGGGGCGTGACCCTCGCCCTCGCCTACGCCCAGCGGCACCCCGGGGCCGTCTCCGAGATGGTGCTGTTCAGCGTCACGAACACCACCCGCCGCGAAGTGGACTGGGTGACACGGGACATGGGGCGGATCTTCCCCGCCGCATGGGCCCGGTTCCGGGACGCCGTACCGGAGGCGGAGCGCGACGGCAGCCTGGTGGACGCCTACGCCCGGATGCTCGCCGACCCCGATCCGGCCGTACGGGAGCGGGCCGCCCGGGAGTGGTGCCGGTGGGAGGACGTGCACGTCTCCACCCACCCGGGGCACCGGCCCGACCCCCGCTTCGAGGACCCGCGCTTCCGGATGCGCTTCGCCCGCCTCGTCACCCACTACTGGCGGCACGCCGCCTTCCTGGACGACGGGGTGCTGCTGCGCGACGCGGGGAGGCTCGCCGGGATCCCCGGCGTGCTCGTCCACGGGCGGCTGGACATCAGCGGGCCCGTGGACGTCGCGTGGCGGCTGGCGCAGAAGTGGCCGGACGCCGAACTGGTGCTGATCGGCGACGAGGGCCACGGCCTGTCCGGCCGTACGACCCGCGCCGTGCTGGCGGCCACCGACCGCTTCGGCGGCCGGACTTCGTCCCTCCGCGACTGACCGGAAGCTCAACTCCGGTCAGGAGATGTGCAGATACCTGCGAGGAGTTGCCGGATCCGGTCGCGCGCCCTCTCGGATTGGGCTAGACATGCGGCGGAAACACGTCGGCATCCGGACATGCCCGCAGGCACGTCCGTCCGAGGGGGAACAGAAAGAGTGACCACACACGACCACATGACGGGCCGTTCCGGCACCGGGGGGCGCAGACGCGTCCCCCGCATCAGGATCGCCCTGGCCACCGCGGCCGCCTTCGTCGTCGCCGGGAGCGGGGTCCAGGCGACGGCCGTCCAGCCGGACCCGGCACCGGCGCAGCCCGCCGTACCGAACCTGGCCTGGTCCGACTGCCAGGGCGGCTTCGAGTGCGCCGACGCCGCAGTGCCGCTGGACCACCGCGATCCGCAGGGCCGGAAGCTCACCCTCGCGGTCATCCGCAAGAAGGCCCCCGACCAGGGCCGGAAGCAGGGCACCCTGTTCCTCCAGCCGGGAGGACCGGGCAACTCCGGCGTCGACTTCGTCCGCAACAACTACGACGACCTGCCCGCCCGGTTGAAGGACTCCTTCGACGTCTTCGGGTACGACGTACGGGGCGTCGCCCGCAGTGCGCAGGTGGAGTGCTGGGACGACGCGACGTACACCGCCGCCATCAGGGCCGCCAAGGGCGTGCCCGGGCCGGGCGCCTACGAGGAGGCCGTGCGCCAGGGCGCCGCGTTCGACCAGGCCTGCCAGGACCGGGCGGGCGACCTGCGGCCGTACATCGGGACCGGGTACGTCGCCCAGGACATCGACCTGCTGCGCCAGGCCCTGGGCGAGGAGCAACTCACCTACTACGGGCGGTCGTTCGGCAGCTACATCGGCACCGTCTACGCGGCGATGTTCCCCGACCGGGTCCGCGCCCTGGTGCTCGACGGCGCCTACGACCCGCAGCACTACGCGCACCGGCCCTACGCCTACGACCGCCCGCAGTACCGGGCCCTGGACGGCGCGATGAGCCGCTTCCTCGACTGGTGCCGCACGGACCAGGCCGGCTGCGGCTTCGGCGACGGCGACCCGCGGGCCGCGTTCGAGAAGCTCAAGGCGGACCTCGACGCGAACCCCGTGCCGACCGCCAACGGCGGCCAGGCCAACGGCTACACCCTCGTCTACCGCCTGATGTTCAACCTCAACGAGGGCAAGGTCATCTGGCCCTCCCTCGGTCAGGCCCTGCGCAAGGCGCAGCAGCGGGACACCACGTCCTTCCTGCTGCGGCCCCCGTCCCCGGCCAGCTACGACTTCCTCAACCCGAACATCGCGGTCGAGTGCGTCGACAAGGACTACCCGCGCAGCCCGGACCGGCTGAAGCGGCAGGTCACCCGCAACGCCGAGGCGTCCCCGCTGCTCGGCCCGGCCCTGGCCTACGGCCCGCCGCTCTACGACCACCAGCACGCCACCACGTGCGCCCAGTGGACCGGCGACAAGCCCAGCCGCTACGCCGGGTCCTTCCGGGCGAAGGGGTCCGCGCCGATCCTGGTCCTCGGCACCACCGGCGACCCGGACACCCCGTACCAGGACGCCGTGGCCCTGTCCCGGCAGCTCGACAACGGCAGGCTGCTGACGTTCCGGGCCGAGGGGCACACCGCGTTCGGGCGCAGCGCCTGCGCCACGGACGCCGTGACGGGCTACCTCGTCGACGGCACGGTCCCGGCGCGCGGCACGACCTGCGAGGACGAGACCCAGCCGCCGGCCGCCACGCCCAGGAAGGCCCCCACGGGCACGACCCTGGCGGAACTGCGCAACGGCGTGAACGAGAAGCACGACCTGCTCGGCACGACCCCGCGCTGAGCGGGCGGCACGAGCCCTCGGCCGCCCGACCGGCCGACCCGGAAGCCCCGGACGCCCCGCCACGGCGGCAGGCGGCCGGGGCTTTCGCCGTGCCGCCCCCGGGGTGGCGCCCCGGGCCCGGGCCCCGGGCCCCGCGGCGACTTTGCCGTCCCTTTACAACCCGGCGTCCTGGTGCCTCGTCTCTGCGCACGATCCGTTCTCGACGAAGGAGTGCGACTCGATGCGCCGAACTGTTCTCAGCCTGCTGGCCCTGGCCGGCACCGCCGTCGCCGTGGGCTCGGGGCCCGCGTTCGCCCACGGGGGCGGGGCCTCCCCCTCCCCCGTCCCGGCGGCGGAGCGGCCCACCGCCGCGCCCGCCGAGAGCGCCGCGCCGGCGCCCCGGGACGAGTCGGCCGCTCCCACCCCGGCACGGCCCGCCCCGGCGCGGCCCGAGCCGACCCGGGCACCGGCCGACCGGCAGGTGCCGGTCGTGCCGAGCGGGGCGCCCGACACCGGGGTCACGACGGCGGACACGGACCCGGCCGGTACCGGCACGGCGGCCGGCGCGGGTGCCGCCGCGGTGCTCGCCCTCGGCGGCGGCACGGTCCTCGTCGTACGGCGCCGCCGGGCGAGCGGGGCATGACCGCGTTCTCCAGGCGCGCGTTCACGACCGCTGCCGCGGTGTCGCTGCTGACGGCGTGCGGCGGGCCGGGGGCGGGCGGGCCCGGGGGCGGGTCGTCCCGGCCGGCGGGCGCCGGTGGGTCCGGGACCTCCGAGGCCGCCGGCGGGGCCGGAAGCACAGCCGGGCCCGAGGCGGAGGCCGGAGGCGGGGCCGGAAGCGGATCCCGGGCCGGCGCCGGGTCCCGGGCCGGCGGCGGGTCCCGGGCCGGGTCCTCGCCGGTGCCGGCCGGGCGGCGGCGCGGCGCGGCCCGGTCGGTGCCGGTCCGGCTGCAGATCCCGGCGATCGGCGTGGACACCCCCGTCATCCGGCTGGGCCTGGCGGCCGACGGCACCGTCGAGGTGCCACCGGTGACGGCCCACGACCGGGCCGGCTGGTACCGGCACTCGCCCACCCCCGGCAGCACCGGCCCGTCGGTGATCCTCGGCCACGTCACGGTCGGCCCGTACGGCGACGGCGTCTTCCGGCACCTGGCCCGGCTGCGCCGGGGCGAGCGGATCGTGGCGCGCCTGGAGAACGGCACGGCGGCGTGGTTCGCCGTCACGGCGGTCCGGACCGTCCCCAAGAACGCGTTCCCCGTCGACGACGTCTACGGAAACGTGGACCGTCCCGAGCTGCGGCTGATCACGTGCGGTGGCGCGCGTACCGGTGACGGCTACGCCGGCAACGTGATCGTGTTCGCGGCGCCGGCCGGCACCGACTCCCCCACTTCTGGAGAGCGTTGAAACGGTCCCGTGAGAAGGCGGCGTCCGACCTGTTCGCCGCCCTCTACCCGCGCCTGGCCGGCTGGTGCCGCCGCCTCGTCGACGACGACGAGACGGCCCACGAGATCGCCTCGGAGGCCTTCACCCGGCTGTGGGCCCGCTGGACGAAGGTGGAGGAGCCCCGCGGCTTCCTCTACGTCACCGCCGCCAACCTCGTCCGCGACCACTGGCGCAAGCTGGAGCGCGAACGCCGGGCCCTGCACCGCGTCACCTCGGAGGCCGCCGTACGTCCGCACCCGGACCAGCCCGATCCGTCGGTGCGGATGCTCGTGCAGTCGCTGCCCGAACGGCTGCGCGTGCCGATCCTGCTGCACTACTACGCTGACATGCCGATCCGGGAGGTGTCCGTGCTGACCGGGCGCAAGGAAGGGACCGTCAAGGCCGACCTGCACGCGGCCCGCGAACTGCTCCGCGTCCATCTGAGGAGGAGCCTTGACCACACGGCTTGACGGCGACCCGGGCGACGAGCGGTGCGGTCCCGACGACCCCCTCGCGGTGCTGCTGCGGCCCTCCTCGCCCGACTACCTCGGCGCGCCCGACGGCCGGTTCGCGGTGGTCCGGCGCAGGGCGGCCCGCCGGCGCCTGCTGCGCACGGCGGCGGGTGCGGGGGTGTGCTGCGCGGTGGCCGCGCTGGTCGCCCTGCCGCTGCGCCTCGCCGCGCCCGACGCCCCGGCGGCCCCGAGGACGACGGTTCCCATGGCTCCGCCCGACCCGGGTCCGGCGTCCCCGGCCCCGCCGGCGACTCCCGCGCCCGCCCCGTCCCGGGCGCCCCGCCAGTCCGACGCGCCCGCCGAGTCCCCCCGTCCCACCGCCTCCGCCGAGCCGTCGCGCCCCGGTGTCCCCGACCGCGGGGAGCGCCCCACCCCCGCGGACCCGTCCCGTGCCCCGTCGGCCACTCCCACCCCGGCCCGGCCCGTCGCCCCGACGGCCCGCCCGGCCACGGACGGGGAGGGGACGCCGGGCCACTGACGGGGGCGCCGTGCGCCCGGAGGTGGCCGACGGTCGCACGCGATCGTCCGGACGCTCACCCGGGCATCCGGTCGAGCGTCCGGGCATCCGGTCACCGGGTCGGGTCCAGCCCCACCGCCCGTCCCTCGTCGTCCCACCGCACCTGGAGGACGTGGTCGACCGCCGCCCGGTCGAGCGGGCCGAAGACGTGCGGGAACAGGACGTCCGCGGCCACCCCGGGCGGCGGGGCGGGCGCGGCGGCCTCGCGCTCCACCCGCGCGGTCAGCCGCGTCTCATCCAGGGCGAGCACCAGCAGGGGCCGGGGCGCGTCCCGGTAGAAGGCGTCGACCACGGCCAGCGTCGTCGCCTCGTCCGGGGAGCAGTGCACGAAGCCCTCCTCGGCGAGGGAGGCGGGCGCGTACGGCCGGCCGGTGTCGGTGTGCCAGACGGCGTGCGGTACGGCGTGATAGATCATGGCCCCGTTATAGCCCGCGCGGGCGTCAGCGCCCCAGGGCGGCGAGGGCCCTGCGGGTGGCCTCGGCGACCAGGGCGTCGGAGGGCTCGGTGCCGCGGCCGGGGCGGTCGGTCAGCACGGCCAGGACGATCGGCTCGGCGCGCGGCGGGTGCAGCACGGCGACGTCGTTGGCGGGGCCCCAGTCGCCCGTGCCGGTCTTGTCGGCCGCCGTCCAGCCGGCGGGCAGACCCGCCCGGATGCGTCGGGCGCCGACGTCGGTGGCGTTGCGGGAGAGCCAGTCCGTCAGCAGGGCGCGCTCGCGGGCGGGCAGGGCGGTGCCGAGCAGGAGCAGCCGTAGGTCGGTGCCGATCGCCTGCGGGGTGGTGGTGTCGGCCGGGTCGCCCGGCGGGACGTCGTGCAGGTCCGGCTCGTAGTGGTCCATGCGGCTGACAGTGTCGCCGAGGCGGCGCAGGTAGGCGGTGAGCGCGGCCGGGCCGCCGATCTCGCGCATCAGCAGGTTCCCGGCCGTGCCGTCGCTGAACCGGACGGCGGCGTCGCACAGCCGGCGGAGCGTCATGCCGGTGTCGACGTGCCGGCCGGTGACGGGCGTCGTGGAACGCAGGTCGGCCCTGGTGTAGGTGATGCGCCGGTCCAGGCCGTGCAGGGTCCGGTGGTCCAGGACCGCCGCGGCGGCGAGGGCCTTGAAGACCGAGCAGAACGCGAAGCGCTCGCCGGCGCGGTGGACGGCGCTCGCGCCCGTGCCGGTCGCCAGGGCCCAGACCCCGACGCGCGCCCCGTAGGCGCGCTCCAGGTCGGCCAGTCGCAGCCGGCGTGCCGGGGAGCGGCCCGGTGCCGAGGAGCGGCCCGGTTCGGGTGCGCTGCCGGTGGCCGTGGCGGCCCCGCCGGGCCGGGCCGGTGTCTGCTCCCCGCCGCCGCACCCGGCGAGCGGCAGCAGGGCCGCGGCGGCCAGGAGGGCGCGGCGGGATGAGGGCGAGGGGCGGGCGGTCATACGGGGATTCTCCCCACTCACCGCGCTTCCCCCGGCGCCTCGGCCAGCAGGCTGCGGACGATCGGACCGGCCGATCCGCCGCCGGTGACGCCCTCCTCCACGACGCACGCCACGGCGACGTTCCCCCGGTGGGCGACGAGCCAGCCGTTGTTGTCCTGGTCGTCGGAGACCTCGGCCGTGCCGGTCTTCGCGCCGACCTCGCCGGGCAGGCCGGACAGGATCTTCGCCGTGCCGCCGGTGACGGTGGCGCGCAGCATCTCCCGCAGCTGCCCCACGACCTTCGGCGGCAGCGGTTCCGTCCTGGTCGTGTCCTCGGTGCCGGCGAGGAGCGAGGGCTGGTGGAACCTGCCCGACACGGCCGTCGCCGTCACGGACGCCATGATCAGCGGGTTGGCCTGCACCCGGCCCTGGCCGATCATCGACGCGGCCTTCTCGGTCTCGTCCTTCGGCACCGGCACCGACCCGTCGTAGGTGGGCGCCCCGACGTGCCACTCCTGGCCGACGCCGAAGTACGTCCGGGCGACCTCGCCCAGCTCCCCGTCGCCGAGCCGGTCGCGCAGGCTGATGAACGCCGTGTTGCACGACTCGGTGAAGTCCTTGCGGAATGTGGCGCCCGGGTGTTCGGAGAGCTCCACGTTCTGGAACTTCTTCCCCACGGTGAGGAACTTGGGGCAGTCCACCACGTCGTCCGGTGCGACGGCGCCCTTCAGCAGCAGGGCGCTGGTGGTGACGATCTTCCAGGTGGAGCCCGGGGCGTAGGTGCCGGAGAGGGCGCGGTTGAAGCCGCCGGAGGGGGAGTTGGCCACGGCCAGGACCTCGCCGTCGTCGATGCGCAGGGCGACGAGCGCGGCGTTCCTGCCGTCGCCGTGCGAGGCGAGGGCCTTCTCGGCGGCGGACTGCCAGTCGGCGTCGAGGGTGGTGCGGACCGGTCCCTCGTCCGCACGGACCGTCTTCGCGCCGAAGGCGGCCTCCGTGCGCCGCACCTTCCCGGTGGTGCGGTCGACCAGCCGGATCGCCCCGCGCGCGCCGGTGTCCCCGGCACCGTCCCCGCCCAGCCGGGTCATCAGCGGCGCCAGCGAGGGGAACGTGCCGGCGGACAGTTTCCGGCCCTGCCGGTCGGCGACCTCGGGTGGCTCGCCGTCCTCCCTCTCGAGCCGGAACTTCTCGGTGCCGCTCAGGCGCGGGTGGACCAGGGACAGCTTCCAGTCGACCTTCCAGACGCCGTCCTGCTGCTCGCGCAGCGGCAGTTCGGACCGGTAGGTCCAGGTGCCGAGGCCGGTGACCGGCATGCGGGCGGTGAAGGGGACGGTGACCGTGCCGTCCTCGGCCTCGGACGCGGCCCCGGCCGTGAGCGCGGGTGCGTCGATGTCCAGGCCCTCGGTGAAGCTGTCCAGCACGCGCCGCGCGGTGTCGGGGCTGGTGGTCCGCTCCGCCGCCTTCGGCACGCGGCCGGCCGCCCAGTCGGCCAGGAACGCGCGGGCCTGCTCGCCGGCGGCCGGGTCGGGACCGGTGTGCCGGGCGAACGGCCCGATCCCCGCGGCCCACGCGC
Organism: Streptomyces sp. NPDC003456; assembly: GCF_042878735.1. Taxonomy (NCBI): domain Bacteria; kingdom Bacillati; phylum Actinomycetota; class Actinomycetes; order Kitasatosporales; family Streptomycetaceae; genus Streptomyces; species Streptomyces sp. NPDC003456. The sequence goes on from NZ_JBIAOK010000006.1 coordinate 282,815, forward strand.
CGCCCGCCGCCACGGCGAGCACCACCACCCCGGCGGTGACAGCACGCAGGGCTCTGCGCCGCGGCCGCGGGCCGCCGGGGGTGAGGACGGGAGCGGAGTGGTCGGCATGAGTGTCCATACGCAGACCCCAGCAGCGGCCGGGGATCCTGTCCAAGACCGTTATCGATGTCGGATCAATATCCAGTCGATATGATTGCTGTTCGTGGACCTGGTGCGGCACCTGGAGTGCTTCGTGGCTGTTGCAGAAGAGTCACACTTCGGCCGTGCCGCCGCCCGGCTGGGCATGGCCCAGCCGCCGCTCTCGCAGCGCATCCAGCGCCTGGAGCGGCACCTCGGCGTCCGGCTCTTCGCACGCACCAGCCGCCAGGTCGCCCTCACCGAGGCCGGGGCACTGCTGCTGGACGAGGCGCGGGAGGTCCTCGCCCGCTCGGAGGCACTGCTCGCCACGGCCCGCCGGATCCGCGACGGCGAGACCGGCCTGCTGCGGGCCGCGCTGCCGCCGGACCTCTCCGGCGAGACCGTCGCCGCGCTCCTGGCCCGCTTCTCCGCGACCGCCTCCGGCCTGCAACTGGAACTGCACGAACTGCCCACCGCCCAGCAACTCCAGCGCTTCGCCGCGCACGAGCTGGACGTCGGGCTGATCCACCACCCGTGCGACGTGGCGGGCCTGGAGCTCGGCCCGGTGCTGCGCCGCGAACTGGGCGTCCTGCTGCCCGCGGGGGCACCCGCCGCCGCTCTGCCCGAGGTGCCCCTGGCCTCCCTGACCGGCTACGACCTGATCCTCTTCCCCCGCGCCGGCGCCCCGGCCGTCTACGACGACCTGCTGACGACCTGCGCCCGCAACGGCTACACCCCGTCCGCCGTCCGGCACGCCCAGGGCGCGAGCTTCGTCCGCGGCCTGGTGCTCTCGGCGGAGGCGGTGGCCTTCAGCCCCCGCGACGCGCACGCCCCCGAGGCCGCCGCCGAACCGGCAACCGCCCCGGGACCGGCAACCGCCCCGGGACCGGCAACCGCCTCGGGTCCGGCGGGCGGCTCCGGGAGGGGGATCGGCTCGGAACCGGCGGGCGGCTCCGGCCAGGGGACCGGCCCCGTACCCGGCGCCGACGCGCGAGCGGAGGCCGGCTCGGGGGCGGTGAGCGGCCACGGACCGGGGGCCGGCTCCGGACGGGCGGCCGCCCCGGAAGCGGACCCGAACCGGACCGATCACAGGGAGCGCACCGGTCGCCCCGATCCCGCGGCGGAGGCGGGGGCACCCGCTCCCCCCGGCGTCGTGTGGCGGCCGCTCAGCGGTACGCCCCTGGCGCTGCGGCACTCGGTCGCCTGGCCGGGCGGGCGCGGTGACGCCGCCGTCGCGGCGTTCGCCGAGGCCACCACGCACGCGCTGCGCACCACCGCCGGAGCGCTGCCCGACCTGCCCGCCCGCCCCCTGCACCTGCGCCCGGCCTCGGAGTACTGGCTGTGACCGACGCCCTCGCCCGCATCCACGCGGCCTTCGCCGACGCCGGGGTCACCGGGTGGCTGCACGCCCTCGACATCGACTCCGGCGCGCAACTCGACGCCGGGGCGGACCGGCCGGTGTGCACCGCCAGCGTCCACAAGCTGTGCCTGCTCGTCACGCTGCACGAGCAGGCCGCGGCCGGCCTGCTGGACCTCACCGAGCAGGTCGAATGCCCGCCGCGGGAGCGCACGGCCGGGCCGACGGGGCTCGCCGCGATGCTCGACGGTGCCCGGCTGTCCCTGCGCGACCTGGCCTTCCTGATGATGTCCGTCAGCGACAACGCCGCCGCCGACCTGCTGCTGGGCCGCGTCGGCCTCGACGCCGTCAACCGCACCACGGCCCGCCTCGGCCTCACGCACACGTACGCGGTGCACACCTTCGGCCAGCTGCTGGCCACCATCAGGGAGGACGCCGGCCCCGAGGGCGCCCGGGCCCTGGCGGACCCGCTCGTCGTCACGCGGCTGCGCGCCCTGGACCCCGCATGCACCAACCGCAGCACCCCGCGCGACCTGACGCGGCTGCTCGCGGCGGTGTGGCGCGACGAGGCGCTCCCGCCCGCGTACGGGGCGGCCGTCCGGCGCGTCCTGGGCCTGCAGGTGTGGCCGCACCGGCTGGCCTCGGGCTTTCCCTTCGACGACGTGCACGTCGCGGGCAAGACGGGCAGCCTGCCGACCGTGCGCAACGAGGTCGGCGTCGTCGAGTACCCCGACGGGGGCCGCTACGCGGTCGCCGTCTTCACGCGCACGGCCCGCACCGCCGCGCTGCTGCCCGCCGCCGACGCCGTCATCGGCACGGCGGCCCGCCTCGCCGTGGACGCGCTGCGCGCCCCCTGAACGGCGGTCCGCCGCGCCTGCTCCGGCGCAGGGTCAGAGCTGGAACTCGGCCGGGGACAGCCCGAGCGCCGCGCAGGCCTCGCGCAGGACCGACGCCTCGGCCTGGGAGAAGTGACCGTCCGCACCGGCGACGACCATGCCGGTCTGGATCACGGCCCGGGCCTCGGTGGGCTTCTTCGCGGCCTTGGCGATCTCCTGCATCGCCTCCGCCTTGCCGTGCTGGAAGTTCATGGTCAGCTGGTCGACGTGCTTGTTGAAGCGCTGCCGCAGCTGCTCCGGCGGGAAGTTCTGCAGCACGTCGTTGCCGAGGATCATCGACTCGACCTGCTGCCGCTCCGACGGGTCCACCTGCCCGTCCGCCGCGGCGACCAGGGCGCACACCGCCATGCTCGCGTCCCGGTACGCCCCGCTCTTCAGCTCGTTCTTCAGCGAGCCGAGCTGCGACTTGAACAGGCCGATCAGCTGGGCCTTGCCGCCACCCCCGGACCGCGCCCCGCCGCCGTGCCCGCCGGGCGCCGCACCACGCCCGGCCTGCCCCTGCTGCTGCAGAGCCTTCGCCTGGTCCTTGAGCCGGTCCCACACTGCCATTGCCGCCACCTCGGTCTTCGTCAGCATCACCTGGCGCACCCGCTCAGCGCGCGCACTCCTCCAACGCCCTGCCCCCGGGTAAAGGTTCCGCAAACCGCGATGCGCCCGAACGGCGGCGGTCCGCTCCCGGTGAAGGGAGAGCGGGCCGCCGCCGTCCGGATCGTGTGGGAGGTCCGGGGCGGGCTCCCGAGCGGCACACGCGGGGACGCGACGGCCCGCTCCGGACCTCCTCTGGCCGCAATCTGCCAGCCGTGGCGCCGCCGCGCCTCCCGGGGCCTCCGAACGGGGACCTCCAACGGGTTCCCTGACGGGCCCCACCAGGGCTTTGGGACATTCCGGACGCTTTATCGCATTCCGTCGGCGATAATCGGACCATGAATACGGCAACGTATGAATCGCTGGCGGCGTCGTCAGATCACGCGGTCGCCGTGACCATCGCCTTCGTCGCCGGCCTGGTCGTGGCCTGCGCGCTGATCTGGGCCGTGCGGGTCGGGATGCGGGTGATGGACAAGGACACCCACCACCCCACCCCCGAGGAGCAGCCGCGCCTGCCCGAGACCGGACCGGTCCGCGAGGCACGGGAGATGCGGGAACCCGACGACGTGCCGGTCGTCACGCGCGACGGGCAGCGGCTCCTGCCGCACGAACTGCACCGCGCGAGCACCAGGACCGGCAAGGACCAGACACCCCGCCGCTGGTCGCCCGGATCCAGCGGATCCTTCGGCGGCGGCGGCTCCGGACGTACGTGATGCCGTGAGACCGGGGGGCCGCGCGGCCCCCCGGCAACGCCCCCGCACCCCAGGGAGGACAGACATGGCTGCCCGCCACCGGATGCGCCGGGCGACGGGAGGCGCGGTCCTGGCCCTCGGCCTGGCCGCCGCCGCGCTCACCGGCTGCAGCGGCGACAGCCCCGCGGACACCGCCCGCAAGGCGGAGTCGGCGGTCGGGTCGATCGCCTCGCAGGCCACCGAAGCCGTGGAGTCGGCGACGGCCGAGGCCGGACGCCGGCTCGACGACATCCAGGACGGTGCCGACGCGAAGGGGGACGTGAAGGTCGCGGCCGCGTCCGTCACCCCGGGCGGCCGGGCCCGCGCCGAGGTCACGGTCACCAACACGGACGACACCGCCCGCTCCTTCGCCGTCCAGGTCAACTTCACCGACGGGGGCCGTGTGGTCGACACGGTCATCGTGACGGTGGACCACGTCCAGCCCGGCGAGTCCGCGGCGGCCACGGCCCGCAGCACCCACGACCTGTCCGGCGGGATCGACGCGGTGGTCGCCCGCGCGGTCCGCTACTGACGACCGACCGCCCGCCACGCCTGCCGGCCGGCCCCGGCCACCGAGATGTCGATCTGCTCGCTCGTCGCGCTCACACCGTTCAGGGAGGCGAGCGCCTGGAGCCGGTTGGGACCCGGCGGCAGGGACGCCGGGTCCGGGGTGCACGACCACGTCCCGTCCGCGGCGGCGGTGGCCGAGCAGGCCTCACGCTCGTCCTTGTCCCTGACGGTGACCTGGGCGCCCGGGTGCGCGGTGCCGGAGATCTCCGGCTCGGCGGCCAGCGGTACGCCGGACAGCGGTCGGGTCAGCGCCGGCGCGGCCAGGCCCACGGTCACGACGCACCGGCCGGCGGCCCGCCGCACGCCCCGCGCGTCGGTGACCCGCAGCGCGCAGTCCCGCAGCCGCGTCCCGGGCACGGCGTCCGCGGGCAGCGCCAGCACGAAGGGGAGCGCACGGGCGCCGGCCCCTTCGCCCGTGACCCGGTACGTGGCCGTACGGCCGTCGGCGGCGACCGAGCCGCGGTAGCCGGGGGCGACGAGCGGGGTGCCGGTGACCCGGGTGCCGCGCGGCGCGGTCAGGGTGACCGCGCCGCCCGCTCCGGCCCGTCCGGCCCCCTCGACCTCCACGGTGCCCTCACGCCCGGGCACGATCACGCCCGTTCCCCACAGCACCTCGCCGCCGCGGGCCGCCGCGGGCGGCCCCGTGAGCGCGGCGGCGCCCGTCACGAGCACCCCCGCCACGACTGCGGTCTTCCAGTTCCTGTTCATCGGGCTGGGGCTCCTGTCCGGCTCCGGGCGGTCGAAGATCACTCCGCCCCATCCTCACGCCCCCACCGCACCCCCGACACCCGGAGCTCCCCCACCAGGCCCAACAACCACCCCCCAAGGGGCGCGGGACCCAAGGGGCGCGGGGAACTGCGCGACCAGCCCCAACGACGCCGCACCCGAGAAACGACAGCCACCACCCCCCACCTCACGGCCCACCCCGCGGAGCACTCAGCGGCCCAGCCACACCACCGTGTCCGGCCCCAGCCGCCCCTCCTCCAGCGGCCCGCTGCTCAGCAGCACCTCACCGGCCGGCAGCGGCACCACCGCCCCGGACAGGTTCGCCACACACCGCCACCCCTCGCAGCGGTCGAACTGCAGCACCCCCTCCGGCGCGTCCGGAGCCCACGTCAGCTCCTCGCCCTCCAGCAGCTTGCGCCGCAGTTTCAGCGCCGTCCGGTACAGCTCCAGCGTCGACCCCTCGGCCCCGTCCTGCGCCTCGACGGCGAGCTCCCCGAAGACGGCCGGCTGCGGCAGCCACGCCCCGGCCGGCCCGAAGCCGTACGACGGCCCGGTCGTCGTCCACGGCAGCGGCACCCGGCACCCGTCCCGCCCCTTGCGCACGTGCCCCGTCTGCTCCCAGATGGGGTCCTGGAGCACCTCGGTGGGCAGATCGGCGACTTCGGGCAGTCCCAGTTCCTCGCCCTGGTAGACGTACGCCGAGCCGGGCAGCGCCAGCATCAGCAACGTGGCCGCCCGGGCCCGGCGCAGCCCGGCCGCCCGGTCGACGGCCGGCGCGTGGCCGCCGGACAGCAGCCAGGCGTTGAGGTCGGTGTCCGGCGGCAGCATCAGGCGCGAGGCGTGCCGGACGACGTCGTGGTTGGACAGCACCCACGTGGCCGACGCCCCGGCCGCCCGGGCGGTGTCGAGCGAGTCGGTGATGACCCGCCTCAGCTCCTCGGCGTCCCAGTTCGCCTGCAGGTACTCGAAGTTGAACGCCTGGCCCAGTTCGTCGGGGCGGGCGTACAGCGCACGGCGCGCGCCCGGCACCCAGGCCTCGGCGACGGCCATCCGGGGCGGCCGGTAGGAGTCGAAGATCTTGCGCCAGTCGCGGTAGATCTCGTGCACCTCGTCGCGGTCGTAGAAGGGGTGGGTGCCGGGCGGCAGCGCGGTGAGGGCCTCCTCGCGGCTGAGCTCGGGCCGGCCGAGGTCGCGCAGCGGTTCGCCGAGGTCCTTGACGAGGGCGTGGGCGACGTCGATGCGGAAGCCGTCGACCCCGCGGTCGGACCAGAAGCGCAGGGTGGTGCGGCAGTCGGCGCGGACCTCGGGGTTGTCCCAGTTGAGGTCGGGCTGTTCGGGGGCGAACAGGTGCAGGTACCACTGCCCGTCGGGCACCCGCTTCCAGGCGCTGCCGCCGAAGACGGACTGCCAGTCGGTGGGCGGCAGCTCGCCGTGCTCGCCGCGGCCGTCGCGGAAGACGTACCGGTCGCGGGCCGGTGACCCGGGCCCGGCCTCTAGGGCCTCCTGGAACCACACGTGCTGGTGGGAGGAGTGGTTGGGGACGATGTCGACGATGACCTTCAGGCCGAGCCGGTGGGCCTCGGCCACCAGCGTGTCGAAGTCGTCCAGGCTGCCCAGGCGCGGGTCGACGTCGCGCGGGTCGGCGACGTCGTAGCCGCCGTCGGCGAGTTCGGACGGGTAGAACGGGCTCAGCCACAGGGCGTCCACGCCCAGGGCGGCGAGGTGGCCGAGGCGCTGGGTGATGCCGCGCAGGTCGCCGAGGCCGTCGCCGTCGGCGTCGGCGAAGCTGCGGGGGTAGACCTGGTAGACGACGGCCTGCCGCCACCAGTAGGGGTCGCGGGACGACAGGTCGGGGGTGGGGCGTTCGGTCACGCGGTCTCCTTGGCCGGGCGGACGGGCGACAGCATTAAATCTGTCCAGAATGCCGGAAAAAGGAACCACCGAGTCGGCCTGCGGCCGGCAGCCGAGGGGATCACTCGACCGTCGCCAGGTACAGCTTCACGTAGCGGTCCACGTCCACGTCCAGTCCCACGTCGACCAACGCCTGTTCGCGGATGCCCTCGTGCAGTTCGGACTCGCCGGGGCGGGGGCGGCGGTCCACGATCGTCATGCCGCGGGTGGGGCCGGGCGCGAGGGAGACGGCCACCGGGAGGCGGTGCGTGGTCAGGCCCTCGGGGTCGGCGACCGCACACACCGCACCCGCGTCCCCGAGCCCGCCGGCCGTCTCGGACGGATCGCCGGGCCGGCTGCCGGGATGCGCCGGGCGGTGGGCGAGCAGGTCCCCGGCCAGCCGCGCCCCGGGTTCGCCACTGGCGCGCAGGCGCCGTACGTCCGCCGCCGGGACGACGACCCGGGTGAAGACGTCCAGCCCGTACATCGTGATCGGGACCCCGGCGGTGAGCAGGATCGCGGCGGCCTCCGGGTCGTGCCAGACGTTGAACTCGGCGACCGGTGTGGCGTTTCCGGTCGCCGCCGCGCCGCCCATGAAGACGATCCGCTCGATGTTGCGCACCACCTCCGGGTGGGTGCGCAGCAGCAGCGCGATGTTGGTCAGGGGCGCGGTGGGCACGAGGGTGACCGGCCGCGGGGAGGCGAGGATCTCGCGCCGCAGCAGGGTGACGGCGTCGACGCCCACGGGCCGGCGGGTGGGGGCCGGCAGGCCCAGGTCGCCCATGCCGTCGTGCCCGTGCACGTGCCGGGCCGAGCGCGGCGCCTCGACGAGGGGCCGCTCGGCGCCCCGGGCGACGGGGATGTCCCCGGCACCGGCCCGCTCCAGCACGGTCAGGGTGTTGCGGACCACCCCGTCGACGTCCGTGTTCCCGGCCACGCAGGTGACCGCCCGCAGGTCGAGCCCCGGATGCCGTACGGCGAACAGCAGGGCGAGGGCGTCGTCGACGCCGGTGTCGCAGTCGATGATCACCGGGATGCGCTGACCGTCCGTCACGGCGGGGCTCCTTCCACTGGTACCGCCCGAGACCTCACCGGCGACCCTACGACCGTCCGGGGCCCGCCTCGCCCTCCTCCCACAGGCCGGTCCCGCGCGCCCCGGCCCGTTCGGCGATCCGGCGCAGCAGGTCCCCGGCGGGCAGGGCGCCGGGGCGGCGGCCGTCGCGCAGGCGGGGTGCCACCAGCCCGGCGGCGGCCTCCCGGGCGCCGATCACCGCCTGGTAGGGCACCAGCCGGGCCTCGCGGACGCGCGCGGCGAGGGTGCCCCGGTCGGGACCGGCGACCTCGGCGCGCAGGCCGAGGCCGAGGGCGCGGCGGGCCAGGTCGTGGGCGGGCCCGGCCTGCTCCTCCCCGACGGGCAGGATCACCAGCTGCACCGGGGCCAGCCAGACCGGGAAGGCGCCGCCGTGCGCCTCGATCAGGTGGGCGACCGCGCGCTCCACGCTGCCGATGATGCTGCGGTGGACCATGACCGGCCGGTGCCTGCCCCCGTCGGGCCCGATGTAGTGCAGGTCGAACCGTTCGGGCTGGTGGAAGTCGATCTGGACGGTGGACAGGGTGGCCTCCCGTCCGGCCGGGTCGGTGATCTGGACGTCGATCTTCGGCCCGTAGAAGGCGGCCTCGCCCCCGGCCTCCTCGTAGGGGATGCCGGAGCCGTCCAGGACCTCGCGGAGCAGGGCGGTGGCCCGCCGCCACAGCTGGGGGTCGGCCACGTACTTGCCGCCCTCCCCCGGCAGGGACAGCCGGTGGCGGGAGGCGGTGATGCCCAGGTCGGCGTAGGCCCGGGCGATCAGTTCCAGCGCGGCGCGGGCCTCCTCGGCGGCCTGCTCCGGGGTGCAGAAGATGTGCGCGTCGTTGAGGGTGATGGCCCGCACCCGGGTCAGCCCGCCGAGCACCCCGGACAGCTCCGAGCGGTACATACCGCCCAGCTCCGCCATGCGCAGCGGCAGTTCGCGGTAGCTGTGGGAGCGGGAGCGGTAGATCAGGGCGTGGTGCGGGCACAGGCTGGGGCGCAGCAGGACCTGCTCGGCGCCGAGGGCCATCGGCGGGAACATGTCGTCGCCGTAGTGCTCCCCGTGCCCGGAGATCTCGTACAGCTCCCGCTTGCCGAGGACGGGCGAGTACACGTGCCGGTAGCCGGCCCGGCGTTCCGCCTCGCGGACGTACTCCTCCAGGGCGTGCCGCACGATCGCGCCGTCGGGCAGCCAGTACGGCAGCCCGGCGCCCATCAGCGGGTCGGTGTCGAACAGGTCGAGTTCACGGCCGAGTCGGCGGTGGTCGTGCACGGTGGCTCCTCCGGATACGGGTTTCCGGAGCGAGCACCGCGCGACGAAGCCCCGGGGCACTCGCCCCGGGGCTTCGGACATCTGCGACAGCTGTCAGCGCGCCGGGACACTCTCCGGCGTCGTCGTGGCGGACGGCTGGGGCTGGACGCGCTGCATGCCGCGAACGTAACAGGCACGGCGGTGCCGGGACGAGGGGTTTTCCGGGCCCGGCCCGCCGCCGCACCGCTCCCGCGCCGCCCCCTCACCCGGACGGACCGTCACGCTGGTGGACGCGCGGGCGCGATGGTGCCGTGAGAGCACCGAAGATCCCGGCCGAGCCCCGGCCCGCCCTCAGGAGGCACCCCGATGACCCGCTGTCCGGCAGCCGCCCGTGCCCTCCTGCTCGCCGCGCTGTCCCTGACCGTCCTGCCGGCCGCGGCCGGCTGCTCCCTCCAGCAGGAGCCGCGGCCCCGGTGGTTCACCGTCTCGCCCTCGGCGACCAGCGCCTCACCGGCCGGGAAGCAGCCCGTCGCTCCCGGCGGCGACCTCGCCGCGGCGCTGGTGCGGGCCGCGCTGGTCACCGAGGCCGACCTGGGGGAGCCGTGGGTGCCGACGCGGGGCGCCCGGACGTGGCGGGACGGGCTGCTCAAGGGCACCGCCGAGGACCCGGAGTGCCGGCGGCTGCTGGACGTCCTCTACACGGAGGAGCTGTTCGGCGCCCCCCGCGGACCGCGCGCGCAGTCGGCGCTCGACGACGACGAGACCGACGCCCAGCTGCGCTACCAGGTCGCCGTCCACCGCCCGGCGGACGCCGACCGCGCCCTCGACTGGCTGGGGTCGCTGCCGGACCGGTGCGGCCGGTTCACGGCGACGGCCTCCGGCGGCGTCCAGCAGGAGGTGCAGGTCTCCGAACTGCCGCTGCCGTCGGCCGGGGACGCCCGGCGGGCCCTGCGGGTGACGCTGGCCGGGGAGACGGAGGACGGCGACCTGACCTACCTCACCTTCGACATCGCGGGCGTCCGCGTCGGCGAGCAGGCCGTCACCGTCACCAACGCCGGCCTCGGCGAGGTGTACGAGGAGGTCACACGGCACGCCGTGCAGGTCGGCGCGCAGCGGCTGGCGGACCTGGGGAAGTCGGGAAGGGCGCAGATCTGACCGGCGGCGGACCGTCGCGGACCGCGCAGCGGTCCTGCCGCGCCCCTCGGTCCCGGTCGAATCAGTCCCGGTCGAAGCGCTTGCGGTGGGTGATCACGTCGCGGGCGGCGTCGAGGGCGGTGAGGCCGCGCGCGAAGGCGTCCGCCCGCAGCCGGGCGAGCGCCTCGTCGGCCGTGACCCCCAGCTGCGCCATGATCATGCCGACGGCCTGGTAGACCGCGTCGTGGTCCGCGCCGAGCCCGCTCAGCCAGGCCTCGCCGCCGGCGACCTCGGGCTCGTCCCCGCGGGGCAGCGCCATCAGGGCCACGGTCATGACCCCGGCCACGATGCGGGCGACGTGCAACTGCTGCTCGGACAGCCCCCCGGGCCGGTCGCGGTACAGGTCGAGCGTGCCGACGCACACCGAGTCGTTGCCGAGGGGCACCGCGTACACCGCGCGCACCCCGGCGGCCGTGGCCTGCTGCGCGAAGACCGGCCAGCGTCCGGCGTCCGGGCCGGTGGTCAGGTCGCAGGCGAGCACGGGAGCCCCGTCCTCCAGCGCGCTCTGGCAGGGGCCGTCGCCGAGCGTGGCCTGGATGTGGGCCAGGTGCGCGGCCTCGGCGCTGCTGGCGCTGAGCTGCACGGGCATGCCGTCGCTGCGCAGGGAGACGCTGGCACCGGTCACCGGCAGCAGGTCCACGGCCACCCGGCACAGCCGCCCCGGCACCTCGACGGGCGCCGCGCCGCGCACGCCCCGGGCGATCGCGTCGACGGCCCGCAGCCCGTCCACCTCCAGGTCACCGCCCGCGCCGCGCCCCGGCTCGCCGTCGGGGCCTCCTCGCGGGTCGTCCCTGGGCCGCACGGGCCACCGCCTCCTTCGATCACCGCGGCACACCGTCGACGGGTCACGGGCGGGCCGCCCCGGCACCGGACCGCTGTGCGCGGCCCACGGGGGCAGCCGGTACGCCACCGCCGCCGCCCGGCAGGTGGGTCCATCCCGCGATCCCGGCCCGACTACCCGGTGCCGGTGGGGCAAAACCCTCCGCGTGGGCCGTGGCGAGGGGCCGGGCCGCCCCGCCTCCCGCGGGGCCGCCCGGCCACCTCACAGCGGGGGCTGCGCGGGCGCGGGCCCGAGGGTGGTGGTGCCGGGGGCCGTGCGGTGGCCCAGTCCCGTCCGGTACGCGTCCAGCGCCGCCTCCACCCGCCCGGTGCGCCGCAGCAGGTCCCCCAGGAGCCGGCACAGGTCGGCCAGGTCGCCGGCCGCGCCCGCCCGCTCCAGCAGGCTGAGGGCGCGCACGTAGTGCTCCTCGGCGTCCTCGGTACGGCGGGCGTCCTCGGCGATGATGCCGAGCAGCCGGTGCGCGGCGGCGGAGTGGACGGCGCCGCGCTCGGACGTCAGGTGCCCCAGCACGTCGTGCAGCAGGGCCTCGGCCTCGGCGGACCGGCCGCGCCGGTGCAGCACGTCGGCCAGTTCCACGGCGACCTGGCTGCTGTAGAGGGCGGCGCGGCGGGCGGACAGCATGCCGAGGGCCTCGCGCAGCTCCTCCTCCGCCCGCTCCAGCCGGCCGTCCTGGGCGTAGACGTAGCCGCGCATCCAGTGGCAGTTGGCCAGTTCGGTGCGGATCTGCAGACCCCGGTACAACTCGGCGGCCTTGGCCAGGGAGGCGTCGGCCTCCGCCAGGCGGCCCTCGGCCACCAGGGTGCGCGCCACCGACCGGTGCATGCGGGCGACCAGGGCCGGGTCGCCGGACTGGGGGGCGAGCGCCAGGGCGAGTTCGGCCGCCTGGGCGGCCCGGGCGTGCGCGCCCATGTCCATGTACGGGCCGATGGCGCTCGCGTAGAGCAGCAGCAGGGCGTCCGGGTCGTGCAGGCCGCCGCGGTTCAGCTCGTCCAGGGCCGTCTCCAGCAGGTAGACGGCGTAGCGCAGTTCGCCGGCGAGGTAGTGCGCGACGGCCCGGCCGCGCAGGGCCGGTACGCGGGCGGGCAGCGGGGCCCCGGCCAGGCAGGCTTCGGCCCGTTCGAAGTACTCCCGGCCGGTGACCAGTTCGCCCGTCTCCAGGGCGCACTCGCCGAGACCGAGCAGCGCGTCCGACTGCTCGGCCGCCAGGCCGTGCGTCTCGGCCTCGGCCAGCAGCCCGGTGTACAGCTCGGCCGCCGCCTCGGCCTCGCCCAGGGCGAGGGTCCGCTGCGCCTCGGTCAGCCGCAGCCGCAGTTCGGTCACGAGCCGGGCGGAGTGCCCGGTGGCGAGTTCGTCGAACGCGACACCGAGCCGGCCGGCGAGATGCCGCAGGGCGTCGTCGGAGGGCCGGACCCGGCCGGACTCCAGGGTGGAGATGTACGCGGGCGTGTACACGGGCTCCGCCAGCTGCCGCTGGGTCAGGCCGCGCTCCACACGCAACCGCTGCACCCGGCGACCGATGGTCCCCGGGTCGTCACGCTCCCCCACGCCAACTCCCCTTGTGCCTCTTGCCGTTCGGCCGGAACAGCCCCTAGGTTAAACGGAGTGTTAAGCAGAATTGTTGAACATGCTTAATACGTCGCCGTCGTAGAGAGCCGCCCCAGTTGCGAGGTCGCCGTGCTCGAACGCACACGCACCGCCGAGCGGTACGCCCGAGGCTTCACCGCCGCGCTCGTCGCCGTGGCCACGCTGCTGCTGGCCGCGAACGCGGGCCCGGCGCGGGCGGGGGAGCACCACCCCCAGCCGTCACTCCGCAGCGACGTGAGCGACGAAGGCGGCATAGGCCTCCGGTGACAGGCCGAGAACCCCGCCGCCGGGGTTCTTGGAGTCCCGAACGGCAATGACAGAACGGAGTTCGGCGACCTCCACGCATTCGCCGCCGCTGCTTCCGCTGTACGTCGACCTACGCCACTGCACGCGCGTCAGATCCAGGCTGTTCCCCATACCGTTCCTCCATCACGCGAGCGATCAGAGCCGCCGACTCCCTCTCGGAGAGGGCCTCGGCTTGCAGGCGAGCGTAACCGACCGAACGCTCCCTGATGACCTCAGGATTGGCCGTCATATGGCCCTGGTCGTAGCTCTCGGCGTAGTGGATATCAGGGTTGCTGTCGAACCGGAGGAGGGTGTACGAGCCCATCATCGCCGCGTGCTGCCCGGCAGCGAACGGCAGCACCTGGATGTGCGTCCACGGCCGGCCGAAGAAACCCAGCAGTCTCGCCAGTTGCTCGCGCATCACTTCGCGCCCACCGATCTCCCGGTACAGCACAGCCTCGTCCAGCACCGCCCAGAGCGCCGGCGGCCGGTCCCGCTGGAGGACGAGCTGTCGATCCATGCGGGCCGCCACCATCTCGTCCAGCTTGTCCGCCTGCTCGACACCCAGAACGGCCCGTGCATAAGCCTGGGTCTGGAACAGTCCGTAGACCAACTGGCATTGATAGGTCGAGATGTACGACGCACGCGTCTCCAGCTCTACGAACGGCTGGAACCACGTGGGCAACTGGCTCCGCAGCACCAGCCCCACCAACCGCGAGAAGCAGCCGTCGGTCATGAAGGCCGCGTCCGCGCGTTCCGCGAACTCCCTCGTCGGGACCTTGTGGGCGGTTTCGATCTGGCCCACCAGCGAGCCCGTGCAGTAGATGCAGTCGCCCAGCTCCTTCTGCGACAGCCCCGCGGCCTCGCGGCAGCGGCGCAGTTCGGAGCCGAAGTAGTCCAGCGGCGACGCGGTGGGGTCGAGTCGGCGGACGTTGGCCATACGGCGGTCACCCCCGGGTCCGAACGCCCTGCGGCGCTCCTGTCGTTCCGTCGCCGAGCGTAATCGTCCGGCTCCGCACAGGTGGCACGAATCGGATAAGTCAGTCCGGCAGGACGTCGCGCAGGGCCTCGTCGAGCCGGCGTCCTATCTCCGCGTCGGAGGGTCGGTCCTTCGTGCGGTCGTACAGGGGGTCCAGGCCCGTGATGAGGGTCTGGGTCACCGCCCCGTACAGAGGAGTGCGGGGACGGTGGACGGCCTCCTGGAGCGCCGGCCGCAGGACGTGGCGGAAGTAGCTTCCCCCGGCGGGGAACAGGTCGGGCACCGTCCGCTCGGCACTCCGGCCGCCGGGGGAGGCCGACGGCGTCTCCGCGTAGGCGGCGACGTGCCGGCACTCCGGCGCGGAGCCGGCGTCCCGGTAGGCGGAGGTGCGGGTCGCGGCGAACCCGGCGCGCAGCAGGCAGCGTTCGCTGTCGGGGTCGGTGAGGAACGCGATGAGTTCGGCGGCCTTCTCGGCCCGCCGCTCGGACGCCGAGGAGGCGACGGCGAGGTTCTGTCCGCCGAGCACCGCCTTGCCGGGCAACTGCGTCACGCCGAGGTCGTCGCCGAACGTCTCGCGCAGGGCCGGATAGACGTAGGGCCAGTGCCGCAGGAACGTCGCGCGGCCCTCGGTGAAGGCGCTGAGGGACTCGGCCTCCCGGGACTCGGCGGCCTCCTCCAGCGTGTAGGGACGCGCGGTGCGCTCGCGCAGCCCGGTCACGCCGGCCGTCAGCTCGTCCGCGTCGGCGGCGTAGCGGCCCCGGTCGTCGGTGAGCGCGAAGTCCGGCACGGCCGAGGCGAACGCCTCGATCGCGTTGACGGTGCGGCCCTCGTAAGGGGCGAGCTGGGTGGTCCAGCCGTCATCGAGGTACTCGGGGCCGGGGTCCGGGGGCCGGGCGTTGATCCACTCCCGTATCTCGTCCCAGGTGACCCCGGCGCTCAGGTCGGTCCGCGAGGCGCCGATCTCCCGCAGCCGGTCCTTGCGGTAGTAGAGCAGCCCGACGTCGCTGTTGAAGGGCACCGCGTACCGCTTGCCGTCCCAGTGGGCCGTGCTGTCGACGGACGCGATGATGTCGCCGGGCGAGGCGACGGCCGCGCCGGTCAGCGGGCGGATCACTCCGGCGGCGGCGAACTCGGGGATCCACGTCACGTCCAGGTTCACCACGTCGTACTCGGCGCTGCCCGACTGCAGCGCGCCGAGCAGCTGGCTGCGCTGCTGGTCGGCGGAGCCGGGGAGTTCGACCAGCCGGGCCCGGTAGCCGTGCTCGCCCTGGCGGGCGTTCCACACGTCGATGAGCTGCTGGCGGATGCCGTTCTTGCCGGTGACGTCCTGCCCGCTGGCCACCACGATGCGGGGCGGGTCGCTGTCCGGCGGCTGCTCCTGCGGACCGCCGCCGGTGCAGGAGGCGAGCGCGGCCAGCGCCAGCAGGGACAGTGCGGCGGCCGTCACGCGGCGGGCCATCATTCCTCCCCCGATCCGATGCGGGACACCTCGTCGTGCAGCAGGGCCACCAGGTCGTCGCCGGTGTCCAGGCAGCTGCCCCGTGCGGCGTCGGCGATCCGGCGCGCGGGGCGGTCCCGGTCGCAGCCCCAGCTGTTCAGGGACGCCATCACCACCGGGACGCCCGCCGTGCCGGCCTGCTTCTCGACCTCGGCGAGGGCCTTGCCGGACAGCCGCTCGTCGTCCTCGCCGTCGCTCAGGTACACGATGAGCTGCGGACGGTCGTCGCCGCGGCCCCGCTCGCGCATGAACTCCAGGGCGTCCTTCAGGGCCGCGGCCGGGTCCGCCTCGGCGTCCCGCCAGCGCGCCCCGGCGAGCTTGTCCTCGGCCTCGGTGCGGGCGTGCGGGCCGAAGCGGAGCACCTGGGTGTGGGTGCTCCGGCCGGTGCCGTGCACCGCCCACACGCCGTACTCGTCCTCGCCGCCGAGCCCCGGCAGCGTCTGCCGGAGGATGCCGGGGCCGCCGCTGGTGCCCTTCCAGACGCGGGCCATCGAGCCGGAGCTGTCGAGCAGGTACAGGACCCGGCCGTCCCCGTGGGCCCGGCGGTAGCGCTCCAGGGTCAGGTCCATCGCCGCCGCCTCGACGGGCTGCACGGGGCGGACGGACGCGGTGAACCCGTCCGGGACCCGTCCGCCGGCGAGCAGGGCGTGGGCGCCGGAGGGCGAGCGGAAGCCCTGCTCGCCGAGTACGGCCCGGCCCTCCGGGCCGGTCAGCCAGGCGCGGAAGCGGCGCACCGCGTCGTCCCGGGCGTCCGCGTCCCGGTCGCCGTCCTCCCAGCGCACCCGCACGAACGTCGGTTCCAGCGGGGGCACGTCGGCGGGGTAGGCGGCGGTGCGCGCGACGCGGGTGGCCGAGTCGCAGCCGACGCCGCTGTCCAGCAGGAACTCCGGCACCAGGGCGGCGCCGCGGTTGTCCACGGCGTCGGTGTCCGGCAGCGTGCACAGCAGCCGCACGGCCGACGGCTGGGGGCGCCCGGCGCGCGTGAGCAGGCGCTCGGCGTCCCGGGCGGGGGTGTCCTCGCCGTACAGGCCGACCGTCGCCAGCAGGGCCGCGTCGGTGACGTCCGGGTCCGGGCGGTGCAGTTCGGCCGCCGGGTCCGCCTTCTCCAGGGCGCCGACCAGGTCGGTCAGCGACCGCCCGGTCCGTTCGACACCCCTGCCGAGTCCGTCCGGCACGGCCAGCACGACCGGCGAATACGCGAACGGCTCGGTGTCGGGCTCCAGTTCGGCGAAGACGCGGTCCTGGCGCGCGGCGGAGACGACGGCCCGCTGGGCGGTGGCGCGGGTGGCGGGGATCCACACGTCCGGCTGCGGGCCGATGTCCCGCTGCGGGTTGACGTCCTCGCGCGGCTTCTGCCAGGCGTCGGTCCGCTCCCCGAGCGCGGTCACCACGTCGGCGGCGGCCGCGCTGTAGACCGTGATGCCGCTGCGCCGGCACCCCTCGCCGGTGCGGTTGGCGCCGGAGGCGAGGAAGGCGTCGCGGACGGCGTTGATCCCCGGTTCCAGGTCGGGGTCGACCAGCAGCCGCAACTCCAGGGCGGGACCGCAGGGTTCGGAGCCGGCGATCAGGGAGTAGAGGCCGTAGCCGCCGGCGCCGGTGGCGAGCAGGGCCAGCAGCAGGGTGAGCGCGCCGGAGCCCAGGCGGCCGGCGAGGGCCCGGGCAGCCCTGACGAGCCGCGACCCGCGGGGATCCGGGCCGGGATTCGGGCCGGGGCCGGGACCAGGTCCCGGTGAGGGCCCGGGTGACCGGCCGGGTCCAGGGCCGGGGCCGGGATCCGGTACCGGTGAGGGCCCGGGGGACCGGTCGGTGCCCGGGCCGGGGTCCGGTACCGGGAGGGCCGGGGGCGGGCCGGCCGCCAGGAGCACGTCGGCGTCCGGGTTCCAGGGCGGGGCCAGGGCCTGCGGCTTCTGCAGGTCGTCGTCCTCCGCCCGGTAACCCGCCGCGGCCATCCGCCGCTTCAGCGCGGGATACAGCGTGGACAGCCACACCTGCCCGCCCTCGTCGAGGAAGCGCGCCACCTCGTGGGTGAACGGCGTCGGCCCGTCGGCGTCGCCGCCCAGGATGTACCGGTTGGGCTGCACGCTCATCAGCAGCAGGACCCGCTCCTTGCGCTCCTGCGGCGACTCGAAACGGTGCCAGATCTCGGCGGCGTTACCCGCGTAGCAGCAGTCGAGGACCACCAGCACCCTCTCGGGGCGGCTCTCCGGGGCGCACAGTTCGCCCAGCACGCCCGCGAAGCTCACCGCGCCGGGCAGCTCCTCGCCCGCGACCATCCGCGCGGTGCGCATCTGCAGGTGCAGCTTGTGCACGGAGGTGTCGGTGACGACGGCGTGCCCGGCGAAGTAGAGCAGCAGCACGCCGTCGGTCTCGCGGACGGCGCGGCGCAGCTCGCCGGTGAAGTCGTCCGGCGCCGGGGACGCCAGCACCCGTATCTCGCCCGCGCGGAAGACCCCGCCCCGGTGCAGGGCGTCCTCCATCACCTTCCGGTTGTGCCGCACGGCGGGCAGCTGTCCGCTGACCCCCTGGGGGTCGGGTGCCGTGTGGTCGTACTCGGACACGCCGACCAGCAGCGCCCGGTTCGCTCTGCCGCGCGGGTCGAAGCGGCTCACCCGGCTACTCCCCGTCGGGTCCCAACGGGCGGATGTCCGAATCGGGTTCGCCGCCCTGGAGCCTGCGGCGGTTGTTCTTCCAGGTCTTCACCGCGCGGGCGGTGTACTCGGTCAGCGCCGCGATCGTGGCGACGTCGCCGAGCAGCTGGAGGACGAGTTCGACGTCCGGCCCGAGGCGTCCCTTCGGCCCGTCGGCCGTGGTCCGCTCCTCGATGCGCAGGTGCCCTCCGGACAGCAGCTCCTGCAGCGGCTCGTCCCGCTCCAGCCACGCCCGCAGGGCTCTGACGTCCTCCATGGTCGCGCCGGCACCCAGCCGGACGCGTACGCCTAAGACAGCCACTCGGTCCCCCTCTGTCATCCCGCCATCATGACACCCGACCCGGCCCCGGCGGCAGACCCGTGACGTGCCCCCGGCAGGTGGCCGCACGCCCCCTGCACGCCGCGCGCACGGCGCGGGGATGCTCAGGGCTGGGTCTGCAACTGCCTGAGCTGGCGCTGCACATGGTCGAGCGCCCCCTCGCGCCTGCCCGGTACCCGGCTGCGCAACACGGCCAGGGCGGCGCCCAGTTCCCGGGCGTGGACGGTGTCGCGGATCCGGCCCCACTGGTGGTGGGCGCGGTCCGCGGCGGACTCCACCGCGGGTGCGTCGGGTGCCTGCCCGGCGTTCAGGCGCGTGGTGGCGACGGTCAGCCAGGTGCGGCAGCTGCGGGCGGCGTCCCCGGCGAGCATGGCCAGGTCGGCCCGGACCTCGGCCCAGTGCAGGGCCTCCTCGGAGGCGGGGCCGTGCGCGGCGACGGCGGCCTGCTCGTGGCGGGCGGCCAGCGCGTCGGCGTCGGCGTGCCGGCCGGCCTGCACGGCGGCGGCGAGGGCGGCGTGCGGGTCCCCGCCCGTCGGGCCGGGCGTGCTCACCACGAGGTCCCGGCCCGCGCTCTCGGGCGCGATCCGGGCCAGCGCCTGCTCGTGCAACTGCCCGGCGGGCGGCCGGAATCCGCTGCGCAGGATCGTCGCGACGGCCTTCATGTACGTGGGTGCCGCGAGCGTACGGCGGGACGGCGGCGGCGCGATACGGCCGTGCACGGCGTTGCCGCGCCCCGAGTCCAGCGGGGTGGTGCGCAGCAGCTCCCAGGTCTCGGCGTCGGCGTGCAGGTCCACGAGGAGGGTGGTGGCGCCGGCCGGCCGCAGCCGCAGCTCCTCGCGGAACCAGTGCCAGGGGAACGCCGTGTAGCGGGCGGTGGAGGCGGTGGTGCGGGCCAGCGCCAGGTGGGGCAGGCGCTGGCGGCGGTCGAGCTGGAGCTGGCCGGCGACGTACACGGTGAGCGGGCCCGGGGCCGCCGCGGCGGCGCGCAGCCGGGTGAGGACGGCCTGCGGTTCCAGCGGGTCGGCGAGTTCGACGACGTTGGCGGTGTCCGTGCCGGCGAGCACGGCGGGCGGGACGGCCGCGAGGACGGGCAGGACGGACGCGGCGTCGACCAGACGCCCCCGGCCCACCGGCGAGGCCGCCAGCAGCAGCACGGTCCCGGGCATCGTCCCTCCCCCTCGCGTCGATCGGCTACGGCAGCACGGTAACCGCTACGGCGGCCCCGGGGGGCGTCAGGCCCGCGAACGTCCGTCTCCCGAGGCACCACGACGTCCACCGTGGCGGTGCAGGGCGAAGATCGTGGTGTCGTCCGCCAGGTGGCCGCCGCAGTGCCGGAGCGTGCCGTCGCGGACGAACGCGGCGAGCCGGGCGGGCTCGGCGACGCCGGGGTCCCGGGCGACGGCGCGGGCCACCGCATCGGCGAGCGGATAGAACGCCCCGGTGCCGTCGCGGGCCTCGGTCACCCCGTCCGTCACCAGCAGCAGCGTCTCCCCGGCGGCGACCGGCACCCGCCGCACCCGGGGCCGGCCCGGCGCCAGCTCCCGCATGCCCAGCGGCAGCCCGGGCGGGGCCGCCAGCCGGCGGACCCCTCCCGGTTCGACGGCGAGCGGCGCCTCGTGGCCGAACAGCATGAGGTCCACCGCCTCGGCGTCGTCGTCCGGGAAGCCGAGCAGGACGGCCGTGGCGAACCGGTCGCCGTCGGAGCGGCCCAGGGCGACCGTGTGCCGGCGGTGCCGGAGCATCCGCGTCTCCAGCCGCTCGGCGACCGTCACCAGATCCGCCTCGTGGTAGGCGGCCTCCCGGAACGTGCCGAGCAGCGCGGCCGCCGCCTCCACCGCCCCCAGCCCCTTGCCCTGCACGTCGCCGAGCAGCACACGGGTGCCGTGCGGGCCGGGCTGGATGTCGTAGAAGTCGCCGCCGACGCGGGCGTGGGCGTCGGCGGTGAGGTAGACGCCGGCGTGGTCGAGCCCGCCCCAGCCCGGTGGCAGCGGGCGCAGCACCGTGCGGCGGATGGTGTCGGTGACGTCGCCCATGTGCAGCGCGCGGTGCTCGTCGCGCACCCGGACGACGCAGGCCAGGACAGCGAGGGTGCCGCCGATGGCCACGAGGACGAAGTCGGCGAGCCCGGCCTGGTACTCGTGCGGCCAGGCACCGTCGGCCAGGACGTAGACGACCAGGGAGAGCAGCGCGAACACGGCCGTGCCCCACACCCCGCAGAGCGCGGCGGCGATGCCCGGCACCAGCACGATCCACGAGATCATGCGGAAGTCGCCGGTGGTGTTCCAGTCGCCGACGAGGATGGCGACGAGCAGCAGCAGCGGCGGCACCCAGGCCACGCTGCGCCCCCGGATCCGCAGCAGCTCCTGCCGTCGCACGACGTCCCCGCGGCCGGCCCGGCCGTACCGGTCGAACGGGCCGTGCCTCGTGCGCTGGCGGCTCACCGGATCAGCGAATCACGGGCCCGCACCGGCCGCATCCCGCCCGCCCCGGGCCGCCGACTTGCCCGGGGCGGCCCACCGGTGTGCCCTGGAGAGCAGGGGCAGGGACAGAGAGGAGAGCTCTCATGGCTCATGCGGCACCCGCTCCGCGCAGGATGGCCCGGCAGCGGCGCAGGCCGGACGTGTTCAGCGCCCGTACCCACTCCGCCGTGAACGTGGCGCTGCCCGTCGCCCTGGGGCTGATCTACGGGCTCTGGGCCGCGACAAACCGGCGCTTCGGCGGGCCCATCACCGGCTGGAACGTGCTGTTCGGCTTCGTCACGGCACTGGTCTTCGCCGTGGTGTTCGCCGTTCTCTGGCGTCTGTCACCGCGGCTCGGGCGCGGCCCGCACGCCTTGGCCTGGGGCGTGTTCGCCGGCTGCGCGGCCGGCTTCCTCGTCAGCCAGAGCAACCTGTCCGTGTACAGCTCCGCCGGAGTGGGGCTGGTGACCGGGGCGGGCATCCTGCTGATCAACTTCTACCGCTTCTACAGCCGCGAGGACCCGATGGGCCTCGACCGCGCCTGACACCGGCCGCGCCGGGGCCCGTGGGCACCGTGGTCGTCGTGTGCCGCCCGCGGCCGGTCCGGGACGGCGGGCACCGGCCCGCACCTCCACCCGCGCGACAGCACCTCCACCCGTGCGGCCTCCGGCGCGTCGCCGTCGCCGGAGCGGCCGCGCCCACCCGCACCGCGCCCACCCGCATCGCGGGTCTCGCGCCCCCGCTCGACCCGGGTCCCTCCCACCGCGGCCCGCTCCCCGGCCCGCCCCCCGGGGAACGGCACCCTCCGCCGCACCGCCGCCGCACCGGCCACGCGCCGGCCCGCCGCCGGGCCACCCGTTCGGGTGCGCCCGGCGGCCGCGTGCCCGCTGGCCGTCCGCGCAGGTGGGGGCGGATTCCGGCGCCGCGGACGGGGCGGGGCGCCGGTGCAGCGGTCGCGGGCCGCTCCGGGGGCGCCTTGCCTGGAAGGGTGCCCGAGCCCCACAGGGCGCCCGCCGCCGCGCAGGCGCCCTCCCGCCTGCGGAACGCCCTGTCGGCCGTTGCGCTCCTCCTCGCGTGCCTGCTCCTGCCGCTCGGCGCGGTCGCGTCCTGGGCGGCCCACGGCCTGACCGACACCGGCCGCTACGTCCGTGCGATGGCCCCCCTGTCCGCCGACCCGGCCGTGCGGCTCGCGGTGGCCGACGCCCTCGGGGACGGCGTCCTGCGCGAGACCGCCCACGAGCTCGACGGCACGTCCCTGCGGGGCGCGGTCGCGCCCTTCGTGCACGACGCGGCCCGTTCCTTCACCCGTACCGAGACCTTCCGCGCGGCCTGGGACGCGGGGAACCGGACCGTCCACGACGCCGTGGTGCGCGCCCTGCGCGACGACGGCGCGCACGGCGCCCCCGTCACCGTCGACCCGGCCCCCGTCATCGCCCGCGTCAAGCAGCAACTCACCGAGGACCACGTGCCGTTCGCCCGCCGCATCCCGGTCACGCACACGCGGATCGCGCTGCTGCCGGCCGAGGAGGCGGACCGGCTGCGCACGGGGTACCAGGTGCTGGAGACCGCCGCCCTCTGGCTGCCGCTCGCCGCCGCCGTCCTCGCCGTCGCCGGGATCGCCCTGGCCGGCTGCCGCCGCCGCGCGGTGACCGCCCTCGGCCTCGGTACGGCCCTGGGCGGCGCTCTGCTCGTCGTCGCGGTGGCGGTGGGCCGCCGCCTGACCCTCGCCGACCTGCCCGACCCCCTCCACCGCCCGGCGGCCGGCGCGGTCTACGACGCCCTGACGGCCACCCTGCGCACGGTGTCCTGGCTGCTGTGCGCCCTCGGTCTGGCGGTGGCGCTCGCCGCCTGGCTCACAGGCCGCTACGGTCCCCGCCGCGCTGCCCGGCGAGCCGCGCGAGCGTCCGCAGCGCCCGTCGCAGATCCGGCTCCGCGGCCGATGCGAGGCCGAGTCTGACGGCGTCGGGGGTGTGCCCCGGGGCGACGGCGAAGGCCGTCCCGGGTGTGACGGCGATGCCCCGCGCCGCCGCGGCGGCCGTGAAGGTGTCGGCGCGCCACGGCCCGGGCAGCTCCCACCAGGCGAAGCAGGAGGTCGCGGCGGACCGCACGGCGAAGCCGGCGAGCTCCTCGGCGAGGATGCGCTGCCGGCGCGCCGCCTGGGCCCGCTTGTCCGCCACCAGCCGTGCCACGGTGCCCTCCGCGACCCAGCGCACGGCCGCCTCCAGCGCGAAGCGGCCGGCGCTCCAGCCGCCCGAGCGCACCGCGTCGGCCACGGCGGGCACCCGGTGCGGCGGCACGACGAGGAAACCGGCCGTCAGCCCCGGGGCGACCCGCTTGGACAGGCCGTCGACGACATGGGTGAGGGCCGGGGCGTGCACGGCCAGCACGTCACCGGGCTCCCGGAGGAAGGACCAGATGCGGTCCTCCACCACCGGAAGCTCCAAGTGCCGGACCGCCTCGGCCAGTTGCAGCAGCCGCGGGCGGCCCGTGGTGAGGGACGTCGGATTGTGCAGCGTGGGCTGCACGTAGAGGGCGGACAGCGGCGCCGAGCGGTGCGCGGCGGCGACGGCCTCCGGCAGCAGTCCCGCCGCGTCCCCGGCGAGCGGCACCAGCGTGATGCCGAGCCGCCCCGCGATCTCCTTGACCAGCGGATACGTCAACTGCTCCACGCCGACCCGGCCGCCCGGCCGGACCAGGGAGGCCAGGGCGGCGGCGATGGCCTGCCGGGCGTTGCCGGTGAACAGCAGCCGCTCCGGGGCGGGCCGCCAGTCCGGGGTGGTGAGCAGGGCGGCCGCGGCCCGGCGCGCCTCCGGGGTACCGGTGGCGGCCGCAGGCGACAGCGCCTCGGCCAGCACGTCGGGCCGCAGCAGGGGTGCGAGCACGGGGGCGAGCAGCTCGGGCTGCCCCGGTACGGACGGGTAGTTCAGCTCCAGGTTGACGGACGCGGCGGCCGCTCCGGCCTCCACCAGCGCCTGCCCGCCCGGCCGGGGCGGGGCGGCCCGCACGAACGTGCCGCGCCCGACCTCGCCGACGACCAGCCCCCGGCGGACCAGTTCCGCGTAGACGCGGCCCGCGGTCGACGAGGCGATGCCCCTGCGCCGGGCGAACACCCGCTGCGGCGGCAGCCGTTGGCCCGGCGTGAGCCGCCCTTCGGCGATGTCGTCGGCGATCCGGTCGGCGATCCGCCGGTAGTCACCCATCGTCCGTCCCCCTGTGGATTGCACCGAGAGCAAAGATCTCATTGCACCGAGTAGTTGGGCCGCCTAGGGTCGTCGCATGGCACCCTTCCTCGCATACGAGGACAAAGGCCCCACATCGGGGTCCGCCTCCTCCCGGCCGCCGCACGCCACCCCGGTTCCCCTGGTCCTCGTCCACGGCCACCCCTTCGACCGCTCGATGTGGTCCCCGCAGATCGAGGCGTTCTCCCCGGGCCGCCGCGTCGTCGCCCCCGACCTGCGCGGCTACGGCGCCTCCCCGGCCGGGCCGCCCCTCACCGACTTCTCCGCGTTCGCCCGGGACATCGAGGCCCTGCTGGACGAGCTGGCCGTGGACTCCTGCGTCCTGGCGGGCCTGTCGATGGGCGGCCAGATCGTCCTGGACTGCTACCGCCTGTTCCCCGAGCGCCTGAGGGGCCTGGTCCTCGCGGACACCTCCCCGGCGGCGGAGACGCCGCAGGGCGTGCGCGCCCGCGACGCCATGGCCGACCGCCTCCTGGCCGAGGGCCTCGGCGGATACGCCGACGAGGTCCTGGAGCGCATGGTCGCGCCGTACGCGTCCGCCCGGGTCAAGGCGCACGTCCACGCCATGATGACGGGCACCTCGCCGCAGGCGGCCGCAGCGGCCCTGCGCGCCCGCGCCCGGCGCCGCGACCACACGGCCCTGCTGCCGCGCGTGCGCGTCCCCGCCCTGGTCGTGGTGGGCGCCGACGACACCTACACGCCCGTCTCCGGCGCCCGGGCCCTGCACGCGGCCCTGCCCGACTCCACGCTCCACGTCGTCGAGGGCGCGGCCCACCTGCCCAACCTGGAACGGCCCGAGGAGTTCGACCGCGCGCTGGCCGCGTTCCTCGCCCGGGTCGATGCACGGCAACCTTCCCCCGCCCCACCCCGTCCTTGAGGGAGGATTCGGGCAACCCACCCGCACCAACGGAAGGGGCCGGGCCTTGGACACCGCAGCCGCCGAGTGGACCGCGACCGACGAGGGGCCGGGGCAGCGCCCCGCCGGACGCCGGTTCGGCGCCTGGTGCGCCGGCCTGCTGCTCGCCGGGGTGAGCGTGGTCGCCGGTTTCCGCGCCGCCGACAGCGACGGCATCACTCCCGTCCCGCAGCTGCTGGCCTTCCTGCCCTGGATGCTCGCCCCCACCGCCGTCGCCCTGCTCTTCACCCTGCTCGCCCGCTGGTGGCCCGGCACGGTCTGGGGCGTCGCCGTGCTCGGGGTGCTGGCCTGGTACATCGAGCCGTACGGCACCTCCGACGAGCCCGCGGGCCGGCCGGTCGCCTCCTTCCGGGTGCTCACCTCCAACGTGGAGTTCGGGCAGGGCACGCCCGCCCTGGTCGCCGCCGTCCGCCGCGAGGACCCGGACATCGTCTTCGTCGAGGAGTGCGATCCCGACTGCGACGCCCGGCTGAAGCAGGACCTCGCCCGGGAGTACCCGCACCGCCGGGCCGTCGAGGGCGGCGGCTCGGAGGGGTCGGTGATCCTCAGCCGCTTCCCGCTGCGGCCCACCGGCGGCGTGCCCGCCACCATGGGCATGCCCGGGGCGGTCGCCGACGTGGACGGCCACGCCGTACGGCTCCAGCTCGCCCATCCGATGCCGCCGCTGCCCGGGCAGGTGGACCTGTGGAAGCGCGAGCTGGGCGATCTGCGGGCGGCGGCCCGCACCGACCCCGGCACCCCTCTCGTCCTGGCCGGGGACTTCAACGCCTCGCAGGACCACGCCGCCTTCCGCCGCATCCTCGACACCGGGCTGCGCGACGCCTCCCGCCTGGACGGCGCCGACCGCACGGCCACCTGGCCGGCCCGCACGGCCCCGACGTTCGGAGTGCAGATCGACCACGTCCTGGTGTCCGAGGAGTTCGCCGCGGAGCGCACCCGCATCCTGGACCTGTCCGGCACCGACCACCGTGCCGTCGTCACGGACCTGACCCTGCACGAGCGCCCCTGACACCCGACGGCACGGACGGCCGCACGGGCGGCTGCGACACCCGGCGTCGCACGGGCGCGCCCGCGGACACCGCACGGGCCCGTGCAACGGATACGGCCGCCCCACACCGGTGGGACGGCCGTATCCGCGTGGGGGTCTCAGCGCCCGGACTTCTCCAGCGCCTTGTCCATCGCCGCCGCCAGGCCGGTGGCCCACAGCCGGTTCACCCGGGACCGCTCGGTGGAGTTCGGGTAGGCGTTGGTGCAGGACGGGCCGGGGCCGCCGCCGGACATCAGCTCACTGCACGGACCCGTGTAGTGGTCGGGCAGACCGAGGACGTGACCGGTCTCGTGGGCGGTGACCCGCGTGGAGTCGTACTGCTGGTTCTGCCGGTAGTCCAGGAAGATGTAGCCGTTGCCGCGGCCGTCGGTGGAGGCGTAGGAGCCGCGGGAGTCGTTGCCCTCCCGGTAGCTGAAGTCGGCCGTCGACGCGGACCCCGCCTGGAGCCGCACGTTCGTCACCGAGCTGTTCCAGATCTGGGTGCTGCGCGCTATCTGGGTGGCGAACGACGGCGCCCGGGAGGCGTCGTAGACCACGGTGACCGCCGCGGTGGCGCTCGGGTTCGCGGCGCGCTTCTCCGCGACGGACTCCAGGACCGCCTGGAAGAACTCATCGCTCGCGTCGGAACCTGCGGACGGCGCCGACGACTTGGCGACGAAGCCGGCGTGGGGCCCGGCGGCCGGGGAAGCGGCCGCGGGGACGGCCGTTCCGAGACCGGCCGTGGCGAGGCCGAGGCCGAGAACCGCCAGGGCGGACGTGTACCTGCGCATCGATGACTCCTCGGGTGGGGGTTGAGTCTCACCGGTGAGTCTCGACGCCTGTACGCCGCCTGTGATGATGGCAATGGGGGATAGGACGCGGTTATCGGCTGCCCAATTCACCTGTTTTAGCGGTGAATTATGTGGCTGGTTAACGCTGCGATTGCGCTTTAGCCTCACTGTGCATGGAGCTCGAGGTGAGGCACCTCCGCGCGCTGTGCGCCATCGCCGACACCGGCAGTCTGCACCGCGCCGCCCGGCAGCTGGGCGTTTCCCAGCCGTCGTTGAGCACACAACTGCGCCGGATCGAGCAGGAGCTGGGCGGCCCGCTCTTCCTGCGCTCCCACACCGGCTGCCGCCCCACCCCGCTGGGGCGCTTGGTCCTCAGCCGGGCCCGCCCGCTGATGAGCGACCTGCACCTGCTGGTCACCGAGGCGAGGGCCGCGGCCGGCGGCGGCACCGAACTGCGCATCGGGTCCACGGCGAGCAAGGCCCTCGCGGGCTGGCTGCGCCGGCTGCGCGCCCGCGGCCAGAACCCCAGCCTGCACATGAACGTCTCCCCCAACGCCCTGCTGCGCATGGTCGCCATGGGCCAGCTCGACGTGGCCTTCGTGCACGAGGTCGAGGGCTGCCCGCTGCGCATCCCCCCGGAGCTGCGGCTGCGCGTCCTGGTCGAGCGCGAACCGCAGTGCGTGTCCCTGCCGGTGGACCATCCGGCGGCCGGCAAGCAGGAGGTCGACGTGGCCGACCTGGCCGGCGACCGCTGGATGATCGACCCCACCGTCGACGGCGAGTGGGACGCCGTCCTGCGCATGTTCCGCGACGCCGGGGTCAGCCCCCGCCTCCTGCACGGCGACTACCACACGGCCGACGTCCTGGTCGCGACCGGCGAGGTCGTCACCGTCTGCCAGCCGACCCGGACCCCCCGCCCCGACATGGCGGTCCGCCGCCTCAAGGGCGACCCGCTCGGCGTGCGCCTGCTGGCCGCGGCCCGTACGGAGACCGAGCTGGACGGCGTCTACCCCGCGCTGGAGGAGGCGTACGGGGAGGTGGCGCGGCAGGCTCCGGCCTACCGGGAGTGGCGCCGGCCGGCGCCCGGCGGCCCCCGCAGACCCCCGAGCCCGGCCCTCCCCTGACGTACCCCCGGCGACGCGGCCGTGCGACGAGGCCGTCAGACGCCGATGTCGCGTCCGTCGGCGCGCCACACCGACACGACGGCCGGGCGGACGTACGTCCCGGGCCCGTCGGGCCAGGTGCTGGCCGGCTTCTCCACGGACGCGCCGTCGATCTCGCCCGGGTGCTGCACGGCCACCAGCACGCGCCGGTCCTGGATGATCGGCCCGCAGGTCTCCGCCCCCTTCGGCACGGTCAGGAACTGCTTCAGCTCACCGCGCCGCTCCCCGCGGGTCGCCACGCCGAACAGGCCGTCGTGCGAGCCGAGCTGGGCGCCGTCGGTGGAGATCCACAGGTTGCCGTGCGGGTCGAAGGCCACGTTGTCCGGGCAGGAGATCGGGCTCACGCCGTCCTTCGGGAAGCCCGCGAAGTACGTCGCCGGGTCCTCCGGGTCGCCGGCGACGAGGAACAGCGACCAGGCGAACCGCGTGCTCTCCGGCCGGTTCCGGCGCTCGGTCAGCTCCAGCACGTGCCCGTGCTTGTTGGCGTGGCGCGGATTGGCCTCGTCGGCCTTGGCGT
Organism: Streptomyces sp. NPDC003456; assembly: GCF_042878735.1. Classification (NCBI taxonomy): domain Bacteria; kingdom Bacillati; phylum Actinomycetota; class Actinomycetes; order Kitasatosporales; family Streptomycetaceae; genus Streptomyces; species Streptomyces sp. NPDC003456. The sequence goes on from NZ_JBIAOK010000006.1 coordinate 311,468, forward strand.
TGGCGCCGACACCGCGGTTGGAGTTGTTCGTCAGGGCGACGTACACCTTGCCGGTGACGGGGTTGGGCTCGATGTCCTCGGGCCGGTCCATCTTCGTCGCGCCGACCTTGTCACCGGCCAGCCGCGTGAAGACGAACACCTCCTCGGCGGTCATGCCCTCCACGTGCGAGACGGCGCCCTCGGCGGTGGCGGTGGCCAGCGGGATCCACTCGCCGCTGCCGTCGAACTCGCCGTCCTCGGGCAGCTTGCCCGTGCCGTCGATCTCGATGGCCGGGGAGTCGCCGGTCAGCCGCGCCACGTACAGCGTCCCCTCGTCGAGGAGGGACAGGTTGTGCTCCCGCACGGCACGGCTGTGGCCGTGCTTCATCCGCTTGCTGCCGACGAACTTGTAGAAGTAGTCGAACCGCTCGTCGTCGCCGGAGTACACGACCGGCCGCCCGTCGTGCGTCAGCCGCACCGTCGCGGCCTCGTGCTTGAACCGCCCGAGCGCGGTGTGCTTGCGGGGCGTGGAGTGGGGGTCGTACGGGTCGAACTCGACGACGTACCCGAACCGGTGCACCTCGTTCGGCTCCCGGGCGACGTCGAACCGCTGGTCGAACCGCTCCCACTTGCGCTCGGTCGCCCCGGACCCGATCCCGTACCGCTTGTCGGTGGGGCGGGAGGCGTTGGCGAAGTACTGGTTGAAGTTCTCCTCGCCGTGCAGGGTCGTGCCCCACGGGGTGACGCCGCCGGAGCAGTTGTTGAGGGTGCCGAGCACCTTGGTGCCGCGGGGGTCGGCCGAGGTCTTCACCAGGTCGGACCCGGCGACGGGGCCGGTGAGCCGGAACTCGGTGGTGGCGGTGACCCGGCGGTTGAGCTGGTGGCGGGACACGGCGGTGAGCCTGCCGCTCTTGCGGTCCTCCTCCACCACGACGGCCGACAGCCCGTGCGCGGCCCAGGCGATCTCCACCTGCTCGCGGGTGGGGTTCGCGGCGTCGTAGCCGCGGAACATCAGCATCTCGTCGGTGTACTCGTGGTTGGCCACGAGCAGCTGCCGGCCGCGCTCCCCGGGCAGCGGGAGCAGGGCGAGGAAGTCGCAGTTGTACCCGAACTGCCCGGCCTGGGCCTTGGCGCTCTGCCGCTCCGGGTCGAAGGCCGGGGCACCGCGCAGGATCGGCTCGCCCCACCGGATGACGACGTTCTGCCGGTAGCCCTCCGGCACGGTCACGGCGTCGGCGGTGTTGGGCGCGACGGGGCTGAACCGCAGACCGCGGGCGCCCTTGCGGTGCTGCCGGGCGGCCTCGGGGGCGGCACCCTGCGACGCGGCCGGTGCGGCGCTCGCGTGGGGCGCCTGGGCGACACCCACCGCGCCCGCGCCCGCGGCGGCGACGGTCACGACCGCCGCGGCCCGCATCATCGAGCGCCGGCTGAGCGCACCGGCGATCACGTCACCGACGTAGGCGTTCGGGCTGGTGTTGGGCACCTCGTGGAAACAGGCGTCACCACACCGGAACCGGCAGGTCATGGCGGACCGGCCACCAGGGTGCGAACCGGACGGCGTTCCGATCAACGGCAGCAGCTTGCGCACTTTGCTCTCCTTGAATGCCCTTGGTGTCAGCGTGACCGTAGGGGCACGTATGTGCGGTAGCCGGGCGCCCTGATGAACAACGAGTGAACCCGTGGCAGCCGTACGGGTGTTGGCCCTGTTCAGTCCCGCGACACCCATCCGGACCGGATGCGCCCTTGACAGACCGGGCCGCCCACACCCGACCCTGCCCAAGATCACCCAGGAGGGCCGCTAACCTTACGTGTCCGTCCTGGCCAGGGATTGACGGGCTTCAACTCACGCGAAGGGTTGCGCGCACATGGGCATTCTCACTCGGTTGCGGAACGCGTTCGGACGGTCCCGCAAGTCACGGACCGCCGAGGCGGAGGGTGCGGCGCGTACGGCAGCGGCCGAGCCGGAGCCCACGACCGCCTCGTCCCCCGCCCCGGAGGCCACGCTCCCGTCCCCGTCCCCGGAGCCGACTCCGGCCCGAACGGCGAGCGTCCCGGAACCCCGCGTCTCCCCGGGCACGTCGTCCACCACACCCGACGACGAACACGACCTCGTCTCGGCGGCCTTCGACAACGTGACGGTCCCCCGACCGACGCGCTCGACGGAGTCGCAGCGGCCGGAGCCCGCCGAGCCGGCGGGGGCGCCGGAGGCTGCTGTGGCGGCTGAGGCTGATGAGGAACCGGCGTCGGCAGAGGGCTCGGTGGGTGCCGCTGAGCCGGTGACGGAGAAGCCGACGGCTGCGGAGGAGGCCGCGACCGAGCCTGAGACCGAGGTCGCGCAGGAGTCCGAGGCGGCAGCCGAGGCGCAGAAGGAGCCGGAGGCGAAGCCGGCAACGGACGAGCCGAAGGCGGAGGCCGAGGGCACCGCGGAGCACGAGGCCGCGTCCGAGGCGAAGGCGGAGGCCGAGGCGGCAACCGAGGCCCAGCAGGAGCCGAAGGCGGAGGCCGAGCCGGAGGCAGAGGCCGAGGGCACGGCTGAGAAGCAGGCGAAGGCTGACAAGACCGAGGCCGAGAGCGCGGCTGCGGACGAGGCGGAAGCCGCGATCGCAGACGAGGCTGAGCCTAAGGCCGAGAGCAAGGCGAAGCCGAAGGCTGAGCCTGAGGCCGAAAGCAAGCCGAAGGCGAAGGCGGAAGCAGAGGCGGAGGACAAGGCGAAGCCGAAGGCTGAGCCTGAGGCCGGCGACAAGGCCGAAGCCGAAGCCGAGAGCAAGGTTGCGGGCAAGGCAGAAGCCAAGGCCGGCGACACGGCCGAGGACAAGGCGGAAGCCAAGGCCGGCGACAAGGCCGAGGCCGAGACCAAGACGGAGGCCGAGCCCGAGGGCAAGGCTGGGCAGAAGGCGGAAGCCGGGGCTGAGACCAAGGCGGAGGCTGAAGCCGAGGGCGAGACCGAGGCCGAGACCAAGGCGCGGGCCGAGGCCGGGGACAAGGCTGGCCAGAAGGCAGGAGCCGAGGCCGGGGACGGGACTGCGGTCCGGTCCGGCGCGTCGACGCAGCCCGCGGCCGCCGACGGCGAGAAGGCCCCACAGGGGCCACCCGCACCCGCCGAAGAAACCCGCACGGGTGGTGCGGGTGGGAACGACACGGCCGAAGGCGAAGCCGAGGCCACGGCGAAGAAGACCACCCGGGCCAAGTCCACGGCCACGTCCACGACCAAGGCCACCACCAAGCCCCCGGCCAAGACCGCCTCCAAGGCCACCACCAAGTCGCCGGCGTCCAGGACCAAGCCCGCGGCCACCGACGGCGACAAGGCCGAAGGCGAAGGCGAAGCCGAAGCCAAGGCCGAGGCCAAGGTCCCCGCCCTCCCCCTCGCCCGCCTCAAGTCCGACGCCCCCGGCCTCGCCACCGCGTACAAGGCCGCCGCCACCGCCCTGGACAAGAACGACCTCACCGGCGCCCGGGCCAAGGTCTACCTCGTCCTGGACCGCTCCGCGTCGATGCGGCCGTACTACAAGGACGGTTCCGCCCAGGCCCTCGCCGAGCAGACCCTCGCCCTCGCGGCCCACCTGGACCCCGAGGCCGCCGTCCCCGTCGTCTTCTTCTCCACCGAACTCGACGGCACCGGCGAGATCACCCTCACCGACCACGAGAACAAGATCGACGACCTGCACGCGGAACTCGGCCGCATGGGCCGCACCAGCTACCACGCCGCCGTGGAGGCCGTCCTGACCCACCACGACAAGGCCGGCTCCACCTCCCCCGCCCTGGTGGTCTTCCAGACGGACGGCGCCCCGGACGCCAAGACCCCGGCCACCCAGGCCCTCACGGACGCCGCGAAGACCCACCCCGCCGTCCACTTCTCGTTCGTCGCCTTCGGCGACCCGGAGAACAAGGCCTTCGACTACCTCCGCAAGCTGAAGACCCCCAACACGTCCCACTTCCTCGCCGGCGAAACCCCCCGGGAACTGACGGACAAGGAGCTCTACGAGGGCGTCCTGGCCGGCTGGCGCCCCTGACCCCTCCCGGCCCGTTCCGCGCCGCCCGCTTCCCACCCCGTAAAACGGGAGGCGGGCGGCGTAGCCATGTCGGCTACGATTTCAAGGTTCCGTAGACGACCGAGACCACGAGATCGTCACCCCGCGTAGCGACTTGGGAGCAGCCCGCGATGGCTCGACACCTCATCACCAGCGCCCTTCCGTACATCAACGGGATCAAGCACCTGGGCAACATGGTGGGGTCCATGCTCCCGGCCGACGTGTACTCACGCTATCTGCGCCAGCGGGGCCACGAGGTCCTGTACATCTGCGCGACGGACGAGCACGGCACCCCCGCGGAGCTGGCCGCCAAGGAGCAGGGCATCCCCGTGGACGAGTTCTGCGCCCAGGCCCACGACCAGCAGAAGGCGATCTACGACGGCTTCGACCTGGCCTTCGACTACTTCGGCCGCAGCTCCTCGCCGCAGAACCACGAGATCACCCAGGAGATCGCGCGCGAGCTCAAGGCCAACGGCTTCATCGAGGAGCGGGCGATCCGCCAGGTCTACTCGAACGCCGACAGCCGCTTCCTGCCCGACCGGTACATCATCGGCACCTGCCCGCACTGCGGCTACGACAAGGCCCGCGGCGACCAGTGCGAGAACTGCACCCGCGTGCTGGACCCGACGGACCTGATCGACGCCCGCTCGGCGATCAGCGGCAGCAGCGACCTGGAGGTCCGCGAGACCAAGCACCTGTTCCTGCTGCAGTCGGCGCTGGCCGGCGAGGTCGAGGCGTGGGTCGACGAGCGCGCCGACGACTGGCCGGTGCTGGCCTCCTCCATCGCCCGCAAGTGGCTGACCGAGGGCCTGCACGACCGGGCGATCACCCGCGACCTGGACTGGGGCGTCCCGGTCCCCGCCGACACCTGGCCGGACCTCGCCGCCGAGGGCAAGGTGTTCTACGTCTGGTTCGACGCCCCGATCGAGTACATCGGCGCGACGAAGGAGTGGGCGGACAAGGACCCGGAGAACCGCGACTGGCGCTCCTGGTGGTGGGAGTCCGACGCGGACGTCCGCTACACGCAGTTCATGGGCAAGGACAACGTCCCCTTCCACAGCGTGATGTTCCCGGCGACCCTCCTGGGCACCCGGGCGCCGTGGAAGAAGGTCGACGTCATCAAGGCCTTCAACTGGCTGAACTACTACGGCGGGAAGTTCTCGACCTCGCAGCGCCGGGGCGTGTTCACCCACGACGCCCTGGACATCCTGCCGGCCGACTACTGGCGCTACTTCATGATGGCGAACGCCCCCGAGTCGGACGACTCGTCCTTCACGTGGGAGCACTTCACGGCCACGGTGAACAAGGACCTGGCCGACACGCTGGGGAACTTCGTCAACCGCGTCCTGTCCTTCTCCCGCAAGCGCTTCGGCGAGGAGGTCCCGGCGGGGGCCGAGCCGGGCGAGGCGGAGGCGAAGCTGGGCGAGGAGATCGCCCGTCTGCTCGCCGAGTACGAGGCGCAGATGGAGGCCATCCAGTTCCGCAAGGCGGCGGCGGCGCTGCGCGCCCTGTGGTCGGCGGGCAACTCCTACCTGGAGGAGAAGGCCCCCTGGCTGGAGATCAAGACCAACCCGGAGGGCGCGGCGCTCACCCTGCGTACGGCGATGAACCTCATCCACCTCTACGCGGTGGTCTCCGAGCCGTTCATCCCGACGTCGGCGAAGCGGATGCGCGAGGCGTTCTCCCTGGAGAACGACACGGCGCGCTGGGTCACGGCCGAGGAGGCGAAGTCGCTGGACTCCGTCCCGGCGGGCACGCCGTTCACCATCCCGCCCGTCCTGTTCGCCAAGCTCACGGACGAGGACCTGGAGTCCTACAAGGAGCGCTTCGGCGGCGAGCCGGCCTGACCGGCGCCCCGCAGCCGCCCCCGGAGGGAATCACCTTCCGGGGGCGGTGCCGTTTCCCCTCCGGCACTGAGATGATCGGGAGAAACCGGTCAACTCAGTGGGGGGAACCACCGATGGCACTGTTCGGCAACGCGCACACCGTGAACCCGGCCTCGGCCCAGCAGGACTACGCCCGTCTCCTCGGGCACGGCGAGCAGGTGCACGCGGCGTTCCTGCTGATCCGCGACACGATCCTGTTCACCGACCGGCGTCTGATCCTGGTCGACAAGCAGGGCATCACCGGCAAGAAGGTGGAGTACCACTCCGTGCCCTACCGCAGCATCACCCACTTCTCCGTGGAGACGGCAGGCACCTTCGACCTCGACGCCGAGCTGAAGATCTGGATCTCCGGCACCCCGGCTCCCATCGAGAAGACCTTCACCAAGGGCGTCGACATCTACGAAGTCCAGGCGATTCTCACCCAGTTCGTGGCGAGGTAGCCCGCCACATCACGGGAACGTTTTTGCTGTTCTCGAAAGGGTGAACGCATGCTCGACGGCCCGCCTCACCGCGATGGGCGGGCCTACTTTGCCCATATGGTCACCTCAACCCATGAGACCTCGCACCGGATCTTCCAGGACCATCCGGAGGTTCTCTTCCCCGTCTTCGAGGCACTGGGTCTCCCGCCACCCGCCAAGGCGACGATCGAGGCGCTGACGCCCGACGCCACGGAGATCAAGCCCCTGGAACGCCGGGTGGACACGGTACTGAGAGTCGAGCCGTCGGAAGGCGACGGCTTTCTCATCGCCATCGAGGCACAGACGGGCAAGGTCCGCGGCAAGGGACTCAGCTGGTCGTACTACGTGGCCTACCTGCACGCGAAGTTCGGCCTGCCGGTGCTGCTGGTCGCGGTGTGCAGGAACCGGCCGACGGCGGCCTGGGCAGCGGGGCCCTTCGAGTGCCGCGTCGGTACATGGACGTCCCAGGCCACACGGCCGTTCGTGCTGGGCCCGGACAACGTCCCGGAGATCACCGACGAGTCACTGGTCGCCCGGGCACCGGCGATGGCCACCTTCTCGGCCATCGTGCACAGCGAAAGCGAAAACGCCCCCGCCATACTGGACATGCTGGCCCGCGGAATGCGGTCGTTCGACAAGGCCACAGCGAAGTACTGGTGCGAATGGCTTGAAGTAGGACTGGAGAACACTCCGGTCCAGGAGACCTGGAGAGAGCTGGAGAAGATGGTCGCCACTTACTTCCCGGGCAGGGGAACCCTCTTCGAGCAGACCTACCTCGAAGGCAAAGCCGAGGGCACGGTGGAGTCCATCCTGCGCGTGCTGCACAAGCGCGGAGTACCACTCACCCCCGACGACCGCGAGCGCATCACCACCTGCACCGACCTCGACACCCTCACCCAGTGGTTCGACCGCTCCCTGACCGCCACCTCGGCGGCCGAACTCTTCACCGACGAGTGACCCCAGCGTGGTCGCCACTTACTTCCCGGGCAGGGGAACCCTCTTCGAGCAGACCTACCTCGAAGGCAAAGCAGAAGGCAAAGCAGAAGGCAAAGCCGAGGGCACGGTTGAGTCCATCTTCCGCGTGCTGCACAAGCGCGGAGTACCGCTCACCCCCGACGACCGCGAGCGCATCACCACCTGCACCGACCTCGACACCCTCACCGAATGGTTCGACCGCTCCCTGACCGCCGCCTCGGCGGCCGAACTCTTCACCGAGAGCTGAGCGCGAGGGTCTGGACGCCGCAGCGGCCCGGGACCGTTTCCGGTTCCGGGCCGCTGTGGTGGTCGGCGGGCGAAGCTGCTCCGCGTGCTACTTCGGCTGCGGCTTCCGCACCGACAGGTGCAGTTCCTTCAGCCGGGCCTCCTCCAGCTCCGTCGGCGCGCCCATCATCAGGTCCTGGGCGTTGCCGTTGAGCGGGAAGGCGATGGTCTCGCGGATGTTGGGCTCGTCCGCGAGGAGCATGACGATGCGGTCGACGCCCGGCGCGATGCCGCCGTGCGGCGGGGCGCCGAAGCGGAACGCGCGCAGCATGCCGGCGAACTTGTCCTCGACGGTCTCCCGGTCGTAGCCGGCGATCTCGAACGCCTTGAGCATGATCTCCGGCTCGTGGTTCCGGATCGCGCCGGAGGACAGCTCGACGCCGTTGCAGACGATGTCGTACTGCCAGCCCAGGATGTCCAGCGGGTCCTGGGTCTCCAGGGCCTCCAGGCCACCCTGCGGCATGGAGAAGGGGTTGTGCGAGAAGTCGATCGCGCCGGTCTCCTCGTCCTTCTCGTACATCGGGAAGTCGACGATCCAGCAGAACCGGAAGACGTTCTCCTCGAAGTGCCCGGCGCGCTTGGCGGCCTCGACCCGGACCGCTCCCATGATCTTGGAGACCTCGTCGAACTCGCCCGCGCCGAAGAAGACCGCGTGGCCCGCGGCCAGCGACAGCCGCTTGGTGAGCTCCGCGACGTTGTCCTCGGTGAGGAACTTCGCGATCGGGCCGGACAGCGTGCCGTCCTCGCCGACCCGGACCCAGGCCAGGCCCTTGGCGCCCTGCGAGACGGCGAAGTCACCGAGCTGGTCGAAGAACTTGCGGGGCTGGGCGGAGACGTCCGGCACCGGCAGGGCACGCACGTGCTTGCCGGCGAACGCCTTGAACTCCGAGCCCTCGAAGATGTCGGTGATGTCGACGAGTTCGAGCTGGGCCCGCAGGTCGGGCTTGTCGGAGCCGTACTTCAGCATCGCCTCGCGGAACGGGATCCGCGGGAACGGCGAGGTGACGTGGCGGCCGCCGCCGAACTCCTCGAACAGCTCGGTCATCAGCTGCTCGATCGGCTGGAAGACGTCCTCCTGCTCGACGAAGCTCATCTCGACGTCGAGCTGGTAGAACTCGCCCGGCGAGCGGTCGGCGCGGGCGTCCTCGTCGCGGAAGCAGGGCGCGATCTGGAAGTAGCGGTCGAAGCCCGAGATCATCAGCAGCTGCTTGAACTGCTGCGGCGCCTGGGGCAGGGCGTAGAACTTGCCCGGGTTCAGGCGGGAGGGGACGACGAAGTCGCGGGCGCCCTCGGGGGAGGTCGCGGACAGGATCGGCGTCGCCATCTCGTTGAAGCCCAGCGCGGTCATCTTGTGGCGGATCGCCGAGATGACCGACGTGCGCAGCAGGATGTTCTTGTGCATGCGCTCGCGGCGCAGGTCGAGGAAGCGGTACTCCAGGCGCCGCTCCTCGTTGACCCCGTCCTCGGTGTTGATCGTGAACGGCAGCGGCGCCGCCGCGCCGAGCAGCTCGACCTCGCCGACCTCGACCTCGATCTCACCGGTCGGCAGGTCGGGGTTGACGTTCTCCGCACCGCGGGAGACGACCTTGCCGTCCACGCGGACGGTCGACTCCTTGGAGAGCTTGTCGAGGGCCTCGTAGGCGGGGGTGCCGGGACGGGCCACGAGCTGCGTGATGCCGTAGTGATCGCGCAGATCGATGAAGAGGATGCCGCCCAGGTCGCGCCGATTGTGCAGCCAGCCACTCAGCCGGACGTCGGTGCCGACGTCAGAGGAGCGGAGCTCGCCGCAGGTGTGGGACCTGTACCGATGCATCGTCGTTCATCCAGTCTTCGCTGATCGGGGTCTGTGTTTCACGTGAAACTGGGACCCAGCGTACCGGGCAGGTGAAGATCGGCTCTCCCCCGTTGTTCTTCGCGCACGGGTCCGCCTTCGGTGGCAGTGTTCGAGCGCGTCTTCTTAGAGTGGGGCAATGCGCACTGGCGAGCCCCTGCCCGCCGTGGGGGAGGCACTGGCGGCCCTCGCGACCGGCCTGTGGCACTGGGACACCGCCACCGGGCTGGTCACGGTCGACGCCGAGGCAGCACGGCTGCTCGGGCTGCCCGCCGAACAGGTCACGCTCACCGAGGCGCAGGCCCGGGCCCGGCTGCACCCGGTCGACTGGAACGAGATCACCGGCGTGGTCCAGCTGGCCGTCGCCGAGGCCACCCTCGCCGAGGTCCGCATCCGGATCATGGACGAGCAGGGGCGGGTGATCCGGGTCGTCCGCAGCCGCTCCAAGCCCACCTTCGACCGGGCCCGCAAGGCGTATCTGCTGATCGGCACCCTTCAGGAGGTCACCGAGCCGACGCCGGGCACCCCGGCCGGGCGCAGCGCGGTCACCGGCGACTGGCGGCGCTCGCGGGAGGCGTTCCTGCTGGACGCGGGCCGGGCGCTGGCCGAGGCCCGCTCCACCCAGGAGGTCCTGCGGGTCACGGCCAATCTGTCGATGCCGGGGTTCTCGCCGGACGGACTGGCGGTGTTCGGGGTGGAGGGCGACCGGCTGACGGTCATCGGCCACCACGGGCAGCAGCGCGGCACCGAGAGCCCCTTCTCGGACATGCCGCTGGACACGGACTACCCGGCCGCCGAGGTGGTGCGCACGGGCCGGGCCGTGTACCTGTCGTCCGCCCAGGAGTACAAGGCCCGCTACCCGCTGACCTGGCCGCTCGCCGAGCGGTTCGGGCGCCGTTCCTGGGCGTTCCTGCCGCTGACCGTGGCCGGCCGCACGATGGGCGCGTGGATGGCGGCGTTCGCCTACCCGGTCGCCTTCACCCCGGACGAGCGGTCCGTGCTGGCGACCGTGGCGCGGATGCTGGCGCAGGCGCTGACCCGGGCGGGGCTGGCCGAGAGCGAGCGGGCCCTGACGGACGGGCTGCAGCGCACGATGCTGCCGAGGCTCGGCCCCCAGCGCATCCCGGGCATGAGCGTCGCCGCCCGCTACGTGCCCACCGGGGGCGGCCTCCAGGTCGGTGGCGACTGGTACGACGTGATCCCCCTGCCCAGCGGACGCTTCGCGCTGGTCATCGGGGACGTCCAGGGCCATGACGTGCGGGCGGCGGGCCTGATGGGGCAGTTGCGCATCGCCCTGCGCGCCTACGCCTCGGAGGGGCACCGCCCCGACGCCGTGCTGTCCCGGGCCTCCCGCTTCCTGCACGGCATCAGCGACGAGGACCCGCACGACCCCCGGTTCGCGACCTGCGTGTACGTCGAGGTCGATCCGTCGTCGGGGGTGCTGGACATCGCCCGCGCGGGGCATCCGGACCCGGCGATCCGGATGGCCGACGGCACGGTGCTGACCCGGCCGACCTCGGGCGGCCTGCCGCTGGGGATCGACCCCGACGCCGACTATCCGACGACCCGGCTGGTGCTGGAGCCCGGCGAGACCATGCTGATCTGCACGGACGGCCTGATCGAGACGGGCGGCCACGACCTGGACACGGGCTGGCGGCGGCTGCGGGCGATCCTGGAGGAGCACCGGGGGGATCTGGAGGAGCTGGCCGACACGCTGGTGCAGGCCGTGCACGGGCCGTCGTCGCACCACACCATCGGCCCGCTGGCCGACCGCCGCGAGGACGACATCGCCATGCTGCTGCTGAGCCGGGAGGGCGGGGGCTGCGGCTGCGGGGACACCCGCGCGGTGACGCCGCCGGTGCGCCGGTCGGTGCTGACGGTGGCGCAGGCGGAACCGGAGCGGGTCGCGGTCGCCCGGCAGCAGCTGCGGGAGGTGCTGCACGACTGGGCCTCGCCGGACCAGGTGGACTCGGCGGTGCTGCTGCTGTCGGAGCTGCTGACGAACGTCCTGGTGCACACGGACTCCGACGCGCTGCTGGTCGTCGAGCTGACCGGCGCCGTGGGGGAGCGGCGGCTGCGCGTCCAGGTGACGGACGCCGGGGACGATCTGCCGCACAAGCGCAGGCCGGGCGAGCTGGCGTCCTCCGGCCGCGGCCTGGTCCTGATCGAGCTGCTCGCGCACGGCTGGGGGGTGGAGCCGCGGGGCGAGGGCAAGAGCATCTGGTTCGAGCTCCACGAGTCGGTGAACGGCTCGGGCGACGGTTCCTGGACGCCGTGACGCACCCCGGCGTCAACTCAGCAACCCCGATACACCCTTTCGTGTGACCGCCGGGTGAGTGACGACGACGCTCTTCACCCCGCCTGCACGATGAGTGCCCTGGCCGATTCCGACCGCAGGCAAGGAAGTCGCATGGGCAAGTCCGCATCCCGGGAGGACCGGGACAAGAGGTCCTCCTTCTCGATGTCGTACGAGGGCGGGCGGCGCGACCCCTCCACGCACGTCAAGCTCGGACGTCTGTCGTACAAGGGCCCCGCCACCGCCGTGGTGGCCCTGGCCGTGGTGGCCGCCGGCGGCGTGGTCGGGTACCAGCTGCTCGCCAGTCAGGACGGGGGCACGGGGACCGGGCCGGCCACGAGCGTGTCGTCCGGCTCCGGCGCGGCGAAGGACACCGGCGGGGCGGAGGCGAACGGTACGGGCACCAGCCCGCAGGCCGCCGCGCCGGGCGCCACGTCGGCGCCGCCCGCCACGGACCGGCCCGGCCACGCCACCCCGGCGGCGGACGGCGGCGCGGGCGCAGGAGCGGCGGTGGTGCGGGAGCAGCGCAAGGTGGTGCTGCGGTCCTCGTCCAGCCTGGACCTGGACTTCACCGACGCGGTCTCCGACATCACCTTCACCATGCCGTCCGGCGGCAACGGCTGGACCCTGGCGGGCGATCGCGGCGACCTCGCCACGGTGGACGGCCCGGCGACCGCCGAGAGCTGCTCGGCGGCCACCGACTTCGGCTTCACCGTCGACCGGAAGAACATCACCAAGGGCCTCACCGCGTGCGTGCTCACGGACGAGAACCGGGTGGCGTCCCTCACCGTCCTGGGCTGGCAGAAGGACAGCAACGGCCTGTCGTCGGTCACCATGGACGTCACCCTGTGGGAGAAGCCCGAGGCGCAGTGACGCCGCCGGTCAGTCCTGCGGGCCGCTCTCGGTCATGCCGTGCACCGCGGGGACCGTGCCCAGCCGGCCCTTCTGGAAGTCCTCGAAGGCCTGCATGAGCTCGTCCTTGGTGTTCATCACGAACGGGCCGTAGTGGGCCATCGGCTCACGGATGGGCTGCCCGCCGAGCAGGACCACCTCGAGGTCCGGGGTGTGGGAGTCCTGCTTCTCGTCCGCGCGGACGGTCAGCGAGGAGCCCGCGCCGAAGACGGCGGTCTGGCCGGTGTGGACCGGGCGGCGGTCCGTGCCGACGCTGCCGCGCCCGGCCAGGACGTACGCCAGGCCGTTGAAGTCCTCGCGCCACGGCAGGGTCAGCTCCGCGCCCGCCGCCACCGTCGCGTGGATCATCGTGATCGGCGTGTGGGTGATGCCGGGGCCCTGGTGGCCGTCCAGCTCACCGGCGATGACCCGCAGCAGCGCGCCGCCGTCGGGGGTGGTCAGCAGCTGGACCGAGCCGCCGCGGATGTCCTGGTAGCGCGGGGCCATCATCTTGTCCTTGGCCGGGAGGTTCACCCACAGCTGCAGGCCGTGGAAGAGCCCGCCGGACATCACCAGGTGCTCCGGGGGTGCCTCGATGTGCAGCAGGCCCGAGCCGGCGGTCATCCACTGGGTGTCCCCGTTGGTGATGGTGCCGCCGCCCCCGTTGGAGTCCTGGTGGTCGAAGATCCCGTCGATGATGTACGTGACGGTCTCGAAGCCGCGGTGCGGGTGCCAGGGGGTGCCCTTGGGCTCGCCCGGCGCGTACTCCACCTCGCCCATCTGGTCCATCATGATGAACGGGTCCAGGTAGCGGTAGTTGATCCCCGCGAACGCCCGGCGCACCGGGAAGCCCTCGCCCTCGAAACCGCTCGGAGCGGTCGTGACGGCGAGCACGGGACGTGCCACGGCGTCGGCGGGAGCGGTCACTCGGGGCAGCGTCAACGGGTTCTCGACGGTCACAGCAGGCATGTCGGTTCCTCCTCGTGTACGCCCAGTTTAGTTGAGCGTTGAACTTTCTGCCACCCTCAACCACGGAACCCGGGAGCGCATTCCCGGCCCGGGTGACGGCGCAGCGAACCACGGGGGACCGGCATGGCAAAAGGCCGCCACCCCCGCACGGGGTGACGGCCCGGGGTCGTCCGGCCGTCCCGCGGAACGGCGGCCGGCCGCCGTCCGCACCGCGAGGGCGGCTAGCCGTACATCCGCCGCATCGCGAAATCCACCATCTGCTCCACCGCCTTGGCGTCGAACACCATGCGGTGCTCGCCCTCCATGTCCAGCACGAACCCGTAGCCGGTCGGCAGCAGGTCCAGCACCTCCGCGCCGGTGATCACGAAGTACTTGGACTCCTTGCCCGCGTACCGGCGCAGCTCCTTGAGCGTGCTGAACATCGGGATCACCGGCTGCTGGGTGTTGTGCAGGGCGAGGAAGCCGGGGTTGTCGCCGCGCGGGCAGTAGACCTTCGACGTGGCGAAGACCTGCTGGAAGTCCTCGGCGGCCATCTGCCCGGTGGTGAACGCGCGCACCGCGTCCGTGAGCGAGGGCGGGGACGGCTCGGGGTACAGCGGCGGCTGCTGTCCGTACCCGCCGGACATCGGCTGCTGCGGAGGGGCGTACTGCGCTTGCGGGCCCGCTGTCTGGTCGTAGCCGTACATGGGCGCAAGCGTACCGAGCGCGGCGTCGCGGGGGTGCCGGTACGCCGGGCCCGCGTTGTGCCGAAGCGCAGTAGTGGTCACCAGTGGAGCCGGATGGGCCGGCGGAAGGGGCCGGCCGAGGCGTTCCGGTTGTCACCGATGAAGTGGGGCCCTCATTCGAGTGACACGAAATCCGGGCATTTTGGCGTATTGAGGCCGCTGCGTGCCTGATGGGGCGTGAGGGCGGCTGCGCGGGCTGGGGCATCCGGGTGGATGGTGGCCGGAAGTTGATCTTGCTGTGTGGTGTGGTCGTCCTCAGGATGACGCGCCGGGGCGAGGTCGGGCCGTGCCCCGGAAGTGCCACCGAGTGAGAAGGAAGCCGTCATGGCTGATGCCACCATCGACCTGCCGATGAGTTTCCAGGTCCCCGAAGCTTTCACCGACATCGATTTCTCGGCATCGGCGGAGGTGAACACCAACCGCCTGATCGAGCGGCTGAACATGGTCCACCCGAGGCCGTCCGCCGAACAGGTCGCCACCGCGGTCATCACCCAGCAGACGATGTACGAACTGCTGTCCGCCGCCGGCGCCGTCTATGCAGGCACCCTGCTCTACGGGCCCACCGAGGAAGACCCCGACGCAACACTGGCCTCGGCGATCCTGACGGTCACGGCCCGCCCCAGCGAGCTGTCCAATGACCGGACCGTCAACCGGCTCGCGCGCACCATGGGTGCCATCTACCCGGACGCCGAGGTCGGCGTCGTACGGCTCGAAGCCGGTCCTGCGGTCCTGCTCACCGAGGAGCGCAAGGTCGAGAACCCGGTCAACCTGCTCAGCAACGGCGGCGGCCCGACCGTGGTCCGCCAGCTGCACGTGTTCGTGCCGATCCCGGGACGTCTGGCGATGGCCGACTTCGCCATCGCCACCGAGAACCTCCCCGAATGGGACGCGTGCGTGGAGATCCTCGCCGAGGTCTGCCGCACGATCACCTTCGACACCAGCGCCGCGGCCTGACCGGAAGAGGGGATACACCATGAAGATCGAGTACGGACTCAGCGCCCCTCTGTCGACCCTGGGTTTCGACGCGGGCAGAGACAAGTTCGTCTTCAACGTCCAGAGCGAACTCGAGATGTACACCACCGACCACAAGAGCGCGATGAAGATCTGGGGGTGGGACCAGGCGGCACTGCGCCCTGAGGACCACTACCGGATCGATCAGCTCCTGCGCATGTACGTCTTCCAGCGCGACCAGGTCATCGACGCGCTCTACCGCCTGGATCAAGAGCTCTACGCCTATGCCTACCTCGACAGAGGGGAGACGCAGGTGTCGCAGGAGCTGGAGGACTTCAAGGAGCTCTTGGTCCAGAAGACCGCAGAACTCGCCGAGGAAGCCAAGAGGCACCTGTCGGACCCGGACCCCACCGACGACTATGCGGAGCTTGAGGAGTGGTACGCACACCTGCGCGGCACCGGCTTCCCCGCAACCCAGGGCGTGATCGCCTTCCAGCACCCCTCGGTCGCCCGCTACCTCGGCCCGATTCCGTCCCTGGCGATGGGCGGACACTCGGGGGAGGGCGTGTACTTCCGGCTCACCGAGCGTGGCTATCCCCGGGACTGGATCGAAGACGACCACCTGTACGACCTGATCGACATGGCGCTGGCGCTCCAGGCCGAGCTACAGCTGCAGTGCCTGCTCACCGATCGCGAGTTCACCCGCGTCATCGAGATGCGCGGGAAGGAGTTCGAGTACCTGAAGGCAGAGGCTGCCCGCAGGGCCGCCGCGGAACAGGGCAGCAACTTCTGGGCCGTCTTCGGGGACATCCTCGGTATCGTCTCCGCCGTCGCGGGCGCCCTGGCACTGATCCCGGTCCTCACCCCGCTCATGGGCCCGGTCGCCGCGGTCACCGCGATCGGCTCGCTCGGCGCCCATGCCGTCGACGCCACGATCAAGGGCGACTGGGACGCGATGACGCTCGTCGGGCTCGGCGCCGACGCGCTCGCCGCCCTGCCCGGCATCGGTGCGGTCGCCAGGAGCCTCAAGTCGGGCAGGGCCGTTCTCAAGACGATCGGAACGGGCGCCAGGGCCAGCTATAGGGCCGGCGTCGTCACCCGCAGGGCCGGACTCGCCTTCCTCGCAGAAACCGGAGGTTCCGGGGCTGCCGACGCGGCCAAGGTGTTCAACTACATCGGCACCAGGGGCGCCAAGGTCGTCGGCGCCTCCGAAAGGGCCGGCAAGGTCACCGGCAAGGTCCTCCAGGGCTCGGTCAACCTCGCCACCCAGATCCCCCTGGTCGTCGAGATGTCCACCGGCACCGACATGGGCCAGGAGAAGAATGTCGCTGGCGGAGCCGCGCTGACCGCAAACTACGGCCAGACGATCGGCAGCTGGGGCGCGGTCGGTACCGCCGCCCAGCGGACCGCAACCGTCTCCCTCGCAACGTTCGGCAGGATCATCGGACGGCACTGATCTCCGCGCACCGACCACACACCTCCCGCCGCTCCAGCTCCCCGGGGCGGCGGGCCTCACACCCGCCCGGGACCGCCGCAAGAACAGAAACAGAGAACCACCGTGAAACCCGCAGACCGGCCCCCCGCACGCACCAGCCTCCTCAAAGCAGCCCTCGCCGCCACAGGCGCCGTCTTCTTCATCATCGCGATCACCCTGCCGGCACCGTGGGCCTACGCTGTCGGCGCCCTCCTCCTCGCCGCCTGCGTCATCCCCTACCGCCGGCCACCACGCTGACAGCCACCCCGCTCCCCCCGCGCAGCTCTCGGTGACAACAAGCGCGCTCTTACGACACCCCTCGTGCCTCGGCTCACGCGACCGCCCCGGTGGGGCCTGTCACAGATGGCCGGGTGGGGTTGCGCCTTATTACTGACGGGTAGCATCATCGTAGCTACTTGTTGGTACGTGAACTAGAGCGAGGATCCAGTGCCTCGCCGATCTCTCTAGGGAGCCGGGAGCCGTCACCATGGGGCACTACAAGTCGAATCTCCGCGACATCGAGTTCAACCTCTTCGAAGTACTCGGGCGCGACAAGGTGTACGGCACCGGCCCGTTCGAGGAGATGGACGTCGAGACCGCCAAGAGCGTCCTGGAGGAGCTGACCCGCCTCTCCGAGAACGAGCTGGCCGAGTCCTTCGCCGACGCCGACCGCAACCCGCCCGTCTTCGACCCGGAGACGAACACCGCGCCGGTCCCCGCGTCCTTCAAGAAGAGCTACCAGGCCTTCATGGACTCCGAGTACTGGCGGCTCGGCCTGCCCGAGGAGATCGGCGGCACCACCTCGCCCCGCTCCCTGATCTGGGCCTACGCCGAGCTGATCCTGGGCGCCAACCCGGCCGTGTGGATGTACTCCTCGGGCCCCGCCTTCGCCGGCATCCTCTTCGAGGAGGGCAACGAGGTCCAGAAGCACATAGCCAAGGTCGCCACGGAGAAGCAGTGGGGCTCCACGATGGTGCTCACCGAGCCCGACGCGGGCTCCGACGTGGGCGCCGGCCGCACCAAGGCCGTGCAGCAGGAGGACGGCTCCTGGCACATCGAGGGCGTGAAGCGCTTCATCACCTCCGGTGAGCACGACATGTCGGAGAACATCCTCCACTACGTGCTGGCCCGCCCCGAGGGCGCCGGCCCCGGCACCAAGGGCCTGTCCCTCTTCCTCGTCCCGAAGTACCTCTTCGACTTCGAGACGGGCGAGCTGGGCGAGCGCAACGGCGTCTACGCCACCAACGTCGAGCACAAGATGGGCCTGAAGGCCTCCAACACGTGCGAGATGACCTTCGGCGACCGGCACCCCGCCAAGGGCTGGCTGATCGGCGACAAGCACGACGGCATCCGCCAGATGTTCCGCATCATCGAGTTCGCCCGCATGATGGTCGGCACGAAGGCGATCTCCACGCTGTCCACCGGCTACCTGAACGCGCTGGAGTACGCCAAGGAGCGCGTCCAGGGCCCGGACCTCGCCAACTTCATGGACAAGACCGCGCCCAAGGTCACCGTCACCCACCACCCGGACGTCCGCCGCTCGCTCATGACGCAGAAGGCGTACGCCGAGGGCATGCGGGCGCTGGTGATGTACACCGCCTCGATCCAGGACGCCATCCAGATCAAGGAGGCCGCCGGCGAGGACGCCTCCGCCGAGCACGCGCTGAACGACCTGCTCCTGCCCATCGTCAAGGGCTACGGCTCCGAGAAGGGCTACGAGCAGCTGGCCCAGTCGCTGCAGACCTTCGGCGGCTCCGGCTTCCTGCAGGAGTACCCGATCGAGCAGTACATCCGGGACTCCAAGATCGACACCCTCTATGAGGGCACCACGGCCATCCAGGGCCAGGACTTCTTCTTCCGGAAGATCGTCCGCAACCAGGGCGCCGCGCTGAACGGGCTGGCCGAGGACATCAAGAAGTTCCTCGCCCTCGGCACGGGCGGCGAGGAGCTGGCCGGTGCCCGCGAGCACCTCGCCAAGGCCGCCGTCGAGCTGGAGGCCATCGTCGGCCTCATGCTCACCGACCTCGCCGCCACCGAGCAGGACGTCAAGAACATCTACAAGGTCGGGCTCAACACCACCCGCCTGCTGATGGCCTCCGGTGACGTCGTCGTCGGCTACCTGCTGCTCAAGGGCGCCGCGATCGCCGCCGAGAAGCTGGAGACCGCCTCCGCCAAGGACAAGGCCTTCTACACCGGCAAGATCGCCGCCGCGAAGTTCTTCGCCGCCAACGTCCTGCCGGGCGTCACCCTGGCCCGCAAGATCGCCGAGGGCGTCGAGCTGGACCTGATGGAGCTGGACGAGGCCGCGTTCTAGACCTCACTCCCGTCCTCCGAGCGAGGGCCTGTTCCCTACCGTGGGGAACAGGCCCTCGTCCGTCGTTAAGGTGAAGCCATGACCCAAGCTGCCCGCCCGTCCTCCCCCGCGAGCGCCACGCGCGCGACCCGCACGTTCGACCGCGGCCACACCGACGACCTCATGGCCTTCCTCGCGGCGAGCCCCTCGCCGTACCACGCCGTGGCCAACGCCGCCGAGCGGCTGGAGAAGGCCGGGTTCCGGCAGGTCGCCGAGACGGACGCCTGGGACGGGACGAGCGGCGGCAAGTACGTGCTGCGCGGCGGCGCGATCATCGCCTGGTACGTGCCGGAGGGCGCCGCACCGCACACGCCGTTCCGGATCGTCGGCGCCCACACCGACTCCCCCAACCTGCGCGTCAAGCCCCTGCCGGACAGCGGCGCGCACGGCTGGCGCCAGGTGGCCGTGGAGATCTACGGCGGGCCGCTGCTCAACTCCTGGCTGGACCGCGACCTCGGCCTCGCCGGCCGGCTGACCCTGCGCGACGGCTCCACCCGCCTGGTGAACGTCGACCGGCCGCTGCTGCGCGTCCCGCAGCTCGCCATCCACCTGGACCGCTCGGTCACCGCCGACGGCCTCAAGCTCGACAAGCAGCGGCACATGCAGCCCGTCTGGGGCCTCGGCCGCGACGTGCGCGACGGCGACCTCATCGCCTTCCTGGAGGAGAGCGCCGGCATCCCCGCGGGCGAGGTCACCGGCTGGGACCTCATGACGCACTCCGTCGAACCGCCCGCCTACCTCGGCCGCGACCGCGATCTCGTCGCCGGGCCCCGCATGGACAACCTGCTGTCCGTGCACGCCGGCACCGCCGCGCTCGCCGCCGTCGCCTCGGGCCCGACCGACCCCGGCTCCATCCCGGTCCTGGCCGCCTTCGACCACGAGGAGAACGGCTCCCAGTCCGACACCGGCGCCGACGGCCCCCTCCTCGGCACCGTGCTGGAGCGCTCGGTCTTCGCCCGCGGCGGCACCTACGAGGACCGGGCCCGCGCGTTCGCCGGCACCGTCTGCCTGTCCTCCGACACCGGCCACGCCGTCCACCCCAACTACGCCGAGCGGCACGACCCGACGCACCACCCGCGCGTCAACGGCGGCCCCATCCTCAAGGTCAACGTCAACAACCGCTACGCGACCGACGGTTCGGGCCGCGCGGAGTTCACCGCGGCCTGCGAGGCGGCCGGCGTGCCGTTCCAGTCGTTCGTCTCCAACAACTCCATGCCCTGCGGCACCACGATCGGCCCGATCACCGCAGCGCGGCACGGGATCAGGACGGTCGACATCGGCGTGGCCATCCTGTCGATGCACAGCGCCCGCGAACTCTGCGGCGCCGACGACCCGTTCCTCCTGGCCAACGCCCTGACGGCGTTCCTGGAAAGGTAGAACGGCCCCTTACCGCATGGGTGTTCGCCTCCGGGGTACCCGGAGTTCCGGTACCGGATCGTCCGGACCGCGTACAGGGAGGCGACACTCATGGGCCTCGGCGGATGCATCATCCTCATCGCCGTGGGAGCCATCCTCACGTTCGCGACCGACTGGGACATGCAGGGGGTCAACCTCGACCTGGTCGGCATCATCTTCATGATCGTCGGACTGATTGGCGTCACGGTCTTCAGCAGCATTTACCGGCGCAGGCGCGTGGTCGTGCCCCCCACGACGCCGGTCGTGGACGACCCGGCGGCCCGCCGCGACGGCTACCACGGCGGATACGGCGTGTGACACCGCCGCTCAGGCGGTGTCCCTCCCGGTCAGCACCAGGGAGAGCCGGTCCGTCCCCGAGCCGGTGAGGCGCACGGGCACGTCCCAGTCCTGCCGGTGCACGTGGCAGGCCGGATGCGCGGTGCCCGGATCGTCGTCGCAGGAGGCGGCCCGGGCGGAGACATGCAGCACGCCCTGCCGCACGGCGGGGTCGAGAGCGAGGGGGCGGGACAGCTCCGTCCCCGCGCCCTGCCCGTCGCGCAGCAGCTCCGGCGGGGTCGCCGAGACGACCAGCCGGGTCGCCGGGCCGTTCCCGGTGTCCGGCTTCTGCCCCGGCGGTGCCTCGAACACGACGTCCAACCGGAGCCGCCCGGCGGCCACTTCGGTCACCTCCCGCCGCGCGCCGCGGGCCGCGCCGGGCACCGCCGTCGCCTCCCGGGGCAGCCGCAGCCGGGTCAGCCGGTGCGCGGCCGACTCGACGACCACGACGTCCTCGCCCACGACCACCGCGGCGCTGGGTTCGCGCAGGTCCGTGGCGAGGGTCGTCACCTCGTCCGTCACCGGGTCGTAGCGCCGCAGGGCGTGGTTGTAGGTGTCGGCGACGGCCACCGAGCCGTCCGGCAGGGCGGCGACGCCCAACGGGTGCTGCAGCAGGGCCTGTCCGGCGGGGCCGTCCCGGTGCCCGAAGGCGAACAGGCCCACGCCGACGGCGGTGTGCACGGAGCCGTCCGGGTCCACCCACCGCAGGGCCGACGTCTCGGCGTCCGCGACCCACAGCCGCCCGGGCGTGGCGGCCAGTCCCGACGGCTGCGCGAACAGGGCCCCGCTTCCCGGCCCGTCGACCAGCCCCTCCTCCCTCGTCCCGGCCGCGACGGCGACCGTGCCGTCCTCCGGGTCGTAGACCCACAGCTGGTGCACCCCGGCCATGGCGATCCACACCCTGCCCCGCCACAGGGCGACGTCCCACGGGGAGGACAGGTCCACCTCCCGGGCCGGGCCCGAGACCGGTGAACCCCGCCACCACTGCCGGCCGGTGCCCGCGAGGGTGGTGACCTCACCGCTGACGGGGTCCAGCCGCCGCAGGGCGTGGTTGACGGTGTCGGCGACCACCACGGACCCGTCGCCGAGCAGGGCGAGCCCCTGCGGCTCGTCGAACGCGGCCTCCTCCGCCCCGCCGTCGCGGAACCCCCGCACCCCGGTCCCGATCCGGCGCACCACGCTCTCGCCGTCCCCGGCCAGCTCCACCAGCCGGTGCCGGGCCGTGTCGCTCACCAGGAGGTGGCCGCCCGGCAGCAGCAGGGCCTTGCCGGGGAAGCGCAGCGCCGTGGGCTGCGGCGGCGGTGCCACGTACGGGACGCCGCCGCGCTGGAGGGTGCCCTTCGCCGTGTGCTCGGCCTCCAGCTCCCCCACCAGCCGCTCGATGGCGCGCACGTGCCCTTCCCCGGCGTGCTGGGCGACCACGTACCCCTCGGGGTCGACCACCACCAGCGTCGGCCAGGCCCGCACGGCGTACTGCGTCCAGGTGGCCAGCTCCGGGTCGTCGAGCACCGGGTGCCTCACCCCGTAGCGCTCCACGGCGTCCACGACCGTGCGGTGCTCGGCCTCGTGCGGGAACTTCGGCGAGTGCACCCCGATGACGACGACGGTGTCCCGGTGCTTGTCCTCCAGCTCCCGCAGTTCGTCGACGACGTGCAGGCAGTTGATGCAGCAGGAGGTCCAGAAGTCGAGCAGGACGATGCGTCCGCGCAGCTCGGCCAGGCTGTACCGCCGTCCGCCGGTGTTGATCCAGCCGCCCTCGCCGGTGAGCTCGGGGGCGCGGACGCGGGCCCGGCGGCGGACGGGCGCGGATGCGGGATCGGCCATGTGTCCAGCTTGCCACCCCGGCCGACGCGGCCCGCCCCGGCTCAGCCCGTCGGCCTAGCGGCGGCGTCGCCCGGGCGGTGGCGGGGAAGCCCTGGTCCCATGAGATTCCTCGTGTACGACCGGCTCCTCGGCTTCGGTGACGACTACTGGATCGAGGACGAGCACGGCTCCAAGGTGTTCCTCGTCGACGGCAAGGCCCTGCGGCTGCGGGACACCTGGGAGCTGAAGGACGCCCAGGGCACGGTCCTGGTCGACATCCACCAGAAGATGCTCGCCCTGCGCGACACCATGGTGCTCCAGCGGGCCGGGGAGCCGCTGGCGACGATCCGCCGCAAGCGGCTGTCCCTGCTGCGCAACCACTACCGGGTGGCCCTGGCCGACGGCAACGAGCTGGACGTCAGCGGCAAGATCCTCGACCGGGAGTTCGCCGTCGAGTACGACGGGGAACTGCTGGCGGTGATCTCCCGCCGGTGGCTGACCCTGCGGGACACCTACGGCGTGGACGTCGTCCGGGAGGACGCGGACCCGGCGTTGCTCATCGCGGTGGCGGTGTGCGTGATCCACCTGGCGGAGAAGGAGCGCGAGGACTGAGAGAACTGAGCGGAGGGGGCGGAAGGGGCGTCCCCGCGCCGGCCCGGGGGTCTCAGGGCCTGAGCGGCGACGGGAGGCCGAGCATCCGGTCCTTCAGCGCCGGGAACTGCTCCCGGGTCGCGGCCACCTTCCCCGGGTCGAACTCCACCGTGAGGACCTCCTCGCCGGCGCCGGCCTCGGCCAGCACCTCGCCCCACGGGTCGACCACGATCGAGTGACCGGCCTGGGGAACTCCGGCGTGGGTCCCGGCCGTTGCGCACGCGACGACGAACGACTGGTTCTCCACCGCCCGGGCCTGGGCGAGGAGCGTCCAGTGGGCGCGGCGGCGCTCCGGCCAGCCCGCCGCCACCACGAGCGTCTCGGCGCCCGCGTCGACGAGCCCGCGGAAGAGTTCGGGGAAGCGCAGGTCGTAACAGGTGGACAGGCCCAGGGTGGTGCCGGGCAGACGGACCGTCACCAGCTCCGACCCCGCGCCCATCAGGACGGCCTCGCCCTTGTCGAAGCCGAAGCGGTGGATCTTGCGGTAGGCGGCGGCCAGGTCGCCGGACGGCGAGAAGACGAGGGAGGTGTTGTAGAGGGGGCCCTCGGGGTCCCGCTCGGGGATCGACCCGGCGTGCAGCCAGACGCCCGCGTCGCTCGCGGCCTTGGCCATGGCCTCGTGGGTCGGCCCGTCGAGCGGTTCGGCCTCGGTGGCGAACGCGTCGTAGGCGAAGGCCCCGGTGGTCCACAGCTCGGGGAGGACGACGAGGTCGCTGCCGGCCTGGTCGCGGACCATCGCGGCGGCCCGCCGGCGGCGCGATTCGACCGATTCGCCCTCGTCTACGGCGATCTGGATCAGAGAGGCGCGCACACTACCACCGTCCTGGCATTCGAGCCGTCCACACGGGCCTACGATCGTCACACGAAAGCACTGCCGGGGTGCCCCACAGCAGCGTAACTTAGCTCGCAAGACACCCGCCGACAGCCGCCACCTCCCACTGGCAACGCCGCCACCACCAGCCCGTGCACCGACCGCCGAGGGGTCCCGTTCCGTGAGTCTGCATCCCACCCTCCAGCCCTACGCCGACGCCTGGACCCACTCCGTCGAAGCGATATCCGAGCTGGTCCAGCCGCTCGCGGAGGCCGAATGGAACCGGCGGACGCCGTGCCCGGGGTGGTCGGTGCGGGACGTGGTGTCCCACGTCATCGGTCTGGACTGCGAGATGCTCGGTGACCCGCGCCCGATCCACACGCTGCCGCGCGACCTGTTCCACGTCACCAACGACCTCCAGCGGTACATGGAGATGCAGGTCGACGTCCGCCGCCACCACACGGCACCGGAGATGACCTCCGAGCTGGAGTACGTGATCATCCGCCGCAACCGGCAGCTGCGCAACGACTCCCGTGACCCGGGCACCAAGGTGCGCGGGCCGCTGGGCAGCGAGCTGACGCTGGAGGAGTCGATGCGGCGGCACGCGTTCGCCGTGTGGGTGCACGAGCAGGACCTGCGCACGGCACTGGGCCGGCCGGGCAACCTGGACTCCCCCGGCGCGCACGTCGCCCGGGACGTGCTGCTCGCGGAACTCCCGCGCGTGGTCGCCGAGGACGCGCAGGCGCCGCGCAGCTCGGCCGTCGTCATCGACGTGCACGGGCCGGTGGAGTTCCTGCGGACGATCCGGGTCGACATCCAGGGCCGCGGCACGCTGGAGACCGCTCCGGCCCTCGGCCCCGCGGCGACCCTCACCCTCGACTGGGAGACGTACGTCCGCCTGGCCTGCGGGCGGGTGTCGCCGGAGGCGGTGACCGACCGGCTCAAGACGGAGGGCGACCCCGACCTGACGGCGGCGATCCTGCGCCACTTCGCGGTGACGCCGTAAGCCCGGGGGGACCCGCGCGGGCCCTCCGCCCCCCAGCGGCCGGACCGGCGCACGGGAAGCCCCCGGCCGGACCGGCGCGTGGCATACCCCCTGCCGCCCCCGGTCGGACCGGCGCGAGGCCCCACCTGCCTCCTGGGCCGGGCAAGCGCACGGAATCCACCTGCCCGTGCGGCCGGACCGGCGGACGGGGCACCCCCTGCCCCCTGCGGCCGGAAGGCGCGCGGTAATTCACGTGCCGCTCCGCCGCCCCCGCCGTAGCGTCCGCGGCATGACGCCTTCCCGCCGTACCCGCCTCACCTTCCACGGCCCGTTGTCCGAGCGCCGGGCCGACGCCCTCGTGCGGCGCCTGACCCGTCACGGGCCCGCGACGGTCCTGGACATCGGCTGCGGCTGGGGCGAGTTGATGCTGCGTGTCCTTGCCGCCGCGCCGGAGGCGACCGGCACCGGCGTCGATCTCGACGGCGGGGACCTGGCCCGGGGGCGGCGGGCCGCCGAGGAGCGCGGACTCGCCTCCCGGGTCCGCTTCCTGGAGGAGTCCGCCACCGGCACCCCACGCGGCCCCGCCGACCTCGTGCTGTGCGTCGGCGCGAGCCAGGCGCTCGGCAGCGGGCTGCCCGAGGCCCTGGCCGAGCTGCGCCGGCTGGTCACCGACGACGGACGGGTCCTGCTCGGCGAGGGGTTCTGGCAGCGCGCCCCGACCCCCGGCGAGTTGTCGCGCATGTGGCCCGGCGCCACCGCCGCGGACCATCCCGACCTGGCGGGTCTGGTCGACGCGGCGATCGCCGCGGGCTTCCGGCCCGAGTGGACGGAGACCGCGAGCCCGGACGAGTGGGAGGAGTTCGAGGCGGCGTACCTCGCGGACACCGAGGTGTGGCTCGCCGCGCACCCCTCGCACCCCGAGGCCGGGGAGATCCGGCGCCAGGCGGACCGGCACCGGGCCGCCTGGCTGACCTACCGCGGCGTCCTGGGCCTGGCGTACCTCACGCTCGTCCCGGTGCGCACCGCGGCCTGAGCCCGCCGGCGCCCGGGACGGGCGCGTGCGCACCGCCCTGGCCTACGCCGGTACGTGCACCGTCTCCACGCGGCTGGCCACCAGCCGCTCGCGTTCCCGGCGGGCCGCCTGCCCGCGCAGCCGCAGGATCTGGGTGACACCGGCCGCCTGCAGCACGAACACCACGGAGAAGGCGATGCGGTAGTCGTCGCCGGTGGCGTCCAGCAGGGCGCCGATCGCGAACAGCGTGGTCATGGAGGCCACGAAGCCGCCCATGTTGGTGATGCCGGAGGCGGTGCCCTGCCGTTCGGGCGGGTTGGCCGGGCGGGCGAAGTCGAAGCCGATCATGGAGGCGGGTCCGCAGGCGCCCAGGACCGTGCACAGGACGATCAGCAGCCACATGGGGGCGTGGGCGCCCGGGTGGGCGAGGGTCGCCGCCCACAGGACGGCCGTGGCCGCGACCGTGCCGAGCGCGAGCGGCAGCCGCGCCTCGTGGTGCCGGGCGACGACCTGGCCGTAGACGAGGCCGACGACCATGTTGGACAGCACGACCAGGGTCAGCAGTTCACCGGCCGTGGCCCGGGTCAGGCCCTGGGCCTCGACGAGGAAGGGCAGGCCCCACAGCAGCAGGAAGACCATCGCGGGGAACTGGGTGGTGAAGTGCACCCACAGTCCCAGCCGGGTCCCCGGCTCCCGCCAGGCCGCGGCGATCTGCCGCCGCACGTAGGCGGCGCCCTGGTGCGGGACGGGCGGGGACGCGTGGCCCTCGGGGTGGTCCTTGAGGAACAGCACCACGAGGACGAAGACCACGGCCCCGGCGGCGGCGCTGCCCGCGAAGGCGGCCGTCCAGCCGACGCCGTGCAGCAGCCGGGCCAGCACGAGGGTGGAGACCAGGTTGCCGGCCATGCCGATCAGTCCCGCGAACTGGGCGACGAGGGGCCCGCGCCGGGCGGGGAACCAGCGGCTGCCCAGGCGCAGCACGCTGATGAACGTCAGCGCGTCACCGCAGCCGAGCAGGGCCCGGGACGCCAGGGCCATGCCGTAGGAGGGGGAGAACGCGAAGCCGAGCTGCCCGGCGGTGAACAGCACCGCGCCCAGCGCCAGCACCTTCTTGGTGCCGAGCCGGTCCACGAGCAGCCCGACGGGTATCTGCATGCCCGCGTAGACCAGCAGCTGCAGGATGGAGAAGGTGGACAGCGCGGAGGCGTTGACGTGGAAGCGGTCGGCGGCGTCGAGGCCGGCGACGCCCAGGGACGTGCGGAAGATGACCGCGACGAAGTAGACCGAGACGCCGACGCCCCAGACGGCCACGGCCCGGCGGCCGCCCGGGGGATCCTCCGGCAGCGCGGCCGAGCTCATCGGACCTCCCCGCGGGCCAGGTGGGAGAACCAGCCGACGTGCCGGTGGACGACACCGACGGCCGCCTCGGCGTCCCCGGCGCGCAGGGCGTCGAGGATCTCCTCGTGCTCGGCGAGGGTCTTGGCGATGCGGTCGGGGTGGGAGTGCATGACGGCGACGCCCATGCGCAGCTGGCGGTCGCGCAGCTGGTCGTAGAGGCGGGAGAGGATCTCGTTGCCGCCGCTGCGGACGATCTCGGCGTGGAAGCAGCGGTCGGTGACGGCGGCGCCCGCGAAGTCACCGGCGGCGGCCTGCTTCTTCTGCCGGGCCAGCAGCTCCTCCAGGCGCTCGATGAGTCCGTGGGGCGCGGGGACGGCCTTGCGCGCCGCGTGCTCCTCGACGAGCAGCCGGGTCTCCACCACGTCGGCGATCTCCTGCGCGGAGACGGGCAGGACGAGGGCGCCCTTCTTGGGGTAGAGCCGGATCAGCCCCTCGACCTCCAGCCGGAGCAGCGCCTCGCGCACCGGCGTGCGCGACACCCCGACGGCCTCGGCGAGCTCGCCCTCGGTGAGGAGGGTCCCGCCTTCGTACCGGCGCTCGAGGACGGCCTGTTTGACGTGGGCGTAGACACGGTCGGCGGCGGGGGGTTGCTTCACGGCCACAGTCATACGAACAGGATAGATACATCAGGTGTGCATGGATGTATCCGTCCAGTATGCGGACCCGGATGTCACACATCCGTGGCAAAGCAGGGACCCCTCCCGCCAACAGCGCAACCTCCTGTGCTAGTTACGAGTCAGACACGTGCGGCCCCTTTGCCCTCGTCCTCAACTCGGCCGCACCGATGGGGCATTCGACGTAATCGGGGTACTTGACTTGATAACCGGCATTATGGGCACTCGTCTGCGCAGAGCCGCGGCCGTCACGGTGACCACCGGCGCCATGCTCGCGACCGGTGCGCTCACCGTCGCGCCGGCGCACGCCGCGGGCTCGGCGCCCTCCATCGCCGCCAAGGGCGGCTACGTGATGAACAACGCGACCGGCAAGTCGCTCTACACCAAGGCGGCCGACACCCGCCGCTCGACCGGCTCGACCACCAAGATCATGACCGCCCTGGTGGTGCTGAAGCAGTCGAACCTCAACCTGGACAGCAAGGTCACGGTCCAGAAGGCGTACAGCGACTACATCGTCGAGAACAACTGGGCGTCCAACGCCAAGCTGATCGTCGGCGACAAGGTCACCGTCCGCCAGCTGCTGTACGGGCTGATGCTGCCGTCCGGCTGCGACGCCGCGTACGCGCTGGCCGACAAGTACGGCACCGGCTCCACGCGGGCCAAGCGCGTGCAGTCGTTCATCGGCAAGATGAACACCACGGCCAAGAACCTGGGTCTGAAGAACACCCACTTCGACTCGTTCGACGGCATCGGCAGGGGCAGCAACTACTCCACGCCGCGCGACCTGACGAAGCTCGCCAGCGCCGCGATGAAGAACTCCACGTTCCGCACGGTCGTCAAGACGAAGAAGTACACGGCGAAGACGACCACCAGGTCCGGCGGCACGCGGACCATGGCGCCGTGGACGAACACCAACCCGCTGCTCGGCAGCTACAGCGGCGCGATCGGCGTGAAGACGGGCTCCGGCCCGGAGGCCAAGTACTGCCTGGTCTTCGCGGCGACGCGCAGCGGCAAGACGGTCATCGGCACGGTCCTCGCCTCGACCAACGCGACCACGCGCCAGACGGACGCGACGAAGCTGCTGAACTACGGCTTCACCAAGTAGGACCCGCCCGAGGACAGGGCACGAGGAAGGGGGCTCGCCACAGCCGGTGGCGAGCCCCCTTCCTCATATGGGTCAGGCCCAGGTGATCAGGCGCTTGGGCTGCTCCAGGACCGCGGCCACGTCGGCCAGGACTTTCGAGCCCAGCTCGCCGTCGACCAGGCGGTGGTCGAACGACAGAGCCAGCGTGGTCACCTGACGGGGCTTCACCTTGCCCTTGTGCACCCAGGGCTGCGGCTTGATCGCACCGACCGCGAGGATCGCGGACTCGCCCGGGTTCAGGATCGGCGTGCCCGTGTCGACGCCGAAGACGCCGACGTTGGTGATCGTCACCGTGCCGCCCTGCATGGCCGACGGGGACGTCCTGCCCTCCCGCGCCGTCCCGACCAGCTCGCCCAGCGACTCGGCCAGCTGCGGCAGCGTCTTGGCGTGGGCGTCCTTGATGTTCGGCACGATCAGGCCGCGCGGGGTCGCGGCCGCGATGCCCAGGTTCACGTAGTGCTTGACCACGATCTCCTGAGCGGCCTCGTCCCAGGACGCGTTGATCTCCGGGTTGCGCTTGATCGCGACCAGCAGCGCCTTGGCGATCAGCAGGAGCGGGTTCACGCGCAGGCCCGCGAACTCCTTGTCCTGCTTCAGCTCCTCGACCAGCTTCATCGTGCGCGTCACGTCGACCGTGACGAACTCGGTGACGTGCGGCGCGGTGAACGCCGAGCCGACCATCGCGGCCGCCGTGGCCTTGCGCACGCCCTTGACCGGGACGCGCGTCTCGCGCGAGGTGTCGTACGAGGCCGGGGCCGGGGCGGCCGCGGCCGGAGCCGGGGCGGCCGGCGCGGGAGCCTCGGCGGTGGCGGCGGCGACCGCCGCGTGCACGTCCTCACGCGTGATGATGCCGTCCGGACCCGTCGGCGTGACCGTCGTCAGGTCGACGCCCAGGTCCTTGGCGAGCTTGCGCACCGGGGGCTTGGCCAGCGGCCGGTCCCCGCCCGCGGGGGCGGTCGCCGGGGCGGGCGCAGGGGCCGGGACGGGCGCCGGGGCGTGGCCGTTCAGCTCGGACTGCGGTGCCGTGGCGGCCGGCCGGGCCGGGGCCTGCTGGGCCTTGCGGGGCCGGCGGCGGGTGGAGGAGGTCGCCACCCCGTAGCCGACCAGGACCGGCTGGCGGCCCGAGCCCTCGGCCTTCGGCTCCTCGGCCGGCTGGGCGGCCCGGGGCGGTGCGGCGGGTTCCTCGGCGGCCGGCTGCTCGGCGGCGGGCGCGGCACCGCCGCTCACGTCCACGGCGATGATCGACGTGCCCACGTCGACCGTCGTGCCCTCCGGGAAGTGCAGCTCCCGCACCACGCCGTCGTAGGGGATGGGCAGCTCGACGGCCGCCTTCGCCGTCTCGACCTCGCACACGACCTGCCCGTCGGTGACCGTGTCACCGGGCTGGACGTACCACTTGAGGATCTCCGCCTCCGTGAGCCCCTCGCCCACGTCGGGCATCTGGAACTCGCGCACGGACGCTTCCGTCATCGTCGTCACGACCCTCTCCTCAGTACGCCAGCGAGCGGTCGACGGCATCCAGCACCCGGTCCAGGTTCGGCAGGTACTCCTCCTCCAGGCGGGCCGGCGGGTACGGGGCGTGGTAGCCGCCGACCCGGAGCACCGGGGCCTCCAGGTGGTAGAAGCAGCGCTCCGTGATCCGGGCGGCGATCTCCGCGCCCGAGCCGAAGAACACCGGCGCCTCGTGGACCACGACCAGGCGGCGGGTCTTCTCCACCGACGCCTGGATCGAGTCGAAGTCGACCGGGGAGATCGAGCGCAGGTCGAGGACCTCCAGGTTCCGGCCCTCCTCGGCGGCCGCGTCGGCGGCCTCCTGGCAGAGCTTCACCATCGGGCCGTAGGCGGCCAGGGTCAGGTCGGTTCCCTCGCGGACCACCTGGGCCTTGTGCAGGGGGCCCGGGATGGCCTCCGTGTTGACCTCGCCCTTGTCCCAGTAGCGGCGCTTGGGCTCGAAGAAGATCACCGGGTCGTCGCTCTGGATGGCCTGCTGCATCATCCAGTACGCGTCCGAGGCGTTCGACGGGCTGACCACCTTCAGGCCCGCCACGTGGGCGAACAGCGACTCGGGGGACTCCGAGTGGTGCTCGACCGCGCCGATGCCGCCGCCGTAGGGGATGCGCACGACGACGGGCATCTTGACCTTGCCCAGCGAGCGGGCGTGCATCTTCGCGAGCTGCGTGACGATCTGGTCGTACGCCGGGAAGACGAAGCCGTCGAACTGGATCTCCACCACCGGGCGGTAGCCGCGCAGTGCCAGGCCGACCGCGGTGCCGACGATGCCCGACTCGGCGAGCGGGGTGTCGATGACGCGGCTCTCGCCGAAGTCCTTCTGCAGGCCGTCCGTCACGCGGAACACGCCGCCCAGCTTGCCGACGTCCTCACCCATGATCAGGACCTTGGGGTCGGACTCCAGGGCGCGGCGCAGCGACTCGTTGATCGCCTTGGCCAGTGCCATCTTCTCGGCCATCTCAGTTACCCCCCTGGTCGGCGAAGGACGCCTGGTATGCGGCGAACTGGGCGCGCTCCTCGTCGACCAGCGCGTGTCCGTCCGCGTAGACGTTCTCGAAGATCGCGAAGTGGTCCGGGTCCGGCATGGCACGGACCGCCTCGCGCACTCGCCTGCCCAACGCCTCGGACTCGGTCTCCAGTTCCGCGAAGAATCCCTCGTCCGCGTGGTTCGAGGACTCCAGGTAGCGGCGCAGGCGCAGGATCGGGTCCTTGGCCTCCCAGGCCTGGCGCTCCTCGTCGCCCCGGTAGCGGGTCGGGTCGTCGGAGGTGGTGTGGGCGCCCATGCGGTACGTGAACGCCTCGACGAGGGTCGGGCCCTCGCCGCTGCGCGCCCGCTCCAGCGCCCAGCGGGTGACCGCGAGGCAGCCGAGCACGTCGTTGCCGTCGACCCGGACGCCGGGGAAGCCGAAGCCCTGGGCGCGCTGGTAGATCGGCACGCGGGACTGCTTCTCGGTCGGCTCGGAGATGGCCCACTGGTTGTTCTGGCAGAAGAACACGACCGGGGCGTTGTAGACCGCGGAGAAGGTGAACGACTCGGCCACGTCGCCCTGGCTGGAGGCGCCGTCGCCGAAGTAGGCGATCACCGCGCTGTCCGTGCCGTCCTTGGCGACGCCCATCGCGTAGCCGGTGGCGTGCAGCGTCTGGGAGCCGATGACGATCGTGTAGAGGTGGAAGTTGTTGCCGTTGGGGTCCCAGCCGCCGTTGTTCACCCCGCGGAACATGCCGAGCAGGTTGGTCGGGTCCACCCCGCGGCACCAGGCCACGCCGTGCTCGCGGTAGGTCGGGAAGACGTAGTCGTCGTCGCGCAGGGCACGGCCGGAGCCGATCTGGGCGGCCTCCTGGCCGAGCAGCGAGGCCCACAGGCCCAGCTCGCCCTGGCGCTGCAGGGCGGTGGCCTCGGCGTCGAAGCGGCGGGTGAGCACCATGTCGCGGTAGAGGCCGCGCAGCTCCTCGGCGGTGACACCGGCGACGTACTTGTCGAACTCCGCGTTCTTGACCCGCTCGCCCTCGGGCGTCAGCAGCTGCACGAGCTGCGGTTCGCCGCCCGTGGCGGCCGCGTCCTTCTTGGCGGTGGTGCGGGTGGTGCGCTTGGTGCCGGTGGTGCCGGCCTTGCTTCCGGCGCTGCGTCGCGGTGTGCGCGCGGCAGTGCTCTCCACGGTCACGTGTGCTCCTCCGTCGGTCCGGCTCCCGGGGTTGCCGGTGGGCCTGGGGGTCCCCCCTGCTCGCTTGGAGCGTGGGGGAGCGGCTCACCTGCTCTCGGCCACGGGCACGGGGTGGGTGCCGCTCAGCCGGGGGCAGGCGTGACAGGTGCCCCGGCGAGCGCCCTGCAGAAAGCACGTTACCCAGTGCGCCACATTTCTGTGAAACCCCTCCTGACCTGCGATTTTGCTTGGATATCCAAGTAAATCGGAAAGGGGTGGAAGGGGCCCTGGTCACAGCCTTGCAGGAGGCCGGAGCTACCGCACGTTAACCCGGTGACCCAGGTCACGGGAAGAGCCAACTTCCGGGCGCGGTGAAACGGCACGCGCGCGTGGGGCCCGTTCCCGGGCCCCACGCGCGCGTGGAGGGTGTCGTCGCCGGCAGCCGGATCAGCCGCCGCCTTTCGGCCGGATCAGCCGCCGGTCTCGCCGCCGGGGCCGCCCGCGGCACCGTCGGTGGTGCCGCCCGCGTCGGTGCCGCCCGTGTCGTCCGGCGGCGTCTCCGGGTCGGTGGGCTCGCCGCCGCCCGTGGGCTCGCCGGTGGGCTCCGCGGTGGTCGGCGGATTCGACGGCCGCCCCGTGGGCGACTGCGGCGCGCTCTGGGACGGCGTGTAGGAGGGCGTGTACGACGGGGTCCAGTCGCCGTTGCCGCTGCCCGTTCCGGTACCGCCGTCGGAGGTGCTGCCGGTCGGATCGTCCGTCGGCTCGTCGCTCGGCTTCTTGCTGGGCTGCTTGTCCTCCGTGGTCTGCGACGAGGTCGGCGACTGCTTCTTGCCCGGCTCCTCCTTGTCGCCGCCGGTGTTCTGCAGCGCCAGGGCCACGCCCGCGGCGACGGCGATGACCGCGAGGACGGCGAGGATCCACAGCTTGCCGCGGCCGCTGCCCTTGTTGCCGTGGCCCTCGAAACCGCCGTCGTCCCCGCCGCCGTAGCCGGCCGGCAGGATCGGCGAGGGGATCTGGGTGGTGCCCGAGGCGTCCCCCGGGTGGCCCATCACGGCCGTCTGCGCGAAGCCGCCCGAGGGGGTGTTGCGGCCCTCGTGCATGACGACGGGCCCCGTGTTCCAGGTGCCGGTGTGGCCGCCCTGGTCGTACAGCATCTGCAGCGCGTACTGGACCAGGCCGCGCATCTCCTCGGCCGTCTGGAAGCGGTCGTCGGGCTCCTTGGCCAGCGAGCGCATGACGAGGCCGTCCAGCTCCGGCGGGCAGGCGTCGGCGGCCTCGGAGGGCGGGGTCGGGATGTCCTGGACGTGCTGGTAGACCACCGACAGCGGGGTCTCACCGGTGAACGGCGGGCGCAGCGCGAGGAGTTCGTAGAGCAGGCAGCCGGTCGCGTACAGGTCGGAACGGTGGTCGACGGCCTTGCCGAGGGCCTGCTCCGGGGACAGGTACTGCGGGGTGCCCATCACCATGCCGGTCTGCGTCATCGTCGTGGACGCGCCGTGCAGGGCGCGGGCGATGCCGAAGTCCATCACCTTCACGGCGCCGTTGTGCGTGATGATGACGTTGGCGGGCTTGATGTCGCGGTGCACGATCCCGTGCTGGTGCGAGTAGGCGAGCGCCTCCAGGACCCCGGAGACGATGATCAGCGCCTGCTCGGGCCCGGGCGCCTCGGCGTTGAGCAGCAGGTCGCGGATGGTGCGGCCCTCGACCAGCTCCATCACGATGTACGGCACGGACTGACCGCCGACGACGTCCTCGCCGGAGTCGTACACGGCGACGATCGCATGGTGGTTGAGGCCGGCGACCGACTGCGCCTCGCGCGTGAAGCGGGCCTTGGACACGGGGTCCTCGGCGAGGTCCGCGCGCAGCAGCTTGACGGCGACCGTGCGCCCGAGCCGGACGTCCTCGGCAGCGAACACCTCGGCCATGCCGCCCCGGCCGAGCCTGTGGGTCAGCCGGTACCGGCCGTCCCCGACGAGCCCGCCGTTGCCCCAGTTGTCCGGCGCGTCCGACATGCCGCCGCCAGTCGCCTCGGGGTCGGACGGGCCCTGAGCGCGCTGCTGCTGTGCCATCAGTCCTCGCCGTCGTTTCTGCCCGCGGTGCGCGCGGTGTTGTTACGGTCTCCGTCGGCCACGCTACAGCCTCCGCGCAAGCCCGAGGTGCGAGACGGGTGCCCGGGACGGGCACGAGACGGACCGGTCATGAAACCTTCACTCCGCACTGTCGTGCAAATTCCGTGGAGGGCCGCACGCCCCCGGTAACGCTTC
This sequence comes from Streptomyces sp. NPDC003456, assembly GCF_042878735.1. Lineage (NCBI taxonomy): Bacteria > Bacillati > Actinomycetota > Actinomycetes > Kitasatosporales > Streptomycetaceae > Streptomyces > Streptomyces sp. NPDC003456. The sequence continues at coordinate 346,632 of NZ_JBIAOK010000006.1, forward strand.
CGCGACGCTTCTTGCGCGTACGGTCACGGAACGGGCACCGAGCTTGACGTGTCGGTGCCCTGGGGCAGACTTGGCCGGGAATGACGGTGTGGATCACGACGGACCAGCGACAGGTCGGCGGCGCCTGCGGGGGCTACGGGGGACAGGGAACATGAGCCAGGACGGCGCACAGGGCCAGTACACGGGGCGGGCGCTCGCCGGTGGCCGCTATCAGCTGCGCGACCTGCTCGGTCAGGGCGGCATGGCCTCGGTCCACCTCGCCTACGACAGCGTGCTCGACCGGCAGGTCGCGATCAAGACCCTGCACACCGACCTCGGCCGGGAGCAGGCGTTCCGCGAGCGGTTCCGCCGCGAGGCCCAGTCCGTGGCCAAGCTCACGCACACCAACATCGTCTCGGTCTTCGACACCGGCGAGGACACCGTCGACGGCATGACGACGCCCTACATCGTCATGGAGTACGTGGAGGGCCGCCCGCTCGGCTCCGTGCTCGACGAGGACGTGCGCCGGCAGGGCGCGATGCCGGCCGACAAGGCGCTGAAGATCACCGGTGACGTGCTGGCCGCGCTGGAGATCAGCCACGAGATGGGCCTGGTCCACCGGGACATCAAGCCGGGCAACGTGATGATGACCAAGCGCGGCGTCGTCAAGGTCATGGACTTCGGCATCGCCCGCGCCATGCAGTCCGGCGTGACGTCGATGACGCAGACCGGCATGGTCGTCGGCACCCCGCAGTACCTCTCCCCCGAACAGGCCCTCGGCCGCGGTGTGGACGCCCGTTCCGACCTGTACTCGGTCGGCATCATGCTCTTCCAGCTCGTCACCGGGCGGCTGCCGTTCGAGGCGGACTCACCGCTGGCCATCGCCTACGCGCACGTGCAGGAGGAGCCGCCGGTCGCCTCCTCGATCAACCGCGCGCTGCCGCCGGCGGTGGACGCGCTGATCTCCCGGGCGCTGAAGAAGAACCCGAACGAGCGCTTCCCCAGCGCCGAGGCCATGCGCGACGAGTGCCTGCGGGTGGCGGCCTCCTTCCAGGCCGCGCCGCCGAGCATCGTGCCGGGCACGCAGGCGCCGAGCGGTTCGGGCGTCGGCTCGGCGGTGTTCCCGCCGGTCGACCAGACGCACCCGGCCCCCTCGGGCCAGGTGCAGACGCCGTACCAGCCGACCCCGCCCCCGAACCCGTACGGCACCCCGGCCCCGGCGTACGGCTACCCGCAGCAGGGCGGCTACCAGGCGCCCACCCCGGCCGGCTACGCCCCGCAGCCCGGCCCGTCGACCCCGCCGCCCTACACCCTCTCCCCGCAGTCGCCGTCCGGCGCGCAGGGCGGCGGCAAGGGCAGCAAGCCGGTGATCGTCGGCGCGGTGGTCGTGGCCCTGCTCGCCGTCGGCGGCCTGGTCACGGCGCTGCTGGTGAACGGCGGCGGCAAGGAGGACAAGGGCGGTGGCACCCCCAGCACGTCGGCCTCGGCGCAGAAGAAGCCCGGCTACCGCGGCCCGGACCGCTCGAGGACGATCGAGACCGAGGAGTGCACGGAGCCGCAGGAGTCCTACAACGACCCCGAGAAGATCGAGATCCCGAGCTTCAAGTTCAAGGACATCCAGTCCGTCAAGGCCTGCGCCCAGGCGGCCGGCTGGCAGGTCAGCACCGAGAAGGTCGACGAGAACACCTACGGCGAGGGCACGGTCATGAACCAGTTCCCGTCCAAGGGCACCGACGTCGACCCCAAGGACATGCCGACGATCGTGCTCAACGTCTCGACGGGCAACCCCCCGTCCTGACGGTCCGACATGAGGAAGGGCCCGGTGGCGGAAGCCGCCGGGCCCTTGTCGTGGACGGGGATCGCCGCCGGCTACAGGTACGGGCCGCCCGAACGGCCGCCGGGCTGCTGCTCGTCGAGCCCTTCGTGGCCGCCGACGCCCGGCGGGAGGGCCCGGCGCATCTGCTCCAGCTGGGCGCGGGCCGCCATCTGCTGGGCGAACAGCGTCGTCTGGATCCCGTGGAACAGCCCCTCCAGCCAGCCCACCAACTGCGCCTGCGCGATGCGCAGCTCCGCGTCGCTGGGCGTGGCCTCGTCCGTGAACGGCAGGGAGAGCCGCTCCAGCTCCTCCACCAGCTCGGGCGCCAGGCCGTCCTCCAGCTCCTTCACCGAGCTGGCGTGGATCTCCTTGAGCCGGACCCGGCTGGCCTCGTCGAGGGGAGCCACGCGCACTTCCTCGAGCAGCTGCTTGATCATGCTGCCGATGCGCATGACCTTCGCCGGCTGCTCGACCTGCTCCGTGACCGGGGTCTCGCGGGAGTCCTCGTCCCCGCCGCCGCCGCTGAGCGCCATGCCGTCCTGGCCCACGACCAGGATCTGCGGGTTCTCCGGCGACCTTTCGTTCCTCGGCATCTCCATGCCGCCATTCTCTCGCACGCCTGCACCTCCCCTTCGTGGTGCCCCCGCGGGCAGCTGATCCACCGTCCGGCGGGAAGACGGACGACGCACGGCGCGGGTTGCCCCGCCACCGACGGTTCCCTCTCCCGGGTGAGGCGCAGCAGCCGGTTCCCGACGGGCCCGCCGCCCGGTTCCGCCCGTCGGCCGAATCCGGAGTGCCGGTCCCCGGGAGCGGTGTGAGGCTGATTGCCTGAACATGACCCGACATGCCGTTCTGCCCCACCGGGGCACGGCGGGAGGGGGTCACCCCCGTGACTCCATGGCAACGCGCCCTGCGGGCGGCGGTACTGGCACTCGCCCTGGGGGCGGGCGCGGTCGCCGCACCGTACGGCGCCGCTCCGTCCCACGCCGCCGTCCTCGCCCCTGACGACGAGGACGCCGTCGCGTCCCCCACCGTCCCGCCCGTCCCGTCCGGCTCCGCCGAGCCCTCGCGGGCGGGAAGCCGGGCCGGGCAGGGGCGGGAACGCCCGGGGCGTCCCGAGGCCGCCTCGGAGGCGCCGGGCGTCACCGACGCCACCGTCCCGCCCGAGGTGCCCCGCGAGCCCGTCCCCGAGCCGCCCGAGCCGGCGGACGAGGACGAGCCGGTGCGCCAGGCCGCCACCGCCGAGAGTCCCGCCACCCCGGTCCTGCGCATCCTGCCGCTCGGCAGCGGCCTGGTGCTGATCGGCCTGGGCCTGGGCCTGGCGTTCGTCGGGCTGCGGCTGCGGCGGGGGTAGGGACGGCCGCCCGCCGGCAGCCGCCCCGCGCACCATTCGGTCCGCGCCTACGGCGCGATCAGCAGCACCTTGCCGACGTGGCCGCTCTCCTCCACCACCCGGTGGGCCGTCGCCGCGTCCGGCATCGGGATCTCCCGGTCGACGACCGGGCACACGCGGCCGCCGGCCAACAGGGGCCAGACGTGTTCGCGCACGGCCGCGACGATGGCCGCCTTCTCCTGCGCCGGCCGGGCGCGCAGGGACGTCGCGGTGACGGCGGCGCGCTTGGCGAGCAGCGCGCCGATGTTCAGCTCGCCCTTCGCCCCGCCCTGCATGCCGATGATCGCGAGCCGGCCGTTGACCGCGAGGGCCCGCACGTTGCGGTCCAGGTACTTCGCGCCCATGTTGTCCAGGATGACGTCGGCACCGGCCCCGTCGGTGGCCTTCCTGACCTCCTCGACGAAGTCCTGCTCGCGGTAGTCGACCAGGATGTCGGCGCCCAGCTCGGCGCACCGCTCCAGCTTCTCCTTCGTGCCGGCCGTGACCGCCACCCGGGCGCCGACGGCCTTGCCCAGCTGGATGGCCATGGTGCCGATGCCGCTGGAGCCGCCGTGCACGAGCAGCGTCTCGCCGGGGCGCAGGTGGGCGACCATGAAGACGTTGGACCAGACGGTGCACACCACCTCGGGCAGCGCCGCCGCCTGCTTCAGGTCCACGCCCTCGGGCACCGGCAGCAGCTGCCCGGCCGGGACGGCCACCTTCTCGGCGTAACCGCCGCCGGAGAGCAGCGCGCACACCTCGTCGCCGACGTTCCAGCCGGAGACGCCCGGGCCGATCTCGGCGATGCGGCCGGAGCACTCCAGGCCCGGGTAGGGGACCGCGCCGGGCGGCGGGTCGTAGAAGCCCTGCCGCTGGAGGATGTCGGCCCGGTTGACGGCGCCGGCCGTCACCTCGACCAGGACCTCGCCCTCGCCGGGCACGGGGTCGGGGACCTCGTCCCAGACCAGCGCCTCGGGCCCACCAGGTTCGGGAATCGTGATCGCATGCATGAAGGGGACCGTACCCCCCGTTCGCGGGCCGAGTCCGATCCGTTCCCGGGCGGTGCCCCCTGGGTCCCGCCGGCCCTTCCCCGCGCGGCCCCGGGCGGGCTGCGGCGGAAATCCATGTGCGGGAGCGATGAGTTTGGGCGACGGTGAAGGTCTCTCCATGCGTAGCCCCCGTACGCGGAAGGACCCGAAGCATGAGCACGCAGACGTCCGGCCTGGCGATCGAGACCGCCGGCCTGGTGAAGACGTTCGGCGCGACCCGGGCCGTCGACGGAGTGGACCTGTCCGTGCCGGCCGGCACGGTCTACGGCGTCCTCGGCCCGAACGGCGCCGGCAAGACCACCACCGTGAAGATGCTCGCCACCCTGCTGCGTCCGGACGGGGGCCAGGCCCATGTCTTCGGTCACGACATCGTCCGCGAGGCCGACGAGGTGCGCGGCCGGGTCAGCCTCACCGGCCAGTACGCCTCCGTCGACGAGGACCTGACCGGCACGGAGAACCTGGTCCTGCTGGCCCGGCTCCTCGGCCACCACAAGCGGGCCGCCCGGGACCGCGCGGCACAGCTGCTGGAGGCCTTCGGGCTGACGGAGGCAGCCGCCAAGCAGGTCAAGCACTACTCGGGCGGCATGCGGCGCCGCATCGACATCGCCGCGTCCATCCTCAACACCCCCGACCTGCTGTTCCTCGACGAGCCCACGACCGGCCTGGATCCGCGCAGCCGCAACCAGGTGTGGGACATCGTGCGGGCGGTCGTCGCCCAGGGCACGACCGTGCTGCTGACCACGCAGTATCTGGACGAGGCCGACCAGCTGGCGTCCCGGATCGCCGTCATCGACCGCGGGCGGGTGATCGCCGAGGGCACCAAGGGCGAGCTGAAGTCGTCCGTCGGCGCGGGATCGGTCCATCTGCGGCTACGGGACCCGGACCAACGGGACCTCGCGGGCGACCTGCTGCGCCGCACCCTGGGCGCGCGGGTCCAGCCGGAGCCCGACCCGGTGGCCCTGACCGCCCGGCTCACCGCGGCCGGCGACGACTCCGCCGCCGCGCAGGCCTCCCGGGCCCTGGGCGAGCTGGCCCGCGCCGGGATCACCGTCGACAACTTCTCGCTGGGCCAGCCCAGCCTGGACGAGGTGTTCCTCGCCCTCACCGGGCACGACACGCACGACTCCTCCGACCGCTCCGACGACCCGAAGGACGAGGTGGCGGCATGAGCACCGCGACGACCACCGAGAGCAAGGAACTCGCCCCGGTCAGCGCCGAGTCCCTCGCCGCGCTGCTCATCTCCAAGGAGCGGCCGCCGCGCCCCAGCGCCTGGTCGGCCTCGATGACCTTCGGCTGGCGGGCCATCCTCAAGATCAAGCACGTGCCGGAGCAGCTCTTCGACGTCACAGCGTTCCCGATCATGATGGTGCTGATGTACACGTACCTGTTCGGCGGGGCGCTGGCCGGCTCACCGGAGGAGTACATCCAGTTCCTGCTGCCGGGCATCCTCGTGATGTCCGTCGTGATGATCACGATGTACACGGGCGTCTCGGTCAACACCGACATCGAGAAGGGCGTCTTCGACCGGTTCCGCAGCCTGCCGATCTGGCGGCCCTCGACGATGGTCGGCTACCTGCTCGGGGACGCCCTGCGGTACACGATCGCCTCGATCGTGATGCTCACCGTCGGCATGATCCTCGGCTACCGCCCGGACGGCGGGCCGGCGGGCGTGCTCGCCGGGATCGCCCTGCTGGTGCTGTTCTCGTTCGCGTTCTCGTGGATCTGGACGATGTTCGGGCTCCTGCTGCGCACCGAGAAGTCGGTGATGGGCGTCAGCATGATGGTGATCTTCCCGCTCACGTTCCTGTCCAACGTGTTCGTCAACCCCAGCACCATGCCGGGCTGGCTGCAGGCGTTCGTCAACAACAGCCCCATCACGCATCTGGCCTCGGCGGTGCGCGGGCTGATGGCCGGTGACTGGCCGGCCGACGAGGTGGCCTGGTCACTGGGCTGGGCGGGTCTCTTCGTCGCGGTCTTCGGGCCGGTCACGATGCGGCTGTACAACCGCAAGTAGCCCCGCGGACACCGGCCGGCCGTCGCGCACGCGGAGTGCGGGACGGCCGGCCGCTGCTGTCTCCGGCCGCGGGTGCGCCGGTGCTCGCGGCTACGTGTTGCGCGGCATCGGGGGCATCGGGCGGATGTCCGGAGCCACCTGCGTGGCCGGGGTCTTGCGCACGATGGTGATGAGCCGGTCGGTCAGCTCCAGCCGGCCGACGGCCGGGTCGTCGTAGCCGAGCACCCGGTGACCGCGTATGACGCTGACCACCAGGTCGTCGACCTCCCGGGGAGTCTTGCCCACCTCGGCCTTCACGACCGGGCGTTCCATGATGTCGAGACCGCTGCCCTGCTGGATGAGGTCCTCCATCACCATGCCGGCCGACGGGCTGAGCACGGACAGACCGAGCAGCCGGCCGGCGGCGCTGGCGCTGGTGATGACCGCGTCGGCGCCGGACTGCTTGAGCAGCGGGGCGTTCTCCTCCTCGCGGACCGCGGCGACGATGTTCGCCCCGCGGTTGAGCTGCCGGGCCGTCAGGGTCACCAGCACCGCGGTGTCGTCGCGCTGGGTCGCGATGATGATCTGGCGCGCCTTGTGGACCTCGGCCCGCTTGAGGACGTCGCTTCGGGTCGCGTCACCGACGATGCCGGCGTAGCCCTCGGCGGTCGCGGCGTCGATCACCTTGGAGCTGGGGTCGACGACGACCACCTGTTCCTTCTTCAGGCCCGTCGCGCAGACGGTCCGGATCGCGGAGCGGCCCTTCGTGCCGAAGCCGATGACGACGGTGTGATCGCGCAAGGTGGACCTCCAGCGGGTCAGTCGCCACTCCTCCCGGGTGCGTTCGGTGAGGGCTTCGAGGGTCGTACCGACCAGGATGATCAGGAACAGCACGCGCAGGGGCGTGATGACGAGGATGTTCGTCAGCCGGGCGCTCTCGCTGGCCGGGGTGATGTCACCGTACCCGGTGGTGGAGAGGGTGACGGTCGCGTAGTAGAAGGCGTCGAGAAGGGTGATGCCGCCGCCCGCGTTGTCGTTGTAGCCGTCCCGGTCGGCGTAGACGATCAGCGCGGTCAGCACGAGGACCACCAGGGCCATGGAGAGGCGCTTGGCGACCTGGCGGATCGGGTGTTCCACGACGCGCCGCGGGAGTTTCACCCGATGGGTCACCAGGTGCTCGTCGGCCTGGCGGGCGATGGCGTCCTGGCCCGGAAGTTTCACGTGAAACACACCCCGATTCCTGCGGACGCCCAGGGCATGTCGAGCAGTTCCGCCTCCTGTCCCGGACGGGCGCCGCCCGGGGGTACGACGGCCAGCGCGTCGGCCGCCGCGATCCCGCGCAGCATCGCGGGCCCGTTGTAGTGCAGCGGCATCGCCCGGTCACCGCGCAGCACCACGGGGACGAGCCGGGTGTCGTACGGGTGCCCCTGCACGGCGTCCCCCAGCGGCAGCGTGTACGGCTCCGGGGCGGGACGGGCCGAGAGGATCCGCAGCAGCGGCTCGGCGAGCGTGAGCAGCCCGGAGACGGCTGCGAGCGGGTTGCCGGGCAGACCGACCAGGTGCTGCGTCTCGCTGATGCGGGCCAGCAGCATGGGGTGCCCGGGCCGGACCTGGACGCCGTCCACGAGGAGGTCGGCGCCGATGCGCTCCAGGGTGGGGTGGACGTGGTCGACCGGCCCCGCGGCCGTGCCGCCGGTGGTGACGACGACGTCGGCCCGCGAGCTGGTGATCGCCTTGCGCAGGGCACCGGCGTCGTCGCGGACGCGCCGGACGGCGGTGACCTCGGCGCCGAGCGCCCGCAGCCACGGCGGCAGCATGGGGCCGAGGGCGTCCCGGATCAGGCCGTCGTGCGGCAGCCCCTCGGTGAGCAGTTCGTCGCCGAGGACCAGCACGTCCACCCGGGGGCGGGGCACGGCGGTGACGGTGTCGTACCCGGCCGCCGCGGCCAGTCCGAGGACGGCCGGGGTGACGAGGGTGCCGACGGGCAGCAGCTGGTCACCCGCGCGGCACTCCTGGCCGCGCGGGCGGATGTCCTGACCGGTGACGACGTCCCGGGTGGCGTGCAGCCGGCCCTTGTCGTCGGTGCGGCCGTGCTCGCTGCGCAGGACGGCCGTGGTGTCGGCCGGGATCCGGGCGCCGGTGGCGATCGGCACGGCCTCGCCGTCGGTCAGGCGGGCGGGAGCGGCGTGCCCGGCGAGGACGTCCTCGTCCCGGACGGCCCAGGGGGCGGGGCCGGAGACCGCCCAGCCGTCCATCGCGGAGGTGTCGAAGGAGGGCAGGTCGGTGAGGGCGTCGAGCGGGGCGGCCAGGGTCAGGCCCAGGGCGTCGTCCAGGGGCACGGAGACGGGCTCGCGCCGGGCGGCCCGGACGGTGGCCCGCGCGGTGCGCTCGGCCAGGGAGCGGGCCTCAGACCAGGGCGTGGCGCGATGACCGCGCCCGTGCCCCGGAGCGGGGGTACCGGCGTCTCCCTGCGCGGCGGGCCCGGCGGGTCCCTGGTCCCCCGGGGCGTGGTGGTGCGCGCCGGGGCTGTGGCCCCGGCCGCCGAGGGTGCTGTCACTGCTGTTGCGCACGAGGGCGAGCACCTCCTCGACGTCGAGATCCTCGGCGTCCTCGCCGGCGCGGGTGCCGGGCGGGGTCATCCGGCGTCCGGACGGGTGTCAGGGGTGGCGTCGGGGGCGACGTCGCCCTGGGGCTGCGCGGGGGCGGCGTCGTCCCGGGCCTGCCCGGGGGCTCCCGTGGTCTCCCGCGCCCAGCGTTCGGCGAGGGCCGCGGCCTTGCGGGCGGCCTCGGCGACCGCCTCGGGACCGCCCCCGGCCTGCGCGGCGGCGTAGCCGACGAGGAACGTGGTCAGCGGTGCCGCCGGCCTCGCCACCCCGTGGGCGGCGTCGCGGGCGAGGTCGAGCAGTCCACGGGTGTCGACGTCGAGGTCGAGCCCCAGTTCGTCCTTGACGGCGGAAATCCAGTCATCCAACACGTGCCCATGCTCCCTGATGCGTGCCCTGGCGGTGGCGATGTCGTCCCAGGTGTCGCAGTCGAACGACGCGACGGGGTCCGGGACCCGGGTGAGGTGCAGCTCGGCGGTGAGGCGCCGCAGGGGGAGGCCGGCGAGCGTGCCGTGCCGTTCCCGCAGGAGTGCGAGGGCCTCGCGCAGCCGCGGCGCGCGATAGGCGGCCACGAGCGGCTGGTCGCGGCCGTCGGGGTCGGTCAGCAGCGCACCGTCGGCGCCGCTCGTGCGCAGCGCCTCCAGCAGCCGGGCGACGGTCGGCCCGCTCAGGAACGGCAGATCGGCGGAGAGCACCACGACGTCCCCGGCGGCGGTGTGGCGCAGCCCGGCGTCGAGGGCGGCGACCGGGCCGCCGCCGGGCGGGTCCTCCAGGGCCCAGGTGACGGGCCGGGCGGTGGGTCTCGGCGCGGCGACGACGACGGTCGTGCGGGCGTCCCGGCACGCGGCGAGGACGCGGTCGAGCAGCGCGCGGCCGCCCACCCGCACCCCGGGCTTGTCCGCGCCGCCCAGGCGCCGGGCGGCACCGCCCGCGAGCACGACGGCGTCGTGCGCGGCGGGGTCCGTCCCCCGCGCGCGGCCGGTACCGGCCCGGGGCGCTGCACGGGTAGCGGCGCGGGGCGCCGGACCGGTGCCGGCGCGGGGCGTGCCGGTGGGCTCGTCGGCGGTCACGCCACCGAGTATGCGTGCCCCCGCGATCACACGGAACGCGGGGGAGGCGACACGGTCACGGACACCGGCTCACGGGCCGGACGGAATCAGAGCGTCCGCAGCAGCACCGCCGGCTGTTCCACGCAGTCGGCCACGTACCTCAGGAAGCCGCCCGCCACGCCGCCGTCGCACACCCGGTGGTCGAACGTCAGGGAGAGCTGGACGACCTGACGCACCGCCAGCTCGCCCTCGTGCACCCACGGCTTGGGGACGATGCGGCCGACGCCGAGCATGGCGGCCTCGGGGTGGTTGATGATCGGGGTGGAGCCGTCGACACCGAAGACGCCGTAGTTGTTCAGCGTGAAGGTGCCGCCGGTGAGGTCGGCGGGGGTCAGCGCCCCCGACCGGCCCGCCTCGGTCAGCCGCGCGAACTCCGCCGTCAGCGACTCGGCGTCGCGCGCGTGCGCGTCCCGGACGACCGGGACGACGAGCCCCCGGTCGGTCTGCGCCGCGAAGCCCAGGTGCACGTGGTCGAACCGGACGATCTCCCTGGCCTCCGTGTCGACCGTGGAGTTCAGCTCGGGGAAGCGGGCGAGCGCCGCCGTGCAGATCCGGGCCAGCAGGGCCAGGAGGGAGACCTTCGGCCCGCCGGCCGCGTTCATGGCGGCCCGGGCCCGCATCAGCTCCGTGGCGTCCGCGTCCACCCAGCAGGTCGCGTCCGGGATCTCGCGGCGGCTGCGCGCGAGCTTGTCGGCCACGGCGCCGCGCACGCCCTTGAGCGGCGTGCGGATCTCACCGGGTGCCGCGTTCGCGGAGGACCGGGGCGCGGCCGGCCGCGGCGCGTCGGCGATCGGGCCCGCGCCCCGCGGTGCGGCCGCGGTGGCCGGGGCCCGGCCCGTGCCCGGCCGGGGCTGCGCCGCCGGTGCGGCCGTGGTGCCCTGCCCGGCCGCGCGCAGGGCGTACTCGACGTCCGCCCGCAGGATCAGCCCGTCCGGCCCGGAGCCGGTCAGCTCGCGCAGGTCGAGGCCGTTCTGCCGGGCGAGGCGGCGTACCAGGGGCGAGATCACGGGGACCGGCCCGTCCTCGGCCTGCGGGGCCGCGGGGGCGGCAGCCCGACCGTTCACCGCGGGAACGGCGCCCCGGCCGTTCACGGCGGGCGCGGAGCCCGCTCCGCCCGCGGCGGCGCCGGTGCGCCCGGGCGCCGTGCCCTGCACCGGCCCGGTCCGGCGCACCCTGCGCCGCCGCGCCGGTGCCTCGGAGGTGCCGTAGCCCACCAGGACGTTCCCGGAGCCCTCGGCACCGGCGGCCGCGGGGGCCTCGCCGGACACGGCCGCGTCCCCGCCGTCGCCGGACGCCGGGCGCTCCCCCACCGCCACCGTGATCAGCGGGGCCCCGACGGGCAGTTCCGTGCCCTCCTCGCCGAAGCGGGCCGTGACCACACCGCCGTAGGGGCACGGCACCTCGACCATCGCCTTGGCCGTCTCGACCTCCACGACGGGCTGGTCGATCGCGACGACGTCGCCGACCTCGACCAGCCAGCGCACGATCTCCGCCTCGGTCAGTCCCTCACCGAGGTCGGGCAGCTTGAACTCCAGGACCTGTGCCATCAGCTCTCGGCCTCCCACTGCAGACGCGCCACGGCGTCCAGGATCCGGTCCACGCCCGGCAGGTGGTGACGCTCCAGCATCGGCGGCGGGTACGGCAGGTCGAACCCGGCCACGCGCAGCACCGGCGCCTCCAGGTGGTGGAAGCAGCGCTCGGTGACCCGCGAGGCGATCTCGCCGCCCGGGCCGCCGTAGGAGCCCGACTCGTGGACGACGACCGCGCGGCCCGTGCGCCGCACCGAGGCGCACACGGTCTCGTCGTCGAAGGGCACCAGGGACCGCAGGTCGACGACCTCGAGGTCCCAGCCCTCGGCCCGGGCGGCCTCGGCGGCCTCCAGGCACACGGGCACGGACGGCCCGTACGTGATGAGCGTGGCGCTGCTGCCGGGGCGGCGCACGACCGCCCGGCCGAGGGGCTCGACCGGCGCGGGCTCCTCGGGGTTCCAGGAGTCCTTCGACCAGTAGAGCCGCTTGGGCTCCAGGAAGACGACCGGGTCGTCGGAGGCGATCGACGCGCGCAGCAGCCCGTAGGCGTCGGCGACGGTCGCGGGCGTGACCACGTGGAGCCCCGGGGTCGCCATGTAGTACGCCTCGGAGGAGTCGCTGTGGTGCTCCACGCCGCCGATGCCGCCGCCGTAGGGCACGCGGATCGTGATCGGCAGGGGCATCTTGCCGCGGGTGCGGTTGCGCATCTTGGCCACGTGCGAGACGAGCTGCTCGAACGCGGGGTAGGCGAACGCGTCGAACTGCATCTCCACGACCGGCCTGAGGCCGTACATGGCCATGCCGACGGCCGTGCCGAGGATGCCCGCCTCGGCGAGCGGGGTGTCGGTGCAGCGGTCCTCGCCGAACTCCTTGGCGAGTCCGTCGGTGACCCGGAAGACACCGCCGAGGGTGCCGACGTCCTCGCCCATGACGTGCACGGCGGGGTCGGCGGCCATGGCGTCGCGCAGGGCGCGCGTGAGGGCCTGCGCCATGGTGGCCGGCTTGACGGCGACGGTGGTCATCGGTGCGTGCCCTCCTCCGGCCCGGCCTCGGCCTCCAGCTCGGCCCGCAGCTGCTCGCGCTGCTCCAGCAGCTGGGGCGTGGGCTCGGCGTAGACGTGGGTGAACAGGTCCATCGGGTCGAGGACCGGGTCCTGGTTCATCTGCTCGCGCAGGGCGGCCGCCATGGTCTCGGCGTCCTGGCGGGCGGCCTCGATGCCGGCCTCGTCGAGCAGGCCGCGCCCGGTCAGCTCGCGCTCCAGCAGCCGGATCGGGTCGTGCTCGCGCCAGGCCTCGACCTCGGCGTCGCCCCGGTAGCGGGTCGCGTCGTCGGCGTTGGTGTGCGCGTCCATGCGGTACGTGATCGCCTCCACCAGGACGGGACCGCCGCCCGCGCGGGCGTGGCGCACCGCGTCGGAGAGCACCTCGTGCACGGCGGCGGCGTCGTTGCCGTCGACCAGGCGGCCGGGCATGCCGTAGCCGACGGCCTTGTGGGCCAGGGACGGGGCGGCGGTCTGCTTGGCCAGGGGGACGGAGATCGCGAAGCCGTTGTTCTGCACGAGGAAGACGACCGGGGCCTGCCAGACGGCGGCGAAGTTCAGCGCCTCGTGGAAGTCGCCCTCGCTGGTGCCGCCGTCGCCGACCATGGCCAGCGCGACCACGTCGTCGCCCTTGAGGCGGGCGGCGTGCGCGAGGCCCACGGCGTGCGGCAGCTGCGTGGCCAGCGGGGTCGACAGGGGCGCGACCCGGTGCTCGTACGGGTCGTAGCCGGTGTGCCAGTCGCCGCGCAGCAGCGTCAGCGCCTCGGCCGGTGCCACGCCCCGGGCGACCACGGCGAGCGTGTCGCGGTAGCTCGGGAAGAGCCAGTCCTGCTCCTGCAGGACCAGCGCGGCGGCGACCTCGCAGGCCTCCTGGCCGGTCGTGGAGGGGTAGACCGCGAGACGGCCCTGCTTGGTGAGGGCGGTGGCCTGCGCGTTGTAGCGGCGGCCCTTCACCAGCTCCGCGTAGAGCCTGCGCAGCAGCTCCGGGTCGGCCTTCGCGGCCGCCTCGGTGCCGAGGACGCGGTAGGGCTCCGGGTCCGGCAGCAGCGGCGCGGGATCCGTGCGGGGCTGCCAGGCGGGCGGCGGGGTCGGCCGGTACGCGCCCCGCTGCTCCATGACCGTCATGACGGCACCTCCTCGTGGGAGCGGCTTGGAGGCACGTCGCCTGTGACGCGCCTCACCTACCGATTGTTCGGTCGTCGGCACATTTTGGCTACGGGTGGCCCCAGGCTGTGGACAAACGGTTCTCCACAACCTGAGATGGACGCAGTACGTCCATCACCGGGAGGCGGGCGCAGGTGGCATCTGAACAAATGGCCGACGGCCGCGAGGACGGAGGCGCTGCGGCGCCCCGGCCGCTGGACGCCATAGATCAGGACATCCTGCGCATGCTCCAGGCGGACGGCCGCGCCTCGATACGGTCGGTCGCCGAGCGCGTCCACGTCTCACGGGCCAACGCCTACGCGCGCATCAACCGGCTGGTCGAGGACGGGGTCATCCGCGGCTTCGGCGCCCGCGTCAATCACGAACGGGCAGGTCAGGGGACGTCCGCGTACGTCACGCTGAAGATCGTGCAGAACTCCTGGCGCACGGTGCGCGAGCAGCTCCGGCAGCTGCCCGGCGCCTCGCACATCGCCCTGGTGGGCGGGGACTTCGACGTGCTGCTGCTGGTGCACGTGTCGGACAACCGGGCGCTGCGGGAGCTGGTGCTGACCCGGCTCCAGGCGATCCCGGAGGTGCTGAGCTCGCGCACGCTGCTGGTGTTCGAGGAGGAGGATCTGGAGCCGCAGGGCTGAGCCGGGCCGCTCCCGCGCGCGTCAGCCGCTCCTGCGGAGCCCGCCGAACGCCAGCTGCACCACCGCGTCGGCCACCTCGCGCTCGCCCATGCCGCGGCCGTCCGGCCGGTACCACTCCACTATGGAGTTGATCATCCCGAAGACCAGCCGGGTCACCAGCCGGACCTCCACGTCCTCACGCACGTCCCCGTCCGCCGCGGCCGCCTTCAGCAGGTCGGCGACCCGGTGGTCGAAGTCGCGGCGCCGCTCCAGGGCCCACCGCTCGGTGTCGGTGTTGCCGCGCACCCGCAGCAGCAGCGTCACGTAGGGCAGTTCGGCCATGAGCACCTCGACCATGCGCCGCACCACGTACTCCAGCCGCTCCACGGCGCTGCCCACGCGCGCGTGCTCCTCGTCGAGGATGCCGAACAGGCCGTCGAGGGCGCGGCTGACGGCCCGGCGCAGCAGCTCCTCCTTGCCGGTGACGTGGTGGTAGATCGACGACTTGGAGATGCCGGCCGCCTTGGACAGGTGCTCCATGGAGGTGCCGTCGTAGCCGCGCTCGTTGAACACCTGGACGGCGACGGACAGCAGGGTGTCGGGCGTGTACGTGTCGCGCCTGGCCGTGGTCATGAGGCAGGGCCCTCCCGCTTGTCGGAGGCGTGGGCGTGGCGGTACAGCGCGAGGGACGGCGCGTAGCGCCCCGAGGGGTCGCGCAGGTGCAGGTCGTCCAGGAGTGCGTAGGCCCAGAAGCGGCCGAGCCGGCGGCTCCATTCGAAGGGGCCCAGGGGGTAGTTCACACCGAGGCGCATCGCGGTGTCGACGTCCTCCTCGGTGGCGACGCCCTTGGCGACGGCGTCGTGCGCGAGGTCGATGATCCGCGCCACCGTGCGGGCGACGATCATGCCGGGCACGTCCCCGATGACGCTGACCTCCTTGCCGAGCGCCTGGAACAGGCCGGTGGCCTCGGCGAGGGTGCGCGGCGAGGTGTCCTGGGAGGCGGACAGCGCGATCCGGGTCGCCTTGCGGTAGTCCAGGGCGAGGTCGAAGTAGACGACGTCGCGGAACTCCACCGACGTCTGCCCGTCGGCGAGGACCAGCTGGCCGCCGCTCGGCAGCACCAGCCGGGTGCCGTTGTCCTCGTCCTCGTCGCGGACCTCGATCCCCGCCTCGCGGATCATCGCCAGCAGGTCGCCGGCCGGCCCCAGGTCGCCCTCGGCGACGACGTACGCGGGCGGCTGCCGGTGCTCCGCCGTGTCCGGCTCGGGGCGCTCCGCGCCGTCGCGGTGGTCGTACCAGCCGTGGCCGGTCTTGCGGCCCAGCCGGCCCGACTCGACCAGGCGCCGCTGGGCGAGGGACGGGGTGAAGCGCACGTCCTGGAAGAAGGACTCCCACACCGAGCGCGTGACCGACTCGTTGACGTCCTGGCCGATCAGGTCGGTCAGTTCGAAGGCGCCCATCCGGAAGCCGCCCGACTCGCGCAGCACGGCGTCGATGGTCGCCGGGTCGGCGCCCTGCGCCTCGTACACCGCGAAGGCCTCGGCGTAGAAGGGCCGGGCGATGCGGTTGACGATGAAGCCCGGGGTGTCCGCACAGGCCACCGGCGTCTTGCCCCAGGCCCGTGCGGTCTCGTACGCGCGCGTGGCCGAGGTGACGTCGGTGGCGAAGCCGGAGACGACCTCCACCAGCGGCAGCAGCGGCGCGGGGTTGAAGAAGTGCAGCCCCACGAACCGGCCGGGCACGCGCAGGGCGCCGCCGATGGCGGTGACGGACAGGGACGAGGTGTTGGTGGCGAGCAGGCAGTGGTCGTCGACCACGTCCTCCAGCTCGCGGAACAGCGCCTGCTTGACCTCCAGCCGCTCCACGACCGCCTCGACGACCAGCGCGCAGCCGGCCAGCTCGGCGAGGGTCTCGGCGGGCAGCAGCCGGGCGCGGGCGGCGTCCCGGTCGGCGCCCGAGAGCCGTTCCTTCTCGACGAGCCGGTCCAGCCGGGCGCCGATGGCGTCGGCCGCCTGCCGCGCCCGCCCCGGCAGGGCGTCGTACAGCCGCACCGGATGGCCCGCCACCAGCGCGACCTGGGCGATCCCCTGGCCCATGGTGCCGGTGCCGACGACCGCCACGGGGCTGCTGAGGTCGAGTGCTGTCATGTGCGCGATCCTCCCGCACGGGGTTTTCCACAGATGCGGCGGACCCCCTTGAACCGACCGATCGTTCGGTTACTCTAGCCCTGTCCGAGTGTTCCTGCCCAGGTTTCTGCCCAGGTCATGAACTCGACGAGGAGTTCTTGAGACGAGGAGTTGGTCATCCATGACCGCCGCACTCTCGGCGCACGAGCTGATCGCCCGGCACCGGTCCACCCTCGACCAGGCGCTGGAAGCGATCCGCACGCGCGCCTACTGGTCCCCCCACCCCGAGCACCCGAAGGCCTACGGGGAGAACGGCAGCCTGGATGCGTCGGCGGGCAAGGCCGCCTTCGACGCCCTGCTCGGCAGCCGCCTCGACCTCGGCCAGCCCGGGACGGACGACTGGGTGGGCGGCGAGACGTCCCCGTACGGCGTCGACCTGGGCGTGACGTACCCGCACGCGGACCTCGACGTGCTGCTGCCCGCTATGAAGGCCGGGCAGCGGGCCTGGCGCGACGCGGGCGCCGAGCAGCGCGCGGTGGTCTGCCTGGAGATCCTCAAGCGCATCAGCGACCGGACGCACGAGTTCGCGCACGCGGTCATGCACACCTCCGGCCAGGCGTTCATGATGGCGTTCCAGGCGGGCGGCCCCCACGCCCAGGACCGCGGCCTGGAGGCGGTGGCCTACGCGTACGTGGAGCAGGTGCGCACGCCCGACAACGCCGAGTGGACCAAGCCCCAGGGCAAGCGCGACCCGCTGGCCCTCACCAAGCAGTTCACGCCGGTCCCGCGCGGCATCGCCCTGATGATCGGCTGCAACACGTTCCCGACGTGGAACGGCTACCCGGGCCTGTTCGCCTCCCTCGCCACCGGCAACGCGGTGCTGGTCAAGCCGCACCCGCGCGCGGTGCTGCCGCTCGCGCTCACCGTGCAGGTCGCCCGCGAGGTGCTGGCCGAGGCCGGCTTCGACCCGAACCTGGTCGCGCTGGCCGCCGAGCGCCCCGGCGAGGGCATCGCCAAGACGCTCGCCCTGCGCCCCGAGATCCGGATCATCGACTACACCGGCTCCACCGAGTTCGGCGACTGGCTGGAGGCCAACGCCCGCCAGGCGCAGGTCTACACCGAGAAGGCCGGCGTCAACACGGTCGTCGTGCACTCCACGTCCGACTACAAGGGCATGCTGTCCAACCTGGCGTTCTCGCTGTCCCTGTACAGCGGCCAGATGTGCACGACCCCGCAGAACCTGCTGATCCCGCGCGAGGGCATCACCACCGACCAGGGCGCCAAGTCCTACGACGAGGTCGTCGCGGACCTGGCCCGGGCGGTGGACGGGCTGCTCGGCGACGACGCCCGCGCCAACGCCCTGCTCGGCGCGATCGTCAACCCGGACGTGAAGGCCCGGCTGGAGGCCGCCGCCGGCCTGGGCGAGGTCGCCCTGGCGTCCCGCGAGATCACCAACCCGGACTTCCCGGGGGCGGTCGTGCGCTCGCCGGTCGTCGTGAAGCTCGACGGGGCCAAGCCGGACGCGGAGGCCGCCTACATGAGCGAGTGCTTCGGCCCGGTGTCCTTCGCCGTCGCGGTCGACTCGGTCACGGACGCGGTGGAGCTGCTGGCCCGCACCATCCGCGAGAAGGGCGCGATGACGGTCGGCGCGTACACCACCGACCCCGAGGTCGAGCAGGCCGTCCAGGAGGTGTGCCTGGAGGAGGCGGCGCAGCTGTCGCTGAACCTCACGGGCGGGGTGTACGTCAACCAGACGGCCGCCTTCTCCGACTTCCACGGCTCGGGCGGCAACCCGGCGGCCAGCGCGGCCCTGTGCGACGGCGCCTTCGTCGCCAACCGCTTCCGGGTCGTCGAGGTACGCAGGGAGGCCTGACGATCCGGGGGCCCCGGGCGATCGGAGCAGGAGCGCGGGCACGCACCGTCAGGGCGTGCCCGCGCGGGGCACGCGGCTCTCGGAGCGCGCCGCGCCGGGAGACGACCGGCCGGGCCGCCGGGGCGTCACCCGACTCGCCCCCGTCACCCCGCCGCCGCCGTCACACGGCGCCGAGCGTCACAGCACCTCGGTCAGCACGCCGTCCACGTCGATGGCCCAGCTGCCGTCCTTGACGTCGTACACCCTCTTGTCCTTGAGCCACTTCCAGGACATGTGCTGCAGAACCTTCGCCGCTCCGCGCTCCCAGACCGGGTTGTGGTCCCAGCCCTCCATGCGGAACATCAGCTTCCCGCCTCCGGGGACGGCCTTGTACAGCTTCGGGACGGAGAAGTGCAGCAGCGGCCCCATCTCCGGAGGCGTGTTGGCCGTCGTGTCACGGTCTCCGTAGACGATGCACACCGGCACGGTTCCCCCGAGCACGGAGCCTTGCGGCACTGTCTTGTCGTTCCAGCCCCACCAGTAGGAGTTGCGCCACCGCATGACGCCCTCGGGCTGCCCCGGTACCGAGCCGCCCCACTCCCTGCCGACGCTGTCGCTGTCGAGGACGGCCTGCCACACGGCGTCGGCCACTTCCTTGTCGCCGATGCCCGCTTGCAGTGTCGTCTTGCTGGTCAGGTTCATCGGGAAGCCGAAGACGGCAGCCGGCTGCGACTCGGGCTGCGTGGGCAGCGGCGTCCCGGGAGGGGGAGCGAAGGGGTGGGCGCTGTCGGCCGACCACCGGCCGTTCGGGGGGAACATGGGTGCCAGCAGGAAGAGACTCGCCACATCCCCGGGGTGCTGGAGCGCATACGGCCCCATGACGAAGGACGCCGCCGACCAGCCGATGAAGGAGACCTTCTCGTCGTTGCTCCGGTCCCTGACGAACGCGACGACGGTGCCCAGCTCGTCCCATTCGCTCTTCGAGTTGCCCAGCTGATGCGGGTAGTTCGCTGTCGGGTCGCAGTCCGCCGTACCGGGGTTGTCCTTCAGAAGGCCCCGCTGGGCCGGATTGGCATTGCACGGATCGTGCATCTCAGGACGCGGGGAGCGCCCGGAACCCTGCAGATCCATGACGTATACGTCGTATCCCCGGCCCGCCAGCGCCTGGGCCCAGCTGAGGCTGGTGTCCGGGTGCGGAGAGCTGCCCTTCGGAGGGAGCACGACGTCCAGTCCGGGAAGGGCCGGGACGCTCCTGCCGTGGAGCATGAGGACCGGCTTGTGGGTGCCTCCGGATCCGTAGGCCTCGTACTGCCGGACGAAGAGGTTGACCTTCTTCCCGTAATTGGCCGGGACAGTTGATGTGTGCTCGACCTCGTGGTCGATCGGAGTCAGGTGCGACATGGTCGCCTCCGGATGTGTTCGTTCTCGAAGAACCTCCCCGATAACCAGCCTTTACCTGTTGGGAGTACGGGGCAACCGGTGAGCAACCAGGTTAAGAGGCAACCACTTTGTCAAAGATTCAAAGCCGCCTGTTCACCGATCGCACCGCAGCTCCAGTGGTACAGGGTCATCGCCACGCTCGTCGCCAGGTTGTAGCTGCTGACCTGGGGGCGCATGGGCAGGGACAGCAAGTGGTCGGCCCGGGCGCGCAGTTCGGGGGACAGGCCCGTGCGTTCCGAGCCGAACGCGAGGACGGCGTCGTCCGGGAGCGTCACACCCCGGAGGTCGTCGCCCTCCGGGTCCAGGGCGAAGAGGGGCCCCGGCGGGAGTTCGCCGACCGTCAGGCGCTCCACCACCGTGGCGAAGTGCAGGCCCGCACCGCCGCGCACGACGGTCGGGTGCCAGGGGTCCACCGTCCCGGTCGTCACCACACCGGTCGCTCCGAACCCCGCCGCCAGGCGGATCACCGCGCCGGCGTTGCCCAGGTTGCGCGGGTTGTCCAGGACCACGACCGGGGCCGTGCGCGGGGTGTGCGCCAGCTTCTCCAGGTGCGAGGCGCGCGAGGGGCGGACGGCGAGGGCGGCCACGGCCGTCGGGTGCGGGCGCGGCACGAGCGAGGCGTACGTCTCCTGCGGCACCTGGGTCAGCAGGCCGTCCAGCGCCTGCCGCACGTCCGGGGCCAGTTCGCCGGCCAGGGCGAGCGTGGCCGCCCGGTCGGCGGTGACCGCCACCGGCACCTCGGCGCCGAAGCGCAGCGCGTGCTTGAGGGCGTGGAAGCCGTCGAGCAGGACGGTCTCGGCGGCGATCCGGTGCCAGAGGGTGACGGGGTCGGTCATGTCCGGAAGCCTACGTGCGCGGCATCGGTGTCCCGCGGCGCGCGCTGCCCGGGCACCGGTGCCCGCCGGCCGCGCCGCAGCAGCCGGTCCCGCGCCCGGGCCGTCGCCCCTCCCAGACGCTTCAGGAAGCCCGTCGGCAGGAACACCGCGTCCGCCGCGATCATCGCCAGCGAGAAGAACGGCAGCCCCAGGACGACGGCGATCGCCACGTGCTCGGTGATCATGACGGCGAGCAGCACGTTCTTCACCCGCCGGTCGAGCAGGGTGAACGGGAAGGCGACCTGCACCAGGACCGTCCCGTACGTCACGAGCATGACCATCGTGCCGCTGGCCGACAGCAGGTCGGCGAGGGCGGGCCAGGGCGAGAAGTACTCCAGGTGCAGCGGGTAGTAGACCGCGGTGCCGTCCTGCCAGCGCGAGCCCTGGATCTTGTACCAGCCGGCCGTCGCGTAGATCAGGCACGTCTCCGCCATGATCACGAGCAGCGCGCCGTTGTGCACGATGTCGCCGACGACGTCCAGCAGGTGCCGCTGCTCACCGTTCGGGGCGAGCCGCCCCACCAGCCACCACAGGGCCTGCCCCGCCCACACCGTCCACAGCAGGGCCGGGATCAGCCAGTCGCCCTCCATCCGCCCGGACAGGGTCACCGCGATCAGTGCCGCCCCGAGCACCGCCCACAGGGCCGGGCCCGTCCGGTCGGTGACCCGTTCGCCCCGGGCCCGGGCCGCCTCGTCGCGTGCGGCGCGCCGGGCGTCCAGGGACCACACCCGGCCGCAGCGCGTGAACACCAGGTAGACGGACATCAGGTGCAGCACGTTGTCGCCGCCGTCGCCCATGAAGACGCTGCGGTTCTGCAGCGACAGCACCCCCACCATGAACAGCACCGACATGGTGCGGGTGCGCCAGCCCAGCATCAGCAGGGCCGCCGCTAGGACGGCCAGCGCGTAGACGGCCTCGAACCAGATCCGGCCGTCGAACCACATGAGGGCGGTGAAGGACCCGTTCGAGCCGATCAGCTGCTCGGCGAGGTCCCGGCTCCAGGGGCCGTCCGGGCCGTACAGCTCCCCGCGGTGCGGGATCTCGCGCAGCAGGAACAGCAGCCAGGTCGCGCCGAGGCCGATGCGCACGATCGCCGTCTGGTACGGGCCGAGGGCCGCCTCCGTGACCCGGGCGACACCGCGCGAGACGGCCAGGGACCAGCGGTTCATCCCACGCCCCCCTCGGCCTCGTCCTGCGGCACCCTCCACCAGGGCAGCTCACGGTAGGACGGCGTCGTCGCCACCTTCTCCCGGCTCCACTCGGGCGGGGGCACGTTGCTCGTGCGGGAGCGGAACTGGACGCGCTCCACGGCCCCCTCGCTGCCCGTCGTGGCACGCACCGCGTCGGCCCGGTCCAGGCGCAGCACCGCGATCCGCCGCAGGTACGCCTCCGAGAGCGCGCCGCGCATTCCCACCGGCCGGTTCCGGCTGTCGTGCGTGGCCACGTAGAAGTCCCAGGCGCGGCGCACTTCGTTCTGCTGGGTGTGGCTGGGCAGCGGGTTGCCGTCGATGGCCCGGCCGTCCTCGGCGGACAGGTCGTACCAGCCGGTGGTCACCGCCGCGCCGTCCCGCCCCCGGACCTGGGCCCGGACCTGGACCGAGATGTTCTGCTGGAGCGGGTTCGGCGCGAACAGCTTCCAGTTCTGCTCGAACTCCGGGTAGATCCAGTCGTCCACCGCCTTGCCGTGCTGCCGGGTGAGCGTGTTGGCCGGAGCGACGTGCAGGAAGGTCATCCCGATGTGCGCGCAGACCCCGATCGCGACGACCGCCAGCGCCACCGCGACGGCGATCCGGTAGCCGAGGGGGAGACCGGCGATGCCGGGGCGGGGTCCGGCGGGGACGCCGGACGCGGGTGGCGCACCGGGGGACGGGTCCCCGTCCGGCCCTCCGGGCCCGGGCCCGCCCGGCGCGTGCCGGGTCGTCGAGCCCTCGTCGTACGCGTCCATTCCGCCCCGTTCCCGATCACGGTCCGTCGTTCCGCCCGCCCGGTCGCGAGGGCGTCGTGCCGCCGCGCACCACCGCGCGGCTCCGGCCACGGCACGGTACTCAGCCGGACCGCCCCGGCACATCCCCCGTCACCGGTCCACGGCCGTGGCCGTCGCCACATCGCCCGCGGGTCGACCGTACGGCGGTCCCGGCCGCCGCGGGACGCGAACGACGCATCCGGCACGGCCTGGCTACGGCTACGGCTACGGCTACGGCTACGGCTACGGCTACGGCTACGGCGCCCACGGCCTCGCGTCGCCGGTGGAAGCCGTCGCCGCACATCGCCGGGCGTGGCCATCGCCGCGCGGGCGGGAGCCACCACTTCGTGTCACGGACGGCGGCCGTCCCCTCGCGGGCGGGAGTCCGCCTCGCCTCGCCGGGGGGAGTCCGCCTCGCCTCGCGCGCGCAGCCGCCTCACCCATATCCGGCCCGGCACAGGTATGGCACAGGTACAGGCATGGCACCGGCACCGGTCGACGCAGGGACCTAGAGGACGAACCCCTGCTGTCCGTCGTCCGTCACCACCGGGCGGCCCGCCGCCTCCCACACCTGCATGCCGCCTTCGACGTTCACGGCGTCGATGCCCTGCTGGGCCAGGTACATCGTGACCTGGGCGGAACGCCCTCCGGACCGGCAGATCACATGGACCCGGCCGTCCTGCGGGGCCGCCTCGGTCAGCTCCCCGTACCGGGCGACGAAGTCACTGATGGGGATGTGCAGCGCGCCTTCGGCGTGACCGGCCTTCCACTCGTCGTCCTCCCGGACGTCCAGCAGGAAGTCGCCGTCCTTGAGGTCCGCGACCGCGACCGTGGGCACACCAGCTCCAAAATTCATGCGCCCGACGCTACCGGAACCACCCGCCGCGGCGGTCCGGCCCGGAACTCAGCCCGTGCCCTCGCCGAGCAGCGCGGCCAGCTCGGTCTCCCGCTCGTCGACCTGGGTGAGCAGTTGCTGCCCGATCTCGTCCAGCAGCCGGTCCGGGTCGTCCGGGGCCAGTTGGAGCATGTGCCCGATCGCGCTGTCCTCCAGCTCCTTGGCGAGCAGGGCCAGCAGCTCCTTGCGCTGGGCGAGCCATTCGAGGCGCGCGTACAGCTCCTCGGCGCGGCTCGGTCCCCGCTTCAGCTCGGGTCCCTTCGCCCACTCGGCGGCGAGTTCCCGCAGCTCGCTCTCCTCGCCGCGGGCGTAGGCGGCGTTGACCCGCGTGATGAACTCCTCCCGCCGCGCGCGCTCCTCCTCCTCCTGCGCGAGGTCGGGGTGGGCCTTGCGGGCGAGGTCGCGGTAGAGCTTGCGGGCCTCCTCGCTGGGGCGGACCCGCTTCGGGGGCCGGACCGGCTGGTCCGTGAGCATGGCGGCGGCCTCCGGGAACAGGCCGCTGTCGTCCATCCAGCCGTTCAGCAGCTCCTCGACGCCGGGGATGGGGGCGAGGCGGGCCCGGGCCTCCTCCGCGCGGCGCCGGTCGTCCTGGTCGCCGGTGCGGGCGGCCCTGGCCTCCAGGATCCTGGCGTCCAGCTCCTCCAGGCGGGCGTACAGCGGCCCGAGCTTCTGCTCGTGCAGCCGGGAGAAGTTCTCGACCTCGACACGGAAGGTCTCGACGGCGATCTCGTACTCGATCAGCGCCTGCTCGGCGGCCCGTACGGCCCGCTCCAGCCGCGCCTCGGGCCGGGCGGCGTCGCCGCCATCCTGCTCAGCTTCCGGGGTCGTCACCCGACCAGCGTAGGCCACGCCCCGCCCGCGTCCGCGCACCGATTCCCGGCGCCCGGCCGGACAGCGGCCGGGCCCGTGGCTGCGCAGTCCGGCGGGGCCTGCCTACACCCCCGTCTCCGCCGCGATCTTCCCCGCTCTGATGCCCGCCAGCAGATCCGCGTGGTCCGCCTCGGTGCGGTCGGCGTAGGCGACGGCGAAGTCGGCCACCGCCTCGTCCAGCTCCTCGTTCTTCCCGCAGTAGCCCGCGACGAGCCGCGGGTCGGCGCTGTGGGCGTGGGCCCGGGCCAGCAGCGCGCCGGTCATCCGGCCGTAGTCGTCGAGCTGGTCGGCCGCCAGGGCCGCCGGATCGACACTGCCCTTGCGGTTGCGGAACTGCCGGACCTGGTAGGCCCGCCCGTCGACCGTCGTCCAGCCCAGCAGGTTGTCGCTCACGACCTGCATCCGCTTCTGCCCCAGCACCACCCGGCGGCCCTCGTGCCCGGCCTCCGGCACCTCGACGCCGGCGGTCAGCAGATGCGGCACCAGGGCCGACGCCCGCGCCTCCTTCACCTGCAGCACCAGTGGCTCACCGCGGTGGTCCAGGAGCAGCACGACGTAGGACCGGGTGCCGACGCTGCCGGTGCCGACGACCCGGAACGCCACGTCCTGCACCGCGTACCGGGCGAGGAGGGGCAGCCGGTCCTCCGGCAGGGTGCCGACGTACTCCTCCAGGGAGAGCGCGACCGCCGCGGCCTCCTCGTCGGGTACGCGCCGCAGTACCGGAGGGGCGTCGACGAAGCGGCGCCCGCCGTCCTCGGTGGCCTCGGTCGACTTGGCCGCGAAGCGGCCGCTCGTGTTGTGGCGGGCCTTGTCCGAGATCCGCTCCAGCGTGCCGAGCAGGTCGTGGGCGTCGGCGTGGGACACGAGCTGCTCGTCCGCGATGGCGTTCCACGCGTCCAGCACGGGCAGTCCGGCCAGCAGCCGCATGGTGCGGCGGTAGGCGCCCGCCGTGTCGTGCGCCGCGTTGCGGCACTGGTCCTCGTCCGCGCCCGCCTCCCGGCCCGCGAGCACCAGGGAGGTCGTCAGGCGCTTGAGATCCCACTCCCAGGGGCCGTGCACCGTCTCGTCGAAGTCGTTCAGATCGATGACGAGTCCGCCGCGCGCGTCGCCGTACAGGCCGAAGTTGGCCGCGTGGGCGTCCCCGCATATCTGCGCGAGGATGCCGGTCGTCGGCGTGCGGGCCAGGTCGTACGCCATGAGACCGGCGGAGCCGCGCAGGAACGAGAACGGCGAGGCGGCCATGCGGCCGACCCGGATCGGGGCGAGCGCCGGCAGCCGGCCGCGGCCCGACTCCTCGACCGCGCCCAGTGCGTCGGGGCGGGAGGCGTCGAGGTCGAGGGCGGCGTGCGCCCGGCGCGGAGTCCGCCCGCGCAGGGCCTTGCCCTCGCGCTTCGGCGACCCCTCGGCGGGCCACTGGGCGAACCCGCGCACCCGCGGCAGCCGGTGCGCCGCCCCGTGCCCGCCACCGGTCGTCGATCCGCTGTCTGTCCCGGTCATCGCGACCGCCTCCCCCGTACCCGCACGAACATCAACTCCTGCCGACGGTACAACCGGCTCCCGAACCGCGGCAGACCCTGTGGACAACTGACGCCCGAACCGCGGCAGACCCTGTGGACAACCCCGCGGCTGTCCCCTCACCCCGCGCCCCCTCAGCCCCCGGACTCACCCCGCGCCCGCGCCGCTGCCGCGTCGCCGTCCCCCGCCAGCAGCCTCTCCCCCCGGTCCGCCGAGACCTCGAGCCGGGCCAGCACCGCGGGCACGGCGATGCTCGGCAGGAAGTGCTCGAACAGCACCAGGACCCGCTCCTCCAGGTCCTGCCGCTGGCAGCGCAGCTGGGACAGCAGCTGCACCCCCGAGAAACTGCCGACCAGCAGCTCCGCCGTGGCCGCCACGTCGACGTGCGGCAGCAGCTCGCCGCGCTCCTTGGCCTCGCCCAGCGTCCGCGCGTTCTGGTCGATCCACATCTGGAAGGCCGGTTCCCGGTCCAGGTCGACGGCCCCCTGGTCGAGGGCGAGCCCCACGCTGGCCCGTACCAGGGGCTCCGACTTCAGCCGGCGGGCCAGCACCAGCCCGGAGTCGACGAGTTCCTGGAGCTTGATCGGTTGCGGCGGCAGCGTCAGCGTGAGCTGCTCCTCGAAGACACCGGCCGCCAGCTCCTCCTTGGAGCCGAAGTGGAAGTACAGGGCTCCCTTGGTGACGCCCGCCCGCTCCAGGATCTCCCCGATCGTCGCGGACGTGTAGCCGCGTTCGTCGAAGACGGCCGCGGCCGCCTCCAGGATGGTCCGCCGCGTACGGATCGCGCGCTCCTGGCGCATCATCGGGTGCCTCCTGATCTCCGTCTGTCCTGGTGACGTCGCACGACATCGCCCTGCGTCGGCGGCGGGAGACCCTGTCCGGGCGGTGTGCTCCACCCTTCGAAAAGGACCGGCGCGCCTTTGAAAACGACCGGCGCGTCCGTACCTTAGTCGGACGCCGACCGCAGCCACGCAGCCGATCCCGGGGGGTTCCCGTGCCGGAGACAGGCCCTTCGAGCGCGCTGACGCAGGCCCGGACGGGAGCCGGGCGTCACCCCGCGGACCGGGATCTCGTGGCCGTCGGACCCACGCCGCCGCGCCGCGACCCCCGTCCCCCGCAGACGACCGTCACCCGCGAACTCGCCCATCGCACCTCCGAGACGGACGTCTTCCCCGCCCGGTGGCACCGAATCTCGGACACCCGCTTCCGCTTCACCGCGTACTGGCCCGCCGCCCACGCCTTCTTCGGACCCGTCGACGGGCGGCACCAGGATCCGATGATCGTGGGAGAAACGTTGCGCCAGGCCTCGATGGTGCTGGCGCACGCCGAGTTCGGCGCCCCGCTCGACACCCATTTCGTCATGGGGGACCTGGCGGTCGGCACGGACCCCGCCGCGCTCCGGCTGGCGGAGGCGGACGAGCCGGTGGAGATCGACGTCGAGTGCTCCGAGGTGCGCCGCCGCGGCCGCGGGCTGGCGAGCATGCGCACCACGATGGAGTTCCGCCGCGCGGGCCGCTTCGTCGCCCGCGGCACCGGCAGCACCGGCTGCACCTCGCCGCTCGCCTACCGCCGCCTGCGCGCCGGGCGTCTCGACGCCTGGGACACCCCCGTGCCGCCGCTGCCGGGCCTGGCCCCCGAGGTCGTGGGCCGCTCCCGCGCCGCGGACGTCCTGCTGGCCCCCACCGGCCGCCCCGGCGTCTGGCGGCTGCGGGTGGACACCGGCCACCCGAACCTCTTCCCCCGGCCCAACGACCACGTCCCCGGCATGGCCCTGTTCGAGGCGGCCCGCCAGGCGGCCGCCGCCGCGTCCGGCCTGCGCCCCTTCCTGCCCCGCTCCCTGTCGGTCGTCTTCGCCCGCTACACCGAACTGCACGAGCCCTGCCTGCTCGCGACCGAGGTGCTCGGCGCGGACGACCGGCGGGAGGTGACGGTGCGGGTCACCGGACGCCAGGGCGGCGAGAGTGTGTTCACGGCCGTACTGACCTGCGCACGGACGGTGCCGGTACGGTCCCTGGGATGACGACCCGTCTTCTGATCACCGGCGCGAGCGGATTCATCGGCAGCCGGGTGGCCGCCGAGGCGCGGCGCCGGCCGGACGTGCGCGTCCGGCTGCTGTCCCGCCAGGCCCCGCCCGGCCCCGGGCACGTGCGCGGCGATCTGGCCGTCCCGCCCTCCCTGCGCGGTGCCTGCGCCGGCATCGACGTCCTGGTCCACTGCGCCTCCAGGATCGGCGGCGACCCGGGCACGGCGGCGGCCGTCAACGACCACGGGACCCGCGCCCTGGTGGAGGAGGCCGTGCGCGCCGGTGTGCGCCGGATCGTGTACGTGAGCACGGCCGCCGTCCACGGCCGGGGACCCTTCCGGGGGGTGGGCCCCGCCGAGGCCCCGATCGCCCCGGCCTCGCCCACCAGCCGCAGCCGGGCCGCCGCCGAACGGCACGTGCTGGACGCGGGCGGCCTGGTCCTGCGTCCGCACCTGGTGTACGGCGAGGGCGACCGCTGGGTGATCCCCGGGCTGGTGCGGTTGATGGACGCACTGTCGGCCACGCTCACCGGCTGCGACGCGCTCCAGTCGATGATCGACGTCGGCACCCTGGCCCGCGCGGTGGTGGCCGCGTCCCTCTCCCCCCGGTACGCCGCCGGCGCGCACCACGTGAACCACCCCGAGCCGGTCCTCGCCACGGACCTGGTCGGGGCCGTGTGCACCGAGGTCGCCAGGCCCTCCGACGACGCCCGGGTGGACGTGGCCACCGCCCTGCAGCGGGCCGCGGGCTCGCGGCAGGCCCTGCACCATCTCGGCATGCTCACCGTCGACCACTGGTTCGCCGACGACGCCTTCTGGAAGGACCTGGACTGCCCGCCGGGCGAGGGGTTCGCGGCCGGGTTCGCCCGCGCGGCGCCCTGGTACCGCTCCTACTTCGGCAACCGGACGGCCCCCTGACCGGCTAGGACCACCCCGGCTGCTCCCGGACCGCCGGCTAGGACCGCCCCGGCTGCTCCCGGACCCCCGGCCCGGACTCCGGCCCGTGCAGCAGCACCGGCAGGCTCTCGTGGCCGGTGGAGATGATCGACCGCAGCCGCCGGGGCGGGTGCGCGGGGTCGGCCAGGGCCAGCCGCGGGAAGCGCGCGAACAGGGACGACAGCGCCACCGTCGCCTCGGCCACGGCCAGGGGCCGGCCCAGGCAGTGGTGTACCCCGTGCCCGAAGGAGACGTGGTCCCGGCTGGTCGGACGGGTGAGGTCGTACCGGTCGGCGTCCGGCCCGTGCCGCTCGGGGTCGCGTCCGGCACCGGCGAAGGAGACCACGAGGGGATCGCCCCGCGGGATGGTCAGCCCCGGCTCGATCTCGATGTCCTCGACGGCGTACCGCAGCCCCGACATCGCGCCCGGGGCCTCCAGGCGCAGCGACTCCTCCAAGGCGTCCTCCCAGCTCGCGCGCCCGGAGCGGACCAGGGCGAGCTGGTCCGGGTGGGCGAGCAGGCTGTGCACCGTGTTGTCGATGAGGTTGACGGTCGTCTCGAAACCGGCCGTGAGCAGCAGGATCAGGTTGTCCATCAGCTCCTGCTCGCTGAGCTCGCCCTGGTCCCGGGCGGCGATGAGGGCCGTCGTCAGGTCGTCGGCCGGGTGCGCGCGCTTGTCGCGCAGGAACGCGGTCAGCGTGTCGTAGAGGTCGACGGCGTTGGCCTGGGCGTCCTCGAGGGAGATCGCGGTGTCGAAGAAGCGGCCGATGATGCGGTACAGCGCCGCCCGCGGGCCGTCCGCGCCGCGCGGTACGCCGAACAGCTCGCACACCACCTCGTGCGGCACGGGAGCGGCGAACTCGGCCCGCAGGTCGACGACTCGGCCCGGCGGGAGGGCCGCCAGGCGGTCCAGCGCGCGGTCGACGATCTCCCGCACGCGGGGCAGGAGCGCGTCGACGCGGCGGCGGGTGAAGGCGGCGGCCATCGGCCTGCGCAGCCGGGTGTGGTCCTCCCCGTAGGCGGTGACCATGTTGCGCACCGAGACCCAGATGGCCAGCGGCCAGGTGCGGGAGATGTCCCCGTTGATCCAGGCCGGCCAGTGCCGGTAGGCGTCCTTGCTGGTCTCGGGCCCGGCCAGGAGCCGCTTGTTCAGCTCCAGCCCGTTGATCCACCAGGCCCGTACCCCGCCGGGGAGTTCGACCTCGACGGCCGGGCCGCCGGTGCGTATGCGGGCGATCTCTCCGTAGAGGTCGCGGCCGGACGGATCGATCTTCAGGAAGGGGCAGCCCTGCTGTGCCATGACGTGGCTCCTCGGTCCGGAGGTCGGGCCACCATGGTGCGATCCGGACGCCCGGAGCACGGGGCGTCCCGCATGTTTCGGCCATTGCTTCACGCGTTGTCGGCCACGGGCAGGGCGCTGGGTGGGCAGCCGGCCTCGGACACGGCCCGTTCCGCGGGCGTGGGACGGCGGGGGCGAACGGGCCCCGGGCCGTCCGTTGCCCGGGCACGACGACAGCCCCGGGCCGTCCTACGCCCGCAGATAGGCCAGGACCGCCAGCACCCGGCGATGGGTGTCGTCCGCCGGGGGCAGGTCCAGTTTGGTGAGGATGCCGGAGATGTGCTTGCCCACGGCCGCCTCGGAGACCACCAGCCGGCGCGCCACGGCACCGTTGGAGTGGCCCTCCGCGACCAGCGCCAGCACCTCGCGCTCGCGCGGGGTGAGCCGCTCCAGCGGGTCGCGGCGGCGCCGCAGCAACTGCCGTACGACCTCGGGGTCGACGACCGTGCCGCCGTCGGCCACCTTGCCGAGCGCCTCGACGAACTCCTCGACCTGGCCGACCCGGTCCTTGAGCAGGTAGCCGACGCCCGTGCCGTCGCCGGTGTCCAGCAGCTCGGCGGCGTAGCGGTGCTGCACGTACTGGCTGAGCACCAGCAGGGGCAGCCCGGGCCTCTCCCGGCGCAGCCGCACGGCCGCGTGCAGGCCCTCGTCCTGGAAGCCGGGCGGCATCCGCACGTCGGTGACGACCACGTCGGGGTCGTGCTCCGCGACGGCGGCGACGAGCGCCTGCGCGTCCCCGACGGCCGCGACGACCCGGTGCCCGCAGCGGTCGAGCAGCCCGACGAGCCCGTCGCGCAGCAGCACGCTGTCCTCGGCCAGGACGACCCGCAAGGGCCGCTCAACGCGCAGGCTCACCGGGGATCTCCACGTGCAGCAGGGTCGGCCCGCCGGGCGGGCTGGACAGGGAGAGTGTGCCATCGAGCACCGACACCCGGTCGGCGAGCCCGGTCAGCCCGCCGCCGTCCCGGGCCCGTGCCCCGCCGCGTCCGTCGTCGCGTATCCGCAGGGTCAGCCGTCCGTCGCGGTAACCGCCGCTCACCTCCGCCCGGCTCGCCCCGCTGTGCCTCGCGACGTTGGCGAGCGCCTCGCACACCACGAAGTACGCGGCGGCCTCGACGGCCTGGGAGAACCGCCCGGGCAGCTCCAGACCGACGTCCACCGGCACGGCCGACCGGTCGGCCGCGTCGGCGACGGCCGCCTCCAGGCCGAAGTCGGCGAGGACCTGGGGGTGGATGCCCCGGATCAGCTCGCGCAGTTCGGCCAGGGCCTGTCCGGCCTCCTGGTGCGCCCGGGCGAGCTGGTCGGCGAGCGGGCCCGGCGGGGCGTCGAGCCGGGCCAGGCCGAGCGTCATCGTCAGGGCGACCAGCCGCTGCTGCGCCCCGTCGTGCAGATCGCGCTCGATGCGCCGCCGCTCCGCCTCGAAGGCGTCCACCAACCGCACCCGGGACCGGGTCAGTTCGACCACCCTGGCCCCGAGCCCGGCCTCCCGCGGAGCGACCAGCAGCCGGGCCAACCCCGCACGCGCCCCGGCCGCCGCGCCCAGCGGAAAGGCCCCCGCCGCGAGCAGGACCAGACCCGCCGCGGCCCAGCCGGCAGCGGCCGTCCAGTCGGTGACGAGCCACACCTTCAGCACCTTCGCCTCGCCCGTCACGGCCAGGAGCAGCGGGGTCGCGGCCACGGACAGCGGCAGCAGCAGGAAGACGGCGAGGGCGAACGCGTCGACCGGCCACAGCACGCCCGCGAACAGCAGGGCGTGGCCCAGCTCGCGCCAGGTCGTCCGCTCGCGCAGCCGGGCCGACAGCCAGGCCCGCAGCCCGGGCCGGCCGGGAGGCTCGTGCGGGTCCCGCGCGGGCTCCGCGTCGGCCAGCCGCAGCCGGTACCGCTCCAGGGCCGCCACCGGCACACCGGCCAGGGCCGCGCCGAGCAGCAGCGGCAGCCCGACCAGCACGACCGCCAGCACCCCGCCGGCCACCAGCGAGGTCACCAGGCACACGAGCACCACCGCGCCGAGCACCGCGCCCGTCAGCAGGTAGGCGGCCGACCGCCACGGCCACGCCGAGAGCAGGTAGCCGGGGCGGGACATGGCCTGCCAGACGTTGCGAGGGTGCATGGGGATCACCGTAGGAGCCGGTCGCGGCGGCGGCCATGGCCCTGGCCGGAGCGCCGGGGGTATGCCTGGCCCCACCCCGGGTGTGGGCCCCGCCGCACTGCGCCGGCCCCCTCCGGCCCGGTTTCGTGGGAACGACACCGACACCAGGGGGTTCCCATGGCGCACGACGCCGTCCGGCTCGACTCCGTCACCAGGACGTACGGGCCGGTGACCGCACTCGGCGGGGTCTCGCTCGCGTTCCCGGCCGGGTCCTTCACCGCCGTCATGGGGCCCTCGGGCTCCGGCAAGTCCACGCTGCTGCAGTGCGCAGCCGGACTGGACCGGCCCACGTCGGGCTCGGTCACCGTCGGCGGGACCGAGCTGACCGGCCTGAGCGAACGCCGGCTGACCCTGCTGCGCCGCGAGCGCGTCGGGTTCGTCTTCCAGGCGTTCAACCTGCTGCCCTCCCTGACCGCCGAGCAGAACGTGGCCCTGCCGCTGCGCCTGGCCGGCCTACGCGTCGGGAGGGACCGGGTGCGTGAGGCCCTGCGGCAGGTCGGTCTCGCCGACCGGGCCGGGCACCGGCCGGCCCAGCTCTCCGGCGGCCAGCAGCAACGCGTCGCCCTCGCCCGGGCGTTGACGACCCGGCCCGACGTGCTGTTCGCCGACGAGCCGACCGGGGCCCTGGACACGCGCACCGGCCGCGAGGTGCTCGCGCTGCTGCGCGCCCTGGCCGACCGCGAGGGCATGACGATCGTGATGGTCACCCACGACCCGGTCGCCGCCGCGTCCGCCGACCGCGTCGTCGTGCTCGTCGACGGCCGTGTCAGCGAGGACCTGACCGGCGCCGACGCCACCACCCTCGCCCCCCGCACGACCCACCCCGGGAGCCCTGCCGTGCTGAGCCTCGCCGTCACCACCGCCATCGCCCCCCGTACGCCCCGCCCGGAGCCCCGCACGACCCACCCGGGAGCCCGCCCGTGCTGAGCACGACCCTGCGCATGCTGCGCGCCCACCGGTCCGTCTTCACCGGCAGCTTCGTCGCGCTCGCGCTGGGCGTGGCCCTGCTCACCGTGACGGGGTCGGCCCTGGCCGCCTCCCTGTCCGCCGCGCCCGACCGCGCACCGGCCGCCTCCGTCGTCGTCCAGGCCCGCGACACCCTGGCCGTACCGACCCCGGCCGGGGTCCGCACGGCCCGCCTCGCCCACCCCCGCCCGATCCCGCCCGCCACCGTGGCCGAGCTGCGCGCGCTGGGCCCGGTGCGGATCGACGGGCGGCCCCGCCCGTCCCACGTCCTGCGCCTGGAGACCGACGCCGACCCCGCGGCCGTACGGAGGATCGTGGGCGGCGCGGCCCGGGTCCTCACCGGGGACGCGCGCCGGCTCGGCGACCCCGCGCGCGAGCGCGACCGCGAGGCGCTCACCGCCCTCCACGCCCTGTTCGGCACCGCCGGAGGCGTGACCGCGTTCGTGTCGGTCTTCGTCGTGGCGTCCACGTTCGCCTTCGCGGTCACGCAACGGCGCCGCGAGTTCGCCCTGTTGCGCACCGCCGGCGCCACCCCGGGCCAGATCCGCCGCGGCGTCCTGGCCGAGGCCCTGGCCGTGGGTGTCCTCGCCTCGGCCACCGGCTGCGCCCTGGGCGCCTGGGCGGCACCGCGCCTGGTCGCCCGGGCCGTCGAGGAGGACCTGGCTCCCGCCTGGTTCACCCTCGGCACCCACACCTGGCCGTACCACGCGGCCTTCTGGACCGGTCTCCTCGTGGCCCTGGCCGGGGCGGCGGCGGCCTCCTGGCGGGCCGGCCGCATCACGCCCGCCGAGGCCCTGCGCGAGGCGTCGGCCGACACCGGCGGCCTCACCCGCGGCCGTCTGCTGTGCGGCGCGGCCCTCCTCCTCGCTTCCGTGGTGACCCTGGCCCTCGCGCTGGGCACCGACCCGGGCGACCTCCTCCACCGCAAGACCTACGTGAGCCGGCCGATGCTGCTGATCTCCGCGGCCGCCCTGCTCTCACCGCTCCTCCTGCGGCCCCTGACCCGCCTGCTCACCGCACTGCCCGGCGTCAGCGCCCTGCTGGTCCGCGAGAGCACGGCCTCCGCGGGGCGCCGCAGTGCCGCGCTGGCCGCCCCGGTCCTGGTCACGGTCGCCCTCGCCGGCTGCCTGCTCGGCACCACCGCGACCCTGAACCGGGCCGGGGCGGACGAGGCGCGTGCGCGGACCACCGCCGCGTTCGTCGTGCTGCCCGGCGGCCGGGCGGGCTTCGACGAGGCGACCCTGCGCAGGCTGCGGCAGGTGCCGGGCACCGTGGTGGCGCCCTCCTCCGCGACAGCCGTGCACGTCCTGGAGGACGGCGTGGCCCTGATCCGCTCCGAAGCCCGGGCCACGGCCCCGGGCGCCCTGGCCGCGACGTCGCGCCTGCCGCTGACCGCCGGTTCGGTGAGCGCCCTCGACGACGACTCGATCATCGTCAACGAGGAGTGGCAGCGGCACCGGGTCGGCGACCGCGTCACGGTCTGGCTGGGCGACGGCACCCGGCGGACCCTGCGGATCGCCGCGGTCATGCCCACCGGCACCGGCGACCACGGCGTCCATGTCACCCCGCGCAACGCCCCCGGCGCCCCGGTCGACCGGGTCGACGTGGCACTGGCCCGGGGCGCGGACGCCGGGGCCGTGTCCACCGCCCTGCACCGCGCCGCCGGCACCGACCGGGTCCTCACCCGGGAGGCCTGGCTGCGCGAGACCCGGCCCGGCACCGACCGCACCACCCGGCTCGGCCTCCTCCTGGTCCTCGGCCTCGCCCTGCTGTACACCGGCATCTCCGTGGCGAACACCACGGCCATGGCGGCGTCCGGCCGGCTCCGCGACCTCACGGTGCTGCGGCTGGCCGGGGCCACCCGGTGGCAGGTGCTGAAGGTGACCGGTGCCGAGTCCCTCACGGTCGTGGCCGCGGGCGCCCTGCTCGGCCTGCTGGTCACCGCCGTCCACCTGGCCGGTCTGTGGGGCGCCCTGGCACTGCTGTCCGCCCCGCCCGCCGTCGCCCTGCCGTGGCGGGCCCTGGGCGTGACGGTGACCGCGTGCGCCGCCCTGGCCGTGGCCTCGGCGCTGATCCCCGCGGCGGCGGCGCTGCGCCGCCGCCCGGCCGACCTGGCGGGCGTGCGGGAGTGACGCCCCGGCCCCCGGCCGTCCCTCGGATCTCATCATGAGACCCACCGGGGACCGGCCTCCTACAGTGGGGCGCATGAGACGGACCTCGTTCGACGGCTGGCCCTGCTCCATCGCCCGCACCGCCGACCTCCTGGGCGACGCCTGGACGCTGCTGATCCTGCGCGAGGTCTTCTACGGCGAGTCCCGCTTCGACGGGTTCATCGGCACGCTCGGCATCGCCCGCAACACCCTCACCGACCGGCTGCGGCGCCTGGAGGCGCAGGGGTTGCTGCACCGCCGGGCCTACCAGGCCGAGCCGGTCCGCCACGAGTACCTGCTGACCGACAAGGGCCGCGACTTCTTCGGGGTCCTGGCCGCGCTCGGCGCCTGGGGCGACCGCTGGCTGGCCGGCGAGGAGGGCGTCCCGGTGGTCCTGCACCACACGTCCTGCGGTCACGACACCGAGGCCCGGGTCGTCTGCTCCTCCTGCGGGGACCCCCTGGACCACCGGGACCTCACCGCCCGCACCGGCCCGGGCTACCCGGCCCGCCTCCTGGACGACCCCGCCGTCCAGGACCGCTTCGCCCCGGGCCGCACCCTGGGCCAGGCCCGCCCCGGGCGGCCCTGAGACCTTCCTCACACGGCAACGGATCGCGGTACGGCTTCCGAACGAGGATCGCGGTACGGCTCCGAACGAGGCCCCGATCCCCGCGAGGGGACCGCCACGACGAGAGGACCGTCACACCCCACGAAAACGACGAACGGGCGGCATCTGATCGATGCCGCCCGTTCCGACGGTGCGCGAGGGGGGAGTTGAACCCCCACGCCCTTGCGGGCACTGGAACCTGAATCCAGCGCGTCTGCCTATTCCGCCACCCGCGCATTGGGTGTGTCCTGGGCTCCGTCCTTTTCGGGCCGGCGCCTTCCGACACCCAGAACATTAGCACGCTGGAGAGGGTGGGTTCACATCCCTTTCCGTCGCAGGCGGGGACGGTGCCAGACATCGATGTCCCTGCCACGTATCAGCGCGAACCTGTTCACGTATCAACCTCGTACCGGTACCCCGGGTCTCCCCAGGAGGGGGTCCGAGTCCACAGCCGGGTGCGGGACACTGGTCTCCCGCCGCCTCTACGATCCATGGCAGGAGTACCCCGGGCGGTTGCGCGCACCAGTACTCCAGCAGGAGTTCGAAGAGGAGCTCCACAGGGAACTTCGTCATGCGTCGACACCTGTCGGCGGGGCCGACAGGGGGAACCAGCCGATCGACCGGCGCGTGGATACGATCAGTAAGCAGTACCAGGCAAGTGGCCCGCAGGGCGGTACACAGGACGGCAGCGACGGAGGAGGTGCCCCATGGGAGTCCTGAAGAAGTTCGAGCAGCGTCTCGAAGGTCTGGTCAACGGCACCTTCGCCAAGGTCTTCAAGTCCGAGGTCCAGCCCGTGGAGATCGCGGGCGCGCTGCAGCGCGAGTGCGACAACAACGCCACCATCTGGAACCGCGACCGGACGGTCGTCCCCAACGACTTCATCGTGGAGCTGAGCACGCCGGACTTCGAGCGGCTCAGCCCCTACTCCGGGCAGCTCGGCGACGAGCTCGCCGGCATGGTGCGCGACTACGCCAAGCAGCAGCGCTACACCTTCATGGGCCCGATCAAGGTGCACCTGGAGAAGGCGGACGACCTGGACACCGGTCTGTACCGGGTGCGCAGCCGTACGCTCGCCTCCTCCAGCAGCCAGCAGGGCGGCCCGGGAGCCGGCGGCGCGCCCGCCGGTCCGCAGGGCGCGCGTCCGGGCGGCTACGGCTACCCGCCGGCCGCCTCGCCCGCCGGCGCCCCGCCCATGCCGGCCGCGCCGCCCCCCGGCGGTCGCCCCGGCGGGTACGGCTATCCGCAGCCCGCGGGCGGCCAGCGGCCCCCTGCCGCCCCGGCCGCCGGCGGACGCACCCGCCACTGGATCGAGATCAACGGCACCCGCCATCAGATCTCCCGCCCGACGCTGGTGCTGGGTCGCAGCACCGAAGCCGACGTGCGGATCGACGACCCCGGCGTCTCGCGCCGGCACTGCGAGATCCGGACCGGAACGCCCTCGACGATCCAGGATCTCGGATCCACCAACGGCATCGTGGTGGACGGGCAGCACACCACCCGCGCTACGCTCCGCGACGGCTCGCGGATCGTCGTGGGCAGCACCACCGTTATCTATAGGCAAGCCGAAGGGTGAAGCGGGGGCAATGTCAGAGCTGACCCTCACGGTCATGCGGCTGGGGTTCCTGGCCGTTCTGTGGCTGTTCGTGATCGTGGCCGTGCAGGTCATCCGGAGCGACCTGTTCGGTACGCGGGTCACCCAGCGCGGATCGCGCCGCGAAGCCGGGCGGCAGCAGCAGGCCGCCCGGCAGGCGCCGCCGCCGCAGCGCCAGCAGTCCACGGGCGGCCGGCGCGGCCGCAACGCCCCCACCAAGCTCGTCGTGACCGAGGGCACCCTCACCGGCACGACGGTCGCCCTCCAGGGGCAGACCATCACCCTGGGCCGGGCGCACGACTCGACGATCGTGCTGGACGACGACTACGCCTCCAGCCGGCATGCCAGGATCTACCCGGACCGCGACGGCCAGTGGATCGTCGAGGACCTCGGCTCCACCAACGGCACGTACCTGGACCGGACGCGGCTGACGACTCCCACACCGATCGCGCCGGGCGCGCCGATCCGCATCGGCAAGACCGTCATCGAGCTGCGGAAGTAGTGCTACATCATGGATAGGCGCGAGCGGAGCGAGCACGCAGCGGCGGGCCCCACCCCGGCCCCCGGCGCGCTCCCGACCGGAGGGTGGGCAGTGTGGCTCGACACGACCGGCTGTACCCGGAGCCGACGGGCGAGGTGCGCATGAGTCTGTCACTGCGCTTCGCCGCCGGATCGCACAAGGGCATGATCCGGGAGGGCAACGAGGACTCCGGATACGCCGGCCCGCGCCTGCTCGCCATCGCCGACGGCATGGGCGGCGCCGCCGCCGGCGAGGTCGCCTCCTCCGAGGCCATCTCCACCATCGTCGCCCTCGACGACGACGTGCCCGGCTCCGACGTCCTCACCTCGCTCGGCACGGCGGTGCAGCGCGCCAACGACCAGCTGCGCTCGATGGTCGAGGACGACCCGCAGCTGGAGGGCATGGGCACCACCCTGACCGCCCTGCTGTGGACGGGCCAGCGCCTCGGCCTGGTGCACGTCGGCGACTCGCGCGCGTACCTGCTGCGCGACGGCGTGCTGACGCAGATCACCCAGGACCACACCTGGGTGCAGCGCCTGGTCGACGAGGGCCGCATCACCGAGGAAGAGGCCACCACGCACCCGCAGCGCTCGCTGCTGATGCGCGCGCTCGGCTCCGGCGACCACGTGGAACCGGACCTGTCCATCCGCGAGGTGCGCGCCGGCGACCGCTACCTGATCTGCTCCGACGGCCTGTCCGGCGTGGTGTCCCACCAGACGCTGGAGGACACGCTCGCCAGCTACCAGGGCCCGCAGGAGACCGTCCAGAACCTGATCGAGCTGGCGCTGCGCGGCGGCGGGCCCGACAACATCACGGTCATCGTCGCCGACGTGCTGGACCTGGACACCGGTGACACCCTCGCCGGGCAGCTGTCCGACACCCCGGTGGTGGTCGGCGCCGTCGCGGAGAACCAGCACCAGCTGCACGACAACGGCATCATGCAGACCCCCGCCGGCCGCGCCTCCGGCCTCGGCCGCCAGGGCCGCGGACACGGCGGAGGCGGCGAGTTCGGCCCGCCCGGCTCGGGCGACACCACCGGCTACATCCCGGCCGCCGGGTTCGACTACGGCGACGGCGACTTCGACAAGCCCCGCAGGAAGGGCCGCTGGCTCAAGAGGTCCTTCTACATCGCCCTGGCCCTCGCCGTCGTCGGCGGCGGCCTGTACGGCGGCTGGCGCTGGACCCAGACGCAGTACTACGTCGGTGCCGAGGACGAGCACGTCGCGCTGTACCGGGGCATCAGCCAGGACCTGGCCTGGGTGTCGCTGTCGAAGGTCGAGAAGGACCACCCCGAGATCGAACTCAAGTACCTGCCGCCCT
The DNA here is from genome assembly GCF_042878735.1 of Streptomyces sp. NPDC003456. Classification (NCBI taxonomy): domain Bacteria; kingdom Bacillati; phylum Actinomycetota; class Actinomycetes; order Kitasatosporales; family Streptomycetaceae; genus Streptomyces; species Streptomyces sp. NPDC003456. The sequence continues at coordinate 386,033 of NZ_JBIAOK010000006.1, forward strand.
ACCAGCAGAAGCTGGTCAAGGCGACCATCGCCGAGGGCGACCTGAAGAAGGCCCGGGCGAAGATCCAGGAACTGTCGGTGCAGGCCTCCGCGTGCAAGAAGCAGGCGCAGCGGCGCGAAGCCGAGAGCCAGAAGAACGCCAAGACCGGTGAGGGCGAGGCCGGGGGCACCACGGGAACCACACCCGCCTCCTTCACGTCCAAGGCCACAGCCACACCGACGCCGAACCCGTCGAACCCCTCGGGCTCGCCGTCGGCGCCCTCGAAGTCCACGCCCCCGACCACGACCGCACCCACTCCCAGCCCCGGCCCCAGCCTCTCGGAGGAAGAGCAGAAGGTCGTCTCGCTGTGCGGTAAGCAGTAGGCAAGCCGTGAGAGGCCCCGTCACACGATGAGCAGTACGAATGCATCGCACTCGCCGACGCACCACACGTCCACGATCGGCGCGATCGGCGCCCCGAGCCGCCGCAACACCGAGCTGGCCCTGCTGGCGTTCGCCGTCGTCATCCCGGTGTTCGCCTACGCCAACGTCGGTCTGGCCATCAACGGCTCGGTGCCGCCCGGCCTGCTGAGCTACGGCCTCGGACTCGGCCTGCTCGCGGGCGTCGGCCACCTGGCCGTGCGGAAGTTCGCGCCGTACGCGGACCCGCTGATGCTGCCGCTGGCGACCCTGCTCAACGGCATCGGGCTCGTGGTCATCTGGCGGCTGGACCAGTCGAAGAAGCTCCAGGCGTCCAAGACGTTCGTCGAGGCGGCGCCCCGGCAGCTGCTGTACTCCGCGATGGGCGTGGCCCTGCTGGTGGCGGTGCTGATCTTCCTCAAGGACCACCGCGTCCTGCAGCGCTACACGTACATCTCCATGGCCGGTGCGCTGTTCCTGCTGATCCTGCCGCTGGTGCCGGGACTCGGCGCGAACATCTACGGCGCCAAGATCTGGATCAAGATCCCCGGCCTCGGCACGCTCCAGCCCGGTGAGTTCGCGAAGATCGTGCTGGCGGTCTTCTTCGCCGGCTATCTCATGGTCAAGAGAGACGCCCTGGCGCTGGCCAGCCGCCGCTTCATGGGGCTGTACCTGCCGCGCGGCCGCGACCTCGGCCCGATCCTCGTGGTGTGGGTGCTCTCGATCCTCATCCTGGTCTTCGAGACCGACCTCGGCACCTCGCTGCTGTTCTTCGGCATGTTCGTGATCATGCTGTACGTCGCCACCGAGCGGACCAGCTGGATCGTCTTCGGTCTGCTGATGTCCGCGGTCGGCGCGGTCAGCGTGGCGAGCTTCGAGCCGCACATCCAGACGCGTGTGCAGGCCTGGCTCGACCCGATGCGCGAGTTCGAGCTCTCCCGGGCCGGCGTCCAGGACGGCATCGTCCACTCCGAGCAGGCCATGCAGGCGCTGTGGGCCTTCGGTTCCGGCGGCACCCTGGGCACCGGCCTCGGCCAGGGCAACTCGGACCTCATCGGCTTCGCCGCCAACTCCGACTTCATCCTCGCCACCTTCGGCGAGGAGCTGGGCCTCGCCGGCGTCATGGCGATCCTGCTGCTGTACGGGCTGATCGTGGAGCGCGGCGTGCGCACCGCCCTCGCCGCCCGCGACCCGTTCGGCAAGCTGCTCGCCATCGGCCTGTCCGGTGCCTTCGCCCTCCAGGTCTTCGTCGTGGCCGGCGGTGTCATGGGCCTCATCCCGCTGACCGGTATGACGCTGCCCTTCGTGGCGTACGGCGGTTCGTCCGTGATCGCCAACTGGGCCCTGATCGGCATCCTGCTGCGCATCAGCGACACCGCCCGCCGCCCGGCCCCCGCCCCCGCCGCCAACCCCGACGTCGAGATGACCCAGGTGGTCCGCCCGTCATGAACAAGCCCCTGCGCCGGATCGCGATCTTCTGCGGCCTGCTGGTCCTGGCCCTGCTGATCCGCGACAACTGGATCCAGTACGTCCAGGCCGACGAGCTGCGGTCCGACAAGAACAACCGCCGCGTGACCATCGAGCGCTACGCCTCGCCCCGCGGCGACATCATCGTCGACGGCAAGCCGGTCACCGGCTCCGTCGAGACGTCGGGCAGCGACTTCAAGTTCAAGCGGACCTACAAGAACGGCCCCATGTGGGCGCCGGTCACCGGCTACGCCTCCCAGGCCTTCGGCGCGACCCAGCTGGAGTCCCTGGAGGACGGCATCCTCACCGGCAACGACGACCGGCTGTTCTTCCGCAACACCCTCGACATGCTCACCGGTGAGAAGCAGCAGGGCGGCAACGTCGTCACGACGCTGAACGCCGCCGCCCAGAAGGCCGCCTACAACGGGCTGAAGCGGCAGGGCGGCAAGGGCGCCGTCGTCGCCCTGGAGCCGTCGACCGGCAAGATCCTGGCCCTGGCCTCCTACCCGTCGTACGACCCGTCGTCCTTCGCCGGCAACTCCACGACGACGGACACCGAGGCCTGGCAGAAGCTGCAGAAGAAGAACAACACGAACGACCCGATGCTCAACCGGGCGCTGCGCGAGACCTACCCGCCCGGCTCCACCTTCAAGGTGGTCACCGCGGCCGCGGCCCTGGAGGACGGGCTCTACACGAGCGCCGACCAGAAGACGGACTCGCCGGACCCGTGGGTCATGACGGGCACCACCACCAAGCTGCCCAACGAGGGCAACATCCCCTGCAAGAACGCGTCCCTGCGCGTCGCCCTGCAGTACTCCTGCAACACCGTCTTCGGCAAGATCGGCGCCGACCTCGGCAACGAGAAGATGCTGAAGGAGGCCGAGGAGTTCGGCTTCGGCGAGGAGCAGTTCACGCCGGTCCGGGCCAACGCCTCGGTGTTCTCCGACGACATGAACCCCTCGCAGACGGCGCTGTCCTCCATCGGCCAGTTCAACACCGCCGCGACCCCGCTGCAGATGGCCATGGTGGCCTCGGCCGTCGCCAACGACGGCAAGCTGATGAAGCCGTACATGGTCGACGAGCTCCAGTCGTCCGGTGTCGACCCGATCGAGAAGACCGACCCGGAGGAGCTGAGCCAGCCGCTGTCGCCGGAGAACGCGCAGATCCTGCAGTCGATGATGGAGACCGTCGTCGACAAGGGCACCGGCTCCAACGCCAAGATCGACGGCGTCAAGGTGGGCGGCAAGACCGGTACCGCCCAGCACGGTGTGGACAACAGCGAGAACCCCTACGCGTGGTTCATCTCCTACGCCAAGGACGCCGACGACAACGCGCCGGTCGCGGTGGCGGTCGTCGTCGAGGACGACAACGCGGTGCGTGACGACATCTCCGGCGGCGGCCTCGCGGCCCCCATCGCGAAGAGCGTGATGGAGGCGGTCATCAACGGCAAGAAGTGACCCCGCTCACGTCTGCTTCACATCGGTGCACGTTGCGGTACCGGTCCGGTATCGGCTGACGGGCTTGGCCAGGTCACACAAATCGAGCCGGGTACGGTAGGCCCGGACGGCAGCCTCCGACCGCACACGCTTCCGGTCGGGACCGACGGAGAGGGCTGGTAGGTAGCTATGGAAGAGCCGCGTCGCCTCGGCGGCCGGTACGAACTGGGCCAGGTGCTCGGGCGTGGTGGCATGGCGGAGGTCTACCTCGCGCATGACACCCGCCTCGGCCGCACCGTGGCGGTGAAGACGCTGCGCGCCGATCTCGCGCGTGACCCTTCCTTCCAGGCCCGGTTCCGCCGGGAGGCCCAGTCGGCCGCCTCGCTCAACCATCCCGCGATCGTCGCGGTCTACGACACGGGCGAGGACTACATCGACAACGTGTCGATCCCGTACATCGTCATGGAGTACGTGGACGGCTCGACCCTCCGTGAGCTGCTGCACTCCGGCCGCAAGCTGCTGCCGGAACGCGCCATGGAGATGACGATCGGCATCCTCCAGGGCCTGGAGTACGCCCACCGCAGCGGCATCGTGCACCGCGACATCAAGCCCGCGAACGTCATGCTGACGCGCAACGGCCAGGTCAAGGTGATGGACTTCGGCATCGCCCGCGCCATGGGCGACTCCGGCATGACGATGACGCAGACGGCCGCGGTCATCGGCACCGCCCAGTACCTCTCCCCGGAGCAGGCCAAGGGCGAGCAGGTGGACGCCCGCTCGGACCTGTACTCCACGGGCTGCCTGCTCTACGAGCTGCTCACCGTCCGCCCGCCGTTCGTCGGCGACTCCCCGGTCGCGGTCGCGTACCAGCACGTGCGGGAGGAGCCCCAGGCCCCGTCGGTCTTCGACCCCGAGATCACGCCCGAGATGGACGCGATCGTGCTGAAGGCCCTGACGAAGGACCCCGACTACCGCTACCAGTCGGCCGACGAGATGCGCGCCGACATCGAGGCCTGCCTGGACGGCCAGCCCGTCGCCGCGGCCGCGGCCATGGGCTCGGTCGGCTACGGCGGCTACCCCGACGACCAGCCGACGACGGCCCTGCGCGCGGACTCCGGCGCGGCCGCCACCTCGATGCTGCCCCCGATGAACCCGGACGACGGCGGCTACGGCTACGACGACCGCCCCGACCGGCGCCGCAACCAGCAGCGCAAGTCCAGCACCTCGACGATCCTGCTGGTCGTGGCCGGCATCCTCGTCCTGGTCGGCGCGATCCTCATCGGGCGCTGGGCGTTCGGCGGCGACGGCGTGGCCAACGACACGGTCCCCGTCCCCAACCTGGTCGGGCAGAAGCTGGAGGACGCCAGGAGACTGGCGACCAACAGCGAGCTGGAACTGACCACGACGAACAAGCCCTGCGAGAAAGAGAGCAAGGGCAAGATCTGCTCGCAGGACCCGAAGCCGCCGGCCACGGTCAAGAAGAACTCCACGATCGAGGTCGTCGTCTCGACCGGCGCCCCGAAGGTGAGCGTCCCCAGCGTCACCGGCCTGAGCATCGACGAGGCCAAGGACAAGCTGGAGGGCGACAAGTACGCCTTCGAGGTCAAGACGGAGACCCGGACGTCCCCCGAGGACCCGGGCACGGTGCTGGAGCAGAACCCGACGACCGGCGAAGAGGTGGAGAAGGGGTCGACGATCACCCTCACCATCGCCAAGGCGGAGAAGAAGTCCACCGTCCCGGACGTGGTCGGCCAGAGCTGTGACGCGGCGAAGGCCCAGATGCAGGCCAACGACCTGGTCGGCAACTGCACCGAGCAGGAGACCGACGACCCCAACCAGGTCGGCAAGGTCATCTCCACCACCCCGCAGGCCAACCAGCAGGTCGACAAGAACTCGTCCGTGCAGATGGTGGTCGGCAAGGCCAAGAAGCAGGAGAAGGTGAAGGTGCCGGAGGTGCGGCTGCGGCCCCTGGGCCAGGCCAAGCAGATCCTGCAGCAGCAGGGCTTCACCAACATCCAGGTGTCCGGACCGCAGGACGACAACGCCATCGTCACGCAGCAGGACCCGCAGCCCGGCACCGACGTCGACAACCCCGGCGGCCAGACGATCACGCTGACGACGGCCGGTGGCGGCGGCGGGGGCAACAACGGCGGCGGTGACAACGGCGGAGGCGGCATCTTCGGCGGCATCACCGGCCGCGGCGAGGAAGACTGACCACCTCACCGAGCAGGTGAACGGCAAGCGCCCCGGCACTCCACGAGTGCCGGGGCGCTTCGCTGCCGGGCCGTCTCGGCGTCAGGCCCTCGCTGCCGGGCCCCTCCGGTTGCCGGGCTCTCTGCGCTCAGCTCAACGCAGTTCCTTCGGCGGGGTGCGTTCCCCGTCGACCTTCTCGACCCGCTCCAGCTCGCCCCACACGACGTACCGGTACGTGCTCGTGTACACCGGCGTGCACGTCGTCAGCGTGATGTAGCGGCCCGGCTTCTTCCTGCCGGACTCCTTGGGGACCGGGGCGAGGACCTGGACGTTGTACTTCGAGGTCTCGGGGAGGATGCCGTAGACCTTGTAGACGTACCACTTGTCCTTCGTCTCGAAGACGATCGGGTCGCCCTTCTCGATCTTGTCGATGTGGTGGAACTTGGCGCCGTGGCCGTCCCGGTGGGCGGCCAGCGAGAAGTTGCCGTTCTTGCCGGACATCGGCAGGGCCGCCTTGACGGGGTCCGTGTAGTAGCCGGCGACACCGTCGTTGAGGATCTTGTTCGTGGTGCCCTTCTCGACCAGCACCTCGCCCTTGGTCATCGTCGGCACGTGCAGGAAGCCGATGCCGTTCTTCGTGTCGAGCGCGCCGGGACCGCCCCTGCCGTGGGCCCAGTCGTCCCGGACCTGGTCGGCCTGCTTGCCGGCCGCGCGGTCGGCGACCACGTTCGTCCACCACAGCGAGTAGACGACGAACAGGCCGAGGAGCAGGCCCGCGGTGATGAGGAGCTCGCCGAAGAAGCTGACCACCATCCCGATCGGACCGGGACGGCGTCGTGCCGCGGGCGGCCGGGCCCCCCTGCCGGTGTGCTCTTCTGAACTCGTGTCGGTGGTCGCTGCCACTGGTCATCTGCCCTTAACTGACGAGCGCATCCGGCTTCCCCTTGCTGCGCGGCCGTTCCTCGACCATCTTGCCCCAGACGATCATCCGGTACTTGCTGGTGAACTCCGGGGTGCACGTGGTCAGCGTGATGTAGCGGCCGGGCCGGGTGAATCCCGAGCCCTGGGGGATCGGGTTCAGGACGCTCGTGTTGCTGGGCGAGGTCACCGGCAGGATCGAGGCCATCTTGTAGACGTAGTAGTCGTCCTGCGTCTCCACGACGATCGGATCACCCGGGGAGAGCTTGTTGATGTAGCGGAACGGCTCGCCGTGCGTGTTGCGGTGGCCCGCGAGCCCGAAGTTCCCGGTCTTGTCGCCGGGCATCGCGGTCTTGAGCGCGCCCTCCGCGTAGTGGCCCACCATGCCCCGGTCCAGGACGCCCTTGCTGCTGGTGCCCTCGGCGATCGGCACGACCACGTCCAGCTTGGGGATGTGCAGCAGGGCGAACCCCTGCCCCGGCTCGAAGGTGCCCGGGTTGCGCTTGCCGCTGGCCCAGTCGTTCTGGAGGCTGCTGGCCTCCTTGCCGGCCTGCGCGTGCGCCCGGACGTTCGTCCACCACAGCTGGTAGGTGACGAACAGCAGCATCAGCACGCCGGTGGTGATGAACACCTCGCCGATGGCCCGGCTCGCCACGACCGCGGCACCCGGCTTGCGCGCCCGCGCCTGCCGCCGCGCCTCGACCCGGGACAGCGGCGCCCGCGCGCCCTCCCGGACCGCCTGCCCGTTGCCTCGTGCCGCCCGCCGGCCCGACGGGGCCTCGGCGGCGTCCCCATGGCGTCCGTGGCGGCGCTTGGCGGCCTTCCTGCGGGCCGCACGGCCGCCGGAGGCGGATCCGGTCCCCGGCGCCCCGCCGGCGCCCGCAGAGCCCGCCCTGAAGTCCTCCGCGGGCGGCGGATCCGGCATCCGCAGCGCCACGGTCTCCTCGTCGATCACGGGTGGCGGCTGGTACTCCTCCGGGCCCGGTGCGTACGGCGCCGGATACGGCTGCCGCGCCCCGGGCGGGAACGGCCCGCGCCCCGGACCGGGCCCCTGCGGGTACGGCTGCGGCCCCGCCTGCGGAGCACTCCCGTACGCCGGCTGCCCCGGCCACTCCTCGAACGCGCCCGGCGCCCCGTACGACTGCTGCCCGTACGAGGTGTCGGACTCGCGCTCGGGGCGCAGCGCGGTCACGCCGTGGCCCTGCCCACCACCGGGGCGAGCCCGGCCGACCTCGCCACCGCGCCCTCGTCCCCGCACTCCGCCAGCCAGTTGGCCAGCATCCGGTGGCCGTGCTCGGTCAGCACCGACTCCGGGTGGAACTGCACGCCCTCGACCGGCAGTTCGCGGTGCCTGAGCCCCATGACGATGCCGTCCTGGGTGCGGGCGGTGACCTCCAGTTCGTCCGGCACGGTCGCCGGTTCGGCGGCCAGCGAGTGGTAGCGCGTCGCCGTGAAGGGAGTCGGCAGGCCGGCGAAGACACCGCCGCCCGCGTGCTCGACCAGGGAGGTCTTGCCGTGCAGCAGCTCGGGCGCCCGATCGACGACACCGCCGTAGGCCACCTGCATGGACTGCATGCCGAGGCAGACACCGAAGACCGGCACGCCCGTCGCGGCGCAGTGCCGGACCATGTCCACGCAGACGCCGGCCTGCTCCGGGGTGCCGGGCCCGGGGGAGAGCAGCACACCGTCGAAGCCGTCCTGGGCATGGGCCGTGGAGACCTCGTCGTTGCGCAGGACCTCGCACTCGGCACCCAGCTGGTACAGGTACTGGACCAGGTTGAAGACGAAGCTGTCGTAGTTGTCCACGACCAGAATGCGCGCGCTCACTGGTTGTCCACCGTCACATCGTTGAAGGGAAGCAGCGGCTCCGCCCACGGGAAGACGTACTGGAAGAGGACGTAGACCACGGCCACGACCAGGACGAGTGAGATCAACGCCTTCACCCACGCGCTTCCCGGCAGATGCCGCCAGATCCAGCCGTACATGCCGTCCCTTCCGTCGTACCACGGCACCAGACCCACGCCGTACCGCCACCAGACTAACGGCGCAGCGCCTCCGGTTTCCCGGCCTCCACAGGGCGGGTGGAGTCCAGGTGCGCCCAGACGATCAGCCGGTGGCTGTGCCCCCACTCCGGCTCGCAGGTGGTCAGCGTGAGGTACCGCCCCGGACGCGTGTACCCGGATGTACGTGGGACAGGGTCGATCACCTCGATGTCCGAGGGCACTGTTTTGTGCGGGCCTTTGTCGATCCGGTACGTGAACCAGCGCGTGCCGTCGGTCAGCACCACGGCGTCACCGCGCCGCAGCCGGGGGAAGTCCTTGAAGGGGTCGCCGTGGGTGCGGCGGTGGCCGGCGACCGCGAAGTTGCCCCTCTGCCCGAGCCGGGCGGTTCCGGCGTAGTGGCCGAGCCCCTTCTTCAGCGTCGCGGTGGAGGTGCCCTCCAGCACCGGCTTGTTCCACGTGAAACCGAGCCGCGGGATGTACATGATCGCGAAAGGCCGGCCGGCCGCGTAGGAGGCGGGCCGGGACCGGCCGGCGGCGGCGCCCGCCGCCGGAGGGGCCGTCGACCACTGCCTCTGCAGCAGGTCGATCTGCTGGTCCATGACGCTGTCGGCCCGCACGCCGCTCCAGAACAGCACGTAGACGACGAACAGCACGATCAGGCTGCCGACGGTGAGGGACAGTTCGCTGACGGTTCTGACGATCACACGCACCGGCGGCTCCCCCGGCCTCGCTTACCGCTCCACAGGCTTCGCGTAGTGCAGGTCCACTGTGCCCGCGTAGCCGGGCAGCGTCACCGGGCCGTCCTCCTCGACTTTCCAGCCGAGGCCGTAGACGTTGACGTAGACCATGTAGTTCTGGATGGCGGGCGCCTGGGCCAGCGCCTTCTTCAGCCGCTCGGTCTCCCCCACGGCCGTGATCTTGTAGGGCGGCGAGTAGACGCGGCCCTGGAGGATCAGGGTGTTGCCGACGCAGCGGACGGCGCTGGTGGAGATGAGCCGCTGGTCCATGACCTTGATGCCCTTGGCGCCGCCCTGCCACAGCGCGTTCACCACGGCCTGGAGGTCCTGCTGGTGGATGACCAGGTAGTCGGGCTGCGGCTCGGGGTAGCCGGGGAGCTTGGCGGTGGCGTCCGGCGGGGCGTCGTCGAGCGTGACCGTGAGTCCTTCGCCGGCGAGCTTCTGCGTCCCGGCCCGCTTCTCCAGGGCCGCGAGCTTGGCGTCCTCCGCGCGCGTGCTGCCGTCGTCCCGCTCGGCGAGCGCCTCTATGTCCTTGCGCAGGGCTCCGTTGCTCTCGTCCAGCTCGCCGTTCTCCCGGCTGCGCTCGTGGATGAGGTCGGACAGCTTCAGCAGCGAGCTGTCCGTGCGGATGTTGGTGCCCTTGGCGGTGTCGAAGCTGGTGAAGAAGATGAGTCCGGCGAGAGCGAAGACGGCCGCGGTGAGGATCCGTACCGGCCGGAAACGGCGCACGCGCGCAGGGGTGGATCCCGTCCCGGGGGAGTCGGCAGAATTGCTCAACGTACCCTTATCTCCTTCGGCGCGGCGGAAGCACTACGCTAACGGACGCCCCGGGGGAGCCATCGGAGTCCCCTCCCGCTGCCCCGAGACCGACCCAGTTACCTGCGCGGCCACGCAGCGCATCGACAGGAGAGACCCTCGTGCCGAAGTCACGTATCCGCAAGAAGGCCGACTACACGCCGCCGCCTGCGAAGCAGACGACCGCGATCAAGCTGACGAACCGTTCCTGGGTCGCACCCGTCATGCTGGCCATGTTCCTCATCGGCCTGGCCTGGATCGTCGTCTTCTACGTCACCGACGGTTCGCTGCCCATCGACTCCCTCGGCAACTGGAACATCGTCGTGGGCTTCGGTTTCATCGCCGCCGGATTCGGCGTCTCGACGCAGTGGAAGTAGCGGTCACCGGCCGGTGAACACAGCTCTGCCCAGGGGTGTTCACTGAGTTATCCACAGCGGTTTTCCACAGGTGGAAAAGAAACGACGATCTGTGGATAACTCGCTGAGTGTTGACGCCGGTATGACGGAAGTACCACGAGTCGAAAGTACGTTCGCCCCCTGTCTGACCTGCGAGAACGCAGGTAGGTGACAGGGGGCACGTCTGTTCCCGCACACTATGCACAAGATCCGCCACCCGCTGTGGACAACGCCTGCTCAGACGAGCTGCGCGGTCCTCAGCACGGTCAGCAGGACGACGACGCCGAGCACCAGTGCGCAGGTGCCGTACTGCACGAGCGCGCGGTGCTCGCGCGGGGCGTGGACCATGCCGTATCCCACGACGACACCCGCCACGAGGCCTCCGATGTGGGCCTGCCAGGAGATGTTGAAGCCCGGGCTGAAGGTGAAGATCAGGTTGATCGCCAGCAGCGCGATGATGGGCCGCATGTCGTAGTTCAGCCGGCGCATCAGCACGGCCGTGGCACCGAACAGCCCGAAGATCGCGCCGGAGGCGCCGAGCGTCGCGGTGGTGGGCGAGGCCAGCAGATAGGCCAGGGCACTGCCCGCGAGTCCCGAGACGAGATACAGGGCGAGGTAGCGCACCCGGCCGAGGGCCGCTTCGAGCGGGCCGCCGAGCCACCACAGGCTGAGCATGTTGAACGCGATGTGCCAGATCTCCTGGTGGGTGAAGACCGAGGTCACCATGCGGTACCACTCGCCTCCCGCGACGCCCTCCGTGGGCGTGAAGGGAGCCGGGGGCCAGGCGCCGAGCAGGACCAGGTCGCTGAGCAGCGACTCGTGGATCTGGACGGCGAGGAAGACGGCCAGGTTGATCCCGAGGAGGATCTTGGTGATCAGCCGGGGGTCGGAGGTGACGGCGCCGCCGGCGATCGTCCGGGGCAGAGCGGCCGAGGGCGCGTGCCCGGTGCCGGCGCCGGTGCGCACGCATTCGGGGCAGTGGAAACCGACCGAGGCGTCGACCATGCACTCGGGGCAGATCGGACGCTCGCAGCGGGTGCAGCGGATGCCGGTCTCGCGGTCCGGGTGGCGGTAGCACAGGGGGACGCTGTGGGCGTCCTGCGGGCTGCCCGCAGCCTGGTCGTCCATGGGATCCCCTCGGTCGTGGTGAAAAAGGCCCGCCCTGCCCATCCTTACGGACGAGCAGGGCGATTGGTTCCCCGTGGAGGCCTCGGTACCCGGCTCAGCGGGTCTCGATGACGACCGACTCGATGACCACGTCGTTCAGCGGGCGGTCGGTGCGCGGGTTCGTCTGGGTCGTGGCGATGGTGTCCACGACCTTCTGGCTGGCCGCGTCCGTGACCTCGCCGAAGATGGTGTGCTTGCGGGTCAGCCACGCCGTCGGGGAGACGGTGATGAAGAACTGCGAGCCGTTGGTGCCCGGGCCGGCGTTGGCCATCGCCAGCAGGTAGGGCTTGTCGAAGCGCAGGTCCGGGTGGAACTCGTCCTCGAACTGGTAGCCGGGACCGCCGGTGCCGTTGCCCAGCGGGTCACCGCCCTGGATCATGAAACCGCTGATCACCCGGTGGAAGACCGTGCCGTCGTAGAGCTTGTCCGTGGTCTTCTGACCCGTCTCCGGGTTCGTCCACTCCCGCTCGCCCTGGGCGAGCTCGACGAAGTTCTTGACCGTCTTGGGGGCGTGGTTCGGCAGCAGCCGGACCTCGATGTCGCCGTGGTTGGTCTTCAGGGTGGCGTAGAGCTGCTCAGCCACGATCTGCCTTCCGTTGTCTTTCTGTGACTCCCTGATCCTCGCATGGACGGGCCTCCGCGTCGCCCGGCCTCGGTGCAGCGGGGGGAAACCCTCGGCGGGCAGCTCGCAGAAATCCGGCCGAGTCCTTCCGGGTCGGGGGCGCACGGCGCCGATCCGTGGCATTGTCGACGACAAGCTCCTGTTGCCCCTTATTCATCCGCTATTGCACGTGATCGGCGCTTGGTCACTGTTCCCGTGACCCGGATGCCCGTCCGCGCATGCCCGGTCGTGCACCGAGAGGCATGATCCGTAAAAGGGTGGAAAGTCGAATTACCGTACGCCACCGAGGAGGAGGAACCCGTGACCCGCATCGACAGCGTGCGCGCCGCGACCGGTTCGGCGAAGGAGAGCGTGCTGCACGCCGCGGAAGTGGTGGCGCCCTACGCCGACACGGCCAAGGACAGGGCCGCGCACTACGCACACGAGGCACGCGTACGGCTGGCGCCCAAGGTGACGCAGGCAGCCGGGCAGGCTCGCGCTCAGTACGGCACGCATGTACAGCCGTATCTGGAGCAGGCCCGCACGCATGTGCCGCCGAAGGTCGACCAGGCCGCCCATGAGGCCGCCGCCCGCACCCGCCAGGCCGCCCGTCAGGCGGCGGAGTACTCCCGACCGCGGATCGAGCAGGCGATGGCCGCGGCCGGACCCGTCACGACCGAGGCAGCGGCCCGGAGTGCGGCGGTCATGGCCGCACTGCGCGGCCAGGTCTCGTCGAAGGAGATCCAGAAGCTCATCCGCAAGCAGCAGCGGCGGGCCAGGGCCGGCAAGGCCATGAAGACGCTCGTGATCGTGGGCGCCGTCGCGGGCGGTGCCTTCGCCGTGTGGAAGTGGTGGGACAAGCAGGCCAACCCGGACTGGCTGGTCGAGCCGCCCGCGGCGACGGAGGTCCCCGAGTCGGGGCGCCTGTCCTCCGTGGACGGCACGGGCGAGTCCGTCCTGGACCCGGAGGTCGAAGCCAAGCAGGCGGAGGAAGAGGCCGCCCGGCGCGACGACCGTTCCTGACCGCCACCGGATCCAACAGCGCGGCGGGGCCGGAGACTTGAGGTCTCCGGCCCCGCCGCGCTGTTTCACGTGAAACACCTGCCCGGACGCGCCGGCGGCGGACAGGAGAAAGGCCCTCCGAATCTACGTTTCCGCAGCTCGGAGGGCCTCTCGGGCGTGGAGCCTAGGGGAGTCGAACCCCTGACATCTGCCATGCAAAGACAGCGCTCTACCAACTGAGCTAAGGCCCCGGAAGGAGACGTCCGACGGGGAAACCGCGTCCCGGCGGGCGTCGGAGACCAGAGTACCGGGTCACCCCCGTGGTTCCGCAAAAAGATTGGGGGTCCCCGTCGACGACCACGCTCCGTAAGATGCTCGGCGTGGTTCGCTACCGCGAACCGCCGTACTTGGGGAAGCGATGGGGAGACGCAATGGACGCCGCACAGCAGGAAGCCACCGCAAGAGCGCGGGAACTGCAGCGGAACTGGTATGGGGAGCCGCTGGGGGCGCTCTTCCGTAAGCTCATCGACGATCTTGGGCTCAACCAGGCTCGTCTCGCCGGGGTGCTGGGACTGTCCGCCCCCATGCTGTCCCAGCTGATGAGCGGTCAGCGGGCGAAGATCGGAAACCCCGCCGTGGTGCAGCGGGTGCAGCTGCTGCAGGACCTGGCGGGGCAGGTCGCGGACGGCAGCGTCAGCGCCGCCGAGGCCACCGAGCGCATGGAGGAGATCAAGAAGTCTCAGGGGGGCTCGGTGCTCAGCAACACCACGCAGACGACGAGCAGTTCGGGTGCCCCCACGGTCAAGCGGGTCGTCCGTGAGATCCAGTCGCTGCTGCGCTCCGTCGCGGCCGCCGGCGACATCATCGACGCCGCCGAGACCCTCGCCCCCACCCATCCGGAACTGGCAGAGTTCCTCCGGGTCTACGGCGCCGGCCGCACCTCGGACGCCGTCGCGCACTACCAGTCCCACCAGAACTGAACCCACGCCCGCCGCCGAAGGGGGTTCGGCAGCGGGCTGCGCGTGAAGTGACGGGGGATGCGCCACGGGGACCGCTCGGAGGGAGTCCGGGGGAGTCGCGGTGCCCGCCACGGGGGAGGCAACGGGGGTAGCCACTGGGGGAGGAGCGACGGACAGCCATGGGTGAGGTCTTCGCCGGCCGGTACGAACTGGTCGACCCGATCGGACGCGGCGGGGTCGGCGCCGTCTGGCGCGCCTGGGACCACCGCCGCCGCCGCTACGTCGCCGCCAAGGTCCTGCTGCAGAGCGACGCCCACTCCCTGCTCCGGTTCGTCCGCGAACAGGCCCTGCGGATCGACCACCCCCATGTGCTCGCGCCCACCAGCTGGGCAGCCGACGACGACAAGGTCCTGTTCACCATGGACCTGGTCGCGGGCGGCTCCCTGGTCCACCTGGTCGGGGACTACGGCCCGCTGCCGCCGGCCTTCGTCTGCACCCTGCTCGACCAGCTGCTCGCGGGCCTGGCCGCCGTGCACGCGGAGGGTGTCGTGCACCGTGACGTCAAGCCCGCCAACGTGCTCCTGGAGGCCACCGGCACGGGACGGCCGCGCCTGCGCCTGTCCGACTTCGGGATCGCCATGCGCCTGGGCGAGCCCCGCCTGACGGAGACCAACCTCGTGGTGGGCACGCCGGGTTACCTGGCGCCGGAGCAGCTGATGGGGGCCGAGCCGGACTTCCCGGCCGACCTGTTCGCCGTGGGGCTGGTCGCCCTGTACCTGCTGGAGGGCGCCAAGCCGGACAGCAAGGCACTGATCCAGTACTTCGCCGAGCACGGTACGCCCGGTGCGCCCAAGGGCATCCCCGAGCCGCTGTGGCAGGTGGTGGCCGGCCTGCTCCAGCCGGACCCCGAGGCACGGTTCCGCAGCGCCACGGGTGCGCGCAAGGCCCTCGCGGCCGCGGCGGAGCTGCTCCCCGAGCCGGGTCCGGACGACGAACTGATCGAGATCTTCGACCAACTCGGCCCTTTGCCCCAGGGGTTCGCCCCTGAAGGGCCGCTGCGCCGGGCGAGAGGGCTGGCGCCCGCGGAGGCGCCGACCGGCCGGGCCGAGCCGGACGGGGAGGCGCCCGGCCGAGGGCCGGGACCGGACGACGAGACGCCGGGCTCCCCCACCGGCTCAGGTTCGACGGACGGGCCTCCTGCGGCACCGGCGACCGACTCGACGACCGGGCAGAGGCCCCGACCCCAGGCAGCCCCAGCACCAGGCGCACCGACCGACCCCGCGACAGGCCGGAACAGGGGCCTACCGACCGATCCCGCGTCGGGCCAGAACCCGGGCCTAGCGACCGGCCCCGCGTCGGGCCACGACCCGCGTCGACCGACCGATCCCGCGAAGGGCGGCAGCGTGGGCCTGCCGACCGGACCCGCAGCAGGCGACAGCCCGGGCCTATCGACGGGCCCGGCATCGGGCGACAGTCCGGGCCTGCCGACCGGCCCCGCACCGGGCCACAGCTCAGGTCCGTCGACTGCTTCCGCGACGGACCACAGCTCACGCCCGCCGAGCGAGCACGTAACGGACCACAGCTCCCCCCGGCCGGCCGTACCCGCGGCAGCCGCAGCCGCAGCCGCAGCCGCAGCCGCAGCCGACGGAACATCCGAGCTGTCCGATCCGGCACAGCCCGCCGGTCACCGTCCTTCCCTCGCCCCCGCCGATCCCTCGAATCCCGGCGCCCCCGCACAGCACTCCGGTCTCAGCGACCCCTCCCATGCCTCGCACCCCCCGAGCACCCCCTGGCCCACAGCGACCGGCCAGCCGCCCTCATCCCAGGGCCAGTTCGCTGCCACAGGCGAGGCGGCCGCCCCGGCCCCGCAGCCCTCTCAGTCCTCCATGTCGGACACCGACAGCTTCCCCCTGCCGCCCCCGCAGGGCACGGTCACCTCCTCCCCGCGCCCGCACGCCGAAGCACTTCCCCCGCAGCGCCCCGTCTCCCCGCACGACCCCACGCTTCCGCTGCCCCCGGCGCAGCCCTTCCCGCCGACGTACACGGCCCAGCCGCTGCCGCCCGCGCAGCACTACCGCGCCGAGCCCGTCACGGCCTCGTACACGGCGCAGAGTCCGCAGACCGCGCCACCCGCGGGTCAGCTGCCGGCACGGCACCGCGCCCGGCGTGCGGCCCGCCCCGGCCCCCCGGCCAAGGCGGTCGTCCCTCTGCTGATCCTCGCGCTCGCCTGCTACGCCGTCGGCTTCTGGGCCCTGGCCCAGCTCTGACGCGGCCCGGGGCCTTGCCCGGGTCAGCTCCGCACGGGGCTCCGCCGACGCACCAGGAGGGTCCAGACACCGAGCCCCACCAGCAGCGCGCTCCCGGTGCCGATGCCGCTCACGGCGACCACGCGCAGCGCGGTGTCGTCGCCGCCCGGCACTCCGGCGGCCGCCGCCTCCCTGTCCTCCTCCGAGACGTCGAACAAGCCCTCGGGGTCGGACTCCCCCGCGTAGTCCGGTCCCGCCTCGGCCGTTCCGCGCACGTCGACCCGCAGAGTCGTCGCGAAGGGCCCGTCCCCGAAGCTGTCGGCGACGCTCTCCGACAGATGGGCGACCAGGTAGTAGGAGCCCGCGAAGCGCAGGGCACCGGTCTGGGCGAGGGGAGCGTTGCGGTTGGCGTGGTCCACGGGCGGCAAGGGCGGCAGGCTTCCGGACTTCTGGTCGCCGTCGTAGCCGACGCCGAGGCGGGCGACATGGCCGCGGGCGGGGTTGTAGAGGGTCACCTCCAAGGCGTCCGAGACATACCCCGTGCCTCCCGAGTCCGAGCTGCCGAGGTCGGCGGTGACCGCGAGCTGCTGACCCCAGTCGACCGGCACCGTGTAGAAGACCGTCTGCCCGGGGCGCAGTTCGTCCCGCCAGACACCCCGGTCCAGGGGAGTCGCCCCGGCGAACCCGGCAGCGCCCTTGCGCTGCTCGGCGTCCCCCTGCAGCGGCTGGGGGGTGGCGGAGTCCCATGTCTGGGGGGCACCGGTGGCACCGGCCTTCGCCGTCTGCGGCTCCGTCACGGCGAGGATCTCCAGCTCCCAGGTGTCCGGCGAGGAGCCCTCCCCTTCGGGGTCGGCGCGCTCGACAGTCACGTGGTAGGCGCCGTCCGCGCGGCACAGGGGCTTGCCGGGGGAGATCTCGCGCATGCCCCAGGCGGCGATCGGGTGGGGGCTGCGGGCGGTGCCGAACGTCGTGGTGTCGACGGAGCAGGAATTGCCCTCGGCGTCCTGCACGGACACCTTCAGACCGTCGACGACGGAGACGGAACTGCCCGGGGGAGGAACGGCGGTGACCGAGACGTAGGCGTTCGTCGTGGCGTCGAGATCGAGCCGGTAGCTGACCTTGTCGCGGCTCGGGAGAGAGCTCCGATAGGACCGGCCGGGCGTCAGGGGGTCGGCGTCGGCGGTGGTGCGGGCTCCCTCGATGCGAGTGGCGTCCTCGGCGAAACCGTAGGAACCCGGTGCCGTGGCCGTCCCGGACACCGCCGGCAGAGCCACCGCCTGAACTGGCGCGACGGCGGCCGACAGCACCAGCGCCACCGCGGCGGCTCCCCGGCGCACCACCCGCGCGTGACGCCCGCGCCCCGCGCTCGCAGGCCACTCCCGGGCCGTACGGCACCGTCCCCTCACGCGCCACCCCTCACCGTCGCCGGACCACGGACCGTGAAACCGTGGCCCATCCTGCCCCGCCGACCGGCTTCGCGGCCGCCCCTCGGCACACAAAACCCCGACCGCGAGGCGGCCGGGGTCTGCTCGTTAGGGGTGGTCGTGACTCACGAACCCGTGGGCACGGAGTCGGTCGCCTCCGTCCACAGATCCTGCTCGGCGCGATCCGCCTGGATCTGGCGGTACACGAGGAGCCCGCCGATGGCGGCCAGTGCGACCAGGAGAAGCTTCTTCACCGCGCGACCTCGTCTTTCCTTGACGTAGGGGACCTCTGGCGCCCGACTATACACACCGACCGAGACCGATCGGTGACCTGAGTCGGCCCTCAACTCACCTCCCGTACAGCGGGATCGAAGCCAGAGCGGCCGATCGGATCGGAGGGTGATCACACCCTGACCGTCGGTGACTTTTGGCCGCTTTTCGCCGTCCTCCTCACCTTTTCGACCCTCATAGGGCCATCCGAGTGGTGTTCATCTGAACATCGCGGCGCCACGGTCGGAGATCCACCACTTCCCGGCCCACATACACATCATGAGGAAAGTACGCAAATCGCCCGACCCGAAAGTGAGGGGCCATGGCCCGGAACAAGGTCATGAAGCTGTGGACCGCGATCGTCACCGCCTTCCTGGCGCTGTGCACGACGCTCGGACTCGTCACCACGACCACCGCCGCCGCGGCGGTACCGCAGGCCGAGCAGGAGCGCAACAGCACGAGCACCGGCGGCAGCATCCCGCAGCAGCGGACGGCACCGGCCACGTTCCCCTGGACGCAAGCCAGGGCCCTGCCCCCCACGATGAAGCAGCGCATCCGCGCCGAGGCCCACGGGAAGACGCCCCGCTGCCGCCACCGCCCGGTCGCGGACCAGGCGGCCCCGGCCACCACCGACTGCGCCGACGACGACAGCGACTCCGAGAGCGACCACCTCACACCGCTCCAGCGCTGACCCCCTGATCCCATCCCGGCGATCCTGCGTACAGAGCCCGGCAGCTCGACAGAGCCGCCGGGCTCACGCATGTCCCCCGGCACGGCAGTTGCTGTCAGCCGCTGGTGTCCGCTCCTCGGCGCCGGAACACCCGCCGAGTGCCGCGCACGACAAGGATGAAAACCGTCCGGAAGACCATGAAGACAGTCGTGAGGGCGAGCGCACGGGCCATCACGTCAATGACCGTGGTCCAGGGATCCGGTAGGTCGAGAAGGAGCGAGAGCTCTCCGAGCGCCGTAGCCAGCCCGAACACGAACGGCAGCCATTCCCAGTGAGTCCGTGAGCCCTGCCGGACCGCTGTCTGCCGCCTGTGCCGCCTCCGCCGCGTCACCGAGCTGAGGATGACGCTCAGGACGATCATCGAAGCGGGCACCCACAGGTCCGACCAGTGCACCGTGAGCTGCACGGCTCCTCCCCCTTACCGCTCTGAGCCCTGCCGGGATGCTGGAAGATCCACTCATCGGCCGACGTACGCCGTGAACGCCGAAGACCCCCAGTCGCTGGCGACTGAGGGTCTTCCACCATGTGGGGCTAACAGGATTTGAACCTGTGGCCTCATCCTTATCAGGGATGCGCTCTAACCAACTGAGCTATAGCCCCGCCGCGCTCTGCGGTGTGTGTCCCGCGCGCTGACTCCTGAAGATTAGCGCACGACACGGGCAGTCCCAAAATCGGTTGCCGGGACACCGGTACCGGACGGTCATGAGCCCCTTCCGCAGGAGGTCAGACGCGCGGAGGAGGGGTGCTCACTCGTCCTCGGCGAGCGTCAGCTCCACGCCGCCGACGAAGCCGGCGGAGAGGTTGTAGATGAACGCGCCCAGCGTCGCGAGGGCTGTCGCCAGGACGACGTCGATGACCGCGATGACCGAGGTGAACAGCAGCACGTTGGGCAGCGACAGGAAGGCCTGCAGGTCGAAGCCGTTCGACTCGTTCGAGCCGGTCGCCTCGGAGATCGTGCCGCCGACCGTCGAGAAGACGCCCATCGCGTCCATGACCATCCACAGCACGGCCGCCGCGACGATCGTGCAGATGCCGAGGGCGATGGAGAGCAGGAAGCTCACCTTCATCACCGACCACGGGTCGGCCTTCGCCACCCGCAGCCGCGCCTTGCGCACCCGCGGCACGGTCCGCGCCCCGGCACCGGTGCGAGGCCGCCGTACGGCCGCGGCAGCGCCGGCGGCGGCGCCCTGCTGCGCCGGGTAGGCCTGCGGCGGGTGGTACGGGCCCGCCTGCTGCTGCGTCTGCCGTTCGCCCGGGAGCGGGGAGGCGGCGCCCTGGTCCTGGGCGGCCGCGTCCGCGCCGCCCTTCGGCCGCGCCTGCGCACCGCGGCCGTCCGTGCCCGCCGCGCCCTTGCCGTCACGCGCCCCGTGCGCGGGCGTGTCCTTGTCCGTGGACCTGATCGGCTTCAGGTTGGTCGTCTGCGGGTCCGCCGCCCGCGCGGCGGAGCCACGGCCGCCGTCGCCCGTGTCCGTACCCGTCGAGGTACCGCTCGGTCCGGCGCCCGTGGCTCCGCTCACGCTGACTCACTCCTCGTGCCTACTCGGCCGAGGGCGCCTCACCCTCGTCCGTGCCGGTGGCGGCGGCTTCCTCGGCGGTTTCGTCGACGACCACGTCGCCGTCGACCTCTTCCGCCTCGCGCCCCGCCTCGGCGTTGCGAGCGATGCCCACGACGGCATCGCGCTTGCCCAGATTGATCAGTTGGACGCCCATGGTGTCACGGCCGGTTTCCCTGATCTCGTTGACTCGCGTACGAATCACACCGCCCGACAGCGTGATGGCGAGGATCTCGTCGGTCTCCTCGACCACCAGCGCGCCGACGAGCGAGCCGCGGTCCTCCACGATCTTGGCAGCCTTGATGCCGAGGCCGCCGCGACCCTGGACGCGGTACTCGTCGACGGCGGTCCGCTTCGCGTACCCGCCGTCTGTGGCAGTGAACACGAACGTACCGGGTCGAACAACATTCATCGAGAGGAGCTCGTCCCCTTCGCGGAAGCTCATGCCCTTGACACCCGAGGTGGCACGGCCCATGGGGCGAAGAGTTTCATCCGACGCGGTGAACCTGATCGACTGCGCCTTCTTGCTGATCAGCAGCAGATCGTCGTCGGCCGAGACCAGCTCGGCACCGATCAGTTCGTCGTCGGAACCGTCGTCCATCGACCGGAGGTTGATCGCGATGACACCGCCGGAGCGCGGCGAATCGTAATCCTTCAGAGGCGTCTTCTTCACCAGGCCGGCCTTGGTGGCCAGGACGAGGTAGGGGACCGCCTCGTAGTCGCGGATCGCGAGGATCTCGGCGATCGCCTCGTCCGGCTGGAAGGCGAGCAGGTTCGCCACGTGCTGGCCGCGGGCGTCCCGGCCGGCGTCGGGCAGCTCGTAGCCCTTGACGCGGTAGACCCGGCCCTTGTTCGTGAAG
Organism: Streptomyces sp. NPDC003456; assembly: GCF_042878735.1. Classification (NCBI taxonomy): domain Bacteria; kingdom Bacillati; phylum Actinomycetota; class Actinomycetes; order Kitasatosporales; family Streptomycetaceae; genus Streptomyces; species Streptomyces sp. NPDC003456. The sequence goes on from NZ_JBIAOK010000006.1 coordinate 407,187, forward strand.
AACAGCAGCCAGTGGTGCGTGGTGGACACGAAGAAGTGGTCGACGATGTCGTCTTCCTTGAGCTTCGCGCCGCGCACGCCCTTGCCGCCGCGCTTCTGGGCGCGGTAGTCGTCGGTCTTGGTGCGCTTGATGTAGCCGCCCCGGGTGACCGTGACGACGATGTCCTCCTCGGCGATCAGGTCCTCGATGGACATGTCGCCCTCGTAGGGGATCAGCTTCGTCTTGCGGTCGTCGCCGTACTTCTCGACGATCGCGGCCAGCTCCGCGCTGACGATGCCGCGCTGGCGGACCGGGGAGGCCAGGATCTCGTTGTACTCGTTGATCTTCGCCTGGAGCTCGTCGTGCTCCTGGACGATCTTCTGGCGCTCCAGGGCGGCCAGTCGGCGCAGCTGCATCTCGAGGATGGCGTTGGCCTGGATCTCGTCGATCTCCAGCAGGCTCATCAGGCCGCCGCGGGCGATCTCGACCGTGTCACTGCGCCGGATCAGCGCGATGACCTCGTCGATGGCGTCCAGGGCCTTCAGCAGACCGCGCAGGATGTGCGCCCGCTCCTCGGCCTTGCGCAGCCGGAAGCGCGTACGGCGGACGATGACCTCGATCTGGTGCGTCACCCAGTGCCGGATGAACGCGTCCAGGGAAAGCGTGCGCGGCACGCCGTCGACCAGTGCCAGCATGTTGGCGCCGAAGTTGGTCTGCAGGTCGGTGTGCTTGTACAGGTTGTTCAGCACGACCTTGGCGACCGCGTCCCGCTTGAGCACGATGACCAGGCGCTGGCCCGTGCGCGAGGAGGTCTCGTCGCGGACGTCCGCGATGCCGCCGATCTTGCCGTCCTTCACCAGGTCGGCGATCTTCTGCGCGAGGTTGTCCGGGTTGACCTGGTAGGGCAGCTCGGTGACCACCAGGCACTGGCGGTTCTGGATCTCCTCGACCTCGACGACCGCGCGCATCGTGATGGAGCCGCGGCCCGTGCGGTAGGCCTCCTCGATGCCCCGGCGGCCGACGACGAGCGCGCCGGTCGGGAAGTCCGGGCCCTTGATGCGCTCGATGAGCGCGTCGAGCAGCTCCTCGTGGGAGGCCTCGGGGTTCTCCAGGTACCACTGGGCGCCGGCGGCGACCTCGCGCAGGTTGTGCGGCGGGATGTTGGTCGCCATGCCGACCGCGATACCGGCCGAGCCGTTGATCAGCAGGTTCGGGAAGCGGGCCGGCAGGACGGTCGGCTCCTGGGAGCGGCCGTCGTAGTTGTCCGTGAAGTCGACGGTCTCCTCGTCGATGTCGCGGACCATCTCCATCGACAGCGGCGCCATCTTGCACTCGGTGTACCGCATGGCCGCGGCCGGGTCGTTGCCCGGGGAGCCGAAGTTGCCGTTGGAGTCGACGAGCGGCATGCGCATCGACCAGGGCTGGGCGAGGCGCACGAGGGCGTCGTAGATGGAGGAGTCGCCGTGCGGGTGGTAGTTGCCCATGACGTCGCCGACGACGCGGGCGCACTTGTAGAAGCCGCGCTCGGGGCGGTAGCCGCCGTCGTACATGGCGTACAGCACGCGGCGGTGGACGGGCTTGAGGCCGTCGCGGACGTCGGGCAGCGCACGGGACACGATGACGGACATCGCGTAGTCGAGGTACGAGCGCTGCATCTCCGTCTCGAGCCCGACGGGCTCGACGCGCATGGCGAGGGCGTCGTCCTCGGGCGCCGTCACGGGAGTGTTCTCGTCGGTCATTGCTGGTGAAGGTCCTTCCTGGTGCGGTCAGCTGAGACCGACTCAGATGTCGAGGAAGCGGACGTCCTTGGCGTTGCGCTGGATGAACGCGCGGCGGGCCTCGACGTCCTCGCCCATGAGGACCGAGAACAGGTCGTCGGCCTGGGCGGCGTCGTCGAGGGTGACCTGGCCGAGGACGCGGTGCTCCTGGTCCATGGTCGTGATGCGCAGCTCCTCGGCGTTCATCTCGCCGAGGCCCTTGAACCGCTGGACGGAGTCCTCGCGGATGCGCTTGCCGGCGTTGCGGCCCATCTCGATCAGGGCGTCGCGCTCGCGGTCGGAGTACGCGTACTCGAAGTCGTCCTTGCCCCACTTGATCTTGTACAGCGGGGGACGCGAGAGGTACACGTGCCCGGCCTCGACGAGGGGCCGCATGAAGCGGAACAGGAAGGTCAGCAGCAGCGTGTTGATGTGCTGGCCGTCGACGTCGGCGTCCGCCATCAGGATGATCTTGTGATAGCGGAGCTTCTCGATGTCGAAGTCCTCATGCACGCCCGTGCCGAACGCGGAGATCATCGCCTGGATCTCCTGGTTCTGCAGGATGCGGTCGATGCGCGCCTTCTCGACGTTGAGGATCTTGCCGCGGATCGGGAGGATCGCCTGGTACTGCGGGTTGCGGCCGGACTTGGCCGAGCCGCCGGCGGAGTCGCCCTCGACGATGAAGATCTCGCACTTCTCGGGGTCGTTCGACTGGCAGTCGGAGAGCTTGCCCGGCAGGGACGCCGACTCCAGCAGGCCCTTGCGGCGCGTCAGGTCGCGGGCCTTGCGGGCCGCCACGCGCGCGGTGGCCGCCGCGATGCCCTTGCGGATGATGTCCGCGGCCTCGTTGGGGTTGCGGTCGAGCCAGTCGGTGAGGTGCTCGTAGACGACCTTCTGCACGAAGGTCTTCACCTCGGTGTTGCCCAGCTTCGTCTTCGTCTGGCCCTCGAACTGCGGCTCGCTCAGCTTGACCGAGATGATCGCGGTCAGACCCTCGCGGATGTCGTCACCCGTGAGGTTGTCGTCCTTCTCGCGCAGCAGCTTCTTGTCGCGCGCGTACTTGTTGATCAGCGAGGTGAGCGCCGCGCGGAAGCCCTCCTCGTGGGTGCCGCCCTCGTGCGTGTGGATGATGTTGGCGAACGAGTACACGCCCTCGGTGTAGCCGCCGTTCCACTGCATCGCGACCTCGAGGGACAGGTTCTTGTCCTTGTCCTCGGCCTCCAGGTCGATCACGGTGGGGTGCACCAGCTCTCCCTTGCGGGAGTTGAGGTACTTCACGAAGTCGACGATGCCGCCCTCGTAGTGGTACGAGACGCTCTTGACCTCGTGCTTCTCGTCCTCGCCCGCCTCGTCCGCGCCGGCGGTGGCCTTCGCCGACTCGCGCTCGTCGGTGAGGTTGATGCGCAGGCCCTTGTTGAGGAAGGCCATCTCCTGGAAGCGCCGGGAGAGCGTCTCGAAGGAGTAGTCGGTGGTCTCGAAGATGTCGCCGTCGGCCCAGAAGGTGACCGACGTGCCGGTCTCCTCGGTGGCCTCGTGCCGCGCCAGCGGGGCCGTGGGGACACCCAGCTTGTAGTCCTGCGTCCAGCGGTAGCCGTCGGTGCGGACCTCCACGGCGACCTTCGTGGACAGGGCGTTGACGACGGAGACGCCCACGCCGTGCAGACCGCCGGAGACCGCGTACCCGCCGCCGCCGAACTTGCCGCCCGCGTGCAGCACGGTCAGCACGACCTCGACGGCGGGCTTGCCCTCGGACGGGACGATGCCCACCGGGATGCCGCGGCCGTTGTCGACGACGCGGACGCCGCCGTCGGCGAGGATCGTGACGTCGATCGTGTCGGCGTGGCCGGCCAGGGCCTCGTCGACGGAGTTGTCGACGACCTCCTGCACCAGGTGGTGCAGACCGCGCTCACCGGTCGAGCCGATGTACATGCCGGGTCGCTTGCGGACCGCGTCCAGACCCTCGAGGACGGTGATGGCACTGGCGTCGTACGAGGCGGTGACCTCGCCGTTGGAGGTGATCGCCTCGCCGGTCACGCCTGCGTCGGTGGACGGGATGTTCTCGTTGGGGTTGCCGGAATCGGCCACGAAGCGCCCTTTCTGGCACAGCACGAGCCGGGCTCCTGGGGGTGCCCCCTCCGCGGGGGAGGGCTGCCGGAGCGGCTGCGGCATGTTGCGTTGGTAAGCCTTGAAATCAGCGTTGCTCAGCTTTTCCCGGACGGTCCCCACGCTGGGGGCGGGATTGCTCTCCATTCTACCGGTAGCACTGACACTGATGGGGGTTTGCGGGTACCTGAGTCCGCATGTGCCGCCCTCGACGGGTCTCGTCCGACTCCCGATATACGGATGGGGGCTCCAAGAGGCTCACAGCGGCACTCAGCGCTTTCAGCCGTCAACCCGTTGCTACTTAGGAGTCAGCTCCCGATTCGCAACCTTGTGCGGCGCCATGCCGAGAAGACCGGACCCGCACTTCCGGGCCGGTGAGACGTGATGTAAGTCACCTGTAGGTATCGCCGGGACCCGTGCTGCCAGGGGCGCGCAGAGGGCCGTAACGGCGCGTGGGAGCGCTCGGGGCGAGCACCTTGATCTGCCGCACCCGGCCGTGCCCGAGGTCCTCGTTGAGACGGGCGACCAGGGTCGGCGCGAGCAGCCTGAGGTTGGTCGCCCAGGCCGTGGAGTCGCAGCGCACGACCAGGACGCGTTCGTCCTCGTCGTACCTCTCGGGCACGCAGTGCTTGGCGACGTCCTCGCCGACGATCTGCGGCCAGCGGCCCATCACGCCGCCCACCGCGGCCGGGGCCTCCCAGCCCCGCTCGGTGATCAGCCGGTTGATCGCGGCACCGAGCGCCATGGGGTCGCGGCCGTCGGCCCGCGCGCCGGAGCGCAGCCCGCCGCCGCGGCGCGCCTGCTTCTTCTGCTGCGCCGCGTCCCCCCGCGCGCGGGCGGCGTCCTTGGCCGCGCGCAGCGCCACGCGCGCGAGGTCGACGCCGGAGGGCTCGGGCTGCCCGGCCGGCTGCGGAAGCCGGGGTGGCTTCGGCTCCTGGGGTGTGTTCTCCGTCATACGCGCTCCACCGTCCCCTCGGACACGGCGAACCGCGTCCCGGACAGCACGTGCGGCACGTCGTCGTCGACCGCGGCGGTGACCAGCACCTGCTCGCCGGGCGCGACCAGTTCGGCGAGGCGCTCGCGCCGGCGGGTGTCCAGCTCGGCGAAGACGTCGTCCAGCACCAACACCGGCTCGTTGCCCTCGGCCCGCAGCAGGTCGTAGGAGGCCAGCCGCAGCGCGAGCGCGTACGACCAGGACTCGCCGTGGGAGGCGTAGCCCTTGGCGGGCAGCTGGCCCAGCTTGAGCTGGAGGTCGTCGCGGTGCGGGCCGACCAGGGTGACGCCCCGTTCGATCTCCTGCTTGCGGGCCTCGCCGAGCGCCGCGATCAGCTGCTCGAACAGGTCCTCGCGGGTGTGCGCCTCGCCCGGTGCCGACGGCTTGTACTCCAGCGCGAGCGGCCCGCCGCCCGGGGCGAGCTGCTCGTATGCCTTGTCGGCGAGCGGCTGGAGCGTGGCGATCAGGTCCAGGCGCTGGGCGAGCAGCTCGGCGCCGGCGCGCGCGAGGTGCTGGTCCCACACGTCCAGGGTGGACATGTCCATGGAGCGGCCGCCGTGCCGGCGGGCCAGGGCGGCCGACTTCAGCAGGGTGTTGCGCTGCTTGAGCACCCGGTCGTAGTCGGAACGGACCCCGGCCATCCGCGGCGAGCGGGCGGTGATCAGCTCGTCGAGGAAGCGCCGCCGCTCCCCGGGGTCGCCCTTCACCAGGGCCAGATCCTCCGGCGCGAACAGCACGGTCCGTACGATCCCCAGCACGTCGCGTGGTCTGACCTGCGAGGACCTGTTGATGCGGGCGCGGTTGGCGCGCCCGGGGTTGAGCTCCAGCTCGACGAGCTGCTGCCGCTCGCCCTGCCTCACCTGGGCCCGGACGATCGCGCGCTCGGCGCCCATGCGGACCAGGGGGGCGTCGGAGGAGACCCGGTGGCTGCCGAGGGTGGCGAGGTAGCCGACGGCCTCGACGAGGTTGGTCTTCCCCTGCCCGTTCGGCCCGACGAAGGCCGTCACCCCCGGGTCGAGCGGGACCTCGACCCGGGGATAGGAGCGGAAGTCGGCCAGCGACAGATGCGTGACGTGCATGGTCGTTCCGCCGACCTCCCTCGGTGCTCGGTTACTTCTTCTCGACCGCGTGGCCGCCGAACTGGTTCCGCAGCGCCGCGATCATCTTCATCTGGGGCGAGTCCTCCTGGCGGGAGGCGAACCGCGCGAACAGCGACGCGGTGATCGCCGGCAGCGGCACCGCGTTGTCGATCGCGGCTTCCACAGTCCAGCGTCCCTCTCCGGAGTCCTGTGCATAACCCCGGAGCCCGTCCAGGTGCTCGTCCTCGTCGAGCGCGTTCACCGCGAGGTCGAGCAGCCAGGAGCGGATGACCGTGCCCTCCTGCCAGGAGCGGAAGACCTCCCGGACGTCGGTCACGGAGTCGACCTTCTCCAGCAGCTCCCAGCCTTCGGCGTAGGCCTGCATCATCGCGTACTCGATGCCGTTGTGGACCATCTTCGCGAAGTGGCCCGCGCCGACCTTGCCGGCGTGCACGGAGCCGAAGTCGCCCTCCGGCTTGAGGGCGTCGAAGACCGGCTGCACCTTGGCGACGTCCTCCGGGTCGCCGCCGTACATCAGCGCGTAGCCGTTCTCCAGGCCCCAGACGCCGCCGGAGACGCCGCAGTCGACGAAACCTATGCCCTTGGCCGCCAGCTGCTCGGCGTGCTTCTCGTCGTCCGTCCAGCGGGAGTTGCCGCCGTCCACGACGACGTCGCCGGGCTCCAGCAGCTCGCCGAGCTCGTCGATGGTCGACTGCGTGGCCTCGCCCGCCGGGACCATGACCCACACCACGCGCGGTCCGCTGAGCTTGCCCACAAGCTCGCGCAGGCTGTGGACATCGGCGAGGTCCGCGTTGCGGTCGTATCCGTAGACGGTGTGGCCGGCGCGGCGGATCCGCTCGCGCATGTTGCCGCCCATCTTGCCGAGGCCGACGAGACCGAGCTCCATCAGTTGTTTTCCTTTGGTTCGCAGGTGTCCGACTGGCGTTGCGGTACGGGAGTACCCACGTCCGAGCCTAGACCCGGACGCTCACGCACATCTGTGGGCATACGCGCTCACTCGTACGCCCTCACCTGCGGGTTTGTCCTCAGCCTGTGGACAGCGACCGCCGGATGCGCGCCGGCTCAGCCGCTCAGGCGCACCGGCATGATCAGGTACTTGTAGGCGTCGTCCGCCTCGGCGTCCAGCGCGGGCCTGCCGCTGAGCAGGGCCGGCTTGGTGGACGTCGTGAACGACAGCTGGGCCACCGGGGAGTCGATCGCGCTCAGGCCGTCCAGCAGGAACGTCGGGTTGAAGGCGATCGAGATGTCGTCACCCTCCAGCTGGGCGTCGACCCTTTCCACAGCCTGTGCGTCGTCGCTGGAACCGGCCTCCAGGATGAGCACGCCCTGCTCGAAGCTCAGCCGCACCGGGGTGTTGCGCTCGGCGACCAGGGCGACGCGCTTGACGGCCTCCACGAAGGGGGCGGTCTCGATCACGGCGACGCTGTTGAACTCCGTCGGGAACAGCGTGCGGTACTTCGGGAGGTCGCCCTCCAGCAGGCGGGTCGTCGTGCGGCGGCCCGCGCCCTCGAAGCCGATCAGGCCCTCGCCGGAGCCCGAGCCGGACAGCGCCAGGGTCACCTGGTCACCGCTGGTGAGGGCCTTGGCGGTGTCCAGGAGCGTCTTGGCGGGCACCAGGGCGACCGCGGAGGCGTCCGGGTTCTCGGGCTTCCACAGGAACTCGCGGACCGCGAAGCGGTAGCGGTCGGTGGAGGCCAGGGTGACCGTGTCGCCCTCGATCTCGATGCGGACGCCCGTGAGGACGGGCAGCGTGTCGTCGCGGCCGGCCGCGATGGCGACCTGGGCGGCCGCGGAGGCGAAGACCTCGCCGGGGACGGTGCCCGTGGCGTTCGGCATCTGCGGCAGGGCCGGGTACTCCTCCACAGGCAGGGTGTGGAGGGTGAACCGCGAGGAGCCGCAGACCACCGTCGCCCGTACACCGTCTGTGGAGATCTCCACCGGACGGTTGGGCAGCGCGCGGCAGATGTCCGCGAGCAGGCGGCCGGAGACCAGGACCGTGCCCTCCTCCTCGACCTCGGCCTCGACGCCCACCCGGGCGGAGACCTCGTAGTCGAAGCCGGACAGGCTCAGCTGGCCCTCCTCGGCCTTCAGCAGCAGGCCGGCGAGGACAGGCGCCGGCGGACGGGCCGGGAGGCTGCGTGCCGCCCAGGCCACTGCCTCCGCGAGTACGTCGCGTTCCACCCGGATCTTCACTGTTGCCGCCTCCTGCTGTTGCCGGCGCTTCTCGCTCTGCCTGGCCCTCGTCGTCTGTCTCGGTGTCGACGGTCCCTGTGACGGGGAGGACACCGGGGACCAGTCTGACGCACCCCACTGACAGTAGGTGCCTCTCGGGGTCAAGTCGTGACGAGGGGCAGCCGGGCACCGGAGAGCGAGTTGTGCACAGGACCCGCTTCGAATCGGATTCCCAGCTCTCTCTAGTCGGGAGTAGTAGTAGGGCCTGTGGATACCGTGGATAACCACGTTTTCCCTGCTCAGGGCCGGAATTTTGTCCACGGGGCCTGTGGGTGGCGACGGTGGACAACCCGGGGTCTCTGTGGAGAACGGAAAGTTCTGCACACACCGTGCACAGGGAGGGGCGAGTTCTCCCCAGCGCCGTCCCCAGGTTTACCCACCTTTCCCACAGTGCAACCCGGCACCTTCGTGTGACGCCTTTCACTCGACCCGGTGAGGAGCCGCGCCACGTTGCCGAACAGTGGACAGCCATGTGGAGAAGCGGCTCCACACTGGGGACAACCGCCCCCAGCCTGTGGGCCGACGGTGGACAACTCGATGCACAGCCTGTGGATCAATCCGTCGTCCACAGTCTGTGGAGATCGTTCGTCCACGAATCCACAAGCTGCTGAGCTGGCTTGATGGCCCATCCGCAGGGGGTGCTGTGGACACGGTCTGGACAACTTCCCGGTCCCCAGGATGTGGACGGCAGAAAGTCACCGAATCTGTGGAGGGGAGCCGTAACCCGGCAGCTATTCGAACAGAGGGTTGCGATCGGGTAGCTGCCGACCGGGCCGGCGACCGGCGGTCAGGCGTCCTGTCGCCCGCCGGCGAAGGCTCGTGAGCCCGCTCCGAGAGCCTCCGGAGCCGGTTCTCCGCCGACGCGGGGGCCGTCTCCTGCTCGCTGACCCACGGTCGACGGGAGAACAGGAGCCTCATCTCGCGGGACATCCCGCAGGCGGGGGTGGAGCAGGCGGGGAGACGAAGAAGGGCGTCCCCGGAGAGCTCCGGGGACGCCCTCCGGCGTCCGGGGCCGACGTCGTCAGCCGTTCTTGATGCGGTTCGTCAGCTCGGTGACCTGGTTGTAGATGGACCGGCGCTCGGCCATCAGATTGCGGATCTTGCGGTCGGCGTGCATGACCGTGGTGTGGTCGCGGCCGCCGAACAGCGCTCCGATCTTGGGCAGCGACAGGTCCGTCAGCTCACGGCACAGGTACATCGCGATCTGCCGGGCCGTGACGAGGGCGCGGCCGCGGGAGGTGCCGCACAGGTCCTCGACGGTCAGCCCGAAGTAGTCCGCCGTCGCGCCCATGATGGCGGTGGACGTGATCTCGGGGGCCGAGTCCTCACCGCCGGGGATCAGGTCCTTGAGGACGATCTCCGTCAGGCCCAGGTCCACGGGCTGCCGGTTGAGCGAGGCGAACGCCGTGACGCGGATCAGCGCGCCCTCCAGCTCACGGATGTTCCGAGAGATCCGGGACGCGATGAACTCCAGCACCTCCGGCGGCGCGTTCAGCTGCTCCTGCACCGCCTTTTTGCGCAGGATCGCGATCCGCGTCTCCAGCTCGGGGGGCTGGACGTCGGTGATCAGTCCCCACTCGAAGCGGTTGCGCAGCCGGTCCTCCAGCGTGACCAGCTGCTTCGGCGGCCGGTCCGAGGACAGCACGATCTGCTTGTTCGCGTTGTGCAGGGTGTTGAAGGTGTGGAAGAACTCCTCCTGCGTCGACTCCTTGTCCGCGAGGAACTGGATGTCGTCGACGAGCAGGATGTCCATCTCCCGGTACCGCTTGCGGAAGCTGTCGCCCTTGCCGTCCCGGATGGAGTTGATGAACTCGTTGGTGAACTCCTCGGAGCTCACGTAGCGCACGCGCGTGCCCGGGTAGAGGCTGCGGGCGTAGTGCCCGATCGCGTGCAGCAGGTGCGTCTTGCCGAGCCCGGACTCCCCGTAGATGAACAGGGGGTTGTAGGCCTTCGCCGGTGCCTCGGCGACGGCGACCGCGGCCGCGTGCGCGAAGCGGTTGGAGGCACCGATGACGAACGTGTCGAACAGGTACTTCGGGTTCAGCCGCGCGGTCGGCTCGCCCGGGCCGGTCGCCGGCGCGGGCTGAGCGGCCAGCGGGCCGGGCGCGCCGGTCGTGGGCAGGTTCGGGCCGACGGGACCGCCCCGGTGCACGTGCCCGGAACCGGCCGGCGGCTCGGGCAGCTCCCGGCGCACCGCGTCGCGCTGGTCGTACTCGGGGCGCGGAGCGCGCGGGCCGTGGGACGCGTCGTAGTCGGAACGCGGCTGCTCGTAGGGCGGACGCTCCACGGACTGCGGGCGGTAGTCCTGGGAGGGAGGGCCGTAGGAGTCCTTCGGACCGTACGAGTCCTGCGAGCCGTAGGTGTCCTGGCCGCCGGCTCCGGAGCCGTAGGGGTCCTGTGAGCCGTAGCCGTCCTGGCCCGGTGACGCGTAGGGGTCACGCTCGGGGAAGCCGAGGCGCTGCTGCTGCCAGCCGTACTCGTCCTGCGACGGCCGCGGCCAGGCGCCCGGCTCCGGACGCTGGTACTCGGAGGGGTAGGCGGGGCGGGCCTTGGGGATCTGATCTCCGCGCGTAGGCGGGAGCTGGTCGGAGGCGGTGCCGGGCAGTGGCTCGGCGCGGTGGCGGCCGTACCCCTCGTACCCGTCTCGTTCCGGCCGGTCCTGGCGCTCCTGACGGTCGTGGCGGTCCTGCCGCGACTCGTACCGGTCACCGTCGGGGCGGGCGTCGTAGCCGTCCCGGTCCTGGCGGTCGTACGCGTCCCGGTCCTGGCGGTCGTACCGGTCGGCGTCCTGGCGGTCGTAGCGGTCGCTGTCCTGGCGCGCGGCCGGGAGCTCGGGCTCCTCGTAGCGCGGCTGGGGACGCGACGGGGGCGCCGCCGGAGCGGGGGGTTCGCCCGCGGAGTCGTCCACGGTGATCGCGATGCGGATCGGCCGGCCGCACTCACGGCTCAGCGTCTCGCTGACGACCGGCGCCAGCCGGCCCTCGAGCACGCCCTTCGCAAACTCGTTCGGTACGGCGAGCAGGGCCGTGTCCGCGACCAGCGCGAGCGGCTGGCAGCGGCGGATCCAGTGCTCGTCCTTGGCTTCGACGCCCTGGCCGCGGCCCTCCCCGAGGAGCTGCTCCAATACGCGTGGCCACACTGCGGCAAGATCGGCAGGTACGTCAGCCACAGGGCACGCTCTCTCGCAGGTCCCACGAACGTGTGGTTCTGGGACGGGTCGGGATTGTCATCCGGGTGGGTGCCACGGGGGCAAACCCACCGGGGCAGGGACAAGGGAACGAATCGGAGTCCGCCACGGTAGTCAGGGCGGCCGGTACGGTTCAAGTTGTTGTCCCCAGGCTGTGGACAAGTGTCCCCCGGCGGCTCCCGGTTTGACCGGATGGCGTAGCCGCGCGTACCGTAACCAGGTCGAGTTGTCGATGGCTGCTGCCGCCTGCCTCCGATGGGCACAGGTCACTTGGGTGATCGGTCAGCGGTGCACTCGGGCGTAACTGCGAGCTACTCGTGGGCGCACGGTGACAGCCAGGACGGCACCCCGCAACTACCGAATCTTTCTGGAGCCCCCGAGTGAGCAAGCGCACCTTCCAGCCGAACAACCGTCGTCGCGCGAAGACCCACGGCTTCCGGCTGCGTATGCGCACCCGTGCCGGCCGCGCGATTCTCGCGTCCCGCCGTAGCAAGGGTCGCGCCCGCCTGTCCGCCTGATCCCGATCAGGTCATGACGTCGTGCTGCCCACCGAGAACCGGCTGAGGCGGCGCGAGGACTTCGCGACCGCGGTACGGCGAGGCCGCAGGGCAGGACGCCCGCACCTCGTCGTCCACCTTCGAAGCGGTGCCACGGACCCGCATGCGCCTGGGGAGAGCGCTCCCCCGACGCGTGCGGGTTTCGTCGTGAGCAAGGCGGTGGGCGGCGCGGTCGTCCGCAACAAGGTCAAACGCAGGCTTCGCCACCTGATGCGCGAGCGAGTCGCCCTGCTGCCCCCCGGTAGCCTGGTAGTCGTACGAGCGCTGCCCGGAGCGGGCGACGCCGACCATGCACAGCTGGCCCAAGACCTGGACGCCGCTCTCCAGCGGCTGCTGGGAGGGGGCGCGCGATGAAGTACCCGCTGCTGGCTCTGATCAAGCTCTACCAGTGGACGATCAGTCCGCTGCTCGGGCCGGTCTGCAAGTACTACCCGTCGTGCTCCCACTACGGCTACACGGCCATCGACCGGCATGGTGCCGTCAAGGGCACGGCGCTCACGGCCTGGCGCATCCTGCGATGCAATCCGTGGTCGCTGGGCGGTGTGGACCATGTCCCCCCGCGCAAGCGTCCGCGGTGGCACGAAATGCTGCGTAACGCGTGGCGCGCACGCAAGGGCGGGCCCTCCGCCGCCGACCCGGCCACCGAGGGACAGACTTCTCCCACAAGTCCGCCGAGTCCTTCGAGCCCGGCCGCAGAGACACCGTCCCATGCCCAAGGAGCATGATTAGTGGACACGATTGCCAGCCTCTTCAGCTTCATCACCACACCCGTCTCCTGGGTCATCGTCCAGTTCCACTCGGTGTACGGCGCCCTTTTCGGCCCTGACACCGGCTGGGCCTGGGGCCTGTCGATCGTGTCCCTGGTGATCCTGATCCGTATCTGCCTGATCCCGCTCTTCGTGAAGCAGATCAAGGCGACCCGGGCGATGCAGACGCTGCAGCCCGAGATGAAGAAGATCCAGGAGCGCTACAAGAACGACAAGCAGCGCCAGTCCGAAGAGATGATGAAGCTGTACAAGGAGACGGGCACCAACCCGCTCTCCTCGTGCCTTCCCATCCTGGCGCAGTCCCCGTTCTTCTTCGCCCTGTACCACGTGCTCAACAGCATCGCGTCGAACGACACCATCGGCGTGATCAACGAACGCCTGCTGGAGAGCGCCCAGAAGGCCCACATCTTCGGTGCGCCGCTCGCCGCGAAGTTCACCGACAGCTCCGCGAAGGTCGAGGCCCTCGGCTCGTCCATCACGGACGTCCGGGTCGTCACCGCGATCATGATCGTCCTGATGTCGGCGTCCCAGTTCTTCACCCAGCGCCAGCTGATGACGAAGAACATCGACACCACGGTGAAGACGCCGTTCATGCAGCAGCAGAAGATGCTGATGTACGTCTTCCCCATCATGTTCGCCGTCTTCGGTATCAACTTCCCCGTCGGCGTCCTCGTCTACTGGCTGACCACCAACGTGTGGACCATGGGCCAGCAGATGTACGTGATCCACAACAACCCGACCCCGGGTTCCAAGGCCCAGGCCTCGTACCTCGAGCGCCTGCACAAGCACGTCACGCAGCGCAACAAGGTCAGCCGTCGCCGCGACCGCGCCATCGTGAAGGCGATCGTCGCCAAGGGCCGCGATCGCAACGAGTTCGAGCGCAAGTTCATCAACGGCCTCAGCAAGGCCGGACTCGCGGCCCAGCCCGACGGCACCGTGGTCAAGAGCGACGCCGCCGCTGTCGCCGTGGCCGAGGACGGTACGTCCGCGGTAACCGGCACGCCGAAGCGCCAGCAGCCCAAGCGCCAGAGCAAGTCCCAGCGCCAGTCCGGCACGGCCATCGGCGGCAAGGCGGCCGGTGAGCACGAGCCGAAGACGTCGCTGACCAAGTCCGAGGCCCCGGAGGACGCCAAGCCCGCCGGCGCTGCCACCAAGGGCGGCGCCAAGCCGGCCGGCGGCACCCGCAGCAAGGCCCAGTCCGGCCAGCGCAAGGGCCCGCAGCGGCCCAAGTCCCCGTCCAAGAAGTAAGAAGGAGTCCATCCCGTGACGGAAGGCACCACCTCCGCCGCTGCCGAGGGCGCAGACACCCTGACCCGCCTGGAGCAGGAAGGCGAGATCGCCGCGGACTACCTGGAGGGTCTGCTCGACATCGCCGACCTCGACGGCGACATCGACATGGACGTCGAGGCCGACCGTGCCTCCGTGTCGATCATCAGCGACGCGGGCGGCCGCGACCTGCAGAAGCTGGTCGGCCGTGACGGCGAGGTGCTGGAGGCTCTCCAGGAGCTCACCCGTCTGGCCGTGCACCGGGAGACCGGTGACCGCAGCCGGCTGATGCTCGACATCGCGGGATACCGGGCCCAGAAGCGTTCGGAGCTGTCCGAGATCGGCGCCAAGGCCGCTGCCGAGGCGAAGAGCAGCGGTGAGGCCGTGAAGCTCCAGCCGATGACGCCGTTCGAGCGCAAGGTCGTCCACGACGCGGTCAAGGCCGCGGGGCTGCGCAGCGAGTCCGAGGGCGAGGAGCCGCAGCGGTTCGTCGTCGTGCTGCCCGCCTGATCGGCTTCTCCTGTTCACCGGCCCCGTCTGTTGCGCAGACGGGGCCGAACTTTGTCAGCCTGATAGTTCTGGTGGTTTCGGTGTCGGCGCCGGGTGCGCTGACGCGGTACGGAAGGACGGTCCCCGTGACGGAGGCAGCGGAGCTTCCCCCCGCGCCCGAGCAGGCGCGTGAGGTGTTCGGCGATCGCTTCGCGGATGCGGTGCGGTACGCCGAGCTGCTCGCCGAGGCGGGCGTGCAGCGCGGTCTCATCGGCCCGCGTGAGGTTCCCCGCCTGTGGGAGCGGCATCTGCTGAACTGCGCCGTGCTCTCCGAGGTCGTGCCGGAGGGCGTGACGGTGTGCGATGTGGGCTCGGGTGCCGGCCTGCCGGGCATTCCACTGGCCCTGGTGAGGGACGACCTGAAGATCACGCTGTTGGAGCCCCTGCTGCGGCGGACGAACTTCCTCACCGAGGTGGTGGAGCTGCTCGGCCTTGATCACGTGACCGTCATGCGGGGGCGGGCGGAGGAGGTCATGGGGAAGATCCAGCCCGTCCATGTGGTGACCGCCAGGGCCGTCGCTCCGCTGGACCGTCTCGCCACCTGGGGCATCCCCCTTCTGCGGCCCTACGGGGAGATGCTCGCGTTGAAGGGCGACACAGCCGAAGAGGAGCTGAAGAGCGCGTCGACGGCTCTGAGCAAGCTGGGCGCGGTGGGGACGTCGATCCTGCATGTGGGTGAGGGCGTGGTCGATCCCTTGTCCACAGTCGTGCGGGTCGAGGTCGGGGAGAGCCCCGGCGGTGTCCGGTTCGCGGCCAAGCGGGCCAAGGCGGCTCGCACGGGGCGCACGCGTCGCAGGCGCTGAGCCGGCGTCGACTGCTCGGTTCGGTGGAGCGATCGCGGTGATGTCCGTCACCGAAGAGGCTGAGCCGTCCTGGCGGTGAGACGTACTCCACACAAGCTGCCCCGCCGACGCGTGCCGGAGTGTCGCGGCAGAACGGCCTCGGCTGCTGTGCATCGTGTTTCACGTGAAACGTCGCTCACTGCTGCACGGCATCATCAGTCGTGGCCGCGCTGCGGCCGAACCCCGCGACCGCAAGCCCCTTGGTTCACTCGATGAGGCACCAGAGATGTCCACAGAGGTGGATTTCTCCACAGAACGCCAGGCCTCACTGGTTCACGACCCCGAAGACATGGGAGGCTCTGTTCATTGCGAGCCTGAAGTCGAGGAGAGTGAATCCTTGCGGTCCGACGCCAACATCGCGGGACCGATGACCGATCCGGTCCCCGGTCCCCGTACCGAGTCGATGGGGGCGGATGTTTCACGTGAAACACCGCCTCCGATGGACGACACTCCCATCGGTCGTGCTGCCCAACTGGCAGTGGAGGCTCTGGGCCGCGCCGGCGAGGGCCTGCCGCGGCCCGAGCAGACCCGCATCATCGTGGTCGCCAACCAGAAGGGCGGTGTGGGCAAGACGACGACGACCGTCAACCTTGCCGCATCCCTCGCTCTGCACGGTGGCCGGGTACTCGTGGTCGACCTCGACCCTCAGGGCAACGCGTCCACTGCTCTGGGCATCGACCACCACGCCGAAGTCCCGTCCATCTACGACGTGTTGGTGGACAGCAGGCCCCTCTCCGAAGTGGTCCAGCCGGTCCCTGACGTCGAGGGACTCTTCTGCGCACCCGCCACCATCGATCTCGCCGGTGCGGAGATCGAGCTGGTGTCCCTGGTAGCACGGGAGAGTCGGCTGCAGCGCGCCATCCAGGCGTACGAGCAGCCTCTGGACTACATCCTGATCGACTGCCCACCCTCGCTGGGCCTGCTGACGGTCAACGCGTTGGTGGCGGGGCAGGAGGTGCTGATCCCGATCCAGTGCGAGTACTACGCACTCGAAGGCCTGGGGCAGCTCCTGCGCAATGTCGACCTGGTGCGAGGGCACCTCAACCCCACCCTGCACGTGTCGACCATCCTGCTCACCATGTACGACGGCCGGACCCGACTCGCCTCCCAGGTGGCGGAGGAGGTCCGTACCCACTTCGGCGACGAAGTACTGCGGACGAGCATCCCCCGGTCCGTCCGTATCTCCGAGGCGCCGAGTTACGGGCAGACCGTACTGACTTACGATCCTGGATCGAGTGGTGCTCTCTCCTACCTGGAGGCGGCACGCGAGATCGCACTGAAGGGCGTCGGCATCAGCTATGACGCGACCCACGCCCACATCGGTGCACAGCAGAACGACCCGAGCATGGTGGAGGGCATCCAGTGAGCGAGCGACGGAGGGGGCTGGGCCGTGGTCTCGGCGCACTGATCCCTGCCGCCCCGACAGAGAAGTCGGTGGCCCAGGCCGCGATGGGGAGTGCTGCTTCGGCGTCCCCGGCGGCAGTGCCCACGCTGCCGAACGATCGTGGCGTGGCCGCGGCCAAGGTGGCGACTCTGCCTTCTGTTTCACGTGAAACAGAGGAGCCGAAGGAGCCGAGTGCTCCCGCACATGCCGCGCCCATCGGTGCGCACTTCGCGGAGATCCCCCTCGACGCCATCACGCCGAACCCCCGGCAGCCCCGTGAGGTCTTCGACGAGGACGCGCTGTCGGAGCTCATCACCTCCATCAAGGAGGTCGGGCTTCTTCAGCCGGTCGTCGTGCGACAGGTCGGTCCCGCGCGCTACGAGCTCATCATGGGTGAGCGCCGCTGGCGTGCCTGCCGCGAGGCGGGGCTGGAGGCGATCCCGGCCATCGTGCGGGCCACGGACGACGAGAAGCTCCTCCTGGACGCGCTTCTGGAGAACCTGCACCGAGCTCAGCTCAACCCGCTGGAAGAGGCCGCTGCCTACGACCAGTTGTTGAGGGATTTCAACTGCACGCACGACCAGCTGGCGGACCGCATCGGCCGCTCCCGGCCGCAGGTCTCCAACACCCTGCGTCTGCTGAAGCTCTCGCCGGCCGTGCAGCGCCGGGTCGCCGCCGGAGTCCTCTCGGCCGGGCACGCCCGGGCGCTGCTCTCCGTGGAGGACTCCGAGGAGCAGGACCGGCTCGCCCACCGCATCGTGGCCGAAGGACTCTCGGTGCGCGCGGTGGAAGAGATCGTGACCCTGATGGGGTCGCGTCCGCAGAAGGCGCAGAAGCCCAAGGGGCCGCGCGCCGGTGCACGGGTCTCTCCGGCGCTCTCCGACCTCGCCACCCGGCTCTCGGACCGCTTCGAGACACGGGTGAAGGTCGACCTGGGGCAGAAGAAGGGCAAGATCACGGTCGAGTTCGCCTCCATGGAGGACCTCGAGCGGATCCTGGGCTCGCTCGCCCCTGGTGAGGGACCGGTCCTGCAGAGGAGCCTTCTGGAGGGCGACTCCGAGGACAGTGAGTCCTGACCCCTCACAGGAGCTTTCTGCCGCGCAGGTGACAGAGCGGGCCGTGTCCGGTGTGTGCCGGAAGGTGGCCCGCTCTTTCCTTTTTGGCGGTATCGACGGAATGGCATGGTGGATACGATGCGATCGAGTACGGCGCGACCACTCGGCAGCACCTCTGAAAGGGAGGCAGGGGCCCATGCGAACCTTGAGCCGCACCGGACTGGTGGGCGCCGGTTTGGGGCTGGGGGCGGTCGGTGGGTTCATCGGCAGCCTTCTCAGGGAACGGAGCGCTCTGACAGCAGCCCGCGACGCGGCGGGCGAAGGAAGTGAGGATCAGCCTTCATGGGGCGCCGGCTCGCACCGCTCACGCTGGACAACCTTCAGGATCTCCCCCAGCGCTGCCGCTCGTGTGTCTTCTGGGAGCTCGACCCGGTCAGTGGTGAGGCCGCGATAAAGGCGGGCACAGCGGCCCTGGAGAAGGAATCCTGGATCTCGGCCGTCCTGCTGGACTGGGGATCATGTGGCCGTGTCGTCTACGTGGACGACGTCCCGGTCGGCTTCGTGCTCTACGCCCCGCCCGCGTACGTCCCCCGCTCCACGGCCTTCCCCACGAGCCCTGTGTCGCCGGACGCCGTGCAGTTGATGACGGCGTTCATCCTGCCGGAATACCAGGGGCAGGGTCTGGGCCGTGTCATGGTCCAGACGGTCGCCAAGGATCTTCTCCGTCGTGGGTTCAAGGCGATCGAGGCGTTCGGTGACGCCCGCTGGAAGGAACCAGCCTGCCTGCTGCCCGCCGAGCACCTGCTGGCAGTCGGCTTCAAGACCGTGCGGCAGCACCCCACGTATCCCCGACTGCGGCTGGAACTCCGGTCGACGCTCTCGTGGAAGGAGGACGTCGAGATGGCTCTGGACCGGCTGCTGGGCGCTGTGCAGAAGGAACCGGCGCTGAGGCCCTTGTAGACGCTGCGGGCAAACGAATGGGCCAGCCCTCCCGGACTGGCCCATTCGTGTTTCACGTGAAACATGCACCGCTGGCGCGGCGACACCATCGCCTTACTCGGCGATGAACTCCTCCAGGTCGCGCACGATCGCGGCCTTCGGCTTGGCACCCACGATGGTCTTGGCGACCTCGCCACCCTGGTAGACGTTCAGGGTCGGGATGGACATGACGCCGTACTTGGCGGCCGTGCCCGGGTTCTCGTCGATGTTGAGCTTGACGATCTCGATCTTGTCGCCGTACTCGGAGGCGATCGCCTCGAGGGACGGAGCGATCTGGCGGCACGGACCGCACCAGGCGGCCCAGAAGTCCACCAGGACGGGCTTGTCGCTCTTGAGGACGTCCTGCTCGAAGGAGTCGTCGGTCACGTTCTTCAGGGTGCCGGCCACGGCGGGCTCCTTAACTGTGTGGTGCGTGGGGCGGGTAGGGAGGAAAGTCAGACGGAGGTCTTCTCGGGCTCGGCCTGCTCCTCGTCCGCCAGGGCGGCGAGGTAGCGCTCGGCGTCGAGAGCGGCGGAACAGCCGGTGCCGGCCGCGGTGATCGCCTGCCGGTAGGTGTGGTCCACCACATCACCGGCGGCGAAGACACCGGTCACGTTCGTCCGGGTCGACGGGGCGTCCACCTTCAAGTAGCCCTCAGCGTCCAGGTCGAGCTGGCCCTTGAAGAGCTCGGTGCGCGGGTCGTGGCCGATCGCGATGAACAGGCCCGTCACCGCCAGGTCCGACAGCTCGCCGGTCTTGAGGTTGCGCAGCTTCAGACCGGACAGCTTCGGGTCGCCCTGAATCTCGGCGACCTCGCTGTCCCAGACGAACGAGATCTTCGGGTCGGCGAAGGCACGCTCCTGCATGGCCTTGGAGGCGCGCAGGGTGTCGCGACGGTGGACGACGGTCACGGACTTGGCGAAGCGAGAGAGGAAGGTCGCCTCCTCCATCGCGGTGTCACCGCCACCGATCACGGCGATGTCCTGGTCCTTGAAGAAGAACCCGTCACAGGTCGCGCACCAGGACACGCCGCGCCCGGAGAGAGCGTCCTCGTTCGGCAGGCCGAGCTTCCGGTGCTGCGAACCGGTGGTGACGATGACGGCCTTGGCCCGGTGGACGGTGCCGGCCGTGTCCGTGACGGTCTTGATCTCACCGGTGAGGTCGACGGCGACGACATCGTCCGGGACGAGCTCGGCGCCGAACCGCTCGGCCTGAGCACGCATGTTGTCCATGAGCTCGGGGCCCATGATGCCGTCCTGGAAGCCCGGGAAGTTCTCGACGTCGGTGGTGTTCATGAGCGCGCCACCGGCGGTGACGGCGCCCTCGAAGACCAGCGGCTTCAGCGACGCGCGCGCGGTGTAGAGCGCCGCCGTGTAGCCGGCGGGCCCGGAGCCGATGATGATCACGTTACGGACGTCGCTCACGGCTAGATTCCTCGTCTCTGGACTGCGTCGTTCGACCGGTGGGAGCTTGTCTCGGAGCTCTCACCCCACCCAACGGATCCTAAGGGGCTGGCATTCCCGCTGTGTCCGGGCACACGACGACGCCCCCACCATGCCGGTTACCACGCAGGGCGAAGACGAAGCGCTGCGTCACACGGACGGGTAGGTACGCTCCAGAAGGATCTTGCCGGGACCACCGGACGCTCGATGATCCACACACGTGGCATCGACGATGTACGCGGTGACCCGAGTCGGGTCGGCGGCTGCGGGGAGCAGCACGAGCAGAGCCTTCTTCCCCTGATACCTGCCGTTCTCGACAGCCAGGGCGATGTCCTCCCGGCCGATGCCCTCGCGGACACAGCCCGGCACGACGGGCTCCTTGAGGACCCGGGGGCTGTTGCCGTCGGGTGCGGTCGCGGCACCGAGGGGAGTGCGAGAGCCGCCTCCGCCCTCCGACTTCTCCTCGGCGAGGAGACCGGCGACCTGCTTCTGCAGCTTTCCCTCGGAGAAGGTGTCCGCGGGGGCGTCAGCCCGTTCCCCCGCTGTGTCACGGGTCGGCTGGTCATCGCCGAGTGATGCCAGCATGACCGAACCGATACCGAGTGCGGCGACGGTGAAGGCGGCGCTGAGGACGGCGACCCTGCGGCGCCCGGAGCGTGTCCGGCCCTTGCGGCCGGGGCCGGTGGCGGCGCGAGGACGGCCCGCCGGGCGACCGGCAGGCGTCGATGTTTCACGTGAAACATCCGTCTCCGCGTCCTCGGACGACTCAGCGTCCCCGGACGACCCAGCGCCCTCGGACGTGAGCCCGGAACCGACGGTGGGTTCCTCTGGGGATTCCGACACCTTGGTGTTCAGCAGCGCTTCGGCGGCCAGCGCGGCGTCGATGCGCTGCGCGACGTCGGCGGGCATGCGCGGTGGGCCCGGCAGCGTGCCGAGCAGCCCGCGGATCTCCGCCAAGGAGGCATGGACGTCCGCGCACAGCTCGCACGCGTCGAGATGACGGCGCACGGCGGCGGCGCGCGACGGTGGCAAAAGGCCCTCGGCAAGGTCGGAGATCTCCGTGACGTCCGGGTGCCCGGCCATCTCTGTCGTCGACGTCACGCTCGTCCACCTCCGCCCTTCACTGCGGCTGAGTCACTCGGGTCCGTGTCCGGCGGTTCCGTGCGATGCGGTCCCGCTGCGGGTGGGACGGTCGGCTCCTGCGTCCGGTTCCGTTCCTCGCCTGGATTCTTGCCCCGGCCGTCGGCGTCGGGCCGGAGATGGGTCAGCAGCGGCTGGAGTCTGGCGCGGCCGCGGGCGCAGCGGCTCTTCACCGTGCCGGTCGGCACTTCCAGGATCCGGGCCGCCTCGGCGACCGGGTAGCCCTGCATGTCGACCAGGACGAGCGCGGCGCGCTGATCCGCCGGCAGGGTGCCGAGGGCCTGGATCAGCTGCCGGTGCAGGTCGTTGCG
The DNA here is from genome assembly GCF_042878735.1 of Streptomyces sp. NPDC003456. Lineage (NCBI taxonomy): Bacteria > Bacillati > Actinomycetota > Actinomycetes > Kitasatosporales > Streptomycetaceae > Streptomyces > Streptomyces sp. NPDC003456. The sequence continues at coordinate 428,830 of NZ_JBIAOK010000006.1, forward strand.
CTCGGCCGGCGCCGAAGCCGACTCGTGCGGCTCGAGCAGTTGCTCCAGCCGCTCGGTGTCGTCGACGGGGGAGGTCTTTCGAGAGGCAGCCTTACGGGCGCGGTCCAGGCAGGCGTTGACCGTGATGCGGTGCAGCCACGTCGTGACGGCCGACTGGCCCCGGAAGGTATGGGCGGCCCGGTAGGCGGAGACGAGGGCGTCCTGCACCGCGTCAGCGGCCTCCTCGCGGTCCCCCAGTGTCCGCAGGGCGACCGCCCAGAGCCGGTCCCGGTGCCGCCGCACGATCTCACCGAAGGCGTCGGGGTCGCCTTGGACGTGCCGGCCGAGGAGATCCTGGTCGCTCACTCCGTCGTACGCGGTGCCGTCTGCCATCGGCCTCCTTCCTCGAGGCAGATGCCGTCAGCTGGTCACCTTGATGTCCACCACGCGTCCGCGGTAGTTGCCTTCGGCGGTCAGTGGCAGCTTGGTCAGCCACACCAGGAGGTATCGGCTCTTGACCGACTCGCCGGGCTTGAGCGCCACGGTCGTACCGGACCCCTGGGCGACCTTGGCGAAGGCGTTGAGGGACTGGGGCTGGGTGGCGGCGTCTTCGGCGGCGCGCAGTTCCACGGCGGTGGCGCCCTGGAACGAGACCGTCACCTGCCCGACGTCCCGGCTCTTGCCGAGGTCGAGGATGACGCCCACGCCGGACTTCAGCCGGCCGAAGTCGGCGCTGGTGTAGAAGCTGGTCTCCCAGTAGGTGCCGGGAGCGCCGTCGTGGACGAGGCTGGTCTCGTCCGGGTTCTCGACGCCGTCACTGCCCAACGGGTCGAAATCCTTGGCGCCTTCGATCGTGAGGGGCTTGCTGATGGGCTTCTTCGGGCTCTTGTCGTTCCCGTCGTTCGTCTGGGTCCGGCCCGGGTCGTCGTCCTTGCCGCCGTGGTCCATGAGGGCGTCGGCCAGCTGCCAGCTGCCGAGGCCCAGGGCGGCGATGAGCAGGGCGGACACGGCCCACTTCAGGGCCTTGCCCGTGCGGCTCTGCAGCGGGGGCGGCGGAGGGGTCACCGGCTGGGCACCTCCCGCGTGCGCGCCCTGCCGTCCGTAGCTGCCCTGCTGGTAGGTGGTGCGCTGGTACTCGGGCGGGGCGGTGAACGCGGGCTCCGGCGGGCGGATGCGCGGCATGTCGCCGATCGCCTTCACCAGCTCCTCGGGCGTGGTGCAGGGCGATTCGTGCCGGGAGGCGGTGGCACCGTCGTTGGCCAGTGCGCGCATGGAGAGTTCGGACAGGCCGCGGTGTACACCGGCACGGACCTGGTCCGGCGCGATCAGGCCGACGTCCTTCGGCAGGCCGGACAGCCCGTAGGCGTCGCTCTCGTACGGCCAGCGCTGGGTGAGCGCCGCGTACAGCAGGGCTCCGATGGCCTCCGTGTCCGTGCGCTGCGGGGTGTCGGAGGTGACGCCGCGCAGGGCGGCGTTCACGGCGAGACCGCGGATGCGCCACTGACCGGTCGAGGCCCGCAGCACGGCGTTGGGGTTGAGGCGCAGATGGGCCAGGCCCTCACGGTGGGCGGCGGCCATGGCGGAGGCGACCTGGCTCACCAGCTGGTAGGCGTCGTACGGCTCCAGCGGTCCGGAGGCGAGCAGCGTGGTCAGTTCGGTGGCGTCGGGGAGCCACTCGTGGACGACGTAGACGACGTCGTTCTCCTCCACCGCGTCCAGGACCTGGACGAAGCGGGGGTCGCCGAGGAGGGCGGAGGAGCGGGCGGCGGCCAGGACGGAGCGGGCACGCGCGTGGTCCGCGGGCAGGATGTGCACACCGACGGCACGGCGGAGCTTCTCGTCCACGGCACGCCAGCTGCTGAAGCCGTCGAGGCGGGTGACGCACTCCTCCAGGCGGTAGCGTCTGGCGAGTTTGTGACCACTGTGCAGTTCGGGCGGCGAGGTCTTTCCGGAACCGTCGGCCCGGGGGCTCTCCTGTACCTCGTCGCTGTCCGTGTCCCGCTCCCGGTTCTTGGCCACCCCGTCGGCCGTGGACTGGTCCGCCTCTGCGGTCAGCGACGTCTCGTCGCTGTTGTCTGCCACGTCGACGGCAGCCGTACTCCGTTCTGCCACCGTCGTTCCTGCCTCCCCATCCATTGAGCGCCGGCCGGCATCCGTTGCGTGCCGTCCGACGCCGAAACCAATTGTGCCCACAGTCCGCCCCTATGCACGACACGCGGTGGCGGACGATGGTTGTGCGCCTGCCTCCCGCCTCAGCGTCCCAGGCGCCCGCGGACCATGCCCACCAGGGAGTTGAGCTCCTCGATGCGCATGCGGCGGGCGGCGACGAAGAAGACGGCGAGCAGCACCGCGGCGCCCGCGAACACCGCGACGAGCGAGCCGGCGACGCCCTGGCCGAGCGTGCGGCCGATGCCGTAGCAGGCCGCGCCGCTGAGCAGGGCGGCGGGAACCGACGCGATGCACAGCCGGGCGTAAGTCCGCAGCACCCGGGCGCCGTCGAGGTCTCCGCCCAGCCGCTTGCGCAGCCGGCGCCAGGCCACACCCACACCGATCGCGTAGGCCAGACCGTAGGAAGCGGCCATGCCGACGACGGCCCAGCGCGACGGGATGACGAAGTAACAGATCGCCGAGGCGCCCGCGTTGACCGCGGCCACGATGACCGTGTTGTAGAAGGGGGTGCGCGTGTCCTCGTAGGCGTAGAAGGCGCGCAGCACGACGTACTGCACCGAATACGGGATGAGGCCGAGGCCGAACGCCATCAGCATGTAGCCCATGTTCGTGGCCTCGCTGGTGCCGGAGGAGCCGAACATCAGCGTGCACATCGGGATGCCGAGGGAGAGGAACCCGAAGGCGATCGGCACGATCGCGACGGCGGTGGTGCGCAGGCCCTGCGAGATGTCGTCGCGGACGGCCCCGCCGTCGCCCTCGGCCGCCGAGCGCGACAGGCGCGGCAGCAGCGCGGCCATCAGGGAGACGGTGATGATCGCCTGGGGCAGGCCCCAGATCAGCTGGGCGTTGGCGTAGGCGGCGAAACCGGTGCCGTCGACGGGCGAGGCCTTGCCGGCCGCGGTGGACAGCTGGATGACGATCATGGCGCCCGCCTGGTTGGCGAGGACGAACAGGACCGTCCACTTGGCCAGCGTGATCGCCTTGCCGAGGCCCTGGCCCTTCCAGTCGAAGCGCAGCCGCAGCCGGAAGCCGGTCTCGCGCAGGTAGGGGATCATCGCCAGTGCCTGCACCACGAGGCCGAGCAGGACGCCGACGCCGAGCAGGTGCTGACCCTCCGGCGGGATGGTGGTGGCCTTCATCCCGGAATCGGCCGCGGTGCCGTAGACGTAGATGAACATGCCCAGCGTCACGATGATGACGATGTTGTTCAGGACCGGGGTCCACATCATCGCGCCGAACTTGCCGCGGGCGTTGAGGATCTGGCCCATCACCACATGGATGCCCATGAAGAAGATGGTGGGCAGGAAGAACTGGGCGAAGGTGATGGCGACCTGGTTCGCGGCCGGGTCGCTGGCGACCCCGTTGGACAGCACCCGGATCAGCAGCGGCGCTCCGATGACCGAGAGCGCGGTGAGCCCGCCGAGCGTCACGATGACCAGGGTCAGCAGCCGGTTCGCGTACGCCTCGCCGCCGTCCTCGTCGTTCTTCATGGCCCGCACGAGCTGCGGGACGAAGACGGAGTTGAGCCCGCCGCCGACGGTGAGGATGTAGATCATCGTCGGCAGCTGGTAGGCGACCTGGAAGGTGTCGCCGAGGAGGCCGACGCCCAGGGCCGACACGATCAGTGCGGAGCGGACGAAGCCGGTCAGGCGGGAGACCATCGTGCCCGCCGCCATCACGGCGCTGGACTTCAGCAGGCCCGCGGCGCGCCCGCCCTTCTTGCCGGCGGGGGCGGGCGCGGGCTCGGGCTCGGGGGCCTCCTCCGCCGGCGGGGCCGGTGCCGTCTGCGCGTACGCCGCGGACGGCCCCTGCGGGGCCTGTCCGGGGGCCGGCGACGGACCGGGGACCGAAGACGACTGGTACGAGGGGTGCCCGCTGCCCTGCTGCTGGTCGCGGAAGAGGTGCGCGAAGGCGTCGGCCTCCTGGCGCGGCTCCCCCGCCCGGGAGACGAGATCGTCCACGCCCACGAACTGGGTGGTGCGGGGGTCGTCGCCGTAGGGCAGGTGCCGCGTCGGGCCGTCGGGCTCCGGTGCGGGCGTCTGCGCCCAGACCCGCGGGTCGGGCGCGTAGGGCGACTGCGGCGGCTGCGCGTACAGCTGCTGCTGCGCCTGGCGGCTGCCCGGGGCCGGCGGCTGGTGCGCGGCGTGGTCGTAGAACGCGTCGGCGGCGGGGTCCTGGGCGGTGAGGTCCTGTGCCCGGTACGGGTCCTGGGAGTAGGCGTCCTGGGGGTAGGCGTCCTGGAGGTAGGCGTCCGCCGGGTGGGGCGGCACCTGGCCGTGCTCGTCCGGCGCGCCCTCGGGCCCTCCCGTCTCGGGACGGCCCGGGCTGCCCGCGGCACGGCCGCGGTCACCGTCGTACGGCGCGTTCATGGTTACCCCACCTCATCGTCCCGGGCCCACCGGCCACGACATCTCAACGGTCCACTCTCTCACCCGTGCCGGACGGGTCGGCGCTTTCCGCTGCGGTGTCCGGGGCCGGGTCACTCGGCTGCCCGGGGGCGTCCGCCCGCGAGCCGGACTCCTCTTCCTGACGATCGCCGGGGGCCTGCGGGTTCCGCTTGGCGTCCGCCGGGCCGCCGGCTTGGCCGTCCGTCTCGGCGGCCTCGTCCTCGGCCGCCTCGCGGGCGGCGGCCCGCTTGCGCTGGGTGTACATCCGGAAGCCGGCCAGGACCAGGAGCAGTACGCCACCGCCGATGACCAGCATGACCGTGGGCGTGACCTCGGTGACGCGCACGTCGAAGGTCACCGGCGCACCGTACTTCTGACCGTCCTGCGTGTACAGCTGGGCGACGACCTCCGCCCGGCCGTTGGCATTGGCCGACGTGGTGAACTTCACCGACTGGGCATGGCCGCCGTTCACGGTGACCGGCTGTTCCTCGTACGCGTCTCCGCCGATCTTGAGGCGCGTCGGGTTCTTCGACGTGAGCCGCAGTTCCAGGTTCTCGACGCCCTGCACCAGGTTGTTCTGGACGGTCACCGGGATGGTGGCGCTGCGGCCGGAGAGCTTCGTCTCCGACTTCTCGATCAGCTTGACCCCGTCGATGAGACCGTCGAGGTAGCCCTCGATGCCGTCCCGGTACCCCACCGCCGCGACGCCGCGGCCCCGCCACGTCGTGGACATCTCGCGCTCCATGGCGCGCCCGAAGGGCGTCACGACGCGGTCCTGGCGGGTGAGGATCACCTTGAACTTGTCGAGCTTGCCCTGGGTCCGGGCGATCTGCTCGAAGGCGGCCCGCGGCAGCTCCTGCTTGCGCAGCGAGGAGGGGTACGCCGACGCCGACGGCACCCGGGTGTTGGCCGCCGGGTCGGGCTTGGCCTTGGCGGCGGCGGTGAGGTCCTGGGACTCGGACCAGGTGCCGTCCTGCAGGGTGCCCAGGGCCTCGGCCATGGCCTGGGCCTGGCTGACGGACGGCATGCGCTGCGGGGCGACGACGACGCTGCGCTCCTTGCCCGTCTGCAGGCCGAAGGCGAGGCTCTGGGCCAGGAACCGCTGCACCGCGAGCGTGGACGCCGAGGCACGCGTCAGGTCGCCCTGGAACGCCGAGGACATCCGGGCGTCGGTCACGACCGCCGTGGTGCCCGCGCCGATGGGGCGGGCGGCGGAGGGGGTGTAGGAGAGGTCGTCCTGCAGGCTGTCGCTGCGGGCGATCACCTTGTCGGCACCCGCGGAGGTCGCGACTTTCACGATCGACGGGTCGACGGCGCCCTCCACGGGCCAGGCGAAGTCCTTGGACGGTTTCATGTGGAGGATCGTCGTGATCGTGGGATCGATCGCGTCGGTGGCTTCCTTCACGTGGTTCAGGGTGCCGGTGACGCTCGTGCCCTTGTGGGCGATGGACGCCAGGTCGGGGTCGCCGTAGGGCAGGGCGACGACCTCCTTGCCCGCCACCGCCTTCTGCAGCTCGGCGAGCCAGCGGTTGGCGTCCGCCTTGTGGGTGCCGTCGGTGGTGCTGCCGTCGGCGCCGCGGACCTCGTAGCTCTTGGTCATCGCGTCGACGGAGGCCAGCAGGTCCGGGTCGATCACCCAGGTGACGTCGAGCCCCTTGCCCAGCGACACCATCTGCTCGAGGCGGCCGCCCGGGGCGATCTCCTCGGCCAGCTCGTCGTCCCGGAAGACCGAGGTCTGCTGCTCGTTCGAGCCCGTCTCGGCGACCATGTGGGAGCTGGAGATGAGGGGCCACAGGAACGTCGTCTTCGTCTTGGTGCCGGCTTCCTCCGGCTGCCACGGCAGGAACGTCCGCTGGATGCCGAGCACCTGGTCCCAGGGTTGCGCCGCGGTCTCCCCGGACAGCGCGACGGCGAGCTGGTAGACGCCGTCCCCGCCCAGGTCCAGTTCGTCGACCGGGACCGAGATGCTGAAGGGCTGGGAGACTCCCGGAGTGAGTTCGGGGAACTTCTCCGCGTACTTGCCGCCGACCGTCTCACCTGCGGGTCCCTGGACGTCGTCGCTCTTCCTGGCAAGGGCGTCGATGGACGAACGGGTTTCCAGCGGTGGCCCGACCTGCAGATCCAGGTGGGCGTCGGTGACGGCCTGCCTGCCCTTGTTGGTCAGGGTGCCCGACACGGTCACCGTGTCGCCCTCGGTGGGCGCGCTGGGTGTGAGCGAGTCGACGGCGACGGCCACCGAGCCGGAACCGGCGGTGGCGCGCGCAGACTCCTGTCCGGCCGCGGCCACGGGGCTCGCGACGGGCAGCTGGAGGAGGCCGGCCAGCAGGGGCGCACCCGCGAGCAGTGCCCCGGTGCGCCGCAGCCACCGGCGGGCAGGTGAGGCACTGGTCCCCTGGAAGTCTGCCGCCTCGGCCACGCGCTCGTCCGTCCCTCGTCGTCGTCAGTGGTCGTCGGAATGTGCGTCCACGCATGGTAACGATGCTCGCTGAGGGGAAGTGCCGCGGTCCGCACCACAAGATCGCCCACGGCGGGTCCGTCGGCCCGGTATGCGCCGCTCCGGGGAGCGAGCGGGTGCGTACCCGCCCGAGCCCCGCCTTGTGCCGGTATGGCGTGACGTGTCCGCAGGGATAACCGGGGGAGGCGACAGCACCGGGCCACGTACCCTCTTCTGTTGTGCCGAACGCCAATGAAGACACCTCCAGTGCCCTGAGCCAGGTGCAGCAGCGAGCCGTGAGTGAGCTGCTGCGGGTCGCTCCTGTCGCCGATGACCTCGCCCGCCGCTTCCAGGAGGCAGGGTTCTCGCTCGCCCTGGTCGGCGGCTCGGTGAGGGACGCGCTGCTGGGCCGGCTCGGCAACGACCTGGACTTCACGACCGACGCCCGGCCGCAGGACGTGCTGAAGATCGTGCGCCCCTGGGCGGACGCCGTCTGGGAGGTCGGAATCGCCTTCGGCACGGTCGGTGCGCACAAGGGCGGCTACCAGATCGAGGTGACGACCTACCGGTCCGAGGCCTACGACCGGACCTCGCGCAAGCCCGAGGTCTCCTACGGCGACTCCATCGAGCAAGACCTCGTACGCCGTGACTTCACCGTGAACGCGATGGCTGTCGCGCTGCCGGAGAAGGAGTTCATCGACCCGCACGGCGGGCTGGAGGACCTGGCGGCGCGCGTCCTGCGGACCCCCGGCACTCCGGAGGAGTCCTTCTCGGACGACCCGCTGCGGATGATGCGGGCGGCGCGGTTCGCGGCGCAGCTCGACTTCGAGGTGGCTCCCGAGGTCGTCACGGCCATGACGGACATGGCAGGACGCATCGAGATCGTCTCGGCCGAGCGCGTGCGCGACGAGCTGAACAAGCTCATCCTCTCCGCTCACCCCCGCAAGGGCCTCACCCTGCTCGTGGACACCGGCCTCGCCGATCGCGTGCTGCCCGAGCTGCCGGCCCTGCGGCTGGAGCGTGACGAGCACCACCGCCACAAGGACGTCTACGACCACACGCTGATCGTGCTCGAGCAGGCGATGGCCCTGGAGAGCGACGGCCCCGACCTGATCCTGCGCCTGGCCGCCCTGCTGCACGACATCGGCAAGCCGCGTACGCGCCGTTTCGAGAAGGACGGCCGGGTCTCGTTCCACCACCACGAGGTGGTCGGAGCGAAGATGACCAAGAAGCGCATGACGGCCCTCAAGTACTCCAACGAGCTGGTACGGGACGTCTCCCGACTGGTCGAGCTGCACCTGCGGTTCCACGGCTACGGCACCGGGGAGTGGACCGACTCGGCGGTGCGCCGCTACGTCCGTGACGCCGGTCCGCTCCTCGACCGCCTGCACAAGCTGACCCGCTCGGACTGCACCACGCGCAACAAGCGCAAGGCGGCGGCTCTCTCCCGTGCCTACGACGGGCTGGAGGAGCGGATCGCCCAGCTTCAGGAGCAGGAGGAGCTCGACTCCATCCGCCCGGACCTCGACGGCAACCAGATCATGGAAATCCTGGGTGTGGGCCCGGGGCCGGTCGTCGGTCGTGCGTACCAGCACATGCTGGAGCTCAGGCTGGAGAACGGGCCGATGGAGAGCGATGCCGCGGTGACCGCGCTCAAGGAGTGGTGGGCGGACCAGCAGGACTGAGTCCGTGGCGCGGGGCCCATGTTTCACGTGAAACATGACCCTTGGGTGAGACAGGGCGCAACGAACGGAGGGGCGGTGTTTCACGTGAAACACCGCCCCTCCGGATGTCTGCCCTACTTCTTGTAGTCCTTCAGGCAGAGCAGGAAGTCCTTGCCGTCACCGCTCTGGGTGTAGACGTACTGGAAGTCCTTGGCCTCGGACTCGCACTTGCTGGAAGCCAGCGTGTCCGTGAGGAACTTGCCCTCGATCTTGGCCAGCACCTTGTACTGGGCACCCGAGTCCTTGCAGTCGACAACCTCGAGGTCCGGGTCGTTGTCGTTGGTGCTGCCACGGTGCATGCAGTCGCCGACGGCTGCCGTGTTGGCGTCGTCGCGGCTGGCTATGTAGCCGCCGATGGCCACACCGGCGACGACGAGAACCAGGACGATGTTCTTGACGGTCTTGAAGCTGAGCTTGCGGCCGGCCGGCTGAGGCGGAAGCGGAGCGCCGCCCGGGGGCGGGAAGCCGGGCTGGCCGGGCTGCTGAGGGACGCCGCCCTGCGGCGGGTACGGAGCCTGCGGCTGGCCCTGTGCGAACGGGTTGCCCTGGGGCGGCGGAGTGGACATACGGGGGTCCCCCTAGAAACACGATGACTGACGCGAACATGTCGCGAGATAAGACGCACGTAAGTTATCGGTCCGCACTGACAGCGCAGTAGCCAGGAATGGCTCTGTGGCATTGATGTGACACTTATCGGCGGACAATCCGGGCCATAGCGGCAGCTACTGCCGCGTAGATAACGGCGATCGTGATCACCAGGGGAACGGACCGGCCGTCCGGCGGCAGCATCAGGGCGGCCACGGCGGCTGCTCCGACGAAGAACACGTTGAACAGCACGTCGTACACGGAGAAGATCCGGCCACGGAACCCGTCCTCGACGGACGACTGGACGATCGTGTCCGTGGCGATCTTCGCGCCCTGTGTCGTCAGCCCCAGCACGAAGGCGGCCGCCAGGAGCGGAGCGGTGGCGAAGGGCAGTCCCAGTGCGGGCTCCAGCAGCGCCGCCGTCCCCGCGCACACCACGATCCAGCGGCCCGGGCCGAGGCGCCCCGCGGTCCAGGGCGTGAGCACGGCCGCCGCGAAGAACCCGGCGCCGGAGACACCCAACGCCAGCCCCAGCAGGGCCAGTCCGTCGTCGGTCGTCGAGGTCAGGGCGTACCGGCACAGCATCAGCAGCATGACCAGCAGGGCGCCGTAGCAGAACCGTATGAGCGACATCGCCGCCAGCGCCCAGGCGGCCTCCCTCCGGCCCGGGGCGGCCAGGTGACGCACGCCGGCCGCCAACTCCCGGGCGGTGCCGCTGAGGGCCGTCCGGATCCGCTGTGGCTCCTCCCCCCGGTCGGGTCCGAGGAGTCCGCGCGCCATGCTCAACGAGGCGACGGCGGCGCACAGGTACAGCCCCGCCGCCACGAGCACCACGACGGCGTCCGAGTCCACCGTCGCGAGGCGGACCACGAAGGCGATCCCGCCGCCGGCGGTCGCGGCCAGGGTTCCGGCCGTCGGGGACAGGGAGTTGGCGATGACGAGCCGGTCGGCGTCGACCACGCGCGGCAGGGCGGCCGAGAGGCCGGACAGGACGAAGCGGTTGACGGCCGTGACGCACAGGGCCGAGACGTAGAAGAGCCAGTCGGGAGCCGGGCTGAGCATGAGCAGGGCCGTCGCCATGGCCAACACGGCTCGCAACAGGCTGCCGAAGAGCAGGACCTGACGGCGCCTCCAGCGGTCCAGCAGGACACCGGCGAAGGGCCCGACGAGCGAGTACGGGAGCAGCAGCACCGCCATGGCGGAGGCGATCGCGGCAGCCGAGGTCTGCTTCTCGGGGGAGAAGACGACATAGGCGGCGAGTGCCACCTGGTACACACCGTCGGCCCCCTGGGACAGCAGGCGCACGGCGAGCAGGCGCCTGAACCCCTGGAAGCGCAGCAGGACGCGCAGGTCACGGACGACGGCCATGGGCCCCAGCCTCACATACGGGGAGGGTCCCCGGGTCATGCGACCCGGGGACCCTCACAGCCCTGGCAGGAGCGATCAGTTGTGGCGCCTCAGCGCTCGACCTCACCCTTGATGAACTTCTCGACGTTCTCGCGGGCCTCGTCGTCGAAGTACTGCACCGGCGGGGACTTCATGAAGTAGCTCGACGCCGACAGGATCGGGCCGCCGATGCCGCGGTCCTTGGCGATCTTCGCGGCGCGCAGCGCGTCGATGATGACGCCGGCCGAGTTCGGGGAGTCCCAGACCTCGAGCTTGTACTCCAGGTTCAGCGGGACGTCACCGAAGGCACGGCCCTCGAGGCGGACGTAGGCCCACTTGCGGTCGTCCAGCCAGGCGACGTAGTCGGACGGGCCGATGTGGACGTTGCCCTCGCCCAGCTCGCGGTCGCGGATCTGGGAGGTGACGGCCTGCGTCTTGGAGATCTTCTTCGACTCGAGGCGGTCGCGCTCGAGCATGTTCTTGAAGTCCATGTTGCCGCCGACGTTCAGCTGCATCGTGCGGTCCAGGACGACGCCCCGGTCCTCGAACAGCTTCGCCATGACGCGGTGCGTGATGGTGGCGCCGACCTGCGACTTGATGTCGTCACCGACGATCGGGACGCCCGCCTCGGTGAACTTGTCGGCCCACTCCTTGGTGCCGGCGATGAAGACCGGGAGGGCGTTGACGAAGGCGACCTTGGCGTCGATGGCGCACTGGGCGTAGAACTTCGCCGCGTCCTCGGAACCCACGGGCAGGTAGCAGACGAGGACGTCGACCTGCTTGTCCTTGAGGACCTGGACGACGTCGACCGGCTCCTCGGCGGACTCCTCGATCGTCTCGCGGTAGTACTTGCCGAGACCGTCGAGGGTGTGGCCGCGCTGGACCGTCACACCGGAGTGGGGAACGTCGCAGATCTTGATGGTGTTGTTCTCGGAGGCGCCGATGGCGTCCGCCAGGTCGAGACCGACCTTCTTGGCGTCCACGTCGAACGCGGCGACGAACTCGACGTCGCGGACGTGGTAGTCGCCGAACTGGACGTGCATCAGGCCCGGCACCTTGGACGCCGGGTCGGCGTCCTTGTAGTACTCGACTCCCTGCACCAGCGATGCGGCGCAGTTGCCCACACCGACGATGGCTACGCGGACCGAACCCATTCCGGTTGCTCCCTGTGTGTACGAGTGAGGCCCATCAGCGGGCTCTCACGTGGCGGTGTCGCCGGGCGTATCCGGACGGGGGTCGTCCCCCGGCCGGGGCAGGCCGCCCGACGCTCCAGATGTGGTGTCGCGCGAGGCGGGCTCCCCGGTGGCGGAACCCTTCAGGTCCCGTCCCGCCCGCTCGCTCTCGATGAGCTCGTTCAGCCAGCGCACTTCGCGCTCCACGGACTCCATCCCGTGGCGCTGGAGCTCGAGCGTGTAGTCGTCGAGACGCTCCCGGGTCCGGGCCAGGGAGGCGCTCATCTTCTCGAGGCGCTCCTCCAGCCGGCTGCGGCGTCCCTCCAGCACGCGCATGCGCACGTCGCGTGACGTCTGCCCGAAGAAGGCGAAACGGGCCGCGAAGGTCTCGTCCTCGTACGCGTCGGGCCCCGTCTGCGAGAGGAGCTGCTCGAAGTGCTCCTTGCCCTCCGCGGTCAGCCGGTAGACGATCTTGGCCCGGCGCCCGGCGAGGGGTGCGGCGAGGGCGTCCTCGGCGGTGTTGCCCGGCTCCTCGATCAACCAGCCGTTGGCGACCAGCGTCTTGAGGCAGGGGTAGAGGGTCCCGTAGCTGAACGCCCGGAAGACCCCCAGTGACGTGTTCAGGCGTTTGCGCAGCTCGTAGCCGTGCATCGGAGACTCGCGGAGCAGGCCGAGTACGGCGAACTCGAGGATCCCGGAACGCCGGCTCATCGTCGCCTCCTCTCTGCCGCGGCGCGCATGTATCGGTCCGATGCCTCGGGCCGATGTGTCGTGCTGATGTATCGACTCGATACATCAGCACGATAGAACGGCGTTCCGGCTGCGACAAGGGGGGGTGTGGTGAACGGGATCACATCACCGATTCGTCGCACGCTACTTGCCTGATTTGAGGTGAACTTGGGGACTCGGGAGGTTTTGGCGGTGCGTAGTCTGTGCGCCATGCACAACACCGGGAACCAAGAGACGCCTGTGAGCGTCAGGGTCATCGGTGTAGTACGGGTGCATGCGGGACCGATGAATGCCGAGCCCACCGCATCCGTATTTCGGGGGGACCGGAAACAAGCCGCCGTTTCCAGGCGCGCAGGGGTGCGCCTGCCCGAGGAGTAGTCGTTCGATGAGCGAGCACCGTCGCAAACCGCCGCAGCCGCAGGGAGGCGGACGTGCCGCGGCCCGACGCGGCCAGTCCGGCTCGTCCTCCGGCCGCCGCGCGGCACCGCGAGGCGCAACCGGGTCTCCGTCCGACTCCTATGGGTCGGGTCCTCTCGGCTCAGGGGGTGAGGAGCGTCAGTACGGCGGCCGTGCCGAGGCCCGGCGTGCTGCGCAGAGAAGCACCGGCGGCAGCCGCCGCCGAGGTGCGGAACCGCCCCGGGGCGGCCGCCGCGCCGCAGCCGTTCCCGACAGGAAACGGCTGATCGACTACCCGCGTGCGGGGAAGTACGGCTGGCAGCGCTGGATGCCCTCCTGGAAGCTCGTCTCCGGTCTCTGCATCGGCTTCCTGGGCAGCCTGGTGGCCGTGGCGGGCATCGGGTACGCCATGGTGAGCGTCCCCAACGAGGAGAACGCGGCGGCCCTTTCGCAGAACAACGTCTACTTCTGGGCCGACGGCAGTCAGATGGTCGCGGCCGGCAGTGGCACCAACCGGCAGAACGTCACGATCGAGCGCATTCCGAAGGCCATGCGGGATGCGGTGATCTCGGCTGAGAACAAGACCTTCTACGAGGACTCGGGCGTCGACCCCATGGGTATCGCCCGCGCCCTGGCGAACATGGCCCGCGGCGGTGACACGCAAGGTGGTTCGACGATCACCCAGCAGTTCGTCAAGAACACCTACCTGAGCCAGGAGCAGACGCTCTCCCGCAAGTTCAAGGAGATGTTCATCTCCATCAAGGTGGGCACCAAGCTCAACAAGGACCAGATCCTCCAGGGCTACCTGAACACCTCGTACTACGGCCGTGGCGCCTACGGCATCCAGGCGGCCGCGCAGACGTACTACGGCAAGGACGCGGACCGGCTCTCGGACAGTCAGTGCGCCTTCCTCGCCGCCCTGCTCAAGGGCCCGACGTACTACGACCCCGCGGGCAACGACGGTATCGATCCGACCGCCACCAAGGAGGCCAACCGCAAGCGGTCGGAGGAGCGCTGGGGCTGGATCCTCGAGCAGATGCACAACGACGACAAGCTGACGGACGAGCAGTACCAGAAGGCGATCAGCAAGTACCCCGAGCCCCAGGGCCGCAAGGCGACCAAGGGCATGAGCGGCCAGATCGGCTATCTGGCAGACACGGCCAAGAAGTACGTCCTGAACCACTCCAACATCTCGGAGAAGCAGTTCGACCAGGGCGGCTACCAGATCAAGACGACCTTCGAGAAGGACAAGGTCGACGCTCTGACCGCGGCCGTGAAGAAGGTCGAGAAGCAGCACATCGATCCGAAGAAGCGCGACCTCGACAAGCACGTGCAGTTCGGTGCGGCCTCGGTGAAGCCCAGGGACGGTGCGATCGTCGCCCTCTACGGCGGGGCGGGCTACGAAAAGGGTCACTTCAACAACAACGCCGACACCTCGGGCGTTCCCGTCGGCTCCACCTGGAAGCCGTTTGTGCTCGCCGCCGCAATGGAGCACGGAACGTACCGCAGCGACGGCCCTCTCTCGCCGCTCAGCAAGTACAACGGCAACGACCACCTCAAGGTCCGGAACAACGACGGCACCTACGTCCTGAAGAAGGACAACACGCCGTTCTTCCAGGAGAACGAGAGCGACCGTCCCTGGGGCTACATCACCCTGCGCAAGGCGATGGAGCAGTCGGTCAACACTCCCTTCGTGCAGCTCGGCATGGACGTGGGGATGAAGAACGTGCGAGACGTGGCCGAGAAGTCCGGCATCCTGGACGCCAGCTTCGCGACACTGGACCCCTCGTTCGCCCTCGGTACCTCGACTCCCAGCGCCATCCGCATGGCGGACGCCTACGCGACGTTCGCGGCCGCAGGCAAGCAGGCGGCCCCTTACTCGGTGACCAGCGTCAAGTACGAGGGACAGGACGTCCCCGGCTTCGACAAGCCGCGCGTGACGCAGGCCATGCCGGAGAACGTCGCCAACAACGTCACCGACGTTCTGGAGAACGTGATCCAGAACGGCACGGGCAAGAACGCCCTGAGCCTGGGGCGCACGGCGGCCGGCAAGACCGGTACGACGGACGAGAACAAGTCCGCCTGGTTCGTCGGCTACACCAAGCAGCTGTCGACATCCGTCGCGATGTTCCGCGAGGACCCCAAGAGCGCCAAGCTGCTGTCCATGAACGGCACCGCCGGTGTCGAGTCCATCCACGGCGGTGACATCCCCACTCTCGTGTGGACCGAGTACATGAAGGCCGCTCTGAAGGGGGAGGCCGACCCCGGCTTCCCGGAGCCCGAGAAGATCGGCACCGTCCAGGACGCCCTCGGCGCACCCACGCCCAAGCCGACGCCCAGTGAGACGCCGCCGTCCGAGACGCCGAGCGAGACGCCGAGCGCCACGCCCAGCGAGACCCCGACGTCTCCGTCGCCCACGCCGAGTGACACCTGCGGCTTCTTCGGCTGCCAGGAAGACGGCGGCCAGAACAACGGAGGCCAGAACAACGGCGGCACGGACGGAGGCATCACCACTCAGCCGACAGAACCCACCGAGACGGCCGACGACGGTGGTACCAGCAGAGGCAACGGCAACGGAGGCATCTTCGGAGGCCCCAACGGCTAGCCGGCCAACCGCCCGGCTTGGGTGTTTCACGTGAAACGCGAAGGTGTTTCACGTGAAACGAGGGCCGCCGCACCCACCTGGGTGCGGCGGCCCTCGGCGTATGGCCGGACTCGTACGGCAGGATGTGCGGCATGCCCAGTGCAGAATCGACGCGAGCAGGCGTCCAGAAGCCGGAGCCGGTGCTGCCGACCAAGGAGGACGCGGTCGCCGCGGCCGGCAGCGAGCTGATCGGTGGCCCGCTCGGGCGGCGTGCCCTGCTCGGGACGTCGTGGTGGACCCCGGTACGCGTGATCGCCCTGGTGGCGATCGGCGTGTTCGCCCTCGGCCTGGTCCAGAAGGCACCCTGCTACAACGGCGCCTGGTTCTACGGGGCCAGCTCCCAGTACACACACGCCTGCTACTCGGACATTCCGCACCTGTACCAGGGGCGCGGCTTCGCCGACGGCCTGGTGCCGTACTTCGATCGGCTTCCCGGTGACATGCAGTACCTGGAGTACCCGGTGCTGACCGGTGTCTTCATGGAGGTCGCCTCCTGGCTCACGCCCGGCAGCGGCACGATCCAGGACCAGGAGCAGTGGTACTGGATGGTCAACGCCGGGATGCTCATGGTCTGCGCGGCGGTCATCGCCGTAAGCGTGACCCGTACGCACGCCCGGCGGCCCTGGGACGGTCTGCTGGTCGCTCTGGCGCCCGCCTTCGCGCTCACGGCGACCATCAACTGGGACTTGCTGGCGGTCGCTCTGACGGCCGCGGCCATGCTGATGTGGTCCCGCGGCCGGGCGCTCGCCTTCGGTGTCCTGCTGGGGCTGGCGACGGCCGCCAAGCTCTATCCGTTCCTGCTCCTCGGGCCGCTGCTGGTGCTGTGCTGGCGCGCGGGCAGATGGCGGGAGTTCGGGACGGCCCTCGGCGGAGCGGTCGCCGCCTGGGTCGTGGTGAACGGCCCGGTCATGCTGTTCGCGTTCGAGGGCTGGTCGAAGTTCTACACCTTCAGCCAGGAGCGGGGCGTCGACTTCGGTTCGTTCTGGCTGATCATGGCGCAGAACTCGGACGACCCGCTCGGCACCGAGACCGTGAACACGCTCGCCACAGTGCTGATGCTGGTGTGCTGTGCGGGCGTGGCGGCCCTGGCCCTGATGGCTCGGCGCCGCCCACGCTTCGCTCAGCTCGCGTTCCTCATCGTCGCGGCGTTCATCCTCACCAACAAGGTCTACTCACCGCAGTACGTCCTGTGGCTGGTGCCGCTGGCTGCTCTCGCCCGGCCCAAGTGGCGGGACTTCTTGATCTGGCAGGCCTGCGAGGTGGCGTACTTCCTGGGGATCTGGCTGTACCTCGCGTACACGACCAGCGGAGATGCCCACAAGGGCCTGCCCACCGACGGGTACCACTGGGCCATCGGCCTGCATCTGCTCGGGACGCTCTACCTGTGCGTCATGGTCGTGCGCGACATCCTGCGGCCGGACCGGGACCCGGTGCGCAGGTCCGGCGACGACGATCCCTCGGGCGGTGTGCTGGACGGGGCGAAGGACGTCTTCGTCCTCGGTCGTGCTGCCAAGCCCGAGCGGGAGGAGGCGGCGGCCCGGTTCGACGGACCCGCGGTCGAGTGGGGACGACAGGGAGCCACGGGCGGTTCGCTCTGAGCGAACACCCTCAGAGGGCGCGCGACAAGCGGAGAGGCCGGACACGGGAGTCGTGTCCGGCCTCTGTCGTACCTGCCGGCTCGGTCAGCGGTCCACGATCCGGTCGAACTGGGTGGTGGTGTGCCGCAGATGGGCCACCAGCTCCTCGCCGACCTTCGGCTCCGGCGCGTCCGCGGGCACGAACAGGATCGACACCTGCATGTGCGGCGGTTCGGCGAACCACCGCTGCTTGCCGCCCCACACGAACGGGGAGAGGTTCCGGTTCACCGTCGCCAGGCCGGCCCGGGCGACGCCCTTGGCGCGCGGCATGACGCCGTGCAGGGCCTTCGGGGCCTCCAGACCCACTCCGTGCGACGTTCCGCCCGCCACGACCACCAGGAAGCCGTCGGAGGCCGCCTTCTGCTGCCGGTAGCCGAAGCGGTCGCCCTTGGCGACGCGCGTGACATCCAGCACCGCGCCGCGGTACTCGGTCGCGTCGTGGTCCCCCAGCCACAGCCGCGTGCCGATGCGGGCCCGGAAACGGGTCTGCGGGAACTGCTGCTGCAGCCGGGCGAGGTCCTCGGCCTTGAGGTGGCTGACGAACATGGTGTGCAGCGGCAGGCGTGCGGCCCGCAGCCGGTCCATCCAGCCGATGACCTCCTCGACGGCGTCCGAGCCGTCCGTGCGGTCCAGCGGCAGATGGATGGCGAAGCCCTCCAGGCGGACGTTCTCGATGGCGGCGTGGAGCTGGGCGAGGTCCTCCTCGCTGATGCCGTGCCGCTTCATCGAGGACATCACCTCGATCACCACACGGGCACCGACGAGACCGTACACACCGTCTATCGAGGAGACGGAGCGGATCACGCGGTCGGGCAGCGGCACCGGCTCCTCGCCGCGCCGGTAGGGCGTCAGCACCAGCAGGTCGCCGCCGAACCAGTCCTTGATCCGGGCGGCCTCGTAGGTCGTGCCGACGGCCAGGACGTCCGAACCCAGGCGGGTGGCCTCCTCCGCCAGCCGCTCGTGCCCGAAGCCGTAGCCGTTGCCCTTGCAGACCGGCACGAGACCGGGGAACTGCTCCTGCACGTGCTTGTGGTGCGCCCGCCAGCGCGCGGTGTCGACGTAGAGCGTGAGCGCCATGGCCGGACCTGGAACCTTTCTCGTGGTTGCCGTGAATCAGCGATTGCGGTGGATCAGCGGTGCCGTCGGACGGCGGTCGCCGTGGAGCAGGTGGGGAAGCACCGAACAGAGGTCACCGACGGGACATATACATGTCGAGCGCCTTGTGCAGCAGCTTGTTCAGCGGGAAGTCCCATTCGCCGAGGTACTCGGCGGCCTGGCCGCCCGTACCCACCTTGAACTGGATCAGGCCGAAGAGGTGGTCGGTCTCGTCCAGCGAGTCGGAGATGCCGCGCAGGTCGTAGACGGTGGCGCCGAGCGCGTAGGCGTCGCGCAGCATCCGCCACTGCATGGCGTTGGAGGGACGGACCTCGCGGCCGATGTTGTCGGAGGCGCCGTAGGAGTACCAGACGTGGCCGCCGACGATGAGCATGGTCGCCGCCGACAGGTTCACCCCGTTGTGGCGGGCGAAGTACAGCCGCATGCGGTTGGGGTCCTCGGTGTTGAGGGCCGTCCACATGCGCTGGAAGTACGACAGCGGGCGCGGGCGGAAGTGGTCGCGCACGGCCGTGATCTCGTACAGGCGCTGCCATTCCTCGAGGTCCTGGTAGCCGCCCTGGACGACCTCGACACCGGCCTTCTCGGCCTTCTTGATGTTGCGGCGCCACAGCTGGTTGAAGTTCTTGTGGACCTCTTCCAGGGACCGGTTCGCGAGCGGCACCTGGTAGACGTAGCGCGGCTGGACGTCGCCGAAGCCGGCGCCGCCGTCCTCGCCCTGCTGCCAGCCCATGCGGCGCAGCTTGTCGGCCACCTCGAAGGCCCGCGGCTCGATGTGGTCGGCCTCGATGTCGCGCAGACGCTTGACGTCGGGGTTCTGGATGCCCTGCTTGATGGACGCGGCCTCCCAGCGCCGGATGATCACCGGCGGGCCCATCTTCACCGAGAAGGCGCCCTGCTGCTTCAGGTGCGCCAGCATCGGCTCGATCCACTCCTGCAGGTTCGGCGCGAACCAGTTGATGACCGGGCCCTCGGGCAGGTAGGCGAGGTAGCGCTTGATCTTCGGCAGCTGGCGGTAGAGGACCAGACCCACACCGACCAGTTCACCGGTGCGGTCGTCGAACCAGCCGAGGTTCTCCGAGCGCCACTCGGCCTTCACGTCAGCCCAGGCCGGGACCTGCATGTGGCTCGCCGACGGCAGGCTCTGGATGTACGCCAGATGCTGCTCTCGACTGATGGTCCTCAGGGTCAGGCTCATTCGGGGCGCTCCTCGGGCTGGTGTGTCCCCATGGGTTCAGGGGCTCCGGCTCTCGCGCGAAGCCTACTGCGCCGTGGGAGCGCCTCGTCTGGGCGTACGAATCTCCGCCCCGGCGCGAGGCCGGCCGGGGCGGGATCCGGTGTGCGGAAGGGAGTGTCCGGCGTCAGCCGATGAGGCCGCCGTGCGCCATGCCGAGGAAGAACCCGACGCCGGATGCGCCGAGTCCCAGGATCAGGCCGAAGCGTTCCCGGGTCGTCTCCGAGATCCACTGGCCGTACGCACCCGTGAGGATGCCCACCAGGCCGGCCCAGGAGCTGAGAACGTGCAGGTCGTCGCTGATGATCGCCGTGAGGAAAGCGGTGAGGCCCAGGACCAGGGACACCACGAGAAGGGCGTCCTGGAGGGGATGGGGTCTTCCGTCCGTGGCGAAGAGGCCGCCGCCGGTGTTGGATCGCAATGCCTGTGCCATAGGGCACCTCCTGCGAAAGTCGGCGCATCGTAGCGCCATACACACCCGATGTGTACAGATTGGCCGCCCTGGCGGCCGGATTTCAACCGGAAGCCACCGGGCGGGTACTGTGTACCGTCCGCACCGGTGTCTGCCCATGCCATGGCGAGGGCTTCTCCACAGAACCCCTGATTGTCAGTGGTGGCCGATACCGTTGCCTACGCATCACAACCCTCCTGCCACGGAACGACCGTGGCCGCTGAGTCCGAAGGAGGTGGGTTCCACATGCGTCACTACGAGGTGATGGTCATCCTCGACCCCGACGTCGAGGAGCGCGCTGTCTCTCCGCTGATCGAGAACTTCCTCTCTGTCGTCCGTGACGGCGGCGGAAAGGTCGAGAAGGTCGACACCTGGGGTCGTCGTCGTCTCGCGTACGAGATCAAGAAGAAGCCCGAGGGCATCTACTCGGTCATCGACCTGCAGGCCGAGCCTGCGGTCGTCAAGGAGCTCGACCGCCAGATGAACCTGAACGAGTCGGTCCTCCGGACCAAGGTCCTCCGTCCCGAGACCCACTGAGCTTCCCCGCTCAGCTGATCCCGGGATTCGAGTAGCAAGCAGCCAGAGCAAACCCGCCGAGAGGTTCCCCCATGGCAGGCGAGACCGTCATCACGGTGGTCGGCAATCTTGTCGACGACCCCGAGCTGCGCTTCACCCCCTCCGGTGCGGCGGTCGCGAAGTTCCGTGTCGCGTCCACTCCCCGCACCTTCGACCGCCAGACGAACGAGTGGAAGGACGGCGAGAGCCTGTTCCTGACCTGCTCGGTCTGGCGTCAGGCGGCGGAGAACGTCGCGGAGTCGCTCCAGCGAGGCATGCGCGTCATCGTGCAGGGCCGGCTGAAGCAGCGGTCCTACGAGGACCGTGAGGGCGTCAAGCGCACGGTCTACGAGCTGGACGTCGAGGAAGTCGGCGCCAGCCTGCGCAACGCCACGGCCAAGGTCACCAAGACCAGCGGCCGGGGTGGCCAGGGCGGCTACAGCGGTGGCGGTGGCGGCGGCCAGGGTGGCGGCGGCTGGGGCGGCGGCCCCGGCGGCGGTCAGCAGGGCGGCGGCGCTCCCGCCGACGACCCCTGGGCGACCGGTGCTCCCGCCGGTGGCAACCAGGGCGGTGGCGGCGGCTGGGGTGGAAACTCCGGCGGCGGTGGCGGCGGCTACTCGGACGAGCCTCCCTTCTGAGGGTCGGCTCGTACCCACACTTCTTGATCACACAGGAGAATCACCATGGCGAAGCCGCCTGTGCGCAAGCCGAAGAAGAAGGTCTGCGCTTTCTGCAAGGACAAGGTCACGTACGTGGACTACAAGGACACGAACATGCTGCGGAAGTTCATTTCCGACCGCGGCAAGATCCGTGCCCGCCGCGTGACCGGCAACTGCACGCAGCACCAGCGTGACGTCGCCACGGCCGTGAAGAACAGCCGTGAGATGGCGCTGCTGCCCTACACGTCCACCGCGCGATAAGGGAAGGGTGACCGACACATGAAGATCATCCTCACCCACGAGGTGTCCGGCCTCGGTGCCGCCGGCGACGTCGTCGACGTCAAGGACGGTTACGCTCGCAACTACCTGATTCCGCGGAAGTTCGCTATCCGCTGGACCAAGGGTGGCGAGAAGGACGTCGCGCAGATCCGTCGTGCTCGCAAGATCCACGAGATCCAGACCATCGAGCAGGCCAACGCTGTGAAGGCCCAGCTCGAGGGTGTCAAGGTCCGCCTGGCCGTCCGCTCCGGCGACGCCGGTCGTCTCTTCGGCTCCGTCACCCCGGCCGACATCGCTTCGGCGATCAAGGCTTCCGGTGGCCCCGAGGTCGACAAGCGCCGCATCGAGCTCGGCTCGCCGATCAAGACGCTGGGCGCCCACGAGACGTCCGTGCGCCTGCACCCCGAGGTTGACGCCAAGGTCAGCATCGAGGTCGTCGCGGCCTGAGTGCCGTCCTCACTGACGAAGTGAGCGAGGGGGCCGCATCCTTCGGGATGCGGCCCCCTCGTCGTATTTGCTGCGGGTACGTTTCACGTGAAACGTGACCATCGGCAGGGCAGCGTTTGTTTCACGTGAAACGCTCTCCTGCGGCTGCGGCTGCGGCTGCGGCAGCGTCAGCGCGTCGCGCCGGTCACGATCCAGCGGCCCGACCGGCTCCGCAGCCACAGAGTGAGCATCCGGACGGTCATCATCAGCGTCATCGTGGCCCACAGGGCGGTGAGCCCACCGCCGAGGACCGGCACCAGCAGGGCGGCCGGCGTGAAGACCGCCAGCGTGATCAGCATGGCCCATGCCAGGTAGGGGCCGTCACCGGCGCCCATGAGGACCCCGTCCAGGACGAAGACGATCCCGGATATCGGCTGGGAGAGGGCGACGATGATCAGGGCGGGCAGCGCCACGTCCTTGACCGCAGGGTCACTGGTGAACAGAGGGAGGAAGGCCGGCCGGGCGACGACCACCAGCACACCGAGGACGACTCCGACGGCGATGCCCCACTCCACCATGCGGCGGCACACATCCCGGGCGCCCTGGGCGTCACCGGCTCCCAGATAGCGCCCGATGATGGCCTGCCCGGCGATGGCGATGGCGTCCAGAGCGAAGGCCAGCAGGCTCCACAGGGAGAGGATGATCTGGTGGGCGGCGATGTCGGCGTCTCCGAGCCGGGCGGCGACCGCCGTGGCGATCATCAGGATCGCTCGGAGGGACAGGGTGCGCACCAGCAGGGGGACACCGGCCTGGGCCGATGCCCTGATCCCGGCCGCGTCGGGGCGCAGGGAAGCACCGTGCTTCCGTGCCCCGCGGAGGACGACCACGAGGTAGACCCCGGCCATGCCGCACTGGGCGATGACCGTGCCCCACGCGGAACCGGCGATGCCCAGGTCGGCTCCATAGACGAGGCCGGCGTTGAGAGCGCCGTTGGCGACGAAGCCGGCCACGGCCACGTAGAGCGGCGTCTTGGTGTCCTGCAGACCGCGCAGGACACCGGTCGCGGCCAGGACGACGAGCATGGCGGGAATGCCGAGGACGGAGATGCGCAGGTAGGTCGTCGCGTACGGGGCGGCCGCGTCGGAGGCGCCGAAGAGAGCCACGAGGTGCGGTGCCGTGGGCAGGGCAGCGGCGACGACGGCGGCGCCGAGGAGGAGGGCCAGCCAGATGCCGTCCATACCCTGCCGGATGGCGGCTGGGAGGTCGCCGGCACCCACACGCCGGGCCACGGCGGCCGTCGTGGCGTAGGCGAGGAAGACGAAGACGCTGACCGCGGTCATCAGCAGGGCCGAGGCGACGCCGAGTCCGGCGAGTTGCGCGGTGCCCAGATGGCCCACGATGGCGGTGTCGGCCAGGAGGAAGAGCGGCTCGGCGACGAGTGCGCCGAACGCCGGCACGGCCAGCGCGACGATCTCTCGGTCGTGCTGTCTCCGGCCGCTTCGGCGGCGCACGGGGGCCTGTGTCATGTGCACCAATCTAATCGTCCACAGGTAAGAGATGCAAAGGTTCTTCGACCCTTACTCTGGGTCCGGGTGTGCGTACTGCTGTGCACCATTCGAAGCGATCTTGCTCCGCACGGGAAAGTTTTTCTTCTGCACAACCAGTGGACGGCAAAAGTGCACGTCAGAGGGTTGGGTATAGGAGGAGGGGGAGCTTGTTCACAGGGCTGTCCACCGGGTCGTGCACAGGTTTCGCGGAGTTCTCCACAGCATCTGGGCCGTCGTCCACATGGCCTGTGGATAACCAGATTGGCTGACGGTGCCGACGGGCCTACGGTAGTCCGGCGCCCGCTCCGTCCGCCGGTTCTCGAAACGCCACAAAACCGGCCTCCGTCAAACGGAGTTGGGCCTCTCATTTGTCAGTGCCGTGCCGTAGAAAGAACGGGCACGGCGAGGTCTGCTGCGGCGGACGTGAGGAGGTGGCTCGGTGAGCATTTCCGAGCCCTTGGACGACCCGTGGGCCGACAGCGGGCCCAGTGATCGTCTGCCCGCCTCCCGCCGACGCGGCGACGGAGCCCGGGGCCGCGACGAGCAGCACGAGCGCGGCAGGGACACCGGGTGGGACGGTGGCTCGGCCCCGTCGTTCGAGCGGGTGCCGCCCCAGGACATCGAGGCGGAGCAGTCCGTCCTCGGCGGCATGCTGCTCTCCAAGGACGCCATCGCCGACGTCGTCGAGATCCTCAAGGGACACGACTTCTACAAGCCGGCGCACGAGACGATCTATCAGGCCGTCCTCGACATCTACGCCAAGGGCGAGCCGGCCGACCCCATCACCATCGCCGCCGAGCTGACCAAGCGCGGCGAGATCAACAAGGTCGGCGGGGCCTCCTATCTGCACACCCTCGTCCAGACGGTGCCCACGGCGGCGAACGCGGCCTACTACGCGGAGATCGTGCACGAGCGGGCGGTGCTGCGCCGCCTCGTCGAGGCGGGCACGCGCATCACGCAGATGGGATACGCGGCCGACGACGACGTCGACGAGATCGTCAACCGAGCCCAGGCCGAGGTCTACGCGGTCACCGAGCAGCGCACCAGCGAGGACTACCTCCCGCTCGGCGACATCATGGAGGGCGCGCTCGACGAGATCGAGGCGATCGGCTCGCGCAGCGGCGAGATGACCGGCGTGCCCACCGGCTTCACCGACTTCGACTCCCTCACCAACGGCCTGCATCCCGGCCAGATGATCGTCATTGCCGCGCGTCCCGCCATGGGCAAGTCGACGCTCGCGCTGGACTTCGCCCGCGCGGCCTCGATCAAGAACAACCTGCCGAGCGTGATCTTCTCCCTCGAGATGGGGCGCAACGAGATCGCGATGCGCCTGCTGTCCGCAGAGGCCCGCGTCGCCCTGCACCACATGCGGTCCGGCACGATGACGGACGAGGACTGGACGCGTCTGGCCCGGCGGATGCCGGACGTCTCGGCCGCGCCTCTCTACATCGACGACTCGCCGAACCTGTCGATGATGGAGATCCGCGCCAAGTGCCGGCGCCTCAAGCAGCGCAACGACCTGCGGCTGGTCGTCATCGACTACCTCCAGCTGATGCAGTCCGGTGGCTCCAAGCGGGCCGAGAGCCGCCAGCAGGAGGTCTCGGACATGTCCCGTAACCTCAAGCTGCTCGCCAAGGAGCTGGAGATCCCGGTCATCGCGCTGTCGCAGCTGAACCGTGGTCCCGAGCAGCGCACGGACAAGAAGCCGATGGTCTCGGACCTGCGTGAGTCCGGCTCCATCGAGCAGGACGCGGACATGGTCATCCTGCTGCACCGCGAGGACGCCTACGAGAAGGAGTCCCCGCGTGCCGGTGAGGCCGACCTGATCGTGGCCAAGCACCGAAACGGCCCGACGGCGACGATCACGGTCGCCTTCCAGGGCCACTACTCCCGCTTCGTGGACATGGCGCAGACCTGATCTCCTGCGGTGCCCGCGACCGCCGCGCCGCGCTCCTCCGGCAGGGCGGCCCCCACCGAGGCCACCGTCGGCCCGGCTGTACCCGCCTCGCCGATGGAGAAGGCTCCGCAATCGAGAGAACCGCTGCGCCGGCCGTGAAATGAAGTCGACTCATGCGCCGACGGCGGGTGGACTGGGGGCATGACGACACCTCAGGAAGAGCTGCTCCCCGCGACGCGGCGTGCATTGCTGCACCGGATCGCCGTGGCCCAGGCCGAGGGCCGGGCGCCCTCGCTGGTCGCGGCCGTCGTGCGCGACGGGCGGGCTGTGTGGCACGGGAGCCGGAGCTCGGTGGAGGGGCACGCGCCCGACGAGAACACCCAGTACCGCATCGGCTCGATCACCAAGACCTTCACGGCCGTTCTGGTGATGCGCCTGCGGGACGAAGGACTGTTCGGACTCGATGATCCCCTGGAGAAGTACCTCCCGGGCACCGGCGCCGGGGAGGCGACGATCGCCCACCTGCTGGCGCACACCGGCGGGCTGGCGGCCGAGTCCCCCGCACCGTGGTGGGAGCGCACGCCGGGGTCCCTGCGGCCCGAACTCTCCGACGTTCTCGGCGAGCAGCCTCTGCTGCACCCCGTCGGCCGGCGGCACCACTACTCCAACCCGGGTTACACGCTTCTGGGCGCGCTGGTGGAAGAGGTGCGGGGAACGTCCTGGGAGGAGGCCCTGCGGCGGGAAGTGCTCGAGCCGCTGGGCCTGCACCGAACCGGCGTGCGGCCGGAAGCTCCCCACGCGGGGGGCTGGGCCGTCCATCCCTGGGCGGACGTGCTGCTGCCCGAGCCGGTCGAGGATCTCGGGCGGATGGCACCCGCAGGGCAGCTCTGGTCGACGACGGGGGACCTGGCCCGGTTCGCCTCCTTCCTGGTGCGGGGCGACGCACGCGTGCTGAGCGCCGCGTCACTGCGGGAGATGCGGACACCGGCAGCTCCCGCGGAGGCGGCGGATGTGATGTCCGGGGACACCTATGGCCTTGGCATGCAGATCCAGCGGCGTCACGGGCGGCTCCTCGTCGGGCACACCGGCTCCCTGCCGGGCTTCCTGGCCACCGTGACCATCAGCGTGGAGGACGATGCCGCCGCGGTCGTTCTGGCCAACTGCACCTCCGGCCCCCTGGTGTCCACGGTCGCCGCCGATCTGGTCCGCATCACGGCCGAGGCCGAACCACGGATCCCTGCCCCGTGGACGCCGCTGCGCCGGATCGATCCGTCGGTGCTGGAGCTGGCCGGACAGTGGTACTGGGGGACGTACGCCTTCGCCCTGCGCTTCACGGCCGACGGGCTCGCCTCGCTGGAGCCGCTGTCCGGCAACGGACGCCGTTCACGCTTCCGCCCGAACGGCGACGGTTCGTGGACCGGACTGGAGGGCTACTACGCCGGCGAACTGCTGAAGGTCGTCCGGAAGGACGACGGGAGCGTGGACCACCTGGACCTGGGGTCGTTCGTGTTCACGCGGCAGCCGTACGAAGGGGCAGCCGAGGTGCCGGGTGGGGTCGACCCCGACGGGTGGCGCGGTATCGGCTAGCGGGCCACAAGCCCGAGGGGGCCGCTGTTTCACGTGAAACAGCGGCCCCCTCATCATGCGGTCAGAGTCGAAGCCAGAGCCCTGGTGTGATCAGAGCTGGAGCTTGAAGCCCGTGTGCGAGGCCTCGAAGCCGAGCCGCTCGTAGAAGCGGTGGGCGTCGAGACGGGTCTTGTCGGAGGTGAGCTGGACCAACTGGCAACCCTGCTCGCGGGAGGTGTCGATCGCCCATTCGATGAGCTGCGTACCGAGGCCGCTGCCGCGCTCGTCGGCATGGATGCGGACACCTTCGATGATCGACCTGGTGGCGCCGCGCCGGGACAGACCGGGGATGATCGTCAGCTGAAGGGTGCCGACGATTCGGTTCTCCCGGACCGCCACGACCACATGCTGGTTCGGATCCGAGCGCAGCCGCTCCAGTGCCTCCAGGTACGGCGCCAGGTCGTCCGGCGACTCGCGCTGGGCGCCCAGGGGGTCGTCAGCGAGCATCGCGACGATCGCCGGCACGTCGTCGGCGACGACAGGACGTATTTCAAGATCTCCCATGGCGCCACCCTATGCAGGAGTCTTACGCGCGAGTCCTGCTTTCCGGCCACAGGTTCAGGCCGGTACGGGTGCCTTCAGTGTCTCGACGACCCGGACCAGAGGCGCCAGCTCGGGGTTCTTCGCCGCCTCGTCAAGCGCCTCGCGCAGTGCGGCGTCGTTGGTGGGCCGTGCCGCCTCCAGCAGCGCCAGGCCCGCCTCGGTGACGTTGGTGTAGATACCCCGGCGGTCGGTGGGGCAGAGGTAGCGCTCCAGCAGGCCCCGGTCCTCGAGCCGGGTGACCAGGCGGGTGGTGGCGCTCTGGCTGAGAACGACCGCGTCGGCCACCTGCTTCATCTGCAGATGGCCTCCCTCGCCGTCGTGCTGCCGGCTGAGTACGTCCAGCAGGGAGTACTCGCGCGCACTCAGGTCGTGCCGGCCCTGCAGGGCGCGCTCGATCTGGGCCTCGATCCTCCCGTGGAGCAGGGAGAGGGCGCACCAGCCCTGGGCGAGGGCGGTGAGCGCGGGGTCCGTCGCTGTCATTGGCGTTTCCTCCGTCCCGAGCGGCTGTCTCCCAGGATAGGGCAGCGCCGCAATAGACGGCGGTTGCATATAGCCCGCGTCTGCAACTATTGTGGACGCACGCAAAGCGCTCCTGCAATCTTCTGGAAGGTAACCCCTCCATGCCTCTCGCGCTTCTGGCCCTCGCGATCGGGGCCTTCGGGATCGGAACGACAGAGTTCGTGATCATGGGCCTGCTGCCCGAGGTCGCCGCCGACTACGGGGTCTCCATCCCCACCGCCGGCTACTTGGTGACCGGCTACGCGCTCGGTGTGATGTTCGGCGCCCCGCTGATGACCGTGCTGGGCACCAAGGTCTCCCGCAAGCGGATGCTCATGCTGCTGATGGGCCTGTTCATCGCCGGCAACCTGCTCTCCGCCTTCGCCCCGGCCTTCTCCGTCATGCTGATCGGCCGGATCGTCGCCTCACTCGCCCACGGCGCCTTCTTCGGCATCGGCTCGGTCGTCGCGGCCGACCTCGTCGCCCCCCACAAGAAAGCCGGGGCCATCGCGATGATGTTCACCGGCCTGACCGTCGCCAACGTGGTCGGCGTCCCCCTGGGCACGCTCGTCGGCCAGTCCATCGGCTGGCGGGTCACCTTCGGCATCGTCGCCGCCCTCGGCGTCGTCGGCCTCGCAGGCATCGCCCGGCTGGTCCCCGACATGCCCAAGCCGGAGGGCGTGCGCCTGCGGCACGAGCTGGCCGCCTTCAAGAACGTGCAGGTGCTGCTGGCGATGGCCATGACCGTCCTCGGCTTCGGCGGGGTCTTCGCGGCCATCACCTACATCGCGCCGATGATGACCCACGTCGCCGGTTTCGCCGACGGCTCCGTCACCTGGCTGCTCGTCCTCTTCGGTCTCGGCATGGTCGGCGGCAACCTGCTCGGCGGCAAGTTCGCGGACCGCGCCCTCATGCCCATGCTGTACGTCTCCCTGGGCGCCCTGGCCGTCGTCCTGGCGCTCTTCACGCTCACCGCCCACGACAAGGTGCTCTCCGCCGTCACCATCACGCTGATCGGCGCCCTGGGCTTCGCCACCGTGCCGCCGCTGCAGAAGCGGGTCCTCGACCAGGCGCACGGAGCACCGACGCTGGCCTCAGCCGTGAACATCGGCGCCTTCAACCTCGGCAACGCCCTGTCCGCCTGGCTCGGTGGGATCGTGATCGCCGCCGGCCTCGGCTACACCGCCCCCAACTGGGTCGGCGCCGTCCTCGCCGCCGCCGCCCTGGTCCTGGCCGTCCTCTCGGCCGCCCTGGAGCGCCGAGGCACCACCCCCACCGCCGCCGTCGCGGGCTCCGCTCCGGCCGCACAGCGGGTCACCGTCCACCAGTGAGCACCCGGCCACCGGGTCCGCCCTCATCCCTCCTCACCCGTCGATGAACCCTCAGGAGAACCACCTATGAGCACCACCACCGCTGTCGCCCCGCTGTCCACGCAGGACGCCGAGGCCCTCGTCACCGCCGCCGTCCGGGCCGCGGAGGCCGCAGGGGTCACCGTCAGCGTCACCGTCCTCGACGCGGGCGGGCACCTGCTCGCCTTCCGGCGCGACGACCGGGCCGTGCTGATTTCCGGTGAGACCAGCACCCGCAAGGCCTACACCTCTTTCCAGCTGAACGCGCCGACCGCCGACCTCGTGGACGCCGTGCAGCCCGGCGGTCTCTTCCACACGCTGCCGACGGCGCTCGACCGACCGCTGCTGTTCATCGCGGGAGGCGTACCCGTGCACCGCGACGGCCGCCTGATCGGTGCGATCGGCGTGGGTGGCGGTGCTCCGGAGCAGGACCACGCTTTCGCCACGGCGGCTGTGGAGTCCTTGGTCTGACCCGGCTCCCGGCAGCGCGAACGCCGGCCCCTCCGTACACCAGGGGGAGCCGGCGTTCGTCGTGTCGGGACGTCAGCCCGCCGCCACCGTGACCGGGGCGAAACGCCGGCTCCAGTCCCCGGGCAGCTCGGTGATCCCGTACGTCATGACCGCATTGAAGGCGACGGTACCCAGGCCGCGTTCCTTCACCCAGGCCAGGAGCTCTTCGTGGCGCACGTCGATGTCGGTGCGCAGGGGGCGGTCGGTGCGGGCGGCGAGGGAGGCGATGAGGGCCTGGGCCACCGAGGTGTCCCGGGCGATGAGAGGACCGACGACATGGGTGGCCATGTTCGGCCAGGCGGCCGCGTAACCGATGATGCGCCCGCCCTCCTCGGCGACACGCAGCTGGTCGGCGAAGGCGGGCAACCGCGTGACGATGTGCGTACGGTCCGCCCCGAAGACGGGTTCGTCGAGCCGGAGGATCGCCGCCACGTCCTCGGCCGTGGCCGCACGAGTGGCGACCTCGGGTTCCGGTCCGCCAGGAACGAAGTGCCCGGTCACCATCTCGGCCCGTCCGGTGACCTTGAAGCCGAGTTCTTCGTAGAGGGGGCGGCCGTTCGGGGTGGCGTGCAGCGTGAGGGGCGTGGTGCCCATGGCGGCCACGACGTGCTGCATCAGGCGGCGGCCGACACCCTTCCGGGCGTGCCGATCGGCCACGAGAACCATGCCGATGGCGGCGAGCGAGGGCCGGTCCTGCGGTCCGTACTCGGTCACGACGCAGGCGCTGACCAGGCCGCCGTCGGGGTCGTCGATGCCGTAGGCCTTCCCGGCGGTGAGGAGGAACTGCCACTTGTGCTCCTCCCGGGGCCACCCCCGATCTTCGGACAAGTCGGCGCAGGCGTTGAGGTCGCGGAGCGTCAGACGGCGAACGGGCAGAGTGGCAAGGGAAGGAGTCGGCACGCAGGTCAGGCTGTCCGACAAAGGCCCCTTGCGTCCACCTGTTTCGGTGGAGAGGTGCGAGCTTTTGGCCAGTTGTAGCCGTTCGCACAGCTCACGGTCAGGTGCGGTTGTTTCACGTGAAACACGGCAGAGCATCGCCGTGACGGGCCTCTGCCGAGGTCGCGCTCACGGCCGGGTAGGGGCCAGCGGTTCACCCCAGGTCAGGGGCGTGCATGGCTCGCACGCCCTCGATGTTGCCGTCCAGGTAGTGCCGCAGTGACAGCGGAACGAGATGCACCGAGGCGATGCCGACGCGGGTGAAGGGGACGCGCACGATCTCGTACTCGCCGATGGGTTCCTCCACCTCGGGGCCGTGGCGGAGCGAGGCGTCCATGGACTCCAGGTGGCAGACGAAGAAATGCTGCACCTTCACCCCGGTGGCGCCGCCGTCGTCACCGATGTGCTCCACGGTGTCGACGAAGCAGGGCACCACATCGGTGATCTTCGCGCCGAGCTCCTCGTACACCTCGCGGTGCAGGGCGTCGACGACGGTCGGGTCGTCGGGTTCCACCCCGCCACCGGGCGTGACCCAGTACGGGTCCACACCCGGCTTGGTGCGCTTGATCAGGATCAGGTCGTCACCGTCCAGCAGAACTGCGCGGGCGGTGCGCTTGACCACGGGTCGGACGGTCATGGGGGAAATGTGGCCCGGCTGGTTCCACGTGAAACATCGAGCGATGTGACCACATGGACTTCCACGGTGAGGCGGCGTCCCGTGTGCCTCAGCACCAGTCGTCCGCCGCCTTCAGCAGCCATTCGTGCGCCCGCGCGACGTGGGGCATCGCCAGGGTTCCGGTGCGCACCACCAGGAAGTATGTCCGCAGTGGCGGTACGGCCGGCTCGTGCAGGGGGACGACGTCCCCGCCATCCAAGGCGTCCGCGCACAGATACCGGGGCAGCACACTGAGCCCGGCGCCTGCGACGGTGCACGCCAGCACGGCACGCAGGTCGGGCACGATCACCGTGCCCGGGGCTGCCGGGCACGCGTCGAAAACGGAGGCCCAGTAGCGGGAGACGAAGGGCAGTGACTCATGCACCTCGACCACGGGCACCCGCCCCAGGACCTGCTCCGGCCTGGCATCGGGCCGCTCGGTACCCAGCCGGTCCGCCCAGCGCGGGGCGGCGACCAGGACGTGCTCCTCGTCGCACAGAGCGGTCGCGGAGAGCAGGGCGCCACGCGGTCGGGCGGTGCTGACGGCCAGATCGTGGTGCCCTGCGGCGAGCCCTTCCAGGACCTCTTCGGCGTTGCCGAAGGAGACGCGCAAGGCGAAGCCCTGTCCGTCGTCCCCGGTCAGTTCGGTGAGGGCGGGCAGGACCCGCTCCCCGGTGAACTCCGGCGGTCCGGCGAGGTGCAGCGTCCGTAAGGAGGAGTCGTCGTCGAGGCCGGTCTCCGCGATCTCCACCAGGGCGTCGAGGTGCGGGGCGGCCTTGTGGGCGAGTTCGTCGCCGATGCTGGTCGGCGTGACGCCGCGCGCCTGGCGCAGGAACAGGGGACGGCCCAGCTGCCGCTCCAGGGTCCGGATCTGCGAGGTGACGGCGGGCTGGGACAACCCGAGCAGGGCGGCGGCGCGGGTGAAGGAGCCGGCCCGGTGCACGGTGACGAAGGTCCGCAGCAAGGCCAGATCCACTGCCACGCTCCCTTTCCAGGCCCCGTGTCCACCCCTGGCCGCGCCCAACTATAAATAAGTCGATAGGGGCCTGTCGCTAGGGTGATTGGACACTGACAGACAGTCAACTAGCCTGTGTGGCGCGGTTCTCGCGCGCGGAACCGGGGGCGGTCCGAGCCACGAGGGGGGAGGCTCGGACCGTCCTGGGGCCTCAGGACGCCGACGCGTCCAAGGCGCGCAGCAGGTCCGCCACCAGGTCCTCCGGGTCCTCGGCACCCACCGACAGACGGACGAAGCCCTCCGGCACCGCGTCCCCACCCCAGCGCCCGCGCCGCTCCGCCGAGGAGCGCACCCCGCCGAAGCTCGTCGCGTCGTCCACGATCCGCAGCGCCTCGAGGAAGCGGTCGGCCCGCTCGCGCGAGGGCAGGGTGAAGGACACCACGGAGCCGAAGCGCCGCATCTGCTGAGCGGCGATCTTGTGCGAGGGGTCGTCGGGCAGGCCGGGGTGGCGCAGCCCGGTCACCTCGGGGCGGTCGCGGAGCGCTTGCGCGACCGTGAGGGCCGTCGCGCACTGCCGGTCGACCCGCATCTGCAGGGTGGAGATCGACCGGTGGGCGAGCCAGGCCTCCATCGGGCCGGGGATCGCGCCGACGATCTTGCGCCAGCGGCGCACCGCCGCCATGGCCTCCGGGTCGCGGCCGACGACGTAGCCCAGCAGGACGTCGCCGTGCCCGGTGAGCTGCTTGGTGCCGCTGGCCACCGCGAAGTCGGCGCCCAGTTCCAGCGGCCGCTGGCCGAGCGGCGTCGCCAAGGTGTTGTCGACGGCCACGAGGGCGCCCCGCGCGTGTGCCGCCTCGGCGAGCCGCCTGACGTCGCACACGTCGAGGCCGGGGTTCGAAGGAGTCTCGATCCACAGCAGCTTCGCGCCGTCCAGCACACCGAGCTGGGCGTCACCGCCGGTCGGGGCGGTGCGCACCTCGATGCCGTACGCCTCCAGCTGGGCGCGCACCAGGGGCAGGGCCTGGTACCCGTCGTCGGGCAGGACGCACGCGTCCCCGGTGCGCAGCTGGGAGAAGAGCACCGCGGAGATCGCGGCCATGCCCGAGGCGAACACGAGCGTCTCGACGTCGCCGGTCCCGGGCGCCTCCAGCTCACCGATGGCTCGTTCCAGCAGCGTCCAGGTCGGGTTCTCGTCCCGGCCGTAGGTGTAGGGGCCGGTGGGGTCGCCCGGCAGGTGGAAGTGGGCGGCGAAGACGGGACCGGGCAGGGTGGGCTCGTGCTTCACCGGCTCGGGCAGCCCGGCCCTCACCGCGCGCGTGCCGTCCCCGGCGCCCGGGTGTCCCGCAGCGGATTCGCTCATGCCGCTCTTCCTTCCATGTCCTCGCGCACTGCGGCGAGCAGACCGTCGCTCGCCGCCTCCACCCTCTCAAGGCACTCCTCGAAGCCTTCCGCGCCCCCGTAGTAAGGGTCCGGAACGTCGAGGTCGTCGCCGGCGGCGGGGTCGTACGAGCGCAGCAGCCGCACCTTCCCCGCGTCCTGCTCCGTCGGCGCCAGCCGGCGCAGCGCCGCCAGGTGACCGGAGTCGAGCGCGATCACCAGGTCGAGGCGGGAGAACCACGACGGCTGGAACTGCCGGGCCGTGTGGCCGGTGGCGTAACCGTTCTCCGCCAGGACGGCCGCGGTGCGCGGGTCGGCGGCGTCGCCCTCGTGCCAGCCGCCCGTGCCGGCGCTGTCGACCACCACCTCACCGTCCAGCCCGGCCTCCGCCACCCGCGCGCGGAAGACGATCTCCGCCATCGGGGAGCGGCAGATGTTGCCCGTGCAGACGAAGCAGACGCGGTACTTCATGCCGCTCAGTCCCCGTCCGGCAGGACGACGTTGAGCGCCCAGGAGACGAC
The DNA here is from genome assembly GCF_042878735.1 of Streptomyces sp. NPDC003456. Lineage (NCBI taxonomy): Bacteria > Bacillati > Actinomycetota > Actinomycetes > Kitasatosporales > Streptomycetaceae > Streptomyces > Streptomyces sp. NPDC003456. The sequence continues at coordinate 463,203 of NZ_JBIAOK010000006.1, forward strand.
CGAGATGATCAGGCCGCCCAGAACGGCGGTCCAGAAGCCCTCCACGTGGAAGCTGAGGTCGAACAGGCCGGCCAGCCACGAGGTCAGCAGCAGCATCAGCGCGTTGACGACCAGCGTGAACAGGCCCAGCGTCAGGATCAGCAGGGGCAGGCTCAACAGGTTGACGACCGGCTTGACCAGGAAGTTGACCAGGCCGAACAGCAGCGCCACGACGATCAGCGTGCCGATCTCCTTGGCCGTGCTGTCGCCGGTCAGGGTGATCTTGTCGAGCAACCACACCGCGACGGCCAGGGCGCCCGCGTTGGCGATCGTCTTGACTAGGAAATTCTTCATGTGTCTGATCGTGGCAGACCTGATCGGACACGGGCACGAGAGGCAGGGGCGGACAAGGCGATGAAGGCATTCCGGCTGGACGAACTGGAGGCGGAGCGCGCCGCCAACGAGGGCGCCTACCTGCAGTTCCTCCGCGAGCAGAACATGTCGGTCGGCCTGTACGCGCTCGACGCGGGTCAGCAGGATCCACAGAAGCCGCACCACCAGGACGAGGTCTACTTCATCGTGAGCGGCCGTGCCTCGATCACGGTCGGCGTGGAGACGACCCAGGTGGCGCGCGGGAGCATCGTCTACGTACCGGCTGGTGTGACCCACAGGTTCCACCACATCACCGAGGACCTGAGGGTCCTGGTGGTCTTCTCTCCGCCCGAGAGCTGACGCGGCGCCTCGGGGTTCCCTCAGGGTTCGCTCAGGGGCAGACGGGGGGTGCGAGGCCCCCGCCGGGCCCCTTCGCGGACCTAGCATCGAGTGCAGGACAGCAGAGATCCGCACAACCGACAGGACCCGGCACGCGAACGGGCGGAGAGGTAAGGACGAGGGCGATGCGAGAGATCTTCGCGGGACTGCCGTGGTGGGTGAAGTGGGTCGCGGTGCCGGTCATCGCCCTGGTCGTGTTCGGCGGACTGATCGCCAGCGTGGTCGGCTTCGTCATCGGACTGCTCTTCAAGCTGCTGGTCTTCGTGGCGCTGGTCGGCGGACTGATCTGGGTCGTACGGAAGTTCACCGCGAGCTCGTCGTCCCGCAGCGACTGGTGAGACCGTTGGGACACCGGTGGGGGTAGGAGGAAACGGCTCGAACCACGGGTTCCCTCGGGCGGGGGAAGTTTCCCGGCTGGGCCGTCGGTGCGCGGCGGCGGGCGAATAGAGTCCGGAACTCGACGCGGGGACAACCCCGCGAGCGGCCCCCACCCGTGTACCCCGCACGGTCTCCCCCTCGCGCTCCGGGAGTGACCCTTGGTCCCCGCCGACACCGCAACCGTCCACCTGCACGCGGTCCCCGCCCAACCACGCTCGGCGGCGTCCGTCCCGCCGCTGCCGCCCGCCGCGGCGCCGGCCACGCTCATCGGGTCCGTGCAGCGCGCGATGCGTCTGCTGGAGACCGTCGCCCGGCACGAGTACGGTGCCCCGGCCAAGCAACTGGCCCGCGAGACAGGGCTCGCCCTGCCCACGACGTACCACCTGCTGCGCACCCTGGTGCACGAGGGCTACCTGCGGCGGGACAAGGGGTTGTTCTTCCTCGGCGAGGCTGCCGACCGGCTGAGCAGCAGCGGGGCGCGGCAGAAACGTCGCAGCACGGTGGTGGACGCGCTCGGACACTGGCGGGACACCCTCGGCGTGCCGGTGTACTACGCGGTCTACCGCGAGGGCGAGATCGAGGTCATGTGCGTCTCCGACTCCCCCGGCACTCCGGCGGTGGAGGAGTGGGCCGGCTTCCGCGAGACGGGCCACGCGCACGCCATCGGGCAGTGTCTGCTGTCCCAGCTCGACGAGGAGGCCCGCCGGGACCACCTCGACCGCTACCCCGTGCAGGCGCTCACGCCGTACACGGTGCGGGACAGCCACAGCCTGCTGAGGCGGCTGGAGCGGATCCGCCGGATGGAGCCGGTGACGGAGCGCCAGGAGTACGCGCTGGGCGCGGTGTGCGCGGCGATCCCCCTCACGCTGGGCAGCACGGCCGCGACCATCGCCATTTCACTGCCCGCTCACCAAGAGCACCGGCTGCTGCCCGCGGCCCGGCAGTTGCAGGCCGAGATCGGCCGGATGCTCGGCTCGCTGGCGCTCTCTATCAGTATGTGAAAACTCACTCCTTGTGATCTGCTGTGTACGTTCAGCAAGATTCCTCCAGTGTCAGAGGTTTGTACCCGGCCAGTCGACGGCGAATGACGGGGTTATCCATGCGCGAGTCCGTGCAGGCAGAGGTCATGATGAGCTTTCTCGTGTCCGAGGAGCTCTCGTTCCGCATTCCGGTGGAATTGCGCTATGAGACCAGTGATCCCTATGCCGTCCGGTTGACGTTCCACTTGCCGGGCGATGCCCCGGTCACCTGGGCTTTCGGGCGGGAACTGCTGATCGACGGGGTCGGCCGGCCGTGCGGGGAGGGCGACGTACGGGTCACGCCCGTCGAACCCGACGCGCTGGGCGAGGTGCTGATCCGGCTTCAGGTCGGCGGCGATCAGGCCCTCTTCCGCTCCTCGACAGCCCCGCTGGTGGCCTTCCTCGACCGCACCGACAAGCTGGTGCCGCTGGGGCAGGAGGGCTCGCTCGCCGACTTCGACGCGCATCTCGACGAGGCGCTGGACCGCATCCTCGCCGAGCAGGGCGCCGGCTGACCGAGCGTCCGCGCGGCACGGTGGAGTAACGCTTCGCCGGGGGCCGCCGGCGAAGCGGGAACGCTGTTGCCCGGTGCCGTGGTGACGGGCGACTCGGTGGCGCCACGCGGCAAGAGGCCGGACTGCCGTCGGCGAAGCGCCCCAAGCCGCGCCTGCGTCAGCGCTCGCGTCTTCGGTCCCTGCCCCTGAAGGGCACCGTCAGCGCTTGCGGCGTCGGCCCCTGCCTCCGCGCGCCGGTGCGGTCGCGGCCTCCGTGGCGGGTTGTGGTTCCGGGCGGTCCGCGGAGACCACGAGGGCTGCCAAGGCCGTGGTGACCGGCACCGAGGCGACCAGGCCGATCGAGCCGACCAGCGTGCGCACGATCTCCTCGGCGACCAGTTCGCTGTTCGCGACCGTCCCCACACTGCTCTGCGCGATGGAGAACAGCAGCAGCAACGGCAGCGCGGCACCCGCGTAGGCGAGGACGAGCGTGTTGACGACCGACGCGATGTGGTCGCGGCCGATCCGGATGCCCGCGCGGTACAGCCCGCGCCAGCCCATCGTCGGGTTGGCCTCGTGCAGCTCCCATACCGCCGAGGTCTGGGTGACCGTCACGTCGTCGAGCACGCCGAGCGAGCCGATGATGATGCCGGCGAGCAGCAGACCGCTCATGTCGATCGTCGGGTAGAGGCCGTGGATGAGGCCGGTGTTGTCGTCGGTGTTGCCGGTGAGGGCCGCCCAGTCGATGAACACCGAGCCCAGGAAGCCGATCAGCAGCAGCGAGATGAGGGTGCCGAGCACCGCCACCGAGGTCCGCGCGGACAGGCCGTGGCACAGGTACAGGGCGATGAGCATGATCGCGCTCGAACCCACCACCGCCACCAGCAGCGGGTTCGAGCCCTGCAGGATCGCGGGCAGGATGAAGAAGTTCAGCACCATGAAGCTGATGGCCAGCGAGATGAGGGCCATCAGCCCCCGCAGGCGCCCGACGACCACCACGGCGACCGCGAAGATGCCGGCGAGCAGGCTCAGAGGCAGCCGGCGGTCGACGTCCGTGACCGAGTACTGCAGGTCCTTCGGTGCGGAGGGCTCGTAGGCGACCACGACCCCCTGGCCCTCGCTCAACTGGCGGGACTGGTCGGGCTGGACGATCTCCGTGAACGTGCGGCCCTTGTCCTGGCCGGTGTCGATCCGGATCGTCGCCTTCTTGCAGGTGCCCGCCTCCTGCTGCACCGCGGAGGACCCCTCGGCGGTGGAGGTGTCGCCGGTCGGCGGGACACCCTGCGCCCCGGCCTCCTTGCAGCTCACCTCCACGACCTCGGTGACCGTGGCCTGCTGGGTCTGCCGGTCGAACCCGACTCCCGTGCGCTCGTGCGGCGGCGCACCGCCCGGCCAGAGAACGGCCAGTCCGACCAGGACGGCCGCGGCGAAGGGGATCAGGACCGCGGCGATGACCTTGCGCAGGTGCTGCGAGACGGGTGCGGCCGGACCGTGGCTGTGCGAGTGCCCGTGTCCGCCTCCCGGAACGGGACCGTCGCCGTGACCGCCGTGACCGCCCCCGTGGCCATGTCCGCTGCCCTGCCCGCCATTCTGGTCGCGGCCTGCGCCTTGTCCGCTGCCGGGTCCACCGTCACGTCCGCGACCCTGTCCGCTGCCGGGCCCGCCGTCGTGTCCACTGCCGTACCCGCCACCGTGCCCGCCACCGTGGTCGTGCCCGCCGTTGTGGCCTGCGCCGTGATCGTGGCCGCTGCCGGAACCGCGGCCGTCCCCGGGACCGTTCCCGAAGCCGTGGCGGAAGCCCGGAGCCCGTCCGCCGCTGGGTTCCGCGCCTGACCCCCGCTCATCGCGCGGCCCCTGCCCGAAGGCGCTGGACGGACCCTGGTTCTGCCAGTCACCCCGGGCGGGCCCCGGCCGCTGAGCCGGGGCGGAACCGCGCCCTTGCCCCACGACCGGCCCGTGTCCGGTGCCGGAGGCGAAGCCGTGGTCATCTCCCCGGCCGTTGCCGTTGCCGTTGCCGTTGCCGGCGCCGACGCCGGGGCCGCGGGGCGGCTCGGGCGGTGAATAGGGGGAGCGATGCGAGGTGGTCACCGACCGATCATCGCAAGAACGAGAGGGGCCCTCTGGTCACCGCGCCAGAATTGCCGCTAGCGTGGAGTCACCTTTTGTACACGCGGGAGCTCGGAGCACCGGGCTGAGAGGGCGCTGACCTTCGTCCCAGCGATGTTTCACATGAAACATCACCGAAGTCGAGTGATGTTTCCCACGGAACGTCGGAGGACGGAAGCCGCTGCGTCGACCGCCGAACCTGTTACCGGGTAATGCCGGCGTAGGGAGTAGGTCTCATGACCAACAAGGACGCACGCACGCCTGCCTCCGTTCGGGACGCACAGTCCGACGAGGCCGGGAAGTCCATCGGCTGGCACAAGGCGTACATCGAGGGCAGCCGCCCCGACCTGCGCGTGCCGGTCCGTCAGGTGCACCTCACCAACGGGCGGTCGGTCACGCTGTACGACACCTCCGGGCCATACACCGATCCGCTCGTCGAGACCGATGTCCGCAGGGGCTTGGCGCCGCTGCGTGAGAACTGGATCGTTGCCCGCGGCGACACCGAGGAGTACGCGGGCCGCCCCGTCCGTCCCGAGGACGACGGCATCAAGCACACCTCACCGCGCGGCGGTCTCCGCAACCTCGACGCCGTCTTCCCCGGACGCCCGCGCCAGCCGCGCCGCAGCCGGGACGGCAAGGCGGTCACCCAGCTCGCGTACGCGCGGCGAGGCGAGATCACCCCGGAGATGGAGTACGTGGCCCTCCGGGAGAACGTCTCTCCCGAGGTCGTGCGGGACGAGATCGCGGCGGGCCGCGCGGTGCTGCCGGCCAACGTCAACCACCCGGAGATCGAGCCGATGATCATCGGCAAGAGGTTCCTGGTGAAGGTCAACGCCAACATCGGCAACTCGGCCGTGACGTCCTCCATCGAGGAGGAGGTCGAGAAGATGACCTGGGCGACCCGCTGGGGCGCCGACACGGTCATGGACCTGTCCACCGGCCGCAACATCCACACCACGCGCGAGTGGGTGCTGCGCAACTCCCCCGTCCCCATCGGCACGGTGCCCCTCTACCAGGCCCTCGAGAAGGTCGACGGCCGGGCCGAGGAGCTGACCTGGGAGATCTACAAGGACACGGTCATCGAACAGGCCGAGCAGGGCGTGGACTACATGACCGTGCACGCGGGCGTGCGCCTCGCCTACGTGCCGCTCACCGCGAACCGCAAGACGGGCATCGTCTCCCGTGGAGGCTCGATCATGGCGGCCTGGTGCCTGGCGCACCACAAGGAATCGTTCCTGTACGAGAACTTCGAGGAGCTCTGCGAGATCCTCGCCGCGTACGACGTCACTTACTCGCTCGGCGACGGCCTCCGGCCCGGCTCCATCGCCGACGCCAACGACGAGGCGCAGTTCGCGGAGTTGAGGACGCTCGGGGAACTCAACCGGATCGCGAAGCGTTTCCACGTACAGACCATGATCGAGGGCCCGGGCCACGTCCCGATGCACAAGATCAAGGAGAACATCGACCTTCAGCAGGAGATCTGCGATGAAGCCCCGTTCTATACGCTCGGCCCGCTGACCACCGACGTCGCGCCCGCATACGACCACATCACCTCGGGCATCGGCGCCGCGATGATCGCCTGGTGGGGCACGGCGATGCTCTGTTACGTCACGCCCAAGGAGCACCTGGGCCTGCCGAACCGGGACGACGTGAAGACCGGCGTGATCACGTACAAGATCGCCGCGCACGCCGCGGACCTGGCCAAGGGGCACCCGGGCGCGCAGGAGTGGGACGACGCCCTGTCCGACGCCCGCTTCGAGTTCCGGTGGGAGGACCAGTTCAACCTGGCTCTCGACCCGGACACGGCACGGGAGTTCCACGACGAGACGCTCCCCGCGGAGCCGGCCAAGACGGCCCACTTCTGCTCGATGTGCGGTCCGAAGTTCTGCAGCATGAAGATCTCGCAGGACATCCGCCGGGAGCACGGCGGCAGCCGGAACGAGATCGAGGAGGGCATGGCCCAGAAGTCGAAGGAGTTCGCGGCGAGCGGGAACAGGGTGTACCTGCCGATCGCCGACTGACCTGCGGCTCGACCGGGTGCCCGGGCGGACGCGTCCGCCCGGCCGGGTGCCCGGTTCGCGCTTCCCCGTGGCCTCGCGGCCGGGGAGTGCGCGCCGTCGGGCGCCCGTCGGGGGGCGGGCGCCCGACACGGGACGCTGCTGCGCCGCACCGGGAAGGCCCTCGGCGACGCGCTAGTCCGGCTGGTGCTCCGGGCCCCCGAAGTCCGGGCTCGTGTAGTCCGGACTGCTGAAGCTCGGCCGTGAGCCGCGGCTGCCGTCGTCCGGGCTGGAGAAGCCCGGACGGTCGTAGCCGAGGTGCGGCATGCGGCTGACCGGCGCCGAGGGCGCGGGGTGGTGCAGCGCGGCTGCCGATCCAGGGTCGGCGAGCGCCTCCCGCAGGAACGGCAGGATGCCCCGCTCCAGCAGGGCTTCGCGCCATTCCTCCTTGGCCCGGTCGACCTCTGCGCGGAGCGCCCCGTACGGGCCCGTCTCGGCGGTCGGCTTGTTGCGCAGGGCGGTGAGCAGCAGGCCCACCGCCGCGACCAGGATGGCGACGGCCGTCACGGCGCCGAAGACCCAGCCGGTGGTGAGCATGGTCCGGGCGAATCCCTGCTCGGGGTCGATCATCCGCAGGATGTAGCCGACGAGCAGGAAGATCGCGGCGGCGGTGCCGGCCAGGACCGGTGCGAGGACGGCGACGACGGCGACGGCACCCGCGCCGGCGGTCTCGGCGGCGACCTCACCCACGGTGGCGGCGAGTCCGGCCCCGCCCGTGCCCGGTTCGGACGACCCGGAGTCGCGCACGGACGAGGTGGGGGACGGCGCCGGCTGGCGCAGTTCGTCGCGGAGCTTGACGTAGTGCTGGTACTCGGCCGACGCGGCGGCCGTGATGAGCGCGGTGGCGTTCAGCGCCATGGTGCGCAGCTGCTCGGAGTTGAGCCGCCGTCCGACGGCGGACAGTTCCGGACGGTGTGGGGCGGAGCGCAGCGCCTCATCGAGGATCCGCTCGTACTCCTGGCGGTCCTCGCTCAGCAGGTGCTGCGGAACGCTGTTCATGTGCATCCCCCGATGCTCCGTAGGGCTTGGGGCTCGGCATGCTGACGAGCCGTCGGGCAGAAACGGAGGGGAGCCTGCTACGGATAAGCCGATGGTAGAGCGGTGACGGTGTGCGGTGACAGGGGGTTTACCGAAATTGGCCCCTCGGCGGCAAGGGCCCCGGAGCGGCCGTCGCCGCCCCGGTGAACGGTCAGGTGGCCAGGGGGAGTTGCTGGACCAGCAGTTTCCCGGCCATCGTCACGCCGCCGTCCATCGCAATGGCCAGCCCGTCGGCGTAGACGTGCGGACCCTCGACGACGGGGTCGGTGGCCTCGTCGTCCTCCTCGGAGCCCGCCTCGCCCAGCAGGTACGGGATCGGGCTGTGGCCGTGGACGATGCGGGTGCCGCCGTACGTGTCGAGCAGGGAGCGCACGGCGTCGGCCCCGCCCTCGTCGCGGAAGGAGAACCGCTTGGTGAACTTGCGGAACAGGTCCCAGACCTCGTCCGCGTCGTTGCGCGTGAGCGTCTCGCGGACGGTGTCGTTGACCTCTTCGATGGAGCGGCCGTAGTCGAGGTAGGCGGTGGTGTCGGAGTGCACGAGCAGGTGTCCGTCCACCTCCTCGACGGCGTCGAGCCGGGCCATCCACTGCAGGTGGTGGTCCTGGAGGCGGTCCATGTCGGTCTTCTGGCCGCCGTTGAGCAGCCAGGCCGCCTGGAAGGTGGCGGTGCCCGCGCCGGAGTTGACGGGGGTGTCGCCGAAGCGCTTCGCGCCGAGCAGCAGCAGCTCGTGGTTGCCCATGAGCGCCTTGCAGTAGCCGCCGGCCGCGGCGGCCTCGGCGGACAGCCGCATGACCAGGTCGATCACGCCGATGCCGTCCGGGCCGCGGTCGGTGAAGTCGCCCAGGAACCACAGCCGGGCGGTGCCCGCGCACCAGTTGCCGGCGGCGTCGAGCAGGCCCTTCTCCTGAAGGGCGGCCACCAGCTGGTCGAGGTAGCCGTGGACGTCGCCCACGACGTACAGCGGGCCCTGCCCGGTGGCGGACTGCGGGGCGGGGGCGGTTTCGGGTTCGACGGTCACCTGGACAGTGTCGCCCCGGTTCACGACGGGAAGGTCGCGCTGGGTCGGCGTGTAGCCCTCGGGATAGGTCTCCGCGGGCGGCGGGGCGACCTCGCCGGGGTGGACGCTGTGGACGTACGGACCGGTCTCGTGGACGTACGCGGGCACCCGGAAGTCGCGCAACGTCGCCGTCCGCTCCACCGCGGGTCCCTGACCGGCCCCCTGAGTCATCGACCCCTCCACCATCGCGCCGCATCTGCACCGCATCGGACTGCCTGGTCGTAGCGGTCCGCCGGTGTCGTGGGCCCATCATAGGAATGCGGATCGCGCCATGTGATGACCCAGGGGTGCTGAATCAGAGCAAGACTTCGGTTCGCCGCGGCTTTCGCCCCGATTGCGCCGGGCTTCGACCACCGTGCGACCGTCCTCGCGCTTGTTCTCTTCGCGAGAACGATCCTTTCCCTCCGGGGGACCGGCCCCGTTTCTCCCCAGGAGGCCGGCCTTCGTCACGTGGGAGCGCGCTCCTACGTCTTCTCGGGTGACCGCGGCGGGCTGACCGTCGTGCGCGGGGGCCGCCGCTGGGACGACGTGCGCACGATCAGCTCCGTCGGTATCACCTGCTCGACCGGGTGTTCCGACTCGACGCCCTCGATGGCGTCGATGAGGAGCTGCACGACCGCCGTGCCGATGCGCCGCGGCTTGAGGGAGAGCGTCGTGATCGGCGGCTCGGTGTTCGCATAGACGGTGGACTCGCTGCAGCAGACGAGCAGCAGGTCCTCGGGGACGCGCAGGCCGTAGCGCCGGGCGGCGGCGAGCAGGTCGGTGCCGTTGGGGTCGAACAGTCCGTAGACCGCGTCGGGCCGGTCGGGCCGGGCGAGCAACCGGTCGGCGGCGACGGCCCCGGCGCACGGGTCGTGCGCCGGGTAGGCCTCGTAGACCGGGTCCTGGCCGACGCGCTCGCACCAGCGCAGGTACGCGGTGGTCGACAGGTGGGTGTAGGTGTCCGTGCTCGTGCCGGTCAGCAGGCCGATGCGGCGGGCGCCGGCGTCGGCCAGGTGGTCGAGGATGCCGAGGACGGCGGCCTCGTGGTCGTTGTCGACCCAGGCCGTGACGGGCAGCGCGCCGGCGGGACGGCCGTCGGAGACGACGGGAAGGCCCTGCCGGACGAGCTCGCTGACGACGGGGTCCTGGTCGGAGGGGTCGATGACGACCGTGCCGTCCAGGGCGACGTTCGACCACACGTCGTGCCGGGAGGTCGCGGGCAGGATGACGAGGGCGTAGCCGCGGGCCAGCGCGGCGGAGGTGGCGGCCCGCGCCATCTCGGCGAAGTACGCGAACTCGGTGAAGGTGAAAGGTTCATCCCCGTACGTGGTCACCGTCAGGCCGATGAGCCCCGACTTGCCGGTGCGGAGGGTCCGGGCGGCGGCCGAGGGCCGGTAGCCCAGCCGGTCGGCGACCTCGCGGACGTGGCGCCGGGTGGCGTCCGGGAGCCGGCCCTTGCCGTTGAGGGCGTCGGAGACGGTCGTGATGGAGACTCCGGCGGCGGCGGCCACGTCTCTGATGCCCGCCCGACCCGGCCGGCTGCCTCGCCGTGAGGTTTCCGCGCGGCTCACCTGGTGCTTCCCTGCTGCTGTCATGGCGAGCCGATAGTAGGGCTCATGCGGTGGGGTAGGGCGGACGCATATGCACGCATTGACAGACACGTTTCTGCATGATCATCGAGTGTCAATTGCCTGTGAAACAGAGGGTGTTGGGCGTTCCCATGGCAGTACGTGGTGCGGTGGCGCGTGCCCACCTGCCCCGAGGCGGATGTTGCGAAGAGGTCTCAACTCACCTGCACGGGTGATGCGCGCCAGGGCGTGCACCACCGGCGCGTAGATATATGTGCAGCGCGCCCCCGGATTCGTACGCCTTCATGCGCCGATGCCCCTGTTGCCGGTGGGGCGCGTGGTACCGGCGGCGGTCGCTTCGCCGCGGCTATACGCAGCGGCGCCGAATCCTCATAAGGTGAGGAGTATTGGATGTCGGCGGCGGTCATGGGCCGCCGGTCTTCACGAGGAGGACTGCGGTGAGCGAGACGAGCCCCAAGCTGCGCGCCGAGCTGGAGGGGATCCCCACCTACAAGCCGGGCAAGCCCGCGGCGGCCGGCGGACCCGTGGCCTACAAGCTGTCCTCCAACGAGAACCCCTACCCGCCGCTGCCGGGCGTGATGGAGTCCGTGACGGCGGCGGCCTGCAACTTCAACCGCTACCCGGACATGGCCTGCACGGCGCTGATGAACGAGCTGTCCGAGCGGTTCGGCGTGCCCCTGTCCCACCTGGCCACCGGCACCGGATCGGTCGGCGTCGCGCAGCAGCTGATCCAGGCCACCTCCGGCCCGGGCGACGAGGTGATCTACGCCTGGCGCTCCTTCGAGGCGTACCCGATCATCACCCGGATCAGCGGCGCGACCTCGGTGCAGGTACCGCTGACCTCGGGCGATGTGCACGACCTCGACGCGATGGCGGACGCCGTCACCGACCGGACCCGGCTGATCTTCGTCTGCAACCCCAACAACCCGACCGGCACGGTCGTGCGGCGGGCGGAGCTGGAGCGCTTCCTCGACCGGGTCCCCGGTGACGTGCTGGTGGTGCTCGACGAGGCCTACCGCGAGTTCATCCGCGACCCCGAGGTACCGGACGGCATCGAGCTGTACCGGAACCGCCCCAACGTCTGCGTCCTGCGGACCTTCTCCAAGGCGTACGGCCTGGCCGGGCTGCGGGTCGGGTTCGCCGTCGCCCACGAGCCGGTGGCGGCGGCGCTGCGCAAGACGGCGGTGCCGTTCGGCGTCAGCCAGCTCGCGCAGGAGGCGGCGATCGCCTCGCTGCGGGCCGAGGACGAGCTGTTCGGCCGGGTCGGTTCGCTGGTGTGCGAGCGCACGCGCGTGGTCGACGGGCTGCGCGCCCAGGGCTGGACCGTGCCGGAGACCCAGGCCAACTTCGTGTGGCTGCGGCTGGGGGAGCGCACCGTCGGCTTCGCGGAGGCCTGTGAGCAGGCGGGCGTGGTGGTCCGGCCGTTCCCGGGCGAGGGTGTGCGGGTGACGGTCGGCGAGGCCGAGGGGAACGACATCTTCCTGAAGGTGGCGGAAGGGTTCCGCAAGGAGCTCTGAGACCCGGGCTTCGAGAGCCTTCGGGCGCTGCGTCGAACGCGCGCCGAGGACCTGCGGGCCGAGGAGGCTGAAGGGTCCGAGAAGGACCCTCGTGGTGGGAGCCGGTCGGCGTCAGTCGTCGACCGGCTCCACGCGTATGGGGTCGCCGTCCCGGACGGTGGCGAGCAGCCGGGGATCGCCGTCGACATGGCCGAGGACATTGCAGGGGCCGGCGAGGCGGCATTCGCCGCCCCGGGAGATCGGCGTGGGCCCGTAGGGGAGTGCCAGGGCGTCGCCGTCCATCCAGAAGGCGACCGTGCCCGGGGCGACCACCTCACGGGCGCCGGTTTCACGTGAAACCGACACTCCTGTGTCGAAGTACACCTCCTCGCCCCAGGTCCGGGCGGTGGAGACCAGGGGCAGTGCCTTGATGAGGGCCTGCGTGGTCGGGGTGTCGTCGAGGGTCGCGGTGAGGTGCCCGGAGGGCCAAGAGATGCGGATCCGGGTCGCTGTCTGCGTCTGCATGCGGCAGATTCAACATTATGTTGAAGGTCGAGCCAAGGGTTGACGAGCGTCACACCGGACCCCCTCCAACCCTCGAATGTGCGTGCTGCATAATGGCTTGTGAATGTGAACGCTTTCACAAGCGTAGGTAAGGAGCGGCGACGTGGACCTGGCTCTGGCGCCGGAGACCCTGGCGCGATGGCAGTTCGGCATCACCACCGTCTACCACTTCCTGTTCGTTCCCCTGACGATCTCGCTGGCCGCTCTGACGGCCGGTCTGCAGACCGCATGGGTGCGGACGGAGAAGGAGAAGTACCTCCGGGCGACCAAGTTCTGGGGGAAGCTTTTCCTGATCAACATCGCGATGGGCGTGGTGACGGGCATCGTGCAGGAGTTCCAGTTCGGCATGAACTGGTCCGACTACTCGCGCTTCGTCGGTGACGTCTTCGGTGCTCCCCTGGCCTTCGAGGCCCTCATCGCGTTCTTCTTCGAGTCGACCTTCATCGGCCTGTGGATCTTCGGCTGGGACAAGCTGCCGAAGAAGATCCACCTGGCCTGCATCTGGATGGTCTCGATCGGCACCCTGCTCTCGGCGTACTTCATCCTGGCCGCCAACTCCTGGATGCAGCACCCGGTCGGCTACCGGATCAACGAGACCAAGGGCCGGGCCGAGCTCACCGACTTCTGGCTGGTGCTGACCCAGAACACCGCGCTCAACCAGGTCTTCCACAGCTTCGCGGCGGCCTTCCTCACCGGCGGCGCCTTCATGGTGGGCATCGCCGCCTTCCACCTGCTGCGCAAGAAGCACATCCCCGTCATGCGGACCTCGCTGCGGCTCGGCCTCGTCACCGTCGCCGTCGGCGGTCTGCTCACCGCGGTCAGCGGGGACACGCTGGGCAAGGTCATGTACGAGCAGCAGCCGATGAAGATGGCCGCCGCCGAGGCGCTGTGGGACGGCGAGAAGCCGGCGCCCTTCTCGGTCTTCGCGTACGGGGACGTCGACGAGGGCCACAACAAGGTCGCCCTGGAGATCCCCGGGCTGCTCTCCTTCCTGGCCCACAGCGACTTCGAGTCCTACGTGCCGGGCATCAACGACACCAACAAGGCGCTCCAGGAGCAGTTCGGCCCCGGCGACTACAAGCCCATCGTCCCGGTCGCCTACTGGGGTTTCCGCTGGATGATCGGCTTCGGCATGGCGTCGTTCTCCGTGGGTCTGCTCGGACTGTGGCTCACCCGCAAGAAGTTCATGCTGCCGGCCGCCTGGCGCACCGGCGACGACGAGGTGCCGCATCTGGTGCTGTTCCGGAAGCCGCTGCAGCCGCGTCTGACCCGCCTGTACTGGCTGGTGGCGGTCTGGACGATGGCCTTCCCGCTGATCGCCAACGCCTGGGGCTGGATCTTCACCGAGATGGGCCGGCAGCCGTGGGTCGTCTACGGCCTCTTCCAGACGCGTGACGCGGTCTCCCCCGGCGTCTCCCAGGCCGAGGTCCTCACCTCGATGCTCGTCTTCACGACGCTGTACGCGATCCTCGCCGTGATCGAGGTCAAGCTGCTCGTGAAGTACGTCAAGGCCGGACCGCCCGAGCTCACCGAGGCCGACCTCAACCCGCCCACGAAGATCGGCGGCGACACCCGTGACGCCGACAAGCCGATGGCCTTCTCGTACTAGGCCGAGGGAGCTGCACAGTCATGGAACTGCACGACGTCTGGTTCGTCCTGATCGCTGTCCTGTGGACCGGCTACTTCTTCCTGGAGGGCTTCGACTTCGGGGTCGGTGTGCTCACACGGCTGCTCGCCCGCAACCGGCCCGAGAAGCGCGTGCTGATCAACACCATCGGACCCGTCTGGGACGGCAACGAGGTGTGGCTGCTCTCGGCGGGCGGCGCGACGTTCGCCGCCTTCCCCGAGTGGTACGCCACGCTGTTCTCCGGTTTCTACCTGCCCCTGCTGCTGATCCTGGTCTGCCTGATCGTCCGGGGCGTGGCCTTCGAGTACCGGGTGAAGCGGCCCGAGGAGAACTGGCAGCGCAACTGGGAGACGGCGATCTTCTGGACCTCGCTCCTCCCGGCCTTCCTGTGGGGCGTGGCCTTCGGCAACATCGTGCGGGGCGTGAAGATCGACCGGGACTTCAACTACGCCGGGGGGCTCCTGGACCTGCTCAACCCCTACGCGCTGCTGGGCGGTCTGGTCACGCTGGCGCTGTTCACCTTCCACGGGACCGTGTTCGTCGGCCTCAAGACCGTGGGGGAGATCCGGGAGCGGGCGCGGACGCTGGCGCTGCGGGTCGGTGCGGTCACGGCCGTGCTGGCGCTGGTCTTCCTGCTGTGGACACAGGCCGATCGCGGTGACGGGGCGTCGCTGGTCGCGCTGGTCGCGGCCGTGGCGGCACTGGTCGCGGCGCTGGGTGCCGCGCGTGCCGGGCGTGAGGGCTGGGCGTTCGCGCTGTCGGGCATCACCATCGTCGCCACGGTGGCGATGCTGTTCCTGACGCTGTTCCCGAACGTCATGCCCTCCACGCTGAACCCGGACTGGAGCCTGACGGTCACCAACGCCTCGTCCAGCCCCTACACGCTGAAGATCATGACCTGGTGCGCCGGGGTCGCCACCCCGGTGGTCCTGCTCTACCAGGGCTGGACGTACTGGGTCTTCCGCAAGCGGATCGGCACGCAGCACATCGCCGATCCCGTGCACTGAGGTGTGTTTCACGTGAAACCGATCGATCCGCGTCTGCTCCGGTACGCCCGTGCCACCCGGGTGTTCCTGGTGGCCGTCATCGCCCTCGGCGCGCTGGGGGCGGGGCTGGTCATCGCCCAGGCCATGCTCATCGCCGAAGTGGTGGTCGGCGCGTTCCAGCACCGCATGGCGGTGTCCGACCTCGCCACTCCCCTGGTGCTGCTGGCCGCGGTGGCGGCCGGGCGGGCACTGGTCGGCTGGCTGACGGAACTCGCCGCCCACCGGGCGAGTGCCGCCGTGAAGTCGGAGCTGCGGGGGCGGCTGCTGGAGCGGTCGACCTCCCTGGGACCGGGCTGGCTGGGCGGGCAGCGGACCGGTTCGCTGGTCGCCCTGGCCACCCGGGGTGTCGACGCCCTGGACGACTACTTCTCGCGGTACCTGCCGCAACTGGGCCTCGCGGTGGTCGTGCCGGTGGCCGTGCTGGCGCGGATCGTCACCGAGGACTGGGTCTCCGCCGCGATCATCGTGGGGACGCTGCCGCTCATCCCGGTCTTCATGGTGCTGATCGGCTGGGCCACCCAGTCCCGGATGGACCGTCAATGGCGGCTGCTGTCGCGGCTGTCGGGGCACTTCCTCGACGTCGTCGCCGGACTGCCCACGCTGAAGGTCTTCGGCCGGGCCAAGGCACAGGCCGAGTCGATCCGCCGGATCACCGGCGAGTACCGGCGGGCGACCATGCGGACGCTGCGGATCGCCTTCATCTCCTCCTTCGCGCTCGAACTCCTCGCGACGATCTCCGTCGCGCTGGTCGCCGTGACGATCGGCATGCGTCTCGTGCACGGCGAGATGGACCTCTACATCGGCCTGGTCATCCTGATCCTGGCGCCCGAGGCGTATCTCCCGCTGCGGCAGGTCGGCGCGCAGTACCACGCGGCCGCTGAGGGGCTGGCGGCTGCCGAGGAGATCTTCGAGGTCCTGGAGACGCCTTCGCCGGCGACGGGTTCCGCGAGCGTGCCCGAGGGCGGCACGCTGTCCTTCGAGGACGTGACCGTCCGGTACCCGGGCCGCTCCGCGGACGCCGTCTCACGCGTCTGCTTCACCGTCGAGCCCGGGGAGACCGTCGCGCTGGTCGGACCCAGCGGTGCGGGCAAGTCGACCCTGCTGGACGCGCTCCTGGGGTTCGTCCGGCCCGCCGGGGGACGGGTCACGGTCGGCGGAACCGACCTCGCGGACGCCGACCTGGAGCAGTGGCGCTCCCAGATCGCCTGGGTCCCGCAGCGGCCGCACCTGTACGCCGGGACGATCGCCGAGAACGTGCGGCTCGCGCGGCCCGACGCGGACGACGACGCCGTACGGCGGGCGCTGCGGGACGCCGGGGCGCTGGAGTTCGTCAGCGCGCTGCCCGAGGGGGCCGGCACGGTGCTCGGGGAAGGCGGGGCCGGACTGTCCGCCGGACAGCGGCAGCGGCTGGCCCTGGCGCGGGCGTTCCTCGCGGACCGGCCCGTGCTGCTGCTCGACGAGCCGACCGCGGCGCTCGACGGGGCCACCGAGGCCGAGGTCGTGTCGGCGGTGCGGCGGTTGGCGGCCGGGCGGACGGTGCTGCTCGTGGTGCACCGGCCCGCGCTGCTGGAGGTGGCGGACCGGGTGGTGCGCCTGGGGGAGCCGGAGACGGCCGCCGTGCCCGCGGTTCGCCCCGCTCTCAGGCAGGGCGGGACGGCTGTGGTCGACGGCGCGCAGCCGCCCGCTGCCCCGGACACGTCCGTCCGGCCCGCGTCGGGCGGGGTCCTCGCCCGGGTCCGTGCCATGTCCGGGGCCCGGCGCGGCCGGCTGGGGCTCGCGCTGCTGCTCGGCTCGCTCGCGCTGGGCAGCGCCGTCGGGCTCATGGCCACGTCGGGATGGCTGATCTCGCGGGCGTCGCAGCAGCCGCCCGTGCTGTATCTGATGATGGCCGTGACGGCGACGCGCGCGTTCGGCATCGGGCGGGCCGTGTTCCGGTACGCCGAGCGGCTGGTGTCGCACGACGCCGTGCTGCGGATGCTGGCGGACACCAGGGTCGCGGTGTTCCGCAGGCTGGAACGGCTGGCGCCGGCCGGGCTGTACCGCCTCCGCCGGGGCGACCTGCTCTCCCGGCTGGTCGCCGACGTGGACGCGTTGCAGGACTACTGGCTGCGCTGGCTGCTGCCGGCCGGGGCGGCGCTCGTCGTCTCGGCCGTGTCCGTCGGCTTCACGGCGTGGCTGCTGCCCGAGGCCGGGGCGGTGCTCGCGGCCGGGCTGCTCGCCGCGGGTGTGGGCGTGCCGCTGGTCACCGGGGCGGTCGCCCGGCGGGCCGAGCACCGGCTGGCCCCGGCCCGTGGGGTGCTCGCCACGCGGGTGACCGACCTGCTGACCGGTACCGCCGAGCTCACCGTCGCAGGCGCCCTCCCGGCGCGGCTCGGCCGGGCGCGCGAGGCCGACCGGACGCTGACGCGGATCGCCTCGCGCGCCGCCACCGCCACGGCCCTCGGAGACGGGCTCACCGCGCTGGTGTCGGGCCTGACCGTCACGGCGGCCGCCCTGGCCGGTGTGCAGGCGGTCGCGGCCGGACGGCTGGACGGCGTGGCCCTGGCCGTGGTCGTCCTCACCCCGCTGGCCGCCTTCGAGGCCGTGCTCGGGCTGCCGCTCGCCGTGCAGTACCGGCAGCGGGTCCACCGCAGCGCCGAGCGGGTCCACGAGGTCCTGGACGCCCCGGACCCCGTGCGGGAACCGGAGCAGCCCGGGCAGGCGCCCGCATCCCCCTTCCCGGTCGTCGTCAGGGGACTGGTGGCACGGCACGCGGGCCAGGACCGGGACGCCGTCGACGGGGTGGACCTGACCCTGGAGGAAGGCCGCCGGATCGCTGTGGTCGGGCCCTCCGGTTCGGGCAAGACGACCCTGGCGCAGGTGCTGCTGCGGTTCCTCGACGCGCGGGCCGGCGCGTACATGCTGGCGGGTGCCGACGCTTACGGCCTGGCCGGGGACGACGTGCGGGCGATGGTCGGGCTGTGCGCACAGGACGCGCACCTCTTCGACAGCTCGCTGCGCGAGAACCTGCTGCTCGCCAGGAGGGACGCCGACGAGGAGGACCTGCGCGCGGTACTGGCGCGGGTCCGGCTGCTGGACTGGGCCGGCTCCCTGCCGGACGGGCTCGACACGCTGGTCGGTGAGCACGGGGCGCGGCTGTCGGGTGGGCAGCGGCAGCGGCTGGCGCTCGCGCGGGCCCTGCTCGCGGACTTCCCCGTCCTGGTGCTGGACGAGCCGGCCGAGCACCTCGACCTGCCGACCGCCGACGCGCTCACGGCCGACCTGCTGGCGGCCACCGAGGGCCGTACGACGCTGCTCATCACGCACCGGCTAGCCGGACTGGACGCCGTGGACGAGGTCATCGTGCTCGACGCGGGACAGGTCGTGCAGCGCGGCACGTACGCCGAACTCATGGCCGTGGAGGGTCCGTTGCGGAGGATGGCGGAGCGGGAGGCGGCGGTGGAGTCGCTCGTCGCCGTGGGGTAGCTCCCTCGCACCGTCGAAGGGGCTCCCGGCGGGCCCGTCCTGGGCCGTTCGGGGCAGCCGGTCCCCCGGCCGTACGACGAGAACAGGACCGGGCGGCCGGCGCGGGTCACGATCGCTGACATGCGCTCATATCGCCGCCATCGCCTGCTGGTTCCGGTCCTGCTGTGCGGGCTGGCCGTCCTCGCGGCCCGGCCCGGCTCGGCCGACGAGGAGTACGGCACCGGCCCCGGCATCGGCACCGGCGGTGCGGAATCGGCCTCGGGCGGGCTCAGCGCCGAGGTGGTCCGGCTGTACGAGGAAGCCGCTTTCGCGACCCGGCAGTACGAGACGGGACGCGCCGAGGCCGAGGAGCAGCGGGCCAAGGCCCGCCGGGCGGAGGCACTGCTGGACGCCCAGCGGCAGCACATCGCGGCGCTGCACGAGGACCTGGGCCGGATCGCCCGGGCCCAGTACCGGGGCAGCGGAGGGCTGCCCGTGGCCGCGCAGATGATCCTCGCCGACAGCCCGGACGCCCTGATGCGCGGTCAGCACGCCTTCTCCCAGGCGGACCTGGCCCTGAACAACGCCATCGACAAGAGCAGCCGCGCCGAGGCACGACTCGCGGCGGACGAGGCCAGGGCGGCGGCACTGTGGGAGAGGCTGGAGAAGCGCAATGCCCAGCTCGCCGCCCTCAAAGCGGGCATCGAGGAGAAGCTCGCGTCGGCCCGCGAGCAGCTCCAGGGGCAGGCGGACGCCGCCGTCGCCGCGGGGTCCTGCCCGGGAGCGGTCCGGCTCGACCAGCCGGCGACGGGCTTCACCAGCGCCTGGGTCGCGCCCGTCGAGACGTACGAGCTGTCCGCGTCCTACGGCAGCGGTGGGGCGCGGTGGTCGAACCGGCACACCGGGCAGGACTTCGCCGTCCCGATCGGGACGCCCGTGCGGGCCGTGGGTGCGGGCCGGGTGGTGAGCGTGTCCTGCGGCGGGGCCTTCGGCATCCAGGTCGTGCTGAAGCACGCGGGCGGCTACTACACGCAGTACGCCCACCTCTCGGCCGTCGCCGTCGACCAGGGCGAGCTGGTCGAACCCGGCCAGTGGATCGGGCAGTCCGGCACCACCGGCAACTCCACGGGCCCCCACCTGCACTTCGAGGCCCGGGTCACACCCGAGACGGGCTCGGCGGTGAACCCGGTCTCCTGGCTGGACGCCCGCGGCGTGTCACTGTGACCCGCAGGGGGGCGTCCGCCGGAGCACGCGCACGGCTCCGGGACGCCTCTGGCCCGCCCGCCCGGGCCGCCGCGCGGCTGCTGTGTCGGCTACAGCCGTTCGGCCAGCAGGCGCTCGATCACGACCGCGACGCCGTCCTCGTTGTTCGCGACCGTGCGGCCGGAGGCGGCGGCGACCACATCCGGGTGGGCGTTGCCCATCGCGTAGGACCGGCCGGCCCAGGTCAGCATCTCCACGTCGTTCGGCATGTCGCCGAAGGCGACGACCTCCTCGTGGGAGATGCCGCGCTCGGCGCAGCACAGGGCGAGCGTGCTGGCCTTGGACACCTCGGGGCCGCTGATCTCCAGCAGGGCGCTGGGGCTGGAGCGGGTGACGTTGGCGCGGTCGCCGATGGCGAGGCGGGCCAGGGTCAGAAAGGCGTCGGGGTCGATCTCGGGGTGGTAGGCCAGGATCTTCAGCACCGGCTCGGCGGCGGCGCGGTGGTCCGCCGAGAGCAGCTCCTCCGCGGGGGCGAGGCTGTCCGGTATCTCCATGTGCAGCTTCGGATAGGCCGGCTCCTGGTAGAAGCCGTAGGTCTGCTCTACCGCGTAGACCGTGCCGGGCGCGGCGTCGCGCAGCAGCCGGACGGCGTCCAGGGCGTTGTCCCGGGCCAGCTCGCGGACCTTCACGAAGCGGTGGGCGCCGGGGCCGCCGTGCAGGTCGACCACGGCGGCGCCGTTCCCGCAGATCGCCAGGCCGTGGCCGTGCACGTGCTCGCTGACGACGTCCATCCAGCGGGCCGGGCGGCCGGTGACGAAGAAGACCTCGATGCCCGCCTCCTCGGCGGCGGCCAGGGCCGCGACCGTACGCGGGGAGACCGACTTGTCGTCGCGCAGCAGGGTGCCGTCGAGGTCGGTGGCGATCAGTCGCGGCGGGACGGTCTCGGCCGCGATCTCGGGCTGTCGGGTCGCTGAAGTCACCCGGCCATTGTCCCGCATATGCCTGCACGGACGGGCGGGTGCGTGCACAGGTGAGTGGATACCGCTCCCACCAGGAGTCCTTCCGGCTCAGCGCAACTGCGCCGGTGCCTCCATCGCGATCTCCTCGAAGACCTTGTCCTCCGCCGCGAACTGCGAGTCGGGGATCGGCCAGTGGATCACGAGCTCCGTGAAGCCCAGCTCCGCGTGCCGGCCGGCGAAGTCGACGAAGGCGTCCAGGGACTGCAGCGGGCCCTGGCGGTCCGGGGTGAACCCGGTGAGCAGGATCTTGTCGAGGCCGCTCACGTCCCGGCCGGTCTCGGCGCAGATGTCGGTCAGCTTCTCGACCTGCCCGCGAATGGCCTGAAGCGACTGCTCGGGAGTGCCGTTCTCGAACAGCTTGGGGTCGCCCGTCGTCACCCAGGCCTGCCCGTGCCGGGCGGCGAGCCGCAGCCCGCGCGGACCGGTCGCGGCCACCGCGAACGGCAGCCGGGGGCGCTGCACGCAGCCGGGAATGTTCCGCGCCTCGTGGGCCGAGTAGAAGTCGCCCTCGTACGACACGGCGGCCTCGTTGAGCAGCCGGTCGAGCAGCGGGACGAACTCGGCGAAGCGGTCGGCGCGCTCGCGCGGCGTCCAGGGCTCCTGGCCGAGGGCGGTGGCGTCGAAGCCGGAGCCGCCCGCGCCGATCCCCAGGGTGATCCGCCCTCCGGAGATGTCGTCGAGGGAGATCAGCTCCTTGGCGAGGGTGACCGGATGCCGGAAGTTCGGGGAGGTCACCAGGGTGCCCAGCCGCATCCGGTCGGTGACGGCCGCGGCGGCGGTGAGGGTCGGCAGGGCACCGAACCAGGGCCCGTCCCGGAAGGTGCGCCAGGACAGGTGGTCATAGGTGTAGGCGGCGTGGAAGCCGAGCTGCTCCGCCCGGGTCCAGGCCGCACCGCCGCCTTCGTGCCAGCGGCGGTAGGGGAGGATCACGGTGCTCAGACGCAGACTCATGCCGTCGAGCCTAAAGGAGACGGGCGGGGCAGCCATGTTTCACGTGAAACAGGCACCTGCCGTGCCGGACCGCGCACAGTCCGTCAACGGGATCCCGGGTACCGGAGATAACCCGGCGGCACCGCCTCGGTCAGCCACACGCCGTTCTCGCTCACCCGGAAGACGTGCCCGTCGCGGTGCATGGCGGCCGCGTCCACGCCCAGCACGACAGGCTGCCCACGGCGGGCGCCCACACGGGTGGCCGTCTCGCGGTCGGGCGACAGGTGGACGGCGTGCCGGTTCATCGGCCGGAGCCCTTCGGCCCGGATCGCCTCCAGGTTGCGGGCGACGGTGCCGTGGTAGAGGTGGGCGGGCGGGGTCGCCGAGGGCAGTCCGAGGTCGACCTCGACGCTGTGCCCCTGGCTGGCGCGGATCCGGCTGCCCTCCACGGCGAAGCGCCGCTTGTCGTTGGTGGCCACGACCTGATCCAACTCGTCCCGGCTGAACCGGAAGCCGTGTGCGGCGGCCGCGGCGATCAGGGTGTCGATCTCCACCCAGCCGGCATCGTCGAGTGTGAGACCGATGCGCTCGGGCTGGTGGCGCAGGTGCTTGGAGAGGTACTTCGACACCTTCACGGTGCGTCTTTCGTCCATCCCCCCAGGGTGCTGCAAGAGACGTGAATCACGCGATCGAGTTTCACACTTCGGGTTTGGTCCACAGCCAAGGGGTGTTATCCACAGGAAGAAGGGGTTCCACTGTGGACAACTGGCGTGGCCCGTGCGGACGTTGGCCGCTTCTCACACAGGCGGCTTGATCCGGGCGATGCCGCGCAGCAGTCCCGGGGCGACCCGCGAGAGCAGCCGGGCGACCCGCGCCTCCGGCGTCACCGGCGCCACGGCCAGGTCGCGTGCCACCGCCCGCAGGATCGCGCGGGCCACCTTCTCCGGGGGATAGTTGCGCAGTCCGTACAGGCGGGCCGCGCGCTGCTGGAGCCGCTGCTCCTCCCGGGCGTCGACCCCGGCGAAGTGCGCCGTGGACGTGATGGACGTGTTGACGAAACCGGGGCAGACCGCCGTCACGCCGATCCCCTGCCCGGCGAGTTCCGCCCGCAGGCACTCGCTCAGCATGAGCACGGCCGCCTTCGAGGTGCTGTACGCGGGAAGCGCGCGGGAGGGCTGGTAGGCGGCGGCCGACGCCACGTTCACGATGTGGCCGCCCTGCCCGCGCTCGGCCATCCGCCGCCCGAAGACCCGGCACCCGTGGATGACACCCCACAGGTTGACGTCGAGGACCTTCCTCCAGTCCTCCGGCGTGGTGTCGAAGAAGGAACCGGACAGTCCGATCCCGGCGTTGTTCACCAGCACGTCCACCACACCGTGGTCGGCGTCGACCTTCTCGGCGAGCTTCTCCATGGCCTGCTCGTCCGAGACGTCGGCCGTCTCCGCCCAGGCTCCGGCCGCGCCCGCCAGGCGGGCCGACTCGGCCGTGCGGAGGGCCGCCTGTGCGTTCCGGTCGACCGCCACCACCCGCGCTCCCGCTGCGGCGAACGCGAGCGCCGTGGCGCGCCCGATGCCGCTGCCCGCACCGGTGACCAGGACGAGCTGCCCCGCGAAGCGCTCGGCGTGCTCCCCGCTCGCCGGCGCCGGTGAGCGCCCCGCCTCGACGGAGGTCGCGAACTCCCCGATCCACGCGGCGAGCTGCTCCGGACGGGTCCGCGGGAGCCAGTGCCCCGCCTGCACGGTGCGGCGCGTCAGCCGCGGAACCCACTGCTCCAGGTCATCGTTGAGCCGCTCCGAGAGGAACCGGTCCTCCAGCGGTGTCACGAGCTGCACGGGCGCGTGGGCGTGGGCGTCGGGGCGGGGAACCCGCAGCCGGGACCGGACGTTGTCCCGGTACAGCCAGGCGCCGTGCGCCGCGTCCGAGGGCAGGGAGGGCCGCGGGTAGTCGCCCACGGGCACCTTCTCGACGCGCTCCAGGACCTTCGGCCAGCGCCTGCCGAGCGGACCGCGCCAGGCCAGCTCCGGCAGCAGGGGCGTCTGCAGCAGGTAGACGTACCAGGACCGGGCGCCCTGCCCGAGCAGCTGGCCGATCCGGCGCGGGGTGGGCCGTTGCAGGCGCCTGCCGATCCAGTGGCCGAAGTGATCGAGGGAGGGACCGGAGATCGACGTGAACGAGGCGATGCGCCCCTCCGTGCGCCGCACGGTGGTGAACTCCCAGGCCTGCACCGACCCCCAGTCGTGCCCGACCAGATGCACCGGCCGATCGGGGCTCACCGCGTCCGCGACGGCGAGGAAGTCGTCCGTCAGCTTCTCCAGCGTGAATCCTCCCCGCAGCGGCCGCGGCGCCGTCGACCGGCCGTGGCCGCGGACGTCGTACGCCACCACGTGGAAGTCGCCGGCGAGCCGTGCGGCGACCTCCGACCACACCTCCTTGGTGTCGGGGTAGCCGTGCACCAGGACGACCGTGGGCCGCCCCGGGTCCCCCAGCTCGGCC
This sequence comes from Streptomyces sp. NPDC003456, assembly GCF_042878735.1. Lineage (NCBI taxonomy): Bacteria > Bacillati > Actinomycetota > Actinomycetes > Kitasatosporales > Streptomycetaceae > Streptomyces > Streptomyces sp. NPDC003456. Next base: position 487,495 of record NZ_JBIAOK010000006.1, read on the forward strand.
ACGCACAGTTCGACTCCGCCGGTCCGCACCCTGCGCTCGCGCGCGCCCCTGAGCAACGTCATCCGGCGAATCTGGCAGTTGTTAGAGAGTTCGTCAATAGGACCTCCCGGGCCCCGCTACCCCTGGAGAACCAGGTCCCCTAAGGGCCCCTAATACTCCAGGCTGACCCAAGACAGACCTGCGGAGTGACGACCGCCACGCGCACGGCCCCTACCGTCGAAGCGTGACTGTGATCGCGACCGAAAGCCTGAGCAAGCGGTTCCCCCGGGTGACCGCGCTTGACCGGCTCTCCGTGGACGTCGGGCCCGGTGTGACCGGACTCGTCGGAGCCAACGGGGCCGGCAAGTCCACACTGATCAAGATCCTGCTGGGTCTGTCCCCCGCCACGGAGGGCCGCGCCGAGGTGCTCGGCCTCGACGTCGCCACCCAGGGCGCCGCCATCCGCGAACGCGTCGGGTACATGCCCGAGCACGACTGCCTGCCGCCGGACGTCTCGGCCACCGAGTTCGTCGTCCACATGGCGCGCATGTCCGGCCTGCCGCCCACGGCCGCGCGCGAGCGCACCGCCGACACCCTGCGCCACGTCGGCCTGTACGAGGAGCGCTACCGCCCCATCGGCGGCTACTCCACCGGCATGAAGCAGCGCGTGAAGCTCGCGCAGGCCCTGGTGCACGATCCGCAGCTGGTGTTCCTGGACGAGCCGACCAACGGCCTCGACCCGGTCGGCCGCGACGAGATGCTCGGCCTGATCCGCCGGATCCACACCGACTTCGGCATCTCGGTGCTGGTCACCTCGCACCTGCTGGGCGAACTGGAGCGCACCTGCGACCACGTCGTCGTGGTGGACGGCGGCAAGCTCCTGCGCTCCAGCTCCACCCGGGACTTCACCCAGACCACGACCACCCTGGCCATCGAGGTCACCGACACCGACGAGCACCCGGACGGCACCCGCGCGGTCCGTGAGGCGCTGCACGCGCGCGGGGTGAGCGTCGAGGACGGCAGCGGCCTGCCGGGCGCCGGCCACATCCTGTTGCTCACCGCGCAGGGCGAGGAGACGTACGACCTGGTCAGGGACGTGATCGCCGATCTCGGACTGGGCCTGGTGCGCATGGAGCAGCGCCGGCACCACATCTCCGAGGTCTTCACGACCGGCGACCGGAACGAGCAGCGGAAGGAGGCGGTCGGCCATGGCGGTTGAGCACTCCACGGGGGCGTCCACCCCGGCACCGGGTGACCAGACCCGCATCCACAACATCGGCTACCGCAGCTACGACGGGCCGCGCCTCGGCCGCGCCTACGCCCGCCGCTCGCTGTACTCGCAGTCCCTGCGCGGCTCCTACGGCCTCGGCCGCTCGGTGAAGTCCAAGGTGCTGCCCATGCTGCTGTTCGTGGTGATGTGCGTGCCCGCGGCCATCATGGTCGCCGTCGCGGTCGCCACCAAGGCCAAGGAACTGCCGCTGGACTACACGCGCTACGCGATCGTCATGCAGGCGGTCATCAGCCTGTACGTCGCCTCGCAGGCACCCCAGTCGGTCTCGCGCGACCTGCGCTTCAGGACCGTACCGCTGTACTTCTCGCGGCCCATCGAGACCGCCGACTACGTCCGCGCCAAGTTCGCGGCCCTGGCCTCGGCGCTGTTCATCCTGACCGCCGCCCCGCTGCTGGTGCTGTACGTGGGTGCGCTGCTGGCCAAGCTCGATTTCGCCGACCAGACCAAGGGATTCGGACAGGGACTGGTGTCCGTGGCACTGCTCTCACTGCTCTTCGCCGGCATCGGCCTGGTCATCGCGTCCTTCACGCCGCGCCGCGGCTTCGGCATCGCGGCGGTGATCGCCGTGCTGACCATCACCTACGGCGCCGTCTCCACCCTCCAGGCCATCGCCGACGCGCAGGGCAGCAGCGACGCCGTGCCGTGGATCGGGCTCTTCTCGCCGATCACTCTGATCGACGGTGTGCAGTCCGCGTTCCTCGGCGCGACCTCCGCCTTCCCCGGCGGGGTGGGCCCGAGCACCGGCGAGGGCGCCGTCTTCCTGCTCGTCGCCCTCGGCCTGATCGCGGCGAGCCATGCCCTCCTGATGCGCCGCTACAAGAAGGTGGGACTGTGACCACGCTCAGCATCGACCACGTCTCCCGCTGGTTCGGCAACGTGGTCGCCGTCAACGACATCACCATGACCATCGGCCCCGGCGTCACGGGCCTGCTCGGTCCCAACGGCGCCGGGAAGTCCACCCTCATCAACATGATGGGCGGCTTCCTCGCCCCCTCCACCGGCACGGTCACCCTCGACGGGAAGCCGGTCTGGCGCAACGAGGAGATCTACAAGCACATCGGCGTCGTCCCCGAGCGCGAGGCCATGTACGACTTCCTCACCGGCAAGGAGTTCGTCCTCGCCAACGCGGAACTGCACGGGCTGGGCGCCAAGGCGGCCCAGAAGGCCCTGGCCACCGTGGAGATGGAGTACGCGCAGGACCGCAAGATCCAGACGTACTCCAAAGGCATGCGCCAGCGCGTGAAGATGGCGAGCGCCCTCGTCCACGACCCCTCGCTGCTGCTGCTCGACGAGCCCTTCAACGGCATGGACCCGCGTCAGCGCATGCAGCTGATGGACCTGCTGCGGCGCATGGGCGACGAGGGCCGCACGGTGCTGTTCTCGTCCCACATCCTCGAAGAGGTCGAACAGCTCGCCTGGCACATCGAGGTCGTCGTCGCCGGCCGGCACGCCGCCAGCGGCGACTTCCGCAAGATCCGCCGCCTGATGACCGACCGGCCGCACCGCTACCTGGTGCGCTCCAGCGACGACCGCGCCCTCGCGGCCGCGCTCATCGCCGACCCGTCGACGTCCGGCATCGAGGTCGACCACGCCGAGGGCGCCCTGCGCATCCAGGCCGTCGACTTCGGCCGCTTCACCGCGCTGCTGCCCAAGGTCGCCAGGGACCACGGCATCCGGCTGCTCACGGTCTCGCCGTCCGACGAGTCCCTCGAGTCCGTCTTCTCGTACCTGGTCGCGGCGTAGGAGGCCCTGATGTACGACCCCACAGTCGCCCGGCTCACCTACCGGGCCCTGCTCGGCCGGCGCCGGGCCCTCATCCTGGGCGCCTTGCCGCTGCTGCTGATCGTGATCGCCGTGGCGGTGCGCGCTCTGGCCGGAGCGGACGACCAGACCGCGGCCGACCTGCTGGGCGGGCTCGCGCTCGCCACGATGGTGCCGATCATCGGCGTCATCGCGGGCACCGGAGCGATCGGCCCGGAGATCGACGACGGCTCGGTGGTGTACCTGCTGTCCAAGCCGATCAAGCGGCCGACGATCATCTTCACCAAACTGATCGTGGCCGTCGCGGTGACCATGGTGTTCTCCGCGGTGCCGACACTCGTCGCCGGGTTCATCCTGAACGGCAACGGCCAGCAGGTCGCGGTCGCCTACACGGTGGCGGCGCTGGTCGCGTCCATCGCCTACGCGGCCCTGTTCCTGCTGCTGGGCACGGTCTCCCGGCACGCGGTGGTGTTCGGCCTTGTCTACGCCCTGGTCTGGGAGGCCCTCTTCGGCTCCCTGGTGCCGGGGGCGCGCACGCTCAGCGTCCAGCAGTGGTCGCTGGCCGTCGCCCAGAAGGTGTCCGGCGGGGACCTGGTCTCCTCCGACGTCGGCCTGACCACGGCGACGGTGCTGCTGGTGGCCGTCACCGTGCTGGCCACCTGGTACGCGGGCCAGAAGCTGCGCTCCCTCACCCTCGCCGGCGAGGAGTGACGTGCCCGTGCCTTGACGGGGGCCTCACCCCCGTCGAGGCACACTGACGGACGCGCGGCGGGGAAGCACGGGAGTTCTGACGGCCGGGGAGGCGGAGATGGCGGGAAAGAGGGACGAACAGGACGAGAAGGACGAGAGCGTCGGCATCGACCACATCGACGACGTCGTGCTGGACGAGGACTTCGTCCGTGCCGCCGGGGCCTCCGAGCCCTCGGCCCGGGCCCGGATGCTCGCCGCGCGCTGGCGCCGCGAGGAACCGGAGCCCCAGCCCTGGCGCTCCGACGAGCCGCCCGCGGGCTGGTTCTTCAGCAAGGTCCGCCGGCGGAGGTGGCGCCGGCGCTGAGCCGGGCGACCGCCGGTTTATTCAGTGGCGCCCGATTCGCCCGGCGGGCACAGTGGTCGTGTCCCCGCCGGGCGAGATGCCCGGCGTCGTGGTCCGGGAGAGGAGCGGGACGATGCCCATGCACGGCAGTACGTCCAGCTCCCTTCAGGGCAGCCCGCGGCCGGTTCCGGAGTAGGCACCACCCCTCCGTGGAGCCCGCACCGCACGGGGAGCTGCCCGGGGCGGCCGCTTCGAGCACGCGATCCGCACGTCGCGTGGGCCGCCCACCCGGAGGATTGGCCGAGTGGGAAGGCACTGGCTCGCTGAGCCATGGTCGGGCCGGAAGGCCCGCGCACGTTCGATCCGTGCATCCTCCGCCGAACGCACCGAACGCACCGAACGCACCGAACGCACCGAACGCACCGAACGCACCGAACGCGCCGAACGCGCCGAACGCACCCAGAGCATGCAACGCGGCGACCGGCCGCGCGCCTCGCGCCCGGCCCGGTGCTCAGCCCAGCATCCGCTCCAGCACCACCGCGATGCCGTCCTCGTCGTTGGAGGACGTCACCTCGTCGGCGACCGCCTTGAGGTCGTCGTGGGCGTCCGCCATCGCGACGCCGTAGGCGGCCCACCCGAACATCGGTATGTCGTTGGGCATGTCGCCGAAGGCGATCGTGTCGGCCGCCTTCACCCCGAGCCGGCGGGCCGCCAGCGACAGCCCGGTCGCCTTGGACAGCCCGAGCGGCAGGAGCTCGACGATCCCCTCGCCCGCCACGACGACGGTGACGAAGCCGCCGGCCGTACGCGTGGCGACCTCGCACAGTTCGTCGTCCGAGAGCGTCGGGTGCTGGATGTACAGCTTGTTCAGGGGCGCGCTCCACAGATCGGAGGCGTCCGTGAACGGCGTGGCCGGCAGGGTGCCCTGCACCGCGTAGCCGGGCCCGACCAGCACCTCGCCGTCCAGGCCGTCGCGGCTCGCCGCGATGTGCAGCGGGCCGACCTCCGCCTCGATCTTGGCGAGCGCCACCCCGGCGAGCTGCCGGTCCAGCGTGACCGACGTCAGCAGGCGGTGCGCGCCGGCGTCGTAGACCTGCGCGCCCTGGCCGCAGACGGCCAGCCCCTGGTAGCCGAGGTCGTCGAGGATGTGCCGGGTCCAGGGGACCGCGCGGCCGGTGACGACGATGTGCGCGGCGCCCGCCGCGGTGGCGGCGGCGAGCGCGTCACGGGTACGCCGGGAGACCGAGTCGTCGGAGCGCAGCAGCGTCCCGTCGAGGTCGGTCGCGACCAGCCTGTACGGAAGGGCGGTGGTCACTTCGCCACCGGCTCCAGGACCTCCCGGCCGCCGAGGTACGGGCGCAGCACCTCCGGGACGCGCACCGAACCGTCGGCCTGCTGGTGGTTCTCCAGGAGCGCCACGATCGTGCGCGGGACGGCGCAGAGCGTGCCGTTGAGCGTGGCCAGCGGCTTGACCTGCTTGCCGTCACGGACGCGGATCGACAGCCGGCGGGACTGGAACTCGGTGCAGTCCGAGGTGGAGGTCAGCTCGCGGTACTTGCCCTGCGTCGGGATCCACGCCTCGCAGTCGAACTTGCGGGCGGCCGAGGCACCGAGGTCGGCGCTCGCCACGTCGATCACGCGGTACGGCAGCTCCAGCGAGGTCAGCCACTGCTTCTCCCACTCCAGCAGGCGCTGGTGCTCGGCCTGGGAGTCCTCGGGGGAGACGTAGGAGAACATCTCGACCTTGTCGAACTGGTGCACGCGGAAGATGCCCCGGGTGTCCTTGCCGTGCGAACCGGCCTCGCGGCGGAAGCAGGGCGAGAAGCCCGCGTAGCGCAGGGGGAGGCGGTCGGCGTCGAGGATCTCGTCCATGTGGTACGCCGCGAGCGGCACCTCGGAGGTGCCGACCAGGTAGAGGTCGTCGTCGGCGAGGTGGTACACGTCCTGGGCCGCCTGGCCGAGGAAGCCCGTGCCCGCCATGGACTGGGGGCGGACCAGGGCCGGGGTCAGCATCGGGGTGAAGCCGGCCGCGGTGGCCTGCGCGATCGCCGCGTTCACCAGGGCGAGCTCCAGCAGGGCGCCGACGCCCGTCAGGAAGTAGAAGCGCGAGCCGGAGACCTTGGCGCCGCGCTCGACGTCGATCGCGCCGAGGATCTGCCCGAGCTGCAGGTGGTCCTTGGGCTCGAAGCCCTCGGCGGCGAAGTCGCGGATCGTGCCGTGCGTCTCCAGGGTGACGAAGTCCTCCTCGCCGCCCACCGGCACGTCCGGGTGGACGAGGTTGCCGAGGCGGAGGAGGAGTTCCTGGGTCTCGGCGGCTGCCGCGTCCCGGTCGGCGTCGGCGGCCTTGACGTCCGCGGCCAGCTGACCTGCCTTCTTCAGCAGTTCGGCCTTCTCGTCCCCGCTCGCCTTGGGGATGAGCTTGCCGAGCGCCTTCTGCTCGGCGCGCAGCTCGTCGAAGCGGACGCCGGACGACCTGCGCCGCTCGTCGGCAGACAGGAGGGAGTCGACGAGCGCGACGTCCTCTCCACGGGCACGCTGCGACGCGCGCACACGGTCGGGGTCCTCACGGAGCAGGCGAAGGTCAATCACGCGCCCAAGGCTACCGGTGTGGGGTGACCACCTACGACTCACTATGCAGCGCGCCCTTTACGACCGGTTATGGACGATTTGCGCGGCGTGTCAATATGGGCGGCGCCGCCCCCCGGAACGAGGCAACCCGCACCCGCCGTATTGACTCGATTTCCTTGCGGGGAACGGGACTTGGGGCCTGGTTGTCCACAGCGGTCCACGCGGTCGGAAAAGTTATCCACAGGGTGTGTGCAAGATCTGTGGACTTCGGAATGGATCACTCCGCAAGCGCGCGCCCCTCCGGGAAATGCCCAAGACAAACCCTCCCTACCCTCACTTTCGGGTGGAAAGAGGTCACCTCGAAGAGTGACGCATGGGGAAACGGTGGACGAAGGGTGACCTGCCCGGCGATGACCGCATCGAGGGCTCGGAGGGCGATTTGTCGACTGACGCACAGATCGTTGTCGACTTGTCCCCAGGTCGAGAAGCGGACCTGTGGATAACTTCTGTGGACAACGACGGTCTGCAGGTACGACCGGAACCTGGAACAGGACGAGCGGAACCTGGAACAGGTACGACCGGAACCTAGAAGCGGCCGTCCTGGCAGCGCGCCACCCAGTCGGCCGCCGCTCCGAACTCGTCGTCCGAGGTGCCCGGCCGCGGTGGGTGCAGGTCTCCCGGGCGCACGTCCGCACGCGGGTAGGAGCCGAGGTAGCGCACCTGCAGGCAGATGCGCTTCAGGCCCATCAGCGCCTCGGCGACCCGGCGGTCGGAGATGTGCCCCTCGGCGTCGATGCAGAAGCAGTAGTTGCCGATGCCCGCACCGGTGGGCCGGGACTGGAGCAGCATCAGGTTGATGCCGCGGGTGGCGAACTCGCCCAGCAGGTCGCGCAGGCCGCCGGGGTGGTCGTCGCGCTGCCACAGCACGACGGAGGTCTTGTCCGCGCCGGTCGGTGCCGCGGGCCGGGCGGGACGGCCGACCAGCACGAACCGCGTCTGGGCGTTCTCGGCGTCGTGGATGCCGGTCTCCAGGGCTTCCAGGCCGTAGCGGGCGGCCGCGAACTCACCGGCGAAGGCGGCGTCGTACTGACCCTCCTGGACCAGCCGGGCGGCGTCGGCGTTGGAGGCGGCCGATTCCCAGTGGGCGTCCGGCAGGTGCTTGCGCAGCCAGTTGCGCACCTGGGGCTGGGCGGCCGGGTGCGCGGAGACCGTCTTGATGTCCGTCAGCCCGGTGCCCGGACGGACGAGCAGCGCGAAGGTGATGGACAGCAGCACCTCGCGGTAGATCATCAGCGGGGCGCCGGCGACCAGCTCGTCGAGGGTGGTGGTGATGCCGCCCTCGACCGAGTTCTCGATGGGCACGAACGCGGCCTCGGCCTCGCCGGCCCGCACCGCGTCGAGCGCGGACTGGACGGACACGTACGGGATGAGCTCCCGGGTGGCGGCCTCGGGAAGCGTGCGCAGGGCGACTTCGGTGAAGGTGCCCTCGGGGCCGAGATACGCATAGCTCGCTGGCATGACCTCACCCTAATGGGCCCGCGGAAGCGCCTTCTCCCCGAACGAGCAGTCCGTCCGGCCCTCACCCCTCCAGCAGCCGCTGCCCCACGTACTCGCCTTCCGCGGCGCCGCCCGGCACCGCGAACAGCCCGCTCGACTCGTGCCGGACGAACTGCGACAGGGCGTCGCCCCGGTCGAGCTTGCGCTGCACCGGCACGAAGCCGCGCAGGGGATCGGCCTGCCAGCAGATGAAGAGCAGGCCCGCGTCGGGCGTCCCGTCGGGATCGATGCCGTCGTGGAAGGAGAACGGGCGGCGCAGCATGGCGGCACCGCCGTTCTGGTCGGGCCGGGTGATCCGGGCGTGGGCGTTGATCGGCACCACGAGATTGCCCTGGTCGTCGGTCTTCTCCAGGTCCATCGCGGTCGTCTCGGTCCCCCCGGACAGCGCCGCCCCGTCGGACTTGCGGCGCCCGATGACGTCCTCCTGGGCCTTCAGCGAGAGCTTCTCCCAGTCGTCGAGGAGCATCCGGATCCGGCGGACGACGGCGTAGGAGCCGTTCGCCATCCAGGCGGGATCACCCGTTTCGGGGACGAAGATCCGCCGGTCGAAGTCGGGTTCGTCCGGCTTCGGGTTCCGCGTGCCGTCGACCTGGCCCATCAGGTTGCGGGCCGTCATGGGGTGGGCGGTGGCGCCGGGCGAGCGGTTGAAGCCGTTCATCTGCCAGCGCACCTTGGCGGCCCGGCCCGCGTCCTTCTGGATCGCGCGCAGGGCGTGGAAGGCGACCAGCGCGTCATTCGCGCCGATCTGCACCCACAGGTCGCCGTTGCTGCGGTTCTTGTCGAGGCGGTCGGAGGAGAACTCGGGCAGCGGGTCCAGGGCGACGGGCCGCTGCTCCGCCAGTCCGGTCCGCGCGAAGAAGCTGTGCCCGAACCCGAAGGTGACCGTCAGCGAGGACGGGCCCGCGTCGCGGGCCACATCCGTGTCGCCCTCCGCGCTCGGCTCGCCCGCCATCAGCCGCCGGGCCGTCTCCGACCAGCGGCGCAGCAGGGCCGCGGCCTCCTTGCGGCCCGCGCCCGCGGCCAGGTCGAAGGCGACGAGGTGGCCGCGGGCCTGCAGTCCGTCGGTGATGCCGGGCTGATGTTTCCCGTGAAACATCGCCCGGCCGGTGCCGAGCGCGGTGAGGGGTGCGGCCGCTTCGGACGGGGCGGCGGCGTAGCCCACGCCGGCGCCCGCGGTGCCGAGCACGAGCCCGGTGGCACCGGCGGTGCCGAGCAGACGCCGCCGGGAGATGCCCTCACCGGCCGGGGCCGCCGCGTTCTCCCCCGGTGCGGTGCCGGGAGTGCGGGCCTGCGGGATGGAGTGGTCAGCCATGCTGGTTCAGCCGATCTGCGCGTTCTTGGTGACGGTCACCTCGTCGATGTCGGAGGTCCGCACGGTCACGTCGACCTGCCAGTCGCCGGCCATGGGGATCTGTACTCCGTTCGCCGACCAGTGTCCGGTAGCGATGTGGTCCGGGACGACGGGCAGCGGCCCGATGTCCTTGGCCTTGAGGGTGAAGTCGACCTTGACCTCGGGGATGTCGAACGCCCGGCCGTTGGGCCGCTCCACGTAGACGTGCATCTCGTTGTCGCCCACGCGTGCGGGGTCGAGGTCGATCGTGACGACGCCCTTGCCGTCCTCGCCGCCGGTGTCGAACGGCATGTTCAGGGTGAGCGCCCCGGCCGAGCCGTCCTCGGCGGAGGCGGCCGCGGAGGACTGCGTGGCCGCCTTGGCCTCCTCCTCCGTGCGTCCCGGCTCGGTCTGCGTCAGCACGGTGGTCACGGCGAGCAGGACGACGGCGACGCCGGCCTCGGCCAGCACGGAGCGGCGCAGGCCGAAGCGGTTCGGGTCGGCGTCCCGGATCTTCTTCTGCCGGGCGGTGTCCCGCGCGGCCCGCTGCCGGGCGAGCTGGGCGGCCCGCTCGGCGTCGGCGGGCGCGGAGCCGCCCGCGTCCCCGGAATCCGGGGCGCCGACGGTGTCCCCGGCGCGGGAGTCCGTCGCGTCGGCGGACTCCGAGGCGTCAGCGGTGTCCGAGGCACCGGCGGAGTCCGCGTGCTCGCCGGCGACCGAGGCGCCCTCGGTGGCCGGCTCCTTGTTCCGGCCGGCCGAGCCGTCCGCGGCCGCCGAGACCTCCGGACCCGCGCCCACCCGCACCGTCTCTCGCTCTCGCGTATCCGGAGAGGCCGGCACCGCCTGCGCCAGCCGGCCCGTCCACCGACGGGAGATCCACGCGACCCCGACGAGCACCACGACGAGCGCGATCTTGGCCAGCAGGAGCTGGCCGTACCGGGTGCCGGTGAAGGCCGTCCAGGAGCCGAGCTGGCGCCACGACTGGTAGGTGCCGGTGGCGATCAGGGCCAGCACGCTGCCGAACGCCAGCCGGGAGAACCGGTGGACGGGCCGGGCGTCGACGGGTGTGCCGGCGGGCGCCCGGTACAAAGCGACCAGCAGCGCGCCCAGGCCACCGAGCCAGGCAGCGGCGGCCAGCAGGTGCAGCACGTCCACCGGCATGGAGATCCCTGCCTGCAGCCCGACCGAGGCGTGCTCGGACATCGCCCAGCTCGCCGCGAGCCCGGCCGCCACGACGGCACCGCCGATCGAGAGCCCGAAGGTGAGGTCCCGCCGCTCCTGCGGGTCCTCCCGCTTGTCGTACGCCCCGAACAGCACGGCGATGAACAGCGCCGCCGCGGCGAGCAGCAGCAGCCGGGAGACCAGGGCCGCGCCGGTCTTGGTCTGGAGCACCTGCCCGAGCAGGGAGAGGTCGAAGACGTCGGCGACCTTCCCGGAGCCGGTGAAGGACCCGCGCAGGAGCAGCAGGGCCAGGGTCGCCGCGGTGAGGGCGACCCACCCGGAGACGACGAAACGCTGCACCGGCCGCACCCCGGAGCCGCGCGGCCAGCAGGCCAGCACGAAGGCGGCACCGCCCGCCATCACGAGGAACCCGGCGTAGGACACGTACCGGCCGAAGCCGTAGAGCCAGCCCACCACCCCGTCGTCGGTGGTCTGCCCGGAGACGGACACGGACGTCTTGGAGGGGGCGCCGATGGAGAAGGTGTAGGCGCCCGCGACGGGGTGGCTGTCGGCCGACACGACCTGGTACGCCACGGTGTAGGTGCCGTCGGGCAGGCCCGAGTGCAGCCGCACGGCGTACGTGGTGCCGCCGACGTCGGACGGCTCGCCCGTGTCGACGCGCTTGCCCTCGGGATCGAGGACGCGCAGCGAGTCGTCGGACACCGCGACCTGCTCGGAGAAGGTGAGCGAGATCCGGGCGGGGGCCTGGTCGACCACCGCCCCCTGCCCGGGGTCGCTGCCGGTCACCGCGGCGTGCGCGGAGGCCGGCCCGGCCCCGGCGAGCAGGGCGCAGACGGCGGCCAGGAGCAGCAGCACCAGGATCCGGACGCGGCGGGGGGCGATGGTCTGCGTCACAGGGGTCCCTCCCTCAGTGTCCGGTCTTCGGGGTGTAGGTCGCGGGCTTCACCGGCATCCGCACCGTGACGGGTGCGGAACGGGCGAAACGCAGTTCGACGGAGACCGTCTGGCCTTCCTTCGGCTTGCGCTTCAACTGCTCGAACATCAGGTGGTCGCCTCCGCTGCGCAGCTCCAGCCGGCCGCCCGCGGGGATCTCCAGGCTCTCGACCTCCCGCATCGCCCCGTCGACGGTCCGGTGCACGGTGACCCGGCCGATGTCGCTGGTGACCCCGGTCAGTTCGTCGTCGGCGCCGCCCTCGTTGGTGACGGTGAGGAAGCCGGCCGCCATGTCGCCGGACATCGGCTGCGGGATGTAGGCCGACCCCACGGAGAGGTCCGCCTTTCCGGAGCCGGAGTCGGAGCCGGACTCGCCGCCGCCGCAGCCGGCCAGCGCGAGCGCCCCGGCTATGGCGAGGGCCGCCGGACCGGTACGCCTCACGGCTTCGCCCCCTCGACGAGGGCGGGAAGGTCCTTGGTGTAGTCGTCGACGGTGGCGTCCTCGCCGTAGAGCACGTAACCGCTGTCGGTCTTCGGCGAGAACGCGATGACCTGGGTGCCGTGTTCCGAGACGAGCTTGCCGTTCTTGTCCTTGCGCGTCGGCTCGATGCTGATGCCCAGGGTGCGCGCGCCGGCCTGGATGGTGGAGAAGTCACCGGTGAGGCCGACGAAGGACGGGTCGATGCCCTTCAGCCAGGTGCCGAGTTCGGCCGAGGTGTCGCGCTGCGGGTCGGTGGTGACGAACACCACGCGCAGCTCGTCCTGTTCGGCCTTGGGCAGCTGCTTCTTGGCGACGGCGATGTTGTTCATCGTCAGCGGGCACACGTCGGGGCAGTGGGTGTAGCCGAAGTAGATCAGCGTGGGCTTGCCCGCGGTCTCCTCGCGGAGGTCGTACTTCTTGCCCTGCGTGTCGGTCAGGACCAGGTCCGGCTTCTCGAAGGGCTTGTCGAGGACGGTGGCGGCCCTCTTGGTGCCGGCCTCCTCGGAGACCACGGACACGGGCTTGCCGTTGTCGTCGCCGCTGCCGCACGCGGTCAGGGTCAGGGAAGCGGCGGCGAACAGGGCGGCCGCGGCGAAGGTTGTGGTGCGCATAGAAAAATGTCCCAGATGTCGGTGTCCCGGCACGCACCGGGGGTGCCCCCGCGGGTGGGGGGCGGTGCCCCGGTGCGTGCCGTACGGAAGCAGCCTCAGGCGGTGGTGCGCCGGCGCCCGGCGAGCACGCCGTAGGCGACGCCGGCGGCGCCGACCACGATGCCCACGATGCCGAGGACGCGGGCGGTGGTGTCGGTGCCGTCGGAGGAGCCGGAGTCGGCGGCGGTGTGGGCGGAGGCCTTCTCGGCCGTCTCCTTGCCGGAGTCCGACCCGGCCGACGAGCCGTGGTGCCCGTCCTCGGCGGCGGCGGACAGTTCCAGCACCGGAGCCGGGTTGTCGGGCTCCTCCTTGCCCTCCTGCGGCACCTCGATCCAGCGGACGACCTCCTTGTTGGAGTACGTCTGCAGGGCCTTGAAGGCGAGGGTGTCGGTGTCCTCGGGCAGCTGGCCCAGGGAGACGGGGAACTTCTGGAAGTACCCGGGCTGGATGCCCTTGCCCTCGGCGGTCCAGGTGACCTTGGAGACGGCCTCGGAGATCTTCTCGCCGTGCAGCTCCAGCGGCTTGTCGAGCTTGGACTTGGTGACCTCGACCTTCCAGCCCGGGACCGGCTGCGGCATGACGGAGGCCAGCGGGTGGTCGGTCGGGAAGTTGACCTCGAGCTTGGTGGTCGAGGCGTCGTCGCGCTCGTTGGGGACCTTGAAGTCCACCACCGCGTAGCCGCCCTTGGCGGCCGTGCCCTCGGGCTGCACGGTGACGTGCGCGAAGGCGGGGGCGGACAGGGCGAGAACGGTGACACCGGCGGCGGCACCGGCCGCGGCGATACGGGAAACCTTCATGGAAGGAAGCACTCCGCTGTGAGAGTCGGTACGACTGTGGAAGAGGGATACGCGCACGCGCGCGTGCCGCACGACGGCGGCAGCCTCTCCGGGCCGTCCGGTGCACGCGGGTGCGCGGGAGCGGAGCAGTGGAGGGGTGGTCGCGTCGTCAGGCGGCCAGGGCGAGTGCGGACAGGGAAGCCGCACCGGCCGGCGGGCCACGCCGGATCACCGAGTGCTGCAGGGCGAGCGCACCCGGCATCGACGCGGCGGGCCGCTCGGTGTGCACCGGGCGGAGGCCGGCCTCGGGGGCGCCCGGAAGACCGGCGCGCAGGGCGCGCACCAGGGCGAGCGCACCTCGCAGCGAGCGCATCAGCGCCCCTTCGGCGACGCCCTGCGCCGACAGTTCGGTCAGCCGCAGCAGCGCCAGGTCGCCGCGGCGCAGCAGCCACCCGGACGCGAGGGCCGCGAGGACGTGGCCGAGCAGCATCGGCAGGGACGGCCACAGTGAGGCCGACGACCCGGACGCGACCTCCCCGGCCAGGTGCGTGTGCGTACCGGCGACCGGGTCGATCCGGGCGTCGGTGAGGATCTTCTGCGCCTGGGCCGGGCTGATCGCCGCGGCCGTCGTGCCGCAGACGAGGCGTGCCGCCTGCTCCACCAGTGCCGCATCGCTCCCACCCGCCGGGGCGGAGGCCGTGACGGCGGCCGTACCGTGCTGGCCGAGGCCGAACAGGGTGTGCAGCACCGTCTGACCGGTCGCGAGCAGGGCCGCTACCGCCGCCAGCGAGCGCACCCGCCCGGCGAACGGAACCGCCACGAGGGCCACTCCGAGGAATCCGGCGCCCAGCGTCCACAGCGGGACCCCGTCGCAGGAGGCGAGCGTGTGACCTGCCCCGGCCAGCACGACGCAGACCGCGGCGAACACCGCGGCCCGCAGGATCCGGAGCGGATCTCCGGAGCGTTTCACGCGCGCGTGGGGGGCAGTCATGGCGGGCTCATCATCGCACTGGCCCCGTGGGCCCCGTACGGCAGGTCCACAAGATGCCGTACGACCGGAACGTCACCCTCTGGCCCCGACCGCCCCCACATACACCGATCAGGACCAGCCCGCATCCGCCAAATGGGCGGCCTCACCCCAACTTCACGCTTACACCCGGGGACTGAGGGCAATACGTAACGGTATGTCGAGGCACAGCCAGGAGGCTGGAGCATGAGCATCTGGTGGTCACTCCATCTGCGGCGCGACGCCGCGAGCGTGCCCCTCGCCCGGCGCCTGCTGATCGGCACGATGGAGACCGCGGGCGTCGACCCCGACATCTCCTACGACCTGTCCGTGGCCCTCACCGAGGCCTGCGCGAACGCCGTCGAGCACGGCGGGGAGCACGGGTGCGGCCCGGGATCGGAGGCCTACCGGGTCACCGCCTACCTCGACGGAGAGACCTGCCGGATCGAGGTGGCGGACGCGGGCCCGGGCTTTCCGGGAGCCTCCCCCGAACGGTCCCGGCCGCAGATCAGGCCGGCCTGTTCCGACGCCGAGCACGGCCGGGGCCTGTGCCTGATCGAGGAGCTGGCCGACCACGTGCACATCGGCAACAAGCCGGGCCGGGGCGGAGCCGTGGTGAGCTTCGACAAGGTGCTGAAGTGGCGCGAGAACGCGCCGCTGATGGCGGTCTGACCGCGCCTGACCGAGCGGCAGAGCGGTGTTTCACGTGAAACACCGCTCCTCTGCCCTGCCACGGCGTCGCCCTAAAGCGCTCCCCAGTCCAGGGTCGTCCGCGCCAGCCCCGCCACCTCGGTGAGCAGCGCCAGCCGCGCCGCCCGGACCGCCGGGTCCGGATCCATCACCAGCACCTCCTCGAAGAAGGCGCTGATCGCCTCGACCAGCGGGGCGGAGACCTCGATCAGCGCGCCGAGGTCGTCCTCCCGGCCCTGCAGGGCCTCCCGCACGGCCCGGGCGCTCTCGGCGAGGCGCAGTTCGGCGGGGGCGGTCAGCAGGGAGAGGTCGGCCCCCTCGACACCGCCCTCGGGCAGGATGCGCACGACCCGCTGGAACGCGGCCACCAGGGCATCGAACGCCTCGCTGCCGACATGCCGCTCCAGCGTCGCCAGCGTGCGGTCGCCGTGGGCCGGCCGGTCGGCCCACACCAGCACGGCTTGGACCAGCCGGTGCTCGTGCCCGGCGTCCGTGAGCTGCTGCTCGTAGCGCCGGGTGATCAGCTCCGCGGCCTCGGCGACCCGCTCGGCGGGCACTTCGACGCCCTGTGCGGCGTAGCGCACGGCCGCCGCGCGCAGCCCCTCGCGCACCCGGACTCCGGCCACGGCGGGCAGGCTGCGCAACACGTTGAGCAGCCCGATCGCGGCCCGGCGCACCCCGTACGGATCGGAGCTGCCGGTCGGTGCGGCACCGATGATGAACATGCCCGTCACCAGGTCGAACCGGTCGGCCAGCGACAGGACGGCACCCGCGTCCGAGGCGGGCAGCTCCCCGCCGGCCGAACGCGGCAGCTCCATCTCTGCGAGGGCCCGGGCGACCTCGGCGGACTCCCCGGCGTGGCGGGCGTACTCCTCGGCCATCACACCGGCCAGCCCGGAGAACTCGATCACCATCTGCGAGGCCAGGTCGAACTTGGCGAGCGCACCCGCCCGCCGGACCACCGCCACGGCCTCCTCCTGAAGCCCGGCCCGCCCGGCCAGGTCCAGGGCGAGCTTGGCCAGCCGGTCGGAGCGGTCGGCGACCGTGCCCAGCCGGTCCTCGAAGGTCAGCTTGTCCAGGCGCCGCCGGAACTCCTCCGGCGCCACCTTCAGGTCCGCCCGCCAGAAGAACGCGGCGTCCTCGTAGCGGGCCCGCAGCACGGCCTCGTTGCCCGCCCGCACCACGTCGTCGTCGCACAGGGCGTTGGCGAAGGTGACGAAGTGCGGCATCAGGCGGTCGCCGTCCAGCACGGGCAAATAGCGCTGGTGCTTGCGCATCACGGTGGTCAGGACGCTCGCGGGCAGGTCGAGGTAGCGCTCGTCGAAGGACCCGCGCACGGCGTAGGGGAACTCCAGGATGTCCGTGATCTCGTCGATCAGCCCGGCCTGGCCCTCCACGTCGATCCGCCCGCCCACCTCGGCGGCCGCCTCCACGGCACCCCGCACGACGGCACCGCGCCGGGCCTCCCGGTCGAGCAGGATGCCGTGCATGTGCAGGAAGTGCGGGTAGCCCTCGGCGGAGGTCACCCGGACCTCCGGGTAGGGGGCCTGGCGCTGGACCCGCGTGGTGTCGCCCGAGGACAGCGAGGAGACCACCACGGGCAGGGGAGTGCGGCCCAGCAGTGCCAGCAGCCAGCGCACCGGCCGGGAGAACGACAGGCCGGGGTCGCTCCAGCGCATGTTGCGCCCGGCCCGCAGCCCGGCGACCACCTCGGCCAGCAGATCGCTGAGCACCTCGACGGCCGGGCGGCCCTCCTCGTGCCGGGTGACCGCCACGTACTCGGTGCCGTTGACCTCGACCGTGCGCACATCGGCGGGCTCGGCGCCCTGGCTGCGGGCGAAGCCGAGCAGCGCGGGGGTGGGGGCACCCTCCTTGTAGGCGGCGGCGACCTTGGGTCCGCGCACGGTCCGCATGGTGTCGCGCTCGCGGGGCTGCACACCGTCGATCGTGATCACGATGCGGCGGGGCGTCGCCATCACGGTGATCGTCCCGTGCCCCAGCCGCGTCTCGGCCAGCTTCGCGGTGACCGACTCCCGCACGGCCTCGGTGGTGGCGGGCACGTCCGCGTACGGCAGTTCCTCCACGCCGATCTCGAACAGCAGGGTCTCGGCGCCGGGCACCTTGGGCAGCGGCGCCCGCGCGGCCGGGGCCGGCGCGGCCGCCACGCCCAGCGGGTGCTCCAGCGCCGCCCGGCGCTGCTCCCACAGCTTCGCGGTCTCGTGCGTCAGCCCGCGCATGAGGGAGAACGCCTTGGCCCGCTCGGTGGTGCTGATGGCGCCGCGCGCGTCGAGCACGTTGAAGGTGTGGCTGCACTTGAGCACGTACAGGTAGGCGGGGACGGGCAGTTCCAGGTCGAGCAGGCGCCGGGCCTCTGCGGCGTACGACTCGAACAGCCGGTGGTTGGTGTCGATGTCCGCGTCGTCGAGGTAGTAGCGGCTCATCTCGTACTCGTTCTGCCCGAACACCTCGCCGTAGGTGATGCCCGGCGCGTACGCGATGTCCTTGAAGTGGGCCACACCCTGAAGGTTCATCAGGATGCGTTCGAGACCGTAGGTGATCTCCACCGACACCGGGTCCAGCGCGACTCCGCCGACCTGCTGGAAGTAGGTGAACTGGGTGATCTCCATGCCGTCGAGCCACACTTCCCAGCCCAGGCCCCAGGCGCCGAGCGCGGGTGAGGCCCAGTTGTCCTCGACGAACCGCACGTCGTGGGCGTTGAGGTCGACGCCGAGGGCGCGCAGGCTGCCGAGGTACAGCTCCTGCGGGTTGCCCGGGTCGGGCTTGAGGATCACCTGGAACTGGGTGTGGGTCTGCAGCCGGTTGGGGTTCTCGCCGTAGCGCGAGTCGTCCGGCCGCACGCTGGGCTCGACGTAGGCCACGCTCCACGGCTCGGGGCCGAGCACGCGCAGGGCGGTGGAGGGATTGGCCGTACCGGCTCCGACCTCGGTGTTCAGCGGCTGCGTGATCATGCAGCCGTTGTCGCTCCAGTACTTCTGCAGGGTGAGGATGGCGTCCTGCATGGTCAGTGCCGTCTGAACGTTCTTCATGGTGATCGCGCCCGTTCCCCGAGTCGGCCCGGCAAGGTCGGCCATGATCTCACACGTCAACCAGCGCTGACCTGCTCTTTCGTGACCTGCCGGAACGGGCGCGGAGGCACTGCGGCAGGCGGGGGAGCCACGCGGCCGGCTCCCCCGCACACCGGGGCGTCGTCAGCCCTGGACGGCGGCCATCCACGCCTCGACCTCGTCGGAGCGCCGGGGCAGCGCGGCACTGAGGTTCCGGTTGCCGTCCTCGGTCACGAGGATGTCGTCCTCGATGCGGACACCGATGCCGCGGTACTCCTCCGGCACGGTCAGGTCGTCGGCCTGGAAGTACAGTCCGGGCTCGACGGTGAGGCACATCCCCGGCTCCAGCGTGCCGTCGACGTAGGCCTCGACCCGGGCCGCCGCGCAGTCGTGCACGTCCATGCCGAGCATGTGCCCGGTACCGTGTAGCGTCCAGCGCCGCTGGAGACCCAGCTCCAGCACCCGCTCCACCGGTCCCTCGACCAGACCCCACTCGACGAGCTTCTCGGCCAGCACCCGCTGCGCCGCGTCGTGGAAGTCGCGGTACTTGGCGCCGGGCTTCACGGCCGCGATCCCGGCCTCCTGGGCCTCGTACACGGCGTCGTAGATCTTGCGCTGGATGTCGGTGAAGCGGCCGTCGATCGGCAGCGTGCGCGTCACGTCGGCCGTGTAGTAGGTGTGCGTCTCCACACCCGCGTCGAGCAGCAGCAGGTCGCCCGCGCGCACGGGGCCGTCGTTGCGCACCCAGTGGAGCGTGCAGGCGTGCGGTCCGGCCGCGGCGATGGTGCCGTAGCCGACGTCGTTGCCCTCCACGCGCGCGCGGAGGAAGAAGGTGCCCTCGATGTAGCGCTCGGAGGTCGCCTGTGCCTTGTCGAGGACCTTCACGACGTCCTCGAAGCCGCGCACGGTCGAGTCGACCGCCTTCTGCAGCTCGCCGACCTCGAACGCGTCCTTGACCAGCCGGGCCTCGGACAGGAAGACCCGCAGCTCCTCGTCGCGCTCGGCGGTGACCTTGTCGGTCAGCGCGGCCTCGACGGCGGCGTCGTACCCGCGCACGACCCGGACCGGGCCGGTGGCCTCGCGCAGCGCGTCGGGCAGCTCGCGCACGTCGGAGGCGGGGATGCCGTACAGCTTCTCGGCCTCGGTGAGGGAGTGGCGGCGGCCGACCCACAGCTCGCCCTGGCCGTCCAGCCAGAACTCGCCGTTCTCGCGGTTCGAGCGCGGCAGGAGGTAGATCGTCGCCTCGTGGCCGTCGCCCTTGGGCTCCAGGACCAGGACGCCGTCCTCGGTCTGGTTGCCGGTGAGGTAGGCGTACTCGACGGAGGCGCGGAAGGCGTACTCGGTGTCGTTCGAGCGGGTCTTCAGGTTGCCCGCGGGGATCACCAGGCGCTCGCCGGGGAAGCGCGCGGACAGAGCGGCCCGGCGGGCCGCGGTCTCGGCGGCCTGGGGGACGGGCTCGAGGTCGCGCAGCTCGGTGTCGGCCCAGCCGCTCTTCATGTTCTCGGCCAGCTCGTCGGACACGCCCGGGTACAGCCCGTTCTTCCGCTGCTTGATCGGCTCTTCGCTCTCTTCCGGGGTCTCCGGGGTGAGCTCCTCGGCCACGGTCATCCTCCTCGGTACGGCACTGGACCCCCTCCACTGTACGGCGGCGTGGAAGAGGGCCCGGGGCCGGTGACGAGGAGCGTTACTCGAAGTACGCGGCCAGCAGCACGACGTCCTCGGCGCCCTCCTGCGCGTCCGTGCCGTCCGGCAGGACGCTGCGCAGGACGTGGTCGGCGACCGCCCCGGGGTCGCCGCGCAGCGCCCGGGGCACTCCGGCGGCCGCCGCGTGCAGCCGGGCGAAGGCACGGTCGGTGGCCTCGCCGGTGCGGTGCAGCAGGCCGTCGGTGTAGAGCAGCACGGTCTCGCCCGGCTCGGCGAGGATCTCCACGCTCGGCGCCTCCCAGCAGGCGAGCATGCCCAGCGGTGCGGAGACCGACGTCTCGACGAACTCGGTGCGGTGCGGGCCGATGAGCAGCGGCGGGCTGTGCCCGGCACCGGCCAGCGTGATCTTGCGGGCGGCCGGTTCGCAGTAGCCGAACAGGGCGGTGGCGGTACGGGCCGGTTCGGTCAGGCGCAGCAGCAGCTCCAGGTCGGACAGGACCGCGACCGGGTCCTCCCCCTCCATCACGGCGTAGGCGCGCAGTGACGCCCGCAGCCGTCCCATCGCCGCGACGGCGCTGGGCCCCGAGCCGGTGACGGACCCCACGGCGAGACCGAGCGCGGCCTCGGGCAGGGGCAGCGCGTCGTACCAGTCGCCGCCGCCGCGCGGGCCGGTGCGGTGCCGGGCGGCGAGCTGCACACCGGCCACCCGGGGCAGCCGGGCGGGCAGCAGCTCGTCGGACATGGTGGCCATGGACGCGCGCGTGCGCTCCAGTTCGAGGAGGCGGGCGAGGTGCTCGGCGGCGTAGCGCGCGTACAGGCCGGCGAGGTGGCGCTGCCGCTCGCCCGGTTCGGCGGGCTCGTCGTAGAGCCAGACGGCGGCGCCCAGACGGCCGGCGGACTCGGTGGACAGGGGGAGGGTGTAGCTGGCGGCGTAGCCGAGGCGGGCGGCGACCTCGCGGTGGCGGGGGTCGAGCCCCTCCTCGGCGAACAGATCGGGGTCGGCGATGCCGCCCTCACCGCCGGGCAGTCCGTCGAGGATCCGGCCGTAGGACAGGGCGCTGCGCGGGACGGTCTCGATGTGGCCGAGGTCGGCGCGGCCCAGGCCCAGGCCGACGGTGCTGTCGGGGCCGAGTCCGTCGCCGGGTTCCATGACGACGAGACCGCGTCCGGCGCCGACCAGAGCGGCTCCGGCGCGCAGCAGTTCGTGCAGGGCCTCGTCGAGGGAGGCGGTGCGGGCCAGCCGTTCGGTCAGCTCGTGGAGGGTGGTGAGGTCGGAGACCCAGCCGGCGAGACGGTCCTGAAGTACCGCGCCGGGTGGGACGGGTGGGTTTGCGGGGGAGGCCGGGGAGGTACTCGCGGCGGGCGCGACAGTGTGTGCGGGGGCCGGAACCGTTGAATCGATTCCAGCCACTTTCGGAGGGTGCGGGGCGTTCATGGCGTCCGGCCTTCGGACCGGCGCGTACTGCTCAAAAGCATCGCAAACCCCCATGTCATTCTGCGCCGCCAGCAGTGTCTCCACATGTACACGGACTCGTAAGGAGATGTCCAGCATTGTCCTGCCGGGATTCCTGGTGTCAGTGAGGCTTAAGAGAAGTCCTTCCTTCCTCTTGCGGAAAAGCAAACTTGGCTTAAAACTGCCGCAGTGGACGGGTTATTGCGGTCGACTGGCCTTGCTCGACGGAGCGTCACAACGGTCGTGATGGGTACGTACTCGGAGAAGGCCAGGGGTGGTCGGAACCACCCGGAACCTGGTGACGGAACCGGGCGTCCTATCCACCGACGACC
The DNA here is from genome assembly GCF_042878735.1 of Streptomyces sp. NPDC003456. Lineage (NCBI taxonomy): Bacteria > Bacillati > Actinomycetota > Actinomycetes > Kitasatosporales > Streptomycetaceae > Streptomyces > Streptomyces sp. NPDC003456. Next base: position 509,226 of record NZ_JBIAOK010000006.1, read on the forward strand.
GTGCCCCATCCTCCCGTGGCGGAGGCGGAGAGAAATACGCGCGACAGTAAACGCCATACTTCGCCACCCCTACGCCACGCCCGTGCTTTCGATGGACGCAGTATGGGCGGGACGGCCGCGGAGGCAGCCCACGCTCGACCCACAGGGGTTCCCCTTGCGCGCGGCAGGGGTGTGATGCGCCAACAGGTACGCACAGTGAAGTGATCGACACATGTTGTGATGTGGACCACGGTGTTGCCAGGCGTGCAACGGAAAGGACGAGCGCTCATGCGCGAGATCCCCGGAAGGCGACGCAGGCTTCTGTTCCGGCGCGGTGACGGGAGGCCTGAGCTCATCGGCGCGGCCCTGACCTACGCGACGGAATGGCAGTGGCCCGTACTCCCGGGCGTGACGGCGGACCCGCAGCGGCCGGACCGCTGCGCCTGCCCCGACCCGGAGTGCACGGTGCCCGGCGCACACCCCTTCGATCCCGGCCTCCTCGCGGCCACCACCGACGCGCGCATGGTCCGCTGGTGGTGGGGCAACCGGCCGACGGCGCCGATCGTCCTCGCCACCGGCGGCAAGGCACCCTGCGCGGTCTCCCTGCCGGCCGCCCCGGCCGCCCGCGCCCTACAGGCCCTCGACCGGACGGGCGTGCGGCTCGGCCCGGTCGTCGCCTCCCCCTCCCGCTGGGCGATCCTCGTGCAGCCCTACTCCCTGGAGCAGCTGGGCGAACTGCTCTACGCCAAGGACTTCGTGCCCGGCTCGCTCCGCTTCCACGGCGAGGGCGGCTACCTCGCCCTGCCGCCGTCGGTGACGGGCCCGGGCGAGATCCGCTGGGAGCGCGCGCCGCTGCCCGGCTCCGCCTCCCCCTGGGTGCCGGACGTGGAGGCCGTGGTGGACGCGGTGGTCGACGTCCTCACTCGTACGGGTGTGAGTGCGCCCGAGTTCTAGGCTCCCCGGCGTGCCGCACGCCGCTCGCGCCCCGGTGCGTTGTATGCCGGGGCCATGCGGCGTCATGCCCGGGGCCTGGCCCGGGATCCCCGGAAGGCCAGACTGACCGCCCTGGTGGGCACCTTGGTGGCGTGCGCGGTCGCCCTGCCCCTGGCCGTGGCGGCCTCGGGGGCCGTACGGCCCGAGCGTCCGGCGCGTCCCGCTGGCCCGGATTCGTCCGCCGCGGCCGGCGACCGCCGGGCGGACCCGGGTGCCGGGGGCGGGCCGGCCCGGACGGCCGCGCCCGGCCGGGACCTGGCGTCCGCCGTGCGCTGCGGGCCCGAACTCGCCTCGCCCGACGGCATCGAGGCGCAGACCTGTCTCGTCGCCCGGGGCACGGACACCTGGGCGCGCACCTACTACCGCAATACGACGGGGGCGGCGCTGGACGCCGTGCTGAGTCTGATGGGCCCGGCGGACCGGACCGTGCGCATCACCTGCGCGGTGGCCGCCGGGGACGAGCCGGGGGCCTGTGAGACGCCGCGGGAACGCGCGCGTGGGGACCTGGCGGCGTACACCGCCGTCACCGAGTTCGCACGGCGGGGCGGGCAGGGCCCGCTGCTGCTGCGCTCGGGGAGCAACTCGCCTGCGCGGACCAGTAGTTGACGCGCGATTGCGTACGGTGAAGGTGCGTGCACATGGAAAGACCCGGTTGCTGGCGACGGGGGATGCACCAGCAACCGGGCTACAGGAACGGTAACAAGAGATCGGCGGTTCGCAAATTCGAACTCGCCTTTCCGGTCACCGACTGGCTTGTCCGCGACGGGAGTTGTGTTCCCGTACGGGCGCGCCGGGCGGCCCGCCGGTGAGTGGTCCGGCCGGCCGGGGCGCGCGCGGCGGACGTCAGCTCAGGGTGACCTGCCGGTTGGTCAGGCCGCCCCGTGCGCGGCGCTCCTCCGGCGTGAGCGGAGTGTCCGCCGCGAGGGCGGTGGCGAGACGCTCGGCGAACTCCGCCGCGGGCTTCTCCACGTCATCGGCGCCGACGCCGCTCGGCAGGTCCCACACCGGCACCGTGAGCCCGTGGGCGCGGAAGGAGCCCACCAGGCGGGTGCCTTCGCCGAGGCTGGACCGGCCCGCCGCGTGCAGCCGGGCGAGGGCGTCGAGCAGCTGCTCCTCGGGGTGCGGCATGACCCACCGCAGGTGGTTCTTGTCGGGTGTCTCGCACCAGTAGGCGGCGTCCACGCCCTGGAGCTTGACGGTCGGGATGGCCGCGGCGTTGGCCCGCTCCAGGGAGGCGGCCACCTCGGGCGTGGCGTTCTCCGCGTCCGGCACCCAGAACTCGAAGCCGCTGTGCACTTCTGGCTCGAAGGCGCCGTCCGGGTCGAGCAGGTCCTGCAGCCGCGGGCTGCCGGCCGGGGCACGGCGGCCCTGGACGGGCGTGCCCGGCGCGGCCTCCAGGGCGCGCTGCAGGGTGTCGGCGAGGTCGCGGCTGATGTCGCCCGAGGAGGTGTCGTTCTGCAGGCCGAGCAGGACCGAGCCGTCGTCGCGGCGCAGGGCGGGCCAGGCCATCGGCAGCACCGTGGCCAGCGTGACCGACGGGACGCCCTCGGGCAGTCCGTCCTTGAGGGTCAGCTCCACCGTGGCCGCCGGGACCAGCTCGCGCAGGGCGACCCAGTCGCACTCGCCGGGCAGGCCCTCGAAGGGGCGGTGGACCAGCTCGGTCACGGCGTGCGAGGCGGCCCGGCCGTGACAGGCCTTGTACCGGCGGCCGCTGCCGCAGGGGCAGGGCTCGCGGGCGCCGACGACCGGGACCTCGCCGTCCGTGATCTGCGGGCGCTCGGCCTTCGTCTGGGGTCGCTTCTTGGCCATCGATGGGTCTCCCGGTTACGGCTGGTCTCGTACGGTCGCGAGCCTAGCCCTTCGGGCCCGGGGCGACGGGTTCCTGTGGACAACACCGCCCCCGTCGCGACGGGCTCAGCCCAGTTCGTCGAGGACGTCAGCGAAGTCCGGGCCGGCCGTCCGGGAGACCGGCGGGGCCGTCACGCGCGTCGCGAAGTCGTCGCGGCGGTGGCCGGCGTCCGGGTCGTGCACGTCCTCGTGGACGACGACCCACACGGTGACCTCGCCGCGGACGTCGTCGCGCACGCCCCAGTCGTCGGCCAGCGCGGTGATGATGTTCAGCCCGCGGCCGCCGTGCGCCGTGACCGACGGGGTCGCGGGGGCGGGGCGGGTCGGGCCGCCGCCGTCCGTGACCTCCACGACGAGCCGGCCCGCCGGGTCCACCCGCCACGCGGCGCGGACGTCACCGTCGCCGGAGAGCGCGTCGCCCAGGGGCCTGCCGTGCTTGCACGCGTTGCTCAGCAGCTCGGAAAGGATCAGTACGGCGTCGTCGATGACCGATTCCGCCACCCCGCCGCTGCGCAGCTGCGTGCGCATGCGCTGCCTCGCTGCCCCCACGCCCGCAGGGCCATGGGGTACGGCCATGCTCGACGACGTGGGCACCTCCTGTGCCACCACCAACGCCACCCCCGAGACCTCCTTAGCCCCACGCCACGGTGTGGATGCCCCATTGGCCTGTACCGGAAACCGGCCAAGACGCCTCGGTGACCCACGTCGCCGGCCGGCACACGGCGGACGTGCCGGTGCACTCCCCGTGACCGTATGGCTGGAAATCATCGGTGTGGCCGAGATGTGAGGATCGTGTGTCGGAGGCGCCGGGTCAAGAGGTGTGCACGTGACTCGTGGGACTCATGAGGCGCAGGGGTCAGCGGCCGAGCCGGTCCAGGACCGCGCGCGGGCGGTTGGTGATGATCGCGTCGACGCCCAGAGCGACGCACAGGTCCACGTCCGCGGGCTCGTTGACCGTCCACACGTGCACCTGGTGACCGGCTCGCTTCAGGCGCTCGATGTACGCGGGGTGGCTGCGCACGATGCGCAGCGAGGGGCCGGCGATCCCCACGCCCGGTGGCAGCCGCCCGTCGCGCAGCCGGGGCGAGACGAACTGGGTCAGGTAGACCGTCGGCAGGGTGGGCGCGGCCGCACGCACGCGGTGCAGCGAACGCGCCGAGAAGCTCATGACCCTCACCTGGGACTCCCCGGCGGAGGCCGGGGCGTCCAGGCCGAACCGCTGGAGCAGGGCCAGCAGCCGCTCCTCGACCTGCCCGGCCCAGCGCGTGGGGTGCTTGGTCTCGATGGCCAGTTCCACCCGGCGCCCGGCGTCGGCGACGAGCTCCAGCAGCCGCTCCAGGGTCAGCACGGAGGTCGCCTCGCGGTCCTCCGGGCGGTGCTCCCAGTCCGGCTCCTCGTCGCGTCCCCTCCAGGCGTCGCGCGTCTTCCAGGAGCCGAAGTCCAGCGTGGCGAGGTCGGCGAGCTCCAGGGCGGAGACGGCGCCGCGGCCGTTGGACGTACGGTTGATCCGGCGGTCGTGCACGCACACCAGGTGGCCGTCGGCGGTGAGGCGCACATCGCATTCGAGGGCGTCCGCGCCGTCCTCGATGGCCTTCGTGTACGCGGCCAGGGTGTGTTCCGGGGCGTCCTCGGAGGCTCCGCGGTGGGCGACGACTTGAATCACGTGCTGTCGTGCGTGGGTCACCGCGTCATGGTGCCACCGCGGGCGGGTACGCGTCCGGTCGGACGGGCTCCGCACAGGCGCGGATCCGGACGGCGGCACCGGGATTGCATCCTTTTCGTCGCTGATGACCTATATAAAGAACGACCCCGGACGCACAGCCGCCGCTTATGGTGCTCTGACGGCCCGTGGGAAAAGCTGACGGCATACAAAGGGACAAGCACGCCGCAGGCGCGCCGGGCCGGTCGCGCCGATGTGCACGGAGCACGACCGCGTGCGACCCAGGGAACAGCCGTGGATCGAGGAGAGAAGCTGTGAGCACCGAGAACGAGGGCAACGCGGTACCCCCCGCCCCGTCCGCACCCCCCGTGCCGGTGGACGCTCCTGCTGCTGCTCCGGCGCCGCAGGAACAGGCCGGCCGGGCTGGTCACGGGCCGCAGGACCAGGCCGCGCAGGGACCGTACGGGCAGGGCGCCGCCGGTGAGCCCGCCGGTCCGGGCGGCCCCGGCGGCCCCGCCGCGGGCGGCCCCACCGGCCCCGGCGACGCGGGCGGCCACGGCACTCCCGGCGGCTACGCCGGTCCCGCCGGTCCCGGTGTCACCTCCTCCGCCCCGGACCCGTCCTGGCCGCCGCCCCCGCCGCCGGCCGGTCCGTACGGCGACGGCGGTTCCGGTTCGGGGCCGGGCGGCTGGGGATCGTCGTACCAGCAGCCCGCGCCGAAGTCCGGTCGCGGGCGCGGTGGACTGATCGCCGGGATCCTGGTGGCGGCGCTGGTCGCCGGCGGTGTCGGCGGCGGCCTCGGCTACACCCTGGCCAAGGACAACGACGAGAACACCGGCTCGACGACGGTCTCCGCCTCCACCGACGGCGGGGACGTCAAGCGCGACCCGGGCACCGTCGCGGGCGTGACCGCCAAGGCGCTGCCCAGCACCGTCACCATCCAGGCCGAGAGCGACAGCGGCGAGGGCGGCACCGGCACCGGCTTCGTCTTCGACAAGCAGGGCCACATCGTCACCAACAACCACGTGGTGGCCGACGCGGTGGACGGCGGCAAACTCTCCGCGACGTTCCCGGACGGCAAGAAGTACGACGCCGAGGTGATCGGCAACGCCCAGGGCTACGACGTGGCGGTCATCAAGCTCAAGAACGCGCCCTCCGACCTCAGGCCCCTCACCCTCGGCGACTCGGACAAGGTGGCCGTCGGCGACGCCACCATCGCGATCGGCGCGCCCTTCGGCCTGTCGGACACGGTGACGACGGGCATCATCAGCGCCAAGAACCGCCCGGTGGCCTCCAGCGACGGCAGTGGCAGCCAGGCCTCCTACATGAGCGCCCTGCAGACCGACGCCTCCATCAACCCGGGCAACTCCGGCGGTCCGCTGCTGGACGCGCGGGGCAACGTCATCGGCATCAACTCCGCGATCCAGTCCACCGGCAACGGCGGCTTCGGCACGGGCCAGTCCGGTTCGATCGGCCTGGGCTTCGCCATCCCGATCAACCAGGCCAAGTACGTCGCCCAGGAGCTGATCAAGAACGGGAAGCCGGTGTACGCCAAGATCGGCGCGTCCGTCTCCCTGGACGACAGCTCCGGCGGCGCGCAGATCACGGACGAGGGCGCGGGCAGCTCGGCACCGGTCGAGCCGGGCGGTCCGGCCGCCAAGGCGGGTCTCAAGCCGGGCGACGTCATCACCAAGCTCGACGACCGCGTGATCGACTCCGGGCCCACCCTGATCGGCGAGATCTGGACGCACAAGCCGGGCGACACGGTCACCCTCACGTACGAGCGTGACGGCAAGGAGCGCACGGTCGAGGTCACGCTGGGTTCCCGCGTCGGCGACTGACCCCACCCGCGCGCACCGACCCGTTACCCTTGTCCCCGCGCCGCCGATCACGGCCGGCGCGGGGAGGCGTGCCCGAGCGGCCGAAGGGAACGGTCTTGAAAACCGTCGTGGCAGCGATGTCACCGTGGGTTCAAATCCCACCGCCTCCGCGCGATGAGCAGTGAGAACGGCCCCTGACCGGGAACACCGGTCAGGGGCCGTTCTGCTGCGTGCTGCCCGTGCGTGCCCGTCGCTTCCCCGGTGCTCCCCGCTCGGTCACGCGCGGCCGGGGCAGGGGACTTTGGCCCTACGTGTCACTTCGTGGGGACGGGCGCCCAACTGACGAGAAAGACGCCCAGCGAGACCAGGGAGACGCCCCGCAACGCGGTCGGGCGGGCTGCCTCGGAGTCCGTCGGGGATGGGGTCATGCGCGCGAGCGTACCGGCCGGATCTCGTGGCGTGATGACCTCGAGCACGTTGCCAAGGGGCTTACCAGGGCGTCCTGTTGACCCCCGCGTCTCCGCCCGGGGTGCCTCGTGGCCGGTGATCGGGGGTCCGTAGGCTTTCGGGGTGTGGGCCGGCGCCGTGGTGTCCCGGGCGCCGGCGGGGCGAGGTGAGGGGTGGTCGTCGTCGGCGGTCGGTGTGTCGTCGTGGTCACCGCTGTGCACGGGCCGCATGCCCGTTTCCTGCCGCAGGCCTACGCGTCTCTGTGCGAGCAGCGGCTGCCCGAGGGGTGGCGGTGGCAGTGGGTCGTGCAGGAGGACGGGGAGAGCGCGGACGTGCGGCCGTACGTGCCGAGCGACCCCCGTGTGACGTTCCGGCAGGGGCGGGCCGGAGGGCCCGGAGTGGCCCGGACGATCGCGCTGGCCCGTGCGGACGGGGCGTACGTGAAGGTCCTGGACGCCGACGACCGGTTGGCGCCCGGCGTGCTCGCGCGGGATCTGGCCGTGCTGGAGGGCGATCCGCGCATCGGCTGGGTGACCTCCCGGGTGCTCGACCTGCTGCCCGACGGGACGACCGCCGCCTTCCCCGGCGATCCCGGCGAGGGTCCGATCGAGCGCGGGAGCGTACTGGAGCGGTGGAAGGCCGACGGCTTCCTCCTCCCGGTGCACCCGGCCTCGCTGTGCGTGCGGCGGGAGTTGCTGCTCGCGCTCGGCGGGTGGATGGCCCTGCCCGCCTCCGAGGACACCGGCCTGCTGCTCGCGCTCGACGCGGTCAGCCGGGGCTGGTTCTCGGCGGAGGTCGGGCTGCTGTACCGCAAGTGGGAGGGTCAGGTCACGGGGCAGCCGGCCCATGCCGAGCGGGGCGAGCGGGAGGCCCGGATGGCCGTCGTGGAGGCACGGGCGCGCGCCTTGTCCCGGCTGCGGTGGAGCAGTTCGGCCGAGCAGTGAGCCGACGGCGCCGTCGGCACGCTCGTGCGTCGGCGGCGGCGCCCGGCGGACGGCGGCGTCCGGCGGACGGCGCCACCCGGCGGTCCGGTCCGGGCGGGTCCGTGTGGTGCTGCTACGTCAATCCGCTTGGTCCTGCCACGTCATGGGGTCCGTGCGCGGCGGCGGCGTGGGGAGCAGGGTGTGGCGGGTGTAGTGCTCCGTGCCCAGCAGCCGTGCGCGCTCGGGCCCGGACAGGCCGGCGATCAGGGCCGGGGCCGCGCCCCGTTCGACCTCCGTGCGGTGGGCCAGGACGGCCGCCACCTTCCGGTCCAGCCAGGGCGTGACGTCGACCGTCGCGGTGACGTGTTCGTCCGGGACGGTGCGCAGGTTCTTGCCCACCGAGGCCAGGTGCTCGCCCCAGGACCCGACCGCCGAGTGGGGATGGGTGGCCAGGTACAGGGCGCTGGGCTGCCAGGGGGCGCCGGCGTCGGGGTGGAGGCGTTCGAGGCCGGCGGCGTGGGCGGCGAGCAGGGTGATCCGGTGCGTGCGGACGTGGTCCTCGTGGCCGGTCAGGCCGCCGTAGGCGTCGTGGGTGACGACGACCTCCGGGCGCACGGCCCGGATCTGCGCGACCAGGGCGCCCACCGCCTCGTCCAGCGGGGCGTCGCACAGGCGCGGTCTGCCGGGGGCGGAGTGCGGGACGCGGGAGTCGGCGTGGCCCAGCATCCGGGGTTCGCCGGCGCTCAGGAGCCGCAGGGCGTCGGCCAGTTCCGCCGCGCGCGGGCTGTCCGGCGCCCAGGTCGCCGTGACCACCGCCGTACGGCCGCCGGCCGCCGCGTGCCGGGCGAGGACGCCCCCGGCCGACAGGGACTCGTCGTCGGGGTGGGCGAAGACCGCGAGCAGGCCCGGTGCCGTCATCCGGCGGCCGGCCCGGGCGGCGGCGCCGGTGGCCCGGTGAAGGAGATCGCCTGGCTCGGGCACCTCTCCGCCGCCTCCCGCACCCGCGGGTCGTCGCCCGACTCCGCGCGGCCGGGGCGGACGACGCCGTAGTCGTCCACGAACTCGAAGACGTCCGGGGCCCGGTAGGCGCACTCGGCGGAGCCGTAGCAGAGATCGCGGTCGACCGAGACCTTCATGAACCCTCGTCCCCCTCCGGACGCCGTCGCCTGCCGCGCGCTTCGGGTGTTCCCTGCCCAGCCGGCCACCGGCTGAACCGGTCTGGGCGGCCGTGCCGGGTACGCGCGCACGGGGCGGCGGGACGCCGGGGCCCGGGGCGGTGCAAAGGATTGGAGAGCGCACCCGGCCGGGGAGGCTCACCACGTCGTCCGGCACCGGTCCCTCCCCTCGTGGGGACCGGTACCGAACGGTGGATTCCGCCGTCGTCGGCTCGGACGGAAGCTGTCCGGATGGGGTGCGCTACTGCGTCCGGATCCTGCCATTTCAGGCCACGGAGGAGGAGGTTCCGGGGCTCAGCGGACGGCGTCGTTGCAGGTCAGATATATAGAGTGAGTTTTCCGGACCGGACGTACAGGCGATCGGAAGTGAGGAGGGGAGACCTTGGGTTCCGACTCGGGGGCGCGCACCGCCTTCGCGGAACGCCTCGCCCTGCTGTACAAGGAAGCCGGCAATCCCCCGCTCAAACGAGTGTCCGAAGCGGTCGTACGGCTCCAGCGGGTCGACGAACGAGGACGCCCCGTGCGGGTGTCCGCCCAGCGCATCAGTGACTGGCGGCGGGCCCGGAACGTACCGGCCCAGTTCGCCGCCCTCGCGGCCGTGCTGCAGGTGCTGATCCCGGAGGCGCGCCGGGCGCGGCCGACCCCGGTGTCCCCCGGTCTCTACGACGTGGGGCAGTGGCAGCGGCTGTGGGAGAGCGCGGTGGCCGGTCCGGCCGGCGAACGACCGGCGGCGTCACCGGCCGAGGAGCAGGTCCCGGCCGACCCGGCGCCCGCGCCCGGCGGGGTGTGCCCCTACCGGGGACTCGCCTCCTACCGGCTGGAGGACGCCCGGTGGTTCTTCGGCCGGGAGCGCAGCACGGACGCGCTCGTCGAGCAGCTCGCGGCCGTGCCGTCGGCGGGCGGCGGTCTGGTGATGCTGGTCGGTGCGTCGGGAGCGGGGAAGTCCTCCCTGCTCAACGCCGGTCTGGTGCCGGCCCTCCGGGAGGGCGCGCCGGCCGACGGCGGGGCCGCCGCCGACCTGGACGGTGAGGGCCGGGCCGGTCCGGAGAGGCTGGTCGCCCAACTCCTGCCGGGCAGTGACCCGCTGGCGGAACTCACCCGGTGCGTGCCCGAACTGGCCTCCGTCCTCCCGACCGTGCGGGACCCCGGGGGACCGCCGGGGGCCTGGCCGGGCGGGGACGCTCCGGGGGGTGCGGGAGCAGCCGGGCCCCCGGGGGGTGCGGGTGCGGCCGGGACCCCGGGGGGTGCGGGTGCGGACGGGCCCCTGGGGGGTGCGGGTGCGGACGGGAACGCCCCGCACGGAGCGGACCGGGACACCCGTCGAGCAGCCCCTGACGCAAACACCCCCGCCACCACCCCGGACGCCGGTGCTCCGGGCATCGCCCCGGACCCCGACGCCCCCGGCACCCCTGCCGACACCGGCGGGACCCCTCTCACCGGTCCCGCACACACGACCGCCCCGTCCGACGGGGACGGCCGGACCGGTCCGGAAGCCCCCGGCCCCAGCGGCCCGAGTGGGCACCCCGGCCCGGTCGGCTCGCCCCGTCCGCCCGGCTCGCCCGATCCGCCCGGCGCACCCCACCGCCGGTCCCGGCCTTCCCGGGCCACCACCCCCACGCCACCTCCGTCACCGGACGCCCCGTCACCGGACGCTGCCCCGGCCCCGGGCCCCACGACCCCGGTCCCCGCCCCGGAACCCGGTACTCCCTCCTTCTCCGCCGCCGTCCGCGCCGCCGTCACCGCCTGGGCGCTGCGCGAGGATCCCTCCGGGGCCCGCCCGGTCGTCATCGTCGACCAGTTCGAGGAAACGTTCACGCTCTGTTCCGACGAGACCGAGCGCCGGATCTTCATCGAGACCCTGCACGCCGCCTGCTCCCCCGCCGCCCCCGGCGAACCGGCCCCGGCGATCGTCGTCCTGGGCATCCGGGCGGACTTCTACGAGCAGTGCCTGCGCCACCCCGAGCTGGCCGACGCCCTCCAGCACCGGCACATGGTGCTCGGGCCGCTGACCGCCGCGGAGCTGCGCGAGGCGGTGACCGGCCCGGCCAAGGCGGTCGGACTGGAACTGGAGCCCGGCCTCGCGGAGCTGATCGTCCGGGAGGTCGGCGCGGACGGCCCGCGCGGTGCGCACGACGCGGGCGCGCTGCCGCTGCTGTCGCACGCCCTGCTGGCCACCTGGCAGCGGCGCAAGGCGGGCCGGCTGACCCTGGCCGGCTACCGCGCGGCCGGCGGCATCCAGGGCGCCGTCGCGGCGACGGCCGAACGGGCCTGGTCCCGGCTCGACCCGGCCGCCCGCACGGCGGCCCGGCTGCTGCTGCTCCGGCTGGTCCGGCTGGGCGAGGACACCCAGGCCACGCGGCGGCGCGGCACCCGGCGCCAGCTGGCGGAGGAGTCGGCCGACCCGGACAAGACCGAGGAGTCCCTGGAGGCGCTGGTCCGCGCCCGGCTGGTGACGCTCGACGCGGAGACCGTGGAGATCACGCACGAGGCGCTGCTGCACGCCTGGCCGCGGCTGCGCGACTGGATCGACGAGGACCGGCAGGGCAACCTGCTGCGCCAGCGCCTGGAGGAGGACGGGCGGGCCTGGGAGGAGTCGCACCGCGACGCGTCGCTGCTGTACCGGGGCTCCCGGCTGGAGCAGGCCCACACCTGGGCGAAGTCGGCCGGGGACACCTTCCTCACCCGCAGCGCGGTGGAGTTCCTGGCCGCCTCCGTGCGGCTGCGCCGGCGCGTCATCTGGATCAGCCGGGCCGCGGTGGCGTCGCTGATGGCCCTGGCCCTGCTGGCGGTCGGGGCGGCCGTGATCGCCTGGAAGCAGCGCGACGAGGCCGTGTTCGAGCAGGTGCTCGCGCAGGCCGACCGCGTCCGGGACACCGACCCGTCGCTGTCCGCGCAGCTCGACCTGGTCGCCCACCGGCTCCGGCCCGACGACGAGGGCGCGAGCAGCCGGCTGATCTCCGTGGTGAACGCCCCCCTGGCCACCCCCCTGTCCGGCCACACCGGCGCCGTGTACCTCACGACCTTCAGCCCCGACGGCCAGACCCTGGCCACCGCCAGCTACGACCGGACCGTACGGCTGTGGGACGTCGCCGACCCGCAGCGGCCCCGGGCGCTGGGCGAGCCCCTCACCGGGCACACCAGCTGGGTGAGCAGCGCGGTCTTCAGCCCGGACGGCCGGACCCTGGCCAGCGCCTCGGACGACGGCACGATCCGGCTGTGGGACGTGACGGATCCGGGCCGTCCGAAGGCGCTCGGCAAACCGCTGACCGGCCACGGCGGCACCGTCTACCTGATCGCGTTCAGCCCGGACGGCCGCACGCTCGCCTCCGCCAGCGACGACCGGACCGTGCGGCTGTGGGACATGAGCGATCCGCGCCGGGCGGGGCCACGGGGCGCACCGCTGACCGGGCACACGGCCGCCGTGCGCTCGGTGACGTTCAGCCCGGACGGCCGGACCCTGGCGGCGGGCGGCGACGACGGCACGATCCGGCTGTGGGACACGTCCGGGCCGGGGCGTCCCGAGCCGGCCGGCGGGCCGCTGACCGGCCACACCTCCACCGTGCACTCGGTGGCGTACAGCCCGGACGGCCGGACGCTGGCCAGCGGGGGCGAGGACGGCACGATCCGGTTGTGGAACATGGCCGGATCCGGTCGGCCCGAGGCCGTCGGAACACCGTTGATCGGCCACACCGGACCGGTCTGGTCGGTGGCGTTCAGCCCGGACGGGGGCATGCTCGCCGCCGCCAGTTCGGACACCACGGCGAGCCTGTGGAAGGTGGCCGACCCGGCCCACCCGGCGCAGGTGGGCGGGCCGCTGTCGGGCAGCAGCGGGGAGATGTTCGCGCTGGGGTTCAGCCCCGACGGGCGCACCCTCGCCACCGGCGCGGGTGACAACAAGGTGCGGCTGTGGGCGCTGCCGCGCTCGGACATGACCGGCCGGACCGGGACCTTCCGGCCGGACGGGCAGGTGCTGGCCACGGCGGGGCGCGACGGGCGGCTGCGGCTGTGGGACGTGCGCTCGCCGGGCCGGCCGCTGCGGCTGGGCGAGGCGTTCCGGCCCGGCAAGGGGGACGTGCGCTCACTGGAGTTCTCCCCGGACGGCCGCACGCTGGCGGTGGTGACCGGCGACCGGGCCGTGCAGTTGTGGAACGTCGCTGATCCGGCGCATCCCGTGGCCCACGGACCGCCCGTCCCGCTGCGGATCCGGTACGCCGATCCGCTCGCCTTCAGCCCGGACGGCCGCACGTTGGCCACCGCCGACGACGACCGCACGATCCGGCTGTGGGACATCTCCGACCGCTCCCGCCCGCGTCCGCTCGGCGCGCCGCTGACCGGGCACAAGGGGTACGTCAACCACCTGGTGTTCAGCCCGGACGGCCGGACGCTGGCCAGCGGCAGCGCGGACGGCACGATCCGGCTGTGGAACGCGACCGACCCGGGCCGGATCCGGCTCGCCGGCGCCCCGCTGCGCGGTCATCTCGGCGCGGTCAACGTCCTGGCCTTCAGCCGGGACGGCCTGACGCTGGCCAGCGCGGGCGACGACACCTCGGTCCGGCTCTGGGACGTGTCCGCACCCGCCCGGGCCGTGCAGCGGACGCGTCTGACCGCTCACTCGGAGGCGGTCGTGGCGCTGACCTTCAGCCGGGACGGCCGGTTCCTGGCCAGCGGCGGGAACGACAGTACCGTCCGGCTGTGGAACGTCTCCGACCCGGCCGCGGCCGACGCGATCGGCCAGTCCATGACCAGCGCGAAGGCCGGCAACTACCTGGCGTTCAACCCGGGCAGCGGCATGCTGGCGGTGTCGAGCGGAGCGGACTCCATCCGCCTGTGGGACCTGGACGTCGACCGGGCCGCGCGGCGCGTGTGCGCCATGACCCGGGGCGTGCTGACCCCGGACACCTGGCACGAGTACCTGCCCCGGCTCTCCTACGACCCGCCCTGCGACGGCTGAACGGCACCGGTACGCACCAACACCCGTGTGAGGCAAGGGAGTTGAGTGATACCAGTCACAACCGGCACTCAGTCGCCGAGAGTCGGCTCGCGGTGCGCAAGCGCTTGTTACCCTTGGCCATGGCCCGACCGCTGGTGCATCCCCCGTCGCCAGCGGTCGGGTCTTCTCATGCGCGTCTGCCGCGTCTCCCGCGTCTTCGGTGAGCGCCCTCCGCGTCTTCCGTGCGCTTCTTCCATCCTGGTCTTCCGCGAGCGTCCTCCCCGTCCTCCGTGCGCGGTCCCCGGCGCGCCGTCAGCGCAGGTCGAGGCGCATCAGCACCCGGGGATGACCGGACAGGACCGAGGTCGTCGGGGCGGCGACGGTGAAGCCCGCCCGTTCGAAGTTCTTCCGCAGACCCGCGTAGGCCATGGTCAGGTCGACCTTGGCGTCGCCGTTGTCGAGGGGGTAGGCCTCGACGGCCGGGGCGCCGTGGGACCGGGCGAAGTCGACGGCGCCGGCGATCAGGGCGTGCGAGATGCCCTGCTTGCGGTGGCCGGGGCGGACCCGGACGCACCACAGGGACCACACGGGCAGGTCGTCGACGTGCGGGATCTTGCGGTTGCGGGCGAACGTGGTCTGCGCGCGGGGGGCGATCGCGGCCCAGCCGACCGGTGCGTCGCCGTCGTAGGCGAGTACGCCCGGGGCGGGGTCGGTCCGGCACAGCCCGGCGACGTACTCGCCCCGCGCCGGTCCGCGCAGTTCGTTGTTGAGCCGGGACGGGATCCGGTAGCTCAGGCACCAGCAGACGTTCGCGTCGGGCGACTTCGGGCCCAGGACGGCCCGGACGTCCTCGAACTCCGACGCCGGCCGTACGACGATGCTCATGCCCTCACGATGTCATGCCCCGGGGCGTGACGCCCGGGGCGCCGGGGGCCGGACCGGCCCGGGCGGTTCGGGCCGGAGGACGTCCGTGCGCCCGGGGGGAGTGCGCCGCCCGCGCAGCAGTTGCGTCCGGGACGCGCTCACGCCGCTCACCGCCCGTCCCTACGCGGGCGAGGGGGCGTCGCGGGCCAGCCGGGGCCAGTCCAGGTCCCGCAGCCCGGGCTCGGCCCGGCAGTCCGAGGGCAGGCGCGCAGCGGTCTGGAACCACAGGACGGTGAGGCGGGAGCGGTAGGCGACGGGGTCGCGGGCCGGGTCGAGTGCCGCGGAGTGGAACGTGCCGAGGCAGGCCACCGGGGGCAGCACCTCGACCGGCCCGAGGCCGCCCGCGTACTGGTCGGGGTACTCGCGCGGCGGCGGGACCAGGTGCACGGGCGTGCCGGGCCGGGCCCGCCGGGCGGCCCGCAGCAGGCCCTGGATCCGCAGGTCGTTCACCGGCTTGCAGGGGTAGCCCTCCAGGTCGCCGTAGGTCGAGGTGAACCGCAGCTCGGCGAGGTCGACCGGGCGGCCGGAGGCCAGGACGAGGCGGGCGAGCGCCAGGGCCGGCGCTTTGACGTGCTGTGGCATGGGGGACTTTCGCTGTTCCTGGTGAGGGCTGCGCCCGGCGCGGGCGGGGCGGTGGTCACGGCCGGTGCCCGGTGAGCCGTGCCGCCGACGCGACGGTGGCCCGGGCCTCCCGTTCGGACAGGCCGGTGTCGACGGCGGCCTCGACCAGGGGCTCCACGAGCGCGGGCCCGATGCCGTCCTCGTAGGCCCGGCAGGCGGCCCAGAACAGCCGGGTGTTGCGCTGGCCCTCGTGCGCGGCGAGGACGAACTGGACCAGGCCCTGGCCGTGGCCGCCGGTCGGCCCCGGCAGGGGGTGGTGGGTGCGCGGCGGCGGCAGCAGCAGCCGCAGCAGGGAGCGCGGGCAGGGTGCGGGCGGCAGGTGGGCGGTGCCCGGGGCGGCGGCGTAGATCCCGTGCGCGGTGCGCGAGCCGGGGCCGACGAGGTACCCGCCCGCGCCGCGGATGTCGATGCCCGGCGCGAGGCGGCCCGCCGAATTGGGGACGACCACGTCCGGCGGGCCGCTCAGCCACAGGTGCCGCCCGCCCGACGGGGTCACGACGACCACGGTGGGCGGGATGGTGAACAGGTGCCGTAAGGCCAGCTCACGCAGGGCGGCCGAGGAGTCGGTGCCGGTCTTCACGTCCAGGTCGACGCCGATGAGGTGGTGCGGGGGCAGCCCGCAGGCGATGCCGTAGCCGGTCGCCCAGGGCGCGGCGGCGAACAGTTCGCGGATGCGGGCGGGGTCGCTGGAGGCGTCGTACACCCCGTGCCCGAGACGGCCGCACTCGCCGTGGCAGGGGGAGGGGAGCGGGTCGTCGCGGTGGGGGGAACGCAGCGCGGGCAGCTTGGTGCGCGACAGGGGGATGACGGCCAGCCCGCGCTCGGCGGCTGACAGGGCGTGTGCGAGGGCCAGCGTCGTGGCCTGCCGGTCGGTGGTGGCCATGCCTCTAGTTTCGTACGTACGTTCGAAAAAGGAAAGGGGAAGCGAGGAGGACGCGCCGGGAGCGGGAAGCGGCGGGGGACATGTGGCGGAACGCTTCACCTCTTGCGGCGCCTGGGATCGAACGCTCCCTTTTGCCCGTGTTCGGGGCTGAAGTGACGTGAGGGGGTTTATCGACTTGTCCTCACGCTTGCGCGCGAATGAGGGCTTCCGGGGTGGTTCGCCGGGGGTCCGGCGGGCAACTCTGGACTCGCGACGTCGAGCACCGCACCGGGGCGGCCGGCCAACTTCCCCGGTGAAGACAGCAGTTCCACACCGCCGGCCTGAGCCGGCACGACCACGGTTTCCGAAGTCCTGGAGGGACAGCACCATGGCAAGCATCCGCACCGCCCGCGTCCTCGCGGCCGCCTCCGCCCTTCCGCTCGCGGCCGCCCTCTTCGCCGGCGTCGCGACGGCGGACAACGGCGCCTTCGCGGACGGCGGATCGATCGCGGCCGTCACCGAGGCCGAACAGGGCGTCCTCGGCAGCGGCGTCGGCGGCGACAACTTCGGCAACGCGGCCACCACCCAGCAGCAGGCCGTCGGTGACGGCGCCTCCAACCAGAGCAACACCGCCCAGGTCAACGGCTCGGCCTTCACGGCCGTCAACCAGGGCAATGCCAACACGGCGATCAGCTTCACCCCGCTGTGGTGGTGAGCTGAGCGGGGCCGGTGCGGCGGCACCGGCCCGGGGGGCGCAGGGGGTGCGGGGGGTTCCTTCGTGGGGTGACGAACGCCTGGGCGGCGGTACTTCGGTGCCGCCGCCCAGGCGTGTCCGCGGACCGGCCGCGTCCCTGTCCTCAGGGGTGAACCCGCAGTACTCCCCGGCCCGCGCTCCACCTACAGGAGGTGCAGTCACCCCCGCCCCTACAACCTGAGGGGGATCCCGCTTCGGGACCTGCGGCCGATCCGCCGGGCACGCCCCGCTCCTAGCGTGGAGCCATGACCACACTCGTCTGCACCACCGCTTCGAAGGCGGCCGCGCCAGCGGCGCAGACCCTTCCCTACCCGTCGTTCTCGTCGTACGTCAGGGCCCGCCGGCCGGTGCTGCTGCGGACCGCCCGCTCGCTCACCGGCAACCCGAGCGACGCGGAGGACCTGCTGCAGACCGCGCTCACCAAGACGTACGTCGCCTGGGAGCGGATCGAGGACCACCGCGCCCTGGACGGCTACGTGCGCCGGGCCCTGCTGAACACGCGGACCTCCCAGTGGCGCAAGCGCAAGGTCGACGAGTTCGCCTGCGACGAGCTGCCCGAGCCCGAACCGCGCCCCGGCGGCGACGACCCGGCCGACCAGCAGGCCCTGCGCGACGCGATGTGGCGGGCGATCATGCGCCTGCCCGCCCGGCAGCGCGCGATGGTCGTCCTGCGGTACTACGAGGACCTGAGCGAGGTGCAGACGGCCGAGGTGCTCGGCGTCTCGGTGGGCACGGTCAAGTCGGCCGTCTCCCGCGCCCTCGGCAAGCTCCGCGAGGACACCGACCTGGGCCTCGTCCGCCACTAGCCCGACCGCCCCGAGCCCCCACCCCCCGGCCTCCGGCGGCAACCCGTACCCCCTCTCCGGCCTCCGGCGGCAATCCGGACAGCCCGCCCCCACCGCCCGCAGCGCCCGGTGGCCCCGCCGCCCCGGCAGCCCGCGGCACCCCCGAGAAGCCCTTCGCGCGGCCCGCCGTCCGCCGCTGTGAGCCTCCCCTCCGCAACGGCGTGATCTGATCGATCACCCGGTCCTAGTGACATACCGCGTGGTATGTGCGCAGAATCAGCGCATCCCTTACCACCGCGCAGGCAATGTCGCCCCGGGAGGACGCCGTGCTGAGCACCATGCAGGACGTACCGCTGCTGATCTCGAGGATCCTGACCCACGGGTCGACGATCCACGGGACATCACAGGTGACCACCTGGACCGGTGAGGACGAACCGCACCGCCGCTCGTTCGCGGAGATCGGCGCCCGCGCGGCCCAGCTCGCCCACGCGCTGCGCGAGGACCTCGGCGTCACCGGCGACGAGCGGGTGGCGACCCTCGCCTGGAACAACGCGGAGCACGTCGAGGCCTACTTCGCGATCCCGTCCATGGGCGCGGTCCTGCACACCCTGAACCTCCGCCTGCCGCCCGAGCAGCTGGCCTGGATCGTCAACCACGCCGCCGACCGCGTGATCATCGCCAACGGCTCGCTGCTCCCCCTGCTCGCCCCGCTGCTGCCGCACCTGAAGACCGTCGAGCACGTCGTCGTCACCGGCCCCGGCGACCGCTCCCTGCTGGCCGAGGCCACCGCGCAGGTCCACGAGTACGAGGACCTCCTCGCCGGCAAGCCGGTCTCCTACGACTGGCCCGAGCTGGACGAACGCCAGGCCGCTGCCATGTGCTACACCTCCGGTACCACCGGCGACCCCAAGGGCGTGGTCTACAGCCACCGCTCCATCTACCTGCACTCGATGCAGGTCAACATGGCCCAGTCGATGGGCCTGACCGACGAGGACACCTCGCTGGTCGTGGTCCCCCAGTTCCACGTGAACGCCTGGGGCCTGCCGCACGCCACGTTCATGACCGGCGTGAACATGCTGATGCCGGACCGCTTCCTGCAGCCGGCCCCGCTCGCCGCGATGATCGAGAGCGAGAAGCCGACCCACGCCGCCGCCGTCCCGACCATCTGGCAGGGCCTGCTCGCCGAGCTGACCGCACACCCCCGGGACGTCTCCTCCCTCACCCAGGTCACCATCGGCGGCTCGGCCTGTCCGCCGTCGCTCATGGAGGCCTTCGACAAGCTGGGCATGCGGGTCTGCCACGCCTGGGGCATGACGGAGACCTCCCCGCTGGGCACCGTCGCCCGCCCGCCGGCCTCCGCGGTCGGCACCGACCGGGAGTTCGCCTACCGCCTCACCCAGGGCCGCTTCCCGGCCGGGGTCGAGGCGCGGCTGACCGGCCCCGGCGGGGAGCGCCTCCCGTGGGACGGGGAGTCGGCCGGTGAGCTGGAGGTGCGCGGCTCCTGGATCGCGGGCGCCTACTACAACGGCCCCGACGCCGAACCCCTGCGTCCTGCGGACAAGTTCAGCGAGGACGGCTGGCTCAAGACGGGCGACGTCGGCACCATCTCGCCCGACGGCTACCTCACGCTCACCGACCGCGCCAAGGACGTCATCAAGTCCGGCGGCGAGTGGATCTCCTCGGTCGAGCTGGAGAACGCGCTGATGTCCCACCCGGACGTCGCCGAGGCGGCCGTCGTCGCCGTGCCCGACGACAAGTGGGGCGAGCGCCCCCTGGCCACGGTGGTCCTCAAGGAGGGCGCCTCCATCGGCTTCGAGGCCCTGCGCGGCTTCCTCGCCGACGAAGGCAAGATCGCCAAGTGGCAGCTCCCCGAGCGCTGGACGATCGTCGAGTCGGTCCCCAAGACGAGCGTCGGCAAGTTCGACAAGAAGGTGCTCCGCAAGCAGTACGCGCAGGGCGAGCTGGACGTCACCCGCCTCTGACGGTCCCGCGGACCGCCGTACGGCGAGGTCTCAGCGTCGTACGGCGGTCACGCCCCAGCCCAGCAGGAGCCACAGCCCCGCCACCGCGCACACCCCCGCCCAGCCGAAGGGGCCGTAGGCGGCGCCCGCCAGGGCCGAGGCGGCGGCGCCGCCCGCGAAACCGGCGACCACGTAGGCCGTGTTGGCGGTGGCCGGGGTGGAGGTCGCGGTCAGGGCCAGCGTCTGGTTGGCGACGTGCGAGGCCACCAGCGCCGCGTGGATCGCGACCGCCGCGGCGAACAGGGCGCCGAGTGCGTGCCCGCCCAGCCAGAACAGCGGCACGGACACGGCCGCCACCAGATACGCGGAGCGCACCACCCGGGCCGCGCCGAACCGGTCCACCAGCCCGCCGGCCAGCGGCGCCACCGCGCTCGCGGTCAGCCCGAACAGCCCGAACAGCCCGGCGGCCGCCGTGGACAGCCCGTAGGCGGGCCCGGTCAGCAGCACCGCGAGCGAGGTCCACAGCGCGCTCCACGCACCGAACATCCCGGCCTGGCGCACGCACGCCCGCCACAGTTCCGGCGAGCCCCGCAGCACCGACGGCAGCGCGGCGAGCCCCGAGAACAGCGAGCCCTGCCGGCTGCGCCGCGACGGCAGCACGTACGCGGTCGCCAGCCCCAGGACCAGCGTCGCCGCGGCGGCACCCGCGAACACCCAGCGCCAGCCGAAGGCCCCTCCCGCCAGACCGCCGAGCACCCGGGCCCCGACGATGCCGGTGAACAGGCCCGCGATGACGGCGGCGACATGCCGGGCGCGCCGCTCGGCCGGGGCCCGTTCGGCCACCAGCGGCACGAGCAGCTGGGGGACGACGGTCGCCGCCGAGGCCACGAACACGGCGGCCGCGAGGATCCCGGCGCCGGGGGCGAGGGCACTGGCCGTCAGCGCCAGCGCGGTCACCAGGGTGAGCCCGGCGACCAGCCGGCGGCGGTTGACGCTGTCGCCGAGCGGGGCGAAGAACAGCAGGCCCACCGCGTAGCCGAGCTGTGCGACGGAGGCGATCCAGGCCAGGGCCGAGGGGGTCGAGCCGAAGTCGCGAGCCATCAGGGACAGCAGCGGCGCGGCGAGGTAGATGTTGGCGGCGGTGACCGCGCTGCACACCGCGAGCAGGGTGAGGAAGAGGCCGGGGGAGGGCGTGCGCGGCGCCCGGGTCGCGGTGCGGCCCGCCTGCGGGGAGGTCATCGTGGTCGCTGACGGCATGAGGGAGGACTCCTTGGAGTCGGCTCTAACAACTAACCGGTTGGTTGGCTGACCGGACAACAGTCTGGAGCGCCCCGCCATTCCATGTCAACCAAACAGTTGGTTACCTGGTCGCGCTACCCTCTCCCCCATGGCAGCAAGGGACCCCGAGGCCACCAAGGCCCGGATCTTCGCGGCGGCGGTCGCCGAGTTCGCCCGGCACGGGATCGCCGGTGCCCGCATCGACCGCATCGCCGCCGAGGCGAAGGCCAACAAGCAGCTGATCTACGCCTACTTCGGCAACAAGTCCGAGCTCTTCGCGATCGTCCTCGAACGCAAGATGCTCCACCTCGCCGAGGCGGTCCCCGTCGACCCCGACGACATCGAGGGCTGGATCGACCGGCTGATGGACTACCACGCCGCCCACCCCGAACTGCTCCGCCTGCTCTTCTGGGAGGGCCTGGAGTACGGCAGCGCCGAACTGCCCCACGAGTCCGACCGCCAGGAGCACTACGCCCGCAAGGTCGCCGCCCTGCGCGACGGCCAGGAGCGGGGTGTCGTCACCGCCGCGATCCCGGCCGCCGACCTGCTGTTCCTGCTGACCGCCCTGGCCAACTGGACGGCTGTCGTCCCGCAGATGCGGCGCATCCTGGTCGGCGGCGGCGACCCCGACCGGGAGCGGCTGCGCGCCTCGGTCAAGGAGGCGGCCCGCCGCCTGACGGCCCGCTAGCCGGTCGGCCGCAGCCGGTCCTTCCAGCCGGTCGGTCGCAGCCGGTCCGAGCCGGCCCCGGTCGGGCTAATTGGTGCCGATGCGGCTGAGCAGTTCGACGATCCGGGACTGCACCTCGTTGCTGGTCGACCGCTCCGCGAGGAACAGCACCGTCTCGCCGGACGCCAGCCGCGGCAGGTCCGCCGGGTCGACGGCGGCGGTGTAGACGACGAGCGGAGTGCGGTTGAGCTGCCCGTTCGCCCGCAGCCAGTCGACGATCCCGGCGAAACCGGCCTGCCGCCGGTGCACCTGCAGCAGGTCCATCACGACCAGGTTCGGCCGGAACTGCCCCGCCAGCGTCACCGCGTCCGCGTCGCTCGCGGCCCGCGCGACCTGCATCCCGCGCCGCTCCAGCGTCGACGTCAGCGCCAGCGCGATCTCCGCGTGCTCCTCGATGAGCAGCACCCGCGGCGGATGCTGCTCGCTGTCGCGCGGCGCCAGCGCCTTCAGCAGCACGGCCGGATCGGCCCCGTACGCCGCGTCCCGCGACGCCTGCCCGAGCCCGGCCGTCACCAGGACGGGCACCTCGGCCGCCACCGCGGCCTGCCGCAGCGACTGCAGCGCCGTCCGCGTGATCGGGCCCGTCAGCGGGTCGACGAACAGCGCGGCCGGGAACGCCGCGATCTGCGCGTCGACCTCCTCGCGCGAGTTCACGATCACCGGCCGGTAGCCGCGGTCGCTCAGCGCCTGCTGCGTGCTGACGTCCGGGGCGGGCCACACCAGCAGCCGCCGCGGATTGTCCAGCGGCTCGGGCGGCAGCTCGTCGTCCATCGGCTGCTGCCGGGGCGGATCGGCGACCTCGACGGCCCCGCCGGGACCGTCCAGCGGCTCGGGCCCCTCGGCGGCGTTCTCGTCCGGCGCGCCTATGGCGTACGAGCGCCCGCCGCCCTCGGTCATCGGCGCGAGCCGCGTCTGCCCGGCGAGCGAGGGCTGTGCGGGAACGGGCGCGGGAGCCGGTGCTCCCGGCGCCACCGGCGTCCCGGCGGGGATCCCGCCCGGGGGCGTCGGGTCGCTCGCCGGATGCGGCCGGGCGGCCTGGTCCGGACGGCCCGTCGGGCGCGCTGCCTGGTCCGGGCCGGCCGGCTGCTCCGCACGCGCGGCCGGGTCGGGCGGCGTACCGAGCTTGCGGCGGCGGCCCGAACCGCCCGGCGCGTGCGGGGGAGGCGTCGCGGTGCCGTGGGCGGCCGACGGCTGCTGGACCTGGGCCGCCTGCCGGGTGAACGGCACGCCCTGGCCCAGCGTCCGGACGCTGATCGCCCGTCCCTGCGTCGAGTTGGGGTCCACGGGCGCCGCGGCCTCGGCGGGCAGCGGCTGGGCCCCGGCCCGGGGCGCGGCACCCTGGGGCGGCAGCGGCGTACCGGGAGCGGGGGTGTCGGCCTGGTGCGTCGTCCCGGGCGGGGTGGTCGGGGGATGGCCGTTGGGTGCGGCACCGTTCGGAGCCACGGGGACCCCGGCGCCCGAGGTGCCGCCGCCGGCGGGCCGGCCGCCGGGCACGGGGGCGCCCTGAGCAGGGGTTCCCTGGGCGGGCGTTCCCTGAGCGGGGTTCCCTTGCACCGGCGTTCCCTGAGCGGGCGTCACCGGCGCGGAAGGCGTTGTCACCGGGACTGCTGGGGCCGGGCTCGCCTGGGCCGGGACGCCGGGGTCCTGTCCGGCGGTGGCCTCGGCGGGCAGCGGCTGACCGGCCGAGACGTGCGGGTCCGGTGCGGGTGCGGCCTGCGGGGGCAGCGGCTGCGCCTGCGCCTGCAACTGCACCCCCTGTCCCGGCAGCACCGCCTGCACGCTGTGCCCGAGCCCGGCCTGGACGGGGACGCCCTGGGCGGGCACGGGGCCGCCCTGCGGCGGCACGGCGTTCGGGTACGGCTGGGCAACGCCCTGCGGCGGTACGGCAGTCGCCTGCGGCTGGGGGCCGTTGCCCTGGGGCGGAACGACGTTGCCCCGGGGCACGCCGTCGCCCTGCGGGGCCACCCCCTGCGCCGGAACGGCCGCCCCGGGCGGAACAACCCCGGACCCCTGCTGAGCAGGGAACCCCTGCGCGGGAACGCCCTGCGGGGGAACGCCCTGCGGGGGAAGACCCTGCCCTGTGTGCGGAGGCACGGCACCGGGAGGCACGGCACCAGGAGCCGCGGCACCGGCAGCGGGCACGGCGCCGGGAGGCAAGGCCCCGGGCGTCACCCCACCCGAGGGCGCGCCACCCGGAGGCACGGAAGCGGGAGGCACTGCACCGGCAGGCACGGAACCCGGAGCCACGACGCCAGGTGCCACGACACCCGGAGCAACGGAACCCGCAGCAATGGGACCCGCAGGCACGCCGGCCGCCGGCGCGGTTCCCCCCGGCGCGGCAGCCACCTGGCCGGGATGACCCGGCACGGCTTCCGGCTGCCCGGCACCCTCGGGTGCGGCGGCCTGCTGCCCTGCCCCTTGCGCGGCCGGAGCCGGCACGGCCGTGCCAGGAGCCTGCGCCCCAGGTGCCCCAGGCACCCCAGGCGCCCCGGGCACTCCGGTCGGCTGCGGTGCGGCCACGGCACGCCGGCGGCGCCCGGTCGGCTGGCTGGTCGGATGCGGCTGGGGAGGCGTGTGATCGGCGGACTGGTCGTGCGGAACGGCGTCGTGCCGCCCCTGCTCGGCACCCCCGTCACCACGGACGGATCCGGGAGCGGCCCCGGCCCCGGCGGCCTGGGCGCCACCGGCACCGGCAGGCGCCGCCTCCGCATCCGTACTCGACGCCGTCTGGTCGGCCTCGGCGGGCGGCAGTGCGAACACCGGACGCGGTCCGGCCGCCGCCGCTTCCTGTGCGGCCGCGGCCCGCTCGTTCGCGGCGGCCAGCGCCCTGCGCCGGCGCCCCGTCGGCTGCGGCGCCTCCGCCGGACCCTGCTCCTGGTCCGGCGGGCCCTGCTCCGGAGCCTGCTCCGCCCCGGACGGCGCCGCCGGAAGCGCCGGAGGCAGCGCGTGCTGCTCGCCGGGTTCACGCCGGGCCCGCCGCCCGGACGGCACGGGCACGCCCTGCGGCGGAACGGTGCCGCCCAGCCCGGTGTTGGAGGCCGCGGCCCCGGCCGCGTGCTCCCCCGCCATCACGACGGCCCCCTCGGCGACGCCCTGAACGGCACTGCCGACCGCCGCCGCACCGGCGTCCTCGGCGGCCCGCCCGCGACGCCGCCCGGTACCGCCGGAGGGGGCACCCTCGCCGGAGGCCTGCGCGGGCAGAGCGGCCGGCTCCCCGGCCGCCCGCCTCCTGCGCCGCCCGGTGGGCACGCCGGCCTCGGCGCCGGAACCCGCCTCGCCCTCGCCCTCACCGGCCGGGACGTCCCCGTCGAGGAACGCGTCCGTCGTGCCGCGCCGGGCACGTCGGCGTCCCCCGGAGGGCTGCTCATCGGGCGCGGGAGCGGGCGCGGGAGCGGCTGCGACGGCGACCGCCGCCTCGGCCGCCGGCTGCGCGGTGACGGCCCCGGCCCCACCGCCGAGCGGGACTTCGAGGACGTAGGCGCTGCCGCTCATCCCCGGCACTTCGTGCGTCTGCAGGACACCGCCGTGGGCCCGGACGATCCCGCGCACGATCGGCTCGTGCACGGTGTCGCCACCGGCGTAGGGTCCGCGGACCTCGATCCGCACGACCTCGCCGCGCTGCGCGGCCGCCACGACGACGGTGTTGTCCATGTAACCGCCCGTCGACACGGGCGCGTTGCCGGTCGCGTCGACCCCGGCCACGTCCGCCACGAGGTGGGCGAGGGCGGTGGCGAGCAGCCGGGGGTCGACCTCGGCCTCGATGGGCGGGGCGTGCACGGCGAACTGCACCCGCCCGGGCCCGATGAGCTCGACGGCCCCGTCGACACCGGCGGCGACGACGGCGTCGAGCATCACGTTCGTCCGCGTGATGTTCTCGCTGCCGGCGTCGAGCCGCTGGTAGCCGAGGACGTTGTCGATCAGGGTCGTGATGCGCGAGTAGCCGGCCGACAGGTGGTGCAGCACCTGGTTGGCCTCCGGCCACAGCTGGCCCGCGTCGTCGGCGGCGAGCGCGGCCAGTTCGCGCCGCAGCTCCTCCAGCGGGCCGCGCAGGGACCGCCCCAGCAGGGTCAGCAGCTGTTCGTGCCGTGCGGACAGCGCGTCGAACCGGTCCTTCTCCCGCTCCCCGAGCGCGGCGTACCGCTCCTCGTTCGCGGCGAGTTCCTCGGCGTGCCGCTCGCGCAGCTCCTCCAGCTCGGTGACGTGCTGCTGGCGCAGGGCGGTCAGCTCGGAGGCGTGCTCCTCGGAGAGCCGCTCCAGTTCCTCGGCGTGGGCCTTACCGGCCGCCTCCTTCTCCGCCACGACGGCGTCGTAGGGCCGCCGGTCGGTGAAGGTCATGACGGCGCCGACGAGCTGGTCGCCGTCGCGCACGGGCGCGGTCGTGAGGTCGACCGGCACCTTCGCGCCGTTCTTGGCGTACAGCACCTGCCCGCGCACCCGGTGCTTGCGCCCGGAGCGCAGGGTGTCGGCGAGCGGCGAGTCGTCGTACGGGAAGGGCGAGCCGTCGGCCCGCGAGTGCAGCACGAGGGTGTGCAGCTCGCGCCCGCCGAGATCGCTGGCCCGGTAGCCCAGTATCTGGGCGGCCGACGGGTTGACGAGGACGATCCGCCCGTCGGTGTCGGTGCCGACGACGCCCTCGGCGGCGGCCCGCAGGATCATCTCGGTCTGCCGCTGCGAGCGGGCCAGCTCGGCCTCGGTGTCCACGGTCCCGGACAGGTCGCGCACGACGAGCATCAGCAGCTCGTCACCGGTGTAGCCGTAACCGTCGTACGCCTGCTGGCCGTTCTCGAGATTCGCACTGGTGACCTCGACGGGGAACTCCGTCCCGTCGGTCCGGCGCGCGACCATCCGGGTCGGTTTGGTGCGGGCCCGCGGGTCGAGGTGCTCGGGCCTGCGCATGGAGCCGGGGATGAGCTTGGAGTCGAACTGCGGCAGCAGGTCGAGCAGCCCGCGCCCCACCAGGGCGGTGCCCGGGGTCTCGAAGGCCTCAAGGGCGATGGTGTTGGCGTTGACCACCGTCCCGTTGGCGTTGACCAGCACCAACGCGTCGGGGAGGGCGTCCAGTATGGCTGCGAGGCGAGCAGCGCCTCGGGATGGCCTGCTGCTCACGAGACGCTTCCTCCCTGTTACCGCACCTTGCCGACCGCTCGGGTCATCTTGCCAACCGTCCCGCGGCGTGTCACGCGAGGGAGTCTAAGGGCTGGGGTTGCGCTCGCGACGCCGGATGAGAGGGACGTCGCACGGGGAAGTGACCCCGGACCGGCGGCCGGGCGACCGCGGGGGCCCGCCCTCCTGCGACGACGTCGCAGGACCTTCGCCGGACCTTTACGACGAAGACGTTTCTGTATGTTTCGGCCGACCTGGCCTGATGCGCGCGGGGTGGGGCGCGAACGGGGGTGCGGCGGGATGCGCGGGGACGTGCCGGGGCGGCCCGGCCGGTCCCCGGCGGACGGGGATGCGGCCGGGCCGGACCGATCCCGGCCGGACGACTCCGGCTAGCGGGCGACGCCGGGCAGCAGGGGCACGAGCCGGTCCCAGCGGGTGATCCCGCAGCCGTCGCGGCGGTCGTACGTCGCGTCGACCGGGCGCCCGGCCCAGGTGCCGGTGACGTGCGCGGTGGCCGGGCCGCCGTACTGCATGGTGCACATGCCGCCCTGCGGCGCCGGGGCGAAGACGTCCTGGCCCCAGCGCGTGTCCCGCTCCAGCAGCTCGCAGGCGCCGCGCGGGTCGGGGTGGCTGCCGCCGTCGGGGCCGCAGTACAGCTCGTAGGTTCCGTCCGCTTCCTCGCCGGCGTTCCGCACGGTGACGGTGAGGTGGTCGCGGTCCCGGAGGTCGTCGATCCACTGCCGGGGGACCGGGTCGGTCGCGGCGGCACCGGCGTAGGCGGCCGGGGACAGGGCGGCCAGCGAACCGACGCCGGCGGCGGAGGCGGCGGCGCCGAGGAGGAGGCGCCGCAGTACGGGGCGGGCGGTGGCCCGGTGGGGGGTGGCACGCAACATGCCCTGCCTAACGCCGTGCGGCCCGGGACGTTGCGCCCGCCCGCCGCTCCCCGCCGGCCGGGCCCCCGTCCGGCCCACGTCCCGTCCCCGTCCGGCCCCGTCCGGTTCCCTTCGACCCGCGTCCGGTCCGTCCGGTTCCCTCCGGTCCCTCCCGGAGACCCGCGCGCCCGACAACGCCTTTGCCCCGCGCCCTTCCCGCCTAGTACCGTGGGGGTCGATTGGTGACACCCCGCTCGACTGTGTCATCATCGGCACGCACCGACTCGCGCTCGCGCGGGTGGATGCGCTGGAGGCGTCGCCTAGTCCGGTCTATGGCGCCGCACTGCTAATGCGGTTTGGGTCTTAAAGCCCATCGAGGGTTCAAATCCCTCCGCCTCCGCACCTGATCACGAAGCCCCGGTCACCTGACCGGGGCTTCGCTGTCGTTGTGCCCCTGCGCTGCTGTTTTCGCAGGTCACAAGGGGTGCGGCCAATGGATTTCACATGGCGGCGGCAGTCATGTAATGTTCTTCCTGTCGCCGCGAGCGAGCCGAAAGGCCCGAGAGCGGCGAAACAACAGAACAAGCACTCGTAGCTTAACGGATAGAGCATCTGACTACGGATCAGAAGGTTGCAGGTTCGAATCCTGCCGAGTGCACACAGACCAGAGGCCCCGGAGAGATCCGGGGCCTCTGGCGTTTCCCCGCGGGGGGGTCGGGTCAACTCCCGGTCCCCGGTACGTCGCTGGGCGGCTCTTGCGCCGGGCCTCTCCGTGGCCGACTGGCGCGGGCGCCGCGGCCTCCCGGATCGGGCACACGGCCCGGTCGTGGATCAAGGGGTTCGCCCCCGGCCGCCGGCGCGGCGGAGCGGCACGGGAGGTGCGGTGCCCCCGCGCCTCGGTCAGCTGGGGCGGCAGTACTCCTCCAAGTAGGTCGCGGCCAGGGAGCCGGCCCGGGTGAACCAGTCCGTGAGCACGGCGATCTCGTCGGGGGTGTAGTCCGCGAAGAGCGCCCCGAGGCGGGCGTAGTACGGCTCGTAGACCTCGCGCACCCGGGCGACCGCGTCGGGCCGGGCGGCCACGCGGACCCGGCGACGATCGGCCGGGTCGGGGAGCCGGGTGATGAAGCCGGCGCGTTCGAGCCGGTTCAGGATGCCCGTCACCGCGCCGGTGGTGACGTGGACGCGGGCTGCCAGGTCTCCCGCCGTGGGGTGGTTGTCGCCGGCCTCGATGACGTAGCCGAAGCAGGTGAGGTCGGTCACGCTCAGGCCCACCTGCTGGGCGATCTCCTGCTGTCCGACCAGGTGCGTCGCGATGAGCTGGTCCATGGCCGACAGTGCCTGCTCCGGTGTGGCGGCCGGACGCGGCTTGGCTTGCATTCCCAGATCCCTTAGTTCGTGAGATATTTGGGTTGTTAAATTCTTAGCTCGTGAGGGGTTCTGCCCGGAGGTCGAGCCCTTGATCGGAGGATGCACGTGAGCGCACATCAGTATGACCACGGGCACACGGCCGCCGGGTGGGTCGGATGCGGCATCGCCAGCGCCGGGGCCACCGTGGCCGGAGCGGGTGTCTGCACCGGCTCGGGCCTGCTGATCTCCGCCGGGCTCGCCGTCGGGGTGGTCGCCCTCCTGGTCACCTGGGCACTGCACCTCGGCGGTTGGGGCAAGGGCCCGGGCGCGCGGCCCCGCGAGGAGTGGGCGTGGCGGGTGCGGGACTCGGCGGCGCCGGGCGGGCACGCGGACTGCCTCGGGTGCCGGCTGGCCGGTCGGGGGCGGCGGCGCGTGGAGCATGCCGGGCGGGAGACCGGAGCGGTGCCCGCGGGGCGCGGCCCGGCGGAACCGGAGACGGCCCTGGTGGGCGCGGCGGGCACCGACACCGCAAGCTGATCCGGCGCCCCCTGTCCGAAGCCGCACGCTGATCCAGCCGGGCTGCCCCGAAGCCGCATGCCGGTCCGGCCCTCCCCGAGCCTGCCCCCGGGCCCGGACCCGGACCCGGCCTGCCGACCCGGACCCGGCTCCCCGGTCCGGACCCGGACCCGGCTCCCCGGTCCGGACCCGTACCGTCGACCCGGACCCGTAGCGTCGGCCGCGGGCAGCGCTGTCAGTGGGGGCCCCTACGCTCGGCGGTGATGGCACAGGCATGGAAGTGCTCGGGGCTGCGGTGGTCGGCGGACGGTCCCGTGCTGATGTGGTCCGGCGGGCGGCGCAGCGCGCTGACCCGGGGGAAGCGGGTGGCCTTCGGGGTCGCGGAGGGGGGCGTACGGACGTGTACGGGGGCGCGGGGGCATCCGTGTCCGGCCGCCGCGGCCGTACCGGGGCGCAGTACGGGAGCCCGGTGCGAGGAGTGCGCGCGGCTGGACCGGGCCCATTCCGTGGCGGCGGACACCCTGGCCGACGACCCCCGGCCCTACCGCGTCTACCTGGCGTGGTTCGGGCCCGGCATGGCCAAGGTCGGCATCACCGCCGAAGAGCGGGGATCCGCCCGGCTGCTGGAGCAGGGTGCCGTCTGCTTCAGCTGGCTCGGGACCGGTCCGCTGATGGCCGCCCGGCGCACCGAGGAGCTGCTGCGGGCCGCCCTGCGGGTGCCCGACCGGATCCCGTACGCCGACAAGCGGGCCGTGCGCTCGGCGCTGCCCGGGACCGAGGCGGAGCGGGCCGGGGAGATCACGGAGCTGCACGGGCGGGCCGTGGCGCTGCCGGCGTGGCCGGAGTCGCTGGCGCGGGAGCCGCTGCGGGTCGTCGATCACGCGGGCGTGTTCGGGCTGGCAGGGCTCGACACCGCCGTGGGGGAGGTGCGTGAGCTGGTCGCGGGCGGTGCGGTCGGCGGGGAGCTGGTCGCCGCCGCCGGGCCCGATCTGCACCTGGACACCGGGAGCGGTGTCGTCGTGCTCGACACGCGGCTGATGACCGGGTGGGAGCTGGGCCCCGCCCAGGGGGGTGAACGGGAGCTGCCGGTCCGGCGGTTCAAGGAGGACACCGGGGTGCAGGACGGGCTCTTCTGAGGGCGGGCCGGTTCCCAGGAGTTCCCTGAGAAGTGCCTGTGTGGTTCTCAGGCAAATCACAGACGCGCGAAAGGGCGCTCTCAGAGCCCGCCGACATCGTGTTCCCATGACCACGACCTCGCCCCAGGGGCGCACCGAACTGCTGAGGCCGGACGGGAGCCCCGTCCGCGTGCTGGTGGTGGACGACGAGATGTCGATCACCGAGCTGCTGTCCATGGCGCTGCGCTACGAGGGCTGGCAGATCCGCAGCGCCGGTGACGGCATGGGCGCCGTGCGGGCCGCCCGCGCCTTCCGGCCCGACGCCGTCGTGCTCGACATGATGCTGCCCGACATGGACGGGCTGTCCGTCCTCGGGCGGCTGCGGCGGGAGCTGCCGGACGTGCCGGTGCTGTTCCTGACCGCCAGGGACGCGGTGGAGGACCGGATCGCCGGCCTCACCGCGGGCGGCGACGACTACGTCACCAAGCCGTTCAGCCTGGAGGAGGTCGTCGCACGCCTGCGGGGGCTGATCCGGCGCTCCGGCGCGGCCGACCGGCGGTCCGAGTCCGTACTGGTCGTGGGGGACCTGACCCTGGACGAGGACAGCCACGAGGTGACCCGGGGCGGGGACGGCATCCATCTCACCGCGACCGAGTTCGAGCTGCTGCGCTTCCTGATGCGCAATCCGCGGCGCGTGCTCAGCAAGGCCCAGATCCTCGACCGGGTCTGGTCGTACGACTTCGGCGGGCAGGCCAACGTCGTCGAGCTGTACATCTCCTACCTGCGGCGGAAGATCGACGCCGGGCGCGAGCCGATGATCCACACGCGGCGCGGCGCGGGTTACCTGATCAAGCCCGCGGCATCGTGAGCGGACGGCGGCGGCCGCGCGGGGGGCGCGAACAGGCCGGCCGACGGGCGGTCCGGTGGGCGGGCCGGCCGCGCACGCTGCGGACACGGCTCGTCGTCGCGTCCGTGGTGCTGATCGCCGCTGTGTGCGCGGTGATCGGCACCGTGACGACCCTCGCGCTCAGGTCCCATCTGTACGAGCAGCTGGACGGGCAGGTCGAGGACGCGGGCAAGCGTCTGTCGGCGCCCTTGAAACCCGTTCTGATGGACGGCGGCCCCGAGCTGACGGAAGCGGACCGGATCACGGGCTTCGTCCGGGGGCCGGCGCAGCCGGGGACCATCGCCGCCGGGGTCGCCGCCGACGGCACGATCACCCGGGCGGCGTTGGCCGAACAGGCCGTCGACGACGGCCCCTTCGAGCGGAACTCGGCCGTCGGCCTGACCGCGGAGCAGAAGAGCGCCCTCGCCGCGGTGCCGGCCGAGGGCGTCCACACGGTCGACGTCCCCGGCCTGGGCGAGTACCGCGTGCAGTACGCCCCCGGCGCGGGCGGGGGCGGCTACTACGTCGCCCTGCCCACGGCGTCGGCCGACGCCACCGTGAACACGCTGATCCTCGTCGAGGTCAGCCTCACCGGTTCCGGACTGGTCGCCGCGGCCATCGCCGGGTCCGTGCTCATCGGCGTCGCCACCCGCCCCCTGCGCCGGGTCGCCGCCACCGCCACCCGCGTGTCGGAACTGCCCCTGCACAGCGGCGAGGTGAATCTCCGTGAGCGGGTGCCCGACTCCGAGACCGATCCGCGCACCGAGGTGGGGCAGGTCGGGGCCGCGCTGAACCGGATGCTCGACCACGTGCACGCCGCGCTGCACGCACGGCAGCGCAGTGAGACGCGGGTCCGGCAGTTCGTCGCCGACGCCAGCCACGAACTGCGCACCCCCCTCGCCTCCATCCGCGGGTACGCCGAGCTCACCCGGCGCGGACGCGAACAGGTCGGGCCCGACACCCGGCACGCCCTCGGGCGGATCGAGTCCGAGGCCGGCCGGATGACCCTGCTGGTCGAAGACCTGCTGCTGCTCGCGCGCCTGGACGCCGGACGGCCGCTGCGGTGCGAGCCGACCGACCTCGTGCCGCTCGTCGTCGACACCGTCAGCGACGCCCGAGCGGCCGGTCAGGACCACACCTGGCGGCTCGACCTGCCCGACGAGCCCGTGCCCGTCGCGGCGGACGCGGCCCGGCTCCAGCAGCTCCTGGTCAACCTCCTGGGCAACGCCCGTACCCACACGCCGCCCGGCACGACCGTCACGGCCCGGGTCCGGCGGGACGGCCCGTGGCTGTGCGTGGACGTGGAGGACGACGGGCCGGGCATTCCGGCGCGGTTGCTGCCGCACGTCTTCGAGCGGTTCGCCCGTGGGGACTCCGCCCGGTCCCGGGCGACCGGCTCGACGGGGCTCGGCCTCGCCATCGTCCAGGCCGTGGCGGCCGCGCACGGCGGTGCCGTGACCGTCGGCAGCGTGCCGGGGCGGACCGTGTTCACCCTGCGCCTGCCCGCCTCGCCCCACCTTGCCCCGGCGCATCCTGCCCCGGCGCACCCGCCGCACCGAGACGGGGAGGAGCCGCCCCACCACGGCCGGGAAGAGCAGCCCCGTCACGATCCGGGCGAGCGAACTCACTCACAGGTGGGCCACAGCCTCACCACACGGCTGCGACAGGGCGCCTGACGACAGTCGGTCCCATGCGAACCGACACTTCCCCCGGGACCCTGCCGGCGCGGGAGCACCTCCCCGCCGCACCGGCAGGCACGCCGGTCCTGGACGTGGTGGTCCCCGTCCACAACGAGGAGAGGGACCTCCAGCCGTGCGTCCGCCGGCTGCACGCGCACCTCGCCCGCACCTTCCCCTACCCGTTCCGCATCACGATCGCGGACAACGCCTCCACCGACACCACCCCCCGGGTCGCCGCCCGCCTGGCGGCGGAGATCCCCGAGGTCGGCAGCGTCCGGCTGGAGCAGAAGGGCCGCGGCCGGGCCCTGCGGGCCGTCTGGTCGGCCTCGGACGCCCCCGTCCTCGCCTACATGGACGTGGACCTGTCCACCGACCTCAACGCCCTGCTCCCGCTGGTGGCGCCGCTGATCTCCGGCCATTCCGACCTGGCGATCGGCTCCCGGCTGGCCCGCACCTCCCGCGTGGTGCGCGGGCCGAAGCGGGAGTTCATCAGCCGGGCCTACAACCTCATCCTGCGCGGCTCCCTGCACGCACGCTTCTCCGACGCCCAGTGCGGGTTCAAGGCCATCCGCCGTGACGTGGCGCAGCTTCTGCTGCCGCTGATCGAGGACACCGGCTGGTTCTTCGACACCGAGATGCTGGTCCTCGCCGAGCGCGCCGGGCTGCGCATCCACGAGGTGCCGGTCGACTGGGTCGACGACCCCGACTCGAGCGTGCACCTCGTCCGGACGGCGACCGACGACCTGAAGGGCGTGTGGCGGGTCGGCAGGGCCCTGGCCACCGGCGCGCTGCCGCTGGACCGGCTGGCCCGGCCGTTCGGCGACGACCCGCGCGACCGCGAGATCGAGGACGTGCCGCACGGGCTGGCCCGTCAGCTCGTCGGGTTCTGCGTGGTCGGTGCCCTCTCCACCCTGTTCTACCT
The DNA here is from genome assembly GCF_042878735.1 of Streptomyces sp. NPDC003456. Classification (NCBI taxonomy): domain Bacteria; kingdom Bacillati; phylum Actinomycetota; class Actinomycetes; order Kitasatosporales; family Streptomycetaceae; genus Streptomyces; species Streptomyces sp. NPDC003456. Next base: position 543,353 of record NZ_JBIAOK010000006.1, read on the forward strand.
GCTGCTCTACAGCGGCTTCCGGGTCCTCACGGGCTCCCAGACCGCCAACGCCCTGGCCCTGCTGGTCTCCGCGGTGGCCAACACCGCGGCCAACCGGCGGCTCACCTTCGGGGTGCGGGGGCGCGGCGGGGTCGTGCGCCACCAGGCGCAGGGGCTGGTGGTGTTCGGCATCGGACTCGTCCTCACCAGCGGTTCGCTCGCCGCGCTCGACGCGGCCACCTCCGCGCCCGCGCACTCCACCGAACTGGCGGTCCTCGTCGCCGCCAACCTGGCCGCGACGGTGCTGCGCTTCCTGCTCTTCCGGGCGTGGGTCTTCCCCGACCGGCGCCCGGACGCTCCCCCGCAGCCGGCCGCGGCCCCAGCGCCGCCGGCCCCCTCGGACGGCCCCCTCCCGGGGCGCCCGACCCGGCAGCCGTACGACGACCAGCACTCCGGCCGGCTCCTGGAGCCGGCCCACGACGACCAGCACTCCGGCCGGCTCCTGGAGCCGGCCCACGACGACCAGCACTCCGGCCCGCCCCTGCGGCCGGCTCACCCGCACGACACCGACCCGGGGGACCTTCGATGACCGTCCACGCCCACCAGCCGGCCACCGGCACACCGTCCGGCAGCGGGGACCGGCCCCCGGCCTCCGCGCCCGCTTCCGCCCCACCCCTCAGGTCCCTGCCCCGCCGCCTCTGGCGCGGACGGCCCGAGGACCCCCGCTGGGCCCGGCCCGCCTTCCTCGCGCTGCTGCTCGCCACCGCCCTGCTCTACCTGTGGAACCTGAGCGCCTCCGGCTACGCCAACTCCTTCTACTCGGCGGCCGTCCAGGCCGGCAGCCAGTCCTGGAAGGCCTTCTTCTTCGGCTCGCTGGACGCGGCGAACGCCATCACCGTCGACAAGCCCCCGGCCGCGCTGTGGCCGATGGCTCTGTCCGTGCGGCTCTTCGGGCTGAGCTCCTGGGCGATCCTCGTCCCCGAGGTGCTGATGGGCGTCGGCACGGTCGCCGTCGTGTACGCGGCGGTCCGCCGCCGGTTCGCCCCCGCGGCCGGGCTGATCGCGGGCGCGGTGCTCGCCCTCACCCCGGTCGCGGCGCTGATGTTCCGCTTCAACAACCCGGACGCGATGCTGGCCCTGCTGATGGCGCTGGCCTGCTTCTTCGTCCTGCGGGCGCTGGAGGACGGCCGGACCCGGTGGCTGGTGTGGGCCGGCGCGGCGATCGGGTTCGCGTTCCTCGCCAAGACCCTCCAGGCGTTCCTGATCCTGCCGCCGCTCGCCCTGGTGTACGGCGTCTGCGCGCCGGTGCCGGTGAAGCGGCGGATCGGGCAGCTCGCCGCGGGCCTGGCCGCGATCCTGGTCTCCGGCGGCTGGTGGGTGGCGATCGTCGAGCTGTGGCCCGCCTCCTCCCGCCCGTACATCGGCGGCTCGCAGAACAACAGCTTCCTGGAACTGACCTTCGGCTACAACGGCTTCGGCCGGCTCAACGGCGACGAGACCGGCAGCGTCGGCGGCGGAGGGGCCGGCGGCCCTGGCGGGGCCTGGGGCGAGACCGGCTGGGACCGGTTGTTCGGCTCCTCCCTCGGCGGGCAGGTCTCCTGGCTGATCCCGGCCGCGCTGCTGCTGCTGACGGCCGCGCTGGTGGCCACGCGCAGGGCCCGGCGCACCTCCGCGACCCGCGGCGCGTTCCTCGTCTGGGGCGGTGCCCTGATCACCACCATGCTGGTCTTCAGCTACATGCAGGGCATCTTCCACGAGTACTACACGGTGGCCCTGGCCCCCTACGTGGCCGCGCTGACCGGCATGGGGGCGGTGCTGCTCTGGGAGCGGCGGGACCGGGCGTGGGCGTCCCTGGTCCTGGCCGGCGCGACGGCGGCGACGGCGGCCTGGGGGTACGTCCTGCTCCACCGCTCCTCCGGCTATCTGCCGTGGCTGAAGTGGTGCGTGCTCGTCGGGGGTCTGACGGCCGCCCTGGGGCTGGTCTTCGCCGGCCGGCCGGTCCGGCGGCTCGCGGGGGCCGCGGCCGGGCTGGGCCTCGCCGCGGCGCTGGCGGGGCCGGCGGCGTACACGCTGACCACGGTGGACGAGGGGCACTCGGGGTCCATCGTCACGGCCGGCCCCGCGGTGGCCGGCGGCCGGGGCTTCCCGGGCGGCGACGGCGCTCCCCCCGCTGGGTTCGACCCCGGCGCTTTCGGCCTCCCGGGCGGCGGCCCGAACCAGCGCGACGGCGCGGGCGCCCCCCAGGGACTGCCCGGCGGGGGCTTCCCCGGTGGCATGCCGGGGCAGGGCGGCGGCCCGCAGGGCGGGCAGCCGCCGGGACGGACCGGCCCGTTCGCGGGCGGCGGGGGCCTCGGCGGTCTGCTCGGGGGCGCGTCCGTGAGCGAACGGGCGAAGAAGCTGCTCACGGCCGACGCCGGCCGGTACACCTGGGCCGCGGCCGCCGTCGGCGCCCAGAACGCGGCGAGTTACCAGCTGGCCACCGGTGAACCGGTGATGGCCGTCGGCGGCTTCAACGGCAGCGACCCGTCCCCGACCCTCGCCCGGTTCCAGCAGTACGTGGCCGACGGGAGGATCCACTACTTCATCGCCTCCGGGCCTGGCGGCGGCATGGGGGGCGGCAACGGCACCTCCGTGCAGATCACGTCCTGGGTCGAGGCCAACTTCACGAAGGTCACCGTGGGTTCGTCCACCTTCTACGACCTCACGCGCGAGGCGGCCGGCTGAACGCGTGAGGCGGCGACCGGCCGACCCGTGGCGGACGGGTCGCCGGGGAGCCGTGGGGCGGCCGGGGGGTGGCCGGAAACCGCCGCCCCCCGGCGGCCCCGGCGAACGTTCGTTGTACGCCGTAAGGGAGCTGTTCTACGGTGTACAGCATGACGACGTCCCCCCAGGAAACGGCCCCGCCGCAGGCGGCGCGCTCCGGCCACCCCCAGCGCTGGCTGATCCTCGGTGTCATCTGCCTCGCGCAGCTCACCGTGCTGCTCGACAACACGATCCTCAACGTGGCGATCCCCTCGCTGACCCGCGAGATGGGCGCCTCGACCGCCGACGTCCAGTGGATGATCAACGCCTACTCGCTGGTGCAGTCCGGTCTGCTGCTCACCGCGGGCAACTCCGCGGACCGCTACGGCCGCAAGCTGATGCTGATGTCGGGCTTGGCGATCTTCGGCGTGGGCTCGCTCGCCGCCGGGCTGTCCCAGAGCCCGGGCCAGCTCATCGCGGCCCGCGCGGGCATGGGCGTCGGCGGCGCCCTGCTGATGACCACCACGCTCGCCGTGGTCGTGCAGATCTTCGACGACCAGGAGCGGGTGAAGGCCATCGCGCTGTGGTCGACGGTCAGTTCGCTCGGCTTCGCGGCCGGTCCGCTGATCGGCGGGGTGATGCTCGACCACTTCTGGTGGGGCGCGATCTTCATCGTCAACATCCCGGTCGCCCTGCTCGGCCTGGCCGCGGTCGCCGCGCTGGTGCCGGAGTCGAAGCACAAGGCCGGTGACCGGCCCGACCTGCTCGGAGCGGTGCTGTCGACCGTCGGCATGACGGCCGCCGTCTACGCCATCATCACCGGCCCCGAGCACGGCTGGACCTCGGCCCGGGTGCTCCTGCCCGCGCTCGTCGGCCTGGCCGTCCTCGGCCTGTTCGTGCTGTGGGAACTGCGCATCGAGCACCCGATGCTCGACATGCACTTCTTCCGCGACCGGCGGTTCGTCGGCGCGGTCGCGGGCGCTGTCCTCGTGGCGTTCGGCATGACGGGTTCGCTGTTCCTGCTCACCCAGCACCTGCAGTTCGTCCTCGGCTACGAGCCGCTGGACGCGGGGCTGCGGACCGCGCCGCTGGCGCTGACGGTCGTGGCGCTCAACTTCACCGGCGTCGGGGCGAAGCTGGTGCTCAAGGCGGGCACGCCGGCCGCGATCGCGCTCGGCATGACCCTGGTGTCGGCGGGACTCGCGGCGATCGCGCTGCTCGGCGGGCACGGGTACGGCGGGATGCTGCTCGGGCTGGTGGTCATGGGCGCGGGCGTGGCCCTGTCGATGCCCGCGATGGCCAACGCGATCATGGGGGTGATCCCGCCCGAGAAGGCGGGCGTGGGAGCGGGGATCAACGGCACGCTCGCGGAGTTCGGCAACGGCCTGGGCGTCGCCGTCCTCGGAGCGGTGCTCAACTCCCGCTTCGCCTCGCTCGTCGCGGTGTCCGCCGCCTCGCTCCCGGCGGCGCTGGCGGCGGCGGACTCGGCCGAGGAGAAGGCCCGCATCTCGGATGCGTTCGCCGCCGGTCTGGAGACCAGTCAGCTGGTGGGGGCGGTCGCCGTCCTGGCGGGCGGACTGGTCGCGGCGGCGTTGCTGCGGCGGGCGGAGCGGGCACAAGCCGCCTGAGGGCCCGGCGCCGGCCGGCGTCGTGCGGATGCGGGTCCGCCGCGGCCGGTCGCGGCGGGGCCGTCCGCCGGACCCGGTCCCCGGGACCGGCGGAGGGCGAACGCGGCCGGCACGAGCCGCGTTGCGAGGATCGAGGAAGGTGCGCGATGGTGAGGACGGCCCGGCAGGACAGGCCGCGGACCAGCGTCTGGCTGGAGGGCAAGGCGGACCGGCGGCGCGGCGGCGGGCAGCCCTCGGGGCTGGACCGGGCGCGCGTCGTCGAGGCCAGCGTGCGGCTGCTGGACGCGGAGGGCCTGGCCGGGTTCTCGATGCGGCGCCTGGCCGCCGAGCTGAACGTCACCGCGATGTCCGTCTACTGGTACGTCGACACCAAGGACGACCTCCTCGAACTCGCCCTGGACGAGGCCATGGGCGAGATGCGGCTGCCCGACCCGGACGCCGGGGAGGACTGGCGCGCGCAGGTGCGGGCGCTGGCCCACGAGTACCGGACGCTGCTGGTGCGCCACCGCTGGGTGTCCCCGCTGGTCGGCGCCTACCTCAACATCGGCCCCAACAGCCTGGCGTTCTCCCGGGTGGTCCAGCGCGTGGTGCGCCGGACCGGGCTGCCCGCGCAGCGCATGACCAGCACGATCTCCGCCGTCTTCCAGTTCGTCTACGGCTACGGCACCCTGGAGGGCCATCTCGCCGCGCGGGCCGCGGCCGGCGGCCTGACGGTGGACGAGTACTTCCAGGAGGCCCTGACCGCGGTGCGGGCCGCCCCGCAGGCCGCCGAGGTCGTCCGGGAGTCCCAGGAGATCATGGCGGCGCGCGGCGGCGACACCGTCGCCGAGATGCTGGAGCGCGACTTCGACTTCGCGCTGGAACTGCTGATCGCCGGGATCGAGGCGACGGTCGGCCGCGTGTGAGGCCCTGCGGCCCTACTCCCCCTCGACGAGCCGCGCCGGGAACCCGCCGGTGGCCACCGGCCCCCATCGCTGCGGGGTGATCCGGATGATCGACTTGCCCTGCTCGACCATGGCCGCGCGGTACTCGTCCCAGTCCGGGTGCTCCCCGGAGATGTTGCGGTAGTACTCCACGAGCGGTTCGACGGAGTCGGGCGCGTCGACCACCTCGGCGGTGCCGTCGATCTGCACCCAGGGACCGTTCCAGTCGTCGCTGAGCACGATCAGGCTCACGCGCGGGTCCCGCTTGGCGTTGCGGGTCTTGGCCCGCTCCGGGTAGGTCGACACCACGATCCGACCCGAGTCGTCCACCCCGCAGGTGAGCGGTGAGCCCTGAGGGCTGCCGTCACCCCTGCGGGTGAGCAGGATCGCGTGGTGGCGGGGGCGTACGAAGGCGAGCAACTCGTCCAGGGAGACGCGGGTGTTCGTCGCGATGTTCCGTGCCATGCCCGGCAGCCTACGTCGCCAGGGCCTCGGCGAGGTTGTCGTACACGGGCACGTCCCGGCGCATCCCGGTCAGCTCCAGCACCCGGCTCGCGATGCCCTCCGGGCGGGCCACCAGGCGCACCCGGGCGCCGGGACGCAGGCCGTGCCGCACCTCGTTGATCAGGCGGATGCCCTGGGAGTCCATGAAGGAGGTCGTGGTCAGGTCCAGCACGAGGACCTTCAGCCGGTCACCGCGGTCCCGGACCGCGGACATGATGTGCGGGAGCAGCTTCCCGGCGGTGCAGAAGTCGATCTCCGGCGGCATCGTGAGATGGACGCGGCCGGGCAGGTCGTGCGGCTCTGTGGGATTCGGGAAGAAGGTCACGGCGATCACCTGACAGACGTTCGTCCGGGTACCGGTAAGGCCGCTTCCTGACCCGCGGCCATTTCATCACGCCGGGCGGCGAGGACGGAAGCGGCCCAGGCCCGGCCGCCGTCGGCCGGGCGTCACTTCGAGGCAACCGAACGGTTAGAGTGCTGTCCGTCCTGTGCTCGCAGTCGGGAATGTGCTGCGGAGCTCTCCTGCGCACGGCCATGGCCGTGCATGCCGAAGAGGTTCGTGGTGGCTGCGTCCGAGTTTCCTGGTTTGCCCCGTTTTCCGGCTGGCTTCGAGCTGGCCGAAGCGCTGACGGCGGCTTCTCAGCAACTGCACGAAACCCTCACACCGGACAGCACCCTGCGCACGGCCGCCCGCCTGGCGGTGGACATCCTGCCCGGGGCCGAACACGCCGGGATCTGCGAGATCGAGCGCGGCACCGCGCCGCGCACGCTCGCCTGGACCGACGACGTGGTCCGCTCGGCCGAGGCCGGGCGGACCGGCGACGGGCAGCACGGCCTCTGGGACCGGATGTGGGACGGCCCGGTGGCGTCGATAACGGACAGCGAGGCCGACGACGGCGGGGACGTGCTGGCGGCGCTGGGCCTGCGCTCGGCGCTGTCGCTGCGGCTGCGCGCCGACCGCCGCAGGCTGACCGTGCTCACCGCCTACGCGCGCAAGCCGGGCGCCTTCGACGAGGACGCCACGCGCATCGGCCGGCTGTTCACCGCGCACGTCAGCATCGCCCTGGACTCCGCGACCGTGCGCGAGCAGCTGACCGAGGCCATGCACACCCGGGACCTCATCGGCCAGGCCACCGGCATCCTCATGGAGCGCCAGGGCATCGACGCGGCCGCGGCCTTCGAGAGCCTGGTGCGGGCCTCCCAGCGGGAGAACGTGAAGCTGCGCGACATCGCCCGCCGGATCGTCGACATCCACAACGGGCCCTGAGAGGCGCCCGCTTGTCCGCGGGCGTGTTCGCCGGGCGACGGGATACCCGTACGCCATGAGCTCCGAGACGTCCGGCACGCTGGACCAGGCGATGGTGCGCAGCAGTGGTCTCGACACCCTGCTGCGCGATTTGACCGACCGCGCGGTCCAGGAGGTGCCGGGGGCCGTCGCGTGCAGCGTCACGGTGCGCCGGGCGGGCCGGCTGCTCACCCTGGCGGGCAGCGACGGCATGCCGAGCGGCCTGGACCTGCGCCAGTACGAGTACGGTGCCGGGCCCTGCGTGGACGCCGCCGAGACGGGCGGCGAGCAGTACGCCCCGGACCTGGCGGCGGAGACCCGCTGGCCGGCGTACACCGGCTACGCGCTGTCCGTGGGTGTCCGCTGCGTGCTGGCGGTGCCCGTCGCCGTGGAGGGCGAGACGGGCGCGGCGATCAACTACTACGGCGCCGGGACGGGGGAGCTCGGCCCGGGCCGGGAGGCGGCCCGGGCCTTCGCCGCCCGCGCCGGGGAGGCGATCAACGTGGCGCTGGCCATCGAGCGGCGCCGCCAGTCCGCGGCCGACGTGCGCACCGCGCTGCTCTCCCGCAGCGTCATCGACCAGGCGATCGGCATCCTCATGGCCCGCGAGCGCCTCGACGCGCGCACCGCGCTGGAGCGGCTGCGCCGGGCCTCACAGGACCGCAACGTCAAACTGCGGGACCTGTGCGGCCAGTTGGTGGCGAAGGTGTCCGCCCCGGGCTCAGACCGCCGGCAGTGACCCGCCCTGCACGGCCTGGATGTCCAGCTCCACCCTGAGGGTCGTGCCGATGGCGGCGATGCCCGCCTGGAGGACCTGGTTGTAGTTCATCGCGAAGTCCTCGCGCCGCAGTTCGGTCGTGGCGCGGAACGCCGCGCGGGTGCCGCCCCACGGGTCCGGGCCCGTGCCGAGGTAGGCCAGGTCGAGGTCGACCGGCCGGACGACGCCGCGCATGCCCAGCTCGCCGTGGACGGTCCACCGGTCGGCCCCGGCGGCCGTCAGGCCCGTGGACCGGAAGGTGATCTCCGGGAAGCGCTCGACGTCCAGGAAGTCGGGCGACCTCAGGTGCCCGTCGCGCATGCCGTTGCCGGTGTCGACGGACGCGGCCCGGATCACCGCCTCCACCCGGGACGCGGTGACGTCGCCCGGGGCGATCTCGATCGCGCCGGTGAACTCCGTGAACCGGCCGTGCACGCTGGAGATGCCCAGGTGCCGGGCCACCGCGGCCACGCTGGAGTGCACTGGGTCGACGGTCCACGGCCCGGGCGGCGGCAGCTCGGTGCCGCCCTGGCGGGCCAGCGTCACGGTGCCGGCCTCGGCCCGCCCGCTCGCCGTGACGATCACACTGGACGCGGCGGGCGCGTACCCGACGGCCGTGACGATCACCGTGTACGCCCCCGGCCGCAGCGGTGTCGCGTCCCGGACGGCGCCCTCCGCGTCGGCCTCGGCCCGCAGCACCTGCGCGCCGGTCGCGTCCGCCACCGTGACGACCGCGTGCGACACGGCCCATCCGTCCCGGGTGCGGATCCTCGCGGTCAGTCCCATCTCGTACAACTCCTCGGAATGAGACCGGCCCGCGGCAGGGGGCGCACCTCCGCTCGGAGCGCGCCCGCCCGCCACGGGCCGGGGTCTGCTACTCGCCGGGGTGGGCGAGGTCGATGTCGTGGGCGTCGGTGCCGGCGCCGGTCACCGTCAGGGCGGTGGCCACCGGGGGGTAGCCCGTGGCGATCACGGTGTACTCGCCTCCGTCCAGGTCGGTGAAGGCGTACGCCCCGTCCGGCCCGGTCGTGGCCGAGCCGACGACGTTGCCCGCCTGGTCGACCAGCGTCACCCGGGCGTCGGCCAGCGGGCCGTGCGGGGCGCGGACGACGCCCTGCACCCGGGCGCCGGCCTCCAGGTCGACCTCGACGCGGGTGATCCCGGCGCCGCCCACCTCGACGGGCAGGGCGCGCGGCCGGTACCCGGCGGCGTTGACCGCCACGGTCACCGCTCCCGGCACCAGCTCGGCGAAGGAGAACTCGCCCTGCTCGTCGGCGGCCCGGGTGGCCAGCAGGTCGCCGCGCACGTCGGTCACGATGACCATGGCGCCCCGGACCGGCTGCCCGCTCTCCGCGGCGCGCACCAGGCCGGTCAGCCCGCTGGTGCCGCTGAGCAGGACGTCGTAGGCGACCGGCTCGCCGTTCACCACGATCGTGGAGGCCTGCGGCTGGTAGCCGTCGGCCGAGGCGATCAGCACGTACGACCCGGTGCCCGGGGCGTCCAGCGCGTAGGAGCCGTCGGCCTGCGCCACCGACCGGCCCAGCTGGCGTCCGGCCAGCGAGATGAGGGTGACGGCCGCCTGCGGGACGGGCGCGGACTCGTTCCCGCGCACGAAGCCGCGCACCGGCACCCCGCCCCCGCCCGGCGCGGGCTGCTCGGGCCGGGCCGCGGTCGCCACGGCGGCGAGCCGCTGCGTCTCCTCCGGTCCGGTCCCGTCGGCGGTCCCGGTCGCGGCCCAGGAGGGCGCGGCCTTGTCCGTGGCGACGGGCTCGGCGGCGGCTTCGGCGGGAGCCCCGGCGGGCGTCCGGGACTCCGCGGCCTGGGCGAGGGCGCCCTTGGTCTTCAGCGGGACCTCCTTGATGAACAGCGACACCAGCAGGGCGAGCAGCGCCATCGGGGCCGAGTAGAGGAACACGTCCGCGACACCGTGGCCGTAGGCGCTCTCGACGACCGTGCGGATCGGCGCGGGCATGGTGTCCAGGTCCGGGATGCCGCCGCCGCCCGTACCGGCGTGGCCGAGGGCCTCGCCCTTGGCGCCGAGTCCGGCCAGGCCGTCCTTGACGTAGTCGGTGATCTTGTTGCCGAGCACGGCGCCCAGCGCCGAGACGCCCACGGCACCGCCCAGGGACCGGAAGAAGGTCACCGTGGAGCTGGCGGCGCCCAGGTCGCCCGCCTCCACCTGGTTCTGCGTGCACAGCACCAGGTTCTGCATCATCATGCCGATGCCGAGGCCCATCAGCGCCATGAAGATCGCTATGTGCCAGTACTCGGTGTCGTAGCGGATGGTGCCCAGCAGCCCGAGTCCGGCCGTCACCAGCACGCCGCCGGCGAGCAGCCAGCCCTTCCAGCGGCCGGTGCGGGTGATGATCTGGCCGGAGACGGTGGAGGAGACGAACAGGCCCGCGATCATCGGGATGGTCATGACGCCGGACATCGTCGGCGACTTGTCCCGGGCCAGCTGGAAGTACTGGCTGAAGAAGACGGTCCCGGCGAACATCGCGACACCGACGAACAGCGAGGCCAGCGAGGCCAGCGTGATGGTGCGGTTGCGGAACAGCCGCAGCGGGATGATCGGCTCGCTCGCCTTGGCCTCGACCAGGACGAACAGCGCCAGCAGCGCGACGGAGCCGCCCACCATGGCGTAGGTCTGCCAGGAGACCCAGTCGTACTTGTCACCGGCGAAGGTCACCCAGATGAGCAGCAGGCAGACGGCCGCGGTGATGAAGAAGGCGCCGGCCCAGTCGACCTTGACCTTCCGCTTGACCACGGGCAGGTGCAGGGTCTTCTGCAGCACGATCAGGGCGATCACGGCGAAGGGGACGCCGACGTAGAAGCACCAGCGCCAGCCGAGCCAGTCGGTGTCGGTGATGACACCGCCGACCAGCGGTCCGCCGACCATCGCGGTGGCGAAGACGGCGCCCAGGTAGCCGTTGTACCGGCCGCGCTCACGCGGCGAGATCATCGCCGCCATGATGATCTGGGCCAGGGCGGACAGACCGCCCATGCCGATGCCCTGGACGGCGCGGAAGGTGATCAGCATGCCGGGGTTCTGCGACATGCCCGCCGCGGCCGACCCCAGGACGAAGACGACCAGCGCGATCTGGATGAGCAGCTTCTTGGAGAACAGGTCCGCGAGCTTGCCCCACAGCGGGGTGGTGGCGGTCATCGTCAGCAGGGACGCGGTCACGACCCAGGTGTAGGCGCTCTGGCCGCCACCGAGGTCGCCGATGATCCGGGGCAGGGCGTTGGAGACGATCGTCGACGACAGGATCGCGACGAACATGCCGAGCAGCAGGCCGGTGAGGGCCTCCATGATCTGGCGGTGTGTCATCGGAGCGTCGCCGGAGGAGCCGTGGGAGCCTCCCCCGTGCTTGGCATGAGCCCGCACACCGGCTGGTGTGGTCGTTGCCATGGGCTTCCTTTGCTTACGTGCTTGCGGGTGTACGGGTGGTCTGTTCGAGAGCGGGCGATGCCGCCCGGGCCGCGGGCCGGCAGTCGAAGCTCTCCCGCAGCCGCGCCATCAGGTCCGTGAGCCGGCCGACCTCCTCGTCGGTCCAGTCGCTGAGGCGCTCGGCGAGGACCTCGGTGGTCCGCCGGGACAGCTCGTCGAGCTGTGCCCGGCCCGCGGGGGTCAGGCGCAGGATGCGCGAGCGCTTGTCCGCCGGGTCCGGGGAGCGCTCGATCCAGCCCCGGTCGACCACGTGCGCGACGTGGCGGCTGGTGACCGACATGTCCACCGCGAGCAGCTCGGCCAGCCGGCTCATGCGCATGTCGCCGTGCCGGCCCAGCAGCGTCAGTACGGCCGCCGAGCCGCCGGGGCACTCGGCCGGCATGATCCGGCCCAGCTCCCGCTTCACGGCGCCGAAGGCGCTGAACTGGCGCACCAGCTCCTCGTACTGCGCCCTCCCGGCCATGACACCTCCCGCTTTCGTTGCTTAGGGCAACCATAGGAACGTTGGTTGCTGTAGGCAAATAAAAAGGGGTGGTGCGGGGCCAAAAGTTGGCAAAGGCGTGTATTGCGAGAGTAAATGTGCAGGTGGCGGGCCTGGAAGCGGGGTTCACGCGAGGCCGACCGGAACGCGAACCCCCACTTGGGGAGCCCCGGCGTTTTCGCTAGGGTCTCGGGCCATGGCTAACAACCAGGCCCCGCAGGGCCACCACGACCCCGCCGGCAACACCCAGATGTTCCGCGCCTTCGTCGACGAGGCGCCGCAGGGGCGCCGGGCCGCGACCACCTCCGGCGGACCGCGCATCGGTGTCGTCGTCGGCGTCATCGTCGCCGTGGCGATCATCGCGGGCGTCGCCTGGCTGGCGCTGTCGTAACCCGTACGGGGACTCCTGCCGTCGGGCGCCGGCCGCCGGGCGTTCGGCCCGGCACGGCGGCCCGCGCGCCGGACGGCGCCGGAGGGCGGCACGGGACGCGCACACGGCGCAGGCCGCCGCAGGCACTCGGCCCTCGGCGGCCCGTCGCGGTCCGCGGTGCGGTCAGTCCGAGATAAGGCCTTCCCGCAGCTGCGCGAGCGTCCGCGTCAGCAACCGGGAGACGTGCATCTGCGAGATGCCGACCTCCTCGCCGATCTGCGACTGCGTCATGTTCGCGAAGAACCGCAGCATGATGATCCGCCGCTCCCGGGGCGGGAGCTTGGCCAGCAGCGGCTTGAGGGACTCGCGGTACTCCACGCCCTCCAGCGCCGTGTCCTCGTACCCCAGCCGGTCCGCCAGCGACCCCTCGCCACCGTCGTCCTCCGGGGCCGGCGAGTCAAGCGAGGACGCCGTGTACGCGTTCCCCACCGCCAGCCCGTCGACCACGTCCTCCTCGGACACCCCGAGCACGGAGGCGAGTTCGGTGACCGTCGGCGACCGGTCCAGCTTCTGCGAGAGCTCGTCGCTGGCCTTGGTCAGCGCCAGCCGCAGCTCCTGAAGCCGCCGCGGCACCCGCACCGACCACGAGGTGTCCCGGAAGAACCGCTTGATCTCCCCGACCACCGTCGGCATCGCGAACGTCGGGAACTCCACGCCCCGTTCGCAGTCGAACCGGTCGATCGCCTTGATCAGCCCGATGGTGCCGACCTGGACGATGTCCTCCATCGGCTCGTTCCGCGACCGGAAACGCGCGGCCGCGTACCGCACCAGCGGCAGGTTCAGCTCGATGAGCGTGTCACGGACGTACGCACGCTCGGGGCTGTCCTCGTCGAGCGCCGCCAGCCGCAGGAACAGGGAGCGGGACAGGGTGCGGGTGTCGATGGCGCCCGCGGCCGGAAGGACCGGGACGGGCTCCGCCACGAGGGCGGGAGCCTCGTCGATGGGGCCGAGTGAGTCGAGAGCATGGGGAGCTGTGTCGCTCTCCGCGAGCGTGAGCACCTTCGAGCTGCCCTGTTCTGCGGACATGCCACCCCCTTTGGGTCGCGGGACGGTCGCGGCGGACGCTCCACCGGGGAACGCAGCCTTCACCTGAATACCGGAGCCGAAGCTCCGGCAAACGCGCTTCCCGCAGAATGTCACATGTCGGCAACGCGCTGTAGTGACTTGTCGACATGTGAGACGCGAATCAGCCCTGCAAACAAGGGGTCTGACGGGTTGTCGGCCGGGAACTGTCGGCAACCGCCCTGATGAGCGATTCCCTCCCCCCGGTGACCTCTCGCTCGCGTTTGCGGTCAGGCGTCGATCCGGTTCGCAGACCGCAATCGCTGGAAGCTACGCGCGAGTAGGCGCGAGACGTGCATCTGCGAAACTCCGAGCTCCGCACTGATCTGGGACTGCGTGAGGTTGCTGTAGTACCGCAGCAGCAGGATCCGCTGCTCCCGCTCCGGCAGCTGCACGAGCAGGTGCCGTACGAGGTCGCGGTGCTCCACGCCGTCCAGCGCCGGGTCCTCGTAGCCGAGCCGGTCCAGCAGCCCCGGCATCCCGTCGCCCTCCTGCGCGGCCTCCAGGGAGGTCGCGTGGTACGAGCGCCCGGCCTCGATGCAGGACAGCACCTCGTCCTCGCCGATGCGCAGCCGCTCGGCGATCTCCGCGGTCGTCGGGGACCTGCCGAAGGAGGTCGTCAGGTCCTCCGTCGCGCTGTTGACCTGCACCCACAGCTCGTGCAGCCGGCGCGGCACGTGGACCGTGCGGACGTTGTCGCGGAAGTACCGCTTGATCTCGCCCACGACCGTCGGCATCGCGAACGTCGGGAACTGCACGCCCCGGTCCGGGTCGAAGCGGTCGATGGCGTTGATGAGCCCGATCGTGCCGACCTGGACGACGTCCTCCATTGGCTCGTTGCGGGAGCGGAAGCGGGCGGCCGCGTAGCGCACGAGCGGGAGGTTCGCCTCGATGAGCGCCCCGCGCACGCGGTCGTGCTCCGGCGTGCCCGGCTGGAGCTCCTTGAGCTGGGCGAAGAGGACCTGGGTCAGCGCCCGGGTGTCGGCGCCCCGGCTCCGCTGGGGAGCGGCCTCGGGGGCCGGAGCGGGAGGGGCGGGCTGCGCCTGTGCCGGTGCCTGTGCGGCTGCCGCTGCCGGTGTCTGGGGCGCGGGCGCCTGAGGGGACGGTGCCTGAGGTGCGGTACTGGCCAGCACGGTCAACTCCACCTCGTCATCGTCAACTCATCGGTCAACTCTTCCATCAAAAGCGGTCATAGCATCACAAGACATGTGCACTGTGTGCAAGCACCCAATCACTCCGTGTTGAGTGATGAAAGCCCGCATAACTGAACAGCCTCACGCAAGAGCCCCCCGTCCTGTCGACGGGGGGCTCGGGGCGGTCGGGTGCGGCCGGGTCAGAACTCGTAGTCGGCGATCACCCAGGTGGCGAACTCCCGCCACAGTGCGACACCGGCCTGGTGGTCGGGGTGCTCGACGTACCGGCGCAGCGACTCGGCGTCCTCGAAGGCGGAGTTGATGGCGAAGTCGTAGGCGATGGGGCGGTCGCTGACGTTCCAGCCGAGCTCCCAGTGGCGGATCTCGGGGATCGTGCCGTCGAGGGCGCGGAACGCCTCGACGCCCGCGACGACCCGGGGGTCGTCGCGTCCGACGCCCTCGTCGAGCTTGAAGAGGACCAGGTGGCGGATCATCACTTTCCTCCCTTGGCGACCCAGGTGGCGAAGTCGCCGAGGGCCCCGGCGGCGTCCGAAATGCCCTGGAACCCTATCTGGACGTAGTCGGCCGCCGTCTCCGGGTCCGTGATGATCACGTACAGCGCGAAGACCACGAGGACGTAGACGGCGACCTTCTTCGCGTTCACCGCCATCGCGGCCTCCCCTGTCACTGGTGTCCCATGCAGCGCACATGATCGCACGACGGGCCGGGCACCCCGAAGGGCGGAACGCACGAAGGGCCCCGTCTCGCGACGGGGCCCTTCTCCAGCGGTAGCGGAGGGATTTGAACCCTCGGTGACTTGCGCCACACTCGCTTTCGAGGCGAGCTCCTTCGGCCGCTCGGACACGCTACCGAGGGAGACCTTACAGCAAGGTGCGGCGTGCTTCGAAATCGGTTTGCGGCGACCTCTCAGCGGCCGCGGAAGAACTCCGTGAGCAGCAGGGCGCACTCGTCCGCGAGCACGCCCTCGATCACCTCGGGGCGGTGGTTGAGGCGGCGGTCGCGCACGAGGTCCCACAGCGAGCCGGCGGCACCGGCCTTGTCGTCGCGGGCGCCGTAGACGAGCCGGTCGACGCGGGACTGCTGGACGGCGCCCGCGCACATCGTGCAGGGCTCCAGCGTGACCACGAGGGTGCAGCCGGCCAGCCGCCACTGCCCGAGGGCGGCCGCGGCCCGCCGGACGGCGAGGACCTCCGCGTGCGCGGTGGGGTCGCCGCCGGCCTCGCGTTCGTTGTGCCCGGTCGCGACCACGGTCGCCCCGTCCGGCGCCAGCACGACGGCGCCGACGGGGACGTCCCCGCCCCGGGCCGCCTCGGCGGCCTGGTCCAGGGCGAGCCGCATCGCGGGCCGCCAGGGGTCCCGTACGGGGTCGGGTACCGGGTCCGGCGGCCCTGCGGCGGTGCGAGCGGTCAGCGGACCGTCTCCAGGGTCTCCGAGGCGCCCAGCGACTCGGCGATCTCGGTGACGGCGTCGGTCGTCATGGAGCGCAGCTCCTTCTCACTGACGCCGAGGTCGTCGAGGACCGCGGCGTCGCCGACCGGGCCGTGCGGCACGGCGTCGGCGGAGCCGGCCGCCCCGTCGCCGTCGTCGTCGGCCTCCTCGTCGTCGGACTCACCGTCCTCGGTGCCGTCGAGGTCGAGGGCGTCGAGGTCGTCCCCGTCGTCCGGATCCCGGCCGAGCAGCTCGTCGGTGAGCAGGATCTCGCCGTAGCTGCTGCGGGCAGCGGCGGCGGCGTCCGAGACGTAGATGCGAGGATCCTCCTCGCCGTCCACGCGGACGACGCCGAACCAGGCGTCCTCCTGCTCGATGAGCACGAGCACCGTGTCCTCGTCGGGGGAGGCTTCACGGGCCAGGTCGGCCAGATCCGACAGGGTTTCCACATCGTCGAGCTCTGTGTCGCTCGCTTCCCACCCGTCTTCGGTGCGCGCGAGCAGTGCGGCGAAGTACACCGTGACTCTCCCACTGGTCATAGGCGTGCCGGTTGGGGGTCCCCCCGGCGGAGGTTGCGGGCGGGAGTGCTCGTCCGAGCCCCGCCCACTCGGAATCGTGGCAGAAACAAGGCGTTCAGGGGACGTCTTCGGCTCCCTGTGTCCGGCAGTTTCGACGGCACGCTCGTTGCCGCCACCTGCGGATCGTACGCGGCTTTGCCCCGCCTCACGCACGGTCACCCGCGAAGAACGGCCGCGCGGTTCGTGATCTTCTCCGGCGGTTCGCCCGTCCGTCGCCTACCAGCGGAAGGTGCGCATGCGCATCGCGTGCCGCAGCCGGGCCGTCTTGGCGCGGCGCGGCTGCACGCGGTCGCGCAGTGCGCGCGCCTCCGCCAGGTCGCGCAGGAACCGGGCGCGGCGCCTGCGGCGCTCGGCGTCCGTCTCGTCCGTCACGTACGTCTCGTCCGGCTCGTTCATACGGTCGCTCTCCGGCATTCGGCCGGTCCTCGGCATCCGGCCGTCCTCCGGCGTCCTGCCGGTCCTCGGCCGTCGGCCGTTCTCCGGCATCCGGTCGGTCTCCGGGTCCGCCACCGGCCGCACGCGCGGCGACGGATCGTATCGGGCATCCCGGTCGGGCATCTGGTTCACCACCCCCAGTCCGTCCCTCCCACCTTCCCCCGGACGGGCGGTTTGACGCCAGCGAGCGGGTGACGGGCCTGCGGGGACCTTGCCGTGCGGCCGGGGTCACCCTGCCCGGTTAATGTGGGGCCCATGCGTCTCCACGTCGTCGACCACCCTTTGGTCGCCCACAAGCTCACCACCCTGCGCGACCGGCGCACCGACTCCGCGACCTTCCGCCGCCTCGCCGACGAGCTGGTCACCCTGCTCGCCTACGAGGCCACGCGCGACGTGCGCACCGAGCAGGTCGACATCCTGACGCCGGTCGCGCAGACCACCGGCGTCAAGCTGTCGCACCCGCGCCCGCTGGTGGTGCCGATCCTGCGGGCCGGGCTCGGCATGCTCGACGGCATGGTGCGGCTGCTGCCGACCGCCGAGGTGGGCTTCCTGGGCATGATCCGCAACGAGGAGACGCTGCAGGCCTCCACGTACGCCACGCGCATGCCGGAGGACCTGTCGGGGCGTCAGGTGTACGTGCTGGACCCGATGCTCGCCACCGGCGGCACGCTGGTCGCGGCGATCCAGGAGCTGATCCGGCGCGGCGCCGACGACGTGACGGCCGTGGTGCTGCTGGCGGCGCCCGAGGGCGTGGAGATCATGGAGCGCGAGCTGGCGGGCACGCCGGTGACGGTCGTGACCGCCTCGGTCGACGAGCGCCTGAACGAGCAGGGCTACATCGTCCCCGGCCTCGGAGACGCGGGGGACCGGATGTACGGGGCGGCCGAGTAGCCCGGTCGGGTCGCCCCGGCCGTGCGGCCGGGGTTCTCGACGGCAGGTCTCAGCACTTCTTCTTCGACTTGGGCGCCGGCTCGGGTCTGGCCATCTCGGTCAGTGCCCGGTCGGCGTCCGGCTTCTTGGCCAGGTCCTTGAAGGCGTCACCGATGACGAGGTCGAGGACGGTGCCCTTGCGGGTGGCGTCGGTACGCCGTTCGGCCGCGGGGAGCTGGGTGCCGAGCACCGGCAGCGTGGTGTCGAGGGCGGCCGAGGGACCGAGCAGGACGCCGGTGCCCTTGACCTTCTTGTCGTAGTCCTTGGTCGCGTTGCCCACGTCGCCGATCTTGAAGCCGCGCTTCTTCAGCTCGTCGGCGGTCTTCTTCGCCAGGCCGCTGCGGGTCGTGGCGTTGAGGACGTTGACGGTGATCGTGCGCGGCTCGGGCACGGCCCGGGCGACGGGCGCGGCGCTCGTCCTGGTCGTCGGCTCGCACTCGGTGCCGCCGCCGGCCGCCGAGGCCTTCCGGCCGCCGCCGGTGAAGACGTCGATGAGCTGCAGGGTGCCCCAGCCGCCCACGCCCAGCACGACGGCGGAGGTCACGCCGAACGCGACGAGCCTGCCGTGCCGCCGGGGCCGGCGCATCCGGGGGTACTTGTTGCCCGTGATGCGGTACTTGCCGCCCATGCCGGGGGGAGTCAGCATGCTCATGAGCGCAGCGTAGTGCGCCCGGGCGACGATGCCTACTAGATGATCATTCGACATCGCCCAGTGGAACCCGAAAGGGCCAACGGGCCCCCGGCGGGGGTGCGGGCGGCGGGCGCCGCGTGGGTCAGTCGAGCTCGAGCACGCGCGCGTGCAGCACCTGGCGCTGCTGGAGCGCCGCACGCACCGCGCGGTGCAGGCCGTCCTCCAGGTAGAGGTCGCCCTGCCACTTCACGACGTGCGCGAAGAGGTCGCCGTAGAAGGTCGAGTCCTCGGCGAGGAGCGTCTCCAGGTCGAGCTGCTGTTTCGTCGTGACGAGCTGATCGAGGCGGACCGGGCGCGGCGCGACGTCCGCCCACTGCCGGGTGCTTTCCCGGCCGTGGTCGGGGTACGGCCGGCCGTTTCCGATGCGCTTGAAGATCACACGGAAAGCCTACCGGTCAAGACCTTCCGGGCGCAGCCATGGCGGCGGAGTGCGGCGCTGAAAAAATCCATGCAAGGCGGTACGAACCGGAAACAGCGGCGCGAACATACCGGATCACGAGTCCATGCCGTCCACTCCGGCCCCCGGGGTGTCCGCCCGTAACGCCGCCCTGCCCCGGGAGGCTCTGGGGAGCGTCTCCGGCTACGCCTTCTCCGGTCCGCAGAACCAGGACGTTCGGCCGCGGCTCTCGCCAGGACCGTGCGCCTGATTCGCTCGAAAGAGGTCGGGTCTTCTTCGTAGGCACGGCGCGCCGCCGGACCGCCGCAGAGGCTGACTCCGGCCGCCTGTCCCCGACGGGCGCCCGTGCGCCGTCCCTGCGGGCACGGGCACGGGTGCGTCTCGGTGTCGCGGTCCGCGCGCGGCGGCGGAGACCGGCCGGCCGGGGTGCCTCCGCCGCCGCGGGCGGATCAGCCGCGGTCGCGTTCCTCCGGGGGCCTCGGCGGCTCGGGCGGGCGGGTGCGGCGGTCGGCCTTGGGGGCGCTGCGGGCGGCCTCGGCGCGCAGCAGCGCGCGCAGGACCGCGTAGGGGTCGTGAAGCATGGGGGTGCCGTTCCTTCTGGTTCGTAAGGGCTGGGGGACCGGTGGCGGGTCCGGTCAGCAGCGCAGAACCCAGGAACGCGGGGGGCGCGGGTCGTGCGGGGGGCCCGGCGGCACGGGCGCGGAGGGGCGGGCCGTGCGCGCGGGCCGGAAGGCGGCAGGGCGCGGGGTGCGGCGCGGGGTGGCCTTCGTGCGCCGGGTGGCTCGCGCCGGGGGACGCAGGGCCGTGTCGAGGACGTCGGCCTCGGCGGTGGTGCTCTCCCCGGCGACGGTGAGGACCGGCCCCAAGGAGGTCGTGGCGTGTGCGCCCGGCAGGAGCAGGGCGAGCAGCAGGACCAGCACCCGCGGCCAGAGGTGCCGGCGCGGGCCGCGGGGGACCGGTTGCGGTGCGGGGGCCACGGGAGGTCACTGCCCGCCGGGCGCGTGCCGTTCATCCTGCCCGGGGCGGGATCTACCCGGTCGGCCCAGGCCGCCCTCCCGGCCGCCGGATCCCGGCTCGTCTTGAGGGCGGCCTGCCCGGGGTCGGGATGCGGGGGGAGGCGGGCACTCCGGGTCGGGCGGCCAGGTGTCCTCGGAGCGGGAGGCCCGTTCGTCCGGCGCGCGCCGCCCGGGTCCCGTGGGCGCCTCGGGGTCGGACGGCCACCGTCCGGCGCGTCCGGGTCCGGGTCCTGGGGCGCGGTCGGTGGCGGTGTCGGGCTCCGAACCGTCGGGGGAGCCGCTCGGTGGCTCGGTCATGGTCCATGCTGGGACCGCCCTGCCGCGATCCGCCATCCGGGGCGGTCCGGGAGACTGACGGCGGCGCGCGGGACGCCCCCAGCACTGCGCGTCCGTGGCGGCGGCCCGCGGCCCGCGGCCCGCGAGGAGCCTCGGCCGGACGCTCCGCCGGGTGCGGCCCCCGGCCCGGGGGCCACCGGTGGGCGGCCTCGGCGTACGGCGCGGTCCTCCGGCCGGAGCGCGGCGGCGCGGTGGGCTACGACCCCGTCGGCTTCGCCGCCTTGGCCGACTTCGCCGCCGCCTTCATCTCCTGCTTGTACGCCCGCACCTTCGTCAGGGACTCGGGGCCCGTGATGTCGGCGACCGAGCGGAAGGAGTCCGCCTCGCCGTAGGAGCCCGCCGCCTCCCGCCAGCCCGTGGGGCGCACCCCGAGCTGCTTGCCGAGCAGGGCCAGGAAGATCTGGGCCTTCTGCTTGCCGAAGCCGGGCAGCTCGGCCAGCCGCTTCAGCAGCTCCTTGCCGGTGCCGGCGTCCTTCCAGACGGCCTCGGCGTCCCCGTCGTAGTGCTCGACGAGGTACTGGCACAGCTGCTGGATGCGCTTGGCCATGGAGCCGGGGTAGCGGTGCACGGCCGGTTTCTGCGAGAGCAGCGCGGCGAAGGCCTCCGGCTCCTGCGCGGCGATCTCGTGCGCGTCGAGGTCGTCGGTGCCGAGCCGCTGCGCGATCGTCGCCGGGCCCTTGAACGCCCACTCCATCGGGACCTGCTGGTCCAGCAGCATCCCGATCAGCGCGGCGAGCGGGCTGCGGCCGAGCAGCGCGTCGGCCTCGGGGTCCTGGGCGAGGTGCAGGGTGACGTCCATGCCCCGATCATCCCCCGCTGCGCGCCCGGCCGCGTCCGAAGCCCGTTCAGGGGCGCCAGTACCCGAGCGCGTGCACCCGCTGCTTGGGCAGCCCCAGTTCCTTGCGGACGTACGCGGCGAGTGCGCGGGTCGTCGCCGTGTCGCAGGCGATCCACACGTACGGGTCCGGCGTGCCGGCGAGCAGCTCCGGCAGCTCCGACCTGACCCGGTCGACCAGGTGGGCGCCGGAGTCCTGGCGCGGCACCGTGCGCAGGTCGTGCCGGGCGGGATCGGTGCGGAACGGCAGCGCGTCGTCCCCGCCCTCGAACCAGACGGTGGCCGGGGCGGAACCGAGGGCGTCCAGCAGGGAGTTGATGGCGGGCAGGGAGGCCGGGTCGCCCACGGCGAAGACGTGCGAGGGAGCCGGGGCCGGGTGCTCGAAGCCGGTGCCCTGGACGGTGGCCTCGATGGTGTCGCCGGGCTTCGCCGCCCGGGCCCAGTCGCTGGCGCACCCCTCGTGCAGGGCGAACTCCAGCGCGAAGGTGCCGGTCTCCGGGTCGGGGTCGACCAGGGTGTAGGCCCGCTGGTGGGGCTTGCCCGCGTTGTCGAACCAGAGGCGGACCCACATGGTCGGGTGCACGCCGGTCGCGGCGAGCAGCCCGCCGTCGGTGAACCGCAGCCGCCGGTAGTCGGGGGTGACGTCCTCGCCGTCCGTCACGGTGAACCGGAAATCCTTCGCGCGCAGCAGTTTGAGGACCGCGCCCTCCCAACCCCGCCCCTGCCCCATCGCGTGTGCACCCTTCGCGTACGATTCCGCCACATTGACTTAGGCAAGCCTAACCTAAAGGTAAGTGAGGGCGCAGCGTGGTCACCGAGATCTACCGTGACGTCTGGGGCATTCCGCATCTGCGCGCGGGCAGCGCGGCCGAACTCGCCCACGCGCAGGGCCGCGTCACCGCCCGGGACCGGGCCTGGCAGCTGGAGGTCGAGCGCCACCGGGCGCGGGGCACCTCCGCGTCCTTCCTGGGCGAGAGCGCCCTGGCCTGGGACCGGTTCGCCAGACGCGCCCGACTCGACGACACGGCCAGGCGGTGCTTCGCCGACCTGGAGAGACGCGACCCGGAGACGGCGGCGTGGGTGCGGGCCTACGTCGACGGGGTCAACGCGGGCCTGGCGGAGCCCGCCGACGCCCCCGAGTTCGCCCGCTGCGGCCTCGCCCCCGGCCGCTGGGAGCCGTGGACGCCGCTCGGCGTCTGGCTCGCCACGCACATCCTGTTCGCCGGTTTCCCGGCCAAGCTCTGGCGCGAGCAGGTCGCGGCCCACCTCGGCGCCGGCGCGGTCGGGCTGTTCGCCACCGACGGCCCGGGCACCTCCGGCAGCAACGGCTGGCTCGTCGCCGGGGAGCGGACCGTCACCGGGCAGGCGGTCATCGCCGGCGACCCGCACCGCTTCATCGAGGACCCCGGCGTCTACCAGCAGATCCGCCTGTCCTGCCCGGAGTTCGACGTCGTCGGCCTCGCCGTGCCCGGGGTCCCCGGCATCGCCCACTTCGGGCACACCGGCACCGTCGCCTGGGCCATCACCAACGCCATGGCCGACTACCAGGACCTGTACCGGGAGCGGCTGCGGCGCACCGGCGCCGGGGTCGAGGCGCTCGGGCCGGACGGCACCTGGCACCGGGCGTCCCGGCACACGGAGACCGTGGAGGTCGCCGGGGAGGAGCCGGTCGAGGTCGAGGTGATCGAGACCGACCGCGGCCCGGTGATCATCGGCGGCCCCGAAGGGCTCGACGGCGACCCGGCCGACCCGTCCGGCGTGCCCGTGGCGGTCAGCCTGCGCTACCCGCCGCGCGTCACCGGCGACCTCGGCTTCGGCGCCCTGCTGCCGCTGCTGCGCGCCCGCCGTACCGCCGACGTGGACCGGGCCCTGGACCTGTGGGCCGAGCCGGTCAACGTCGTCCAGGCCGCCGACACCGAGGGCGGTGTGCTGCACCGGGTGGCCGGGCGGGTGCCGCTGCGCGCCGAGGCCAACCGCGTGCGGCTGGTGCCCGCCTGGGAGCCCGGCCACGACTGGCACGGCTGGCACGCCGCGCCACGGGCCGGGCTCAGGGCCGGTGTCGCCGTCATGGCCAACCAGCGGGGCCCCGCGGAGCCCCTCGGCGTCGAGTTCGCCCCGCCCCACCGCCACGACCGCATCGCCGCGCTGCTGGCGGCGAAGGACCGCTGGTCGGCCCCCGACATGCCGGCCGTCCACATGGACACCCACCTGGCCTCCGCCACCCCGCTGCTCGACCTGCTGCGCGGCCTGGACGGCCTCACGCCCGAGGCCGCCGCCCTGCGCGACCGGCTCCTCGCCTGGGACCGCCGCATGGACGCCGGCAGCACCGGCGCGGCCCTGTACGCGGCCGTGCGCTCGGCGCTGGTACGGCGGCTCGCGGCGCACCCCGCGTTCGCCGCGCTCACCGTGGCACCGGCGTACCCGGAGCTCTTCCGGCCGTGGCTCGCCCTGCTCCCGCGCATCGGCTTCGCCCTCGAACACCTGCTGACCGCCGACGAGTTGTACGGCGTCGACCGCCCGGCGGCCGTCCGGGAGGCCGTCGAGGAGGTGGCCCTGCGGCCACCGGCCGGGGTCTGGGGCGACACCCACCGGCTCGCCCCCTGGCGGGCCCTGGAACCGGAGCGGCCCGTCGACGAGCCGGGCCTGTCCGGTGACCACGACTGCGTGCTGTGCACCTCCGGCGTGCCGGGCCTGACCGACCTGGCCGCCCGCGGCCCGGCCGCCCGCTACGTCTGGGACCTGGCCCGGCGCGAGGACAGCCGCTGGGTGGTCCCGTTCGGCGCGTCCGGCGTCCCGGGCTCCCCGCACCATCGCGACCAGCTCCCCCTGTGGCTCGGGGGAGACCTCGTCCCGGTCGTCACCGACTGGGACCAGCTGACGAAGGAGACCGATGTCTGACCCGTACGCCTCCCGCACGCCCGTCCACGAGCAGGTGACGGAGGGCCTCGGCACCGTCCGGGTGCTGCCGCTGGACCCGGAGGCCGACGCCGGGGTGATCCACCGCTGGGTGAGCGAGGAGCGGGCCTCCTTCTGGGGCATGACCGGCCTGACCGAGCGGCAGGTCGCCGAGGTCTACGCCCACATGGAGACCCTCCCCAGCCACCACGCCTTCCTGGTCGTCCGGGACGCCGAACCGGTCGCGGTCCTGCAGACCTACGAGCCGGAGGCCGACCGCGTCGGCGAGTGCTACGAGGTCCGCCCCGGCGACATCGGCGTCCACCTGCTGCTCGCCCCCGCCGGACCCGGCGGCGCACGGCCCGGCTGGACCTCCCGCCTCCTGTCCGTCGTCGCCGCCTACGTCCTGCTGGGCCTGGACCGCCGCCGGGTCGTGGTCGACCCGGACGTGGCCAACGAGAAGGCGGTGGCCCGCTTCCTCAAGCAGGGCTTCACACCGGGGCCGGTCGTCGTCCTGCCCGAGGTCGACCTGCCGGACGTGTACCTGCCGGAGAAGAAGGCCCAGCTGGCCTTCCTGGACCGGGAGATACTCTTCCCCGCGTGACGCCCGACGAGCTCATCGCGCACTACGGCCTCGAACCGATCCCCGCCGAAGGCGGCCTGTTCCGCCAGACCTGGGCCGGGCCGCAGCGCCCCGACGGCAGGCCGGAGGGCACGGCGATCGTCGCCCTGCTCACCGCGGACGACTTCTCCGCCCTCCACCGCCTGCCCACGGACGAGATCTGGCACCACTACCGGGGCGACCCGCTGGAGCTGCTGCTGCTCGCCCCGGACGGCGGCACCCGCACGGTGGTCCTCGGGCCGGACGTCCTGCGGGGCCAGCACGTCCAGTTCACGGTCCCGGCGGGCACCTGGATGGGCGGCAGGGTCCGCGCGGGCGGCTCGTGGACCCTGTTCGGCTGCACGATGGCCCCCGGCTTCACCTTCGAGGGCTACGAGCACGGGGACGCGGCCGAACTGACGGCCAGCCACCCGGCGGCCGCCGCCGCGATCGCGGACCTGACCCGGCCTGTGTAGAGGAGCGGGGCCGGGCCGGTGGACGGGGGTGCGGGAGCACGGCACGGATTCCGTCCCGCCGCGTGAGCACGGCAGCCGTTCCACCCGTACATAGACGGAAGCCGTACATGACGGGAAGCCGTAGGACCCGACCCCGGAGAAGCACGTGGAGCACCGGCGGAACGAGGAGCGCACTGTCGGACGCCCCCGGCGGGCCCGGGCCCTGGTGCTGCTCGGCACCGTACTGGCCCTGCTCCTCCTCGGCACCGGCCCCGCCTCGGCCCACGCGGCCCTCAGCGGTACCGACCCCGACGACGGGTCCGTCGTCCAGCGGGCCCCCCGCCACGTCACCCTGACCTTCACCGAGTCCGTCGGCCTGCTCGACGACTCCTTCCGGGTCTTCGGGCCCGACCAGCGCCGCGTCCGCACCGGCGAGGCCACGCACGCCGACGGCCGCTCCGAGACGGCCCGGGTCGCCCTGCCCGCCGGACTCGCCCGGGGCACGTACACGGTGGCCTGGCGGGTCGTGTCCGCCGACAGCCACCCCGTCTCGGGCGCGTTCAGCTTCTCGGTGGGCAAGCGCTCCGCTACCACCGCCCAGGTCGACACGGGCCCCGCCGAGGACCCCGTCACCGGCGGCCTGCACGACGCCGCCCGCTACCTCGCCTACCTCGCCGCCGCCCTGCTGGTCGGCGTCGCCGCGTTCGTGCTGCTGTGCCGGCCGGCCCACCCGTCCGCCCTCCGGCGGCCCGCGCGCGGCGCCTGGTGGGCGCTGCTCGGCGCCACGGTCGTCCTGCTCCTGCTGCGCGCCCCCTACGAGGCGGGGACCGGCCCGGCGTCGGCCTTCGACACCGATGCCCTGGGCCGCACCCTGACCGGCCGCCCGGGCCAGGCCCTGCTCGTACGGCTCGCCGTGCTCCTGCTCACCGCCGCCCTCGCACGGTGGCTGTCCCGGGGGCGCGCGGACGGCCGGGGGCCGTCGCGCGGTGGCCCCGTGCCGCTCGCGGCGGGCACGGTCCTGGCCGTCGCGCTGGCCCTGACGTGGGCGGCGGCCGAGCACGCCTCCGCCGGGATCCAGGTGCCGCTGGCGATGACGTCGTCCGTGCTGCACCTGCTGGCGACGGGCGTGTGGCTCGGCGGCCTGGTCGCGCTGCTGCTGGTGTCGCGCCGCGGCTCGGGCGAGGACCTGGCGCGGATCGTGCCCCTGTTCTCCCGGATCGCCTTCGCCGCGGTGACCGTCCTGGCGGTCACGGGCCTCTACCAGTCCTGGCGCGGCCTCGGCTCCCTGTCCGCGCTGAGCGGCACCCCGTACGGCCGCCTGCTGCTCGCGAAGCTGGCCGGGGTGGGGGCGCTGCTGCTGGTGGCCCGCTACGCGCGCCGCTGGACCGCCCGTATCGCGGTCCCGGCGCGCACCGCCGAGACCGCCGCTGTCGCGGTGCGGATCCCGCAGCCGGTCGGCGCGGTGGTGGGCGGGCCGGGCGGCGACGACGGCCCGGTGCCGGAGGGACCGCCCGCCGGGCCGGAGCCGCCCGCCGGGCCGGAGCCGGACGGCCGCGAGGGCACCGGCGTTGCCGTCGGTGACCACGGGCCCGGAGCCCGCAGCGGCTCCGGCAGGACCGGCAGGCTCGTAGGCTCCGGCCGGGCGGAGGGCCCCGGCAGCCCCGACGGGGCCGAAGAGCCCGACGGCCCCGGCAAGGCCGACGGCCCGGACGGCCGCCACGGCTCCTGCGACCCCCACGGCCCCGGCAGCCCCGGCCACTCCGCCGGCCCCGGTGGCCCCGACGGCCCCGCCGGGCGTGACGATCACGAGGAGCACGACGCCCGGCGGCGCGGTCTGCGGCGGTCCGTGCTCGCCGAGGTCGCCGTCGCCGCCGTGGTGCTGTTCCTCACCACCCTGCTCACCGGGACGCTGCCCGGGCGCGCCCAGGCCGAGGCGGCGCGGCAGGCCCCGGTCGGCGCGCTGCCGCCCACCGCGGAGGTCGTCGTGCCCTTCGACACGGGCCGGGACGGTGTGACCGGCCGCGGCAGCGTCTACGTCACGCTCGACCCGGCCCGGGTCGGGGACAACGCCGTGACGGCGGTGGTCCACGGCTCCGACACCGGCCTGGTCGTCGTCCCCGAGGTCCGCATCACCTTCACCCTCCCCTCCCGCGAGGTCGGCCCCATCGACGCCGAGGTCAAGGACCGGGGCGGCTACTGGGGCACCAACTCCGTCAACCTGCCGCTCGCCGGGAACTGGACGATGCGGACGACGGTGCGGGTGTCGGACGTGGACCAGGTGACGGTGGAGAAGAAGGTGCGGATCGCGCCCTAGGCACCCCTCCCGCGGCACTCGCTCCGGTGCCGTCGAGCAGCCGGGCCATGGTCTGCGCGGCGCGCACGGCGGCGTCGCCGCAGCAGTTGTTGAACAGCACGTGCACCCGGTCCGCCCGCCCGGCCATCGCGCGCACCCGGGGCAGCCACTCGGCGAGTTCGTCCTCGCCGTACGCGTACCGGAACCGGTCCTCCTTGCTGCCGGTGCCCCAGGCCGTGCTGCGGCCGTGGAAGCGGACCACGGCCAGCCGGGACGAGGTCACCGGCGTCACGGGCGGGACGGAGGAGGGCAGCGTCTGCGTCATGTCGACGGCAACGGCGGCCATGCCGTACCGGGCGAGCAGCGCCTCCGTGTCCTCGGCGGTCCCCGGCTCCCACCAGGACGGATGCCGGAACTCCACGGCGAGCGGCCAGCCCGCGGTCCGCGCGGCGCACTCCGCCAGGAACTCCTCGGCCCGCCGCCCGGGCCGGAACCACGGCGGGAACTGGAAGAGCACACTCCCGAGCCGCCCGGCCTGCCGCAAGGGCTCGACACCGGCGGCGAAACGGGCCCACACCTCGTCCAGCACCCGGGGGTCCCGGGGATCGGCCGGCAGCCCGTCCGGCATCACGGCCGGCCGGGTGGGATGCCCGGTCAGCAGCGAGAACGCCTTCACGTCGAACACGAACCCGTCCGGGGTGCGCCCGGCCCACAGCAGGCTGTTCCGCTCGCTGGGCAGCGCGTAGTACGAGGAGTCGACCTCGACCACCGGGAACCGCTCGGCGTAGTGCCGTAACCGCCCCTCGGCGTCCCGCCGTCCCGGCGGATACCACCCGCCGGCGACCAGTGCCTTGTCGGTCCAGGAGCACGTGCCCACGAGGATCTCACCCATGGGGGAGCGGTTACCCGGGCCGGGCGGCGGCAGGCTCGTGCCGCTTCCGGCCACGGGGCGGTGAGGGCTCTCCCGATCGGGGTAAACAGGTCATAGTGCGCATTTCCGGGGTTTGACCGAGCTCCCGTGAGAGCGAGATGACCGATCATGGAGCAGCCCGTCACCATCGGCCGGGCCACCCGGTCGTCGACCGGACCGGCACCCGAAGCCGTCGACGCCCTCGTCGGCGAGGCGCTCACCGCCCGCGTCACCCTCGACGAGCACGGCGCGGTGACCGCCTGGAACGCCGGTGCGGAGGAGCTGCTCGGGTATCCGGCCGCGGAGATGACCGGCCGGCCCGCCGCGGACCTGCTGGCCGAGCCGATCCCGCTGCGCGGCGGCATGCCGGCCGTGGCGGAGCTGCCCCGCTGGAACGGTGATGTCGCCCTGCGCCACCGCGACGGCCGGCCCTTGACGGTCAGGATCCTCGCCCACCACCGGCCGCCCGGCTCCGGCGCCCCGGCCTGGCTGATCGTCTCCGCCCTCGCGGGCCCCGGCCCCGGCACCGGCCTGGAGGAGGAGCTGGTGAGCTGGAGCTTCGCGCAGTCCCCGTGCTGCGCCATGGCGCTCTACGACACCCGGCTGAGACTGCGGCGGGCCAACGCCGACATGGAACGCGCCACCGCCCTCACCGAGGAGGAGATGCGGGGCCTGCGCGTGTCCGAGATCATCGACGACGACGCCGGCGCACGGGCGGAACGCGGCATGGCCCGGGTGCTCACCACCGGCGAGCCGCAGTACGAGGAGAACTACCTGCGCGCCCCCGGCGAGCAGCACGAGCACGCCTGGTCGGTCTTCATGTCGGCCCTGCGGGACCGGCAGGACGTCATCCGGGGCGTCTGCCTCGCCGCGCACGACATGACCGAGCAGTTCTGGGCCCGCAAGCGCCTGCAACTGATCGCCGAGGCGGGGCGGCGCATCGGCACCACGCTCGACGTGACCCGCACCGCCCAGGAGCTGGCGGACGTGACCGTGCCCGAGCTCGCCGACTTCGTCAGCGTCGACCTGCTGGCCTCACTGGAGGACCTGCCCGAGCCGCCCGGGCGGACCGTCCCGGCGGCGGGCCCGCTGCTGCTGCGGCGGACCGCGCTGCG
The DNA here is from genome assembly GCF_042878735.1 of Streptomyces sp. NPDC003456. Lineage (NCBI taxonomy): Bacteria > Bacillati > Actinomycetota > Actinomycetes > Kitasatosporales > Streptomycetaceae > Streptomyces > Streptomyces sp. NPDC003456. The sequence continues at coordinate 572,664 of NZ_JBIAOK010000006.1, forward strand.
CTCGCGGATCCCCGGGGCGCCGGAGGCGGTCGTGGCGGCGGGCGCCGTGGACGCCTACCCGGCGGGCTCGGCGCCCTACGAGAGCCTGCGCACGGGGCAGCCGGTGCTGCACGCGCCGGACGACCCGGCGTTCACCGGATGGCTCGCCCGCGACGCGGCCCGCTCCGCGCGCTACCGGGCGTTCGGCATCCACTCGGTGATGAGCGTGCCGCTCGTCGCCCGCGGCACCACCCTGGGCGTGGCGTACTTCGTGCGCCATCGCAACACCGAGGTGTTCCGGCACGACGACCTGGTGCTGGCCGGGGAACTCACGGCCCGGGCGGCCGTCAGCATCGACAACGCCCGCCGCTACACGCGCGAGCGGGACACCGCCGTCACGCTCCAGCGCAGCCTGCTGCCGCAGCGGCTGCCCCGGCAGGCGGCGGTCGAGGTGGCCTCCCGCTACCTGCCGGCCGGCGGGCACGCCGGGGTCGGCGGCGACTGGTTCGACGTCATCCCGCTGTCCGGGGCGCGGGTGGCCCTGGTCGTCGGCGACGTCGTCGGCCACGGGCTGCACGCCAGCGCCACCATGGGGCGGCTGCGCACGGCGGTGCGCACCCTCGCCGACATCGATCTGCCCTGCGACGAACTGCTGACCCACCTGGACGACCTGGTGGCACGGCTGAACACCGAGGACGAGGGAGGCGAGGCCGGCGGGCCCGCACCCGCCCCCGCCTTCGCCGGAGCCGCCGACCCCGCCGCCAGGACCGCCGCGGACGTCGGCGCCACCTGCCTGTACGCCGTCTACGACCCGGTCACCCGGCGCTGCTGCTTCTCGGCCGCCGGGCACCCCCGGCCGGCCGTGGTGAGCCCCGACGGCATCGTCGACCTGCTCACCGTCCCGGCCGGGCCCCCGCTCGGCGTGGGCGGACTGCCCTACGAGGCCACCGAGCTGGAGCTGCCCGAGGGCAGCCTGCTCGCGCTGTACACCAACGGCCTGCTGGAGACCGGGGACCACGACCTCGACGCCGGGGTCGTCCGGCTGCGCCGCGCCCTGGCCCGGCCCGCGGTCTCGCTGGACGCGCTGTGCGACGCGGTGCTCGCGGACCTGCTGCCGCCGCGCCCGGCGGACGACGTGGCCCTGCTCCTGGCCCGCACCCGGGTGCTGCACGACGACCGGGTGGCGACCTGGTCGGTGCCGTCCGACCCGTCCGCCGTCGCGCAGGCCCGCAAGGACGTCGTGGCGCAGCTGGAGCGGTGGGGGCTGTCGGACGCCGCGTTCGTCACCGAACTGGTCGTGAGCGAACTGGTCACCAACGCCATCCGGCACGCCGAGCCGCCGGTCCGGCTCCGGCTGATCCACGACACGAGCCTGATCTGCGAGGTCTCCGACGGCGGCAGCACCGCCCCCCACCTGCGCCGGGCGCGCAGCTTGGACGAGGGCGGCCGCGGCCTGCTCCTGGTGGCGCAGCTGACCGAGCGCTGGGGTACCCGGCAGACGGCGACCGGCAAGACCATCTGGGCGGAGCAGCCCCTGCCTCCGCCCTGAGGAACACCCGCCCCGACCCCCGTCCCCGCGACACGGCAAGGATCACCGACGACGGATGCAGACCTTCCTCCCCTACGCGGACTTCCACGAGACGGCGCTCGCCCTGGACCGCCGCAGGCTCGGCAAACAGCGCGTCGAGGCGCTCCAGGTGCTGCGCGGCCTGGTCGTCCCGGACTACGGCTGGCGTAACCACCCGGCGGTGCGGATGTGGGTCGGCTACGAGGAGGCCCTGGTCCGCTACGGCCTGGAGATCTGCCGGGTCTGGCGCGACCGGGGCCACCAGGACACCTGCGCCGCCACGATGGTCGCCGACCTCGCGGCGGCCCGCCCGCACGCCCCGATCCGCGACCAGCAGGAGCTGGCCGCCGAGGGCGAACTCCCGCCCTGGCTGGGCGACGGCCCGTTCCACCGCAGCCACCGCTCGGCCCTGGTCCGCAAGGACCCGGAGGCCTACGCGGATCTCTTCCCGGGCGTTCCGGACGACCTGCCGTACGTCTGGCCGGACTCGGACCGCCGGCCGTAGGCGTCGCGGGCGGGAGGCCGTGGACACCTCGGACGGCCGGGCGGCCGTGGACGTCCCGGACGGTCGGCCGGCGTGGCCTTCCTCACGGAGGCGCCGGCAACCGGCCGGTCGGCTCGCCGGGAGACGCTAGGCGGCCCGGCGGCGCGACGTGCGCCTGTCCGGGGCGGGCTCCGGCGCCTCCTCGGGCAGGAACGTGTCGTCCTCCCCGAAGTCGGGGGCCTGGAAGGGGTCCGTCGCCGGCGGCGGGGACGCTGCGGCGGAACGGCTGGGGTGCCCTTCCACGGCGGAGAACAGCGAAGTCGATTCGATGAGAGGTCTCTTTTCGATGTGAGCGGGCCCGCGATCGGGCCCGTGCGTGCCGTGTCCCGGCACGGAGGACTACAGCTTGGTCATCTTGGCGTAGGGGCTCGGGATCCGTACGGGCGCCGAACCGAAGTCGACGAGCGCCGCGATTCCGTCCTCGATGCCGATGACCCGGCCGAGGCCGTACATGTCGTGGGTGACCTGGTCTCCCACGGCGAAGTGCTTGGGGGCCGGTGCGACCGGGGCCTTGAAGGGGCTGGTCGGCAGATGGCGCTTCGGAGCTGAAGGCTTAGTCATTGCCCCCAGTATGCGGCCACCGCCGCCCGACGCACCGCTCCTGCCCGTTCCGGATCTCCCGGAAACGACGTCACAGAGGTGACACCCGACACGTCGAAGGGCCCCACGGGCACGTGCCCACAGGGGAAGCCGCGTCTCCCCGCCCGAGAACGCGTCGACTCAGAGAGGTGCGTCACTGGACCAGAACGGGGACCTCACGTTCGGCGCCGGCAGCTCCTGCCCGGAGTAGTCCTTGCCGCTCGGCTTGCTCGTCGGCTGAGCGACCTCCGACTTCTCCACGCACGGGGTCGTGACGCTCAGGTGGGCTTGCCCGTCGGGCCCGATCAGAACTTCGAGCTGGAAGTCGTCCTGCGTTCTGAAGTGGGCCACCAGCCCGTTCGGACTCGTGGCGACGAGCTTGTACCCCTTGCTCTTCCAGTGCCGCTCCAGCACGCCGAGGAAGCTGCCACGCCGCTCGGCGGAGATGATCGTCATGACGGCACGATCGCGGTCCACATAGCAGTCACCCGGCATTGAGTACCTGTGTGTCCACTCGACCGGTGGCTTGATGGCCGCGAACGCCTCGTCCAAGATCCCGTCCGCGCGGTCGGCGGCCTCTTGCAGGTTCATCTTCGATCGGCTCTCTTTGCTCGAGGACGCAGAACCGGTCGTGCCGCAACCGGCCAGAAACAGCACCAGTACTGCGGCGACTGCAATTCTCACCCTCATCGCGGCGTCTCCCTTATGACGTATTCTGGATGTCCTGCGACGATGGCGGCTATGTTCTGCGCAGAGATTCTGTCCTTCCCCTCTGCCGGGGAGAAGTAGTTGCTATGGGCTTCGATATCCAATTCTGAGTCCAGGATGTCGGGGAAGGACGGCTGCACGAGCTCCGGACCGGGCAGGGTGCGGAACCGGTTGGCGCCGAACGCTTCGCTTGCCGGGTCCTTCCCGAACCAGATGTCGTCATCGCCCTGATCGGCAACCTCTCCTCCGAGGTAGGCGCCAGGTGGCCCTCCGCCGAAGAACCCCATGGTTCCGGCCACGGCTTCCTTCGGCGCCGGCAGCTTGGTGACGATGTCGTTCTCCGCCGCACCCACCCAGACGTGCTCCTTTCCCACCCCCAGGTCCTCCGCCTTGTCGGCGCCGACGCCAGGGCTTCCGACGAGAATGATGTCGTCGGCGCCAGGAATGCCTCCCGCTTCCTGTGTGGCTCCCCCTACCAGCCGAGAACCGTAGGAATGGCCGATGGCGGTGATGTGAGGGTCGGTGTGCTCATTCGTTGCCGAAATGCCGCTCATGAAGCTGTTGTACGCGGGTGCGCCGCGCTGGGCGTCGACTGCAGTCATTACATCGATAGATTGAGGCGCGTCGTAACCGAGCCATACGATTGACGATGAGGAGGGATCGAACTTCTGGGCCTCCGTGGCCGTGTAGTAGGCGCGTTTCACCGTACCTTCGGCGAAAGCGGAGTCGAGCTTGGTCCCCAATCCGGGCGCATATGCCGAGACATTCTTCGAGGTGTCAGGATTCCCGTAGGCGACGATCGCCCTCCCGTTCCCCTCAAGACCGACGCCCAGGAGGAGAATCGGTGGCTGGCCTCCGGCGTTGAGCTTGTTCTGGATGCCCTTCAGCCCTTCGAGCTTCTCCTTGGACGCCTCGTCATGATGGCCCTGCAACTGCGCGATGAGGAGATGGATGTTCTCCCGGTTCGCCTCGTCCCGGACCGTCGACGGGATACCGTCCAAGTTCCCGATGACATCGGGAAAAGCCGCCTTGTACCCCTCACGTTGCTCGTCGCTCAGACCGTCCCACCACTCCTTGCGGTCGGCCGGTGACTTGTCCAGGGGGATGTGGTCCCGGAGGTACTCCCTGGCCGCTGAGCTCACAGACGTGACGTCGGCTGCCACATCCGCCCATGTCTTGGTGTCGACGTTCAGACCCGGCGCTGCCTTGAGCTTGTTCAGCGCCTTGCTGTACCGGTCGTCGATCTCCTGAGCTTCCCGTACGGCGTGGGCGATGCGGTCGGCGATGTCCACGGCCTTGGCATGGTGCGGGTTCGGATTCTTGAACTGCGGATTGTGCTGGACCAGCCCTGGTGACCGAAATCCCGTGTCATTGCCGGTGAGCATGCCGTTGTTGCCCAGGACTGTGCCGCCCGGGATCGGCTCACCGCTGAACTCCTCCTTCCCGCCGGCGGGATACGTGACGGTGCCGTCGGCGTTGACGGTGTACGCCAGCGCTGCCGCGTCGTCCAGGGCCTCGGACAGGCGCTTTTTGGGGGCAGTGATCTCGGACGAGAAACCGTCTAGCGCGCCTGTGATCAGACCGCACTCGACCTGGGTGTAGTGGAAGTTCTCCGACAGCTTCCTCAGTTGCTTCAGTGCCGCGTCCACCGCCTCACCCTCATTGGCCTTCTGCAGAGCCGCGGTGATCTGCTTGTGGATGCGTTCCCGGGCTGCGTCCGCCATGGCACTGACCACGCGGTATCCGTCCGCTGCCTCCGCGTACTCGGTCGGTTCGAGGGCCCTGAGTGTCAGGTGGTCCATGTACCGGGTCACCGTCCCCGGGCCTGGCCGCCGGCAGGTGTGCTCGTGTAGTACTCGGCCCTCAGCTTGGAGATCTCTGCCTTGATGGCCTCGTCGGTCCGTAGCTGATCATTACCCGCCTTCTCCAACACGTCGGCAAGCCCGTCGCACACCTCGGCCACGTCCTTGACGTAGCGCTTCCAGGAGTTGAAGACCTCCCGCTGCGCTGTCGCGGTCAGGCACCCGGCTCCCTTCCCGAGCCCGGCCTGGCCGACCTCCATTTTCGCCCGTGCCCTGCCGAGGTCCTCACCCAATGACCCGACGTCCGCTCCCGCCCTGGTCCACGCCGCCTTGTCGGACCTCAGCTTGCCCGCTCCGTCGCCACTGGCGGCGGAGCCGGTGCCGCCTTGGTCGGCGGGTAGTTGATTGAGCTGCATCTGCGTGGTGTGCCGCTCGGCGGCCGCGGCTTTGAGTTGCTCCCACTCGTCCCACGCCATGCGCGGCTCCTCCCCGTGTCCTTACTGCGCGTCACCGAGCGGATGTGAACTTGTGACCGCCTCGCTCTGGTGATCGAGACGTACCGTAACGCCCCGACATCACGCGCCCCATCCGTGTAGGCACCCGGGAGTCTGAGTACGTGTACTCAGCGGCTACGTCTTCACTTCGCCGACGGGCGGGCCACTGGGCCCGAACACCGACTATCACGTGTGGAAGCCGCTCCTTCGGGACGCGGGCGTGCGGGATGGGCGTCTCCATGACGCTCGCCACGGGTGTCCCGGACGTCATCGTGGACGCGATCATGGGCTGGGAGCCGGGTGGCGCCGCCCGGATGCGGGCCCGCTGCATGCATGTGACGGGGATCATGCTCCGGAAGGTCGCGGATGAGGGCGGCGAGAAGCTGTGGGGCCCCTCCGGACCCAAGTGAGACCAGAGCTGAGACCACACACGTCGAAGGGCCCCACCGCGAACGGTGGGGCCCTTCGACATCGTGCCCGGTGAGGCACTGGCGGAGGATACGAGATTCGAACTCGTGAGGGGTTGCCCCCAACACGCTTTCCAAGCGTGCGCCCTAGGCCTCTAGGCGAATCCTCCGCCGGAAACATTACATGACCGAGAGGAGTGCTCGCGAACTCGTTCCCCGCCCCCGACATCAGGTAGCCTTGGCGCAGCCCCTCACGCGGCGCTATCTGACTGAACTCCCCCAGGGCCGGAAGGCAGCAAGGGTAGGTCGGCTCTGGCGGGTGCGTGGGGGGCGTCTGCGTTCCGGGGCGGCTCCGGGTTCTTCCACGTTCCGCTGGGTTCTCGGCCTCCGCTCCGTCTCCCGGCCGGGGCCCGATGTCGGTGGCCGCCTATAACCTCGTAGGCGTGTCGTCTCTCGCTCTGTACCGCCGCTACCGCCCGGAGACCTTCGCCGAGGTCATCGGGCAGGAGCATGTCACCGACCCGTTGCAGCAGGCGCTGCGCAACAACCGGGTCAACCACGCGTACCTGTTCAGCGGGCCGCGCGGCTGTGGCAAGACGACCAGCGCACGCATCCTGGCCCGCTGCCTGAACTGCGAGCAGGGCCCCACGCCCACCCCGTGCGGCGCGTGCCACTCCTGCCAGGACCTCGCGCGCAACGGCCCCGGCTCCATCGACGTCATCGAGATCGACGCCGCTTCCCACGGAGGCGTGGACGACGCCCGTGACCTTCGCGAGAAGGCCTTCTTCGGGCCGGCCCGCAGCCGGTACAAGATCTACATCATCGACGAGGCCCACATGGTCACGTCGGCCGGCTTCAACGCGCTGCTGAAGGTCGTCGAGGAGCCCCCGGAGCACCTCAAGTTCATCTTCGCCACCACCGAGCCCGAGAAGGTCATCGGGACGATCCGCTCCCGGACCCACCACTACCCCTTCCGGCTCGTCCCGCCCGGCACCCTCCGGGAGTACCTCGGCGAGGTGTGCCAGAAGGAGGGCATCCCGGTCGAGGACGGGGTGCTCCCGCTCGTCGTGCGGGCCGGCGCCGGATCCGTGCGTGACTCCATGTCCGTCATGGACCAGCTGCTCGCCGGCGCCGCCTCGGACGGTGTGACCTATGCCATGGCCACGTCCCTGCTCGGGTACACCGAAGGCTCGCTGCTCGACTCCGTCGTCGAGGCGTTCGCCACGGGTGACGGGGCCGCCGCCTTCGAGGTCGTCGACCGGGTCATCGAGGGCGGCAACGACCCGCGCCGGTTCGTCGCCGACCTGCTGGAGCGGCTGCGCGACCTGGTGATCCTGGCCGCCGTCCCGGACGCCGCCGAGAAGGGGCTGATCGACGCCCCGGCCGACGTCGTCGAGCGCATGCAGGCACAGGCCGGCACCTTCGGCCCCGCCGAGCTGAGCCGCGCCGCCGACCTGGTCAACGAGGGCCTGACGGAGATGCGCGGCGCCAACTCGCCCCGCCTCCAGCTCGAACTGATCTGCGCCCGCGTGCTGCTCCCCGCCGCCTACGGCGACGAGCGGTCCGTCATGGCCCGCCTGGACCGCATCGAGCGCGGCGTGAGCTTCTCCGCGCCCCCCGCGGCCGGCATGCCCGCCATGGGGTACGTGCCCGGGCCCGAGGCCCACGCGCAGCCCGCACCGCCGGTCCAGCCCGGGGGCGGCCCCGCCGCCGCCCGCGCGGCGGTCCGGACGTCCGGTGGCCCCGGCGCCCCCGCCGACCAGGGCAGCGGCGGCCCGACGGCTCCCGCCCCGACCGGTCCGGGCGCGCCTTCGTCCGGCCCGGCAGCGCCCGAGGGCCACGGCCCGGCCGCGCCCGAACGCCCCAGCCCGGGAGCGCCCGGGGGCCACGCCCCCGCCGCCACCCCCTCCGCACCCGCGTCCGGCCAGGGCGGCGCGCCCGCCCCACCCACGCAGCCCGCGCCGTCCGCCCAGCAGCCGCACGCCCCGGCACCCTCCGCCTCCGCCCCCGCTCCCGGCGCCTGGCCCACGGCCGCGTCCGCCGGCGGTGGCCGCCGTCCCGGCGGCTGGCCCACGGCGGCCCCGGGCGCACCCGCCTCCGGCGCCCCGGCCCCGGACCCCTCCGCACCAGGCACTCCCGCGCCGAGCAGCCCTCCGCCCGCGCCGCAGCCCCCGCAGTCCACCCCGGCGGCCCCGCCCCAGGCGGCGTCCGCCGCGCCCCCGGCCGGGGGACTCGACCCGCGCATGCTGTGGCCGAACATCCTGGAGGCGGTCAAGAACCGCCGCCGCTTCACCTGGATCCTGCTCAGCCAGAACGCCCAGGTGGCCGGCTTCGACGGCACGACCCTCCAGCTCGGCTTCGTGAACGCGGGCGCCCGGGACAACTTCCTGAGCAGCGGCAGTGAGGACGTACTGCGTCAGGCGCTGGGCGAGCAGTTCAACGTGCAGTGGAAGATCGAGGCGATCGTCGACCCCTCGGGCGGCTCCGCGCCCCCGGCCTCCGGCGGCCCCGGGGGCTTCGGCGGCGGCTCGGGCGCGGCCCCGGCCCCGGGCGGCTACGGCGGTTCCGCCTCGGCCACCGGCTCCGGCGCCTACGGCGGCGGCTACGGCTCCGGCGGCGGTGGAGGCACGGCGACCGCCCAGCGCCCGGCCCCGGCCCAGGCAGCCGCCCCGTCGGCCCCGGCCCGGCCGTCAGCCCCCGCGCCCTCGGCGCCGGTCCCCCAGCCCTCCGCGCCCCAGCCGCGCCACGTCTCCGTCGAGGAGGACATCCCCGAGGACGACGACCCCGACCTGGACGAATCGGCGCTCTCCGGCCAGGAGCTGATCGTCAGGGAGCTGGGGGCGACGGTGGTGGAGGAGTTCACCAACGACTAGCGGGCGGCTTCCCGCAACGGCCCCTCCGGGCGGAGGGCGGCCACCGGCAACCGTCCCACGGAGCGGCGGGCGGTTCCCCGTCACGGCCCCGGCACGCAGGCGCCCGGGCTTCTCACCACGGCGCTCACGTGGGTGCCTTTCGTAGGAACCTCCATATCCCCTCCGCTCCCGCCTTCGGAAGCCCGCACAAAGGCCCAGCGGCGGCTGCCGTTAGGCTGACCCCGTGAAGGTCCTCGTCATCGGCAGCGGCGCCCGCGAACACGCCCTGTGCCACTCCCTGTCCCACGACCCCGACGTCACGGCGCTGCACTGCGCCCCCGGCAACGCCGGCATCGCCGAGGTCGCCGAGCTGCACCAGGTCGACGCCCTGGACGGCGCCGCCGTCACCGCGCTGGCCACCCGGCTGGGCGCGGAGCTGGTGGTCGTCGGCCCGGAGGCGCCGCTCGTCGCCGGTGTCGCCGACGCCGTGCGCGAGGCGGGCATCCCGGTGTTCGGCCCCTCCGGTGAGGCCGCGCAGCTGGAAGGCTCCAAGGCCTTCGCCAAGGACGTCATGGCGGCGGCCGGCGTGCCCACGGCCCGGTCGTACGTCTGCACGACGGCCGAGGAGGTCGACACCGCCCTCGACGCCTTCGGCGCCCCCTACGTCGTCAAGGACGACGGCCTGGCCGCCGGCAAGGGCGTCGTCGTCACCGACGATCTGCGCGCGGCCCGCGAGCACGCTGCTGCCTGCGAGCGCGTGGTCATCGAGGAGTACCTCGACGGCCCCGAGGTCTCCCTGTTCGCGGTGACCGACGGCGAGACGGTCGTACCGCTCCAGCCCGCCCAGGACTTCAAGCGCGCCCTGAACGGCGACGAGGGCCCCAACACCGGCGGCATGGGCGCTTACTCCCCGCTGCCGTGGGCCGACCCCAAGCTGGTCGACGAGGTGCTGCACACCGTGCTGCAGCCGACCGTGGACGAGATGCGGCGGCGCGGCACCCCGTTCTCCGGGCTGCTCTACGCCGGTCTCGCGATCACCTCGCGCGGTGTGCGCGTGATCGAGTTCAACGCCCGCTTCGGCGATCCGGAGACCCAGGTCGTGCTGGCCCGGCTGAAGACGCCGCTGGCCGGTCTGCTGCTGGCCGCCGCCACCGGCACCCTCGCCGACCTGGAGCCGCTGCGCTGGAGCGACGACGCGGCCGTGACCGTGGTCGTCGCCTCGCACAACTACCCGGGCACCCCGCGCACCGGCGACCCGATCACCGGTCTGGACGAGGTCGCCGCCCAGGACGCCCCGCACGCGTACGTGCTGCACGCCGGCACCAGGCGGGAGGGCGACGCCGTCGTCAGCGCGGGCGGCCGGGTGCTGTCCGTCACGGCCACCGGCAAGGACCTCACCGAGGCCCGCGACCGCGCCTACACGGCCGTCGCGCGCATCCGCCTCGACGGCTCCCAGCACCGCACCGACATCGCCGCGAAGGCGGCCGGCGCGTAACGTCCCGCGGCCGGGCGGGCACCGGCTCCCCCGGACGCCCCCCGGCCGCTGTACCTGGTCACCGATGAACCCCGCAGGCCCCGGACCCGTCTCAGGATCCGGGGCCTGACGCGTGGCGGAAAGCCGTCGGCGGGGGTGATCCGATCGTCGCGCTGTCCGTCATCAGCTCTCCCCAAAGCCATTCCATCGAGTGACCGATGTCGTTTCCGGCTGACGGGGGGAGAAGCCCCAACTATGGTGCCGCGCAAGCGTTCCGGCACTTGGCCCACCGGCATTGCGATGTCAGTGACGGGTGCCACAGTGGGGGAGTGAGCAAGGGAAGCGTCAGGTCTACGGGGAGGGGGTGAGGTCGGTCGTGACCGGAATGGGTGTGGAGGCAGGAGCGCAGGCCGCGCGGGCGCGGGCACTGGCCGTGCTCCGCATGCGCAGCCGTGCGCTGGCCGTCGCCCTGCTGCCCGCCGCCGTCGCCGTGATCCTGCTGGCGGGCGCCGCGGGCGACCGGCTCGAGGGTCCCGTCTGGGACGCGACCCGCTGGGCCCTGACGCCGGTCGCGGCGCTCGTGCTGCTCGCCGCCGGCGGGATCGCCCTGGTCGTGGCCCGGGCCCGGCCCGCGATGAGCCCGACCGTCCCGATCGCCGAGGAGGCGGCCCCCGACCTGTACCGGATGGTGCGCGACCTCGCCGACCGCCTGGACGTCCCGGCGCCCTCCGCCATAGCGCTCACCCCGGACTGCGACAGCTGGCTCGAGGACCGGACGCACCCGGCCCACGGACCGCCCCCCGCCGAGGAGCACGACGACATAGCCGGCTCCGGCCGGCACGCCCAGCGCCGGCAGCCGGTCGCCCCGGTCCTGGTCATCGGCTCCCCCTTCCTGTGGTGGATGCGCGTCGGCGAGCTGCGCGCGGTCCTCGCCCCGGTCGTCGCCGGTACGGGCCCCTCGGCCCACCCCGACATAGCGGCCGCCCGGCGCTTCGTCCGGGGCCTGGACGCCGCCGTCGCCGTGGCCTCGGCGCCCCGCCGCGACCCGGTGACCCGGGCGGTGCTCGCGGGGGTCGGCTGGGTGGCCCGGCTGCTGCTGCGCAGCTGCCGCGCCCACGCCGCCGAGATGGAACGGGGCGTGGCGTCCGCCGCCGCGGAGCGTGCACAGGCTGTGGACTACGGGCTGCGGATCGTCGCCCAGGAGCAGGTCGGCCTGGCGTACGCGGGCTGGGACCGGCTGCTGACCCGGGTGGCGCTGCCGGCCTGGCGGATGGGCCGCTGGCCGTCCCGGCTGGACGCCGGTGTCGTCGCGGCGCTCACCGAGCTGTCCCGGCGGGACCGCCTGGCCGAGGGCTTCGCGTCCCGGCTCGGCGAGCGGCCCGCCTGCGACCTGCTGGAGGAGCCGGGCGCGGTCGACGAGGCCGCCTCCCTGCTCGCCGCCCGCCTCTTCCACGGCGGCCCGGCCGGGTCCGGGCCCGACTGGTCGCCGGTGGACTGGAGCGAGTATCCGGAGGAGGTCGTGGACCGCAAGTGGCGCCTGGACGCCGCCCGGCTGCACCGGGTCCTCGACGCCATGGGCGTCCGCCCGGCGCCGGGGGACGCACCCCCGGCCTCCGCCGCCCCGACCCTGTCCCGGGTCCTCGACCACCTCACGGAGCCGGACCGCGCCTGGCCCCCCGGCCCGCCCTGCACGATCACCGCCCCGGGTTACAGCCCGGCCGCCCCCGCGGCAGGCCGCTCCGCCGCCGCCCCGACCCCGGCGGCCACTGCCCCGGCCTCCGCAGCCGCCGCCCCCGCCTCCGCGACGACCGCCCCGGCCGCCGCTTCGGCTCCCGCAGCGACCACCTCGGCCTCCGCAGCCACGCCCCCCGAGCCCGCCGGTACGGCGGCCGGCGGCCCTGCCGGGGCGCCCCTGCCCGGGGACACCGGCGCCGCGCCCTTCGCCGACGACGAGGACCTCGCCGACACCACCCCCCGCAGCGCAGCCCTCGCCGCCCGGCTCAGCGCCGAGCTGGCCCGCGAGGAGGCCCCGCCCGCGGCGGCCACCGGTCCCGGCCCGGTGCCCCCTGCCGCGGCCGCCGGCCCCGGCTCCGCGGCCCTCTGGGACGACCGGGCCCTGCCCCTCTTCCCCCTCCAGCCGCCGCGCACGGCCCGCGAGCTGCTCGCCGACCACCTCACGGCGATGGTCTGCTGCGCGGCGATGGACAGCGTGGGCGCCACCCCGGGCCTGGACTGGCTGGACGGCCCCTCCCTGCTCGTCGGCGGCGAGCGCGCGGCGGATCTCGCCCCCAAGGTCCTCACCCTGATCGAGGACGGCGACGCGGTCCCGTTGCGCGCCTGGCTCGCCGAGCTGGGGATACGCCCGGAGAAGCCGGTCCGGCTCGCCTGACCGGGCCGGACCCGCCGCGGAGCAACACCTTCCGCTTCTGGCCAATTCGCGACGAACAGTGACGGAACAGGCGCTTCATGTGATGTGCTGGGAGCGTCGCGCGCATGGCAAGGGCTGGCGGAATACGACACACACATAGGCACGGGGCGTCGCACGCACCTCACCCGGCCACGAGCACCGGGGTCACCGCACGCACGGCCCGCGAGGCCCGCCCACCACGCCCACAGCACGCCACGCACACGCACGCGTACACGCAGAGGCACAGGCACACACGCACAGGCACACACGCACAGGCACAGGCACAGCAAAAGAGAGCGCGCACACACCGGTACGCACGATCACGGGGGCCAAGGGGAGGGGAAGCCGCCATGGGTTCGGAGCAGACTCGGCGCTGGGAGTCGGGAGCACTGGCGCACGCCGTGACGGATCCCTTCGGGCAGGGTCCCGTGCCGTGGCTGCGCGGCAACGTGACGTACTTCGACGACACCGGCCAGGTCGTCCCCTGGTACGTCGACCAGGACGCGGCCCCCGGGGCGAGGAAGGGCACCCGCTCCGGCGGCGGCCCCCGCGCGGCCGACGACGTGCACCTCCAGATCAAGGGCTTCACCTCCACCGGCGCCGTCGCGCCCGGCGAGGCCATCGACTTCCACATCACCGTCGACCCGCCGCAGGAGTTCGGCGTCGACATCTACCGCATCGGCCACTACGGCGGTGACGGCGCCGCGAAGATCACCACCAGCCCGCGCCTGTCCGGCATCGTGCAGCCCCGGCCCCTCGCCGCGGACCGCACGGTCTCCTGCCACCACTGGTGGCTGTCGTGGCGCCTGCAGATCCCCGCGTACTGGAACGTCGGGGCGTACGTCGCGGTCCTCACCACGGCCGGCGGCCACCGCTCCCACGTGCCCTTCACCGTCCGGCACGACCAGCCGGCCGATCTGCTGCTCGTGCTGCCCGACGTGACCTGGCAGGCGTACAACCTCTACCCGGAGGACGGCCGCACGGGTGCGAGCCTCTACCACGCCTGGGACGAGGAGGGCCGCCTGCTGGGCGAGTCGCAGGCCGCCACCACGGTCTCCTTCGACCGCCCCTACGCCGGCGCCGGCCTGCCCCTGCACGTCGGCCACGCCTACGACGTCATCCGCTGGGCCGAGCGCTACGGCTACGACCTCGCCTACGCCCACGCCTCCGACCTGCACGCGGGCCGCGTCGACCCGGGCCGCTACCGAGGACTCGTCTTCCCCGGGCACGACGAGTACTGGTCGGCCGAGATGCGCCGCACCGTGGAGGCCGCCCGGGACGCCGGCACCTCACTGGTGTTCCTGTCCGCCAACTCCCTGTACTGGCAGGTGGAACTGGGCCCCTCCCCCTCAGGCGTCCCCGGCCGCCTGCTGACCTGCCGCAAGCGCAGGGGCCCGGGCAAGCCGGTGCTGTGGCGGGAGATCGACCGGGCGGAGCAGCAGCTCCTGGGCATCCAGTACGCCGGCCCCGTCCCCGAGCCCCACCCGCTGATCGTGCGCAACGCCGGGCACTGGCTGTGGGAGGCCACCGGCGCCCACGAGGGCGACGAGATCGAGAACCTGGTGGCGGGCGAGGCCGACCGCTACTTCCCGCGCACCCCGCTGCCCGAGCACGAGGAGCGGGTCCTGCTCGCCCACTCCCCGTACACCGACAAGGAGGGCGCGCTCCGCCACCAGGAGACCTCCCTGTACCGCGCGCCGTCCGGGGCCTGGGTCTTCGCAGCAGGAACGTTCGCCTGGTCCCCGGCCCTGGACCGGCCCGGCCACGTCGACGAACGGGTCCAGCGGGCGACCGCCAATCTTCTGGACCGCATCTGCAAACGCGACTGACCCGCTGTCCGTGACCGGTCCCCCATACGGGAGAATCGAGCCACTTGGACAGAACCACGGGGAGGAACCGTGTCCGGATTCGTCGAAAAGCCCGAGCCGATCGAGGTTCCGGGTCTGGTGCATCTGCACACCGGCAAGGTGCGCGAGCTGTACCGGAACGAGGCGGGCGACCTCGTGATGGTCGCCAGCGACCGCATCTCCGCCTACGACTGGGTGCTGCCGACCGAGATCCCCGACAAGGGCCGCATCCTCACCCAGCTGTCCCTGTGGTGGTTCGACCGGCTCTCCGACCTGGTCCCGAACCACGTGCTGAGCACGGACCTGCCCGCGGGCGCCCCCGCCGACTGGGAGGGCCGCACGCTCGTCTGCAAGAACCTCGAGATGGTCCCCGTGGAGTGCGTGGCCCGCGGCTACCTCACCGGCTCGGGTCTCGCCGAGTACAACGAGACCCGCACGGTCTGCGGTCTCGCCCTGCCGGAGGGCCTGACCGACGGCAGCGAACTGCCCGCCCCCATCTTCACCCCGGCCACCAAGGCCGAGGTCGGCGAGCACGACGAGAACGTCTCCTACGAGGAGGTCGCCCGCCGGGTCGGCGCCGACACCGCGGCCCGGCTGCGCCAGGCGACCCTCGCGGTGTACTCCCGCGGCCGGGACATCGCCCGGGAGCGCGGCATCATCCTGGCGGACACCAAGTTCGAGTTCGGCTTCGACGGCGAGACCCTGGTCCTCGCCGACGAGGTCCTCACCGCGGACTCCTCCCGCTTCTGGCCGGCCGACCGGTGGGAGCCCGGCCGGGCGCAGCCGTCGTACGACAAGCAGTTCGTGCGCGACTGGCTGACCTCGGCGGAGTCCGGCTGGGACCGCCGGAGCGAGCAGCCGCCCCCGGCCCTGCCGCAGCAGGTCGTGGACGCCACCCGCGCCAAGTACGTCGAGGCGTACGAGCGCCTCACCGGCACGAGCTGGTCGTAGCGAGAGCGGGACACGGAAAAGCCCCCCGGCCGGAACCGGGGGGCTTCTCGCTGGAGCGAACGACGAGGTTCGAACTCGCGACCTCAACCTTGGCAAGGTTGCGCTCTACCAACTGAGCTACGTTCGCATGCGCCGTGGCGCGGGAACCACTATACCCAACCTCGCTCCCGTGCGAGGCGCACCGCCGCGTGCCGGTTCTCCGCCCCGAGCTTCGAGACGGCCGACGACAGGTAGTTGCGCACGGTCCCCTGGGACAGCGCCGCCCGCTCGGCGATCTCCGCGACCGGTGCCCCGTCGGCGGCGAGTTCCAGCACCTCGGCCTCCCGCGCGGTCAGCGGCGAGTCCCCGGCGGCGATCGCGTCGGCGGCCAACTCCGGGTCGACATAGCGGTTCCCGGCGTGCACCGTGCGGATGATCTCGGCGAGCCGCTGCGCGCTCACCGTCTTCGGCACGAACCCGCGCACCCCGGCCTCCAGCGCGCGCTTGAGGTGCCCGGGCCGCCCGTGGCTCGTGACGATGAGGACCTTGCACGCGGGCAGTTCGGTGCGCAGGGATGTGGCGACCTTCACACCGTCGGCGCCGGGCATCTGCAGGTCCAGCACCGCCACGTCGGGCTGGTGCGCCCGGGCCATCGCCAGGGCCTCCGGCCCGGTGGCCGCCTCGGCGACGACCATGAGGTCCTCCTCCAGCGACAGCAGCGTGGCGAGCGCGCCGCGGATCAGGTGCTCGTCGTCGGCGAGCAGCAGCCGCACGCTCGTCTCCCCGTTCCTCATCGTGTGATCTCGCTCACGGTCGTCGGAGTTTTGGCCGTTCCAGCCGGGGCGGCGTGCGCCGGCAGCGGGATCCGCGCGGTCAGCCGGAACCGCCCCTTGTCCACCGGCCCCGCCTCCAGCGTCCCGTCGATGCGGGCCAGCCGTTCCCGCAGCCCGGCGAGTCCGGACCCGGCCGGGCCGGACGGCTCCTGCCCGGCGGCGACCCCGTCGTTCTCCACCGACAGCACCACGCGCTCCTCCGTCGTCGACAGCCGTACCCGGCACCACCGCGCGTCTCCGTGCCGCAGGACGTTCGTCGCGGCCTCCCGGACGACCCAGCCCAGGGCGGACTGCACCCCGGCCGGCAGCTCCACGGGGACCGGGCCGGTGACCGTGCAGTCGATGCCGGCCGCCGTGAGCACGCCCTGCGCGCCGGCCAGTTCCGAACCGAGGTCGGCCTCGCGGTAGCCGCGCACGACCTCCCGCACCTCCCGCTGCGACTCGCGCGCGAGCCGCTGCACCTCGACCATCTGCGCCACCGCCTCGGGCCTTCCGCGCTGGGCCAGTTGCACGGCCAGCTCGCTCTTGAGCGCGATCACGGCGAGGTTGCGCCCCATGACGTCGTGCAGGTCCCGCCCGAACCGCAGCCGCTCCTCGGCGACGGCCAGCCGGGCCCGGGTCTCGCGCGCCTCGTCGAGTTCGTACACGGCGTCGAGCAGCCAGACCGAGAACACGGCCGTGAAGGAGACGAACCCGGCTCCCAGCAGCACGACCAGTGTGGTGACCGCGGCGGCGGCGGCCGGGGCGCCCAGGAGGAGCGAGACTGTGCCCGCACCCGCGGCGAAGCCGATCACGACGAAGAACACGTGCCGCCTGCGGCCCAGGCCGAGGGCGATGATGCCGGCCCCGAGTATCAGGACGGTGCCGAACACCGCGCCGGCCGCGGTGCCGACGTCGTCCGAGCCGTGCGCACCGTGCTCCACGATGGCGAGCGCGGCGGCGGCGATCACCGCGCTGACCGCGCCGAGCACCCAGAGCAGGTGGACGGGCTGCCTGCGCCGGCCGCGCGTCCAGTCCAGCGCGCGGGAGACGGCCACCGCGCAGACCGCGGCGTGCGCGCACACCATCGCCATCAGCAGGCTGCCCAGGCGCGGGCCCAGCGCGCCGAGGGAGGGCAGCCCGACCACCAGGACCTCGCCCACGCCGAAGAAGTGGAACGACCACCGGGTGTACGTCTCCACCTTCGCCGGTGTGCTCTTGCGCCGCCACCAGCGGCTCGGCTCGCGCATGTTGTCGGGCTCCCTCACCTCAACGCCGCGGCTCCCACCGGAACCAGCGCCGTACACCGAACAGCGCCAGGGCGGTCCAGGCCGCCGCCGTCACCACGGCGCCCAGTGTCTCGTAGCCCGACAGGCCGCCCGTCCAGCCGTCGCGGACCAGCAGGATGACGGGGCTCAGCGGCAGCAGCTCGCAGACCGAGGCGAGCCGGTCGGGCAGCACCTCCAGCGGCACGGCGATACCGGAGCCCAGCATCGAGGTCAGCAGCAGCGGGAGCGAGGTGACCTGGGCGCTCTCCACGGTCCGGGTGAAGCCGGCGGTGACGGCGGCCAGCGCGGCGCACATCACCAGGCCGGCCAGCAGGCCCAGGACGACGAGATGGGGCGCCTCGGGCGCCGACACGTCGAGCAGCACGGCGCAGCCCGTGGCGAGCACCACACACTGCACGAGGGCGATGGTGACGGAGGGGAGCGCGGCGCCGCCCAGGATCTCGGCGTCCCGCACCTCACCGGTGCGCAGCCGCTTCAGGACGAGTTCCTCGCGGCGGGAGACGAAGATGCCGACGAGGGCGCTGTAGACGGCGAAGAGCAGGGAGAAGCCGACGGCGGCGGGCAGCACGACCGTGCCGACCGTCAGCCCGACCTCCTCCAGGTCCATGTCCCCGACCACCGACAGGACGGTGAACGGCAGCATCAGCGGGACGAACAGCGCCGCGACGAGGGTGCCCTTGCTCCGGCCGAGCAGGGTCATCTCGGCCCGGGCCAGAGCCGTCAGCCGGCTCCTGCTGGTGGTGACGGCGTGCGTCATGCCGCGTACTCCTTCAGGTCCTGGGAAGCCGGGGCCGTCTTGGCACCCGCTTCCTGGGCGATGCTCAGGAACGCCTCTTCCAGTGAGGCCGACCGCACGTCCAGCCGCCGCAGCTCGACCCCGGCCCGCTCGGCCCAGGTGAGCAGCGCCGTCGCCGTCCGCTGCAGCTCCCGCGTGCGCAGCCGGACCGTCCGGCCCGTCACCTCGTGCGCGCACACGCCGAGCTCGGCCAGCGGCGGCAGGTCGCCGAGGTGGTGGTCCCGCGGCAGCTCGAAGGAGATCCTGGACGGCTGGCTGGCGGTGACCTCGGCCGGGGTGCCGGTCACGGCGATGCGTCCCTCGTGCAGGATCGCCAGCCGGTCCGCCAGCGTCTCCGCCTCCTCCAGGTAGTGCGTGGTCAGCAGGACCGTGGTCCCGCCGTCGCGCAGGGCGCGCACGAGATCCCAGGTGTCGCGGCGGCCTTCGGCGTCGAGCCCGGTCGTCGGCTCGTCCAGGAACAGGACCTCGGGCCGGCCGAGCAGGGCCAGGGCCAGGTCGAGGCGGCGGCGCTCACCCCCGGACAGCTGCTTGACCCGTACGTCCGACCTCCGGTCCAGCCCGACGAGGGCGAGCACCTCGGCCGGTGGCCGGGCCCCGCTGACGCAGCCCGCCCACATCCGCGCGGTCTCCGCGACGGTCAGCTCGGAGGGGAAGCCGCCCTCCTGCAGCATGACGCCGGTGCGCGGCCGCACCGCGGACCGCTCGGTGTACGGGTCGTGCCCGAGGACCCGGATGCGGCCGGCGGCCGGTGCCGCGAGTCCCTCCAGCAGTTCGACGGTCGACGTCTTGCCCGCGCCGTTGGTGCCCAGCAGCGCGAAGATCTCGCCGCGCCGGACGGAGAAGTCGATCCCGCGGACCGCCTCGAACCCGCCCCCGTACACACGCCGCAGGCCGGTGACCTCGATCACGTGCTCGTGTCCGTTGGTTTCCATGCTCTCAGCGTTCCGCCCGCGGGCGGCCGGGAGCAGTGCGCGCTGTCATCACTCGGCATGACAAATGTCAGAAGGGGCCCGGGAAACGATGAAGACCCCGGTCCAGTAGGACCGGGGTCTCATTCCCGAGCGGACGACGAGGCTCGAACTCGCGACCTCAACCTTGGCAAGGTTGCGCTCTACCAACTGAGCTACGTCCGCATCTGCTCCCGACCGGCTTTCACCGATCGGTGCGGGCACCAGCATACCTGATCCACAACAGTGGCCGGTACGGCGGTGCAGAGCGGGTGACAGGAATCGCACACTGCGCCTTCCCCCTGGAAGGGGGATGTTCTACTACTGAACTACACCCGCATGTCTCCGTGAGCCGGGCCTTTGCGGCCTCGCCCCTCGGCGTGCTCCAGACTCTAGCTGATCAGCAGGGGTGCTGCGCAAGTCGGTTGCCGCGAGGGGCGGGTGGGCGGTCGCCGGCCCGGCCCGGACGAACCGTCACCGGGCGGCGGCGAACGCCTCGTAGACCTTCTTGGGGATGCGCCCGCGCGCGGGGACCTCCATCTTGTGGGCCTGCGCCCACGCGCGCACGGCCGCGGGGTCCGGGGCGACCTCCGTCTGCCGGTACGCCTTGCCCGAGCGGGAGCGCTTGCGGCCGGCCTCGACGTAGGGGGCGAGCGCCTCCCGCAGTTCGCCGGCGTGGACCTCGCTCAGGTCGATCTCGTACGACGTGCCGTCCAGTCCAAAGGCGATCGTCTCCGCCGCTTCCGAGCCGTCGATGTCGTCGAAGAGGGTGACCACGACCTTCTGCGCCACGAATATCGGTCCCTTCTTGCGGCACCATGCCAATTCATTTGTACAGTGCCCGGCAATACCTGGTGAAGCCCGACTAAATCCCCATCGCGTGTCCGTACGCAATGGTTTTCGGGTGTCGATCCGGAATCTTTCCCGAAAATTTCGTGTGCGCGAGCCCTGATGCCGGATCGTGATGGCGGTCACGTAGTTTCCTCCAAGTCGACGCGCGTAGAAATTTTGTGCGGGTAGTCTGAAGGAACCTGCTCAGCACCACACACCGGGAGTGCCAGTGGCACGCGTCGTAGTCGACGTCATGCTCAAGCCGGAGATCCTCGACCCCCAGGGCCAGGCGGTGCAGCGCGCACTGCCGCGGCTGGGTTTCGAAGGGATCTCGGACGTCCGCCAGGGAAAGCGTTTCGAACTGGAAGTTGACGGGCCGGTCGACGAGGCCGCCCTCGCCCGCATTCACGATCTTGCGGAGTCCTTCCTCGCGAACACCGTGATCGAGGACTTCACCGTCCGGGTCGAGGAAGTCGCGGAGGCCGTGAAGTGACCGCTCGTATCGGCGTCGTCACTTTTCCGGGAAGTCTGGACGACCGGGACACGCAGCGTGCGATCCGCCTGGCGGGGGCCGAGCCGGTCGCCCTGTGGCACAAGGACAAGGACCTCAAGCAGGTCGACGCCGTGGTGCTGTGCGGCGGCTTCTCCTACGGCGACTACCTGCGGGCCGGCGCCATCGCCCGTTTCTCGCCGGTGATGGACCCGCTGCTGGAGCAGGCGAAGGCCGGTCTGCCGGTCCTCGGCATCTGCAACGGCTTCCAGATCCTCACCGAGGCGCACCTGCTGCCCGGCACGATGCTGCGCAACGACCACCTGCACTTCATCTGCCGCGACCAGAAGCTGCGGGTGGAGAACGCCGAGACCGCCTGGACCACCGACTACACGGCCGGCCAGGAGATCCACATCCCGCTGAAGAACAACGACGGGCAGTACGTCGCCGACGCGTACACGCTCGACCAGCTGGAGGCCGAGGGCCGGGTCGCCTTCCGGTACCTCGACTTCAACCCGAACGGCTCGCAGCGGGACATCGCCGGCGTCACCAACGAGGCCGGCAACGTGGTCGGCCTGATGCCGCACCCGGAGCACGCCGTGGAGCCGCTCATCGGCACCGGCCGCACCGACGGCCTCCCCTTCTTCACCTCGATCCTCAAGAAGCTGGTCAACGCATGAGCCGGACGCCTCTGGACACGGTCGAGCACGCGGCCGCGACCCCCGACGTCGAGCTGCCCTGGGCCGAACTCGGCCTGAAGAAGGACGAGTACGAGCGCGTGGTCGAGATCCTCGGCCGCCGGCCCACCGGTGCCGAACTCGCCATGTACTCGGTCATGTGGTCCGAGCACTGCTCGTACAAGTCCTCCAAGGTGCACCTGCGCCAGTTCGGCGAGAAGGCGCCCGAGAGCGACGCCATGCTCGTCGGCATCGGCGAGAACGCCGGTGTGGTGGACGTCGGCCAGGGCTACGCGGTCACCTTCAAGGTCGAGTCGCACAACCACCCGTCGTACGTCGAGCCCTACCAGGGCGCGGCCACCGGTGTCGGTGGCATCGTCCGCGACATCATCGCGATGGGCGCCCGCCCGGTCGCGGTCGTCGACCCGCTGCGCTTCGGCGCCGCCGACCACCCCGACACCAAGCGCGTCCTGCCGGGCGTGGTCGCGGGCATCGGCGGCTACGGCAACTGCCTGGGCCTGCCCAACATCGGCGGCGAGGTCGTCTTCGACGCCTGCTACCAGGGCAACCCGCTGGTCAACGCCGGTGCCATCGGCGTCATGCGGCACGAGGACATCCATCTCGCGAAGGCGTCCGGCGCGGGCAACAAGGTCATCCTGTACGGGGCCCGGACCGGCGGCGACGGCATCGGCGGCGCCTCGATCCTGGCGAGCGAGACCTTCGACGACGCCAAGCCGTCCAAGCGCCCCGCCGTCCAGGTCGGCGACCCCTTCCAGGAGAAGCTCCTCATCGAGTGCACCCTGGAGGCGTTCCGCGAGAAGCTCGTCGTCGGCATCCAGGACCTCGGCGCGGCCGGGCTGTCCTGCGCCACCAGCGAGCTGGCGTCCAACGGCTCCGGCGGCATGCGCGTCACCCTGGACGACGTCCCGCTGCGCGACTCCACGCTCTCGCCCGAGGAGATCCTCATGAGCGAGTCGCAGGAGCGCATGTGCGCGGTCGTGGAGCCGGAGAAGGTCGACCGCTTCCTGGAGATCTGCGAGAAGTGGGACGTCATCGCCACCGTCATCGGTGAGGTGACCGACGGCGACCGCCTGGAGATCTACTGGCACGGCGGCAAGATCGTCGACGTCGACCCGCGCACGGTCGCCCACGAGGGCCCGGTCTACGAGCGGCCCTACGCCCGTCCCGACTGGCAGGACACCCTCCAGGCGGACGACGCGAACAAGCTGCCCCGCCCGGAGACGTCGGAGGAGCTGAAGGACCAGGTCCTGAAGCTGGTCTCCTCCCCGAACCAGGCCTCCAAGTCCTGGATCACCAGCCAGTACGACCACTTCGTGCAGGGCAACACCGTCCTCGCCCAGCCCGAGGACTCCGGCATGATCCGGATCGACGAGGAGACCGGCCTCGGTGTGGCCATCGCCACCGACGGCAACGGCCGGTACGCCAAGCTCGACCCGTACCACGGCGCCCAGCTGGCCCTGGCGGAGGCGTACCGCAACGTCGCCACCACCGGCGCCAAGCCGCTGGCCGTCTCCGACTGCCTGAACTTCGGCTCGCCCGAGGACCCGGCGGTGATGTGGCAGTTCGCGGAGGCCGTGCGCGGTCTGGCGGACGCCTGCCGGCAGCTCGGCACCCCGGTGACCGGCGGCAACGTCTCGCTCTACAACCAGACGGGCGAGGCCGCCATCCACCCGACCCCGGTCGTCGCGGTCCTGGGCGTCATCGACGACGTCGCCCGCCGCACCCCGGTCGCCTTCCAGGAGGAGGGCCAGCTGCTCTACCTCCTCGGCGACACGCGTGAGGAGTTCGGCGGCTCGGCCTGGTCCCAGGTGATCCACGACCACCTCGGCGGCCTGCCCCCGAAGGTCGACCTGGAGCGCGAGCGCCTGCTGGCCGAGATCCTGATCTCCGCCTCCCGCGACGGCATGATCGACTCCGCGCACGACCTGTCCGACGGCGGCCTGATCCAGGCCGTGGTCGAGTCGGCGCTGCTGGGCGGCAAGGGGGCGCGCCTGATCGTCCCGGACGGGCTGGACGCGTTCACCTTCCTGTTCTCCGAGTCGGCGGGCCGCGCGATCGTGGCCGTGCCGCGCTCGGAGGAGGTCCGCTTCAACGACATGTGCGGTGCCCGCGGCCTGCCGGTCACCCGCATCGGCGTCGTCGACGGCGACACGGTGGACGTCCAGGGCGAGTTCACCCTGCCCCTGTCCGACCTCCGCGAGGCCCACGAGGGCACGATCCCGGCGCTGCTGGCCTGACGGTCCGCACACGTCGGGAGCACCACCGCGCGACCGCACGCGAGCGCCCGGCCGGGTCCACCGGCCGGGCGCTCGCGCGTCCCGGCGTCTTCCGCTCCGGCCGCTAGGCCGCTCCGTGGCCGGGCTGGAGGGCGAAGCGGGCGACGCGGACGCGGCCGTCCGGCGCGAACTCGCCGAAGGCCAGCACCTCCTGGAGCTTGTCCGGGTTCCCGTCCCTGCTGGTGAGGTAGTGCGCCGCGAAGCGGTCGCCCTCCCGCAGGGTCTCCCGGACGTCCACCGGGTAGCGGTGCCCGCGCCTGCGTCCGTCCTCCAGGGCCTTCAGCACGCCACTGCGCTGCATCACCTTGCCGCCGACCTGGTGCACCGCGTCCGGGGTGTGGAAGCGGTCGTGGGCCTCGGCGACCGGGACCGCGGGGTCGTATCCGGCGGCGTAGTAGGCGCGCAGGTAGTGGGCCGGGTCCTGGGCGGGGGTGGGCTCGGTCCCGGGAGCGGCCGCCGGGGCCGGAGCGGTGCCCGGGGCCGGGCGGACGCCGCTGTCGTAGGGTGCGGCGCCGCTCGACCAGCCGAGCCCGCTGGAGAAGAAGGCGGTCATCCGGGCCACCCGCCCGTCCTCCCCCATCTCCGCCAGGACCGCGGCCTCGGTGACGCTCTGCACCTTCCACAGCATCGGCGTGCTCACCGTGTACCGGGCGGCGGCCCGGCGGCCCTCGGCGACGACCTCGTGGACGTGCAGCTCGTGGGGTGCCCGCAGCGAACGCCGGGAGCGGGCCTCGCCGAGGATCTTCTTGCGGTCCCAGACCTCGCCGTTGACCCGCAGGCTTCCCTCGGGCAGGTGGTAGCGGTCCCAGACCTCCTCGACCGGCTCCGTTCCGTCGAAGGCGTCGGCGTAGTAGGCCCGGAGGTACCCGGCGAAGTCCTCCGCGGCGGTGGGGCGGTCGGTGGTGCTCATGACGCTCTCCTGTGTGTCTCGGTGGGGGGAACGCCGTCCTTCGGACGCAGGGACGGCGCCGTGCTGATGTGGAACTCGTCGCGGAGGGCCGCCCGCGCCGCCAGGTACCCGCACATGCCGTGCACGCTGGGGCCGGGCGGGGTCGACGCGGAGCACAGGTACACACCGGGCAGGGGGGTGCGGTACGGATTCCAGGCCGGCCGGGGCCGGAACAGGGACTGGGTCAGGGTGAGGGCCCCCGCCCCGATGTCACCGCCGGGGTAGTTCGGGTTGTACGCCTCGTAGTCGGCGGCCGGTACACCGCGGGCGGCGACGATCGTGTCGGTGAATCCGGGCGCGTACCGCTCGATGCGGCGGGTGATGAGGGGGACCGGGTCCCGTGTGTCCCCGTTCGGCACGTGGGCGTAGGCCCACACGGGGCGGCGGCCGTCCACCGCGCGGGTGGGGTCGGTCACGGCGGGGTCGACGACCAGCACGAACGGGTCCTCGACGGCGTCTCCGCGCACGGCGGCGTTCTCCGCCGCGACCGTCTCGGCGCGCGTGCCGCCCAGGTGGACGGTGCCCGCCCGGCCCACCTCCGGATCGGCCCAGGGGATGGGCTCACTCACCAGGAAGTCGGCCTTGGCAGCGCCGGGGCCGTAGCGGAACCGGCGCAGGGCTCGCGCGTACCGGGGCGGCAGGCGGTCGCCGCCCAGCGCGAGCAGACCGGTGGGGGCGGTGTCGAGCATGACCACCCGGGCGTCCGGTTCGGCCAGGTGGGAGATCCGGTGGCCGACGTGCAGCACTCCGCCGTGCGCGGTGAGGTCGTCGGCCAGGGCCTCGGCGATCCGGCTGCTGCCGCCTTCCGGCAAGGGCCAGCCGGTGCTGTGCGCCAGGTGCCCCAGCAGCAGGGCGATGGCACCGGAGGGCAGGCTGGGCAGCCGGCCCACCGCGTGCGCCGCCACCCCGGTGAGCAGCGCGCGCGCCGCGTCCGTGCGCAGCCCGCCGCCGCGCAGGAGCTGGTCGAGCAACCGGGGTGCGAGCAGCAGCGGCGCCGACAGGTCGCGGGGCAGGGAGCGCTGCCCGGAGAGCAGGAAGTCGGTGACGCCGCGGCTGTGCCGCACCAGGGGTGCCATCAGCCGGTGCCAGCGCCGCCCGTCCGGGCCGAGCCGGTCGGCCGTCGTCCCGACGTCCCGGTGGGCGACCGCCGCCCTGCCGCCGTCCAGCGGGTGGGCGTAGGGGAGCGGGGGGTGCAGCAGCCTGACGCCGCGGGCCGCGAGGTCGAACTCCCGGAAGAACGCGGACGCGGCGGCCATCGGGTGCACGGCGGCGCAGAGGTCGTGCCGGACGCGCGGGTCGAAGAGCGCTTCGCCGCGCAGGCCGCCGCCCGGTGTCGGCGCCTGCTCGTGGACGTGCACCGTCAGACCCGCGCGGGCCATGGTGACCGCGGCGGCCAGGCCGTTCGGTCCGCTGCCCACCACGGCGACGTCGACCCGGGTCATGCCACCGCCTCTTCGGCCGCGAACTGCTGGAGCGCGAGCCGCCGGTACACCTCGTCGTCCTGCATCAGCCGGCGGTGCGTGCCGACCGCCCGGACCCGGCCCTCCTCCATCACGATGATGCGGTCCGCCTGCACGATGGTGGACAGCCGGTGGGCGATGGCCAGCACGGCGCATTCCCGCGCCGCCTCCGTGATGGCGCCCCGCAAAGCCGCCTCGGTGTCGCTGTCCAGGTGCGCGGTGACCTCGTCCAGGAGGATCACCGCCGGTCGCTGCAGCATCGTGCGGGCGATGGCCAGGCGCTGGCGCTGACCGCCGGACAACCCCGCCCCGCGTTCCCCGAGTTCGGTGTCCAGCCCCTCGGGCAGCGCGGCCACGAAGTCCTCGAGATGGGCGAGGCGCAGCGCGCGGGCGATCTCGGCGTCGTCGGCGCTCGGGTTCGCATAGGTCAGATTCTCCCGGATCGTTCCGCGCAGGAGAGGCGCGTCCTGTTCCACGTACCCGACCAGGGAGCGCAGTTCGGTCAGCGGCAGCCGCGTCACGTCCTGGCCCGCGACCCGGATCGTGCCCGAGTCGGGGAGGTGGAAACGCTCGATGAGCTGGAACGCCGTCGTCTTCCCGGCACCCGACGGGCCGACGATGGCGGTCAGACCGCGCTCGGGCGTCACGAAGGAGACGTCCCGGAGCACGGGTGCGTCCTTCTGGTAGGAGAAGCCCACGTGGTCGAAGCGGACCGCCGGCGCGTCGGCCGGGACGCCGGACCCGCGCGGTTCGCCCGGCGCCGTCTCGTCTTCCTCCTGGGGGATCGCCCCGAGCTCCGTCACGCGCTGGACGGCGGCGCGGCCCTGCTGGACCTGGCTGATCGACATGAACAGCAGGACCAGCGGCGACACCAGATAGAAGAGGTACATGACGAACGACGTCAGGTCGGCGGGGGACAGCGAGCCCGTGGCGACGCGGGCCATCCCCCAGGAGATGACGACGGCGAGCGAGAGCTGGGTGCCCACGTTCATCGTCGGCGTCAGCAGCGACCCGTACGCCGTGACGCGGACGCCCGTACGCCGGGCCCGGCCGGCCAGGGCGGCCAGCTCCTGCGTCTCCCGTTCCTCGGCACGCGACGCCTTGACCGTGGTGAGGGCACCGAGCACCCGCTGCAGGCCGGAGCCGAACGCGCCGACGTCGGTGCGGTTCTGCAGGGCGGCCCGGCGCACCCGGCGGGCCAGCAGCAGCGCCACCGCGCTGGCCAGGCCGAGGCAGCCGACCGTGGTCAGCAGCAGCTTCCAGTCCAGCCTGGCCATCAGCACCAGGCTGCCGGCCACCATGAACACGGAGGTCACCATCTGCGCCAGCGCCTGGGCGATGACCAGGCACGCGATGGACGTGTCCGACACGGTGCGGGCGAAGACGTCGCCGAGCTGCAGCCGGGAGAAGTCCGCTATCCGGCTGCGCAGCAGCCGGCCTCCCAGGACGCGCCGGGTGTCGTACACGATGCCCTCGCCGGCGCGGCCGATGGCGTAGGAGTGCCCCGCGCTCAGTGCGGCGTCGGCCAGGAAGAACAGCGCGATGAGGGTGAGGGGCCAGGCGATCGGCTCGTCCCGTGACACGGCCTCGATCAGCCGGCCCAGCATCCAGGGCTGTGCGAGCGTGGCCGCCGCCCCGGCCAGGCCCAGGCCGATGCCGGTGATCAGGAGGGTCCGGTGGCGGCGGACGATGTCCCGGAGGTTCATGCCGGCTTGGTGTAGGTGGTGACGAACAGGCCGGCCGCGGGGACGTACGCGGTGCCCTGCCAGTCGCTGTGGCGCCCCTCGGGCTCCAGCCCGGCGTCCCTCGCGTAGCCGTCGACCTCGTCGGGGGTCAGCAGGCGCGCGGTCTCGGAGCCGATGCGATGGGTGCCGTCGGCTTCGAACCACACCGTCGACACCTGCCAGATCCGCTGCTCCATCAGGAGGGTGGCGTGCATCTGGATGCCGGTGTCGGGCTCCGGGTACGGCGCGAAGAACGTCGTGCGGGTCATGCCCTCGTGCTGGGCGACGATGCCCGGCCGGTTGTGCGTCTCGATCACCAGCCGGCCGCCGGGACGCAGCAGCCGGGCGGCCCGGGCGACGGTGGCGCGCTGCTCCTCCGGGTCGAGCACCAGCGCCAGCGTGGAGCACACGCAGTAGACCAGGCCGTACTGCCTGTCCGCCGCGTAGGTGCGGATGTCGCCGAGTTCGGCCGTGACCCGGCCCTCGTCGGCCTTCTTCTCCAGGGAGGCGAGCATCTCGGGTGAGGAGTCCACGCCGTGCACCGGTCCCACGCGGTGCGACAGGGGCAGGGCGATCCGGCCGGTGCCGACACCGAACTCCAGCGTGCCCCAGGAAGGATCGGGGTGGAATCGGGTGAGTGCCTCGACGGCGGCCCGGGTGGACGCGTCGTCCCGGAAGACGCGGTCGTACCAGCCTTCGAACTGCTTGCCGTAGCCGATGTCCGCGATCGTCACTGGTTCTCCGTTTCGTTGCTGGGGTCCGGTGCCGGCGTGGAGCCCCGTCGGGTGCCGGCTCTCAGGCCGCCTTCAGGAAGCCGGGGGAGGCCGGGCTCATCGCCTGGTAGGTGGAGACGTAGAGGACTTCGGGGTCCTCGGCGTCGTCGTGACCGGCGGCACGCACCACGGCGAACTGGAAGCCGCGCACCTGGGACACCCGCGCGGAGTCCCTGATCTGCCGGCGGACGAACTCGGCGAGGACCCGGAAGCCCGGTGAGTCCGTGGGGTCCTCGCCCTTGGCGATGCTCTTGATGATGGCGGTGCAGATGTCGAAGACGGCCTTCTCCGACCGCCGGGAGGCGAACCAGAAGGCCTGGCTCATCCTGCGGTGCTGGATCAGGTCGAGCTCCACCCACGCGGAGGTCTCACGGTTCTCGTCGAGGGTGCGGTACAGGTAGTGGTAGTCGTGCGTCGCGGGGTTGGGCGCGAAGAACTTCCAGTTCGGGATCAGGGAGAACAGGTCCTTCGCCCGCGCGCGTTCGAAGGCGGGATGCGGATGCTGCGCGGCCAGCGTCGTCACGAGGAGCGCGGCGCCCGCCAGGCGGGTGACGGCGCCGGGGCCGGTGAAGGCGTCCTTGAGGAGTGCGGTGGGGTTCACGTGTCTCATTCGCCTTTCCCGGCGGCTTCCCGTGCGGGGGCCGCGTCGGTCTGCGGGGCGGACGGCGTGCAGTGCTGCTCCACGAACGCGGCCAGGCGGTCCGCGGCGGTCCGCGCGAAGCGGGCGTTGGTGAGGATCGTGTCGTGCCCGGCCCGCTCGACGACGGTGACGTCCCCCGGCCGTCCGGCGGCCTGATGCGTGCGGACGAGGTCGTGGTACATCAGCAGCTGCTCCGGATCGACGTCCACCGTCAGCTGGGCGGCGACCACCAGGCCCGGGGCGGGTACGGGTTCCAGCTCTCCCTCGAAGCGGCTGAACTCCTCACGGACCACGTCCCACTCCCGGGCCGCCGCCGCCCACAGCCGCGCGTCGGTGTAGAGGGAGAAGACCTTCTCCCGGTAGGGGTAGGGGAGTTCGTCGACCCACCGGGGACGCGTCATCAGCGCGCCGAAGCCGGCCCGCGTCCACCGCGCCATGTCCCTGGTGGAGTCGGTGAACAGCTCCATGCCCTTGCGCTGCTTGTCCGACCGCACGAGCTGGGCGGGGTGCGAGGGGTCCAGGTGGACGACGCCCGCCACGCGGTCGCCGAGCTGCGGCACGGCCCGCCGGTTGAACTCGGCGCCCAGGGAGTGGCCGACGAGCACGATCCGGCGATCGTCCGGCAGGGCTTCCCGGACGAGGTCCACCAGGTCGTCGACGGACTCCTGCAGCGTGTACGGCGCGGTGCGCACCCGGCGGCTCGGGCCGTAGCCGGCCCGGGCGAAGCTCACCACCGGATACCCGAGGTCGAAGGCGAGCCGCTCGATCATCCACGCGAAGTGCTCGGGGGTGGAGGCGAGCCCATGGTTGAAGACGAGGATCGGCCGGTCGGCGTGGTCACGCCCGCCGACGTCGTACGTCAGCACGTTGCCGCACCGGGTCGTCACGGTACGGGACTTCGGCCAGCCGGCCACGGCCCGGGCGCGCCGCTGGGTGGCCAGCACCCCGGCGGCGGTGACCCCTCCGGCCAGCAGGACCAGAGCGGTCTTGACCATCCGGTCGTCACGGCCGGCGACCGCGGGCAGGGTCCGCGGTGCGGTCGTGTAGGCGATCATGGGGTGCATGGCGGGGAACGCGGTCATGAACCGGCCCAGTCCCATGACGAACGCGTTGGCCACGTGGAATCCGGCCGCCGAGGCGATCATCGGCCGGGTCAGCCGGCCGCCGGCCAGGTAGACCACGGGGAAGAGGCACTCCATCGCCAGGACGGAGTGCTGGACGGCCTTGCTGGCCCGGGGGTGACGCCGGGTCAGCCGGTAGACCGGCTCGAATCCGTAGGTGCGGGTCCGCATCACGCCCGGCAGGGCGGAGCCGTCCCGCCACTTGGTGCCCGCCAGCTTGGCCCACCCGGACGCCGCGTACGACATGGTCGCCTGCAGCGCGAGGTACCACATCAGGGCGTCCTTGACCTGCGGGCCGGGCGCCAGCCGGGCGAGTCCGTCGACCGCCTGCACCTGGGTGGCGACCTGGTCCGATCCGTCCGTGCCGTAGCGGTGGCGGGCCTGCAGCAGTGTGGTGGTGGCGGCGAGGTAGAGGTCGCCCGCCGCCCGCCAGCGGCTGTTCCCGGGGAGCAGCATGGCCGCGCTGCACGCGACCCGGGTGGCGTGCAGGGCCAGGGTCGTTCGTCTTCCGCTCACCAGGTCGGTGATCTTCTGCACGGCCGGAATCCTGCTTTCCGGCGTCTGCTTCATGATCTCCCAGTCATTGAGACCGCCCGGACCGAGATTACGGTGCTGGTGGAGATATTCCAGAGAGGAAGAGAGGCTGGAAAGAGCGGCAAGTCGCTCGGAAATTCCTATTGCGCGGTCCCGCGCCACGGGGACGGGTGAGAAGAGCGCAGAGGCCATCTTCTTTATTCGCATCATACCCGGCTTTTCCTTTGTGTTGAACCTGCCGCCAGTAGGGTGGCAAGGCTGTCGGGCCGCGATTCCGGCGCGGCCCGACAGCCTCCTGGCGCCTCCCGCTGCGGAGCTTTCACAAGCCCGCGGTACCGCTCAGCAGGTGGAGCTCAGTCGGGGCGTCCGGTCAGTCGTTGGCGCCCGCTTCGTACGCCTGGACGGTCACCCAGGCCACGCCGGCGCCACCGGCGAAGCCGACACCGAAGGCGACCAGACCCGGCGTCGCCTGGACCGGCATCATCGCGCCGAGCTCTCCGTGCGTCTCGTCCGTCAGCTCGGCCGGCGTGACGGCGGCGACGCTCTCAACGATCTTGCTCATTCCATCTCCTTGTGGGGGGTGGTGGTGCGTCAGCCTTCGTTGCGGCCGGCCACATAGGCGCCGACCACGGCACCGGCGCCGGCGACGCCACCGGCGACGTACCAGCAGGTGGCCACGGCAGCGGGGGTGGCCAGGACCTGCAGGCCCGACTCGTCCTGGAAACCGCCCTCGAGCGGACCGAGGTCCAGCTCGTTCATGAAGGCAGATATCTTCTGCTCCACTTGCTTGTCTCCTGTCTCTTCCTTGCTCCTTGTGTGGTGCTGCGCCCCGGATCGATCAAGGCACCCGGGCCCGCCCGGCGTGCACCGCCGGGCAAGTCTGTGGGGGGTCCGCTTCGGTGGTCAGCCGCGCACGGGCCAGGAGGTGAGCGAAACGGCAGGGCCGCAGTCGCTCGTGTCCGCCGTCCCGCGGCACACGGTCAACCGCCCCGTCGTCGTCGGCCGGTACGGATCGAGCCGGACGTCCACGGGGGCCGCGCCCGGACCGCACTGCGTGGCGTGCCTGCGCTGCGGCCCCGGGACGAAGTCGTACGTCCACCGCACCCAGACGGAGAAGCACTCCGCCCCGGAGGTGCGCAGTTCTCCCCGGACGACGAGCGCGGAGCCGAGTCCGGTCCCGCTCGGCTCGGTCCACCGCGTGCCGGCGGCCGCGGAGGTGCCGTGGGCGGCCGACCACTCCACGGCGGTGCCGCCGGTGCCGCCGCTGCTTCCGGCGGCCGCGGGGCTCGCCGCCCCTGCCAGCGCGCAGACAGCGGCTGTTGCCGAAAAGACGCGGAGAACCGGCCGCTTTTTCATCCGTGACCCCCAGTGCGGAAAAACAAGAATCGGGCTGCCGGCGAATACCGCTGCATGAAATGCGCACCCATTCGCATTCGCCCGGTGCGTCGACGCTCCAGACAATCCTTGGACAGGAAGAACTGCGGAGCAAGGCCGATCCGGCGAAAGATTCCGTTTACACAATGATCCGGCCATCCCGGGGAAATGGTCCTGTCATGCATGACGGACAGTGGTCCATTGACGCTCTTTGTCTGGATTTTGCTGTCTCTTGCCCCTCATTTGGGACAGGGTTACCATCCGTAACGCCCGATGCGGACCCTCGGGCTAACCCACGACCGCACACCACGCAACAGTACAAACCCGGCATCTCGGCCGACCTTTTTCCCTGCCCCCGTGATGGGCGGTTTTGGGTCAATGGCGTTATCGCAGCGGCGGAATGAGCGGTTCCTGTGTGGGTTCTGATGAATTGGAAGTACACATTCCGAATAGAGTGCTCCACTTGTCCCCTAGGCTGCCGTCATGCCCCAGGCCAGGAAGCGCACCCGTAGCTACGACCCCGCCAAGATCCGCGCAGCCGTGCTCGGCCAGTTCGGCCACGTGCGGCAGGCCGTCGGGAGCCTGACGCCGGAGCAGCTCGCACGGCCGACCCGGCTCGGCGACTGGACCGTGAGGGAGCTGGCGGCCCACGTGGCCATGGCCGTGGAGACCGTCAGCCGCAGTCTCGACCGCGAGGAACCCGCCCGCCCGGAACTGGCCCTGCTCGACTGGCCCGCCGCCACCGCCGCCCGGGCCGCCGACATCGACGACGGCACCCGGCGGCTCGCCGCGGCCCACCCGGATCTCGGCGCGCTGTACGCCGAGACCGCCGAGCGCCTGGCGCACCGGCTCGCGGACGCCCCCGGCAGCCGTGTCCTGGCCACGCGGACCGGTGCCATGACCCTCGCCGACCACCTGGTCACGCGCACGGTCGAACTCGTCGTCCACACCGACGACCTGAACGCGGCCGTCCCCGGCCTGGACATCCCCGTCGAGCGCCAGGCCCTGGCCGCCTGCACGCGCCTGCTGGCCGACGCCCTCGCCGTCAAGGCCCCGGGCGGCTCGACGGAGGTGCGGGTGCCGCCCTTCGCGGTGGTGCAGTGCGTGGAGGGCCCGAGGCACACCCGGGGCACCCCGCCCAACGTCGTCGAGACGGACCCGCTGACCTGGATCCGGCTCGCGACCGGACGGCTGGACTGGGCGCAGGCGCTGCGGGACGCGCAGGTCAGCGCCGGCGGGGAGCGCGCCGACCTGTCGCCCCACCTGCCGATCATGGGGTGACGCCCGGCCGCGCCGGACGCCTCCGCCCGCACCAGGGGAACCGATCCCCCCGGGTGTTCCGTCGGAGTGGCATGGACCAGCAGAAGCAGCGCATGACCCTGACGGCCGCCGCCATGCTCGTCCCGCTCCTGGCGGCGTGCGGCAGCGAGAAGACGGACGGCGGCAGCGCCTCGGCCGGTACCGGGCAGCAGGTCACCGGGGTGCGGTGGAGCGTGGACAGCGTCACCGCGGCCGGCCGGACCCACGAGGCCCCCGCCGGCGCCCACGTGACCATCGACAAGGGCCGCGCCGAAGGCAGTTTCGGCTGCAACACCTTCAGCGCCGAGGCCGACGTCGACGGCGACCGCGTCCGCCTCGGCAGGACCATGTCCACCGAGATGGCCTGTGCGGACGAGCCCATGGCCTTCGAGGCGACGCTGGCCCGCGCCCTGTCCGGACAGGAGCTGACGGCGAAGGCCGGCGCCGGCCGGCTCACCCTCACCACCGGCGAGGGGGAGACCGTGCGCCTGACCAAGGCGAAGGACGCCCCGCTGGCCGGCACTCGGTGGAACGTCACCGACCCCGACCTCGAGGGCCGCGCCCACCTCAGCTTCGACGGGAAGAAGGGCACCGTCTCCGGCAGCCTCGGCTGCAACAAGGTCGAGGCCGAGGCCACTGTCCGCGACGGCCATATCACCCTGGGCCGCCCCGCCACCACCCGAATGATGTGCGAAGACTCACTCATGACCGGCGAGAAGACCCTGCTGCGCCTTTTCGAGACGAAGCTCGAGTACGCGGTCGATCGGCAAACCCTCACGCTGACCAGCGAGAACGGCACCGAGGTGCGGGCCGTCGCCGCGCGGTGAGGCGGGGAAAAGTCCGGTATCCCCAATTCGGACCAACGGTGGACCTCGCCTACACTCGGTGGCGTGCCACGTGGTGACGGACGACTCAACCACGACCTGCTCCCCGGCGAGAAGGGCCCCCAGGACGCTTGTGGCGTCTTCGGTGTCTGGGCTCCGGGCGAAGAGGTCGCCAAGCTCACGTACTTCGGGCTCTACGCCCTCCAGCATCGAGGCCAGGAATCCGCGGGTATCGCGGTCAGCAACGGCTCACAGATCCTCGTCTTCAAGGACATGGGCCTGGTCTCCCAGGTCTTCGACGAGACCTCCCTCGGTTCGCTCCAGGGTCACATCGCGGTCGGACACGCCCGCTACTCGACCACCGGTGCCTCCGTCTGGGAGAACGCCCAGCCGACGTTCCGTGCCACCGGGCACGGCTCCATCGCGCTCGGCCACAACGGCAACCTCGTCAACACCGCCCAACTCGCCGAGATGGTCGCCGACCTGCCCAAGCAGGAGGGCGGGCGGACCCCGCGCGTCGCGGCGACCAACGACACCGACCTGCTCACCGCGCTCCTCGCGGCCCAGACGGACGAGGACGGCAAGCCGCTGACCATCGAGGAGGCCGCGCACAGCGTCCTCCCGCAGGTCCGGGGCGCCTTCTCCCTCGTCTTCATGGACGAGCACACCCTGTACGCGGCCCGCGACCCGCAGGGCATCCGCCCGCTGGTGCTGGGCCGGCTGGAGCGCGGCTGGGTGGTCGCCTCCGAGTCCGCGGCCCTCGACATCTGCGGCGCCAGCTACGTCCGCGAGATCGAGCCGGGCGAGTTCGTCGCCATCGACGAGAACGGCCTGCGCACCTCCCGGTTCGCGGAAGCGAAGCC
Source organism: Streptomyces sp. NPDC003456 (assembly GCF_042878735.1). Taxonomy (NCBI): domain Bacteria; kingdom Bacillati; phylum Actinomycetota; class Actinomycetes; order Kitasatosporales; family Streptomycetaceae; genus Streptomyces; species Streptomyces sp. NPDC003456. Next base: position 607,954 of record NZ_JBIAOK010000006.1, read on the forward strand.
CAAGGGCTGCGTCTTCGAGTACGTCTACCTCGCCCGCCCGGACACCGACATCGCCGGCCGGAACGTGTACCTCTCCCGCGTGGAGATGGGCCGCAAGCTGGCGAAGGAGGCTCCGGTCGAGGCCGACCTGGTCATAGCGACCCCGGAGTCCGGCACGCCCGCCGCGATCGGCTACGCGGAGGCCTCCGGCATCCCGTTCGGCGCCGGCCTGGTGAAGAACGCCTACGTCGGCCGGACCTTCATCCAGCCCTCGCAGACCATCCGCCAGCTGGGCATCCGCCTGAAGCTGAACCCGCTGAAGGAAGTCATCAAGGGCAAGCGCCTGGTCGTCGTCGACGACTCGATCGTGCGCGGCAACACCCAGCGGGCCCTGGTCCGCATGCTCCGCGAGGCGGGCGCCGCCGAGGTCCACATCCGGATCTCCTCGCCGCCCGTGAAGTGGCCCTGCTTCTTCGGCATCGACTTCGCCACCCGCGCCGAGCTCATCGCCAACGGCATGACGATCGACGAGATCGGCACCTCGCTGGGCGCCGACTCCCTGGCCTACATCTCCATCGACGGCATGATCGAGGCGACCACCATCGCCAAGCCGAACCTGTGCCGTGCCTGCTTCGACGGCGAGTACCCGATGGAGCTGCCCGACCCGGAGCTGCTCGGCAAGCAGCTGCTGGAGACGGAGCTGGCCGCCGGCCCGGCCGCCACGGCCGCAGCCGACGCGATCCGCCGCCCGTAGAGGCCCGTAACACCCGCCGTACGACACGAAGGTTCTCCCAGCCATGTCCGAGAAACCCCTTGCCGAAGGCGGCGCCAGCTACGCAGCCGCGGGCGTCGACATCGAAGCCGGCGACCACGCCGTCGAGCTGATGAAGGAGTGGGTGAAGAAGGCGCAGCGCCCCGAGGTCCTCGGCGGCCTCGGCGGTTTCGCCGGCCTCTTCGACGCCTCCGCACTGAAGAACTACGAGCGCCCGCTGCTCGCCTCCGCCACGGACGGCGTCGGCACCAAGGTCGACATCGCCCGGCAGCTCGGCATCTACGACACCATCGGCCACGACCTGGTCGCGATGGTCATGGACGACATCGTGGTGTGCGGCGCCGAGCCGCTGTTCATGACCGACTACATCTGCGTCGGCAAGGTCCACCCCGAGCGGGTCGCCGCGATCGTCAAGGGCATCGCCGAGGGCTGTGTGCTGGCCGGGTGCGCCCTGGTCGGCGGCGAGACGGCCGAGCACCCGGGCCTGCTGGGCGAGGACGACTTCGACGTCGCCGGCGCCGGCACGGGCGTCGTGGAGGCCGACCGGCTGCTCGGCGCGGATCGCATCCGTTCGGGTGACGCGGTGATCGCCATGGCGTCCTCCGGTCTCCACTCCAACGGGTACTCCCTCGTCCGGCACGTCCTGCTCAACCAGGCGGGCCTCGCGCTGGACGCGCACATCGAGGAGCTCGGCCGCACCCTCGGCGAGGAGCTGCTGGAGCCGACGAAGATCTACTCGCTGGACTGCCTGGCCCTGATGCGCACCACCGAGGTGCACGCCTTCAGCCACGTCACCGGTGGTGGGCTCGCAGCCAACCTGGCCCGCGTCGTCCCCGACGAGCTGCACGCGATCGTCGACCGTTCCACCTGGACCCCGGCGCCGATCTTCGACCTCGTCGGCCGGACCGGCCGGGTCGAGCGCCTGGAGCTGGAGAAGACGCTCAACATGGGCGTGGGCATGATCGCGATCGTGCCCCAGGAGTCTGTGGACGTGGCCCTGGCCACCCTGGCCGACCGCGGCGTGGACGCCTGGGTCGCCGGAGAGATCACGGAACGGGGCGAGCACCCCACGGGTGCCGCCCTGATCGGTGACTACGCGAGCTGAGGCACGGGTCCTCACCCGCACGCAGCACAGAACCCGGTCGGTGACCGACGGTCACCGACCGGGTAAGTGCTCAGTGCAAGGTCAAGCGCCGCGACGATGCTGCGGGGACTGGCCGTCCTCGTCCTCGTCGTCGTCCTCGTAGAGGTCGGCGTACCGTGCGTACAGGTCGTCGTCATCATCGTCTTCGAACGGCTCGCCGTTAGGCGGCTGCGGATTCGAAGGCGATGCACCCAGCTCCTCGGCCAGGCGTGAGAGGTCAGTCCCACCGCTGTTGTACTTCAGCTGGCGGGCGACCTTCGTCTGCTTGGCCTTGGCCCGGCCGCGCCCCATGGCTCGACCCCCTCAACGACGGGGCTCGACGGCCCCAGAGTCTTGACACGCGTTCATGGTCCGGCACGGACTCTCCGCAGAGAGACCGGTCCGTAGGGCTTCCACGGTACCTGAGCCCGCGCCCATACGGTACGTCGCCCGCATGACGTGCCCGCGCCCAGGACCTTCGAGGCGCCCCGTCCTCGCTGGTCAACCGCGATTTTAACCACTTATCGGCGGTCGACCCGCCGGGAGAAGTGAGAGTTCTCTCTAACTGCCCCCCGGCGGGTACCGGTCAAACGTACGAGACTCCGGGTGCCGGGACGGGTCAGCCGGCCCGGCGTGCCGCGGCGGCGTCCTGCATGCGCTGCTCGGCGATCCGGTCGGCCGCGGCGGCCGGCGGGATGCCATCTTCCTTCGCACGTGCGAATATGGCCAGCGTGGTGTCGAAGATCTTCGCCGCCTTCGCCTTGCACCGGTCGAAGTCGAAGCCGTGCAGCTCGTCGGCGACCTGGATGACGCCGCCCGCGTTCACCACGTAGTCCGGGGCGTAGAGGATCCCGCGGTCGGCGAGGTCCTTCTCCACACCCGGGTGGGCGAGCTGGTTGTTGGCCGCGCCGCAGACCACCCGGGCGGTGAGCGCGGGCACGGTGTCGTCGTTCAGGGCGCCGCCGAGCGCGCAGGGGGCGTAGATGTCCAGGCCCTCGACGCGGATCAGGGTGGCGGTGTCGGCCACGGCCGTGACGCCCGTCGGGTGGGCGGCGAGGATGCGGCCCACGGCGTCCTCGCGCACGTCCGTGATGACGACCTCGGCGCCCTCGGCCCGCAGGTGCTCCACCAGGTGGTGGCCGACCTTGCCGACGCCGGCGATGCCGACCTTCCGGCCGCGCAGCGAGGGGTCGCCCCACAGGTGCTGCGCGGAGGCGCGCATGCCCTGGTAGACGCCGAAGGCGGTGAGGACGGAGGAGTCGCCCGCGCCGCCGTTCTCCGGCGAGCGGCCCGTCGTCCAGCGGCACTCGCGCGCCACGACGTCCATGTCGGCGACGTAGGTGCCGACGTCGCAGGCGGTCACGTACCGGCCGCCGAGCGAGGCCACGAACCGGCCGTAGGCGAGGAGCAGCTCCTCGGTCTTGATCTTCTCCGGGTCACCGATGATCACGGCCTTGCCGCCGCCGTGGTCGAGTCCGGCCATGGCGTTCTTGTACGACATCCCCCGGGCGAGGTTCAGCGCGTCGGCCACGGCCTCGGCCTCGTTGGCGTAGGGGTAGAAGCGCGTACCGCCGAGCGCGGGGCCCAGGGCGGTGGAGTGCAGGGCGATGACGGCCTTGAGGCCGCTCGCGCGGTCCTGGCAGAGCACGACTTGCTCATGTCCTCCCTGGTCCGAGTGGAACAGGGTGTGCAGGACATCAGCAGGTGCGCCGGTTACGTCGGTCACTGTGGTGACTCCTGAGTAAGTTGCGGCGGGTGGAGGCGGCCCCCGTGCGGGTGGCGGGGACTGTTGAGCATGAGATTAGAGCCTGGCGGCGCCGTCGGAGGCACCGTGCCCAGGATCACCTCCGAGCGGAGTACACCGTGCGACGATTTGCAGGTATTTCCCGTGCGACCGCGAACGGTCCGGCAGGTTTTCGCGGCGGCGCGCGGGGGAGGGAGCAGGCGTGCCCAAGGTGACCTCGGTGATCGTCCCGTACGCGACCTATCTGCGCGTGTACGAGCCGCTGGCCGCCTTCCCCGAGCCCGAGCGCAGCCACTGGGCGCGCTACGCCCGGCGCGGCGACCGCCCCTCCTACCAGGACGAACTGCGCCGCGCGCTGGCCGACTTGGCGCCCACCCCGCCGGTGCCGGTGCCGGTGCACGAGAGCGAGGACGCCTTCGTCCTCGACGTCGACGGGGTGGTCTGCGTCTGCCCCTGGCGCACCCGGCTGCGCGGCTGGCAGGCGCTGGACGACCTCTCCGGCGAGCTGCCGCCGCCGGTTCTGGACGCGGTCCTGCCGCCCCTCCTGCGCGACCAGGCGGCCCAGGACTACGAGCGCTGGCTGACCGAGCACCCGGACGCCCGCCCGTGGATCCGCACGGCGACCTGGCAGGTGCCGATCAACTGGTTCGTGCTGGTCTCCGACGAGGAGCGGGAGTACGACCAGGGCGCCTCGGCCGGCAGTCCGCCCGTCCTGCGCTACCGCACCCCCATGGTCCAGGCCCGGCGGCGCGTGGCCCGGGGGCTGCGCGCTCTGCGCGAGGCGATGGACGAGGGGCCGCTGATCGACGGGCTGGTGGACGTCGGGCGGTGGCTGGAGGAGTTCCACCCGCGTTCGCTGGTGGAACTGGACTACGGCGGCCTGGTGCACGCGCTGCCGGCCGGCGCCCTGGAGGAGGACCACTCCGCGGCGGACGTGGCCGAGGGCATCGCGGCGCTGCGCCGGGGCGACGGCACGGCCGCCGGTGAGGCGTACGCGCGGCTCGTGGAGCGGTGGCGTTCCGTACGTGATCTGCGGTCCGCCAACTGACCCCTGACCTCGCCGTCGGCACGCACCGCTCGTGTTCGGTCACGAACTGACGTTTGACGAACCGCCCGATTTGGGGTTTCGTCCTCGCACCGAGTTCCTGAAGCGGGCCGAGAGTTTCCTGAGGCGGCGTCAACAAGGGACGTAGGGCCCGATCCGGGCAGAGTTCGCAAGTAGGCCAAGCGTGACGGACTGCACGTACGAGGCCCTTGCGCCGCTTGCCCCTCCTCATGCCAAAATAGGACAAGGAGTCCGGGGAGGGCTCCTCCGTCCTGTAGTGCTGCACTATGGGCGGAATCTCAGCATTGCACGCTTTGGGGGGTCTGGTGCCTTCCTTGATCACCGCGTGACTGATCGTCACAGCGGTGTGACTGTCCGCTATGGCATGGTCCATCGGCTTCCGTCGCTGATGAACACCTGGAGGGGCAATTCCATCGGTTTGGCCGACGCGGCTGGACAGATGGTGTAGTTGTAGTGCCGAGGACAAGCCGTTCGTCCTATAACCGACTCGACTCGCGTCCGCCATTTCGGGCAACGCGGGTCAAGGTGCAGAATTTAGAGGAAAGAACCGAGAAGGTTCGGTTCTCCCGAGGAGGCCGCTCATGACCGCTCGCACCCCTGATGCCGAGCCGCTGCTGACCCCGGCTGAGGTCGCCACCATGTTCCGTGTCGACCCCAAGACGGTCACGCGGTGGGCGAAGGCCGGCAAGCTCACGTCGATCCGCACGCTCGGCGGGCATCGGCGCTACCGCGAGGCCGAGGTCCGCGCTCTGCTCGCGGGCATCCCGCAGCAGCGCAGCGAGGCCTGAACAACTGAATACCGGTCGAATCGGTCCGTCCCCCAACCGACCGTGACGTCCGGGCCCACAGCTCCACACGACGCGGGGTGCTGCCCCAACAGCCCCCACGCCCACGCCAGTCAGAGCGTTCCAGGCATATGACAGGGTGCGTCGTCGATCGCGCTGGACTCCGCCGGGTCCAGCGCGATCTTTTTTGTGCCCTCGTGCCGGTCCGCCGGCCTGCCGGTGCGCGCCCTTGTCGGAGTCTGGGGGACGGGCGGCGTGCGCGTGCGGGACCCTCCCGGGCAGGGGCCTCATGACGGGTGCAATTGCACATATTAAATTGACCCGTTGTAGGAGGGGTGTAAGTACCGCACTTCTCCTGGAACATGCGGTGACTCCCGTCACATACCGCCCGGCTTGTCGGTGTGCCTCCCGGTGCGGTAGAAGGGCGTCCGCTTCCAGCACCCCCCGCCCGTACGGGTGTTGGGGCGCGGGTCAGGCGGGAGCGGGGGACTCGTCCTCCCGGGCCGGCGGCTCGGCCTCGGCGGCGGCGCGGGGGGCGGACTCCATCGCCAGCCGCAGCAGGCGATGGCAGATCGGGCAGTGCCGGGTGAGATGCCGGTACGACGACGCGGCCGCCAGGTGTGCGCGGAGCAGCGCCCGCGTCTCGTGCCTAGCCGATGCCGCCATACGCCACCTCCGGGGACCGTACGGGGAACGGCCCTGGTTCTGGGGTACCGACCGATTGAGGGACCGTCAAGACGGCGCGAGGCGCCCGTGCGGAGCCCTCGACGGCTGGAGCACGCCTCTGAGGAGGCCAGGGGGGTGGGGGAGCCGGAAGGCCCGAAGACGCGGGGCGAGATGACGGGGCGTCGGCCGCCCGGCTCGGTTCTGCCGCGGGGGCGCGGCCGCGGTCTGCCGGCGCGGGGCCGGGACGCCGAAAGGCCCGGATCCGTGGATCCGGGCCTTTCTGCTGCGGTCCTGACGGGATTTGAACCCGCGGCCTCCACCTTGACAGGGTGGCGAGCACTCCAAACTGCTCCACAGGACCTGGTTTCGCTGCGCGATTCGTGCGGTGCGCTGCGAGAAGAGACTGTACAGGAGGGTGGGCCCCGGGTCGAACTCACCCAGCGTGTGCACGCCCTTACGGCACCGCCGCGTCGATCGCCTTCACGATCCGCTTGTCCGAGACGGGGTACGCCGTGCCCAGCGCGTGGGCGAAGTAGCTGACCCTCAGCTCCTCGATCATCCAGCGGATGTCCCGCACCGACGACGGGACCGGCCGGCCCTGCGGCATCTGCTCCAGGAGCCAGGCGTACTCGTCCTGCATCTCGTGGACCTTCTCCATGCGCGTGGTGTCGCGCTGGACGTTGGTCGGCATCTGCTGCAGACGCCGGTCGGCGGCCACCAGATAGCGCATCAGATCCGGCAGCCTGCGCAGACCCGCCTCCGTCACGAAGCCGGGCTTCACGAGCGCGTCCAGCTGCTTGCGGACGTCCTGGAGGTTCGGCAGCAGCGCGGGGCTGCGCACGGCCTTCAGACGGCGTTCGCAGGCCTGCCAGGCGGCGAGGACCTGCTGCACCTGACCCACCGTGCGGACCGTCGCGTCGACGATCTCGGCACGCACCTTGTCGTACAGCTTGCGGTAGGACTCCTCGTCCCACGCCGGTCCGCCGAAGTCGCCGATCAGCTTGTCGGCGGCCGCCATGGCGCAGTCGTCGAACAGGGCCTGGATCGTGCCGTGCGGGTTGGCGGACAGGGCCAGCTTCTGCGCGTTCGTCAGCTTCTCGGACGCGAACTTCGCCGGGTTGACCGGGATGGTGCGCAGGATCAGCCGGCGCGTGCCCTTCCACATGGCCTCGGCCTGCTCGGCCTCGGTGTCGAAGAGGCGGACCGAGACCGTGTCGCCGTCGTCGACCAGCGCCGGGTAGGCCTTCACCGGCTGACCGGCCCGGCGGGTCTCGAAGACGCGGGTGAGCGTGCCGATCGTCCAGTCGGTGAGGTCCGTGCGCTCCAGGGACTCGCCGCCCTGCCGCTCGGCCGTGGCCGCCGCGGCCTGCGAGAGGGCCTTGCGCGCCTTCGGCTTCAGCCGGAGCCTCAGCGACTCCAGGTCCTTGTCCTCGGCCAGCTTGCGGCGCCGCTCGTCGACGATCCGGAACGTGATGCGGAGGTGGTCGGGGACCTTGGACCAGTCGAAGTCGGCCGGCTCGAAGGGGACGCCGACCATGAGCCTGAGCTCGCGGGCCATGGTCGTGGTCAGCGGCTCCTGCAGCGGCACCGCCTTGTCGAGGAACGCCTTGGCGTAGTTCGGCGCGGGTACGTAGTTGCGGCGGACGGGCTTGGGCAGGGAGCGGATCAGTTCCGTGACCAGTTCTTCGCGCAGGCCCGGGATCTGCCAGTCGAAGCCCTCGTCGGTGACCTGGTTGAGCACCTGCAGCGGGATGTGGACGGTCACGCCGTCGGCGTCCGCGCCCGGCTCGAACTGGTACGTCACCCGGAACTTGAGGTTCCCCTGGCGCCACGAGTCGGGGTAGTCGGCCTTGGTGACCTCGCCCGCCTTCTCGTTGATGAGCATCTCGCGCTCGAAGTCGAGGAAGTCGGGCTGCTCGTGCCGCTTGCGCTTCCACCAGGAGTCGAAGTGCGCGCCGGAGACGACGTGTTCGGGGATGCGCCGGTCGTAGAAGTCGAACAGCGTCTCGTCGTCGACCAGGATGTCGCGGCGCCGGGCGCGGTGCTCCAGCTCCTCGACCTCGGTGAGGAGCCGGCGGTTGTCCGAGAAGAACTTGTGGTGCGTGCGCCAGTCGCCCTCGACGAGCGCGTTGCGGATGAACAGCTCGCGGCTGGCCTCCGGGTCGATCCGCCCGTAGTTGATCTTCCGCTGCGCCACGACGGGCACGCCGTACAGCGTGACCTTCTCGTACGCCATCACGGCCGCCTGGTCCTTCTCCCAGTGCGGCTCGCTGTAGGTGCGCTTGATCAGGTGCTGGGCGAGGGGCTCGACCCACTCCGGCTCGATCTTCGCGTTGACCCGGGCCCACAGGCGGGAGGTCTCGACGAGTTCGGCGGACATCACGAACCGCGGGGGCTTCTTGAAGAGGGCCGAGCCGGGGAAGATCGCGAACTTGGCGTTGCGGGCGCCCAGGTACTCGTTCTTCGCCGTGCCTCTCCCGCCCTCCCCTCCGGCGTCCTTCACGTCCTTCATGCCGATGTGGGACAGCAGGCCCGCGAGGAGGGAGACGTGGATGCGGTCGGCCGGGGCGTCGTCCTCGTTGAGGTGGATGCCCATCTGCTTGGCGACCGTGCGCACCTGCGTGTAGATGTCCTGCCATTCACGGATGCGAAGGAAGTTCAGGTACTCCTGCTTGCACATCCGGCGGAAGGAGGACGAGCCGCGCTCCTTCTGCTGCTCGCGCAGGTAGCGCCAGAGGTTGAGGTAGGCCAGGAAGTCGCTGGTCTCGTCCCGGAAGCGGGCGTGCTGCTGGTCGGCCTGGGTCTGCTTGTCGGCGGGGCGTTCGCGCGGGTCCTGGATGGACAGCGCGGCGGCTATGACCATGACCTCGCGCACGCAGCCGTTCTTGTCCGCCTCCAGGACCATGCGGGCCAGGCGCGGGTCGACGGGCAGCTGGGCGAGCTTGCGGCCGGTGTCGGTGAGCCGCTTGCGGGGGTCCTTCTGCGCCGGGTCGAGGGCGCCCAGCTCCTGGAGGAGCTGCACGCCGTCGCGGATGTTGCGGTGGTCCGGCGGGTCGATGAAGGGGAACTTCTCGATGTCGCCGAGGCCGGCCGCGGTCATCTGCAGGATGACGGAGGCCAGGTTCGTCCGGAGGATCTCCGCGTCCGTGAACTCCGGGCGGGCGTCGAAGTCGTCCTCGCTGTAGAGGCGGATGCAGATGCCGTCGGAGGTACGGCCGCAGCGGCCCTTGCGCTGGTTGGCGCTGGCCTGCGAGACCGGCTCGATCGGCAGGCGCTGCACCTTGGTGCGGTGGCTGTAGCGCGAGATGCGGGCGAAGCCGGGGTCGATGACGTACTTGATGCCCGGGACGGTCAGGGACGTCTCGGCGACGTTGGTGGCGAGAACGATCCGGCGGCCGGTGTGCGGCTGGAAGACGCGGTGCTGCTCGGCGTGGGAGAGCCGGGCGTAGAGCGGCAGGATCTCCGTGAAGCGGTAGTTCTTCTTGGTGAGGGCGTCGGCGGTGTCGCGGATCTCGCGTTCGCCGGAGAGGAAGACCAGGATGTCGCCCTGCCCCTCCTTCTGCAGTTCCTCGACGGCGTCGATGATCGCGGTGATCTGGTCGCGGTCGGCGTCGTCGCCGTCCTCCTCCAGGAGCGGGCGGTAGCGCACCTCGACCGGGTACGTACGGCCGCTGACCTCGATGATCGGGGCGTCGCCGAAGTGCCGCGAGAAGCGCTCCGGGTCGATCGTCGCCGAGGTGATGACGACCTTGAGATCGGGACGCCTGGGCAGCAGCTGGGCGAGGTAGCCGAGCAGGAAGTCGATGTTGAGGGACCGCTCGTGGGCCTCGTCGATGATGATCGTGTCGTAGGCGCGCAGCTCGCGGTCGGTCTGGATCTCGGCGAGCAGGATGCCGTCCGTCATCAGCTTGACGAAGGTGGCCTCGGGGTCGACCTGGTCGGTGAACCGCACCTTCCAGCCGACGGTCTCGCCGAGGGGGGTGTTCAGCTCCTCGGCGACGCGCTCGGCGACGGTCCGGGCGGCGATCCTGCGCGGCTGGGTGTGGCCGATCATGCCGCGCACACCCCGGCCGAGCTCCATGCAGATCTTGGGGATCTGCGTGGTCTTGCCGGACCCGGTCTCGCCGGCGACGATCACGACTTGGTGGTCGCGGATGGCGGCCGCGATGTCGTCCTTCTTCTGGCTGACGGGCAGCTGCTCGGGATACGTGATCTCCGGCACACGGGCGCGCCGGGTCGCCATGCGCTGCTCGCCCTTGGCGACCTCCGCCTCGATCTCGGCGAGAACGGCGGCCCGGGCCTCCGGCTTACGGATCTTGCGCGCGCCTTCGAGCCGCCGCCCGAGCCGGTGCGCGTCGCGCAGGGACAGCTCGGTCAGGCGGGGGGCGAGGGCGCCGAGGGCGGGGGCGGGGTGCGTAGACATACGCGATCCAGGATCTCATCCCGGAGAAATTGGTGGCGAACGCTTTTGTCCCGGGGGCCCCGCAGGCCCTAATCCAGGAAGCCGAGTGCGCTGTCCGGGCGGCACTGGGGGCAGGGTTTGACGCCGTCGGCGAGGGCCCGCCGGGCCTCGTCCCGTTCCAGTCCCTTGGACCGCTTGCCGGCGTTCCAGCAGTCGCCGACGTGCACGTACACCGGGTCGTGGCCGGACAGTCCCCGTTCGAGCAGCCACTCGGGGGCGGGTGGCCGGGCCTCCAGTCCCTGGCGCCGCTCGGCCTCGCGGGTTTCCTCCACCGCGATCCACCGGTCGATCTGGGCCAGGGCCGCCTTGGCCTGCCGAACCACCACACGGCGCGCGAAGCGCAGCAGCTCGAGCCGGGACGGCGGTTCCTCGTTCACATGTTCGATTCTAGAGTCGAGCAAGCCGCCCGTCACCCCGCCCCCCGCGACATACGAAAGAGCCCCTCTCCGGGATTCCGGAGAGGGGCTCAGGCCCTCGTGAGGGCGGTTGTGGCTGGGGCCGGGGTCGAACCGGCGACCTTCCGCTTTTCAGGCGGACGCTCGTACCAACTGAGCTACCCAGCCACGAGGTTTCACGTGAAACCTCAGCGGTCCTGACGGGATTTGAACCCGCGGCCTCCACCTTGACAGGGTGGCGAGCACTCCAAACTGCTCCACAGGACCAAGCTTTCGTACGACAGTGTCGCACAGGGTGGTGCGTGCCCCCAACGGGATTCGAACCCGTGCTACCGCCTTGAAAGGGCGGCGTCCTAGGCCGCTAGACGATGAGGGCTATCGGCCCGCCTGGGCGCTTCTCAGCGCGTCGGGGACGTGAGAAGCATATGGGATGGCGGGAGCTATCGCCAAAACGGTTTACGGGCGCGGGGTCGCGGACGGGGAGGGGCCACCTGTCGCCGTGCCTGTTCCCCCCGACCCGGAAGGGCTCGGGGACGGACTCGCGCCCGGCTGGTTCTCCTCCGCCAGGTGGCGGCTGACCTCGGCCGTGGTGAGGCCGAGACCGCCCAGTTCGATCTCGTCCCAGGCCTGCAGGCGGCGGGTGTCCCGGTCGAAGTAGAGGATCGACGCCTCGATCGGGTCGGGATGCCGGCCCTCGATGGCGCGCAGGCCGCTGCCGCCCGTGGAGCCCTCGATGCGCAGCCGCGTCCCGTACTTCAGGACCTCCATCTCGTCGTGGTGCAGGTGCCCGGCCAGCACCACGGGGACCTCGCCGTCGACCTCGCGGGCCGCGGAGGGCTCGTGGGCGACGGCGACGTCCACCGGGGTGCCCGCCGCGCGCTGGTCGCGCAGGGCCGTGGCCAGACGGGCGCCGGCCAGCTCCTGGGACTGCTCGGCCCCGGCCCCGCGCGAGCGGTCCGGGGTGAACTGCGGGTCGCCGATGCCGGCGAACCGCAGGCCCTTGACGGTCTTCGCGCGGCCCCCGTCCAGGACGTGGACGTTCTTCAGGCCCTCCAGGTAGTCCTGGGTGATCATCGAGTCGTGGTTGCCGCGCACCCAGACGTAGGGCGCCCCGAGGTCCTCGACCGGGTCCAGGAAGCCGTTCTCGGCGGCCGTGCCGTGGTCCATCGTGTCGCCCGAGTCGACGATCACGTCCACCTTGTACTGCTCCACCAGCGAGGCGATGATCTTCCAGCTCGCCGGGTTCAGATGGATGTCGGAGACGTGCAGGACCCGGATCGTGGAGGGGTCGGGCGCGTAGGCGGGGAGCGTGGAGGTGGCGTCGTAGAGCCTGGTGACGTTGGTGACCAGGCGGGCCAACTCCTTCTGGTAGACGTCGAATTCCGTGACGATGCTGCGCGCGTTGCCGACCAGGGACGGCGCCGAGGTGAGCAGCCCGGAGAACCGGGGCTCCAGCACGGAGTCGGGACGCCAGGTGGCGTACGCCGTGCCGCCCGAGGCGGCGAGCAGGGTGAGGGCGAGACCGCCGGCGGCCAGGGCGCGGCGCGGCCGGCGGTAGACGGCGAGCCCGAGCGCGGTGGCGCCGGTGACGACGGCGGCGCCGGAGCGCACGGCCAGGTCGAGGGTGCCGCGGCCGACGTCCTCGGTGACCTCGTCCTGGAGACCGGAGAGGCGTTCGGGGTGGTCGACCAGGGCCCGGGAGCGGTCCGGGTCGAGCTGGTCGACGTTCACGTCCAGGCGGACCGGGGCGATGTGGCTGTCCAGATGCAGGGCGCCCAGCGGCGAGATGTTGATCTTCGTGCCGCCCGTGAAGGAGGGCCGCAGGGTCATGGTGGTGTCCATCGGGCCGACCGGGACCCGGACGTCGCCCACCACCAGCAGGCCGAGCCAGGCGCCGGCGAGCACGACGGTCACCAGCCCCAGGGCCCGCGTCCAGGGGTGCGGCTGCGGTACGAGGGCGATGGTGGCGGGTGCCTGGCGGGAGCGGTAGCGCCGGGCCAGGGCGCGCGGGGCGTTGCGGACGGGCTCGAGGGCACGCAGGACTGCGGCGGGGACGCGGGCCATTGATCCCGTATGCCCCAGCCGGCCGTCGGATATGCGGCGCCGGGAGGCACTCGCGGGCCGGGGACGTGGCCGACAATGGGCCTGTGCTGGAGATGACGCGCGAGGAGTTCGAGGAACTGGTCGCCGAGGCGCTCGACCGGATCCCGCCGGAGCTGACCCGACTGATGGACAACGTCGCGGTGTTCGTGGAGGACGAACCGCCCGCGGACGATCCGGAGCTGCTCGGGCTCTACGAGGGGACTCCGCTGACCGACCGCGGTGAGTGGTACGCCGGTGTGCTGCCCGACCGGATCACGATCTACCGCAATCCCACGCTGCGGATGTGCGCGTCGCGCGAGGACGTGGTCGCTGAGACGGAGATCACGGTGGTGCACGAGATCGCGCACCACTTCGGCATCGACGACGAGCGCCTTCACGCCCTGGGCTACGGCTGAGCGGGTTGTGAATACGGGGCGCGTGTCCTCTTGCGGGCGGCGGGAGTTGGAGGTGTTGACTCCCTCAGCCTTCCCGGAGGTGGCCCGTGCGCCCCTTGTACGTACCCGTCCGCCTGGCCGCCGCGGTCGTGGCCGTCGCCGCCGCCGCGGGCTGCATGAGCGTCGGGGAGGACGGCGCGGGCGGGAGCGCCAAGCCGTCGCACTCCGCCGGGCACAAGGCCGGTGAGGGGCCGGGCGGCGGCTCGGGGTTCTCGGGCGGCTTCGGGTCCGGGACGGTGTCGGCCGACGGGAAGCGGGGGCACGGCAAGGGCAAGAAGGGCGGCAAGGACAAGGACAAGGACGGCGAGCCGGACGAGTCCGCGTCCCCGGCCGCCTCGCCGTCCGACGGGGCGAGCGCGTCCGCCCCGGGGCGCGACAAGCCCGGCAAGCCGTCCCGGCCCACCGCGAACCCGCCGGCCCCGCCCGAGCCGACGCGCACGGCCGAGCCGGAGCCCACGCCCACGCCGCCCGAGCCGACGACGAGCCCGGAGCCGACGCCCGAGCCCTCGTCCTCGGCGCACGAGCCGCCCGGACCGCAGCTGGGCCGACGGGAACCGGCTCCTCAGGCGGGAGTGCCGGCGTAGGGCGGGCCCGTGCGCGGCGGCGAAGCGGGTGCCGGGCGGCTCGGGGGGCTCGGGGGGCTCGGGAACAAAGCAGGGGGGACGTCGGTTGAGGCTGTTCGGAAGCGCGCCCCGCGGTCTGCGGACGAGGGCGCGTTCCGCTGTCGCCCGCTCGGTCCGGTTTGCGTTGGGGCACCCGGACTGCGTATGGTGGCAGATCGTTTGATCCCATCTTGCCCGGCGCCACCGCAGAGCGCGCCGTGTGGCGCGTACTCTCCCTTGCCGTGGTGGACCGCATTGAGGCGGTCGTATTGCGAATCGCGAATCACGGAGTTGACGGGCGCGTGCCGACTTGAGACTCCGGAAGGTTTCGCATTCGCATGTCCATCGCCAGTACTGATCACGTCGTCGTGCCCGAGAACGAGGCAGTCGAGGACGCCCCCGAGACCACCTTCGCCGACCTCGGCCTGCCCGAGGGCGTCGTGCGCAAGCTCGCGCAGAACGGCGTGACCACCCCCTTCCCGATCCAGGCCGCGACCATCCCGGACGCCCTGGCCGGCAAGGACATCCTCGGCCGCGGCCGCACCGGCTCCGGCAAGACCCTGTCGTTCGGTCTGCCCACCCTGGCCACGCTGGCCGGCGGCCGGACCGAGAAGCACAAGCCGCGTGCCGTCATCCTGACCCCCACGCGTGAGCTCGCCATGCAGGTCGCCGACGCGCTGCAGCCCTACGGCGACGTCCTCGGCCTGAAGATGAAGGTCGTCTGCGGCGGTACGTCCATGGGCAACCAGATCTACGCCCTGGAGAAGGGCGTCGACATCCTGGTCGCCACCCCGGGCCGGCTGCGCGACATCATCAACCGCGGCGCCTGCTCCCTGGAGAACGTGCAGATCGCGGTCCTCGACGAGGCCGACCAGATGTCCGACCTGGGCTTCATGCCCGAGGTGACGGAGCTGCTCGACCAGATCCCCGCGGGCGGTCAGCGGATGCTCTTCTCCGCCACCATGGAGAACGAGATCAAGACCCTCGTCGACCGGTACCTGAACGAGCCGGTCAGCCACGAGGTCGACGCCGCCCAGGGCGCTGTGACGACCATGTCGCACCACATCCTCATCGTGAAGCCCAAGGACAAGGCGCCGGTCACCGCCGCGATCGCCTCCCGCAAGGGCCGCACGATCATCTTCGTCCGCACCCAGCTGGGCGCCGACCGCGTCGCGGAGCAGCTGCGCGACGCCGGGGTGAAGGCCGACGCGCTGCACGGCGGCATGACCCAGGGCGCGCGCACCCGCACCCTCGCCGACTTCAAGGACGGGTACGTCAACGTCCTCGTCGCGACCGACGTCGCCGCCCGCGGCATCCACGTCGACGGCATCGACCTCGTGCTGAACGTCGACCCGGCCGGCGACCACAAGGACTACCTGCACCGGGCGGGCCGTACCGCGCGTGCCGGCCGCACCGGCACCGTCGTCTCCCTCTCGCTGCCGCACCAGCGGCGCCAGATCTTCCGGCTGATGGAGGACGCGGGCGTCGACGCCTCGCGCCACATCATCCAGGGCGCCGGCACCTTCGACGCGGAGGTCGCCGAGATCACCGGGGCCCGGTCGATGACCGAGGTCCAGGCCGAGTCCGTGGGCAACGCGGCGCAGCAGGCCGAGCGTGAGGTGACCCAGCTCGCCAAGGAGCTGGAGCGAGCCCAGCGGCGCGCGAACGAACTGCGCGAGGAGGCCGACCGGCTGCTCGCGCGGGTCGCCCGCGAGCGCGGCGAGGAGCCCGTGGCCGCGGACGCCGAGGCCGGGGACGCTCCCGTCGCCGTCGAGGTGTCGGTGCCCGAGCAGCCCACCGCCCAGGACGTCGAGCGCGAGGACCGCGCCGAGACCTCCGCGCCCTCGGCGCCCTACGAGCGCCGGGAGCGGCGCGAGGAGCGCGGCGGGGCCGGTCGCGACCGGTACGCCGACCGGGACCGGTCCTTCGACCGCGACCGCGGTGGCCGTTCCTTCGACCGTCGTGACGACCGCGGTGGCCGTTCGTTCGAGCGTCGTGACGACCGCGGCGGCTTCAACCGCGACCGTGACCGCGACCGCGGTGGCCGTTCCTTCGACCGTCGTGACGACCGCGGCGGCCGTTCGTTCGAGCGCCGCGACGACCGCCGCGACGACCGCGGCGGCGACCGGGGCGAGCGCGGCGGCTTCCGCCGGGACGACCGCGGTGGCCGTTCCTTCGAGCGCCGGGACGACCGCGGCGGCCGTTCGTTCGAGCGTCGTGACGACCGCGGCGGCTTCAACCGCGACCGTGACCGCGGCGGCTTCCGCCGGGACGAGCGCGGTGGGCACCGGGGCAGCGACCGTCCCTTCAACCGCGACCGCCGCGACGACCGTCCGGGCTTCCGCGCCGGTGGCCACGACCGTCCGGGCCACGACCGCCCGGGGTACGACCGTCCCGGTCACGACCGCCCGTACGGCCGGCGTGACGAGCACCGCGGCGGCGGTTCCTTCGGCCGCCGCGAGGACAAGCCGCGCTGGAAGCGCAACGGCTGACGATCCGTTCCGACGGCCGGCCTCCGGCCCGACGACTGACGCACACGCGTGACGAGCGCCGTGGTCCCGCCCCCAGGGGCGGGCCACGGCGCTTCGCCGTTCGCCGGCTCAACACGCCCGGGCCGGCCGATTCCTGGGGCGCGTCGGCCCCCGGTTCGTCCCTCCGGCGGGGCCGCGAGCCGGATACCCGATCGGAGACCCGGCCTCGTCCGGCTATGCTCGTGGGGGCGACATCGCCTGGGCCCTTAGCTCAATTGGCAGAGCAGTGGACTTTTAATCCATTGGTTGTGGGTTCGAGTCCCACAGGGCCTACCGCAGGCAGCCGGAGCAGACCGCCTCCGGACGCTCGACGAAGCGCCCCGACCGGGGAGACCGGCCGGGGCGCTTTCTCGTCGAGCGGGGTGTGCGGGTCAGCCGGTGGCGAGCATGCCCGAGCGGAGCCGGGCGACCGTGCGGGAGATCAGCCGGGAGACGTGCATCTGGGAGATGCCGAGCCGGTCGCCGATCTCGGCCTGGGTCAGCTCCTCCACGAAGCGCAGGTGCAGGATCAGCCTCTGGCGCTCGTCCAGTTCGGCGACGAGCGGGGCCAGCGTGTGGAAGTTCTCGACGAGTTCGAGAGCCGGGTCGTCGCCGCCGATGAACGCCGCCAGTGTCGCGTCGCCCTCGTCGGAGTCGCCGGAGATCGCCGCGTCGAGCGAGGAGGACGCGTAGCCGTTGGCCGCGATCTGCGCCTCGACGACCTCCTCCTCCGACAGGTTCATCAGCGTGGCCAGCTCGGACACCCTCGGGGCGCGGCCGAGGCGCGAGGCCAGCTCCTCGGTGGCCTTGGCGAGTTCCGTACGGGCCTCCTGCAGCCGGCGCGGCACGTGCACGGCCCAGGACGTGTCGCGGAAGAACCGCTTGATCTCGCCGATGATGTACGGCACCGCGAAGCTCGTGAACTGCACCTCGCGGGAGACCTCGAAGCGGTCGATGGCCTTGATCAGCCCGATGACGCCGACCTGGACGACGTCCTCCATCGCCTGGCCGTTCGCGCGGAAGCGGCGGGCCGCGAACCGCACGAGCGACATGTTCATCTCGATGAGCGTGTTGCGGGCGTACTGGTACTCGGGCGTGCCCTCCTCGAGTACCGCGAGGCGGTCGAGGAACTGGCCCGTCAGCTCGCGCGCGTCCTGCGGGGCGAGTTTCTGCGGTTCGGCGATCCGGGGCAGCTCCTCACCGGTCTCGGTGGCGGAATCCGTCGTCGTGCCGATGCGCATGGTCGCGGTCACGGGCCCTCCCTCGTAGTCCGGCCCGCTCCCGCCCCCGACAGGCCACCTTCAGCGCCGCTACCCACAGTCTTCCCTCCCATGCTCCCCGGGCACCGCGTCGAGACGTTGACCACAGCCGATGCAGGCCGGGGCCGAGGCGGGGTACCCGGACATGTGCTGCGACCGGACGGGCCGACCGGACGGGCAGGAGGGTGGGACGGTGTGGGACGCGGAAAGAGACCCGGGGACAGCCGGAGCGGACAGTTGTCGTTTGACAACTATAGTTCGCAGGCAACAACCTAGCCGTGCCGCACGTGCCCGGGGAGCGAACCGGAGGATTCGATCGCGGGCCGCGGCGGGCAGGTCAGGCAGTCCGGGCTCCGGACGAGCGGGAATCGTCGGAGTCGTCGTGTATCTGGGCCGCGGCCGCTTCGCAGAACGCCTCCAGCCCCTGCAGCAGCGCGACCCGCTTGGCGGCCGGCATCTGGTCCAGCACCGAGCGCAGCGCCTGCTCGCGGCGCAGGCGCAGATCGGCCAGGAAGGCCCGGCCGCGCCCGCTGAGGTGCAGCCGCACCTCGCGCCGGTCCGGTGCGCTGACCTCGCGCTCGACGAAACCGGCCGCCTGCAGCCGGTCGCAGAGCCGGCTGGTGGAGGGCGGTGTGGAGGCGAGGGAGTCGGCGAGGGTGCGCAGGTTGATGCCGTCGTGGTGTTCGAGGATGAGCAGCACGCGCAGCTGGGAGGCCGAGGCCGGCGCGGTCGAGGCCCGGCCCCACAGGACCTCCAGCAACTCCGCGGCCGTCGAGGTCACGCGGGCGACCTCGGCTGGCTCTGGGCGGGGTCGGAGGGAAGTCACAGTCACACTCTCGCAGGCACCGGGATGGCCGTCAGCGTACTAGGCGCGCCGGGAACCGGGGGCGGCAGCGGCGCAGAGCCCCTCCGGACCGCGGTGTGCGGGGTCTCCCGACCGTCCGCCGTGGGCGCACACCCGCGTGCGTCCGCCGTGGGCGCACGGCCCCGTCCGCCCGCCCTGCGCACCGCCGCCGGCCCGGCGGGGGCGCCCGCGCCCGGCACCGCCGCCCCGCGCCGCCGCGGCGGCCGCGCCCTCCCGCCCGGCGGCTCCGCGGCCGCAGGGCACCCCGTAATCGTCGCTTTTCGAACAGAGACAGGTGTTTCCCCGTCGTGACTGCGATCGACAACAGATTCGTCGCCGCCGAGCGCGCCCTGCGCACGGCGGCGCCCCATCGGCTGCTGGACGAGGTCCGTCGTGTACTGACCGATCAGTACGCGGCGGACTCCGTCGAGCTGTTCCTGGCCGACTACGGCATGTCGGTGCTCCAGCCCGTGTCCGTACTGCCGCACACCCTGGAGCCGGTGCCCGTGCACAACAGCCCGGCGGGCCGTGCCTTCGGCGCCCAGGAGCCGTACCTGGAGAGCCTCGCGGGCGGGGTCGTCCGGGCGCACCTGCCGGTCAGCGTGCGCGGCGACCGGCTCGGGGTGCTGACGGTGACCCTGCCGGACGCCGCGCACGCCGAGGACTGCGTGGGCGAACTGGCCGAGATCGCCGAGGTGCTGGGGCACGAGGTGGTCGTGGCCGAGCGGGACACCGACCTCTACCTCCAGGCGCGACGCCGGGACCGGCTGACGCTGGCCGCCGAGATGCAGTGGCAGCTGCTGCCCGCCCGCTCCTGCGCCCGCCCCGAGTACGACCTGGGCGCGCAGCTGGAACCGGCGTACGCCATCTTCGGCGACAACTTCGACTGGTCCGCCTCGGCCGACCGGCTCAGCCTCTACGTGACCAACGGCATGGGGGAGGGCATCGAGGCCTCCCTGCTGACCAACCTGGCGATCAGCGCCCTGCGCAACGCGCGCCGGGCCGGGCTGGCCATCGACGACCAGGCGGCGCTCGCGGACCAGGCCGTGTACGCGCACTACCGGGGCCGCTGCTACCTGTCCGTGCTGATGCTCGACATCGAGCTGGCCACGGGGCGGGCCCGGGCGGTGGACGCGGGCTCCCCGCAGTTGCTGCGGCTGCGCCGGGGCACGGTGGAACGGGTCGTCTTCGACGCCCAGCTGCCGCTCGGCATGTTCGAGGAGACGGACTACGTCGTGCAGGAGTTCGGCGTGGAGCCCGGCGACCGGCTGGTCTTCGTCAGCGACGGCGTCTACGACGTCGCGTCCCCCGGCGGCGAGCCCTACGGCGACGCCGCCCTGGCCCGGGCGATCCAGTCGACCCGGCTGCTGCCGGCCGCCGACGTGCCCCGGGCCATCCTGCGGGAGCTGACCGGCCACCGCGGCCGGCCCGTCCCGGACGACGACGCACTCGTGGTGTGTCTGGACTGGCGTGGCCGGTAAAGGATGGGGGAAGGCGCCGGTCAGGGCGTCGATGGACGACTGCTGGGTGGTGCCGACCGTCGGCACCGATGGGTGTCATACGGCAAGTGGCGGCTGAGGGCGCCGTGACGGACCCCGGTCCAGCCCGTGCAAGGGAGCGATGCAAGTGTCGGTGTCGGAAGCGAACGGACAGGGGCCGGCCGCGCACCAGGTGAGCGCCTTCCTCGAGCGGCGTCGGGAGCAGATCGCCCAACGGTGGGCGGACGCCGCGCTGTTCCGCACCGTGTTCACGGTCTCCCGCGACGAGGCGGTGGAGGCCGGCCGGGCCGTGCTCGCCGCCCTCGCGGCCGTCGCGGCCTCCGAGCGGCTGGACGACGTCAGGGCGCCCGGATTCGATGCCGTGCGGGACCAGTTGGGCCGCATGGCCGCCTCCCGCGCCCGGACGGGCGTCGACCCGGACGGCGTCGCGGACGAGGTGGCCGCCCTGCGTCCTCCCGCGGTCGAGCTGCTGCGCGCCGAGTTCGGCGATCCCGACTCCCCGGACGCGCACGCGTGCGTGGTGGCGCTCACGATCCTCATGGGCACGCTGCGGTTGGTCGTGATGGAGACCACGCTCAGCGCGGGCGAGGCGCTGATCGCCCGGCAGCGCGAGCAGCTGCACGAGGTGGCCACCCCGGTGATCAAGCTGTGGGACGGCACGGTCGCCGTCCCGCTGATCGGCACGCTCGACAGCGCCCGCAGCCAGGTCGTGATGGAGAGCCTGCTGAACGCCATCGTCGCCGAGCGCGCCCGGTACGCCATCCTCGACATCACCGGTGTGCCCACGGTCGACTCGCTGGTCGCCCAGCACCTGATGAAGACGGTCGCCGCGGCCCGGCTGATGGGCGCCGAGTGCGTCGTGTCGGGCATCCGGCCCGCGATCGCGCAGACCATCGTCCACCTGGGCATCGACCTCGGCACGGTGATCACCCGCGCCAGCCTGGCGGACGCGCTGGCCTACGCGCTCAGCCGGCAGGGCGTGGAGATCGCGCCCCTGCGGGCCGCCGACCCGGCGGACGCGGGCGCGCGGTGACGCCGCCCGTGGGGGACGGGTCCCCGCTGTCCGCGCCGCTGGACGGCCACGGCTTCACCGTGCCGGTGCTCCGGCTGGGCGATGTGCTGCTGGTCACGCTGCAGGGCGAGTTGCACGACGCCATGGCCGAGCGGTTGCAGCACGACGTCGCGGTCGGCATCGCCCGGTCCGGGGTGGGCGGGGTCGTCATCGACATCTCCGGTGTGGAGATCGTCGACTCGTTTCTGGGCCGGATCCTCGCCGAGATCGCCGCCGGGGCGAAACTGCTCGCGGCGCGTACGGTGCTGGCCGGGATGCGCCCGGCCGTGGCGATCACCCTCGTCGAACTCGGCCTGACGCTGCCGGGGTTGCGGACCGCCCTGGACGTCGAGCGCGCGATGGAGCTGCTCGCCGCCGATCCGCGCGACGGAGGGGGGAGTCCTTGATGCAGGCTTCCCGCCCCGCCGCCCCGGCCACCCTGCCGATCGGCTCGGACGCCGATCTGGCCTGGGTGCGGCAGCAGGTCCGGCTGGCGGCCGCCGAGCTGGGCTTCGGTCTGGTGCAGCAGACCAAACTCGTCACCGCGGCCAGCGAACTGGCCCGCAACACCCTGATCCACGGCGGGGGCGGCCATGTGGACATCACCCCGCTGGTCACCGGGCCGGTGCGGGGGCTGCGGCTGGCGTTCGTCGACAGCGGGCCCGGGATCCGCGACCTGGAGCAGGCGATGACCGACGGCTACACCAGCGGCGGCGGGCTCGGCCTCGGCATGAGCGGGGCCAAGCGGCTGGTGCACGAGTTCCGGGTGGACAGCCGGCCGGGTGAGGGGACCACCGTCACCGTCGCGGCCTGGGCCACCGCCGCACCCCCGCCCCGGCCGGAGTCCTGATGAGCAGGGTCTGGGACGTGCCCGTGGACGACTCGACCCGCGTGCGGGACGTCCGGGTCGCCGCCGAGGAGGCCAGTGCCTGGGCCGGGCTGCCGGCGCACCGCACCGCGTCCGCCGCGCTGGTGGCGACGGAGCTGGCGACCAACCTGCTGCGGCACGCCGAGGGCGGGCACGTGCTCATCAGCCTCGTCGACCGGACGGACGACCGAGGCCCGCGCTCCTGCGTGCAGCTCCTCTCGCTGGACCACGGGCCGGGCATCCCGGACGTGGCGGCGGCGATGCGCGACGGCTACTCCACGACCGTCGCGGCCTCCCTGGGCGCCGGGCTGGGCACGTGCCGCCGCACCGCCGACGACTTCGACCTGCACAGCGCCGTCGGCCGGGGCACGGTCGTGCTGGCGCGCATCGACCGCGAGGCCGCCGTGCGGCACCCGGAGACGCCCTCGCCGCCGGCCCGTGCCGGAGGGGTCAACGTCCCGCTGGGCCGGGCGGCCCACTCGGGAGACGCCTGGGCCGCGGTACGGTCCGGGGACCGGCTGACCCTGCTGCTCGCCGACGGGCTCGGCCACGGGGAGAAGGCCGCCGAGGCCTCCACCGCGGCGGTGACCGCACTGCGCGGCCTGGCGGAGCTGCCGCCGCCCGAGATCCTGCGGCGTCTGGGCCCGGTGCTGCGTCCCACCCGGGGAGCGGCCGTAGCGGTGGCCCGGGCCGACCTGTCCGCGGGGCGGCTGGACTTCGCCGGGATCGGCAACGTCGGCGCCCGGCTGCGCACCGGCGGGGAGTGGGAGCCGTTGCTGTCGTATCCCGGCATCGTGGGCGCCCAGGCCCCCGCCAACGTGCGGGTGCAGAGCGGGCCGTGGCACCCGGACAGCCTGCTGGTGCTGCACAGCGACGGTCTGCCCGGCCGCTGGAGTCCGCCCGAGGACGTGCTGCCGGCCTGCGACCCGGCGGTGGTGGCCGCGGTGGTGCTGCGCGACTCGGGCAGCGCCGCCCGCCCGGTGCGCGACGACACGTGCGTGGCGGTGCTGAACGGCGGCGGCTCGCCGCGGGCCTGACGAAGCGGGCCACGGCGGGAGGTACCCGGCCTTCGCTGCCGTCCCCCTGCCCTTCCCGCCGTTCCTCGCCGTTGTCCGGCGGTATTCAGTCGCCGTGCGGTTCGTCGGCCCGGGGCGGGGCGGGGTCACGGGTCGCCAGGAAGCCGCGCAACCCCTCCCTCAGCGCCTCGCGTTCGGCCGGTCGCATCGCGGCCAGGGCCACGGCGAGGGCGTGGGCGCGGCGGTCGGCGACGTCGGTCAGGACGGTGCGGCCGTGCGCGGTGAGCCGGAGCTGGACCTCGCGGCGGGTGTCCGGGTGCGGGGCCCGCTCCAGCAGGCCGGCCGCCGCGAGCCGGTCGCAGAGGCGGCTGGCGGTGGGCAGGCCGATGTCCAGCCGGTCCGCCAGGCTCGTGAGGTTCAGGCCGGGCGCCGTCTGCACCGCGCGCAACGCCCGCAGCTGGTGCGGGGACAGACGCAGGGACGCGTCCTGGGCGGCGACCGTCCACAGGGCCGCCAGGCCGTCCACCGCATCGGCGATCTGCGATGCGACGGCCTCCGGGTCATCGCCCGGTCCCCTCGCCCGGTGGTCACCGGGGCCGCCGAATCCGGTCACAAAACGGTCACTTTCCATAAGCTCCGGGTGCTGGGGAGATCGCCTCCTTGCAAAGGCTGTACCCGAAGAGCCGAACGGCAAGCAGTCCGTTCCCCCGGCCGCCCCGGTCGATGAGGGGTCTCAGCCTGCGCTGAGTTCCGCCAGCGCGGCCAGCGGCAGGGTGTGCCGGGTCTGGAGCACCTTGGCGCGCAGGTAACGGACGTTGTGGGCGGTGGTGAACACGCCCGTGGGGACGCGCTCGCGGACGCCGACGCCGAGGGAGCGCAACTGGTCGGCCTTGTCGGGGTTGTTGGAGAGCAGGTCTAGTTCGCCGATACCCAGCGCCCGGAGCATCTGGGCCGCCGCCGTGTAGTCGCGGGCGTCCTCGGGCAGGCCCAGCGCCGCGTTCGCCTCGTAGGTGTCCAGGCCCTCGTCCTGCAGGGCGTAGGCGTCCAGCTTGTTGTAGAGGCCGATGCCGCGGCCCTCCTGGCGGAGGTACAGGAGCACGCCGCCGCGTTCGGCGATGCGCTCGACCGCCTCGCGCAGCTGCGGACCGCAGTCGCAGCGGGCCGAGCCGAACACGTCCCCGGTCAGGCACTCGGAGTGCAGCCGTACCAGCGGGACGGTGCCCGGCTCGCCGAGGACGAGCGCCACGTGCTCCCGGCCGTCGGCCAGCCCGTGGAAGGTGACGGCCTCCGCGTCGACCGCGTAGCCGTCATGGAAGCGCAGCGGGACCCGGACGCGCGAGCGCGGGGTGGCGAGGGCTGCGGCGGTGTCGGGCATGCGGGGCCTCCGGATTCCGTTCCTGTTCGGCTGCACAGCCGTACTGCTTCAGATTTGAAGCAGATCACGCCGGGAACCCTACTCGTGCTTGAAACTTGAAGCAATCAGACTCGGTGAGGGTGTGACGTGCCTCACGAACAGGTCGAGGACGACCTCCGCCGCCACGGCACGTCGTCCGCCGCCGGCCGCGCCCCGTCCTCCTGCAGGCCGCGCGCGATCGCCGTCGAGATCTCCTCCAGGTGCCCGACCTGCTCCTCGCTCAGCCGGTCGAACAGGAAGCTGCGCACCGTCTCGACGTGTCCGGGCGCGGACCGCTCCAGCACGGCGAAGCCCTGGTCGGTCAGGGCCGCGACACTGCCCCGCTTGTCGTCCGCGCAGGCCTCACGCCGCAGCATGCCGTCCTTCTCCAGCCGCGTGACCGCGTACGTCAGCCGGCTGCGGGTGATCTTCAGCCGCTCGGCGAGATCGGTCATGCGCAGCCGGCGCTCCGGCGACTCGGACAGGACCGAGAGGATGGAGTAGTACAGGTGCGGCATGCCGGCGTCCTGCTGGAGCTGCCGGTCGATCGCGTCCTCCAGGAGCAGCGAGGCGGCGATGTAGGCGCGCCAGGCGCGCTGCTCCTCGGGGGTGAGCCAGCGAGTCGTCATGCCGCCAGTGTAGTTTTGTTTCAAACTTGAACCAAGCTCGCCGGGCCTGCCCGAGGGGTTCGCGGGCCTGCCGGGCGGCCTGTGGCGGGTCCCCCGGGCCAATGGGCCGCCGGGTCCGCCGGGTCACCATGTCCAATGGGTCCCCCGGGCTCGACGGGTCCGACGGGTCCACCGGGCTCGCCGGGTCCGCCGGAGCCGTCCGGTGGTCCCCCGCCCTCGGGTCCCGTCCCGTCCTGCCCCTCCCGACCAGCCGCGGAGCGTCGATGCCTCACCCGTACGTCCTGCTGTCCGCCGCCGTCTCCCTCGACGGCTTCCTGGACGACACCGGACCCGAACGCCTGCTCCTGTCGAGCCCGGCCGACTTCGACCGGGTCGACGAGGTGCGCGCGTCGGTCGACGCGATCCTGGTGGGCGCCGGCACGATCCGGGCCGACAACCCGCGCCTCCTGGTGAACTCCCCGGAGCGCCGCGCCGCCCGCACCGCCGCCGGCCGGCCCGCGTACCCCCTCAAGGTCACCGTCAGCGGCACCGGTGACCTGGACCCGGACGCCAACTTCTGGCACACCGGCGGCGAGAAGGTCCTCTACACCACCGACGAGGGCGCCGAGCGCGCCCGGGCCCTCGGCCTGGCCACCGACGTCATCCCCCTGGGCACCGCGCTCGACTGGCGCCGGCTCCTCACCCACCTGCACGACGTACGCGGCGTGCGGCGGCTCATGGTCGAGGGCGGCGGCCTGATCCACACCCAGCTGCTCACCCAAGGGCTCGCCGACGAGCTCCAGCTGGTCCTCGCCCCGCTCTTCGTCGGCCACCCCGCCGCGCCCCGCCTGTTCGGCCCGGGCGGTTACCCCTCCGGCCGCCTGCGGCTGCTGGAGACCCGCCGGATCGAGGACGTCGTCCTCATGCGCTACGAGCCGACCGCCCCCGGCACCGGACCGCTCCCGGTCGCCGCCGACCACCACTGGCTGGCCGCCGCCTGCGAACTGGCACAGCGGTGCCCGCCCTCGGACACGGCGTTCAGCGTCGGGGCCGTCGTGGTCGCGGCGGACGGCACCGAGCTGGCCCGCGGCCACTCCCGCGAGGGCGGCGACCCGGTCCTGCACGCCGAGGAGGCGGCCCTGGCCAAGCTCGACCCGGCCGACCCGAGGCTCGCCGGTGCGACCGTCTACAGCAGCCTCGAACCCTGCGCCCGCCGCGCCTCGCGGCCGGCGCCCTGCGCCCGGCTGATCCTGGACGCGGGTGTGCGGCGGGTCGTCACGGCCTGGCGCGAGCCGGACACCTTCGTCGCCGGGGCCGACGGCAGCGGCGTCCTGGCCGCCGGGGGAGCGCGGGTCGTCGTCCTGCCCGAGTACGAGGAGCGGGCCAAGGCCCCGAACCGGCACCTGCTGAGCTGACAGCGGTCCCCGCCGCCCCGCCGTCCCGGCCGCCGCCGGGACCGTACCGGCGCGGGGCGGCGACGGCCTCGGGCCGGGGTGTGCGCGGAGGGTCCCGCGGATGGCGTACACTGGTGAACACAACGACGCGGGGTGGAGCAGCTCGGTAGCTCGCTGGGCTCATAACCCAGAGGTCGCAGGTTCAAATCCTGTCCCCGCTACTGAAGGCCGAGGGCCGGAATCCGACAAGGGTTCCGGCCCTCGGTGTATTTCCCCCTCCGGCCCCTGACCGGCCATCACGCACCGTGAGTGAACCGCCCCGCTGCGCATAACAACTGACACACCGTCAAGTCCCCTGTGTCGCCGGAGGGGCGGTCAACTCGCCCGATTCACCCCGGTCATGGCAGGTTGGTCCGCGCGAAAAAGGTTAATGATCAAGCTGAAGCGCTGGAATACGCACCGCGCCATCCATTAACGTTCGATAACGCAGCGCGGTCGTCCCAGCCGTCACAGAAGGCGGCTCCGTGCGCACGCGCCGAATCCCGCAAGGGAACCGGGGAACCACCACTTGGGGTGAATCGGGCGGATGCCGCCGTGGCAGCACGGCTGGTATACGCGCGTAGGAGACCTTCCTGCTCCGAACCCGTCAGCTAACCCGGTAGGCGAGAAGGAAGGAAAGGAGCACGCCCACGTGGCGTCCAACCGGCCTGCCCCCACGGCCCCGTTCGCGGCGGACCAGCGCGACCCCGAGACCTTCGGCTTCGGCCGTCAGCGCACCGACGAGGGCCCGTTCCAGGAGTGGAACCCCACCGCGGAGTCCGTTCGCCCCGTCCGTGGCCGGCACCGCGTCTCCAAGCAGCGCGGCGGAGGGCTCGCCCGCAGCTCCACCGTCCTCGGCGTCGGTGTCATAGCCGCCGTCGGCGCGGGTGGCATGGCCAGCGCCCAGACCGGCAAGCCGCCGGTGTCGATCTCCGTCCCGGACCTTCCCTCGGTGGGTTCCCTCCTTTCGGACGACGACACCCCCGAAGGTTCCGCCACTCCGCTCAGCAGCCTGGGCACCACGACCGTGGCCGAGACCGAGCAGGGCGCCGACGGCGCCGGTGAGGCTCTGCGCGCCCGGATCATGGCCCAGGTCGAGCACCAGCAGGACCAGATCGACACCAAGGCCGCCGAGGACGCCGCGGCCGCCGCCGAGAAGGCGGCCAAGGAGGCCGTCGCCAAGGCGGAGAAGGAAGCCGAGGCCAAGGCCGCCGAGGCGAAGAGGAAGGCGGAGGAGGAGGCCGAGAAGAAGGCCGAGGCCGAGCGCCTCGCCGCCCTCGCCAAGCAGTACACGCTGCCGACCTCCTCGTACACGATCACCTCCTCCTTCGGTCAGGCCGGCGCGTACTGGTCCTCCGGCTACCACACCGGCCTCGACTTCGCCGCCCCCACGGGCACGCCGATCAAGGCGGTCCACAGCGGCACCATCACCGAGGCGGGCTGGAACGGCTCGTACGGCTACAAGACCGTCCTCACCCTCGATGACGGCACCGAGATCTGGTACGCGCACCAGTCGTCCATCGGCGTGAGCGTCGGCCAGAAGGTCAGCACCGGCGACGTCATCGGCCGTGTCGGCGCCACCGGCAACGTCACCGGCGCCCACCTCCACCTCGAAGTCCACTCCGCCGGCTCCGCGAGCGGCATCGACCCCATGGCGTGGCTGCGGGGCAAGGGACTGAACCCGTAGACGCACCGCGCCCGCGAAGCACCGGCAGCCCTGACGACGACCCCCCGACGCCAGGGCTGCCGGTTCTTCCGGCGCCGGTTTGCCCGACCTTTGCGCCGCGGCCGGAATGGGCTGTTCCGCACGGTCGTTGACGCAGGGCATGACTGCCACGACGTCTCTGCGCAAGCTCGGCTCCTCCGACCTCGAGGTCTTCCCGCTCGCCCTCGGCGGCAACGTCTTCGGCTGGACCGCCGACGAGGACCAGTCCTTCGCCGTCCTCGACGCCTACACGGCGGCCGGCGGCAACTTCGTCGACACCGCCGACGTCTACTCGGCGTGGGCCGAGGGCAACCGGGGCGGCGAGTCCGAGAGCATCCTCGGCGCCTGGCTCCAGGCACGCGGCAACCGCTCCGAGGTGGTCGTCGCCACCAAGGCCGGCCAGCACCCCGACTTCCAGGGGCTGTCCGCCGCCACCATCAAGGCCGCGGCCGACGCCTCCCTGCGGCGGCTGCGCACCGACCACATCGACCTCTACTACACCCACTACGACCGGCCCGAGGTGCCCGTCGAGGAGATCATCGGCGCCCTCGACGACCTCGTGAAGGCCGGCAAGGTGCGGTACATCGCCGCCTCCAACATCTCCGCGGAGCGGCTGCGGGAGTCCCTGGAGTTCTCCGACCGCGAGGGCCTGGCCCGGTACGTGGCCCTCCAGCCCCACTACAACCTGGTCTCCCGCGACACCTACGAGGGCGAGCTGCAGGACCTCGCCCAGCGCAGCGGCCTGGCGGCCGTGCCGTACTACGCGCTCGCGTCCGGCTTCCTCACCGGCAAGTACCGGCCCGGCACGACCGTCGAGAGCGCGCGGGCCGGGGGCGCGGCCAGGCATCTGGAGACCGAGCAGGGACGCCGGGTGCTCGACGCGCTCGACGGGATCGCCGCGGCGCACGGGGTGCCGGTGGCGACGGTGGCCCTGGCCTGGCTGGCCTCCCGCCCGACCGTGGTCGCCCCGATCGCCTCCGCTCGGACGGTGGAGCAGCTGCCGGCGCTGGTCGGAGTGGGTGGGCTGACCCTGACGGACGAGGAGACCGCCCGGCTCGACGAGGCGTCGGCCTGACGGGAGCGGGGGGAGCGGCGGCTCAGGAGCGGTAGGGGTTGTACGCCGGGTACGGAGCCGGCCCGGGCACCTGCCCGTACGCACCGTGCACCCCGTGCGCCGGCCAGGGCGGGAACATCACCGGGGGCGGCGGGGACGTGACCCGGGCCGCGTGGACCAGGGCCGGGCGGGCCGCCTCCCGGCGCCGCCACAGCTCGCCGAGCAGCTCCCGCTCGCGCACCGTGAAGCCGGCGCCGGCCCGGCCGCGGCGTGCCCGGTGCCGCAGGAACGCGAGGGACGTCGCGTACGCCTCGTACCGGGCCACCTCCCGCGCCGCGTCCCGGCCCGCGTGGCGCCGGGCCCGGGCGCGGGCGATCCGCCGGGCCCGCATGGAGCCCAGCGCGTAGGGCTCCGCCGGGTCCAGCCAGCCGGCCACCGCGTAGGCGGGCAGCTCCTCCCGCACGGTCCGCAGCTCCCGCTGCCGGGTCCATATCACCAGCCACGTCAGCAGGCCGAAGATCGGCACCATGAACGCCGCGTACACGGCGAAGAAGCCGTACTCGCCCAGCGACGAGGAGCCGTTCCACAGCGCGTGCATGCCCATCGCCAGCAGCAGCCCGGCGAGCGGGAACACCACCCGGCGGACCCGGCCCGCGTCCCCGCGCAGGGCGGCGACACCGAAGCCGATGCCCGTGAGGACGGTGAACAGCGGGTGGGCGAACGGCGACATGACGATGCGCACGAAGAACGTCGCCGCCGTCACGGACGCGATGCCCGTGCCGCCGGTCAAGCGGTCCGTGCCGAAGGCGGTGCCCAGGTAGAGGATGTTCTCGGTGAACGCGAAGCCGGTCGCCGTGACGCCGGCGATGACGACGCCGTCGATGATCCCGGTGAAGTCGCGCCGCCGGAACAGGAAGACCAGCAGGACGGCGGCCGCCTTGGCGGACTCCTCGACCACCGGCGCTATCACCGTCGCGCCGAGCGTGTCCGCGCGGGACGGGTCCGCGGTCGCCGTCGCTATCCATCTGGTCGCGAAGCTGTTGGCGACGATCGCGATCAGCGCCGCCGCGCACGCGCCCCAGGCGAAGCAGAACAGCAGGTTGCGCCAGGGGCCGGGTTCCACCCGGTCCAGCCAGCGGAACGACGCGAGCAGCAGGGGGACCGGGAGGACGGCCAGGCCCAGTCCGACCAGGAACCCCTCCGTGCCGGTCTCCTCGCGCACCAGGGCGAGGATGACCAGGCCGGATATCGCGAGCAGCGTGCTCGGCGCGCCGTAGCGCACCCAGGGGCGCTGCCACCAGTGCGCGTGCCGCAGGGAACCGCCGACGGGGGCGCCGCCGGCGGGACCACGGGGATACGGATGCGGGGAACTGGTGGCCACGGCTTTGACCCTAACGACGGAGGGGCGCTGTCCGCAGGCGGGAACGTACGGGTGCGGTCAGGTGCCTGCGAGGGGCTGGGGCTGGTCCGCGTGTGGTACGCGCCGGAACAGGAGGTCGTTCACGACATGTCCCTTGTCCAGTCCCTGGCCCTCGAAACGGGTCAGCGGCCGGAAGTCGGGGCGCGGGGCGAATCCGCCGTCCGCCTGCGTGTTCGCGAAGTCGGGGTGGGCCGTGAGGACCTCGAGCATCTGCTCGGCGTACGGCTCCCAGTCGGTGGCGCAGTGCAGCAGCGCGCCGGGCCGCAGCCGGGTGGCGGCCAGGGACAGGAAGTCGGGCTGGATGAGGCGGCGCTTGTGGTGCCGCTTCTTGGGCCACGGGTCGGGGAAGTAGACGCGCAGGCCGTCCAGGGAGTCCGGGGCGAGCATCTCGCGCAGCAGGATGATCGCGTCGCCGTTGCCGACCCGGAGGTTGGACAGGCCGTGCTGGTCGGCGAGGTTGAGCAGGTTGCCCTGGCCGGGAGTGTGGACGTCGACGGCGAGGATGTTGGTGCCGGGGTTCGCGGCGGCCATCTGGGCGGTGGCCTCGCCCATGCCGAAGCCGATCTCCAGGACGACGGGACGGTCGTCGCCGAAGAGCTCGCGCAGGTCGAGGGCGCGGCCGTCGATGTCGAGGCCCCACGTGGGCCACAGCCGCTGCAGGGCGTCGGCCTGGCCGGCCGTCACCCGGCTGCGCCGGGGCTGGAAGCTCCGGATCCGCCGCTCGAAGTGCGACCCGGCGGGGTCCGGCTTCGGCCCGTCGGGGAAACGCGGCTCGCCCTTGGCCCGGGTGTGCCGGAGGGGGCCACCGGGTGTCTCGGCGGCCCCGGTGGTGCCGGGCTGCGGGCTTTCGGGGGTGTTCACGGAGTCAGACACAGTGGGACAGATTTTACGGGGTGGGTGCGGAGGGATCCGCCCCGCCGGGCGGGGCACCGGCCCGGCGCGGGGCCGGGCGTGTCCCCCTCAGAGTGCCCGCAGGGCGCGGCGGCCCACTTCCCTGCCGATGGGCAGGGACGCCGTCGCCGCCGGCGACGGGGCGTTCAGCACGTGGACCGTGCGCGGGCCCTCGCGGATCAGGAAGTCGTCGACCAGCGTGCCGTCCCGCAGGACGGCCTGTGCGCGGACGCCCGCCGCCGCCGGGACCAGGTCGTCCTCGGACACGGCGGGCAGCATCCTGCGCACCGCCCGGGTGAACGCGCTCCTGGACAGGGACCGCCGCAGCTCTCCCGCCCCGTATCGCCAGTGTCTGCGGGCGATGTGCCAGGAGCCGGGCCAGGCCAGGGTCGAGGCCAGCTCCCGCGGGCTCAGGGTGGTCCGGCGGTACCCCTCGCGGGCCAGGGCCGGGACGGCGTTGGGGCCGAGGTGGACCTCGCCGTCGATGCCGCGGGTGAGGTGCACGCCGAGGAAGGGGAACGCCGGGTCGGGGACGGGGTAGACCAGGCCGCGCACCAGCTCCGGCCGGGCCAGCTCGTAGTACTCGCCCCGGAACGGCACGATCCGCACCTCGGGGTCGTCCCCGCTCAGGCGCGCGATCTCGTCGCAGTGCAGTCCCGCGCAGTTCACCATCACGCGCCCGCGGACGATCTCGCCCGCCGCGGTGAGCACGGCGACCCCCCGCTCGGGGCGCCGGTCGACGCGGACGACCCGGGTGCCGTAGCGGATCTCCGCGCCGGAGGCGTGGGCCAGCCGGCGGGCGACCTCGACGTAGTCGCAGACGCCGGTGGTGCCGACGTGTATCGCGGCCAGGCCCCGGACCTCCGGCTCGTACGCGGCGATCTGGGAGGCGCCCAGCTCGCGCACCGGGATGCCGTTCTCCCGGCCGCGCTGCACGAGCGCGTGCAGGCGCGGCAGCTCCGCGCGGTCCGTCGCGACGATCAGCTTTCCGGTGACCGCGTGCGGGACGCCGTACTCGGCGCAGAACTTGACCATCTCGGCCGCCCCGCGCACCGCGTAGCGCGCCTTGAGCGAACCGGGGCGGTAGTAGATGCCGCTGTGGATCACGCCGCTGTTGCGGCCCGTCTGGTGGCGGGCCGGGCCCGGCTCCTTCTCCAGGACGGTGACACGTGTGCCGGGCGCGGCGCGCGTGATCGCGTACGCCGTGGACAGGCCGACGATCCCCCCGCCGATCACCAGCACGTCACCGTCGTACGCCGTCCCCACGCGCACCACCTCCCGCCTCGATAGTGCACTGCGCCACTGACAGCGGCTTCAAACGCGGGGACGGCGGACGCTCACGCGGGGGCCACCAGCAAGGGCCGGGCCCGCTCGCGCAGCTCGACCACCCGCGGCTCGTCGCCGTAGGGCTCCAGCCGGTGCAGGAGGTCCTTGACGTACTCCGTGGTGCGCGCGGACGAGATGCGGCCGGCCACCTCGACCGCCCGCACGCCCTGCTCGCACGCGGCGTCCAGGTTCCCCGACTCCAGTTCGGCGACGGCGGAGACGACCAGGCGCAGGCCGTGCGAGCGGACGAACTCCTCCGTCGGCCGCGACAGCGCCTGCTCGGTGAAGCGGCGGACCTGGCGCGGCGCCTTGAGGTCGCGGTAGCACTCGGCGGCGTCGGCGCAGAACCGGTCGTAGGAGTAGAAGCCGAGCCAGCTCGGGTCGTTGTCGCCGGGGCGGGCGCGCTCCAGCCAGCTCTCGGCCGCCTTCAGGGCGCCGCCGGCGGCGTGGGCGTCGTTGGCGCGCGCGTGCGCGCGGGCCTCGACCAGGCGGAAGAAGCTCATGGTGCGGGCCGTGGCGAGGCCGCGGTTGCGCTCCAGGGCGGCCTGGGCGAGGTCCACGCCCTCGTCGCCGAAGCCGCGGTAGGTGGCCTGGAGGGACATGGAGGCCAGGACGTACCCGCCGAGGGGCACGTCGGCCGCCGCCCGGGCCAGGCGCAGCGCCTGGATGTAGTAGCGCTGGGCGGCCTCCTGCTGGCCGGTGTCGAAGGCCATCCAGCCGGCGAGGCGGGTGAGCTCCGCGGAGGCGCCGAACAGGGCCCGGCCGACCTCGTCGGAGTAGGAGCCGAGCAGCAGGGGGGCGGCCTCGACCCTCAGGCACTCGGGGACCATCGAGGAACGCCAGTCGCCGCCGCCGTACTTGGAGTCCCAGCGCCGCGCGTCCTCGGCGGCCTCCCGCAGCTTCTGCACGTCGCTGTGGCCGACTTTCAGCGGTGCGCCGGAGTCCTCGCCGGACCCCACGTCGCGCGCCACCGAGCTGTCGGCCGGGGTTATCAGCCAGCGCGAGGCGGGCGTGGCGTACGCGCTTACTGCGAACGATCCGGCCAGCGACTGCCAGATGCCGCCGGAGCCGGCACGGCGGCCGGCGAGGTCGAGGCGGTAGAGCTCGGTCGCGGACCGCACGGCCTGCCCGACGTCCCGGGGGAAGGCGAGTCCGACCTCGGGCGCGGGGTCGGCGTCCGCGAGCCCGATCTCGTGCAGCGGCACCGGGCGGCCGAGCTTCTGCCCGATGGCGGCGGCGATGAGGTGCGGCGCCGCACCCTGCGGCACCATCCCCTTCGACACCCAGCGCGCCACCGAGGTCTTGTCGTAGCGAAGTGTCAGTCCCCGCTGGGCGCCAAGATCGTTGACGCGCCGCGCGAGGCCGGCGTTGGAGATTCCCGCGAGGGCGAGAACGGCGCCGAGCTTTTCGTTCGGCCCGCGTTGCTCCCTGGACATGCGCCACCCCTCGACACAGACGGCTGCCGCGCTGGCATAACCGTGCGGCATTCGTAAACCCAGCGTAGTTCGCCGGATCCCAAGCGTTAAGGGGCATTGTTCCGGTTGGCGGGATTGTGGTCCGTACTGAAGTGCGGTTCAGATACGGGCAGTTGCAACGTGCTCCCGCTGTGTGGCCGTGCGCCCGCCCGTGCGCTCTTCTCCGGCCATCCCGGGAGCGGTTCCATGGTTCTCGCGTGGGTCGGCCCGCTGTACTGGATCCAGTGGGCTGGGGGACACCGCCGCCTTCATCCCCGCGGGCGGCGGAACGGTCCGGGAGGCGTGTTCCGTCTCCCGGACTGCGCGACCGGACGACGGCGTCCGCGGCCTGTACGGAGCGTGTTCGACTCCGTGCACGCGTCGGCTATTTGGCCGAAAATCGACCCCGTCTTCCGGGCTGCGCCAAGGGTCGCGACCACGGTACTTGAGGGCGCTTCGGGCGTGATTGGGGCGCATTACGGGGGCGCATTCAGGTCGCGGTCGTACCGGAGACATGTCCCCGTGCCGCCTTGCATGTTGGCCGGACTTCTCTTCCGGCACGCCTTCCGCCTTCGCGCCCTCTCCCCGGTTCCCGATACGTTCGACCCGTCCGACGCTCCCCGTGAGGGACACCGACGGCATCCGTATGCCCCTACCGGGACCGGGCGTTGGGGTCGCCCGGCCCGGGGGACCGGCTCCGCCGGGGCGCATTGGGCGGAGCGCGCGCGGCGCGGGCAGCCTCCGGAGCGCTTCCTTCATGGCAGCATGGTGAACCGGTTCGTACGGTGCACTGGTTGTCCACAGCCTGTGGAGGCGGCGATGCGGTGGTTGGTGGGATGGAGCAGCACCGCCGCGGGAGCCGTCGCTGCCGGCACGGCGGGGGCGACCGGGAGCGACGGCGAGACCCTGCACCCGGTGGGGTCCCAACTCCTGTGGGGCGACCCCGATCCGCTGTGGGCGGTCGGCGACTGGCGCCCCGACGAGGTCCGGGTCGTCAAGGCCGACGAACAGACCCGGATCGCCGTGCTCGGCATCTGCGGAGCCACCGACGAGCAGCTGCGCGTCGCCCTGTTCGCCGCGCGCGGCGGGGCCCTGCGCCATCTGACCGCGTGGCCGGGCAGCTACACCGCGATCGTCCAGGTCGGCAGGAGGATCACCGTCTGCGGTGATCTCGCGGGCGCCCGGCCGGTGTTCCACACGCCCTGGGCCGGCGGCACCGCGTACGCCACCGCCGCCCTGCCGCTGGCCGACCTCATCGAGGCCAACCTCGACTTCGGGCACCTCGCCGCGCTGCTGGCCGCCCCGGACGTGCCCGCCGCGCTGCACGACTCGACGCCGTACGACGGCGTGAAGCGCATTCCGCCAGGGCACGCCCTGATCCTGCGCGCCGGGGCCCGGGAGATCGCCGGGTACGAGCCGCGGGCCTCGCTGGCGGTGGCCGCCCCGCCGGCCGACCCCGACAGCGCCGTCGACGCCGTACGGGACGCCCTGGTGGAGGCCGTCCGCACGCGGCTGTCCGCACCCCGGCACGTCCCGGGCGCGGACATCGACCCCGGGCCCGTGCCCGGCATGGGCCCGGCCGAGCGGCGCGCCGCCCGCGGGATGCCCGTGCCGGGCATCGGGGCGGACCTCTCCGGCGGCCCGGCATCGGGCGCGCTGGCCCTGCTCGCCGCCGGCCTGCCCGGGATGCCCGGCACCGTCCTCGGGCACGGCACCGGCGCGGGGGAGCGGCTGCTCGCCGTGACCTTCAACGACCTGGCCGTCAAGGCGCCCGAGGCCGAACTGGAGCGGGCCGGGGCGCTGGCGGCGAACCCCCGGCTGCACCACGTGGTCGTCGCCGGCGGCGAGGAGACCCTCCCCTACGCCGACCTGGACGGCCCGCTGACCGACGAACCCGGCCCGTGCCTGGTGACGGCGGCGCGGCACCGCGCCCGGCTCGCGGCGGGCAGCGCGGACCACTTCACCGGCTACGGGGCGCGGCAGGTGCTGGACGCGCACCCCGCGCGCCTGGCCGACCTGCTGATGGACCGCAAACGGCGCCATCTCGTACGTCCGGTCGCGGCGCTGACCAAGGCGGACGGGTCGGTGTTCGTCCCCGCGCGCGTGTACGCGGCGGCACGGCGGCTGTCGCGCACGCCGTACCGCACGGGCCTGGAGTCCCTCGCCGAGCGCCTCCTCGACCCGCGGCAGGACGACGGCCCCGACGCGCCCGGCGGGGCGGTGGAGGCGTCCCTCGCCGCGCTGAGCTGGGGCAGACCCGGGCCGGCGGCGCGCTGGCTGACCGGTGAGGCGCTCGCCGAGGTGTCGGTCCGCCTCCAGGCGGCCACGCACCGGTCGGAGCTGGTGGGGCCGGGCCAGCGGCCGGGCGACTTCCGCGCGCGGGCGTCCCTGGCCCGCTACGCCGCGGACCTGCGGGTGCTGGAGCAGGCCGCGGAGATCCGCTTCCAGCGGCTGCACGCGCCCTTCCTCGACAACCAGGTCGTCCGCGCGGCCCGCGCGCTGCCGGAGGCGCTGCGGGTACGGCCCGGGGCGCGGGCGGCGATCCTGCGCACGGTGCTGGAGGGGGCCGGCGTACGGGAGTTGCCGCCCGGCTGGGGCGTGCCCACTCAGGGGACGGCGGCGGCCGCCGCGCGCACGGGTCTGCGGGTGGCGGCGGACTCCCTGATCTCCCTGTTCGAGACGCCGCTGCTGGCGGAGGCGGGGCTGGTGGAGGCCCGGGTGGTCCGCAAGGCGCTGCGCGGCGCGGCAGCCGGTGAACCCCTCCCCCTCGACGGCCTCGCCGACCTGGTCTCCCTTGAACTGTGGCTCCGCCGCCTGCTGTCCCGCCGCGGCACGTGCTGGACGGGCACCCCGGCCCGGGCCCGCGCCGTACCGGCGGGAATCGCCCCGCAGCGGGGGGCGCTGGGAGCGGGGGCCGGCGGGCGGCGGGTGTAGCAACCCGCGGGCAGCGCGAAGCCTCCGGGTTCCGTTCTCCGCCGGCTACCGCGCCATCGCCCCGCAGGAGGTCCTGCGTGAGTCGGACGAGGTGCGCGGCGTGCGTGCCGCTAGCGGCAGGTGAACGTCGACTCCGCCCAGTCCGCGAGCGTCACGTCGTCGAGCACGCCGCGCGGCTCCACCACGAGGCGCACGGTGCTGCGGCCGGTGAGATCCACATGGACCGGTACCGCCGGGTCGCCGCCCCGGACCAGCCCGGAGCGCCACAGCCTGACCCCGTCCGCGTAGACGGAGAAGGAGACCCGGCCGAGCTTCAGCGCCAGGTCGTCGACGCCCGCCTTCGCGTCGTACGCGGTGCAGGACCGGTTGAGGTCGATGGTGACGGAGGACCTGCCGTGCACGGTGACGCCGTGCGCGTACCGCAGGCCGTCGACGGACAGCCCGGACCGCTTCCACACCCAGCTGCTCGCGCCGATCCGCATCTCCGGCCCGGTGCCGTCACCGACGACGTCGTAGGCCAGGTCGCTCCACCGGTAGACGGTCGGGGCCGGCGGCGGGGGTGGGGGTGGTGGCGACGGGGGTGCCGGGGTGGGTTCGGGGGCCGGGGCGCGAGGCGGCGTGGGTGGCGGGGTCGCGCGGGGAGGGGCGGGCGCCGGGGTGCGGGAGGCCGAGGGGGACGGTGCCGGGCTGGTCCGGGGGGTCGGGGTGGGCGCGGGCGTGCCGGCGCCGACCGGTTGCAGCACGGGCGGCCTCGGCCCGGGGCCCGGCTTCCGGGGCTCGGGCGTGGGCTCACCGGGGCGGACGACCGACGAGGGCGGAGCGGCCGACGGGCCCGACCTGGCCTCCTCCTTCGGTTTCTCGCTGCCGGCCAGTGCGAGCACCACCGCGACCGCGACGCCCACGGCCACCACTCCGGCCGCGACACCGGCCTTCAGCGGTGCGCCGAGCCCCTCGGACGCCGCTCCGCCGGCACCCCCGGCCCCGCCGGACGAGCCGCCCGCCGCGGCGGCCCCGGCCGCACCGGCCGCTCCCGTGCCCCCGGCGATGAGTCCGGCCGCCTTCGCGTACCCGGCGGCACCGAACCAGCCGATGACGGCGACCGGCACGACGGCCGGGATGCCCCCGGCCACCTCCGCGATCTGGGCCGAGGCCAGCCGGCACTTCGCGCACTCCTCCAGGTGCTTGCGCAGCCCCCGCTCGGCCCGCGTGCGCAACCGGCCCCGGGCGTAGGTGCCGAGCTGGTCGGCCCAGCGGGCGCACTCCTCGTCGGCGGTGAGCGTGGCACTGACGTGGGCCTGGAGGTAGGCCTGCTTGAGTCCCTCCCGGGCCCGGCTGGCCAGCACGCGCGTGCCGTTGGCGTCGAGTCCGAAGAGCGTGGCGACCTCGCTGGGGGACTCGTCCTCCACCTCGGTGTGCCACAGCACGGCCTGCCACCGCTCCGGCAGCGAGCGGAACGCCCGCATCGCCATGGACTGCTCGGCTGCGTGCAGCGCCCGTACGTCCGCGCCGAGTTCGAGCGTGTCGTCGTCGGACCCGTCCGGGCGACGGGCGGACTGCGCGGCGAACACGGCGAAGTCGTCGACGAGTTGCTCCCGGCGGGCGGAACGCGTCCAGGAGGCGGCGACGCGCCGGACGGAGGTGAGCAGGTAGGCCCGGACGGCGTGGGACGGGCCCGCCCCGCCGCGCACCGCCTGCAGCATCCGGGCGAAGACCTCGGCGGTGAGGTCGTCGGCGGTGTGGGCATCGCGGCAGCAGGTGCGGGCGTACCGGCGCACGGCCTGCGCATGGCGCCGGTACAGCTCCTCGTACGCCGTGTCGTCGCCCGCGCGCATCCGGTCGATCAGATCGGCGTCGGACGGGGGCAGTTCACGCGGGGGTGGCAGTACACCGTCCTCGCGTCCCTCGCGCTGGGCCGGGACGGCGCCCTCCGAGGGAGCGCGGGGCGGCACCCCCGCGCGTCCGCCCTGGCTCGGCACCTGGGGCGGTACCGCGCCGCCGGCGGTGGCGTCCTCGCTGCTCCCGCTCGACTCGTCCCGCCCGTCACCGCTCATCGCGGAACGCCCCCACCAGCCGACCAACCCGTCCAGACCACCGCGTCAGCGTGCCACAGCGGCCCCCACCGGGAGCCCTTGCGTCGGGACCATCACCCGTCCGAGGGGTTCGGCCGCACGCCAGTACTGAACGGGGCCCGCCAGGGGAAGAATCGCGCCTTCGGGCCGCCTTCGCGCCCCGGCCGGGACCGAGGGCACATGCACCGGCTGCGGCACACGCCGAGGCCCGTGATCCCGATGGATCACCCACCGCCCGCGGCCCGCGCGGAGGGTCCGACTGCCGAGCACCGGTCGCGGTCCGCGCGGAGGCCCGACTGCCGTGCGCCGGTCGCGGTCCGTGCCGAGGGCCCCGACCATCGAGCGCCAGTCGCGGTCCGCGCCGAGGGCTCGACCGCCCCGCACCGGCCGCGACCACGCCCACGCCGAAGGACTGCCGCCCCCGCACCGCCCGCCGTCGCCACGCCGCACGGCCGGTCGGCCGCAAGGCCGTGCCCGCCACGCGCGAGGGCCCGGAGCCCACGCTCCGGGCCCTTCACGCCCTGGACCTAGAGAACCTGCTGGACGGATGCGCCCCGAGGCCCGTACGCAGGACCGGACTCACGCCGGTCGCGAGCGCAGCCCCTCCAGCAGGATGTCCAGCAGCCGGGCCGAGGCCGCCGCCTGCTGGGCCGCATCCGGCAGCGAGGGCGCGGCCGTCGCGATCACCAGCAGGACGTCCGACACGGACACGTCCGCCCGCAGCTCGCCCGCCGCCCGGGCCCGCTCCACGAGCCGGCCCACGACCTCGAGCAGCGCCGCCGCCCCGGCGTCGTCCTCCGCGGCGGCCGACGGCGCCACGGCCGCCGGCTCGTCGGGCACCAGCCGCAGTTCCGCCGGTCCCGGCTGCGTGCGCTGCTGCGGCACCCGGGGCCCGGCGGCGCCGTCCTCCACGGAGACCCGCAGCACCTGCGGCGGCAGCAGCCGTCCGGCACCGGAGGCCACCGACGTCCGCAGGAAGCGCGACAGCGCCGACCACGGCTCGTCCTCCTGCCCGAGCGCCGCACGGGCCTGGTCGGTCAGCCGGGAGATCTCCTCCTCGGCTATCCGGCGCACCAGGACGTCCTTGCTCGGGAACCGCCGGTAGACCGTGCCCACGCCGACCCGCGCGCGCCGCGCCACGTCCTCCATCGGCGCGCCGTACCCCAGCTCGCCGAAGACCTCGCGCGCCGCACGCAGCACGTGCTCCAGATTGCGCTGCGCGTCCACGCGCAGCGGTGTGGTCCGCGGCCCGTCCGCGCGGGCACCGCCCGGCGCCGGGCTCATCGTCGCGCCACCCGCGAGAGCGGACACGGACGACCATCGAGAATCCTGAACATGCATATGCATTCCCCCGGTAATGACGTCTCCCCCCGGAGACGCTCCCCGCCATACAGTCGCGGGACGGGGGAACAGGCCCGGGTCCGCGGGCCCGCCCGTCGCGGACCCGGTGAGCACATCCCCCTACACCCCGTCGACACACGAACATAGTTGAGAGGGAGTCAATTCAGAAGGGGCAGGTTCCGCACAGAGCGCCCACCGATCGGAGTACGGGCCGCATACGTCCGGAATGTGCTCCCGTGCGCCCCCCGCACCACCCGTCCTGACCTGCGGCGACTCCTGGCATCCCGCCCTTTCGGCCAACTCCGCGCCGGCTCCCGCCCCGGTCACACAATTCGTCGAGGCTGTGGACAAACGCAAGCGGCGGGTGCGTCATGGGATGGTGAAGGAACGTGCGCGCATTCTCGTTGTCGGCGGCGGCTACGTCGGGATGTACACGGCCCTGCGCCTGCAGCGCAGACTCGGCCGGGAACTGGACCGCGACGAGGTCGAGATCACCGTCGTCACCCCCGACCCGTACATGACCTACCAGCCGTTCCTCCCCGAGGCCGCCGCCGGTGCCATCTCCCCCCGGCACGTCGTCGTGCCGCTGCGCCGCGTCCTCGGCCGGTGCCGCATCATCATCGGCGAGGCCACCGCCGTCGACCACGACAAGCGCACCGCCACCATCACCACCCTCGCCACCGAGGAGGAGGGCACCGGCGGACAGCGGCTCGCCTACGACCACCTGGTGCTGGCCCCCGGCTCCGTCTCGCGCACCCTGCCCGTCCCGGGCCTGGCCGACCACGGCATCGGCTTCAAGACGGTCGAGGAGGCCATCGGGCTGCGCAACCACGTCATCGAGCAGATGGACATCGCCTCCTCCACCCGCGACCCCGCGATCCGCGACGCGGCCCTCACCTTCGTCTTCGTCGGTGGCGGCTACGCCGGGGTGGAGGCGCTCGGCGAGCTGGAGGACATGGCCCGCTACGCCGCTCGCCACTACCACAACGTCCGGCCCGAGGACATGAAGTGGATCCTCGTCGAGGCCTCGGACCGCATCCTGCCCGAGGTCGGCGAGGAGATGGGCCGCTACACCGTCACCGAGCTGCGCCGACGCAACATCGACGTGCGCCTGGAGACCAGGCTGGAGTCGTGCGCCGACCGGGTCGCCGTCCTCAGCGACGGCGCCCGCTTCCCCACCCGCACGGTCGTCTGGACGGCCGGCGTGAAGCCGCACCCGGTGCTCGCCGCCACCGACCTGCCCCGCAACGAGCGCGGCCGCCTCAAGTGCACCCCGCAGCTGTCGGTCGAGGGCACCACGCACGCGTGGGCCGCCGGAGACGCCGCCGCCGTCCCCGACGTCACCGCGAAGGAGCCCGGCCGCGAGTGCGCGCCCAACGCCCAGCACGCCGTGCGCCAGGCAGCCGTCCTCGCCGACAACATCGTGCACACCCTGCGCGGCGAACCCCTGACGACGTACGAGCACTCCTACGCCGGATCCGTCGCCTCCCTCGGTCTGCACAAGGGGGTCGCCTACGTCTACGGACGCAAGGTCAAGGGCTACCCGGCGTGGTTCATGCACCGCGCCTACCACCTCAGCCGCGTGCCCACCTTCAACCGCAAGGCGCGCGTGCTCGCCGAATGGACCCTCGCCGGACTGTTCAAACGGGAGATCGTCTCCCTCGGCTCACTCGAACACCCGCGGGCCGAGTTCGAACTCGCGGCCGGTGGAAAGCCGTCCCAGGACCCTCCCCACAACCCGAAGGGGTCGTCCTGACCGTCCCCAGGAACTCCACCGGTCGGCCCGGCGTCTGACGGATGTCGGTCCGGTCCGCGCCCTGCCAGACTGGTCCACCACCGCGGGCGTGCCACCCCACGTCCCGGTGCGGGCCCCCGGGCCCCGGCCGGTTCCGGTGCCGGCCGCCGACCACTACACGAGGCAAGGATTCGTGAACTTCACGCGCTGGAGCGCCCGGCTCCCCGGAACGCAGCGCCGCGCCGCAGCGCGGACCGAGCAGACGGCCTCCCCGGACCGGCGGGGGGACGGCTCCGTCCCCGCCGCCCGCGCCGAACGACCGACCGACGAGGTACCGCCCGTTCCCGCAGTCGACGAACTGCGCGTGCGCGAGGTCCTCGACCGCGTCCCCTCCCTCGTCGCCCTGGTCCACGGCCCCGACCACCGCATCGCCTACGTCAACGACGCCTACACGACCGCCTTCGGCGTGCGCCCCCTGGGCGAACGCGCCCGCGAGGCCCTGCCGGAACTCGACGCGCTCGGCCTGTTCCCCCTGCTGGACCAGGTCCAGCGCAGCGGCAAGCCCCGCACGGTCAAGTCCCGCAAGGCCCCCGACGGCCGCTGCTACACCTTCACCTGCACCCCCGTCGCCCGGGGCGACGGCAAGGCCGGCGGCGACGGCCGCGGCGTCCTCGTCTTCGCCACGGACGTCACCGACCACGCCGAAGCGGCCGAACGCCTGCGCGCCAGCGAGCGCCGCCAGCGCGAGACGGCCGTCACCCTCCAGCGCTCCCTGCTCCCCCAGGAGCTGGAACAACCCGACGACCTGCGCATCGCCGCCACCTACCACCCCGGCGGCACCGAGGCCGCGGTCGGCGGCGACTGGTACGACGTGATCACCCTGGGCGGCGGTCGCACGGCTCTGGTGATCGGCGACGTCATGGGCCGCGGCGTGCGCGCGGCGGCGGTCATGGGCCAGCTGCGCACGGCCGTGCGCGCCTACGCCCGCCTCGACCTGCCCCCGCACGAAGTCCTCCAGCTCCTGGACGGCCTCGCGGCGGAGATCGACGCCCACCAGATCGCCACGTGCGCGTACGCCATCCACGACCCGAACGAGGGCAAGCTCGTCTACTCCTCGGCGGGCCACCTCCCGATCCTCGTCCGCGACGAGAACGGCACGGTCCTGCGCGCCGAGGAACCCACCGGACCCCCGCTCGGCACCGGCGGCTGGATGCACACCTCGGGCTCGATCCCGCTCGGCCCCGGCTCCACGGCCGTCCTCTACACGGACGGTCTGGTGGAGCGCCGCGACGCCGACCTCGACGAGGGCATCGCCGCCCTGGAACGCGCCCTGTCCGGCGCGACCGGCACGCCCCAGGTGGTCTGCGACCGCCTGATCCGCTCGGCCGGCGTCACCCCCGACCACGACGACGACGTGGCCGTCCTGGTCCTGCAGCACCCCGCCCGCACGGGCCCGGACAGCGAGCTGTTCCGCAACGCCGCGCTGGAACTGCTCGGCGGTGTCGAAGCGGCCCCACGCGCGCGTGCCTTCGCCTCCGGGGTCCTGACCAGCTGGCGGTTCCCGGCGGACCTGCACGACCTCGGCGTGCTGGCGACCAGCGAACTGGTCGCCAACTCCCTGCAGCACGGCACCCCGCCGATGCGGCTGCGCCTGCGCCGCACCGACCGCCGCCTGATCATCGAGGTCACCGACGGCGACGACCACCTCCCCAGACGCCGCCGCGCGGAACCGGGCGACGAGTCGGGCCGCGGCATCGCCATCGTCGCCACGATCGCCTCGAACTGGGGCTGCCGCCGCACTCCGGGCGGCGGCAAGGCGGTGTGGTGCGAGTTCGTCCTGCCCCGTACCGCGCTCCCCTGACGGTGACGGGGCAGCGGGCGGGATCAGCAGGCGGGACGGATCAGACGTCCGCCGAGACGGGCGCCCCGCCCCGCGCCACGACCCGGCTCTTCGCGCGCCACGGCTGGTCCTGCGCCTCCGTCAGCTGCCGCCCGAGCCGCACGGCGAGGAAGGTGATCCCGAGCGAGAACACCAGGAACGCCACGATGTACGGCGCGTGCAGCGACGCCCCGAGCGGCCCGCCCACGGCCGGCCCGACGGCCAGCGCCAGCTGCTTGACCAGGGCGAACGCCGAGTTGT
Source organism: Streptomyces sp. NPDC003456 (assembly GCF_042878735.1). Taxonomy (NCBI): domain Bacteria; kingdom Bacillati; phylum Actinomycetota; class Actinomycetes; order Kitasatosporales; family Streptomycetaceae; genus Streptomyces; species Streptomyces sp. NPDC003456. The sequence goes on from NZ_JBIAOK010000006.1 coordinate 652,635, forward strand.
ACTGACCGGCCATGCCCTCCGGCGCGAGATCGGCCACCAGCGGGGCCACGGTCGGCGACAGCATCGCCTCCCCCAGCCCGAACAGCGCGTACGTCGACACGAACGCGGCCGTCGCCATCTCCTGGCTCCCGTGCCCGAGCCCCGCGTAGCCCGCGACCACCCAGGCCACGGCCCAGATCAGACCCACGGCGGCGATCACCCGCGACCGCCGGCGCCGCTCCACGAACCGCAGCACGGCGAACTGCGCCACGACGATCACCAGCGTGTTGGCCGCCAGGGCGGTCCCCAGCGCGGACGTCGAGATACCGGCGGCCTCGACCCCGTACGCGCTCAGCCCCGACTCGAACTGCCCGTAGCAGGCGAAGAACAGCACGAAGCCCAGCACGCACAGCTGCACCATGGCCCGGTTGCCCAGCAGCTGCTTCCAGCTGCCCCGGCCCGAGCTCACGGGCGCGTCCATCCGGGGCGCGTGCGGCATCCGCACGGTCGCCATCACCACGACCAGCAGCAGGAACATCGCCGCCTCGATCGCGAAGAGCAGCGTGAAGGACGCGGCGCTGGAGGTGTCGACCAGGTGGCCGCCGATGAGCCCGCCGACGCCGAGCCCGAGGTTCTGCAGGAAGAACTGCATGGCGAACGCGCGCGAGCGCGTGTCGGCGCTGGAGCAGTCCACGATCATGGTCGCCAGCGCCGGCTGCATCACGGCCTGGCCGGCGCCCAGCAGGGACGCCGAGACCAGCACGGCCACCGCGCTGCTCGAGATTCCCAGGCTCAGCGCCCCCAGGGCGGCGGCGACGAGGGCGGTGAGCAGCACCGGCAGCGGACCGCGCCGGACGATGGCCCGCCCGGCGAACGGCAGCACGATCAGCGCGGCCACAGCGAAGACGGCGAGCACCAGACCCGCCGTCATGGCCCCGAGCCCTCGCACCTGCGCCACATAGACGTACAGGTAGGGGACTGTGAAGCCGAGCCCGAAAGCGCTGAGTGCGTTGCCCACGTGGATCCGGCGCATCGCAGCGCCCATCGCCCTGGTCACGTTCACCTCTCTCAGAAGTTAGGAGTGAAGACTTCGAAGCTAAAGTTCGATGCTAAAGAGTACATAGTCAAGGACTTCAAGGCAAAGGAGGGGCGTGCCATACTGCGGCCATGGGCGACACCCCCGGCCCCAGTGAGCCGACTCTCGAAGAGCAGATCGCCGCGTACCAGCGCGAGTTCCAGGACCTCGACCCCCAGGTGGAGCAGATCGTCTCCGCCCTGTCCCGCCTGAACCGCCGCATGAACGTCGCCTACGGCCGCCAGACCGCGGCCCTCGGGATCAGCAACGCCGAGTGGGAGGTCCTCAAGGCCCTCGTCCTCTCCGGCGCCCCCTACCGCCTGGGCCCCAGCGACCTCGCCAAGCGCCTCGGCCTGACGCCGGCCGCCATGACCCACCGGATCGACCGCATGGTCGCCGAAGCATTGGTGACCCGGGAACGGGACGAGACGAACCGCGTCCGCGTCATCGTGGAGCTGACACCGGAGGGGCGAGAGAAGTGGCTGGAGGCGATGCGCATGGCGTCGGTCTTCGAGGAGGACCTGCTCCAGGACCTGTCCCCGCAGGAGCGCACGGCACTCGGCGAGGTGCTCACCCGCCTGCTGCGCCGGGTCGAGCACGCCCAGCCAGACGCCGGCGGACGCCTCACCGACCTGGACTGACGGCCGGCAGAAAAGATCTTGACAGGGGGTGCTTGACAGCCCCTTGCCGGGTCCGTAAGGTTCTTCGGGTTGCCACGGAGCCGTAACGGTTCTTCGGTAGCACTTCCGCCGCAGCAGCGGCACCAACCACCAGCAAGATCGATCCCAGCCGGGTTGCATTCGGCGTTCCCGAATTCAATTCGAATGGGACTCGACGTCCTGATCGAATCCGCACCGGCTTCGATTTTGGATCGCCGAGAGACCGCGCTAAGGTTGGAGACGTCGGAACGGCCCAACAGCCGTGAGGACAG